>CAVSXQ010000026.1:0-287102 GCA_963731915.1 uncultured Alphaproteobacteria bacterium
CATGGTGTAGGGGATCGGGTTGGAGCCCACCCCCATGGTGATGGCAAGCGGCATCGGGGAGAGCATGTGCGCCGCGTCGTATTCCTTGTTGATGGTCTTGTCGCGAATGACCGCCCAGCCGGCGGTCTTGATCACTTCGACGTTGAGGCCGTTCTTGGCGTAAAAGCCCATGGGAGCGGCCATGATGATCGGCGTGGCGCAGGTGATCGGGATGAAGCCGACCTTGAGGTCCTTTTTCTCCAGCGGTCCCCCTTGGGCGAACGCTTCGGTCACGGTTTTCAGCGGGAAGAACTGCGAGAGCGCGGCGACGGCGGTTGCGACACCGACCGATTTCAGGAAGGCGCGACGCGCCACGTCCTGCGGAAACATCGCGCGCATCACGGCGGAAGCGACCACGCCTTCGTAGCGCCTGGTTTCGTTCTCGATCGACGCCTGGATCTGCAGTTGCGCGGCGGCCTCGTGCTCGGCGTCGCTGGCGTGCCGGCCGCAACTGCAACCGCCCGCGTGAAGCCGGCGGTTGGAATCGAAGGGATTGTCGAAGGTGGACATGATGCCTCCTGCCTAATGTTAGGGCATATAGAGCAAGGAGCATGCCATGTGAGCAAAATGGCGATTGGCCAAGCGCTGCAGGCGCTTATGAATTGACTCCCAACTACGAAAAATCGTGATATACGAGAATTCGTAACTCAATTACGAATTCTCGGAGTTCTTCGCTATGGAGTTCGCGCCACAAGGATTTGCCGGGGTTTTGCGCGAAGTCGATCTACGTACGCTTGCCTTCGACTACCTGGTCGAGCCGACGCTGCTGGTCGATCCGGATACCGACCAGATTGTCGACGCCAACCCCGCCGCCTGCGCCCTGCTTGGCTACGACCGCGCGCTGCTACGCGAGACCAAACTCAGCGCGCTGCATGCCGGGCAAGTGCCAGCGCTGATCGTGTTCACCCAGGCCGTGCTCGACAAGGGCGCCTACTGGACCAATGCGCTGACGCCGCGCCACGCCACCGGCCAGCCGCTGCGGCTGGAATATGCGGGCTCGCGGCTGCCGCATGAGGGCCGCTCGCTGATGCTGCTCAGCATCAGCGATCTCGACCAGCGCCGCCGCCGTTATGTCGACGCCACCGCCGAGGACCACATGCGCGGCGGGTTAGCTGCGTGGCAACGGGTCGAACGGGTGTTCCAGGACATCGAGCGGGAGAACCAGTTGATCCTGCGCGCCGCCGGCGAAGGCATCTATGGCGTGAACGCGGAAGGAAAGACCACCTTCGTCAATCCGGCGGCAGAGCGCATGCTGGGCTGGGCCGCCGACGAGCTGGTCGGCAAGGCAATCCATCCGATCGTGCATCACAGCCATCATGACGGGAGTCATTATCCGGATGAGGATTGTCCGATCTATGCCGCGTTCCGCGACGGCGCCGTGCACAAGGTCGACGGCGAAGTGTTTTGGCGCAAGGACCGCTCACCGGTGTGGGTCGAATATACGTCGACGCCGATCCGTGATCGCGGCGTGGTGGTAGGCGCCGTGATCGTGTTTCGCGACGTCAGCCAGCGGCGGGAGGCCGACGAGAAACTGCACGCCGCGCTCACCGAGGTCGATCGCCTGCGCGAACGGCTCGAACTGGAAAACGCGTATCTGCAGGAAGAAATCCGCATCGAGACCAATCCGCGCGGCATTATCGGCCAGAGCGAGGCGATCCAGAAGACGCTGCGCCAGGTCAAGCTGGTGGCGCCGACCACTGCGGCGGTAATGATCACCGGCGAGTCCGGCACCGGCAAGGAACTGATCGCCCGCGCCATTCACGAGGCCTCTGGCCGCAGCGACCGGCCGCTGATCCGCGTCAACTGCGCCGCCATTCCGCGCGAATTGTTCGAGAGCGAATTCTTCGGCCATGTCAAGGGCGCCTTCACCGGCGCGGTGCGCGACCGCATCGGCCGCTTCGAGCTTGCCGACGGCGGCACGCTGTTTCTCGACGAGGTCGGCGAGATTCCGCTGGAACTGCAGGGCAAGCTGCTTGCGCGTTCTGCAGGAAGGCAATTTTGAGCGCGTCGGCGAAGAGCGCACCCGCACCGTCGACGTTCGCCTGATCGCCGCCACCAACCGCGACCTCAAGCAGGAAGTGCAGCGCGGCCGGTTTCGCGAGGATCTGTATTTCCGCCTCAACGTGTTTCCGGTGGAGTCCGTGCCGCTGCGCGACCGCCGCGAAGACATCCCACTGCTGGCCCAGCACTTTCTGATGAGCGAAAGCAAGGAGCCGAAATCCGGTTTGCGCCTGTCCGAAGGCGACGCGCGGCGGCTGTCGCGCTACGACTGGCCCGGCAACGTCCGCGAATTGCAGAACGTGATCGAGCGCGCCGCGATCCTCGCGCAAAACGGCCGCTTGCGGATCGACCTGCCCGATGCCCCCGGGCCGCACGTGCCGCCAGGTGCCGGCCGCCAAAATGCCGAGGCGCGGCCGGCGGTCATGACCACAGCCGAGTTGCGCGACCTCGAACGATCAAACATTCTGGCGGCGCTCTCGGCGTGCAACGGAAAGGTGTTCGGCGCGGGCGGAGCGGCTGCGATGCTCGACATCAAGCCAACCACGCTGGCGTCCCGCATGAAAGCGCTGGGACTGGCCCCCGCCCGCGCGCGGCAGGCGGGTTTTTAGCGAATGGCGGCTAGGAGGCCTGCTTCCTGATTTTGAAGCTCGCGAGATAATCGTCCGGCTTTGGCGGGATCAAAACTCTTCCCCATCACCGAGAACGATTTGTACGAACTCGACGGTGGCGTCAGACCCATCTCGGCCATGACTTTTCTCGTGTCGGTTGCAAGATAGACCTGTTCGGCGACCGCCTTGTAGTCGACATCGCCCTTGATCTGGCCCCAGCGCTTCATCTGCGTCAGCATCCACACCGCAAACGACTGCCAGGGGAACGGATCGAAATCGACCCGCTTTGCGTCCGTCTTCACACCGCCGAGGCCATCGGCGTAGGTGCCTGTCAGCACCTGCTCCAGCACCGTCACCGGCGCGTTGATGTAGTTGGCGGGCGCGATCGCTTCCGCGATCTGTTTCCTGTTCTCGGCCTTCGACGCGTAGGCAGTGGCATCGACGATCGCGCGTGTCAGCGCCGCAAAGCTGTTGGGTGACGTCGTGATGAACTCGCGGCTCGCCGCAAAAGTGCAGCAGGGATGCCCGTCCCAGATCTCCTTGGACAGGATGTGCAGGAAGCCGACGCCGTCATAGATCGCGCGCTGGCAGATATTGTCGGGTGCAAGGAAGCCGTCGATGTTGTCGGCGCGCAGATTGGCCACCATCTCCGGCGGCGGCACCGACCGGAGCTGCACATCGACGTCGGGATCGAGGCCGTGCTCGGCGAGATAATAGCGCAGCAAATAATTGTGCATGGAGTAGTCGAAGGGAATGGCGAACTTCATGCCCTTCCAGTCCTTCGGATCGCGCTTGTCCTTGTGTTTCATCGCGAGCGTGATGCCCTGCCCGTTGATGTTCTCGATCGCGGGCACCGTGAAGGGAATTGCGTTGGCGCCAAGACCCAGCGTGATCGCGATCGGCATCGGCGCTAGCATGTGGGAGGCGTCGTATTCCTTGTTGATGGTCTTGTCGCGGATCACGGCCCAACCGGCGGTCTTGACCACTTCGACGTTGAGACCGTGCTTGGCATAGAACCCCATCGGCGCGCCCATGATGATCGGCGTCGCGCAGGTGATCGGGATGAAGCCGACCTTCAGATCCTTCTTCTCGGGCGTGCCGGCTTGCGCAAACACCTCGGTCGCGGTCTTGAGCGGAAAGAATTGCGACAGCGCGGCGAGCGCAGTGGCGGCACCGACCGATTTCAGGAAGGCGCGGCGCGCCGCATCTTGCGGAAACACCGCACGCATCACCGCCGATGCGACGACGCCCTCGTAACGTTTTTCCTCGCTCGATGACGGCGCTACCGGCTCGCAGCGCAGCGTGCGCTCGGCGTGGTCGTGCTCGGCAACGGAGCGATGCTGGCCACAGACACAGCCCGCGCGGGAAAGTTTTCGGTTCGAATTCGAAGGGATCATCGAAGGTGGACATGCTGCGCCCCTTTGTCATATCGGGCTGCGGCGGAAGCCTCGCTCCGCCGCCCGCCGAAAAACTCATTCACCGCCCGGCCGATTTGTCGCGGCCGGACGGTGATGATCATGCATGTCTTATGCCGCTTTGCTGGTAGCGCGCGGCGCCGTCGGCAGACCTTCGTCGATCGGCAACGAGGGATCGCGCGACCATTCGTTCCAGGAGCCAAAATACATCCGGACGTCCTTTACGCCGGCGTTCTTCAGCGCGAGGAACGTGTTCGAGGCCCGCGCGCCCTTGAAGCAGTAGAGATAGACCGGCGTGTTCTGCGAAATGCCGACGGTGGCGCATTCCGCCAGAATTTCGTCCTTCGACTTGAAGCGCGGCCCTTCCGCGGTCGGCTTCATCATGCGGTACCATTCCAGCCAGACCGCGCCGGGGATGCGGCCCTTGCGCGGACAGAAGTCCTTGCCATACGGCGACGAGCTGTCGCCGATCCATTCATCGACGTCGCGCACGTCGAGCAGCGCGATGCCGGGCTTGCCGAGCGCAGCCAGCATGGTCTTGGCGTCGATCAGGATGTCGCCGGCCTCGGGGACGATCGAGAACGATGCCTTCACCGGTGACGGCACGTCTTTGGTCACCGGCAAGCCTGCGGCCGCCCAGGCGTCGTAGCCGCCGTGCAGCACCTTGATCTTGGGATAGCCGAGCATGGTGAGCAGGTAATAGCCGCGGCAGGACTGGCCAAAGCCGGAGTTCATCGACTGTTCGTAGATGACGGCGGTTTCCTTGCCGGACAATCCGGCGCCACCAAAGGCGTCGGCGAATTTCGTCTTGAGCTCCGCCATGCCTTCCGGCGTCGAGGTCGCAAGATAGGTGAAGATCTCATGCACGTTCACCGCATTCGGCAAGTGACCGGCGCCATAGGCCTCGGGATTGCGGGTGTCGATGACGACACATGGCTCCTTCTTTAGGAGTTCGGTGAGTTCGCCGGCAGAAATCAGAACGTCCGTCATGGCAGGCCTCTCCTGTTTTGGTGGTGGAAGGTTGGGTCGATCAAAACTCCGCCAGCATCTTGCGAAGCTGTTTTGTGGCCGGCGTCACGATGGCGACGAAATAGGCTTCGCGCAGCCGGCGCTGGGCGCGATGGCTCTTGAGATATCCGCGCGCGCCGCAATGGAGCATCGCCGCATGCGCAGCCGCGACGCTGGCGTCGCCAATGCGCAGGCGCAGCGCGACGACGCGGCGCCAATAGCTGTCGTCGGAATTATAGGGATCGCTCGCCAGCGCCATCGCCTCCTTTTCGAATTCGGCGTGCAATTCGCGGAATTGCAGCGGCTGTTGCGGCAGGAAGCGGTTGACGTGGGCGAGCGGCGCATCGACCTCGTCCATGATGCTGATGCAGTCTCGGATCAGTCCAAGGCCCATGCCGACCTGCAACAGGATAAAGCCGGCGCGGATTTTCTTGACGAAGGGACCGGCGCGTTCGGCGAGGATCAGGTCATCGGGCACGAAGACGTCGCGGAACTGCACGCCAAAAGTCCCCGTCCCATCCATCGCCAGGAACGGCTTGCACGGTTGCAGCGTGATTCCGGGGTCGGAGCAGTCGGCGAGGAACATCACAATGCCGCCGGGTTCATCCTCGCGCTCAAAAATGGTGCCGAAGTAATGGTCGGCGCCGAGGTTCGAGACCCAGGGCAGCGCGCCCTTGACGATGTAACCGCCCTCGACCTTACGGCCCTTCAATTTGAACTTTTCGATGCCGAAGAAGGTTTTCATCGGGTTCGAGAGCCCGGTGCCGCCGAGAATCCTTCCGCTGGAAAAACTGTCGCCGAAACGCGAGGCGAGCTTCAGGTTGGTCGAATTCGCGGCATACCAGACCAGCGTATTCTGGCACCAGGCCATGAAGGCGGTGGCGCCGCAGACTTCGCCGAGCGCGGCGATCGACTGAATGGCACAACGCAGATCGGCGGGCCCCTCCAGCGGGACATGGCTGCCCCAGGTCCCGACCTTGCCGAGGTCACGCAACAACTCGCCGGGGTAGACCGAGCCGGCGTCGATCGCCGCTGCAAGCGGCGCCAGCTTCTGCCGCGCGATGCGTGAGACCTCGTCGGCAATGGAAGGTGCGGGCTGATCTAAAGCTTCGACCCGCGATAAAGCCAGTGAATCCATGGATCGTCTCCGCACCCTGTGCTTCGCGTTGGCTAGATGCCGACCTCGAGATTGACGGGCCGGGTAAAGGTGTTGGCGACCGGCGACCACTTCTTGACGTGGGTGACCAGCGCATCGATCTCGCTTTGCGGAATGCCCTCGCATTCCATGTCGACCTTGACGCGGACGTCGGTGAAGCCGACCGGCTTTTCGCTGACGTCGCCGGTGCCCCACACCGCTGTTATGTTGAGGTCGCCCTCGAGTTCGAGTTCGAGCTTGTTGACGGTCCAGCCGCGATGCACGGCATTGGCATGCAGGCCGACCGCGAGGCAGGAACCGAGCGCGGCAAGCGAGGCCTCCGACGGATTGGGCGCGGTGTCGTCGCCCAATAATCCCGGCGGCTCGTCGACGATGTAGGGCGCGAGGTTGCGGATGTAGTTGGCGTGGCGGAATTTTCCTTCGGCCACCGTCTTGCACTTCAAGGTCTTGATGACCTTGGGATTGGCCTTGCCGTTGGCGATCAGTTGCTCGAGCCCGCCTTTGTCGATGGGCGCAAGGCAGCCTGTCAGCACTGTTTTTTGAGCGACCGCGGTCATCAGTTTCTCTCCCTTCAAGCTCGCCTGGAGCTAGGATACCGAACGGTCTGTTTCCTGCACGAAGCGTGCCAGAATCCTGGGAAATCAAAACGCGAAGCGCTGGAGGGCTTTAGCGTGGAGTGGCGCGAGATTGATCAGCCGCGATTTGCTCAAGCGCGATGCAAATGCCGCGGCGCCCGCGATTCTTTTGAGCAGCGGGAGAATGCGGCTTGATGATTTTGCCGCGCTCGGATTTACTGACGCGCATGGGCAAATCAGCTTCGAGGAAGAAGTCTGCCGCGGCGCGCGTTGCCGGCGACGATGAGTCGGCGCGCGGGCGTTTGCTCAGCGCAGCGACGCATTTGTTTTGCAAGGACGGCATCAACGCCACCGGCATCGACGCCATCATCCACGAAGCCGGCACTGCAAAAACCACGCTCTACAAACTATTCGGCTCGAAAACCAATCTCGTGCATGCCGTGCTGGAGAGTGAAGGCAAGCAATGGCGGGAATGGTTCATCGGCGCGATGGAACAAGGCGGCGGCGACGCGCAGACCAAACTCGCGCGAATCTTTCCGGCGCTGAAAAGCTGGTTCGGCGAGGATCGATTTTACGGCTGCCCCTTCATCAATGCGGTCGGCGAACACGATAAGGACCAAAAGCAGTTCCGCAACATCGCGATGCGGCACAAGAAGGTGGTGCTTGGGCACATCGAAAAGCTCGCCGGCGAAATGGGTGCGGCCGAGCCGGCAGTGCTGGCGCATCAGCTCGGGCTGTTGATCGATGGCGCGATCGTCGCCGCCATGGTGTCGCGCGATCCCGGGGTAGCGGATATGGCGGGAATGGCGGCAGGGAATCTGTTCGGGCCGGCGAAGGTGAAGAAGCCGAAGCGCATGACGGCGCAGCTGAGGCGGTTCAGTTGCGTCGGCGGTCGAACGATCCGTAGGGGTGTGGTTAAGCGACAGCGTGCCCACCATCATAAAATTATGATGCGGTGCGATGGTGGGCACGGCGCAAGCTGCGCTTTGCCGACGACGACTCTACTTCGCCAAGCTCGCTTCCACTTTCGCCAGCTCCGTCTCCAGATCCCGCTCGACGTCGACGACCGTCATGCTGATCACCTTGTAGCCGCGCGCTTCCAGCCAGGCCTGCCGGGCGGCGCGTTCGCTGACGATGACGTCCGTCTCGCCGGGATTGACCAGTTCGACCGCGATCCGGTGCACGAACGAAACAAAATCCGGAATGTGGCGGCCGACCGGGGTCTGGCGCTTGAACTGGCCGGCAAAGCGGCGGTCGCGGCTCAGCGATTGCCACAGGATGCGCTCGGCATCGGTCGGATTTCGCCGCAGCATGCGCGCCAGCCCACGCACCGTGCCGCTATCGGACGTGAGCGTGCCCTGCGCGTGTTCGGCCAGCAGCGCCCGCAGCCGTGTCGCCTGCTCGCCATCGAGCACGCCGCCTTTGGCCGGACCCTTGCGTCCCTCTGCAATGGCCATCACCACGCCGTGCAGGGTGTGCATGTCCTGCTTGGTCGGATCCATCCGGGTAAAGATGTTGCGCAGGTTCACCAGCATGGTCTCGCGCTTCTCGACGGGCCGCAAAAATTCGACCTTGTCGAGTTCGCGCACCAGATTTTCAAAGAAAGCGTCGATCTGGTGCTGCGAGGCCCGCTCGGAGCGTTCCGGCATCGCGAATGGCAGGCCGCCCGCGGTGGCGAACTTGAACCACTCATAGCCCATCAGCAGCACCGCCTGCGCCAAATTGAGCGAGGCAAAGCCGGGATTGACCGGAAAGGTGACGATACGGTTGGCGAGCGCGACCTCGTCGTTCTCCAGCCCCGACGCGCTCCCTGCCGAACATGATGCCGGCCTTGCCGCCGCCGGCGACGTGGGCGGTGATCTCCCGCGCCGCGCCCTCCGGCGCCACCACGGGTTTGGCCTGGTCATGCGCGCGGGCGGTGGTGGCGAACAACAAATCGAGGTCGGCCACCGCCGCCTGAACCGTGTCGAACAGTTCGGCCTGCCTCCAGGATATGGTCGGCGCCAGCGGCGGCGCGCTGCGCGGCGACGTTCGGCCAGCCGTCGCGCGGCTTGACGATCCGCAAGCGAGAGAGCGCAAAATTGCCCATGGCGCGGGCCGCCATGCCGATATTTTCGCCGAGCTGCGGCTCGACCAAAATCACAACGGGGCCTGCGAAGTCGCGGCCTGATTTGGTCCTGTCGGTGCCCGATCCGGACATCACTTCACTTTCTGATTCAACTTCTGAAGATTTTGAA
Organism: uncultured Alphaproteobacteria bacterium; assembly: GCA_963731915.1. Classification (GTDB taxonomy): domain Bacteria; phylum Pseudomonadota; class Alphaproteobacteria; order Rhizobiales; family Xanthobacteraceae; genus Bradyrhizobium. The sequence continues at coordinate 9,040 of CAVSXQ010000026.1, forward strand.
TGAGGTTCTGAACAACCTGATCCAGCGCCTTGCCGGCGGCGCACATTCGATTGCCCGTCCGGCATCATTTCTCAAGCGAATTTATTGGCTTAGTGACGGCTTCTGAATTTTGCTCGAAACCTCGCCGTGACGTTGCGGGATTACCAGCTTGCGCGCGCTCGGCTTTCGGATACGCTATCAATCACAATCAAAACGAACCTGCAAAGAGAAGCAGCAAAGCGACCAAAAGGCCGATTCAACGGCTGGGGATGGAGGGGAGGTTTCCATGCGCCGTAGATGGTCCCTGGCGATTGCCGGGCTGATTCTGATTCTGGCCGGCGGGTTGCTCGCCCATCTCACGCAGACCTCCGGCGGCATCAAGATCCAGGATGTCCGCTTCAAGGGCGCCAAGGGCAACACCATGAGCGCCCTGCTCTACATCCCGCCCAACGCGACGGCGCAGACCCCCGCCCCCGGCATTCTCGCGGTTCACGGCTACATCAATTCGCGCGAAACCCAGGACGGGTTTGCCATCGAATTTGCCCGCCGCGGCTATGTGGTGCTGGCGCTCGACCAGACCGGCCACGGCTATAGCGATGGGCCGGCCTTCGCCAACGGGTTCGGCGGCCCGGACGGGCTCGCGTATCTGCGCAGTCTCGCCATCGTCGACAAGAAAAATATCGGCCTTGAGGGCCACTCGATGGGCGGCTGGGCCGTGCTGGCGGCCGCGACCGCGATGCCCGACGACTACAAGTCGATGGTGCTGGAGGGTTCTTCCACCGGCAAGCCGTTCGCGGCCGAGGGCACCACGAACTGGCCGCGCAACGCCGCCCTGGTGTTCGCGCAGTATGAAGAGTTTCCCGACCTGATGTGGGGCGTCGATCGCGCCCGCAACGTGACGCAAAGCCCAAAACTGTGGGCGCTGTTCGGCACCGACAGCGCGGTCAAACCCGGCAGGATCTATGGCGATATCGCCCAAGGCACCGCCCGGGTGCTGTACACGCCCGCCATCACCCATCCTGCCGAGCATATTTCGCGTCAGGCCATCGGCTACAGCCTCGACTGGTTTGAAAAAACCCTGGAGGGCGGCATGCCGCGGCCGTCAAACGACCAGATCTGGTACCGCAAGGAGATCGGCACGCTGATCGCACTGATCGGTTTTGTCGTGCTGCTGATCGGGGTATTCGACGGTCTGCTCGAGGCGCGGGTGTTTTCGCATCTCCGGCTGCCCGAAATCGCCGACGGCACCATGCCGGAGCATGTCGCGGCCGAGGGCCGGCGCTGGACCGCGGCGTTCATCCTGTCCGCCTTCATCCCGGCGCTGACTTACTATCCGGCGTTCGCGCTCGCCGGCACCTTCGTCAAACCATCCGCCTTTCTGCCGCAGGGCATCACCAACCAGATCATGGTCTGGGCCATCATCAACGGCCTGATCACGCTGGCGCTGATGCGGTTTGCGCCGAAGCGGGCCAGCCGCGCCGGGATCATCAAACCCTCGATCCTGATTGCGGTCGCCACCATCGTGGTCGGCTACGCTGCGCTGTGGCTGGCGGATATTTTGTTCAAGATCGACTTCCGGTTCTGGATCGTCGCGCTCAAGCTGATGAGCGCCAAACAGTTCCTGATCTTCCTGATCTATCTTGTGCCGTTCACCGCCTTCTTTGTGGTCGCGCTGCATGTGCTGCACCGGAATTTCTCGACCATGGGCACGGGCCGCGTCGCGCTTTATTTGACCAACATCCTTGCGCTGACGCTCGGCTTCATCGTGCTGCTGGGCCTGCAATACGGCCTGCTGTGGCTGGGGGGAAAGCTGTTCAACCCGTTGCCCGATCCCGGCTTCGTGCCACTGTCCACCATCGTCGCCATCCAGTTCGTGCCGCTGCTGGCGATCGTGGCCGTGATCGCCACCTTCACCTGGCGGCGCACCGGCTCCAGCCTGCCGGGGGCCCTAATCTGCGGACTATTCGTGACCTGGTACGTGGTGGCCGGCACGGCCACGCAGGCGGCGTTCTAGGCCAAAAGATGGGCTGAAAGTGCATAGCGCGTTGGCTTTCGCCCGCGCGTCGGCGGTGCTATAGCGCGGGTATATTCCGCTCCACCCCGCCTTAAAACGCGCTGTTCCAAAAAGGCCCCCTCCGTCATGGCAAAAATCAAGGTGACCAACCCCGTCGTCGAACTCGATGGCGACGAGATGACCCGGATCATCTGGCAGTACATCAAGGACAAGCTGATCAACCCGTTCCTTGACGTCAACCTGATGTATTTCGACCTCGGGATGGAATACCGCGACAAGACCAATGACCAGGTCACCATCGACGCCGCCAACGCCATCAAGAAGGTCGGCGTCGGCGTGAAATGCGCCACCATCACCCCGGACGAAGCGCGGGTGAAGGAATTCGGCCTGAAGGAAATGTGGAAGTCGCCGAACGGCACCATCCGCAACATCCTGGGCGGCGTCATCTTCCGCGAGCCGATCATCTGCAAGAACGTGCCGCGCCTCGTCCCCGGCTGGACCAAGCCGATCATCATCGGCCGTCACGCCTATGGCGACCAGTACCGCGCCACCGACATCAAGTTTCCCGGCAAGGGCACGCTGTCGATGAAGTTCGTCGGCGAGGATGGTGCCGTGATCGAGCGCGAAGTGTTCAAGACGCCCGGCAGCGGCGTCGCCATGAGCATGTACAACCTCGACAATTCAATCCGGGATTTCGCGCGGGCATCCCTCACCTACGGCCTGAACCGCGGCTATCCGGTCTATCTCTCGACCAAGAACACCATCATGAAAGTCTATGATGGGCGCTTCAAGGATATCTTCGAAGAAGTCTACGAGAAGGATTTCAAGAAGGATTTTGAGGCCAAGCGCCTGACCTATGAACACCGCTTGATCGACGACATGGTGGCCTCCGCGCTGAAATGGTCCGGCGGCTATGTCTGGGCCTGCAAGAACTACGATGGCGACGTGCAGTCCGACACGGTGGCGCAGGGTTACGGCTCGCTCGGCCTGATGACCTCGGTGCTGCTGACGCCCGACGGCCAGGTGGTGGAAGCCGAGGCTGCGCATGGCACGGTGACCCGGCATTACCGCGAGCATCAGAAGGGCAAGGAAACCTCGACCAACTCGATCGCCTCGATTTTTGCGTGGACCCAAGGCCTGTCGCACCGCGCCAAGCTCGACAATAACGAGGACCTCGCGAAGTTCGCAAAAACGCTGGAAAAGGTCTGCGTCGATACCGTCGAGGCCGGCTTCATGACCAAGGACCTTGCGCTCTTGGTCGGAGCCGACCAGCGCTGGCTGTCCACCACCGGCTTCCTCGACAAGGTGGCGGAGAACCTGACCAAGGCGATGGCGTAAGCTTCTTCCACAGGGGCGTGGGGCTCAACGTGGAGACGAACCATGCGTTTCGCTGAGAGCGCCACGCTCGCCTTGTTGCTGTTGTCAGGCTCGCTCGCGATCGCGCGCGCCCAAACGCCATTGCCCGACGCCATCGCCGCGCCGGGAGAGACCGCCGTCCTCACCGTGCACGCCGAAGGCGCGCAGGTCTATGAGTGCAAGGCGGGCGCGGACGGCAAGCTCGCCTGGGCGTTTCGCGAGCCGATCGCCACGCTGCTTGCCGAAGGCAAGACCATCGGCCGGCATTATGCCGGCCCGAACTGGGAGCACGCCGATGGCAGCGCGGTGGTCGGTAAAGCGGCCGGCAACGCTCCGGGCGCAACGGCAAACGATATTCCCTGGCTGAAGCTTGAGGTGACTTCCCGGCGCGGCAGCGGCGTCCTCAGCGGCGTCACCACGGTGCAGCGGATCAACACGCAGGGCGGGAAGCTTGCAGGCGCGTGTGACAAGGCCGGTAGCTTCAGTAGCGCGCCTTACGCCGCGGATTACGTGTTCCTGCGCAAGGGTTAGGCTCGCGACGCAATTGCTCATGCGGCGGCCATGGCCTTCTCGATGGCCTCGAGCGCAGCGTTGGCCTTGGCGCCATCGGGCCCGCCGGCCTGCGCCATGTCTGGCCGCCCGCCGCCGCCCTTGCCGCCGAGCGTGGCGGAAGCGATCTTGACCAGTTCGACCGCGCTGAAGCGCGAGACGAGATCGGCGGTGACGCCGACCACGACACCGGCCTTGCCGTCCTCGGTAACGCCGACGATGGCGACCACGCCGGAGCCGATTTGTTTTTTGCCGTCGTCGACGAGGCTCTTGAGGTCCTTGGTCTCGACGCCCTCGACCGCGCGCGCCAAAAGTTTTACGCCGCCTGCTTCGCGCACGCCGGCGCCTGCTCCCGATCCGTTCGATGAAGCACCGCCGCCCATCGCGAGTTTCTTGCGCGCATCGGAAAGGTCGCGCTCGAGCCTCTTGCGCTCTTCCATCAGCGCGGTGATGCGCGCCGGCACGTCCTCGATCGACGTGCGCAGTTCGGCGGCCGCGGTTTTCGCGAGCGCCATGGTGTCGTTGGCATGCTTGCGGGCGTGGCGCCCGGTCAGCGCCTCGATGCGGCGCACGCCCGACGCGACCGCGCTTTCGCCGGTCACCGAAATCAGGCCAATATCGCCGGTGCGCTTCACATGGGTGCCGCCGCACAACTCGACCGACCAGCCGAGTGCGTTCTGTCCGAGCTCACGAGCGCCCCTGCCCATCGAGACCACGCGGACCTCGTCGCCGTATTTTTCGCCGAACAAGGCGCGGGCGCCGGCTTCGCGCGCATCATCCACCGCCATCAGGCGGGTGGTGACTTCGTCATTCTCCAGCACCACATCATTGGCGATATCCTCGACGCGGGCGAGCTCTTCCGCCGTGATCGGTTTTGGATGCACGAAGTCGAAGCGCAGCCGGTCGGGCGCTACCAGCGAGCCGCGCTGCGCAATGTGATCGCCGAGTACCTGACGCAGCGCTTCATGCAGCAGATGCGTCGCCGAGTGATGGGCGCGAATCGAGGCGCGCCGGCCGTGATCGACCTCGAGCTGCAGCGCGGTGCCGGCCTTCAAGGTGCCCTGCTCCACCGTGCCCAGATGCACGAAGAGATCGCCGGCTTTCTTCTGGGTGTCGGTGACGCGGAATTTCACGCCATCGCCCACCATCATTCCGGTGTCGCCGACCTGGCCGCCGGACTCCGCATAAAACGGCGTCTGGTTCAGAACGATCGCGCCGGTCTCGCCGGTCTTCAGGCTGCCGGACTCAACGCCGTCCTTCACCAGCGCCGAGACCACGCCTTCGGCACTCTCGGTCTCGTAACCGAGGAATTCGGTGGCTCCCAACTTTTCGCGCAGCGGGAACCAGACGTTCTCGCTCGCGGTATCGCCGGAGCCCGACCACGACGCGCGCGCCTTGGCCTTCTGCTTTTCCATCGCATCGGTGAAAGACGCCTGATCGACGCTGATGCCGCGCGACTTCAGCGCGTCCTGGGTGAGGTCGAGCGGGAAGCCGTAGGTGTCGTACAGCGTGAACGCGGTGTCGCCGTCGAACATGTCGCCCTTCTTCAAGCCGGCGCTCTTTTCGTCGAGAATCGAAAGCCCGCGCTCCAGCGTCTTGCGGAAACGGGTCTCTTCCAGCCGCAGCGTTTCCTCGATCAGCTTTTCGGCGCGCACCAGCTCCGGATAGGCCTGGCCCATCTCACGCACCAGCGCCCAGACCAGGCGATGCATCAGGGGCTCGCGCGCGCCCAATAGCTGCGCGTGGCGCATCGCGCGGCGCATGATCCGGCGCAGCACATAGCCGCGGCCTTCGTTCGAGGGCAGCACGCCATCGGAAATGAGGAACGACGACGCGCGCAAATGATCGGCGATCACCCGCAGCGACGCCTTTTGCGGCCCCTGCGGATCGGCGCCGGTCAGTTCCGAGATCGCGCGGATCAGGGCGACGAACAGGTCGATCTCGTAATTGTCGTGCTTGCCTTGCAGGACGGCAGCGACCCGCTCCAGCCCCGCGCCGGTATCGATCGACGGTTTTGGCAGCGGATTGCGCGCGCCGCCTTCGAGCTGTTCGAACTGCATGAACACGAGATTCCAGATCTCGATAAAGCGGTCGCCATCCTGCTCCGGCGAGCCCGGCGGTCCGCCCCAGATCTTGTCGCCGTGGTCATAGAAGATTTCCGAGCACGGCCCGCACGGGCCGGTGTCGCCCATCTGCCAGAAATTGTCCGAGCCGGCGATGCGGATGATGCGCGATTCCGGCAAGCCCGCGATCTTCTTCCAGAGCCCGAACGCCTCGTCATCGTCGATATAGACGGTCGCCGTGCAGCTTATCCTTCGGCAGGCCGAACTCTTTGGTGACCAGATTCCAGGCGAGCTCGATCGCGCGATCCTTGAAGTAATCGCCGAACGAGAAATTGCCGAGCATCTCGAAAAAGGTGTGATGCCGCGCGGTGTAGCCGACATTGTCGAGGTCGTTATGCTTGCCGCCGGCGCGGACGCATTTCTGCGAGGTGGTGGCGCGCTGATAGGGCCGCTTCTCGACGCCGGTGAAGACGTTCTTGAACTGCACCATGCCGGCATTGGTGAACATCAAGGTCGGGTCGTTGCGCGGCACCAGAGGCGACGACGCCACGATCTCGTGGCCGTTGGCCGCGAAATAATTCAAAAAAGCTGACCTGATCTCGTTGACGCCGCTCATGTTCATCCAATCGGGAACTGGCCGGATTTGGCCCAAAACGCCAAATCTTCCGGCGAAACGCTTTTAGACAAGGGCAATCGCGCTGTCCAGAAACTGTGCAGGTGGATCATAGGCTTGCCGCAGCACACAAACCCCGTTGAAAGGTCCACCCGCCGCGTTGACAGACTTGGCGGCGCCGTGTTTCCCTCCTATCTGTCGAAAGACAGTCACGTCGGGAGAGATCGGCTTAAGCGCCGGCGCCGAAGGAGCAACCGCCCCGGAAACTCTCAGGCAAACGAACCGCGTGATTTCTGACATCTGGAAAGAGGCGCCGAGGCTTTGGCCGGAGGCGTCCGCCGACGGGATAATACTCTCAGGCACAGCGACAGATGGGGCTTTCTCTGGGTATTCGGGGGCTGGTCCCCGGGCACCCGCGAGGGCCCTGTGATGCTTGCGCGCGAATCCGAAAACAGCCTCAAAACCACGCCTCTGCATGCGTTGCATCTGGCGCGCGGCGGCAAGATGGTGCCGTTCGCGGGCTACGACATGCCCGTGCAATATGCCGCCGGGGTTTTGAAGGAGCATCTGCATACCCGCCAAAATGCCGGGCTGTTCGACGTCTCCCATATGGGCCAGATCGCGTTGCGCGCGAAATCCGGCCGGGTGGAGGATGCCGCAGCGGCGCTGGAGCGGCTGGTGCCGCAGGATATCGTCGCGGTTGGGCCGGGCCGGCAGCGCTACGCCCAGTTCACCAACGAGGACGGCGGCATCCTCGACGATCTCATGGTGGCGAATTTCGGCGACCATCTGTTCCTGGTGGTGAATGCCGCCTGCAAGGCCGAAGACGAAGCGCATCTTACGTGAAAAACTTTCCGGCGACTGCATCATCGAGCCGTTACCTGACCGTGCGCTGATCGCGCTGCAGGGGCCGAAGGCCGAGCAGGCGCTGGCTAGAATTGGCGCAGATGTTTCCGCGATGAAGTTCATGGATAGCGGGCCGCGCCGCGTCGGCGCGTTCGATTGTTTTGTGTCGCGCTCGGGCTACACCGGCGAGGACGGTTTTGAGATTTCGGTGCCGGCCGAGCAATGCCGAGGCGCTGGCGTCAGCCCTGCTCGACAATCCCGACGTGATGCCGATCGGGCTCGGCGCGCGCGACAGCCTGCGGCTGGAGGCCGGGCTGTGTCTCTATGGCCATGACATCGACACCACGACGACGCCGGTGGAAGCAGCCCTTGAGTGGTCGGTCCAGAAGAGCCGCCGCAATGGCGGCGCACGGGCCGGCGGTTTTCCCGGTGCGGAAAAGATTCTCGCGCAGCTCGAAAAAGGCGCATCCCGCCGCCGCGTCGGCCTGAAGGCCGAAGGCCGCGCGCCGGTGCGCGAGGGCGCACCGCTGTTTGCGGACGGCGCTTCATCCGAACAAATCGGCAAGGTGACGTCGGGCGGTTTCGGCCCGAGCCTCAATGCGCCGGTCGCGATGGGCTATGTCCCCTCCTCGCTCGCCGCCGCCGGCACCACACTGTTCGCCGAAGTGCGCGGGCAGCGGCTGCCGCTGCAGGTCGCCGCCACGCCTTTCGTACCCAACACCTATAAACGCTAGAGGATTTTTCATGACGACGCTCTACACCACCGATCACGAATGGCTCCGCATCGAGGGCGATGTCGCCACCATCGGCGTCACCGATTACGCGCAGTCGCAGCTTGGCGACGTCGTGTTCGTCGAGCTGCCAAAAGTCGGCCGTTCCCTGAAGAAGGCGGAAGCCGCAGCGGTCGTCGAGTCCGTTAAGGCTGCCTCCGACGTCTACGCGCCGATCTCGGGCGAAGTGGTGGAGGTGAACGACGCGCTCGCCGCCGAACCGGCGCTGGTGAATTCCGATGCCGGCGGCAAGGCGTGGTTCTTCAAATTGAAGATTGCGGACAAGGGCGAACTCGGCGGCCTGATGGATGAAGCCGCCTACGCAAAACACACGGCCTGAGGTGAATGCCCATGAACGCGCCGCTCAAACCCAAGAACGATGCCGCCACCACTTTCGTGCGCCGCCACATCGGCCCCTCGCCCCGCGATATCGACGCGATGCTGGAGACGGTCGGTGCCAAGAGCCTTGGCGAGCTGATGGGCGAGACGCTGCCGTCCTCGATCCGGCAACAGGCGCCGCTCGATCTCGGCCGCGCGCTTGAGCGAAACCGAAGCGCTCGCGCATATGGGCGAGCTCGCCGCGCAGAACCAGGTGTTCACCTCGCTGATCGGCCAGGGCTATTCCGGCACCATTCTGCCGGCGGTGATCCAGCGCAACATCCTGGAGAACCCGGCGTGGTACACGGCCTACACGCCGTACCAGCCGGAGATCAGCCAGGGCCGGCTGGAAGCGCTGTTCAATTTCCAGACCATGATCTGCGACCTCACCGGGCTCGACGTCGCCAACGCCTCGCTGCTCGATGAAGCCACCGCCGCGGCCGAAGCGATGGCGCTCGCCGAGCGGGCCTCGCAGGTCAAGACAAAATCGTTCTTTGTCGATTCGGAGGTGCATCCGCAGACGCTCGCGGTGCTGCGCACCCGCGCCGAGCCGTTGGGCTGGAATCTCGTCATCGGCGATCCCCTCACCGATCTCGACAAGGCCGATGTGTTCGGCGCGCTGCTGCAGTATCCGGGCACGTCAGGCGCGGTGCGCGATCTGCGTCCCGCGATTGCGACGCTGCGGGCCAAGGGCGCGCTGGCGGTGGTCGCCGCCGATCTGCTGGCGCTGACGCTGCTGGCCTCGCCCGGCGAGCTCGGCGCCGATATCGCGGTCGGTTCGGCGCAGCGCTTTGGCGTGCCGATGGGCTATGGCGGTCCGCATGCGGCCTATATGGCGGTGCGCGATGCGCTGAAACGTTCGCTGCCCGGGCGCATCGTCGGGCTGTCGGTGGATTCGCGGGGGCAGCCGGCCTATCGGCTGGCGCTGCAGACCCGCGAGCAGCATATCCGCCGCGAGAAGGCGACCTCCAACATCTGCACCGCGCAGGTGCTGCTCGCCGTGATCGCCTCGATGTATGCGGTCTATCACGGCCCGGAGGGGCTGACCCACATCGCCCGCACGGTGCATCGCCGTGCCGCGGTGCTGGCGGCAGGGCTTGCGCAAGCTTGGATACGCAGTTGAAGAGCGATGCGTTCTTCGACACGGTGACGGTGGAGACCGGCGCCAGGCAGAGCGAGATCGTTGCTCGGCGCGCTGGCCGAAAGGATCAATCTGCGGATCGGCCACGGCACGCTCGGCATTGCCGTCGACGAAACCACGACGCCCGAGATCGTCGAGGCGGTGTGGCGCGCCTTTGGCGGCAAGCTTGCTTACGCCGAGATCGAAGCCGGCGTTCGCGAGACGTTGCCGGCCGAGTTGAAGCGCGCGAGCGCATTCCTCACCCATCCGGTGTTTCATGCCCATCGCTCGGAAACCGAGCTGCTGCGCTACATGCGAAAACTCAGCGACCGCGATCTCGCGCTCGACCGCGCGATGATCCCGCTCGGATCCTGCACCATGAAGCTGAATGCGACCACGGAAATGATCCCGCTGACCTGGCCGGCATTCGGCTCGCTGCATCCGTTCGCGCCGGGCGAGCAGGCGAGGGGTTATCACGCGCTGTTTGCACGGCTTGAAAAATGGCTGTGCGACATCACCGGCTATGACGCGGTCTCGCTGCAGCCGAATTCGGGCGCGCAGGGCGAATATGCCGGGCTGCTGGCGATCCGCGGCTATCACCTCGCGCACGGCGAGCCGCATCGCAAGGTGTGCCTGATCCCCTCCTCCGCGCACGGCACCAATCCGGCCTCCGCCGCGATGGTCGGCATGGACGTCGTGGTGGTCGCCTGCGATATCGAGGCGACGTCGACGTCGAATGATCTCCGCGCCAAAGCGGAAAAGCATTCGAAAAATCTCGCGGCCGTGATGATCACCTATCCCTCGACCCATGGCGTGTTCGAGGAGCACATCCGCGAGATCTGCGACATCGTCCATCAGCATGGCGGCCAGGTCTATCTCGACGGCGCCAACCTGAATGCGCAGGTCGGTCTGTCGCGGCCCGGCGATTACGGCGCCGATGTCAGCCATCTCAATCTGCACAAGACCTTTTGCATTCCCGCACGGCGGCGGCGGCCCCGGCATGGGACCGATCGGCGTGAAGAAACACCTCGCGCCGTTCTTGCCCAATCATCCCGCCACCAGCCATCCGGCGACCGACGCCACCACGCCGCACGCGGTCGGGCCGGTGTCGGCGGCGCCGTTCGGCTCGGCGTCGATCCTGACCATTTCCTACATCTACATCCTGATGATGGGCGGCGAAGGGCTGACGCGGGCGACCGAGATCGCGATCCTCAATGCGAACTACATCGCCGCGCGACTGCAGCCGCATTTCCCGGTGCTGTATCGGAATGCAAAAGGCCGCGTCGCGCATGAATGCATCGTCGACCCCCGGCCGCTGAAGAATTCGAGCGGCGTCACCGTCGACGACATCGCAAAGCGCCTGATCGATTACGGTTTTCATGCGCCGACCATGAGCTTTCCGGTGCCGGGCACGCTGATGATCGAGCCGACGGAGTCGGAATCGAAGGCGGAGCTGGATCGCTTCTGCGATGCCATGATCGCGATCCGTAACGAGATATCGGAGATCGAGGCCGGCCGCTGGAAGGTAGAGGCCTCGCCACTGCGCCATGCCCCGCACACCGTGCACGACATCGCCGACGATGCGTGGGCCCGCGCCTACAGCCGCGCCGAGGGCTGTTTTCCGGCCGGCGTTTCGCGCACCGACAAGTACTGGAGCCCGGTGGGCCGCGTCGACAACGTCTATGGCGACCGCAACCTGGTGTGCTCGTGCCCGCCGGTTTCGGATTACGCGGAGGCGGCGGAGTAACGTCAGGGCGCAACCAATCTCCGCTCGGTTTGATCCCAACGCCACAGGCGATCGTTGGTCAGTTCGGTGCCGCCCCACCAGCGATGGATGGGGTTGTGCCGGCTGAAATCGTCCGAGCGCGCGAGGATTGCCTTGCCTAGTTCAGTCAGCGAGAGCCGGCTTTCCTTGTAGCGATCGTGACGATCTTTTGAGTCGTGCAGCGCCAGGTCGAACGGACCTTCGGCGAGGCCAGACACGGCAGGGCTGGGACAGTGGGCCAGGCCATCGAGCAATTCTCCCACCTCCCAATAGCCGTAAGTCCGGCGCTCGTTCGGCTTCTCGTCTCCGGGAAACAAGTCGTAAGGATGCGGGTGGCCTGCGGCCACGAGCTCCAGCATTCGCATTTCCGTTGCGCCGAGTCCGGTAGCCCGCATCGGAAGCTCTTCAAGCAGCGCGAGAACGGTGTGGCGCAACTGCGGCAAAGCACTCAAATCCTGCGCCAGCAGATCGAACCACGCCGCCGGCGTCGGCGCGCGCCAGGCGGACCACGCAGCGCGCGCGATTTCGAGATGATCATTGTGAATTGGTGCGGCGCGCGGTCGCTGTTTCACCCATTCCGCCGGCAAGCGACCGCCGATCCTGACATTCGTCTGAACAAGGGCCGATCTGGCAATGACATCCGCATGCGGCCGCAGAAAATCGAGTAGCCATACTAGCTGCAACTGTTCGTTTGGCTCCGGATCGGCCCATAGTTCAATCGCGTCGAACCGCTCGCAAAACTTGCTCAGCGCAAGACCGTCTACTTGCGCCGCGTTCTGAAGTTCGCTTGCCGTCTGCAACGGTCCCCAGACAAAGCACAGGCCAAAGGCAAGCACACGATCAGCCAGCCTCGCCCCCTTGAGCGCGCCCGCGGCGCTGTCATCAAATGTCAGGATCAGACGCGACATGACACTCCTGCTCCCACTTGCCGCTTACGGCTTCACCAGCGCCGGATTCCAGCGCCAGAGATTGTCGTTGGTCAGGTGCGTGCCGCCCCACCAGCGGTCGATCGGGTTGTGGCGGGAAAAGTCTTCCTTGTGGGCGAGGACGGCCTTGCCGAAATCGGTCAGCGAAAGGCGGCTTCGCTGAGTATAGCCCTATGCCGATCCCGCAAATTATTCTTCCTGCATCGTGCGCAGTTCCTCGTCGAGGCCCCGCAATCGCGGGTACCGGTCCGAACGCGAGCCCGTCAAGCAAGTAACCCAGCTCCCACTCGCTGAAGACGCGCGTCCGGCGAACCTCTCGGAGATGGAACAGATCGGATTCACTGCGCGCATATCCGCTCCCGATCATCTCCAGCATCCGCATTTCCGATGGCGCCGAGACCGGATCGAAACCGACGGCAGCTCTGCGAGCAGATCGAGCAGAACCGGCTTGAGCAGCGGCAGCGCGCTCAGGTCCTGGCTGAAGCAAATCAAAGCAGGCTTCCGGCGTCGGCGACCGATATGCGTGCCAGGCCGCGCTCGCCGTCGCGAATTCCTTTTCGCGTGACTGCGACGATCGGCGGCCTCCAGTCTGCAAAGTGCGCCTGGAGTAAGTCCGATCATCTCCTGATCGAGAAGACGCAGTTTGAGCCTGGCAACCGTCTCCGGATAGGAGTTGAAATAATCGAGCAGCCAGATCAGTTTCAGTTGTGTCCGGGACGAGCATCGAACCACAGCTCGACGGTCTCGTAGTGCTGGCAGAACTCGGCCAGGCTCAGGTCGCCGGTAGTTTCGGTTTTCGCTCTGCTTTCCAGACAACCGCCCCAGTCTGACCAGTGTTGGGCCGATGCGGTCATGGCTGGAGGTGCGGGGGCCAAGAAGATGTAGCGAGTTCATCCTGCGATGGCTGCGGTCCCCAGATAAAACGGAAAAACACGAGATCCAGCGCCATGTCGGCGAAACCACCTTGCATAAAGTCCTGACGGCGGCGAGCCGGCCAAAACCAAGGGCTTCATCGTTCACCCCATACACAAACAAAAACAAAACGGGCGCCAAAGACGTCGGCAACTCAACGTCCTCAGCGCCCGCTCCTTGGAAAGTTTCAGACGATCACTCCTCCGCAGCCTCCGGCTCTTCGCCGTCGGCGTCGCGCTCGGGGGTGCCGGCGAGGATCTGCTCGGCGATCAGGCCGGAATTCTGCCGGATCGCCATTTCGATCTTCGCGGTCATGTCGGGATTGGCCTTCAAAAACGCCTTCGAGTTCTCGCGGCCCTGGCCGAGGCGCTGGCTGTCATAGGAGAACCAGGCGCCGGACTTTTCGACGATGCCGGCCTTGACGCCGAGGTCGAGGATTTCGCCCATCTTGGAGACGCCCTCGCCATACATGATGTCGAATTCGACCTGCTTGAACGGCGGCGCCAGCTTGTTCTTCACCACTTTCACGCGGGTGGTGTTGCCGACCACCTCGTCGCGCTCCTTGATGGCGCCGATGCGGCGGATGTCGAGGCGGACGGAGGCGTAAAATTTCAGCGCGTTGCCGCCGGTGGTGGTTTCCGGCGAGCCGTACATCACGCCGATCTTCATGCGGATCTGGTTGATGAAGATCACCATGGTGTTGGACTTGTTGATCGACGCGGTGAGCTTGCGCAGCGCCTGGCTCATCAGCCGGGCCTGCAGGCCGGGCAGCGAATCGCCCATCTCGCCCTCGAGCTCGGCCTTCGGCACCAGCGCCGCCACCGAGTCCACCACCAGCACGTCGACCGCGCCGGAGCGCACCAGCGTGTCGCAGATTTCCAGCGCCTGCTCGCCGGTGTCGGGCTGCGAGATCAGGAGTTCGTCGATGTTGACGCCGAGCTTGCGCGCATAGACCGGATCGAGCGCGTGTTCGGCGTCGATGAAGGCGCAGATGCCGCCCTTCTTCTGGCCTTCCGCCACCGTATGCAGCGCCAGCGTGGTCTTCCCGGAGGATTCCGGCCCGTAGATTTCGACCACCCGGCCCCGCGGCAGGCCGCCGACGCCGAGCGCGATGTCCAGTCCAAGCGAGCCCGAGGAGATGGTCTCGATGTCCATCGAGCGGTCGTTCTTGCCCAGCTTCATCACGGAACCCTTGCCGAACTGGCGCTCGATCTGGGAGAGCGCGGCGGACAGGGCCTTGGACTTATCCATGGAGGATCCTTCGACGATACGCAGGGCAGTAGCGGACATAGGTGGTGCTCCTTATGGCGGGGATTCGCGAGCGGGACAAAGGGCCAGAATCGAGAATATTTGCTGTGGGAACCTCGTACCACATTTGTTCTCTGTTCGCAATATGTTCTTTTTGCGAAGGCGGTAATGTCCGTATTCCGGTCCCCGGGTCCTGGTTTAAAGTTACTGATGTCCTAATTCGGCCCTGGGTGGCGGCGTGCGCATATCGACGAGCGAGAAGATCGGCTGCCTGGCCCTATTGGTTGCCGGTCTGCTTCTGACCGCATGGGTCGTATCTTCGTTTTCCTACAGAGCTCCCGCTCCACCATTGTCCAACGACGAAATGGTGAGGCAAGAACGCCGGCGCTGCCTCGAGAACCTCAAGGAAGCCGGTTCGGTGCCGAAGGAGATGCAACGATATCAGGACGACGCACGATCGAAGTGCTAAGGCCGCCTCGGTTGGCAGCCTCTTTCATTGGCCCAAACTCCGGCTTGATGTTATCGGCCCGGCGGCGGCAACGGGAACTAACTTCCTTTGCCGGCCGGGTGCCTTTGAGCTAGTGGAGCCCCATGGCGACCGAAAACCCGCTGCTGCAGTTTGTGACCTATCCTCTGGCGCTGGGCGCATGCGTCGCCATTTGCCTTTGGGTTTTGCTGGTGCCGCTCCGTTTCGACCAGTTGGCTTTCGGCCTGCAAAAGGCCACTGAGCCGGTGCTGCTCCGTCCCATCGTATCCAGCGACAGCGGCCCTTGGGTGAAACAGATGCAGCAAGCCCTCATCAAGAGAGGCTATTTCGTTGGTCCTGGCGGGGCGGATGGCGACTTCAACGACGACACGGTGGCCGCGCTGGGAACGTTTCAGGACAACAACGGCTTGGTGGTGCAGCCACAATGCGACCGGCAGTGCTGGACCGTATTGCGCCTGCCGGGGCAAAAGCTGTCGCTGCCGTAGTCGGAACCGCTCCGTTTGGCGGCCGACGGACGGCCCGATTTAGCAACGGCTTGAGTTCACTTTTGAACATTTCACCGGAACCAAAGCAGCCTCCACACGTAAGGAAGCATTGGTCTCGCGCGGGGGAAAGCTTGTCCGAGTTGCCGCTTATTCTCGTCATCGAAGACGAGTATCCCGTCCAGGGCTTTGTGGAGGACTCGCTGGCCGATGGCGGTTTTGCGACCGACATCCTCTCCTCGGGCGAGGAGGCGCTGACCCTGTTCAAGGGCGCGACCAAGAACTACCGGGCGCTCGTCACCGATGTCAGCCTGAAGGGCACGCTGAATGGCTGGGAAGTCGCCAGGCAGATCAGGGAAAAGGATCCCGACTTCCCCATCGTCTACATGACCGGCGCCAGCGCAGACGATTGGGCTTCCCGGGGCGTTCCCAACAGCATCCTGCTGACAAAGCCGTTCGCGCCGGCGCAGCTCGTCACCGCCGTATCCAATCTTCTCAACGCGGGTAGCCCGCCGACGAAATAGGCCGATCGGGCCGGCGGCCCCGGCCCGGTCCCAGTTTGCATGGAGAGCGTTGGTGGACAGGCCACACACGTACAGGGAAATGGCCAAGATTGCCGCCGGAGCGGTGACATCGCTGGTCATTGTCGGGTGGCTGGTGGTGCTCGCCATCGCGTTTCTTTCGGCCCGATGGTGAGGCCGTCTCCGCCCGCAGCCCGCCCCTGCAAAACCGCGCACTCCTCCCCTTGTCTATGCTGCTGTACAAGTCGGTCGCTTCTTCTCGCTTTTCGAAGGAGCACTCCATGAACGAACTTCACGCTTGGCTCGCCGGCCAGCACGCCGGTCTGCGGACCTTCAAAACCTTTCAGCTCAAACTCGCCGAATTCGCCGCTCGCCATCCCGGGCAGCGCGCGATGTGCCGGCTGCTCGATGGCATCGTCGGGCGTTATGTCGAGGAGTTTGACGAGGCTCCGCTGCCCTCGGCGGTCGCAGAGCGTGCCTACAAGAACCTGCTCCGGTCGGTCGCCGACCTCGACGGGACCGCGGCGCCGGCGCAGCAACTGGGCGCGCTCAATCGCCTCGCGGAATTCAGCCTGACACACTAAGGCTGATGGCCAGGCCCTGCCCCGCAGCCCATCCTAGTCCGCGCTGGTGAGCCGCCGCATGGTGAATTCGATCGCGCCGTCAGGCAGTTCGCGCCAGCTTTCGACCGAACTCATATAGGCGGCCTTCGGGTAACGATCGAGGAAATCGCGCGCCTTGGTCCGCGCCGCCTCGCGCGGCAGCGTAAAGGTCTCGCGCAAATATCCGTCACGAGATTTTTGGCCAGGTTTTTGGTCAGGCTTTCGCCGCCCGGCCATCCGGCTGGCGAGATCCCGCGGGCGGAACGCCATGTCGAAAACTCCGAAACCCGATAACGACCGGCTCAATATAATGCCGGCGGAACCGACGCGGGAGTCTCCGACCACCCGGCGGCAAACCGTCAGTTCGCAGAACTGCCGGTCTTGGCCTTGGGCTTCGCGGGCGTCGCTGCCTTCGGCGTATCGGCGCTGCGCACCGCACCCCACGGATCGTTGGACGCCTTGGAATCGGGAATCTTCTTCAAGGACTCCCTGTAGGCCTTTTCCTTGATCGCCTCCTGCTCCTTCTCTTCCGGCGTCTTGGACTGCAGTTCCGGGATCAGGTTGATATTGGGCGTCGACATCTGCGCGTGCGCGGGTCCGGCCAGCAGCGCGATCGCCACGGCAGCCACGCTTGCGCTCAAAACTCTCATGGGGATGCTCCCTGCATTTCCCGAAAACCTATAGCACCGCCGGGCGCCAAGGGCAGACTCAATAGCGGTCCGACTTGCACGATTGCGGCGATCGCACCCAATCGTCCCAGAAGGGTCCGCACTTGCTGCAGCCATTGAGCAAGAGACCCAGGGCGATTACCCCGGAAAGTACTGCCAAACGCCTGAACATGAACGGCCCACCCTTCGAGGGGAATGATACGGCCTTACGCCGGGCACTTTCAAGCCGCGGCACGGCTGTTCCCTTCGCTGTAATGATCCCTAAAATACCTGATCAAAATCAGGCGAGGAATCATGTCAGCAACAAGAAAATCCGCCGAATTCGGCATCGGCGAGGCGCAGGCGCGTGCTGGCCGAGGTATTTGCGCCCTGGGTGATGGATCTCAATCTCTCGATCGAAGGCTTTGACTTTGATCCGCCGCCTGGCGCCTCGGACTGGCAGCCCGGCGCGGTGCTGCGGATGCCGTTTTCCGAGCGGCTTTGCCGCAATGGCGGCATCATCTGCGGCCAGGCACTGATGGCGTTCGCCGACACCGCCATGGTGATCGCCAACTCTCGCCGCCAATCGCGGCTGCCGGATGATGACGACGGTCGACCAGACCACGCATTTCATGCGCGCCGCCACCGCCTCCGACGTGCTGGCGGACGCGCGCGTGGTGCGGCTCGGCCGCACCATGAGTGTTTGGCCGCGTCACGCTCTCAACCGCCACCGACAACAAGCCGGTGGCGATGGTCTCCAGCGCGTTCGCGATACTTGGGCTAGCGTCAAACAAAAGACCTTACTTGCCCAGCACCGCTTCGGCGGCGTTGACGATGCTGATCGTCGGGTTCTTGCCGCAATAGGCGCCGAACTTCTTGGCGTTCTCGATGAACACGTCGGTGTCGATGATCGCCTCGTCGGAATCGCCCTTGTACCAGCCGTCCATCCAGGTCAGCACCATCTTGATGGTGTCGTCGCCGCCTTCGACGAACTGCTTGCAGCTCATGGTGGAGAGATCGAGCACGACGGCGTTGGCGGGCGCCGACGACAGCAGCAGCATGGCGGCAAACAGGATCGAACCGGTCGTCTTCATTTTCGTCTCTCCATTGCCAGACAAAAGGGTGTTCAGCAAGAAGCAGATTTCCTAAATCCGCGCCAGCATGTTTTCACGCGCATCGCCGTCGTGAACGAGACGGCAGCGGATTTGCGACGAATGAGAAGGCGCGGCAGCGATACAGGGTGCTAAGGGGCACGATTTCATTCATGGCAGCGGTATCCTGTACGTCGCAACTTTGTCGGGCGATGCGGCGATGAAACGCGCGGCAGAGCGCGCCGCGTTCAGTTGATCGAGAGCGACCGGTTCATCCGCCGCTGCCGCCCGGTATGGAGCAACGAGCGGCGGATCGGAATAGCGTTCGGTTAATAGCCGCGCCGCGGTGGCCACTGCCCGCCGCCATGCTGCCGCCGCCAACGTACCGCCTCCGCCGCCATAGCGCCGCCACCGATAACCTCCGCCGCCGATACCGATGCCGATGCCGATCGACGGCCCGGGCGCCGGCTCGTAATAGACGCGCGGCGGCGGGCGGCGGACGACCACGACTTCTTCCTCAGGTCTCGTAGACGCGCTTGGGCGGCTTGCGGTCGCTACGCTTGGGCGGATCGGGATCGACCTTCTTGACCGGCGCGTTGATCTTCTTCAATTGCGGTTGCGGCGCCGCCGGCTGGTTGCAGGAACAGGTCGGCGCGAGCGAAGCGTTTTGCACCGGCAGCGCGGCGTTGGCGGCGACCAGGTTCGGCATGGTAGCGCAGCCGTTCTTCCAGCTTGCGCGCGGTGGGAACGAGATCGCTGTCGGGATATTGCGCGATGAAGGCGCGATAGCCGGCCGCGGTATTGATGATGATCGCATTCTTCCATGCCGTCATGCGGCGGTGGCGGTCGAGCCAGTCGCGCGCCTGCAGGCCGCGCGGGGTCGATGCGTAGAGCGTGGCAAAGGCCTCATAGGCCTCGTCGGTGCCGTCGACCACCATCAGTTCGTGGGCGGCCTCGACCGGCTTGCCCTTCAGGTCGCGCTTCCATTCCGCGACCGTTTTCTTGGCGGAGGCGAGTTTCGGGCCGGCCACCGGCGTGCCGGAAAACCGGAAATCCTCCGTCAGCGAAGAGCTGTCCCACGGCGTCTGCCGCCCTTCGGTCGCCCTGTTGACCGCGAGCCGCACGCGCTTGAAGGTTTCCTCGACCGGAATGTTGGACACTTTCGCGGCCTCCACCAACGCCGTGGTGTAGGGGCTGTTGGCGCCGGAGCCGTCTTCGGCTTCCGCGCCCGGCGAGGTCGAGAACGACATGAAGGTGTTGGGCGCGCCGATTTTTGCATCGACGATGGCAAGCCCCCGTCCGACCGACTTGTTCAATTCGGGGAACGGATTGTTGCGGCAGGCATCGAGCAGAAACAAGCGCATCTTGCTCGGCACCGAGGTGAGCGTGTTCAGGATGTCGTTGACGCGCACCGCCTGCATCGGAATGTCGGATTCGCGCTTGACGTCGATATCGACGGGCACGAGAAAATTCTCGCCGTCGATCTGCAGGCCGTGGCCGGCGTAGAAAATCATGGCGACGGTATCGGCGCCCTTGGCCGCGATCTTGCCGGCGAATTCGCTGACCTTCTCGCGCAACTGGTTCTGCGACAGGTCGCTGGCGGACAAGACCTCAAAACCGGAGTCGGTCAGCAGCTGCGCCATCGCCCTGGCGTCGTTGGCGGGATTGGGCAGCACCGGAACCGTCTTGTAGGCGGATTGGCCGATCACCAGCGCGAGGCGGTTTTCAGCAAGCGCTGTAGAAGCGCTGAAAAGTATCGTGGCAGGAATGATAATCTTGAGAAGCGAGCGACCAAGCATGGAACGTCCTCCCGACAATGCAGGCTGCCCATTGGTCATACGCCTGATCGGAAAGGTTCAAGCGCGCATCAATGCACACAGCCGGCCCGGTTCAATAAGGCGTGCATGGCGACGCGTCTGTGACGGCCGTCACTTCTTTTTTGCAGGTTCCGGCGGCCGCGCGGCGCCCCAGGGATCGTACTTTTCCTTAGGCTCGGGAATTTTCTCCAGGGCCGCCTTGTAGGCCTTCTCATCGACCTGCGGCTTCTGCTCCTGCTTCTTTTCCGATTCACCTTGATGTGGCCGCTTCTGGGCATGCGCCGGCGTCACGATCAACGCCAGCATCGCCGCCGCCATAGCCAGGAATTTCGTCACGTCCGTCTCCCTGCCAACCCTCGGAACCGGATGACTTTTCTTCGGACAATCATTCCGATCCGGCTGCTGTTTCAGCATGATCCGCGGGCAAGCGCCACGCGTTTGTCCAAGGGAGTATCCGGTTCCGCCGCCCTTTCAGCAATTGTTGATCGGCCTGGGCGCATCCGGCGGTCCGATTGACCGTGGCTAAGGGTAATCTTAGATCAGCGCGGGGGGATAAAAGCGGCGGATGCGGCGGGTCGTCGTTCATATGGCGTGGCTGGTTGGGGGAGCCCTGACGCTGGCAGGCTGCGGCTTTGCCGACGTTCGCTCGCCGGTGCCCGAGTTCATGCGCGCCAGGGCGCCCGACCCGGCGCCGCCGGAACCGCCGCCGGATATCAAGCGGATGCTGCGCGAGAAAATGGATTCGGTTTTCACCGCGGCGTCTCATCCCAGCCGCGTTCGCGTCTCCGCCCCCTCCCGCGAGCTCAGCGGACCGGGGTGGACGGCTTGCGTCAGGGCCGAACTCAATTCCGTGACCGGCAAACCGCTGGGCACGCAGACCTATCGCATCACCATCAATGAAGGTCTGATCTTCGACCGCCGCCGGGTGGAAGAGGAAGATTCCTGCGCCTTCGAAAGCTACGAGCCGATCTAGAAGCTGCGAACCGATCCAAAGCGTTTTCAAGCGAAGTGGGTGCCGGTTCGCGTGAAGAAAACGCGTCAAGACAAAAAGCTAAAGCCCCGTTCCAATTCAATCGCAACGGGGCTTTAGACGAAAGAACCAGGGAACCCGGCGCAAGGTCCCGGTTCCGCCGGAACGAATGCATTCGCGGGGGCTTGTCCCACGAGGGCAGTTTCGCGAGGAGGACATCAGAATGAGGACATCGACAATTGCGCTGCTCGCCGGCATCGGCGCACTGTCTGCGGTCGGCAGCGCCAGGGCATCCGACATCTACACCACGAGCGAATACGCCAATCCGGATCTGGTGCAGCAGGTTCGCATGGTCTGTGACGACAGCGGTCAGTGCTATCGCACCCGCGGCGGCAAGCGCGTGATCATTCAGGAAGGCTATCGCAACTCCTACAACTCCTACGAACCGCGCGCGCGGTATTACGAGCGGCGGACGTATCGCGATTACAATGACGGCCCGAGTGTCGGCATCCGTGCGCCCGGCGTGAGTGTCGGTGTCGGTGTCGGCGGCGATCGCTGGTAAGGCGTCTCATGTACGGACAAGGCCGCGGGACATCGTGTTCCGCGGCCTTGTGCTGTCTGAGGCTACAGGCAGCGCGTCGTTCCCCTCGCGGGGCAAAGCTTCAATGCGTTGGAGAGCGAGAACAACAGCCGCGGATTGCGCGCCGGATTGTCCCATGAACGGTAGCCCAGCGGCACCGCCACGCCGATGTCGGCCTGCAGATCGGGGCCGAGAAATACCCGCACGCCGCCGCCGGCCGAGGTAAGCGCGTAACCGTCGGCCGGGCGAAAACCGTCATTCCAGGCGGTGCCGGCGTCGACGAAACCATAGAACTGATAGCCGGTGAGATACTGATAATTCAGTTTCTGGTCGAAACGCAGTTCGAGCGAGCCGGCGATGCCGTTGTCGCCGCTGATCTCGGCGCTGCCATAGCCGCGTCCGAACGCGGCGCCGCCGAGATAGAATTGCTGCGACAGAAACAGCGGACCTGATGCCACCTGCCCTGCGCCCGCGAGCTTGACCGACCAGGCGTCGGTGATGGTCTGGTAGCGGGTGAACCAGAAGTTCAGCGCCGAGAATTTGCCGGACGCGCCGTCACGCGACAGGAAGTCGTCGCCTTTGTGCGAGGCGCCGAGAATGTCGAGCCCCTGACGCCACAGCACGGTCAGATAATTGTTGCCACCAAAATTGTCCTGCAGCCGGTAGTCGGTGGTCAGGTTCAGGGTGCGGATCTTGTCGAAATAGATCGGGCCGATCACGTCGCTCTCTCTGACATTGCTGAACACGGTTGCAGCGGTGAGCGTCAGCGTCGAGCGCTGGCTCTGCAACGGCGAATAGCTCGTCCGCAATTCGAACAATTCGGTCTTGGTGTTGTCGTTGTAGGCGTGCCGGTAATCGCCGGGCCAGACCTCGCTGTAGATGCCGGACGCGCCGACGCGCCATCCGTCGGTGCCGATGGGCACGTCGTAGGACAGCCGGCCGAACGCAAGCTGGCGCGGATCGCCCGGCGTGGTCGACAGATTGAGCGCCAGCGTATCGCCGGGGATCAGATACGAATTGAACGCCACGGTGTTGTAGGTCTGCCAGGGGCCGACCGAAGTGGAGCCGAGATTGTCGAGCCCGAACCACGAATAGAGGTGCCAGGTCTGCAGGAAGAGGACGAGGCGGAAATGCCCGCTCGCCGTCCCGATCTCCTCGAGCGCGGTGTCGGTGATGCGCACACCCGGCCGCGCATTGATCAGCATGAGCTGCCGCTCCAGTGTCGCCAGCCGCGACGGCTGTTCGGCGATCACGGGGTTGAGCAGCGCCCGCACGCCGAACTGTTCGGCGCCATCGCCTTTCAGCACCACATCGGTGATGCCGCCTTCCACCACCTGGACCCGGACCCGGCCACCCTCGATGTCCTGCGGCGGCACGATGGCGCGGGTCAGGTGAAAGCCCGCCGCGCGATAGCAATCGCTGATGGCGGTGGCGATGGCGGCGAGGTCGGCCTGCGAGACGTTTTTGCCGATATAGGGTTGATAGGCGGTTGCGAGTCGGGCCGGCGAAAGGGTAACGGCGCCGGTCACGGCGACGTGGCGCAGCACGAACATCGGCCTGGTGTCCGCTTGGGCTCCGCCGGCCTGGCCAGCCGCGGCACCGCGACGCCGGGCCGCACGTTGCGCGACTGCTCGGTTTCGAAGCGCCGTTCGGTCTGGGTGGGGTCAAAGCTGGGCTGAACGGCCTGTTGGGCCATCGCGGGAGCAGCGCCAAGCCACATCGCGAGCCCAATGGCGAGTGCGCCCCCGTAATTCCACGGAGAAGCGTCAGCCATCCCGTTCTGGGTCGTTAGGCGCATGATTTTTAATAGATTTTTATGGTCAACGAACCGTTAATGCGCCCTGCCCTGAAGCGTGGTTCCCGCTCACTCAATGTTGAAACTTTTCGCTTAAGTCTGAATGTCTTGCAGGCTGAGGAGAAGTACATGCGTACCGTCAGGGAATTCGCGTGCGTCCTCGCGACCACGTTGTTTGCGGCTTCGAGCGCGCTGGCGGCCGATAATGGCAACTGGTCGGTCAGCAAGTCGTCGGGAGAGGTCTGGATGACCGGCTCCGGTGTGCAGCAGGCATCGCTGAAGCCGGACGAGGTCCTGAAACCGGGCGACACCATCCGCACCGGTCGCAACGGCCGTGTCCTGCTGACGCGTGGCGAAGAAACCATTCTGATCGCGCCGAACTCGGTCGTCGGACTGCCCGCCGAAAAGAAGGAAGGGCTTTCGACCACCATCGTGCAGAAGGCAGGTTCGATCCTGCTCGAGGTCGAGAAGAAGAACGTCAAGCATTTCGAGGTCGAGACGCCCTACCTCGCCGCCGTGGTCAAGGGCACGCAGTTTCGCGTCACGGTGAAGGCCAACAGCACCAGCGTCGACGTCATCAAAGGTCAGGTGCAGGTCGCCGACTTCAAGTCGGGCCAGATCGCCCAGGTGATGCCGGGTCAGCACGCCACCGCGTTCGCGCATGGCAAGGCGGGCTTGTCGCTCGGCGGATCCGGCACCTTCAGCCCGATCGAGCACGGCAAGCCGCGTCCTTCTTCTGTTGAACGCGTACCGGTTCCGAGAGCGGGCCTGTCGGCCCCCGGCAAGCCCGGATCGGCGGCGCTCACGCCGCACCGGCATGGCGGCGGCACAGGGCCCAAGCATGGCGTCACCCGCATTTCGTCCTCCCTTGGCGAAGTGAAGCTGAATTTCCACAAGGTGACTAACGGTCTCGCCCGCGGTCAGACAACCGCCACCGGCCAGGCTCGAAGCGCCAGCAACAACGGCACCGTCTGGAACTCCGGCAATTCCGGATCGCAGGCAGCCAACAACTCGGGTCAGAGCGGTAACGGTACTGGTGCCGCGACCGCCGCCGGTGCGGCGACGGTTTCCACAGTGGCAGCAGCGGTTGCCGCCGCGGGTGGCGGCAATGGCAATGGCAACAACGGTAACGGCAATGGCAATGGCGGCGGGGACGGAAACAAAAACGGCAACGGCAACGGTAATGGGAACGGCAACGGGAATGGCAACGGCAACGGCAATGGAAACGGCCGCGGCCGCAACTAACGGAAAACGCGCGGCGGACTAAGTCCGCCGCACGCATTGGGGATCGGGGACAAGGTGAAAAACTACCGGCCGCATATTCTGGTCGCGATTATCCTGGCGGTCGCGCTGCTGTCAGGCTGGAACACCAGCCTTCGCAACGTGCTGGCCGATCTGCGCTTCGCCTGGAAGTCGCTCCCGGCCAGCGGCGACATCGTCGTCGTTGCGATCGACGCGCCGTCGATCGAAAAAATCGGCGTGTGGCCCTGGCCGCGCCGCTTGCATGCGGAATTGTTGCACCGGCTCGAAAGCGCAGGGATCAGCGACGTCGTGCTCGACGTCGATTTCTCCACGCCGTCCGATCCCGCATCCGATCGGGCGTTCGTCGAAGCATTGCGCGCCGCCGGCGGATCGGTGGTGCTGGCCGCCTTCAAGCAACCCGGCAGCAACGGTGCAACCCACTACAATCGCCCGCTCAAACAATTCAGCGACCACGCGTGGTCGGCGATCGTCAACGTCGCAGTCGAGCCGGACGGGTTGGTCCGGCGCTATCCGTTCGGCCAGCGGCTCGATAGCGAGTTCCTGCCTTCGATGGGCGCCGTGCTGGCCGGGCAATTCGACAACAAGCGTCCGCAGTTCCTGATTGACTACAGCATCCGCAGCGCATCGGTTCCAAAAGTGTCCTTCATCGACGTGCTGCACGGCGACGAGGCCACGCTGAACAGGCTGAAAGGCAAGAAAATCATCGTCGGCGGCACCGCGCTCGAACTCGGCGACCGCTTCAGCGTTCCGAACGGCGGGATCGTGTCCGGACCGGTGCTGCAGGCGCTGGCCGCGGAATCAATCATCCAGAACCGCGCCTTGCACTGGACCTCGGACGCCGTCACGGCGTTTGGCCTGTGCATCCTCGCGCTGGTCATGGTGCTGACCTGGCGCCGGCTTCCGCCGGCTCGCGGGTGATCCTGCTGGTCGCGACCGCGTTCGCGGTCGAGGCCGTTGCGGTTCTGTTGCAGGCGCTATACCCGCTGATCCTCGACACTTCGCTGTTCAATATCGCGATCGCCGTCTACATCGCCGCCATCGCGCTCGACGAAATCGACATTCGCGACCTGCTCGGCAGCATCGCCGAGAACCGCTTTCAGCGAATCGCCATGTCGCTCGGCGATGGCCTCGTCTGCACCAACTCAAACCATCTGATCACGGTTTGGAATCCCGGCGCCGCGGCGATCTTCGGCTATCAGCCCGAAGAAATGATCGGCCAGCCTTTCGACGCGGTCTGCGCCGTCAAGGATGGCGCGGCTGCATTTTCGATCCGCGATGCCGTTCGCCTCGCGTCCGGCACGGTGATCGAGTTCGACGGACGCCGCAGCAACGGCGAAGTCTTTCCAGTCGAGGCGAGTTTTTCCGGCTGGCAGGGCACCGAGGGCTATCAATACGGCGCGATCCTGCGCGACATCTCGGTGCGCAGGCGCGAGGCCGAGAAGATCCGCTATCTCGCCGAACACGATACGCTGACCGGCCTCGCCAACCGCAACACGCTCGACACCAGGCTCGCGGCAATGCTTGCGCGCGCCGAAACCGAAAACGACCAGGTGGCGCTGCTCGTCGTCGGCCTCGACGGCTTTCAGCAGATCAACGACACGCTCGGACATTCCAGTGGTGACCTCGTGCTGCGCGCTGTCTCGGAGCGTCTGAGCCAGCAAGTCGGCGGCGCCGGCATGGTCGCCCGCCTGAGCGGCGACGAATTCGCCATCGCGCTTCCCTGCGCCGGAATGCGGGAAAACGTCGGCCAGTTCGCCGATCGCATCCGCCTTGCGTTCGATGCGCCGGTGCTGGCGGACTCGCGGTCGCACCGCCTCAAGGTCTCGATCGGAGCCGCGGTCTTCCCGGCGGACGGGCGCACCACGGACGAACTCCTGAGCAACAGCCACCTCGCCTTCTATCGCGCCAAGGCCACCCGGCGCGGCGGCTTCGTGATGTTCGAAAACACCATCCGCCAGGAACTCGAGCAGCGTCTGACGCTGGAGACCGAGCTCGCGCTTGCCGTCGAGCGCAACGAATTCGAGCTGTTCTATCAGCCGCAGGTTCGCCTCGTGGATGGACATCTCAACGGCGCGGAAGCGTTAATTCGCTGGCGTCATCCGGTTCGCGGCCTGGTGCCGCCCGGCGCGTTCATGCCCGTCGTCAACACGTCGTCGATTTCCGAGCAGATCGCGAACTGGGTTCTGGCGTCGGCATGCCGGCAGGCACGGGCATGGGAGCAGGCCGGGCACCCCCTGCAGGTCGGCATCAACCTGTCGCCGTCGCAATTGCACTCCGGAGATCTCGCCCAATCGGTCGCCGACGCGCTCGAAGCGACCGGGCTGACGCCCTCGCTGCTCGAACTGGAAGTGACCGAGGATATCCTGCTGCTCGACGAGCAACGGGTGCTCGACATCTTCCTGCGTATCCAGCAGCTCGGCGTCCGCATCGTGTTCGACGATTTCGGCACCGGCTATGCGAGCCTCAGCTATCTCAAGAAATTCCCGCTCGACGGGCTCAAGATCGACCGGTCGTTCGTGATGGACCTGCTCGCCGATTCCGACGACGCGGCGATCGTGAGTTCGACCGTGGGCTTAAGCAAGCAACTCGGCCTATCCGTGATCGCGGAAGGCATCGAGAACCGCGCCACCGCTGACCTCCTCGTCAGCATGGGATGCGAAGAGGGCCAGGGTTATTTCTTCGGCAAGCCGATGCCGGCCTCGGAGCTCGAACGCCAGTTTCTGACGGCGCCGGCTCAACTGCGCGAGCCTGTCGCGGCCGCCTGACCGCTCACGCCCCGAGCCGATCGGCCGGCGTGACGATGCCCGACATCGAGGGGCGGTTGGCGATCCAGCGCGCCAGCACCATGCCGGCCAGCATCGCAGCGACAAACAGCAACGCCGCCGGCGCGCCGAAGCCGAGCGCGGTCAATGCGGGCCCCGGGCAAAAACCCGAGAGGCCCCAGCCGACACCGAAGATCGCCGGGCCCACCACCACCCGCGGATCGATGTCCGCTTTGCCCGGCAGATAGAATTTGTCGGCAAACAACGGCTGCGATCGCTGCAATACGAGTTTGTAGCCGATGAAGGTCACGGCGATTGCACCGGCCATCACGAAGGCGAGGCTCGGGTCCCACGTCCCTGCACGGATCCCGCCGAGATCGAGAAAGTTCAAAACCTTGGCCGGATCGGACATGCCGGAGACCAGCAGCCCGAGACCGAACACGAGACCGATGACGAATTGAATCAGCACGGGCATAATCGACTACCCCCAATGCCGCACGAGAAACACGGTCACGATCGCCGTCGCCATGAATGTGACGGTGGCAACCAGCGAGCGCGTCGAGAGCCGCGACAGTCCGCACACGCCGTGGCCGGAGGTGCAGCCATTGCCCCAGACCGAACCGAAGCCGACCAGAAGCCCGGCAATGACCAGAACAGCGGTGCCGGCCTGGATCGACTGACCCGGCAGGCTTCCGGTCACCAGCCACACCAGAAGCGGCGCCACGACAAGCCCGGCCACAAAGGCCAGCCTTCCGGCAAACTCCTTGTCCTCATAAGGCGGCAACAGCCGCGAGGCGATGCCGCTGACGCCGGCGATCCGCCCCGTGAACGCCAGCAGCATGACGGCGGCAAGGCCGATCAGCGCGCCGCCAATGGCTGATGCGAGCGGGGTAAAGGACGTGGTGACCATGTTTGCCTCGGCGTCAGGATGAATGCGCGGTTAACATTACCCCTAAATTTGCGGCCTGGGACCATCGGGTTTCTCCAATCTTTTCCGGTAG
The DNA here is from genome assembly GCA_963731915.1 of uncultured Alphaproteobacteria bacterium. Taxonomy (GTDB): domain Bacteria; phylum Pseudomonadota; class Alphaproteobacteria; order Rhizobiales; family Xanthobacteraceae; genus Bradyrhizobium. The sequence continues at coordinate 37,597 of CAVSXQ010000026.1, forward strand.
CGTCAGCCCGTTAAGAGGCGAGGAAAGCAAGGACGTCAGGCCGGGGCCTCGCGTCCGCTCAACCATCGCCAAACGGGGAAGCGGGACGTGGTCGATATTGCCGATACAGCGATGGTTCGTCGCGCATCGATGAAGGATGCCGTGGCGGCGCGTGCGCCGGCGGCTTCAATCGGCGACGCCACCTATGGACCGCTGGCGACTGTGGCCGCCGAACCATGGCGAGCGCTGGCCGAGCGCGCGGTCGAGCCCAACGGCTACTATTTGCCCGCGTGGGAGCACGCGGTGAACGCGTCCGCGCGCGGCCGTACCGGTGTGTCCGCGCTCTCCGCCTGGAGCAACACAACGCCCGCCCAACTGACCGGCCTGATGCCCGTCATCTCGATGTGGCGCGCCTGGAAAATTCCCCTGCCCGTATTGGTCAGCGCCGATCCCTATGGCACGCTGTGCACGCCGTTGCTCGATCGCGACAGCGCCGAAGACGCCGCATTGCAGATCATGCAGCAGGCCCGCAAAGCCGGTGCCCATGCGCTGATCCTCTCCGGCGTCACGCTCGATGGCGCCGCCATGAAGGCATTCCGCGAAGAATTGCGGCGCGACGGCTTGCGTCCTCGCCTGCTGCAGTCGCATCTGCGCGCCTACCTCGACGCGCGGCACGACGCCGACGAGGTGCTGCGTGAGGCGCTCGGCGCCAAGAAGCTGAAGGAGCTGCGCCGCCAGCGTAACCGGCTCGCCGAACATGGCGAGGTCAGCTTTCACGTCGCGCGCACGCCGAATGAAGTCGCCGCGGCGGCCGAGATTTTCCTCGAACTGGAAGCCAGCGGCTGGAAAGCCCGGCGCGGCACCGCGCTGCTGCAGGACGTCGGCGACGCTGCCTTCATCCGCCGCGCCACCACGGAGCTGGCCGAGACCGGCAATTGCGAGATCGTGACGCTGCGCGCCGGAGCTACGCCGGTGGCGGCGGGCGTCGTGCTGCGGCACCAGGATCGCGCCTTCTTCTTCAAGCTCGGCGTCGATGAACGCTTTGCAAAATTGTCGCCTGGCGTACAGCTCACGCTCGATCTGACGCGACATCTCTGCGCCGATCCCGCCATTGCATTTGCCAATTCCACCGCGGCCCCCGATCACCCCATGATCAACCCGATCTGGCGCGGCCGGCTGGCAATCGGCGACGTGCTGATCCCGTTGCGGCGCAACGATCCCGTCGTGCCGTTGATCCGGGCTTCGCTGGCGCTGCGCGAGATGATCCGCGAGCCCGCGCGGCGCGCCGTTCATTTCATCCGGAAACGCAAAGAAAAGCGTCAGGAACAAAGTCAGGAGAAATCCCCGTGAATACGACCACCGCAGTTGCGCCCGTGATCACGGCAGCGAACGAGTTGCTGCGCCGGGATTTTCCGCTCAGGCCGTTTGCGATCCGCCACAAGCTCGCGGGCCATCCGCTGCTGGCGCTGCCGCGCATCGCGCAGCTCGCTTCGGAATTGCCGCGCGACCTCATCGAATACAATTCCGGCAAGGTCGCGATCAGCCAGGATCCGGATGCCATTCCCTCCGTCGATCTCGATCCCGTCGAAATCGTCAAGAGCATCGAGACCGCCGGCGCCTGGATGGTGCTGAAGCGCGTCGAGAATTCGCCGGAATACAAAAAACTGCTGGAAGACACGCTGCTGTCGGTCGCCCGCGCACGCGGCTTCAACAGCCTGGCTGACGCCGGTTTTGAACAGCTCGAGGGCTTTCTGTTCGTGTCCTCGCCGAACTCGACCACGCCGTTCCATCTCGACAGCGAGGACAATTTCTTCGTCCATATCCACGGCGAAAAATTCTTCACGATCTTTGACAACACCGATCGCGCGATCGTCGACGACAACGAGATCGAGCGCTCGATGACAAAGCACCGCAACCTGAGATACGACGAGAGCTTTGCGTCGCGCGGCCAGGAGTTTCACCTGCACGCCGGCGACGGCTGCTATGTGCCGTACCAGTGGCCGCACTGGGTGCGCACCGCCGATTCCTACTCGATCTCGATGGCGATCACCTGGAAGACCCGCGAAGTGCGACGCCTCAACGATTTGCACTTCTTCAACTCGATGCTGCGCGGCATCGGTTTTCCGCAGCAGCCGCCGGGCGCAAGGCCAGCGCTCGATGCGATGAAGCTTGCGTTCTATCGCACCGTGACGACGGCGATCAAACCGCTCCGCGCGTCGATGGCGATGCGCAAGGTGCTGCGCCGGATCGCGCTCGGCAAGAAGGCGAATTATTATTTGAAGGGCGTGTAGCTCTGTCTATCCGTCATGGCCGGGCTTGACCCGGCCATCCACGATTTGCTGACGCTGCGTTTGCGGGGGCTACTCACTTCAACGGCGAATGCGGCGCCGGCAGCATGATGGTGGAGTGCATCTCCTCCAGAAAACCCGGGCCCCTGGTGAGGAACTCCTGCCACGCCGGATCCTTCATCGCGGCGCCACGGGCCGCAGCACGGGCGTTGAGGTCGGGATAGGCCCAGATGTGACAGAGCTCGTTGGGCTGACCCGCATCGGTCTGCCAAAGCCCGACAATCTTCGAATATTTCTCACGCTCCGGCAGCACGCCCGTAAAGGCATCGAGCCATTGTTTTGCGCCGCCGGCGGCCTTGGCGCGGTAGGCGCGGAGTTCGTAGATGTTGCCGGTCGACGCCGGCGCGACCGGCGGCCTGATGGCGTTCAGCAGGCGGACTTCCTGACGCACCAGCAGCGGGCGGATCAGCGGAATGTATTCGCTGCCCCAGCGCGGGTTTTTGGCGAGTTCGGCGCGCATGCGCGCGCGCTCGTTGAGATCGCTGTAGCTCCACATGTGCATGACTTGATTGAGCGGACCGATCTCGGTCATCCAGTAGCCTTCCAGCTTGCCGTAATCGTCCTTGCGGATATCGCGCGACACCGTGCTCGCCGCCTTGACGATGTCGCCGAGCGTGCCCGGCCGTACAGTGTAGGTTCGCAATTCGTAGATCATGACGTCTCCCCCTGGTTTGTTTGCGGTTGGTTAGCGTTCCCCGGACGCAGTGCAGCGCGAAGCGGTGCGCTGCTGAGCCGGGGTCTATTTTCTTGGAGATCAGAAAGGTGGATCCCGGCTCTGCGGAGCAGCGTGAAGAACGCTGCACCGCGTCCGGGACACGGGACTCACTCCGCCGCCTGCGCGTTGATCTCGGCCGAGACCTGGCGGATGGCGCGAGCAAGTTGCTCGGCAGGCTGCGCGCCGGAGACCGCGTATTTCTGCGCGAACACAAAAGTCGGCACGCCCGAAATGCCCTTTTCGGCGGCTTCCTGCGCCTTCGCCGAAATCTCGGCGACGTCTTCATCGGTCGCCAGACGCTTGCGCACGTCGTCGGCATCGAGGCCGACATCGGCGGCCGCCTGCACCAGCACGTTGACGTCGGTCAGGTCGCCACCGTCGCGAAAATACAATTCCATCAGCCGCTGCTTCATCTCGGCCGACTTGCCTTTGGCTTCGGCCCAATGGATCAGGCGGTGGCAATCTGTCGTGTTGGGCTGGCGCTTGACCAGTTCGGGCCGGTAGGTGAGCCCCTCCTCGTTGGCGGCAGCCACGACGCGGCCGGCGATGCCCTTGTAGGCTTCGACCGAGCCGAATTTTGCGGTCAAATATTCGTCGCGGCTGATGCCCTCGCGCGGCACCCAGGAATTGAGGAAGAACGGCCGCCAGTGCACCTCGACGGGAACATCGGGCACCAGCGCCAGCGCGTCCTCGATCCGGCGTTTGCCGATGTAGCACCAGGGGCACACCACGTCGGAGACGATGTCGAGTTTCAGGGGTTTCAGGTTGCTCATGGCGCGTCCTCCAGCAAGAAGTCCGGAAAATAGACCGATCGGAGCGCGAAACAAGGGCGCCGCCCGCATGCCTCCATCCACATAACCTCCGCGGTTATTGCGGGATTTTGCAAGCGGCCGCAACAGCAGATCGATGGCGCGTTTGGCGTCCGCTACTTCGGGAGCGGATAGATCGCGCTCGCCATATTGCCGGGCAAAGCCACCGGCCTCCTGCAGCCGAAAGCAGCCTTTCTCAAATACGCGATCTGCTACGCAATCGGGCGGGTTTCGAAGCACCCTGCGCCTTGATGCCGGCAGCAAAGATCCGGACGAACTGCGCGACCTGCTCGCGAGCGGCCTGCTCTGACGTCTGCTCGGCGACAAGGCCGGGGATGCATTTCACGATAACCGTCGCCGCAGACATTGCAGACGCCGGGGATACGCTGGAAGCAGTGAGAATGGAGGCCAGCAGTTTCCGGAACTGGGCCTCGGTGTCGGCGCCCGCCTTGCCGCACAATGTGTTCTTGGCGTCGATAAGTTCGTGTCCGTGTTCGGACAGGTTGAGCGCCTCGAACGCCCAGCTGACGCGGGCAGCGATGACTGCCTGCAGCCTGCTTGTCAGGTCTCCCTCCTTGGCCGCTGCATCGACGACTGCCTGGCGCACGCCTTGATTGACGCGCTGGCTCAACGCTCGGAACACGTCCTCAAGATTCGGATAGTGTTTGTAGAGAGCTGTGCGGGAAAGGCCCGCCTCCTTGGCGATGTCAGTCATGCCGGTGCGGGCGTAGCCGTATCTCGCGAAACAACGGAACGCCGCATTGAGTATGCGGGCCTGAGCCCCCGTTTCGGCAAGTCCGGGAATTGTCCACATCGCCGCAGTTGACACTGTGGAGCGAATTTGTAAAGTTGTTTACAACGATGACGATTTTTGTAAACTCCGCAAAGGAAGCAGCTATGACAAGCGCACACTCAGAATCGCCGCCCAGCGCCGTTCTGGCGGTCCGCAAGGAACGCGGCGTGGCGTGGGTTGCGATCAACAACCCGCCCATCAACCTGATCGACATGCGTCTTGCAATGGAACTGGACGCGCTTTCGCGGATGGTCGAGACAGCGGCCGACATTCAGGTGGTGGTTTTCGAAAGCGCGGTGCCGGACTATTTCCTGTCGCACGCAGATTTTGGATTGCTCCAGCAGGCGCGCAACGCAGGCCACTACGCGGACACGTCCCAGCTGAGCTTTTATCAGCAGATTCTCGAGCGGTTCCGGACGATGCCGAAGATCAGCATCGGCATGATCGAGGGGCGCGCCCGGGGCGGCGGGGCGGAGTTCGCGCTAGCGCTCGACATGGTCTTCGCTTCTTCGTCCGCGCGCTTCTCGCAGCTGGAAATCCTGGTGGGCATCAACCCTGGTGGCGGCGGCGCCCAGTATCTGGCGCGCAAGGCCGGTCGGTCCCGCGCGCTGGAGCTTTGCCTTGGCGCGGCCGATGTCGGCGGAGACCTGGCGGTCAGCTATGGCTACGCCAATCGCATCCTGCCGGCGGCCGAATTGCGCCCGTTTGTCGAACGGCTCGCCCGCAACATCGCGTCATTCCCACCGGAGGCCGTCGCCGCCAACAAAGCGAACATACTGGCCGCCGAGCCGCACCCCGAGCCAGGACTAATCGATGCGTACCGGAAGTTTGCAGGGCTGGTCACCAGTTCGGAGTTTGATCGCCGCGTCGCGGCGTTCATCGCAGCTGGCGGCCAGACGGCAGCTGGCGAATACGAAGATCCTGTAAACCTCTCCGAGCAACTTGCCGGCGCCTGAGGCGATGATCTGCGGAATGTCGGCATTGGGCGCATTGCGGTCGCGCAGCGACAGGCCGAGCGCGCCGGCGAGCGCCAGCAGGATGTAGCGGCTGCCGACGGCCTTGCCGGTTTCGACGTAGCTCAGATGCTTGATCGAGATGCCGGCCTCGAACACCAGATCGGCCTGGCTCATGGCGCGGCGGTTGCGCCAGCCGCGCAGAAGATCGCCGACGGGATTGATCGATAGCCCCGATTGTGTTGCCGACCGCGTATCCATGCGCCGATTATACGCGGCTGTCAGTTCGGCGCCATCTCCCGCAGCCGCCGCGCGGTCAGATCGTCGGCCGGAAAGAATGTTTCCAGCGCCAGTTCCGACAGCGTCACGTCGACCGGCGTTCCGAATACCATGGTGGTCGAGATGAAGCTCAGCACTTCGCCCTTGTGGCGCAGCTTGAAGGGGATCGCGACATTGTCCGCAGATATTGGCCCCGAACGTGCCGGCAGCGGATAGCTGCGGAGATCATTATAGAGCTTGATCAGTTCGGGATCGGCGGTCACCTCGCACTGCCGATGCAGCCGTTCCAGCAGGTGCGCAGCCCATTCGGCGAGGTTGACCGTGCGCGGCGCGAGGCCCTCAGGGTGAAAGGCGAGCCGCAAAATATTGAAGGGCTGGCCGAGCAGGCGTTCCGGCACGCCTTCCAATAGCGGCGCCACCATGCGGTTGGCCGACACCAGATTCCAGTGCCGGTCATAGGCCAGCGCCGGATTCGGCTCATGCGCCTTCAGCACGAGGTTGATCGCTTCCCGCGCCGAATTCAGCGCGGGATCGTCGAGCGGGCGTTGCGGAAAGGCCGGGGCAAAGCCGGCGGCGACCAGCAAGACATTGCGTTCGCGCAAGGGCACCTCCAGGCGTTCAGCGAGTTTCAGCACCATCTCGCGCGACGGCGCCGCGCGGCCGGTTTCCACGAAACTCAAATGCCGTGCCGATATCTCGGCGTCTCCGGCGAGGTCGAGCTGGCTTAGATGACGGCGCTGCCGCCATTCGCGCAGATGCGCGCCGATATGGACGGGTTGGGATCGCTCAGTTCGTGCCGTGGATGCATGTGCGTTCATGGCAACAAACCTACCATGCGAAAATCATGCATTCCATTACGTCCGAGGTAATCGAAATGGGTCGCGGCCCGGATCATCTTCCCCCTCACAGGAGATGACCATGAGCGACGCCGACCCAACACAAGACCCCGCAACCCGCCGCCATCCTGCCCTGGCTGCTCAGCCTCGGCGTCTGGATGCTGGCGCGCTCGCTCAACATGCCCGAACCGCTGGTGCACTCCACCGGTGTCTTCGTGTTCGCGCAGGTGCAGGCGGCCGAAACCAGGGCGGCCAAAACGCTCTGCCCATTCCGCCTGCTGCGTCAGCTCCGCGCCTGGTTCCGCTGATCCCCAAAACCACCCCGAAACCAAAGGAGAACTGCCATGATCAACCCGTCCTCGTTCCTACGCCGCGCCCTGCTCGCCGACGCCGTCTTCAGCGGCGTCAGCGCGCTTGCGCTGACCTTCGGTGCCGGCGCGTTTGCAAAGCTGCTCAGTCTGCCGGAGGCGTTGCTGCTCGAGACCGGCCTGTTCCTGATCGCCTATGCCGCCTTCGTCGGCTGGCTCGGCTCGCGGCGATCGACGCTGAAGGCGCTGGTGCTGATCGTGATCGTCGGCAACGCGGCGTGGACGCTGGCCAGCATCGCGCTGCTGTTCTCGGGCGCCGTTTCGCCGAACTTGCTCGGTCAGGTCTTCGTCGTGGCGCAGGCGATCGCGACCGGTGTGTTCGCCGAGCTGCAATATATCGGGCTGAGCAAGAGCGGCGGTGCGGTTACCGCCTGAATCGTGCGACGAAACCGAGATCGGCGACCGGGCTTGCTGCAACGCAAGCCCGGTTTCTATCCACAGGCCCGCCGTGCAGCCCCCTTGTCATGACAGCGTCGGCATAGCTTGATTTGATACCGCGATTGAGCGGCAATTAGCTTGGGGGGAATTATCATGAATCTGAGTGCGCCCACCCTTCCCGTCTTCCTGGTCTCGGTCATCCTTGCCGTGATCGCCCTGCTCGTCCATTACGCGGGCGTGTCAATTCCGTACGCCAACAAGCACGTGTTCGAGGTGCTGCTGATCGCCTACGCGGCCCTGTTCGCCGGAAATATATTCAAAGGCATCTAAACGCTTGCCGTGACAGTTGTATCGCCAACGACCGCGAAGCCCCGAGGCTTCGCGGCGAAAGACCATTTGTTCAACTCAACACCACAGCCGCGATCATCCCGACAAAGGTCAGCGCCAGTCCGATGACGAGCATCGGCACCAGGCTGCTGCCGGCGTAAGGATTTTCCGGTACCTTCTCGCGCGCAAACCGATAGCTCACTGGACCGCTCCTGTTGGCTGGCGCCGGAACCTTTCGCCGACACCGAGCATCACCCCCTGCCCGTTGGCGATGCCGAGTTCGAGGCTGGCGGCGATCCGACGCGCCAGTTCGACAAAATGCGTTGCCGCTTCCGGCGGACAGAGTTCCCGCGCCGTCGCCTCGAACAGGAAAAGCCAGCGGTCGAAATGGGCGGCATCGACCGGCAGCGGGGTGTGCTTGGCCATCGGCGTGCCGTGATAGCGGCCGGTCATCAGCGCCACCGCTGACCAGAACGCGCACATCCGTTGCAAATGCGGCTCCCAATCCCGGATTTTGCTGTCGAAGACCGGCGCCAGCACGGCGTCGGCGCGGGCCTTGGCATAGAAGCCGCGGACCAGCCGCTCGATCATCGCCTCGGTGATGCCGGTCCTGGCCATGATCTCCGCCGTGATCTTTTCGCGCCTCTCCGCACCCGACATGGCCTGCCTCTTTAAATAGGTATTTCAAATACCTATTTAACCCGCTATAGGATGTTTGCAAGGCCAATTTCCGAGAGCTGCCATGCGTTTAACGTCTTTCACCGACTTTGCGTTGCGCGCCCTGATGCGGCTGGCCGGCGAGCCGACGCGCTCGTTCGCCACCAATGAGATCGCGGTCGAGTTCAATATTTCGCGCAATCATCTGGCAAAAGTGGTGCGCGATCTCGCCGACGGCGGTTTCATCACCACCCAGCGCGGCGCCGGCGGCGGATTCGCGCTGGCGCGGCCGCCGCAATCGATCACGCTCGGCGAGGTCGTGCGCGCGCTGGAGGCGCGGCAGGCGCTGGTCGAATGTTTTCGCGGTGATGGCGGCGCATGCGTGCTGACACCGCGCTGCCGGCTGAAGATGCGGCTGGCCGCCGCGCGCGAGGCCTTCATGCGGGAACTCGACGCCACGACGCTGGCGGAGTGCGCTTACCCTGCGCGGCCGCGGAAATCAGCCGCACCAAGCCCGGCGTGAGCGTATAGTGCCGCCATGAAACCGGTCGAAATCAGGAATGGCGTTGTTGAGGTCGAGGCATCGTTGATCGCCGCAGGCCTTGGCCTTGCTCTGCCTCAGTTCCGCGAGCAGATGCAGGCCGGCAAGATCACGAGCCTCTCCGAACGCGGCACCGAGGCGGACCTCGGCCGGCATCGCCTGACCTTTTTCTCGGAGCACCGGCGATTCCGCCTTGTCGTCGACGACAGCGGAACGATCCTGCAACGCTCTGCACTCGATTTTGGCGACGCGCCGCTTCCGAAGTCAGTTCGCAAGCCGGGCCGATGAGCCGGCGGCAGCCGCCGGGGCCGGCGCGCTGATCTCGCTCCGCTGGCTGCCCCTGGCTCTCACCGATATCCCGGGCCTTGCGGCCAGCACCTTGCGGGCGGCGGATCTTGCGCCGTGCCCATTCAGCGAATTCCCGTTCAGGGATTTGCCGTTGAGGTGAGCGCCGTTGGCCTTGCCGTTCAGCTTGCGCTTCGCCTTCTGCGCTGCTTCCTGCTTTTTCTCGGCTCTTTGCTTCGCCAGCTTCTCGGCCTTCTTCTTCGCCTTGCGCTCGGCTTTTTCCTTTAGCCGCAGCCGTTCCGCCCTTGCCTCGGCGCGCTTCTTCCTGCGCTTCTTTTCGCAAGCATCGCATTTGCAGCCGATCGGCTTCAGATAGGCCTTGAAATAGTCGGTGCCGTAATCGTAGTTGATCTCTTCGCCCGGCTCGATCTTCTTGATGGCGCGGATAATCACCTTGCGCTTGCGCGGTTTGACGTCGGACTCCGCATTCGGCTTGCAGGCGTGATTGATGTAGCGCGCGACATTCTCGCGCACCGAGCCGTCGATGGTCCAGCGGTTGTTGAGCTCGAACAGATACTTGTTCTCGATCGCGTCGTCTTTTTTCTTCTTCGAATCAAGCAGCGGCCCGAAATAGCGGACGATTTTGGTGCCCTTCTTGATCGGCTTGGTGGCGAACAGGCCGAGTCCGGTCCTGGAACGGCCGACGCGGTACGGTTTATCCGGTGAAATGGCAGGCATGGCGGATTAAGACTGACACACTCTTGAATGGCGAATGGGCGAAGCGGCTCTTCTAGGACGATTCCTTGGCCATGTCAGGTGTTTCCCGCATGACACTTGAACCGTCCCCAGCTTGCCAACGTCATAGAAGATCGAGGGTTCCGCTTCAAGGCCATCGGATGAAACGCGTCCCATCACTTGTCACATTCGGACTTGCATCGCTGACGCTGATTGCATCAACGGCTGCCCTGATGTCGCAATCCAGCGCCCAAACAATCGGCAGCAGCTACACCTCGACCGCGCCAAAGCACTGCCGCGTCAAAAGCGCAGGCAATGGCGTCGATGACTCGACGATCCGGGTGTGCCCGGGCGCGGCAGGGCTCATCGTGCTGATCAGCGAGGACGATCTGCGTGAAACCGTCTCGGTCGGCCGCAACCGCAATGGCGCGTCACGGGAGCCGGCGGCGCAGACCTCGTTCGGCCCGTTCAACTCGACCACCAATACGGTGGAATGGCGCTCCGCCGGCGGCAAGCCGTTCGCGATCATCCAGCGCTGGCACATCGCCGACAATGCCGACCAGGACAAGGACAGCCGGCCCATCGCAAAACCGATGCTGGCGGTGACGCGCCTGTCGCCCGGCCCGGTCTGCCATGTCGCCTATGTCGACGTGCAGGCCAACCCGAACGCCAATGAGCTGGCGCGCAAGGCTGCCGACGAGATCGCTCGCGGTTTCAAATGCGGCAAGGATGAGGTGAAGGTGGTGGGTGCAAGTGGCCGCGCGGTGGAAATGGCCAAGCGCTAGACCCGGGCAGCCTAAACCCCCGGCGGGCGGACGACCGTCGAGCGCAGCATCGCCTCCAGCAATCGGTCGGGAGCGGTGCCTTCGGGCAGCCGGTGCAGGATGTCCTTCAGCCGTCCATCGAGCAGCAGCATGGTGAAGCCATGCACCATCGACCACGCGCACGCGATGGCCGCGGCCTGGTCAAGCGACAAGGCCTCCAGCGCATCGCCCGAGATTTTTCCTGGCGGCTGGCGCTGACCGCGCTCGCAAGTCCTGCAAACGCGGCGGTCGCTGCCTCATGCAGCGAAGGCCGTGTCATATCGATCCGCTCGTTGCGGAACATCAGGCCGTACATGCCGGGATGCGCCTGCGCATAGGCGACATAGGCCTTGGCGTTCGCCATCCCCTTCATCATCGGTTGCGTTTCACTGTTGCTGGCGGCCACCATCGCGGCGTTGAACATCCGGAAGCCGATCGCGGCGAGTTCGCTCAACAGACCCGTGAGATCGCCGAAATGATGGGTGGGTGCGGCGTGCGATACCCCCGCCTCGCGCGCCACCGCGCGCAGCGTCAGGCCGGCGAGCCCGTCGCGCTCGAGCACGCGCTCGGCCGCCTTCAATAGCGCATCATGCAGCGCGCCGTGATGGTACGGGGAATCGTCCGAGGACCGCGCGCGCCGGCCTGCGGCAGGTTTGCGGTCTCGCGGCAGGCTTTGCTGCGCTGCGGGTCCTTGCCCGAACCGGGCGACTCACTTTGTTTTCTCTCGGTTTTCCAGCCATGCGAATCCTTATATGTCGCTATTTTGACACTGTAAAGATTTTGCTTGACGATGCCTGCCATGCCCTGTACTCATATCTTTACGATGTAAAGATAAAATCGAGGGAGCGAACGATGCTTGACCAGGTGACAACCAACACGGCCCGGACCAATCTGGCGCCCATTCCGATGGAGTGCGACGCGCCGCATCTCAAGGTCACCGGCGAGTTGCCGCGCGAACTCAACGGCACGCTCTATCGCAACGGCCCCAACCCGCAATTCGATGCGCCGGGCGCGCACTGGTTCGTCGGCGACGGCATGCTGCACGCCTTCCATCTGGAGAACGGCCGCGCCAGCTATCGCAACCGCTGGGTCCGCACCCCGAAATGGCAGGCCGAGCACGACGCCGGCCGCGCGCTGTTCGGCGGCTTTGGCCGAAAACTGCCGGATACGCCCGCTGACGTCACCAACGACGGCGGCGTCGCCAACACCAACATCATCTTCCATGGCGGCCGCTTGCTGGCGCTGGAAGAAGGCCATATGCCGACCGAGATCGACCCCGGCACGCTCAACCGTGTCGGCTATTGCGACTACAAGGGCGGCATCGCCGGTCCCTTCACGGCGCATCCGAAGGTCGATCCCGTCACCGGCGAGATGGTGTTCTTTGGCTATAACGCCGCGGGACCGCTGACGCCTGCCCTCTCGTTCGGGTCGGTCAATGCGTCCGGCGTGGTGACGCGCTTCGACCGTTTCGAGTCGCCCTACGCCAGCATGGTGCACGACTTCATCGTCACGGAAAATCATCTGCTGTTTCCGATCCTGCCCATCACCGGCAGCATGGAGCGCGCGATGCGCGGCCGGCCGCCCTACGCCTGGGAGCCGGAGAAAGGCGCCTATGTCGGCGTCATGAAACGGTCAGGTTCGGCCAAGGACATCGTCTGGTTCCGCGCCGAGAGCTGCTACGTCTTCCATGTCATGAACGCCTGGGAAGAAGGCGATCGCATCGTCGCCGACGTCCTGCAGTACGAGGAAGCGCCGCTGTTCACCCTTCCCGACGGCTCGCCGACCGACCCGCAAAAATCGCGCGCACGTTATTGCCGCTGGACCTTCGATCTCTCGGGCAATACCGACCGCTTCAAGCAGGAGTATCTCGACGATCTGACCGGAGAATTCCCGCGCATCGACGATCGCCGCGCCGGCCTCACCTCGAGCCACGGCTGGTACGCCTGCGCCAACCCCGACCTGCCGATGTTCGGCGCGCTGTCCGGCATCGTGCATGTCAACGGCAAGGGCAAGCGCCTCGCCAACTATCTCTTGCCCGCCGGCGACACCATTTCCGAGCCGGTGTTTGTCGAACGCGGCGCGGATGCCGAGGAAGGCGACGGCTGGCTGCTGGCGGTGGTCTGGCGCGCGCGGGAAAACCGCAGCGATCTGGCTGTTTTCAATGCCGGGGATGTCGAGGCCGGCCCCGTGGCGCTTGTGCATCTCGGCCACCGCGTGCCTGATGGCTTCCATGGCAATTGGGTGGGGGCTGAATAACATCCCTCTCCCCGTCATTCCGGGGCGAGCGAAGCGAGAGCCCGGAATCCATAACCACGATCGTGAGTATGGATTCCCGATGCGCAATTGCGCATCTGTGGCCTGCGCCAAGTGGCGCATCCCGGAATGAGACCTTTAGGGGAAACGCACATGCAAACACCCGTCATCACCGGCTTCTATCTCTCCATCCTCCTGCTGCTCTATATCGTGCTCGGCCTGCAGGTCTCGCGGCTGCGGCGCGACAACCGCGTGGTGTTCGGCGACGGCGACAACATCAAGCTGCGCAGCGCCATCCGCGCCCACGCCAACTTTGCGGAATATGTCCCGATCATCGCGCTGATGGTCGGCTTGCTTGAAATGTCGGGCATGTCGGCCACGCGGGTACACATCTTGTTGGGGGCGCTGCTGCTGGCGCGGCTGATCCAGCCCATCGGCATGTATGTCGGGCCGCGCACCTGGCAATTTCAGGTCTGCCGCGTCGGCGGCATCCTCATCACCCTTGCCGTCATGCTCGGCGCCGCCATCGCCGGACTGCAGCGCTTCTGGCCGGCCTAGGCGCCCGGACAGATCCGTCCCAACCTGTTGCAATATCGTCATATCTCGACAATCATCACCTTATTTTTACACTGTAAAGATTTCGCTTGACGGCTGTGGCGCTCCCCTCTACGTTATCTTTCCAATGTAAAGATTAGCCTCGAGAGGCTGCCATGACGATATTCCTCATCCTCGCCCCCTACGGCGCTTTCGCTTTTCTGATGCTGGTGTCCTCGGCCGCCGTCAGCCTGTTCGCGGCGCTGCGATCTGCTTCGCCGTGATCGTCGTTCGACCGGATTCGCGGCCGCTCGCTGAAGATCCTCGGCGCCGGCTCGGTGGTCACATTCGCTGCGGTCGGCGGCTATGTCTGGCTTCATCGACCCCGGCCTCAGCGTCTTCGGCCGTGAAGTTCGCGGTCGATGCCGGCATTTTCCTGGTCACGTTGCTGTCGATCGCTGATCCGTCGTTCCCTTCACGCTGCAATATGCGCTGGAGAACGTGGACGCGGAGACGGCACTGCCCCCGGCTTTATTCGCGCCAACTATACATCACCTGGGCGTGGGCCGGCGCGATGCTGTTGATGATGGCCGGCAATGTCGCACTGATTTATGTGCCGGGCCTTGCCGATCTGGTCGTCGCTGCTGGTCGCATTTGCCGCCCGCAACAGCGCCGTCTATTTCACCAAATGGTATCCCGAATACCGTAAGGCGAAGTACGGCGTCCCGCCCGCTAGCGCGCTTGCCCGGAACGCATTGAGACACGACTGGATCGAGACCGCTTCAACAGGGAACATGACGATGAAAGACGTATTCGCCAGACTGGGCTCGGACTTCCTCTCCACCATCGTGTTCCTGGTGATCTATTTCGCCACCGACAACGTCATCCTGGCGACCGCGGTGGCGATCGCGGGCGCGATCGGCCAGGTGATCTATGTCAGGATCAAGGGTGAGAGCCTCGGCTACATGAGCTGGGCGAGCCTTGCGCTGGTGATCGTGCTTGGCGGCGTCACGCTGCTGACCCACGATCCCCGCTTCGTGCTGGCGAAGCCAGCGATCGGGCATACCGCGATCGGCCTGATCATGCTCAAGCGCGGCTGGATGTTGCGCTACATGCCGCCGATCGTGACCCAGACCATTCCGGAATACGTCACCTTCGCGGGCTATGCCTGGGCGGCGCTGTGTTTCGTGCTCGCCGCGGGCACCATCGCGGTGGCATCGACCGGCGACATGAAATTGTGGGCGATCTACGTGTCGGTGGTGCTGATCGGGGCCAAGGTCGCCGGCCTTCGCCATCCAGTATGTGGCGTTCCGCTTGCTGGTCACCAGCCGGATGCGTGCAGCCGCCCGCGCCTGACACCATCTCATTGCGCACCGGCCAAGGGCGCTGTCGCACGGCCACTTTTTACGCTTCCCGGGGCAAGCTTGCTGAGACGCCACGCCGCGGGCGGCACGCCCACCGCCCGGCGGAACGCCCGATTGAATGCCGCCTCGGATTCATAGCCGATCCGCCCCGCGACCTCCCCAACGCCGAGCGTTGTTTCGCGCAGCAGGTCTCGCGCCAGATGCATGCGCCAGCTTGCGAGATATTAAATTGGCGATTGGCCGACGAGTTCCAAAAACCGTCTCGCGAGCGTCGCACGTGATGAGCCCACCTCCCGCGCAAGCTCGTCGACGGTCCAGGAACGATCGGGAAGTGCGTGAAGCAGGCTCAGCACGCGGCCGACTTGCGGATCATGCAGACCCGCCAGCCAGCCGTGGCCGCGCACGCTGTGCTGAAACAGCCACCGCAACAGCTGGACGAAAAGGGATTCGGCGAGGCGCGCCAGCACGGCACGATTGCCGGGGCCCGGCGCGGCCGTCTCGCCGATCAGGAAACGAACGGACGCGGACCACCACTCCAGTTCACGCGGTTGATCGATCAAGTACACTTTCGACCCGCCCTCGTCGTAGGTCTCCAGCCGCAGCGTACCTCCGCGGGCGCGGACGCAGAGCACTGCCGGCAGCGAACTGAGCAGCGGATCGAACTGCTGGTCCGACTGCAAATAGCCGCAGATGAATCGGGAAACGCTGCCGCCGCCGCCGTGCCTCAGGACCGTGATCCGCTCCGTGGACGGCCGCGAATAGATCTGGTGGATCGGAACCGGCGCGATCCTCACCTCCCCTGACATGAGATGCTGGTCGCCGCGCGGAAACACGATCACGTCGTCGGCTTCGATGAGCATCGGCGGCAGTCCGCCCGAAACGACCGTGCAGCGGCCCTCCATGCAGACATGAAAAGGCGTTACCGATCCCTCAGGCACCTTCAATCGCGCCGCCGCCATCTGCGGGGGAGACGTCTCGAATGCCCAGGGCTCGGAGAACTCACCGATGAAATGAACTGCACCCGACAGGCGCACCACACGCAAAACTTCCGACAAAACGTCCATGAGTCAAACCTCTAGGACCGACCGCAAGGCCTCGGTCAAGCCTTTCCTATCGGCCCGCGAGCGTCAAGCGCGGTGAGCGTTTCGGCAAAGCCTTTCGGAGCCGCGATCATTGTCCCGATCGACGCATTCAATGCAGGATGCGCGTGGTTCAAACGGGAGAAAACAAATGCCGGCGTCACTGAAGGATCTGCTTGCGGCTGCGAATTTGTCGGTTCCGAAGATCGACAGGCAGGAGGCGGCGGCGATGATCGCCGGCGGCAATGTGCTGGTGATCGACGTGCGCGACGGCTTCGAGCTTCAAAGTACCGGAAAGATAAAGGGAGCCACTCATATTGCGCGAGGAATGCTCGAATTCCGTGCCGATCCGGAGTCGCCCTATCATGACAAGGCATTCGACCGTAACAAAACCGTGATTCTGTACTGTGCTTCCGGCGGAAGGTCCGCGCTGGCGGGAAAGACGTTGCTGGATCTCGGCTACAAGGACGTGCGTAATCTCGGCGGCTTCAAGGAGTGGGTCGAAGCCGGGGGCGCCGTGGAAAACATCTCGTGAGCCGGCCATGCGCGCCTCCGACATCAAGGTTGAACTCGACCGGCTCAGCGACGCCATGCGCGCGACCCCTCAAAGGGCGTTCGCGAGCCTCGCGCCGGTCGTCGCCACGGTCGCGGATGGACTGAGATGCCGGATCACCGGCGCATCAGGCGAACAGATCGAAACCGACATGCCGCGCACCATGGGAGGCGAGAACGCCTGTCCGAGTCCGGGCTGGTTCTTTCGCGCCTCGCTCGCGGCATGCTGCTCGACGGTGATCGCGGCGCAGGCTGCACGGCTGGGGATCGCGCTGACGAAGGTGGAGGTGACGGTCGCCGGCGACGGCGACACGCGCGGCATCCTCGGCCTTGGAGAAATTTCGGCAGGTTATTCGGCACTGCGAACCGATGTCGCAATCGGAGCCAAAAACGCCAATCCCGAACAACCTCGCGATCTGGTCCGTTGGGCAGCGGCACATTCCCCGGTGGGATGCACGGTCCGCAACTCGCCAGCGAACACATTGCACGTTGCTGTCGCCCGAGGGGAATCCACCAACTAAATCGTTGTTGGCGCATTCTGCTATCGGAGCCCCCACTTAATCCCCGGCCACCATGCAAAGACGGCGGCGCGGTGGCTTGCACGCGCGTCGTCGCGACAATGCGACGCGCGGCATGCCTGCTCCCACGAAAGAAAATGTCGCGCAAGCGGTTGGGTTTAATGGCGGACTGCGCTATACCGCCCGCCGGTGCTATACCGAATAACATTGGGAGACCAAAAATGGCCGTGGACGGAAACTGGAATATCGTGATGAGCACTCCCATGGGCGAGCGCAAGGCGACGCTGTCGCTGAAGGCTGCCGGCGGCACACTGACGGGCACGCAGGGCGCCGACGGCAATTCCACCGAAATTTTCGAAGGCAGCACCAGCGGCGACGACGTCGCCTGGAAGATCTCCGTCACCAACCCGATGCCGCTGACGCTCGCCTTCACCGGCAAGGTTTCCGGCGACAGCATGTCCGGCGAAATGGGCATCGGCCCGATGGGCAGTTTTCCGTTCACGGGGACAAGGGCGTAAGCCGGGATCGCACCGCATCAATCCATATGAATGGCCGGGTTATGCCCGGCCATTTCATTTTGGACGGCTCGGCACGATCGCGATCGGAATGAAGGTGTAGGCCGCCTCACCATGCTGGTCGTAGAGGGTCCATCTGACGCGGGCGACACCTTGCGGCTTCGATCGTGAAGGAAGCAGTTCGACCACCTCTCCTTCGAGACGAAGCGTGTCGCCGGGCCGTATCGGCTTCAGCCAGCGCAAATCGTCGACGCCAGCACCGAGTAGCGGATGTGGCCCGAACGGTCGGCACTCGGTGGCGAGCCGCATCGCGATCGCCGCCGTATGCCAGCCCGATGCGGCGAGCCCGCCGAGCATCGTTTTCTTTGCAGCCTCGTCGTCGAGGTGAAACGGCTGCGGATCGTATTCTCGGGCGAAGCGGAGGATGTCTTCCTTCGACACCGTCACCTCGCCGCCCTTGAAGCGCATGCCGACCTTCAAATCATCGAACCATTCGATCATGACGTCCTCAATTGTGCGGCGGCTCGGGTTCGGACAAGAGAGGCCGCCGACTGAGGCGGCTTCAACTGTTCCGTCCCCTGCTGTTCACGAGGCTTCGGGCCAGCGCCTCGAGGGCCGTGGCTGGCAGTTGTATCCCGGAAAGCTTCCACCCGTCGCCCTCGAAATGAATACTGACACTTCCGTCGGTTTCGCTGTGACCGAGACGGATCGCGAATTCGACCGGCTTTATCGGAGAAATTCGCGCCAGGGTTTCGAATATCCTGGAAGTATCAATCTCGGTGAGGCGTTGCATATTTCCGATGGTCTGCTCGCCTGAGCTGATCGCGCCCTTGTTCAGGAGATTAGTCAGATTTTCCGCGGTAAGCATTTTTGCGATCATCGCATCGGCAATGGATGCTCCGTAGGTATTTGCTGCGATCCGCTCCAGGGGCTTTATCGGCCGGTCGCGGCCCAATTGCTTCAAATACGCGGCAACAATTTGATCGACCAGCGAGCGGCGCAGGCGGACGGTATCCGTCCGCGCAAGCACTCCGGCGCCGTCACCGGCGCGCGCCGCCTCGACCAGGCCCTTCAATGAGGCGACCGCCGATCCCACGTAAATTCCGACGCCTATCAAGAGGGCAAGCAGGATCCCGGAAAACCATCGCATGAGGCCGCCTTTTTCGTGGAGTGCGTTCAAGTAGCCAAGCGGTCGAGGCACCGTTCGGTTCCAGTTCACTCCCAAAATCAGCCTAAAGCGTGATCCGGAAAAAGCGGCACTGATTTTCCCTGCGACAAACGCGACGCGTTTGCGCGGAGATCATGCTCAAGCAAGAGGTCCGGCGAGATGACAATTCGAAGCAGAACGAGGAACGATTAGCCCAGATTCAATTCCTTGAAGAAGTCGTTGCCCTTGTCGTCGATGATGATGAAGGCGGGGAAATCCACCACCTCGATGCGCCAGATCGCTTCCATGCCGAGTTCGGGATATTCCACCACCTCGACCTTCTTGATGCAGTGCTCGGCGAGATTGGCCGCCGCGCCCCCGATCGAGCCGAGATAGAAGCCGCCGTGTTTCTTGCAAGCCTCGCGCACCGCGACCGCGCGGTTGCCTTTGGCGACCATCACCATTGATCCGCCCGCGGCCTGGAACTGGTCGACGAACGAGTCCATTCGTCCCGCGGTGGTCGGCCCGAACGCACCGGAGGCGTAGCCATCCGGTGTCTTGGCGGGGCCGGCGTAATAGACCGGATGGTTCTTGAAGTAATCCGGCAGCGGTTCGCCTTTCTCCAGCCGCTCGCGCAGCTTGCCATGCGCGGAATTGCGGGCGACGACCATGGTGCCCGTCATGGAGACCCGCGTCTTGATCGGATATTTTGCGAGCGTCGCCAGAATGTCCTTCATCGGCTGGTTGAGATCGATCTTGACCACCTCGCCGCCCAGCGACTGCTCCACCGCCGGCAAATATTGCGCCGGGTTATGCTCGAGCTCTTCGAGATAGACGCCGTCTCTGGTGATCTTGCCGAGCACCTGGCGATCCGCGGAGCAGGACACGCCGAGCCCGATCGGCAGCGAGGCGCCGTGGCGCGGCATCCGGATCACCCGCACGTCGTGACAGAAATATTTGCCGCCGAACTGCGCGCCGACGCCGAGCGATTGCGTCATTTTCAGGATCTCTTGCTCCATTTCCAGATCGCGGAACGCGTTGCCGTCGGGTGAGCCGTGAGTCGGCAGCGCGTCGAGATAACGCGCGGAGGCGAGTTTGACGGTCTTCATGCAGAGTTCAGCGGACGTCCCGCCGATCACGATCGCGAGGTGATAAGGCGGGCACGCCGCAGTGCCGAGCGTCAGCACTTTTTCTTTCAAAAACGCCAGCAGGCGATCCTTTGTCAGCACCGCGGGCGTAGCTTGGAACAGAAAGCTCTTGTTGGCGCTGCCGCCACCCTTGGCCATGAACATGAACTTGTAGGCCGAATCTACTTCTGAAGAGCCGCCCTCGGCATAGATCTCGCACTGCGCCGGCATGTTGTTGGCGGTGTTTTTTTCCTCATACATCGACAGCGGCGCCACCTGCGAATAGCGCAGATTGCGGCGCAAGTAAGCGTCGCGCGCGCCTTCGGAAAGTGCCGCCTCGTCGTCGCCATCGGTGATGACGTTGCAACCCTTCTTGCCCATGATAATCGCCGTACCCGTGTCCTGGCACATCGGCAGCACGCCGCCGGCCGCGATGTTGGCGTTCTTCAGGAAGTCGAAGGCGACGAACTTGTCGTTGTCTGAGGCTTCCTTGTCGTCGAGGATCGAGCGCAGCTGCTTCAAATGCCCCGGCCGCAGGTAATGATTGATGTCGCCGAACGCAGCCTCCACTCAGCGCCCGCAGCGCCTCGCGCGACACCACAAGCATGTCCTTGCCCAGCACCTTTTCCACCCGCACGCCCTCGGCCGTTACCTTCTTGTAGGGCGTCGTGTCGGCTCCAAGCGGGAACAGCGGCGTGTGCTTGTAGGGCGGAACGGGTTTTTGGTCGGGGAAAGCGGTCGGGGCGTTCATGGCGGGGTCTCGGGTGTTTGGGGCCGGGCGGTATCGCGCGTCCCGGCAGGTTGAACCGTTCTAAGCATTTTTCCGGCAAAAGGTAAGGGAAGCGGGCTCGTTCCGGGCACACCACATTCGCAGCAATCATTGCGGATGTTTCTACATAAATGTAATCTATGGTTGTTGTATCGCAAACCATGGGAGGCAAGGATGAAAGCACGGCTTTTCGTTTCACTCGCAGCAGCGTTGGCGATGACGCTTTCAATTCCCACCGACGTCCATGCGGTCGGACTTGGCAAGCAATGCGGCGGCTTCCCCGGCACCCCTTGCGATCCCGGGCTGTTCTGTCAGAAAAAACCCGGTCAGTGCAGCATTATCGACATGTCCGGCACCTGCGCCAAGGTTCCGAGGTTCTGTACGCGCATCTTCAGGCCGGTCTGCGGTTGCGACGGCAAGACCTACGGCAATGATTGCGAGCGGCAGGTCGCAATGGTTTCCAAAAATCACGACGGTAAGTGCCGCTACTGAGCGCGCGTTGGGCTGACGCGGCGAGCAAAGCACGACAGCATGGATGCCAAGCGCAGGCGAGCGGATGTTGCCTGCGCAAGTAACGGTGGCCTGCCGTGACGACGGCGGATCGCCTTGCCTTTCCGTCGAACCGGATGCGGCTCCGCGGCAACCCTTGTCGCCTGGCCGCTGATGGCTGTGCGCCATCGCAGCGTTTGCCATCGGCTGATTGACTTTCGGATGGACCTCTTGCACGAACCCGCCGCGCACGCTTCAATGGGCTCAAAGGGGCAATTGCACATGACGCCACGACGACAGTTTCGCCGATCGACCCTGTTTGCTGCCGCACTGGCGCTTCTCGCCGTGCTCGGCCCCTCTCCGGCCCGCGCCGACCGCTGCGACGACAGCGCCAAGGAACTGGCCGGCCAGATCGACAAGCTCAAGGTCAACTTCAAGGCCCGCAATATCGTCTACCTGACCCATCCGCTCGCCAAGGAGCTGTCGGTGGGTTGCCGCGGCGACAAATATTCCCTCGAGCTCTACGCCAAGGGTGACCGCAAGTTTAAGCCGGAATTCGTCTCGCTGGTCGGCGCCATGGCCGCGATCGTGTTCTCCGTGACCAAGGACGACACCACGACCGGCGCCTCGCGCTGCCTCAAGCGCATGGGACTTTTGCGCGGCGACAAGGTGAGCATGCGCTTCCGCCGGCTCAGCCTGGAATGCACGCGCACCAAGACCGAGGCCGCGATCGCCATCACGCGCGGCAAGGACGAATAGGACGCGGCCGGGCAGCGAAATTCGCTGCCTGTCGCGGGCGAGATACCAACACTTGTAGTGAAATCGGAGCCTCCAGTTCACCATTGGACGGGATCGACGGAGCCTGTTCACAAAGCGTTCGCTCAACCGGGCCATTGTCGGACACGACCAATGGGATGTTTCCAATGAATGTGTCTGCAGTCACGGCGCCAACGCCACCGATCGCCACTCCCGACAATAATAGCCCGTCCAAATCCGCCGACGTGCAGAACGGCGGCCCGGCCGACGGTACGCGCCTGCCGCGGCCGACGGTGCTCGCCGCGCTGCCGCCCGGCCAGGGAACACGGGTCAACCAGCTCGCTTAAAGCCGATCGCGATCGCGAACGCGGCTTCACGCCTCTGCGGTGACGTGCGCGATGCTGTCAAGCATCTTGCCCCAGCCGGGGCTCATCGCGATGTGTCAACGGCCAGGCGCGACGCGGGAACGTTTGCGCCAGTCGCAAGTTTGCCGGAAAACGGCGCGATCATCCCACCGTTTTCGGGAACACCGCATGATCGCAAAACTGCTGCTGCAAAACCTGCTCTATGTCGCCGGCATGGGCGCGCTGCTGTTCGTGTTCGCGGGCACGCTGGCATTGGCCCGCCGCGTGGGCGTTTCTCGGCACGATGGCGGTGCTCGGCGTCGCCAGCGGCTTGTGGCTCGCCGGAAAGGATCCGGCGCTGCTCGCCGAGCGCATGAAGCCGATGATGCAGAAGGGTCAGCCTGCCGCCGACAAGATGTTCATGCTGGTGTTCGGCATCGCCGCCCTGGCCTGGTTTGCGGCGATTGGCTTCGACCGGCGCTGGCACGGCTCCGGCATGCCTGTGATCTGGCAAGCGCTCGGCTTTGCACTGCTGCTTGCCTCGACCGTCTTCATCCTGTGGGTGATGCGGGAAAATTCCTTTGCCGCGCCGGTGGTGAAGGTGCAGGCCGAGCGCGGCCATCGCGTGATCGATAGCGGCCCCTACGCGCTTGTGCGCCATCCCATGTATACCGGCACGCTGTTGTTTTTCATCGGCGCGCCGCTGATGCTGGGATCATGGTGGGGCGTGGCGATGGCGCCGCTGTTCTTGATCCTGTTCGCCGTCCGCGCCGGCATCGAGGAGCGCGCCCTGACCGAAGGGCTCGTGGGCTATGCTGACTATGTCGCGCGGGTGCGCTATCGTCTGCTGCCCGGATTGTGGTGAGGAAGAGCAAATGCCCGACAGCAAAACCCTGACCGGCGGCTGCCATTGCGGCCAGGTGCGCTTCGAATGCACCACCGATCTCGCCATGGTCACCGCCTGCAACTGCTCGATCTGCACCAAGAAGGGCCTGCATTTCACGTTTATCGCGCCAAAGAGCTTTCAGCTCCGCGCCGGCGAGGAAAACTTGCGGGAATATCTCTTCAACAAGCACGCCATCCGGCATCAACTCTGCATCGACTGCGGCGTCGACGTGTTCGCGCGCGGCACCAAGCCTGACGGCACCGACGTGATCGCGGTCAATGTGAGCTGCGTCGACGGCATCGACCTGTCGAAGCTGACGATGACGCCGATCGATGGAAGAAACCGGTAGTTATTGTCATGGCCGGGCTTGTCCCGGCCATCCACGTTCTTGTTCCTGTTGCAAAGAAAGGACGTGGATGCCCGGGACAAGCCCGGGCATGACGGAGTGTGGTGCGGAAGTCCGGCTCTAGAAATCCAGTTCCTTGTAGCGCCGGAAAATGCCCTCCTCGTTGAAGGGAATGCGCCGCTCGCTGGCGAGATACGCCTTGATGTTCGGCCGTTCCGCCACCCGGTCGCGCAACTCGATCAGCCCCGGAATCTCCGGCTCGAACGCCTTCATGCGTTTGGGAAAGGCGTAGCGCAGGCCCTCCACGATCTGGAACAGCGAAAGATCGACATACGTCGCCCGGCGCCCGGTGACGTAGGCGCCGGCACTCTCCTGCAATAGCCCTTCGAAATAGCCGAGATATTTTGGTACCCGCTCTTTCCAGAATTCTTCCGTGCGCTTCTTCGCGGGCGCGCGCTGGTCCTCGTAATACAGCGACGGCCCGAGCGGATGATGGGTGTCGTGAACCTCCATCACGAAATCGGTAATGGTGAGCTGCAACTGGTGCACCCACAGTTTTCCCGGTTCGGCCTTTGGCGCCAGCCCGTGGCGGCTGCCGAGATAGAGCAGGATGTTGGCGGTCTGGCCGATCACCAGCGAACCCGCTTTCAGGAAAGGCGGCGCGAATGGCGGCGTTCCCTTCCGCCCCTCCATCATCTTCATCATCGCGCTCATGCCGTTGCCGCTGCGGGCGACGTCGCTGTAGTCAGCACCGGAATCCTCCAGCGCGAGCCGGACATATTCGCCGCGGCCCTGAATGAAGGGCCAGTAGTAGAGCGCATACTTCATGGCTTGGTCCCGCCTCTCACGTCATTCACAGCCTTAACAAATCGATAATGCGTTGGCTTTACGCGAGCATCGCAAATGAATTCCAGCGGTCAAGCGCGGATATTCAATCAATTTTCAACGCTAATTGGCAAAGCGCGAGCCAAAGATCGCGCGCAAGGCCGCCGCGATACAACCGGTTAACCGGCTACCCGTAGTTTTCCCGAGCAGGGGAAAAGTCATGCCGCCGGCAGTCAGTTACGCTTTTGCCTATCATCATTTGCTGGTGGTGCTCGCCGGCTCCGTATGCCTGTTCGGTACCTGGGTCGGCATGCGGCACTTTGCCCGCGCCCGCGCCACCGAAGGGGCGACGCGCTATGGCTGGCTGTTCATGGCCTCCGTCGGCACCGGTGCGGCGCTGTGGGCCTCCGTCTTCATCTCCATCCTCGCGCTCGACCCGCAGCTCGACAGCGGCTTTGAGCCGGTTGCGACCGCCGTCGTGCTGGTCATTGCCATCCTCGCCTGCCTCGCCGGATTCGAGATCGGCAGCCGCCATTTTGCGCTGGCGCCGGAAACCGGCGGGCTGGTGATGGGCGCAGGCATCCTCGCCATGCACTTCGTCGCCACCAGGGGCTGGCACATCGCCGGCTCCGTCAGCTGGAATGCTTACGGCCTCACCATCACCTTCGTGCTGGGCCTCGCCTTGAGCGCGCTCGCCGTCAACCGCGCCAATCGCCCGGTGACGCGGTGGTGCCGCCATGGCGCGGCGATCACGCTGGCCTTCATGGTCTGCGCGATCCACTACGCGCTGACCGCATCCACCATCGTAGTCCCCGACGCGTCGGCCACCCTGCCCGCGAATCTCATCCCGGCACACATGCTCGGCGTCGCCGTGGTGGGCGTGGTGCTGCTGGTGATGGGAAACGGCTTTTCGACCTACATCATCGACCTGCGCTCGCGCACGGAATCGGCCGACCGCATCCACCAGCTTTCCTTCAACGACACCATGACCGGCCTGCCCAACCGCATCGCCTTCAATGAACGGCTGGCGTTCGATGCGGCGGAAGCCCATGAGAAGGCGCACAAGCTCGCCGCGTTCTCGATCGATCTCGACGGTTTCAAGGACGTCAACGACGTGTTCGGCCACGCCGCCGGCGACCTGCTGCTGATTGAGGTCGCGGACCGCATGCGAAAAATCCTCGGGCCGGGCGAATTTTTGGCGCGGCAAAGCGGCGACGAATTTCTGGGCCTGCAGACATCAGGCAATCATCCGCAAGATGCGCAGGCCTTTGCCGAGCGCATCGCCGGCGTGTTTTCAAAACCGTTCCGGGTGCAGGACCAGGCCGTCACGCTGACCGCCTCGATCGGCTATTCGATCTTCCCGACCGACACGCCCGAGCGCGATCAGGTGCTGAGCAACGCAAAGCTCGCGATGTACCGGGGCAAGAGCAAGCAGCGCGGCTTGATCTGCCAATATCACCGCGAGATGGACGATGTGGCCCGCGCCCGCCGCGCGCTGGCGCGCGACCTGCTGGGCGCCGCCGCTCGCGGCGAACTATCGCTGCACTACCAGCTCCAGACCAGCCTTGGCGACGGAAGACTCTGCGGCGCCGAAGCCTTGATGCGATGGCATCACCCCAAACGCGGCATGGTCTCGCCGGCCGAATTCATTCCGCTCGCCGAAGAGAGCGAGGCGATCGTCGAGATGGGCGAATGGGCGCTGCGTACCGCCTGCCGCGACGCCGCCGGGGGCAAGATTCCCGGCACCGTCGCGGTCAATCTGTCGCCGCTGCAGTTTTCCCGCGACGACCTCGCCGAGACCATCCATGCCATCCTGCTGGAAACCGGGCTCTCGCCAAGACGGCTCGAAGTCGAAGTCACGGAATCAACTGTCATGTCCGACCAGACCCGCGGCTTGCACATCTTGCGCAAGCTGAAGGCGATGGGCATTTCGGTCGCAATGGACGATTTCGGCACCGGCTATTCGTCGCTGGCGACGCTGCACGCCTTTCCATTCGACAAGATCAAGCTCGACCAGTCCTTTGTAAGACGCCTGCCGGACGACGCCGCCGCGGCCGCGATCGTGCGCACGGTGCTGGCGCTCGGCAAATCTTTGCGCATTCCCGTGCTGGCCGAGGGCATCGAGACCGAGGCGCAATGGCAATTCCTCGCCCGCGCCGGCTGCGCCAAGGGCCAGGGCTATCTGTTCGCAAAGCCCGTGGCTCTGACGCAGTTGCCGGCGGCGATCGACGCCGCCGCGCGGTTCGTCCGCGAGGATGAGCTTGTCGTCACGGCACCGCCGCTCGCGACGGCTGCTGCCTAATTCGCCGCGAAGCAATAAAACAGCCCGTCGCCGCCGGTGCTCTTGAGGTCGGCCTGCGAGCAACCGCCGTCGGGGCCGCGCGAGGGGTGCGAGGTATTCCAGGATTTCGACGCATCGTCGTCGCGCAGCCCGCGGCGGTCGAAATGGCCGACCATCGCGGAGCCTTGCGTGCTGCTCGTCCAGTTCTTGCAGGTGCGGTCGTCGCCGGCCGCGAACGCGGTGCCGTCGGCCTGCGATCCCGTCAGCACGTCATGGCGGTTCGGCGTGTCGCCGGCACCATTGATGACATCGCCCTTTTCGCTGAGCGCGGTCTGCTTGGTGAGATTGTTGCCGGCGCTATGGAGGTCGGCGACATCCTTGGCGACCACGACGCCCTTGGCGTTCTTCCACGGTCCTTTGCCGATGCGGTCCTTCGCGTTCACCGCGGGCTGGCCGTCGGCGGCTTGCGTCGACAGATAGGCGCGCCAGGTTTTGGGGGCGCCGGAACCCGCCGCCTGCGCCAGCGTCTGGCAGTGATTGTCGGCGCCGGCGAGACCGCCGAGATTGGCGCCGTTGCCGACGCCGTTGCTGGTCAGGAAGAAACTGGTATCGGCCGATTGCGACCATGCCGGCTGCGCTGACATCACGGCAACGGCAAAGCAGACCGGTGAAACGATTTTGGTGAAGGCATGCATAAGGGTTCTCCCGATTGTTCTTTTTGGCCTATGCATCAACCCGTCGCCGTCGCGGTTATTCCGGCTTCGCGGCCGCAAAATGAAAGCGGCAAAGCAAAAGGCGCCGCGGAATGAACCGCGGCGCCCTATTCAAGTTCCAATCAGCTAGTCTGGATCTCAGTTGGTCTGCTGGATCGCCGAGAGTTCCCAATCCGATCCGCGGCGGCGCGCGAAGGTCCACACTTCCGTGGCCTCGATCGGCTGATCGCTGCCGGCAACCACCCGGTTGGTGGTGCGCTCGAGCGTCTTGTCGACCAGCGAGAAGCGCATCGCGACGCTCGCATAGTCGGTTTCGCTCTCGCGCCAGGCTTCCGCGAGGTCGCCCTGCAGCAGCTTGACGTCGGAGATCTTGTTGACGTCGTTGCGGGCCTTGTTCTCTTCGAGGTCCTTGGTGAAGTACGACACCATTTCCGGCGTGGCGAGCGTGTGCAGCTTTTCGACGTCCTCGTTCGACCACGCGGCGCTTGACATCGCCGAGCAGGCGCTCGAACGCTTCATAGTCGGCGGGCTGGATCTCGAGCGGTGCGCTGCCCGATCCCAGGCCAAAGCCCATTCCGCTGCGGATGTTCGCCTGCTGCGGCGGAGCGGATGCCGGGCCTTGTCCGGTCCCTCTGGCCCGCGCTGGCATAAGCCGACGCCGGCGTATGGCGGCGCTGCCACCACATCATCGCCAGCCTCACGACGAGGATGATCAGGCCGACCTGCAGGATCAGGCCGATGATCGACGACAGGCCGCCGAGGCCGGAGAACATCCCGCCGCCGAACAGCATGCCGAGCAGGCCGGCGCCGAGGAAGCCGGCAGCGAGGCCGCCGAGCATGCCCATGCCGGGCTTGTTGAAGAAGCCGCCGCCGGCAGCCGCGGGTGCCGCGGCCGTTGCCGCGCTCGGCTGGGTCATGGTGCGGTTCATCGGCTGCGCCGTGCCGGGCGCCGTTGTCGTGGACGGCGGCGCCGAATAGGTTTTGCCGCCGCGGGAACCCATGCTGCCGCCACCGCCGGGCCGGGCGTCGGCCGACGCAATCGCGATCACCAGGGGGACTGCCAACGAAAGAACCACGGCGATCGCCTTGACCATGCCGCGTGTGCGCTGGGTAAATCTCATGTGTGTTTCCTCAATCCCCGTCAGGGGGAAAGCGCTACTAAGATGGGCAGAGCTGCCTAAAAGTGAAGCCAATATCGGGAACTGGCGCTGCGGCCCTCGGTCGCGGGGATGTGACAATATAGCAAGCGGCGGCAGCTGTTTACCAAGCTCAGCGCACCGCCTTGCCGGTGCAGGAGCGCGTGAAGCTGGTGAATTCGCCCTCGAAGAGGCAGCAGCCCCCGCCTCCGCTCACGCGTTGTCCGCGACCACCGAAGACGCCTGGTCGGGCTCAAGAATGCTCAATGCGATCTTTCCGGCCGGTGGAGGGTCCGCCCTGTCGCCCTCCTTCAGCGCCAGTTGCAGCGTGTAGGCGCCCAGCTCGCACATGACCTGTGTCGCCACGTCGCCGCGGCTGAGACATTCCCTGGCCAGATATTCAAACTGCGCGCGCGCGTGGCGCAGCGTCGCCAACGGCACCACCGCACTGCCTTCCGGGTTCGCCGGGTCGGTGCCGGGATTCGCGGACGCGCGCGTTTCCGCTTCAAGCGCACCGTTGGAAGCCGCTGCCGGGATTTCCAGATGGCCGAGACGATCGAGTGCGGACCGAAGCTCGACCCTCTTGGCCTCCAACGTGGCAATCCTTGACTTCAACCATTCGCTATCGCGTTCGGCTTCGCCTCGCAGGGCGGCAAGCTGCTCTTCCCGCGAAGCTATCCGGGCGCGCAATTCGTCCCGTTCGCGTTCGGAGGAGATCTGAAGTTCAGCCAGCGCTATTTCGCGCGCTTCCAGCTTCTGCGTGAACTGCTCGCGCTCGCTCCGCAAGGTTTCTCTGACCTGGCCGAGTTCTTCGTCACGTGCAGCCATGATCGCCTTGAGGGCCTCACGTTCCTGATCAAACCCGCGGCGAAGCTCCGCAAGAGTTTGATCGTGTGCCTGCGATTTGGCCGCGAACTGCTCGCGCTCCCCTTTCAGCGTTTCGTTGAGTTCGCCCAACTGCGCGTCGCGCGCCTCAAGCGTCGTTGCGAGCGTGTCGCGCTCGCCGAGCAGCGACCTGGAGAGATCAAGATGGCCTTCGAGGTCATGCTTGAGGCTGTCGCACTCGGCTTCAAGCCGGTCGTTATCCTCGGTGAGGCTTTCGGATCTATGGCGCCAAAGCTGCTCCTCGTCCGACGAGACGATGACGCGCGCCGCCAGGGTTTCCAGCAGAACGGCGGCATTGAGCAAATAGGCGGCGTTCTGTCCGTTCGACATCATGTCGGCGAAGCGGCGCAGAAAACGCACCGTTTCCGCGACATCAGGCGCCTCGGGGGCCGATTCTGGGGTCCTGGCAGGATCTGTCATCAAGCTTGTTCCGAAAATACCAGCGGCGCTGGCAGACCTAGCACCGCCTCACCGCGTGGCAAGCTGCAATTCGCCCGCGCGGCGGAATTATGATCGCAATCGCTTTATCCGGCGAAACGGAGGCAAATCCAACCCAAAGTCAATAACAAACACAGCCTCACGATCTCGCCGCGCGATTCGCGCGAGTTATTCCTGGTGCTGCCGTCCTCTGAGGCCAGAGGGCGCAGGGAATGCCGGGTGCACGCTGCACCCGCGGTCTCGTGTGCCAAAAATTGCGCAAATAATGGCGCACACGAGCATACAGGTGAGCGGAAACACTCCGACATCCCCTGCGCAATGGCTTTACGGCTTACTTCGTGCTCTCCCCGGTGGAGCGGGCTTGTTGTCACCGTCACCTTGCGGAAAACTTCCCACAAGGCTTAGCGCCAGCATCGCGGCGCCAGGACCACACGACTTCGCCGTACGCAGCAACCATTCGGCGTTGAGCACGCCGCTGCGTCCATCACATCCCGCCCCGCATCGTGACGATCGCGAACCGCCCCTCGTGTGGGCCGGGATGGCGAAGCTTATAATTCTGATTTCCAGAATTGTGAAGCGAAATATTTTTGATTTTGGGGCTTGACAGATTTCTGAAAATCAGAAGTGATTTGCCCGACGGGTACGTCACACTGGAGATCACACAGAACGGGCAAGCGTGCGCTAATTAAGTGCACTGTCACCGTAATTCCTCGCAGCGACGTTGACACCGTCCCCAAGTATGTCCTCGCCCTCGATCAGGATGTCCCCGAGATTGATCCCGATCCTGAACAGCATCCTGCGATCAACGGGCACCCCTTCGATCCTCTGGGCCATCACGGCTTGCATCGCGCAATCGACCGCATCGACCACCGAAGGAAACTCAAGCAACACACCGTCCCCCGTGCTCTTCACGAGGCGCTCCCCCGTGCTTCGCCACGAGAGCATCGGTGACTGCGCGGTGCTCGCGGAGTGTGCGGGCGGTGCCGACCTCGTCGAGGCCCATGAGGCGCGAGTAGCCAGCGACGTCAGCCGCGACTATGGCGGCGAGCCTGCGTCCGACCCGAGCTGGCTGCTTTTGCTTCATGGCGATTAACGCGGTCTCATTCGGGCAACCCTGCTTTCCGGAGGCCCTCAATCAACAACTTTGCGTTTGATTGTCCGCCCCGAGCGATCCACGTAGTGATCGTAAAGGTCGGATCGAACTCAAGCGACGTGGACTGACGCCTCACGCGCCTCGGCGTCGCGTCCGAGATGGGCGAACGCGGACGCGAGACAGCGATAAGCCGCCGGATAGGAGGGGTTCTGACGTTGGGCTTTCTTACCTGCGACGATGGCCTCGTCAAACCGACGAAGCTCAATATAGGCATGCCCCATTGCAGCAAACGTCAAGGGCAGCCGCGGGTCTACCGGGCTCATGCGAATGGCAAGTTCAAAGTTCCGGACCGCTTCCTCCGGCAGCCCCGCAATAAGGTAGACCCGGCCTCTGCTATTCCATGCTCGATATGAATTTGGGTTGAGCGCGACCGCCCGGTCAACCATTTCGATCTCACGTTCACTATCGCCGACCATGAACGCCGAGATTGAGGCAGCCCGTGCCAATATTTCTGGATCACCATCGTCGAGGCTCACTGCCAAGCGAGAAAGCCGAACTGCTTCCTTGCGGTCGAATTGAGGATCGGTTGCATAGCCCCAAAGGACGTTGTCCATGTGACAGTTACCTGCCAGAGCAGCGACCAAGCCGAACCGAGGGTCTAGCTCCAAGGCGCGATGAGCCAGCCTGATCGCCTCGGCCACCCCTTCGCGGGTCGTCAGGTGAACCTGCTGCATGGCTCGGAGGCAAAGATCATAGGCGGTAGGGTTCTCCGATCGCCGCCGCGTTGCCATTTCAATTTCTGTCTGAAGCAACTTTGGCTGAATGGCTGAGACAACGGCCAGCGTTACTTCGTCCTGAAGAGCAAAGATGTCTGTCAGCTCACGCTCGAACCGGTCCGCCCATATGTGCGCCCCCGTCACGGCATCAATCAATTGCCCTGTGATGCGAACTCTCCCCGACGCCTTGCGCACAGACCCCTCAAGGACATAGCGCACGCCAAGCCTACGTCCGACCTCCTTTACATCGACGGCTTGCCCTTTGAACGTAAAGCTCGAATTGCGAGCGATCACGAATAGCCATTTGAAACGCGAAAGCGCGGTGGTGATTTCTTCTACCATGCCATCCGCAAAATACTCCTGCTCGGGATCACCAGACATGTTCTGAAACGGCAGGACCGCGATGGAAGGCTTGTGGGGGATCGGAGGCGGGTTCTCAGCCTCAGCAGCACGTGTAAGAGCCGTCTCTCGCGTTTCACTAGCGCCCACCTGATAGGCCCTGATCGGCTCTTGAATGTTCTTCACCTGCCTGAACACCAAGGTCGACGAACATCATGCGGCAAGACCTTGCGCACCTGATCGTACGTCGCACCCGAGACACACACGGCCCCAGGTTTCGCGAACGTCTGCAATCGGGCGGCAATGTTCACTCCATCGCCAAAGAGGTCCCCGGCGCGAACCATCACGTCTCCGATGTGTACCCCAATGCGGAAGCTGATGCGCTTGATCTGGTGAGAGGTCGGAGTTCGCTTCGGCCAAGGCGGTCTGCGCATCCACCGCGCACTTCACCGCGTCCACGGCACTCCCGAACTCGGCAAGGACACTGTCGCCCGCCGTGTTCGCTATGCGGCCCCTGTGGTCCCCAATGAACCTATCGAGGATCGCCCGCCGCTCGGTGAGCCCCTTGAGCGTGCCGACCTCATCGGTGCCCATGAGGCGGCTGTAGCCCTCCACATCTGCTGCGAAGACTGCAACCAGCTTCCGGCTAACGTCCGTAAGCTCTGACATGCGTGCCCCAATGCCATCTGTGGTGACCAGTGTGGGCTCGGGGCACGCGCCTTCGTCAACCAATGGAACGTTGGTAATGCCAGTCGTCATCGGAGGCTAGACTAGGACGGCGCCATAGTCTCCTTGACCTTGGCGACCAGCGCACTGAGCGCAAAGGGTTTTGGCAGGAACGCGAACTGCTCGTTTTCCGGCAGACTCTTGTCGAAGGCTTCTTCGGCGTAGCCGGAGACGAAGATGATCTTGAGGTTGGGATTGCGCTTGCGCATTTCCTTCAGCAGCGTCGGGCCGTCCATTTCCGGCATCACCACGTCGGAGACGACGAGATCGACCGCGCCGTCCTTTTGCTCCAGCGCTTCCATCGCCTCGACGCCGTTCGCGGCCTCGATCACGCTGTAGCCGCGCGAACGAAGTCCTCGGGCATTGAGCGAACGCAGGCCGTCTTCGTCCTCCACAAGAAGGATGGTGCCCTGCCCGGTCAGGTCGGCCTTCGGCTTCGCCTCGCCTGCGGCTTCCTTGGCCGCGCTGCTGACGGCGGGTTCGGGCTGCGTCTCCAGTTCGGGGCGGTGCCGCGGCAGGAAGATGCGGAACGTCGTGCCCCGGCCTGCTTCGGAATCCACATACACAAAGCCGCCGGTCTGCTTGACGATGCCATAGACCGTGGACAGGCCGAGGCCGGTGCCCTTGCCGACTTCCTTGGTCGAGAAGAACGGCTCAAAGATCTTGTCGACGATCTCGGCGGGAATGCCGGTGCCGGTGTCGGCGACGTCGATCCGCACATAGTCCGCCGCCGGCATGCCCTTGTAGGACATCTGCGCGGATTCATCCGACGTCACATTCAAGGTCTTCACGGTGAGCGTGCCGCCATCAGGCATGGCGTCGCGGGCGTTGACCGCGAGATTGACGATCACCTGCTCGAATTGCGAGACGTCGACCTTGACCGGCCAGAGGTCGCGGCCGTGCACGAGGTCGAGTTTTACTTTCTCGCCGATCAGGCGGCGCAGCAGCATGGTGAGGTCGGAAAGCGCATCGCCGAGATCGAGCACCTGCGGCCGCAGGGTCTGGCGGCGCGAGAACGCCAGCAGCTGCCGCACCAGCGTCGCTGCCCGGGTGGCGTTCTGCTTGATCTGCATGATGTCCTGGAACGACGGGTCGGTCGGCTTGTGCGCGTTCAGCAGGAAATCGTTCGCCATCATGATGGCCGAGAGCACGTTGTTGAAGTCGTGCGCGATGCCGCCGGCGAGCTGGCCGACCATGTCCATCTTCTGCGACTGGTTGATCTGGTTCTCCAGCGCTCGCCGCTCGGTGGTCTCCAGCATGTAGACGATGGCAGCTTCGGTCTCGCGCTCGTTCTCTTCGACCGACGTGACGAAGAATTGCCCCCAGCGCTCCCTGGCGCCGTCGAGCATCGCCTCGACCGGGGCGATATCGCCCTGCCCTTCGGCGGCCTGGTTGATCGCCGCAATCAGGAGGCTGCGATCGCGGGCGTTGACCGCGCGGAAGATCGACGTGGTGGCCGCGCCGTCGGGGCTAAGGCTCTGCGCCAGTTTGGCAAAGCGCGCATTGGCCCGCACCACGGCGCCGCCGCGATCCACCGTCGCGATCGCCATCGGGGTGTGGTCGAAGAAGCGCATGAAGCGCACTTCGGCGGCGCGCTGCGGGTCGGAGTGCTCGTCGCGGGCGCGGCTGATCACCAGCGTGCGCGAGGCGCCGGGCGCGCCGTCGGCGCCGAAGGCCAGCTTGTGATAGAGCCGCACCGGCATGGTCTTGCCGCTGCGCATGCGCAGATCGATGTCGAAGACTTCGGTCTTGACCTCGCCGGGCACCGCTACGATCGAGGTCAGCAGCGAAGCGCCGTCACCGGAGACGATGTCGGCGAGCTTCAACCCGCCATTGCCGATCTCGGCCAGATCGTGGTCGAGCCAGTTTGCCAGCGTAGCGTTGACATAGACGACGTCGCCGGAGGGACTGACCGAGAAGAACCCGCACGGCGCATGGTCGAGATATTCGATCGCGTGCTGCAGCTCCTGGAACACGTCTTCCTGGCGTTCC
The DNA here is from genome assembly GCA_963731915.1 of uncultured Alphaproteobacteria bacterium. GTDB lineage: Bacteria > Pseudomonadota > Alphaproteobacteria > Rhizobiales > Xanthobacteraceae > Bradyrhizobium. Next base: position 72,286 of record CAVSXQ010000026.1, read on the forward strand.
CGGTCGCGGGTGATGTCTGATATCGACCACACCGCGTAGCGCGAGCGCTTGCCGGCGCCGAGCGGCCGCACCCGCATCCGCAGCCAGCGGCCCTGCGCGCCGTCCTGACCTGCGATCCGGACCTCTTCCTGCTGGCGCTTGCCTTCGCGCGCGGCCTTGAGCAGGCGGAACACGGCTTCCGAGACGTCGGGATTGCCGATGAAGACGCGTTCGACCGGACGCACGTCCTGCGGCGATGCCGCTCCCGTCAGCGTCAGGTAGGCGGCATTGGAATAGACCACGTGGCCGCGCGGATTGGTCACCGCCAGGCCGTCATAGGCATGATCGGCGATCCGGCTCATCACGGGATCGTCCGCCGTGCGGTCGGCGAAGCGGACGATGCCGGCGGCAAGGGCGAACAGGCAGAACAGCCCGACCATGGCGAGGACGGCGAGCACGCCGAGGATATAGGGCTGGGCATGGGCCCGGCCGAGCGTCATCAGCGCCACGGCGACGCCGACAAGGCCGGCCGCCACCAGCAGCACCAGAATGATGCTGCCGCTGCGCCGCGCCGGTTCGTGGACGGCGACCGGGTCGGGTAACGGATCGTGCTCAGTCTCGGCGGTCATATAAAGAGACATGGCCTATCGTGAAGGTGCTCCCTGAGTGCCTGAATCGGACCGGCAAGCGCAAGTCCGCAAGAGCGGTTATTTGTTTGATTCCGGGCATTTCCGGATCATTGCCTGTTGCGCATGATCTTTCCCGCAGGAAACCGGTACCCACTTTCCGGATCATGGAACGTTAGGCGTTGCGCACCCCCTTCTTGAGACCCATGACGTAGCCGATGATCTCGGCGACCGCGTGGTAGTGATCGACCGGGATTTCGTCGTCGATCTCGACGGTGGCATAGAGCGCCCGCGCCAGCGGCACGTTCTCGACGATCGGGATGTCGTGCTGTTTGGCGATTTCCCTGATCTTGAGCGCGATCAGGTCGGCGCCCTTGGCGACGCAGACCGGCGCCGACATGCCGCGTTCGTAGGACAGCGCCACCGAATAGTGGGTCGGGTTGGTGATGATCACGGAAGCCTTTGGAACCGACGCCATCATGCGCTTCTTGGCGCGCTCCATCCGGATCTGCCGGATGCGGCCCTTGATGTGCGGGTCGCCTTCGGACTGCTTGAACTCTTCCTTCATCTCCTGCAGCGACATCTTCTGCCGCTCGAACCATTGCCGGTACTGGAAGAAGTAGTCGGCGATCGCGACCACCGCCAGCATGGCGACGACGGCGCCCATCAGAAGGATGGTCAGGCTGGTGGTGGCGCCCATGATCGCCGCCGGATCGAAGCGCACGAAGGCTTCCAGCCGGTGCCGTTCCGGCCACAGCACCGCGGTCATCACCGCGCCCAGCGCCGCAAGCTTGAAGAGGCCCTTGAAGAAATTCGCCACCGCCTGCTTGCCGAAGATGCGCTTGAAACCGGCGCCGGGCGATATCTTGCTGAATTTGGGCTTGAGCGATTCCGTCGACCATACCAGCCGGTGCTGGATCATGTTGCCGGCGATCGCCGCCAGCATCAGCATCAAGAGCGGCACGCCGATCGCCGCCAGCAGCGCAATTTCGAGGCTCTTGGCCAGCGCCAGCAGGCCCGCGCCGTCGGTGCGGATCATCCAGGAATTGGCGACCAGATTGCGCAGCGGCGTCAAAATGCCGCCGCCCACCGAGCCCCCGAAGGTCGACAGCACCAGCGTGGCGCCGGCGATCATGAACCAGGTGTTGACCTCCTGGCTCTTGGCGACGTCGCCTTTTTCAAGCGCGTCATCGAGACGCTTTTGCGTCGGGTCTTCTGTTTTCTCGTTCTCGCTGTCGTCGGCCAAGGGCTCACCTCACCGCAGCGGCGTCAGCTGGTGCATGACGCCCACGAAGTAATCGATGTAGGTGGCCATCATCGCGGTGATGACGAGCGCGAAGATCAGAAAACCGACGAGAATCGAGAGCGGTACGCCGACGAAATAAACCTGCATCTGCGGCATCAGCCGCGCCAGCACGCCTAAACCGATGTTGAAGACCAGGCCGAAAACCAGAAACGGCGCAGACAGTTGCATGCCGATCTTGAACGCGGCCGCGAACGCACGGGTGGCGAGTGCGGCGACATCGCCGGTCGAAAAAGCCTCGCCCGGCGCGAAGATGCGGTAGCTCTCGTTGAGCGCCGCGATCACCAGATGATGGCTGTCGGTGGCAAACAGCAGCGTCAGCCCGAGGATGGTGAGGAAGTTGCCGATCAGAAGGCCCTGCTGCCCCTGCGTCGGATCGATCGCGGTGACGAAGCCCAGCCCGAGCTGTTGCGCGATCACCGAGCCCGCGACCTGCAGCGCCGACAGCGTGACGCGGGCGCAGGACCCGAGCACGATGCCGATAACGATCTCGTGCAGCATCAGCACGAGCAGCGGCGTCAGCGAGCTCATGTCGATCTGATAGGCCTGCCGGTGCAGCGGCAGGATGATCAGCGTCAGCAACAGCGCGATCGACAGCTTGATGCGGGTCGGGATATTGGACTCGCCGAACCCGGGCATCAGCATCACCATCGCGCCGATGCGGGCAAACACCAGCATGAAGGTGGCGGCGAGCGCCGGAAGGAATGAGATATCGACGCGCATGACTCATGGACAGTGCATCATCCGCCGATGATTCGCGACGATATCCGCATCATGTAGCCGTGCAGCGAATCCGCCATGAACGGCAGCGCCAGCAACAATGTGACGAAGATGGCGAGGATCTTCGGCACATAGATCAGCGTCTGCTCCTGGATCTGCGTCAGCGCCTGGAACAGCGACACCACCACGCCGACCACGAGGCCGACCACCATCAGCGGCGACGACACCACGACGATGGTCCAGATCGCATCCCGCGCCACGTCGAGGGTTTCAGCACCGGTCATTTTACTCTCCTTTTCCACTTCCACTGTCGTCATTCCGGGATGCGCCTCTTGCGCAGGCCCGGAATCCATACTCACGATCGTGATTGTGGATCCGGGCTCGCGCTCGCGCGCCCGGAATGACAGCGAACTCAGATCGGCATCCGCATGATGTCTTCGTAGGACTGGATCACCCGGTCGCGCACCGAGACCAGCGTCGAGACCGCGACGTCGGTTTCGGCGACCGCCGTCACCACGTCCATCACGTTGGCCTTGCCCGACGTCATCGCCATCGACTGGGCGTCGGATTTGCGGCCGGCATCGACGACGCTGCCGATGGCGTCCTTCAGGATCGAGCGAAGGAAGGACCGCCGGTCTCGGCGCCGCTCTTTCCGGCGCCGGATTCCACCATGCGGGCAAGGCTGGCATAGGCATTTGCGGCAACTGTCGGTGAAGCCATGGTCAAAACCTTCCTGTTCAGGCCCTGAGGATGTCGAGGGTGCGTTGAATCATGCGGCGCGTGGCACTGATGATGTTGAGATTAGCCTCGTAGGACCGCTGGGCCTCGCGCATGTCAGTCATTTCGACCAGCGGGTTGACGTTCGGATATTTGACGTTGCCGGCGATGTCGGCGGCCGGGCTGCCCGGCTCGTGCTTGAGGCGAAATGCCGACTGATCGGTGCGGACCTTGCCGAGCGTCACGGTCCTGGCGTCGAGCGAGCGGTCGAGCGCGGAAGAGAAGGTCGGCACCTTGCGGCGATAGGGATCGCCGCCGGCGGTCTGCGCGGTGGAATCGGCGTTGGCGATGTTTTCCGAGATCACCCGCATCCGTCCGGCCTGCGCACGCAGGCCAGATGTCGCGATGCTCATCGACCTCTGGAAATCGCTTCCGTCACTAGCCATGGTCCGCTCTCCTTAATTCGTCAGCGCTTGCCGATCGCCGTCTTGAGCAGCCCGAGGCTGCGGCTGTAGAGCGAGGTCGCCGCCGCGTAGTCCATCTGGTTGGCGGAGACCTTCATCATCTGGTCTTCGAGGTTGACCGCATTGCCGGCAGGCCGGGTCTGAAAGCCGCTCTTGCCGCGGTCGTGGTCAAAGCTCGCGCCGCCGCCACCCGAAACGGCGATGTGGCTGGCCAAGGTACGCATCATCGCCAGCGACCCCATGGCGCCGCCGGCCGCAGCGCCACGTGAATCGAGTTTCGGCTCGACCAGGTCGCGCGGCTTGAAGTTCGGCGTATCGGAATTGGAGATGTTTTCGGCGAGCACGCGCTGGCGCTCCTGGTGCCATTGCATCTTGGTGCGCAGCGCCGACAGGACAGGAAGATCGCTGATCGCCATCGCAGGCCTGCTCCCCTTGCCTCAAAGCGGGGCGCCCGAGGTAGGCAGAATTTGCCGCGTGTATGGTTAACAGTCGGTTAAAATCGAGCCGCGCAGCCACCGGCGGAGCGCTTTTGACGGGCGCGAATCGCCTTGTTGCGGCAAAGCGAGCGCATTTTCGCCACAGAAGCTGCGTTAACCAGCAACTCTAACGGCTTCGGGGCGCATGAGAAGTCGTTTTGGTTCAAGCGATTCTTGGTCTATTACTTGAGCGGGCGGCAGGTTTGCCGTGGGGAAATAAGACAATAGGGCTGATCTCGGGCGGGATCCGCCGTTTGCTGGATCGCTTCGCTTCGTCCGCAGGCGTCGGGACCGGGACTGGAAGAAGGCCTCACGTGGCCGGGGATAATCAATGCCTGCACTTACATTCTTCTTGGCGTTCGTAGCAGTTCTGGCGCTGATCGGCGTCGCCGCCTGGCTGGTCCGGCGGTATGCCAACAGCCGCCTCGGTGCCAACACAAGCCGCGGACGGATGCCGCGGCTGGCCGTGATCGACGCTGCCGCCGTGGATGGCCGCCGCCGCCTGGTGCTGGTCCGGCGCGACAACGTCGAACATCTCCTGATGATCGGCGGCCCCAGCGACATCGTGGTTGAACAGAATATCGTCCGCGCCATCCCCGCGCGCGACCAGCTTCCGCAGCGCCCGCCCGGCGGCGCCGAGGCACCGCCGCGGATTGCGCCGCTGCCCGATGCCGGCTGGACCGACAGCGAATCGCCGCGCACCGACATGTTCGACCATGTCGAGCCGGCGATGCCCGAGCCGCCGCCGCGTCCCGCGCGTCCCTCCTTTGCCGACGAAATGCGCCGCCCGGCCGGTCCGCCGCCGATATCGGACCGCCGCGGCGATCCGTTGTCCGGCTTCACGCCGGAGCCGATGGGTGGCCGCCCCGAGCCCCGGCTCGAGCCGCGCCCCGACCAGGTTCCGCCGCGAATGCCGCGCCCCGAGCCGATGCGTTCCGAACCGATGTTGCCGCGCCCGCAACCGCCGAAAGCACCGCCGGCCCGTGCGCCCGAGCGCGCCGCAGCACCGCCGCCTCCCCCGCCGCCGGCGCCTCCTCCGCCGCAGTCGAACGCCGACGCCAACCTTGCCGAGATGGCGCAGCGGCTGGAAGCAGCCTTGCGGCGCCCGGCCGGCGACGTCGCACCTCCGGTGGCGCCGGAACCGCCGCCCGCCCCCGCCGCGCGGCCGCCGCGCAGCGAGGCCCCCGCGCCTGCCCCTGCTCCAGCGAAGAGCGGTTTTGAAAATCTCGAAGACGAGATGGCGTCCTTGCTGGGCCGCCCCAAGAACTCGTCTTCGTGAGGCCGCCGGCATTTCCGCGTAGAGTTTTTCTTCTTGTTGTCCTGATCGCCACCGCCGGTTCGCCGGCGGGGCCGGCGTTCGCGTAGGACATCAGCATCAATTTCGGCCAGGGCGGTGGCGGCGTCACCGAGCGCGCGATCCAGCTGATCGCGCTGCTCACGATCCTGTCGGTCGCGCCGTCGATCCTGATCATGATGACGTCGTTTACGCGCATCGTCGTGGTGCTGTCGCTGCTGCGCACGGCGCTGGGCACCGCGACCGCGCCGCCGAATTCAGTGATCATCGCACTCGCGATGTTCCTCACCGCCTTCGTGATGGGGCCGGTGCTGCAAAAATCCTATGACGACGGCATCAAGCCCTTGATCGCCAACCAACTCGGCGTCGAGGACGCGCTGCAAAAGGCTTCCGTGCCGCTGCGCAGCTTCATGCAGAAGAACGTGCGCGAGAAGGATTTGAAACTGTTCATGGATATGTCGGGCGAAGCGCCGCCCGCCACGCCGGAGGAGATGTCGCTGCGGATTCTCGTCCCGGCCTTCATGATCTCGGAACTGGGGCGTCTAGCCAGATCAGACCAATTAAATCAATGATTTAGGAGAAGCTTGTTTCCCAATTTTGACGCTGGGAAGCGTCTGGGAAGCGGCAACGTGTCGCACGAGAGAAGCCGCGCGGGATTACAGTTTCGTCAGCCATCGAACCGTGGCCCCCTGAGGGTGGCGCGGGTATCCCCACGGCTGGCAGTGTGCAACACCGCGCGCGAACCCAGAGGGTTCTTCCCCTTTCTGCGTACTGGTCGATCGCCACGATGATCGCCTGGACGTGCATGTAGCACCACCCTTCCCGCGGGGCCTTTGTGCGGACGTCGTGCAGGGCTTTCAGGAAAGGTGAAAGGTCGGGCTCGTCGGAGAAATATCGGCGCGCTACCACTTCCGGCCCCCGAGGACTCGGCGCGCTCCAAGTTGCGGTTGCTCCGCCGCTTTGAGCCGGTCCCTTTCAACACAAAGTCCGTCGATCTTGTCGAGCATCCGTTGCAGCAGCGCTTCGGCCGAGGCTGTCGGAATCCCGGCCCGTTGAAGCTGTAGAATCTCCTTCCGCTGACGCCCGACCTGAGTGCGCATCTGCTCGATCTCGTTCCGGATGACGTCGATGTCCGGCATTGGGCCGCCTTTCCCGATGAACGCCCGATACGAACAAAAAGAGAACAAAATTGCAAGCCGCTAGGTTTAGTGGTTAGGATGACCTCATGTGCAATCTCTATTCGATCACCACCAATCAGGCCGCGATCATTGCACTGTTCCGCAAGGTCAACCGATACGTCGGCAACCTCGCGCCGATGCCCGGTGTGTTTCCCGACTATCCGGCGCCCGTTATTCGCAACACCGATGAGGGCGAAGGCCGCGAGCTCGCCATGATGCGCTGGGGAATGCCGCAACCGCCTCGCACAGGCGGACCGCCGGTCACCAACATCCGGAACACCTCGTCGCCGCACTGGCGCGGCTGGCTGAAGCCGGAGAGTCGATGCCTAGTGCCGTTCAACAGCTTCGCGGAATACGCGCCAGAGCCCAATCCGGAGAGCAAGAAAAAGGACGTGGTCTGGTTTGCGTTGAGCGACGATCGGCCGCTAGCCGCGTTCGCCGGGATCTGGACCGTGTACCGAGGTGACCGTGGCACCAAATCCAAACCCATCCCGGGACCGCACGACGTCTACGGATTTCTGACGACAACGCCCAACGCGATTGTTGAGCCGATCCACCCCAAGGCTATGCCGGTGATCCTGACGACCGACGAAGAGCGTGCTGTCTGGCTGCGCGCGCCATGGGATGAGGCGAAGACCCTTCAACGGCCGCTGCCGGACGATGCTCTGAAAATCGTGATGCGCGGCGCCGACAAGGAAGACAAGGCGGCAGCAGCATGAAATACGCAGAGCCTCGCCCTTACACCGATCCAGAGAAGGCTGCGCGCCGCATCGTCGAAATCGCGAGCACGATCGAGCCCGTGCAGGACGGCAGGATCCATGTTGAGAAAATCAACGGGCCCTTCTTGTATACGGACAAGGGTAGCCCGGCTGAATACGGCGCCGGCATGAAGCTGGCCATCGAGCGGGGCTGGCTGGCGATGCACGAGAGCGGTACGTTCGTCCGATTCACACCTGCCGGGGCCGATCTGTTCACCTAAGGCACCGTATCGTTGCCTGCTTTTGAAAACACAATCTCCCGATGCTGTTGCTGCTCAGCAACTCATTTTTTCATTCTGCTCGCATTGCGCATTTGTGGACATACGGCCGCGGCACGCAGCCTTAAATTTAGGGTGTTTCACAACCGCTGATTTTCAAACCGGAGATTTTAGAAATGATCCTCGAGGTCTTCTCTGTCTATTTTTTGGTCCGGTGTATCAACATGCTATTTCGGCTGATCGGTCGCCGGCACGACGTGTTGTACTATGTCTCAAAGCCCAAATACTGATTAAGGCCAAACTCACTTTGGAAGCAGGCAGCCTGTATCCGGCTCATGCCGAGTTGCCGTCGATCGAGTGACAGAGATTTTCGAATGCCAGAATATGTATCCAAAAGCGAATTGATGCAGGTCGTTCTGAGGGAGATTCGAAGCCGTGCAGCGGACCCTGCAGGCGGACTACCGATTGGGTTAAGTTGCTATGGGCTAGTGGAGTTGCGTGGTGTCCTGGTCGCGGCGTTTTGATGAGCCGATCATTCTAGCAGACGGCACCACTTTGCGGACGTTGCGGGAAGCTATTGCATATCTGGTAAAGACCGTTCCGCCTTCGGAGCGGAAGCACGAGAAGGTGTTGATCGCGGCCGATCACCTAACCCGGTCTGCCGAGCAGAACTATCCCATGTACTTTGCCCGCGCAGCCACGCTGCGGGCGATCAATCGAAACGTCGAGCAGGTGTTCAACCCCGACCGCAAAGACCACCACTGGGGCAAGCGCAAGCTGAAGAGAGACCAGTGACGATCGCGGCAACGATGTCCGCTCTTACCCCAATAGCGGACATTGGTCGGCCGGATGGGCATGTCCGCTTTGTGCCAAAAGCGGAAGTCAAGGGACGTCACTCCGGAAGTCCGGAGGTACGCTCGTAGAGCCGGCTGACGAGATGGAACAGGAGCCGCCGGATTGTGGGGGAAGATAGCCGAGCTCGTCTAGGCTGACCATGAACGGAAGCCGGGCCCTCTGTACACTTTATCTCAGAGGGAAAAGATGGAGTGTGGCGATGGAACAGAGATTTCGTCGAGGGTTGTGGCGGGTTGAGAACGATAGCTTCAGTGAAAGAGGCCGCCGACATTGCCGGCAAATCAGAATCGACGCTCCGGGGCTGGAGTGAGGTGCGCGGGCGCTTCTCGCTTTGTTTGCTTCGCACGCGCTGCAGCTTCGTCCGCGACCTTCTGCTTGTCGGCTTTGTCGCCTTCGATCAGAAACCAGCTTATCCCGGCGATGACAACACCCCGATCACAACGCGGAGCGCTCGGGATATAAACAAAGCCCAAAATAATCCCGATTACGATTGCGAGGAAGATAGCAGCCTTAGCCATGGCGGATACCGAACTGCCCTGGGGTGTGCATGTTGAGCGGTACTAAGTAGGCCGACCTCTTTTAGAGAAGTTTAGCGCGGGCGAAGAGCGCGCGCAGCGCATTTGTCGCCTGCACTGTCAACATCGCGCTGTCGGCAGCTTCTTGCAGAGAGGCTACGGCGTCGCCGTGCAGCGACCTGAATTCCATCCACTCGATTGAGCTCAGATTGGTGATGAACCGATAGGCCTGGCCAACGGTAGCAATCGGAACCGTCTCACCATTCAGTTTAATTTTGAACGTCGCTCTTAGCGGCGTTCTGGAATTTGGCGCTTCGCTCATGCCCAAGCCCCCGAGAGAAAGGTCGGTGGGCGCTACGCCACCGACCTCCTCTTGCAACTGCCGGCTCTGCTAGTCCGGTTCCGCCGCATTTCTGAGCAGAGCCTGGATCATCCGTGGTTAATAAAGGCTTAAATACGCTGTCTTTTGAGCTAGACGCGCAGTTTGACGGATGGGCCGCACCAGCCCGTCGGCCCAGTCCGCTTTGTGCCAACAACAGAAGTCACGGTCATCAACTCAAACTCTGTCGGCTGCTCAACGGGCACATCAGCCACTTTCGCCCCTCGCAACAGCTTCGCGACCTGACGAGCGCATTGACGAAAAACCTCCGAGAGGCGTGGACCATAGGCAATTAGACCGCCGTCTTCGAGCGGCCCAAGGCCCAGAGCGATCCATCAGATAGCCAATACGCGGCTTCTTGGAAGGCTGCGCCCATACCGCCGCTGGTCGGCTGAGCGCTGCTACTCCGAGGATGCCCAGAAGTTCCCGGCGTTTCATCCGACCAACCTCGGCTTCCCCAGAGTTAATGCACCTCAAATACGAACACTCCACGGTCGAGATACTGTCCGATATCGGTAAAGCTAAAGTTGAACCGCATCAGGCAACTTTGTCCGAAGTAGTTCGTTTTCTCAACGGCGGTTGGCACCTTCAGAGAAAAAGTGAGCGTCGCTCCGGTACCGGGGGCCATTGTCAGTCCAAAGGCCGCCGGCTGTGTCAGTCGGGGAAAATGCGTATCGACATTCAGTAGAAACGTGCCGACCGTGGGATCGACATTGCCCGAGCCGACCCAGACGTGCGCAAACAGCGACTGTGCCGCCGTCGCATCCGGGTTATAAATTCCGAGCAAGTAGTAGACGCTCCCCCCGGGTTCGCGTCGCTCCATCCTTGCACAGTGATCATTGGGGAATTTACACGCCTGAGCTTGTTCTCGATCTCCTCTCGGGTGAGCGACCTGAAGTGTTCACCCTGATTCTCACGCTTCTGCTGCTCGATTACCTCTTGGACTGGGCCGCATGAGTGTCGGGATGTCGTCAATCGAACCCGGCGGGAATCTCAATCCGTCGTCGGGCGGCTCAAGGCCCGTCGCATTTGCTGTCGCGGCACTCTCGATGGCCGGTTTCGATCCATCGAGGAAAGCATTGAACATCTTCGGATTAAGGCCTCCCTCCTTCGCCTGCTCGGCCGTAAGGCCCCAATGAGTCCAAACAGGACTCGGGCGTCGACTCCCGATACTGCGGCAGCCATTTGTGGCCACGGCCGGCAGCGACGACCGGAAACCCCGCGGTTCGTGCCCAATCGACAAGTTCGCAGGCGAGGCCCGGCTGATCGCCATAGGCCAGGCTGTATATGACGCCGGCCTGGCTGGCCTTGTGCGCCAGCAGTGGCCCGCAGAACGCATCCGCCTCTACCGTAACATTGATGAAATGCTTGCCGTGGAGGAAGGCGCCCAGCGCGTGCTCCACCGCCGCGGGCGGATTTCCCGTGCATTCGACAATGATCTCGATCTCCGGATGCGACACCAATGCCTGCCAGTCGTCGCCGACATGGGTTCGCTTCGTCTTCACGGCGTCGTCAAGAGAGGTTGCCGAGTAACGCTCCTTCGGCCAGCCCACGCGCTCAAGGTTGGTCCGCGCATTGGCGGGGGAAAGATCGGCGATCCCGACCAGATGAATGCCGGGCGTGCGCGGCACCTGCGCCAAGTACATCGATCCGAATTCGCCGGCGCCGATCAAACCCACTGTTAAAGGCCGACCCGATGCCTCGCGCTCGCGCAGCTTGCCGAATAGATCCATCGGGCTTCTCCTGGAATACGAAACTTGCCGTCATGTCCGCTTGATCAGAGTCCGCTCTAGAGTTCAGAAACGGACTTAAGTCGGACATCATGCTGTGTCCGTTCAGTGCGAAAAGCGGCCATCGTCAGGCAGACGGTAGCATTGGTTTAGGTTGTGCTGCGGTGAGCTTCTCGTGCGCCATATATTGGTGGACAAACGCAATCGCCATGCTTCCCTCTCCGACCGCTGATGCAACCCGTTTGACAGGGCTCAACCGCACGTCACCGCACGCAAAAACGCCAGGCGCACTCGTCTCGAGAAGGTAGGGATCCCGGTGATACGACCAACGCCCAGCCTTCCTCACATCGTCACCGGTCAAAATATATCCACGTTCATTGCGGGCAATGTCTGCCGGCAGCCACTCGGTCTCTGCGTCGGCACCTATGAAAATGAACAGCCCGCCGCATGCATATCGACGCACTTCACCGCTCATTCTTTCAAGGATGTCTATCGCCGACAGGTTGCTGTCGCCGTGCACCGAATGGATTTCAGATCCCAACTGCACTGATATGTTCGATTTTCAAGCGGAGCTGCTCGATCAGATAGTGAGACATGCTGTCTTCGAGGCGTTTGCCCCTGACGACAAGCGTCACTTTGCGCGCGTGGCTTGAGAAGTGCAACGCCGCCTGGCCGGCCGAGTTTCCTGCGCCGATCAGGTGGACGTCCTGCCCATGGATGGCGTTTGCCTCGCTTCGCGCGGCTCCATAGAACACCCCCTTGCCGGCAAGCCGATCGATGCCTTCAACGGCGAGGCGCCGCCATGTTACGCCCGTTGCAAGAATAAGGCTACGCGCCCGGATAACATCGGCCCCGTCGAGGAAAACGTCGTGCTTCGCTGGATCGACGCTCGACGACAGAACGCGTGACCAGAATTTCGGCCCCGAGCCGCCTCGCCTGCTGAAGGGCGCGACTAGCAAGTTCGTCGCCGGATATGCCGCTCGGAAAGCCGAGGTAATTCTCGATCCGCGACGACGTTCCGGCCTGTCCGCCGGGCGCCTCTCGCTCGACCACAATGGTGCGAAGCCCTTCCGATGCCCCGTAGACCGCCGCGGCAAGGCCAGCCGGCCCACCACCAACAATCGCAACATCGAATTCGGTGCCGCGCGGAGAAGTCTGGAGCCCAAGGCGGCTTGCAAGATCCCGCACTTCGGGGTTTTCGATAACGGTACCGTCAGCCAATCGCGCCACGGGACCATCGGTAGCCGGCCGATGCGCTGCATCCAAAAAAGCCATCGCTTCTGGCGAATCCGGCGTTACCCAATCGAATGAAATCTGGTTGCGTGCCAGAAATCGACGCAGGTCAGCGCAAGCGGTGTCCCAGCGATGTCCGATCAACGTTACGCGCGGCTTATGCGGTTCCGACGTGATGGCTTGCAGTCCACCTAGTCGCTCGCGGGCAAGTGCATTGATCTTCTGGGCCACGTCCTTTGAGACTGCAGCAATGGCATAATATTGTTGAACCTCCATCCGCATCACGCGCGATGGTTCGGCCGCGCGATAGCCCCCGGGGAATGGCGTGCCGAGAGTAATCGGCACCTCTCCGAATATCGTTCCCGGAACACGCCAGCCAAGCGTGCGCTCGATCCCATCGAATGTCTTTACGACTTCAATTTTGCCGGAGATAACCACAAAGAGCGCGCCCTCTCCACCTTCGTGGACCGCAAACTCTCCGGCGGCGAGTTGGAGATCGGCCGATGTTTGCGCGAGGCGCTCCAGTTCGGCGGCCGGCAATGCAGAGAATAACGGAATTGCTGCAACTTCTTCAACCGTCAGCATCGCTCCCCCAACCCTGCCACTATTTGCCGGCCATGTTCCATAGCCGGTCAAGCAACGTCAAGCCGACCAATACTCGCTGCGAGCAGACATTTTCCGCTTTGCCCCCAAAAGCAGACTTTAAACCCGCACCGTCGTCGGGGTTAAGCGACAGCATAGTCTGCACCACCGCCTCGTCGAACTGATGTTCTAGCCACGGCGAGGTGCCTCGCAAGGCTGGGCCGGCCGATTACCCCATCTAAGTGCCAATAGCGGAAGTCGGAGGCCTTACGAATTCTTGAGCTCGCGCGGACCGAAAGAACCGTTAGCTCCGCCGCTTCAGCTCGGCCAGCACTTCCTCCAGCACCTTGATCGCCTCGGAGCTCACCTGCTTGGTCAGGTCGACAAGAACCCGCAAACCATCGCGCTCCTGAAGCACCACCTTGCCGTCCTCAACAAGTTCCTGATAGGTGCCAAGCACCTTGTAGACGTTGATTGGCCGCACAAATCCTTTCACGGTCATCGGCGGGTATTCCTCGGTGAGGACTATTTCCTGCACGAGCGCATTGGTTTCAAAGGACAGCAGAACACCCCCGGGTTCGGCCGCCGACTGCAGCCTGGCCGCCAGGTTCACCTGATTGCCGTAGATCGTGTAGTCCATGCGATCGCGGCTGCCGAAGTTGCCTACGGTGGCAAAACCGGTGCTGATGCCGATCCGCATGCGAAATGGCCGCTCAAGTCCGCGTGCGCGCCATTCCTGCTCGAGTTCGCGCATGCGGCGCTGCATGGCGAGCGCCATCATCACGCAGGCTTTGGCATCTTCCTGCATGCCCCTGGTCTCGGGGTCGCCGAAAAACAGCAGCATCGCATCGCCGATGTACTTGTCGATGGTGGCCCCGTAGGCGAGCGCAATCTTCGACATTTCGGTCAGGTATTGATTGAGGACGTCCGTCAGTTCCTCGGCTTCCATCTGATCGGTTATTTCGGTGAATCCGGCGATGTCGGAGAAGAAGATGGTCAGCTTCTTGCGCTTGGCGGATATCTCGACCGTTTGCGCTCCGCTGAAGATCGATTCGTAAACCTGCGGCGACAGATATTTCGACAGCTTCGAGGAGAGCGCCTCCAACATCCGGTTCTTCTCCGTGACGCTCTCGTTCGCCGCTTCCAGGCGTTGCTTGGCCTCGATCAGCGCCTGCTCGGCGACCTTTTGCTCGGTAACGTCGGTCATGACCGTAACCGCTCCGCCCGAGGCAACCTTGCGGCGATGGATGCGGTAGTAACGGCCGGCCGGTGTCTTGTCCTCGAAGCTCGCCTCGGTCGGATTGCGCAGGCTCTCCACGCGCCGGGCGACCTGTGCGTCCGGATCGCCCTTGCCGTAGTAACCATGCGTTGCCAGATAGCGCAGGAAGTCCGGGTAAGGTCGTCCCGCCCGAAGCAGTTCAGACGGGACCGGATACATCTCCCTGAAGCGATCGTTGCAGAAAATAATGTTCAGCTCCTCGTCGGTGTGGACGAGAGCGCCCGGCATGTTGTCCAGTGCAACGTGAAGCTCCGCTTCCTTGTTGGCCAGCTCCTGTTCGGCTCGCTTCTGTTCCGTGACATCGGTCATCACGGTCACCGTACCGCCAGCGGCTGCGCTTCGACGGTGAATTCGATAGCATCGGCCGTCCGGCGTGATGTCCTCAAAACTCTTGCCGGTGGGATGGCGCAGGCTTTCCACGCGCCGTGCGACCATCACATCGGCGTCGCCTTTGCCGTAGTAACCGTTTGTCGCAAGGTGGCGCAGGAACTGCGGATAAGGTTGGCCGGGCCGAAGCAACTCGGCCGGGACCGGATACATCTCCCTGAAGCGGTCGTTGCAGAAGACAATGTTCAGCTCCTCGTCGGTGTGGACGAGTGCTCCGGGCATGCTATCCAGCACCAGGTGAAATTCGGCTTCCTTGCTCGCCAGTTCCTGCTCCGCCTGCTTCTCTCTCGTGACGTCAGTCATCACCGTGACCGTACCGCCGGCGGCGGCCTTGCGACGATAGATGCGATAGCATCGGCCATCCGGCGTGATGTCCTCGAAGCTCTTGCCGGTCGGGTGGCGCAGGCTTTCCACGCGCCGCGCGACCATCATGTCGACGTCGCCTTTGCCGTAGTAGCCGTGTGTCGCAAGGTGGCGCAGGAACTGCGGATAGGGCTGGCCCGGGCGAAGCAGTTCGGCGGGGACGGGATACATTTCCCTGAAGCGATCATTACAGAAAACGATATTCAGGTCGTCATCGGTATAGACCAGTGCGCCCGGCATGTTGTCGAGCGCGACCTGCAGGTGGCTGTCCACGACGGCAGTAGTCTCGGTCACGCTCTGCAGAGGCTTATCCATAAGGCCCCCGAACCCGCTCGATGCTTTAAACCAGACTGTCGGCGAACCGTGCCACTTCAACCGAAGACCGTCCAGCGCCCGGATCGGGGAGCGCACGGCAACCCACCTCAGATGTCGAAGGGAGATCGCGGCCCACGCGAAAGCTTATCGCATGCCAGAGTTACGGCATATAGGAAACCATGTCAGCAATGGGTCAAAAGCGGAAGTGAGCCTGCTTGAGCGCGATGTCCGGTCTAACCCGAAAGCGGACATCAAACCGACCGGTCGGCATGTCCGCTTCTCTAATCGGCCATTCAGGGTCAAGTGCTTTCAGACTACCACCACTGCGATGTCGATGTCGCCCGCGGGCTCGTGCTTCTCTCCGGAATCGGCACCAAGGCCCTTCCATAATGGGATTCGAAGACGAGGTGGAACAATCTAAGTGGCGACCTTGCCGTCGAGCGACGGTAGGTCCAAGCGGACATACGAACTCACCTCATCCATCGTCCCGCGAGGGACATCGTTCCACCGTTCGGTGGATCTCGATATTTCCTCCTATCGTGTTTGATCCTGCACGGGATTCACGCCGCTGTAACCTCCCGGGTCCACCGGAACTCGGTGCCGTCAACCCAGATGCGGTGCATGATCACGGCCAACCGGCGCGCTGCCACGATCACCTTCTTCATCCCGCGGTGCCTGGCGATCTTCATGGCCCAGGCCTTGAGCCAGGACCACTTCGTCAAACGCACCAGCATGATGTGAGCTGCTTCGTAGAGCATCATTCGCATCATCTCGTCCCCACACTTTGATATAGCGCCGGTTCGATTGATCTCGCCCGATGGATACCTGGAAGGCGTCAGCCCAAACACCGCTCCGACCGCCTTGGAGTTCCGGAATCGGGCCGGCACGTCGACGGTCGCGCGATAGGTCAACGCCACTACAGGGCCGACGGGATCGTCATCAGGCGCCGGCACACTTCATCGTCTCGCACAATGGCCAGCAAACGGCGGTGCAGGATGCTGAACTGCTCGCGCAGTACCCGCCGGACCATCAGCCGCGGCTCGACCAGAACGGACAGATCGGGCAGGTTCTCGACAAGCTCCTTGATGCGTGCCTCAAACTTTATGTGAGGCTGGACGCCAAGGTCGGCCATGCGGGTTGCCGCGGTGCGGCGCAGGTCGTGCAGGGTCCACCCCTGAACGCCCGAGGCCTCATCCAACCGTTCCTTGGCGCGTGAAAAGTTGTTGTAGCCCGTTTTGCCACAGCCAAACACGTGAGCCTGCCCGACACGCTCCGGCGACTCGTCCAGCACGCCCCTTGCCTGTGGTGACAATGGCACGACGTGTGCCCGGGCGTTCTTGGTCCGCTCCTTGGGCAGGGCGATCGCATCGGCCTCGATTTCAGCCCACCGCAAGCCCGCGATCTCGTCGCGACGCTGGCCGGTCAGCAACAATAGCTTGATGATGCGGCCGTAGTCGTTCGCGAGCGCAGCGTTCCAGATCGCGACAAGCTCGGAATCAGTGAGCACGCGTTCCCGGCCAGCACTCTCAGCGGACTTGTTGGTGCCAACAGTCGGGTTGGTTTCCAGAAGTCCCTCACCGATACACCAGCCGAGGAAGGCCGACAGCGAACTGCGGCCACGATTGGCTGCGACCGGGCCGCGGTCTTTCGCGATGGTCCGCAACTCGGCGGCGACCATAGCGCGACCGATCCGGTTGAGCGGTAGCCGGTGCAGGGGGGCGAAGTACTTCTGCAAGTGCATCCGGCACTGGTCAAGGCTGCGCGGCTTCATGTCCCGGGTGCGGATCGCCAGGTACTCATCCGCCAGCACGCCAAACAGTTGTCTGTCGTCGACGCGGGCTCGGGCCTTCGTCGCGATCGGGTCGCCCCCCTCATCGATGTCGACCAGCATCTTGCGGGCTTTCCGTCTGGCCTCGTCGACGCTGAGGTGACCTGCCTTGCCGATCGTAGCTCGGCGCTGGGAGTGACCCTGTCGCCACTGAATCACATAGGTCCGTGAGCCCGCAGCCCTGACACGAAGGTAGAAGTTGGGACAGTCGTCGTCGGAGTACAGCGTGTCGGAACCCTTCGCTGGCAAGGTGCGGGCCGCCTCGTCAGTTAGTTTCATTTGAACCCCCTCTGGGAAGTAACTGGTTAGAGAAAATTGGCGCTACAAGGCAGTGCGTGGCGCTAATGACATTAAAGGTATGAGTTGGCAAAGCCTGTAAAACAAGGGGTTTCTTGCGAAGTGTCACCGCATGCCATTTAAAGTTCATGATCTCGGAACTGAAGCGCGCCTTCGAGATCGGTTTTCTGCTGTTCCTGCCCTTCCTGATCATCGACCTCGTGGTCGCCTCGGTCCTGATGTCGATGGGCATGATGATGCTGCCGCCGGTGGTGGTATCCCTGCCGTTCAAGCTGATTTTTTTCGTGCTGGTCGACGGCTGGTCGCTGGTGGCGGGCAGTCTGGTACAGAGTTACGGGGGATAGCCTGGCTATCCACGCCTGTGAGGTGATCGAATGAAACCGGAAATGCGCGACCGCCGACCGATCCATCATTCGCCGGTTTTCTGGATCGGCATCGTGATGTGCCTGGCTGCGATCGCGATCTACCTGTGGTCCGACGATCTGTCGTGGCGGCCGGGGCCCCGGTAACGGATTAGCCTGTTGGATTGGGCGTTGCGCTTCACTAAGATGCGGCAAAACGCCGTGGAGAACCCGCGTCCATGCTACAACAATTCGACCGCGCCGCCGAGGATCTCGGCAATGCCATCCATTTCGAACATGTCAACGTCACCGTGCCCGACCAGCGGCTGGCCACGCTGTTCTACGTCACCGGGCTCGGGCTGACCCGCGACCCCTATCTGATGGTGTCCGACACCAACATGTGGGTCAATGTCGGCCGCAGCCAGTTTCATCTGCCGGCCGGCGATGCGCAGGTGCTGCGCGGCCATACCGGCCTCGTGATTTCCGGCCGCGAGGCCCTGCTCGAACGCCTCGCCTCCGTCGCCAAAAAGCTCGAGGGCACCCGCTTCACCTTCAGCGAGCACAACGACTATGTCGAGGCGACCTGCCCGTGGGGCAACCGCGTGCGCTGCTACGAGCCGGACGCCGCGCGTTTCGGGCGCATCACGCTCGGCATTCCCTATGTCGAGTTCGACGTTCCGGTCGGGACCGCGAAAGCGATTTGCGCCTTCTATCCCGAGATCATGGGAATCCCGGCTGAGCTGAAAAACGGCGACGGCGCCATGGCGCGCGCCAAGATCGGCAAGAACCAGCACCTGCAGTTCCGCGAGACCGACCGGCCTCAGCCCGAATACGACGGCCACCATGTGCAGATGTACATCACGGATTTTTCCGGCCCGTACCGCAAGCTGCAGCAGCGCGGCCTCGTCTCGCAGGAAGACAACCAGTACCAGTACCGCTTTCGCGACATCGTCGATCTCTCCGACGGCCGGCACCTGTTCACGGTCGAGCACGAGGTGCGCAGCGCGACGCACCCGATGTATCTGCGGCCGCTCGCCAACCGCAACCCGGCCTCGACCAACCGCACCTATGCCCACGGGCACGACCAGTGGGAGTTTGCGATGGGACCGGACCAGTACGACGAGCGATAGGTCTGCATGCCCGGTTCTGAAAAGGCGTTGCTGTTCGACATCGACGGCACGCTGGCCGATACCGATGCGTTGCATCTGGAAGCCTTCAACCAGGTTTTTGGCCCACGCGGCCATGTCTTCGACCATGCCCGCGCCAGCAAGGAATTGATGGGGTTTTCCAATGCATCCATCGGCGAGCGGTTTCTCCCCGAGGAGCCGCCGGAGCGCAGGCTGGCCATCATGGACCAGAAGGAGGCCGCTTTCCGCAAGCTCGTTGCCGGAAAGATAAAGCCGATGCCGGGGCTGATGCGGCTGTTGGCGCGCGCCGATCAGGCCGGCGTGCCGATGGTGGCGGTCACCAACGCGCCGCGTCTCAATGCCGAAATGCTGCTCGCCGGACTTGGCATCGCCGATCGGTTCAAGCGCGTTGTAATCGGCGACGAACTCACCCACGGCAAACCGCATCCGATGCCGTATCAGGAAGGACTGCGCGCCGTGAATGCTTCCGCAAAACTCTCCCTCGCCTTCGAGGATTCGCGCTCCGGCGTTCAGGCCGCGTCCGCCGCGGGCATTACGACCGTCGGCATCCGAACCAGCCTCAACCATGCCGACATGATCGAAGCCGGCGCGTTCACGACCGCCGAAGACTTTGACGATCCCGAATTGATCGATCTGATCGCCGCAGCGATGAAGTGGTGACATCAATGCTTGTTTCGCAACGCGACCTCTTCGATATCCCGCGCGAGGTCTGCTACCTGAATTCCGCCTCCTACAGTCCGTTGCCGCTGAAAACGCTGGAAGCCGGCCGCGCCGCCGTCGGCCGCAAGGGAAAACCCTGGACGCTCGATGCAGGCTTTGCCAACCGCCAGCATGACCGCGCGCGCATCGCCGCCGCCCGCCTCATCAACGCCGATCCCGCCGAAGTCGCGCTGATCCCCTCGGTCAGTTACGGCGTCGCCACGGCTGCGAAGCTGGTGGCGATTCCGCGTGGCACGCGCGTACTCGTCCTGGAAAACGATCACTCCTCGCCGGTGCTGGAATGGCAGACGCGCGCCACGCACAGGGATTTGCGGTCGAGACCATCCGCCAGCCCGAGGACGGCGACTGGACCTCGGCGGTTCTTGCCGCGATCGAACGGCCGGGCGCGGCTCCGGTGGCGCTGGCATCGATCTCGTCGGTGCACTGGTCCGACGGCGGCCTGATCGAGCTCGAAAAGGTCGCTGCCGCGCTGCGCCGGCAAGGCGCGTTGTTCCTGATCGACGCCACGCAAGGCGCCGGCGTGCTGCCGCTCGACGTCAAACAGCTCGATCCGGACTTCGTGATTTTCCCGACCTACAAATGGCTGCTCGGCCCCTACGGCCGGGCCTTTCTCTACGTCGCAAAACGCCATCAGGGCGGCACGCCGCTGGAGCAGACTTCGGCCGGCCGCCGCGACGTGCGCGCCGAGAACGATGTTTACTTCACCGATACCGGCTACGTCGGCGATAGCAGGCGCTTCGACATGGGCGAGCGCGATCATTTCGTCTCGATGGAGATGGCCGCGATCGGCATGGAAATGGTCGCCGAATGGGGCACAGCCCCCATCGCCGAGCGTCTCGCCCTGTTGACGGACCGGATCGCCGAAGGTGTGCGCGGCCTTGGCGTCAGCATGCCGCAGCGCCATTTGCGGGCGCCGCATATTTTATGCCTTGGCTTCAGGGACGGGACGGCCAAAAAGCTCATCGAAGGGCTTGCCACCGACGGCGTCTACGTCGCGCTGCGGCTGGGCCGCATGCGCGTTTCGCCCCACGTCTTCAACGACGAAGCCGATGCCGACCGTTTTGTGGCGGCACTGGCCAGGCGACTGCGGGGCTAGGTCGGCCCTGCCCCAAGCTGCGCGGCGTCTACAAGGGACGGAAGGCCAGGATGGACCCTGAATGGGAGCTTCAGCCATGGCCAAGCGACTGGCCAGGTGGCCGTCTATGCTTATTTCTGCGTCCAAGTCGTAAATCATCGCTTCTATCGCTGCAATCGCGTGCAACAGAAGTTTGTAAACCTGATCCGCGTTAGCGGAAGATTTACGTTTTTCAGATCAATGTTCGCAATGTCTCGGATTTTTCAAAAATTCGTTGGACCAGAGAACTTCGGTCGAACCGTCGAATATACGGTGGTGGCTATCGTCGGCGCTTTTGCAGCACCATGAGCGGCCTCGACCGTGCGGGCGGTTCGTGGGGATCCGCTGATAGGGAGGCTACCGCTCCCATCCGGGTAACCCGAAGGGCTTTTGTTTCATTCCTTGTTGTCTTGATGTCGGCTCTTGCTGGAGCTTTTTATTCCTACACTTCGGGAGAGGACATCAATTGGGACTGGCGGAATTATCATGAGTATGGGGCGTTCGCTCTATTGAACGGGCGCTTCAGCGTTGATGTGGCGCCGGGTGGGTTTCAGACTTTTTTGAACCCAATCGTCTACGTTCCAGCATACATCTTGCGACACTTTGTCGGTGCCCCTGCCTGGGGAATATTGTTGGGCGCCATCCACGGATTAAATCTGGTGGCGATCTATTGGCTGTCACGGAGCCTGCTGGGAAGCAAAGCAAGCATTTGGACGATTGGCGCATCACTGCTGATAGCCGCGTCTGGTCCCATGACGCTTTCCGAAGTCGGCACCAGCTTCGCAGACGTTCTTACCTCCATTCCGATAATTGCTGCGTTGGTGCTGATTTTGGCCGGCGGTGAAAGAGCGGATTTTCGTCTCGTTCTGGCGGGAATGTTGATGGGAGGGGCGGTCGGGCTAAAGTTGACCAATGCGACCTATTTCATCGGCGCGGCGGTTTCGTTGCTGTTTGCACCGCGAATTCTTCGCTCTACGAGCTTGTTCGCGGTTGGCGGCGCCATCGGCGGCCTCATCACAGGTGGCACGTGGGCATTCTCTCTCTGGCAGCAATTCGGGAACCCGGTTTTTCCTTTCTACAACTCCATATTTCGATCCGCAGAAGCCTCGCTTGATTCGATGGCGGACGTTCGTTTCTTGCCGCGCAGTTTACTCGACGCTGCTGCCTATCCATTTTATTGGCTCATCGGTGATCATCGGTCGTCTGAATGGGACTTTCGTGATCCGCGATTCGCAACAGCATTTGTCTTGTTGTTTGCGCTCGTGATAGTGGCACGTTACCTGCGCACCGATGTCCTGAAGCGACGAGACAAGCAATTCCTTGTCTTCTTTTTTGTTTCCTATGGAGTATGGCTTTTCACGTTTGCCATACACCGATATGCAATCGGCCTTGAGCTCTTATCCGCCCCGCTCATTGTGCTTTTGCTATCCAGGTTGATCGAAATGCTCGGCCCGCGAAAGGCTTGGGCTATCCCGTTGCCTTTCGTCATCTTGACATTCGCCATCGTGGCATGGTCGCAACCCGCTGACTGGTTTCGCAGACCATGGTCAGACCCATACCGACCGCAGTTGCCCCACGCTCTGCTTCAGCCCGCCACGTATCTCCTGGTCGAAAAGCCGATCGGATATGTGATCCCGATCTTGCCTACGGGATCCAGGGCCTACCAGTTGTCCGATATTGTGATGCCCATTGTGCCGGGTGGAGTGCTTGATGATCGTATCCGCCGGGGATTGACTTACCAGCTCGCCGGAGGCGTCTGGGCTCTTCATCTCAAGAACAGCCAGATTCGTCATGATCTAATTCAACCATACGGCTGGGAGATTGATCCAGCGCGTGCTTGTGAATCGATATCAGGCGCCGATGGCGTGGACATCGAAGCGTGCCCTCTACGGCAGAGCGCGCCTAAACATTCCATGATCTTTACGGTACCGCCGGTCTGAGACGAAATCCGGCTCAATCCGGACGCTCTGGAAGGGTACGACGACTAGCCGCCCATGCCCGGTGGAGCCACAAAGCCCCCGAATTCCCGTTCCAGATGCCCGACGAAGGCAATCGTGGTCCGGTCCTCCAGCAGCGGACCGATGATCTGCACGCCGATCGGCAGGCCGGACGGCGAGCGGCCGATCGGCGCCACCGTTGCCGGCAAGCCCGGCGGCGTCGCCAGCGTCCCCCACACGATCAGGGAAATGTAGGGATGCGGCTTGCCGTCGATATCGATCGACCTGTTATCGCGAGGCTCCGAATGGTCATGCGGGAACGCGAGCACCGCAAACGGCGGACAGAGCACGACGTCGAACTCTGCGAATAGCGCGCGCCACTGCGCACGCAGCCGGGCCCGCCCGATCTCCGCAACCAGCCAATCGTGATGGCTCATCAGCGGCGCGCGCATGAACTGCGCCCTGATGCTGTCGTCGTCGCGCGCCAGCATCGCAACGTTGTCGCGCGCCTTCTGGAAAACTTCCGGCGGGGCGCCAAAGGCCGCAAAATTGCGAATCATTCTGGTGTGCAGTTTTGCCGATTCCGCGAGATCGGGAACGAGCTTGCTCGATCGCGCCACGGTCGCACCTGCTTTCGTGAGGCGGCCGGCGAGCTGGTCCAGCGCAACGCGAATGTCGCTTGCCACCGGCAACAGCGGATGATCGTCGATCACGAGCACGCGAAAATTTCGCAACTCCGAATGTCGCGGCGGCGGCAGCGACAGGCGGTAAGCGCCGGCCTGATCGGCATCCGGGCCCGCCAGCAGGTCGAGCGCCAGCGCCAGATCGGCCGCGCTTCGCGCCATTGGCCCGGCGACCCCAAGCCCGTTGGTCAGGTCGGTTTGCAGCGCGGGCGAACGTGGCGGCGAATGGCCGCGCTGCGGCACCAGATCGGAACTGGGTTTATGGGAGAACACGCCGCAGACATGCGCCGGCATCCGCAGCGAGCTGGAGATGTCGGAGCCGAGTTCGAGCGGCACATATCCGGCAGCAAGCGCCGCCGCCGAACCGCCGGAAGAACCGCCCGCCGTTCGTGCAACATCCCAGGGGTTGTTGGTCACGCCATAGATGACATTATAGCTCTGCCAGTCGCCAAGCGCCGTCGCCAGATTGGTCTTGCCGAGAACGACCGCGCCCGCCTGCTTCAGCCTCGTGACCGCAACCGCATCCTCCGCTGCTTTCCAGTCGCGCCCATGCGGAAAACCCCAGGTGGTCGGCAGTCCCGCGATGTTGAAGGACTCCTTCACCGTCATCGGGATTCCCAGCAGCGCGCCGCGCTCGCCGCGCGCCAGCGCCGCATCGGCCGCGGCAGCAGCCGTCCGGGCGCGGTCGAAATCGCGGACCACCACCGCATTGATCTTCGCATCGTGCATCTCGATCCGGGCAATCGCCTGATCGAGCAACTCCCCCGCTGAAACCTTCCGGGCGTCGAGCATCGCGCGCAGCTCGCTGACGCTGCGATACGCCAGCCCTCCGCCTTTCGAAACGGGTGCGGCGGCCGTCTGGGCACGTGCGGAATTGAAGGCCGGTACCGCCGCCAGCGCACCCGCCATGGTCAGAAATGAACGTCGGTCAAATTTTTTCATCGTCGGCGCTCTCTCTTGCAGGACGCCAACGACATAAAGCCCGGCTATTGGCGGCGCTTGTATGTTTCGGGCACTTCGAGGGAAAAAACATTGTCCCAGTCGCCGATCAACTCGCTCGGCGCCATGCCGACCAACGCGTGGCACTCGCGGACGAAGTGCGCCTGATCGAAATAGCCGGCCTCGTACACGATTTTCGTCCAGGGTTTTGCCGGCTCCCGCCGGTGCGCGGACAGCGCCGCGTCGAACCGGATCGTCCGCGCAAACAATTTTGGCGAAAGGCCGACTTGTGCGGCGAACCGGCGCTGGAATTGCCGGGCGCTCAGGCCGGCCCGCTCGGCGATGACATCGATCCGCGCCCGGCCGCCGGTGGCCCATAACAGGCGCGATGTGGCATCGATCGCATCCTTTGGCGCGCTGTCGCCCAACATGCTGCCGAGCCAGCGCTCCGCCGCCGCGACGCGCGAAGGAAAGTCAGGCGCGAGGCGTATTGCATCGCTCAGCCGCGTCGCATGCTGGCCAAGTACGTCGCGCGCCGCGATGCCTTCATTGATGAGCGCCGTCATGTCGATCCCGGCCAGGCGGTTGAGACCCGCAGGCTGCAGATGGATGTTGAAGACGTGAATTTCGCGCGGCATGTAGAGCTGGATCCGCCGCGCGCCCTGCGGCCCGACGACAACGGTTTCCGGCGCCGTCTGCAACGTGCCGTTGTCGATGCGGAGCCTGAATGGTTCGGCCAGATAGACGTCGATGATCTGATGCGGCCGCGCCGGAAGCGGCCAGGTGAGCACGGCCGCTCCGAGATTTGCCGCGCCGCTCGCCGAACGAACGGACGATGCCGCGAAGCGCGGGATGCGGTAGCACGCGTTTGAATTCCATCGCCGCTCCCGGAGACTTCATCAACCCTCGATGGGCGCCATCCTACAATGCATCCAAAAGCAAGTCTTGGTTCGCTTGCTGCGACCGAGCCGACGGCACCATGCGACACGAGGCGGATTGACTAGGCTGGGATGCCACGCCCATAATCGCAGGGAGTGAGGCTTCTGGCACGTCCGACCGCGCAACTAATCAAGAAGAAGCGCGACCATTGTGACGGCCCAAATGCACAGGCGGGAAAACGGGCTTGTCGGCATCGCGGCGTCCCATGTTCGGCGAGCAACAGCGCTTCGTGCTGTTCCTGATTGCGCCCGCCGCGCTATTGATGCTGCTGTTCCAGGTGGTGCCAATCGTGATCGGCGCCAATGCCAGCTTTCGCGACTGGGCGCTCTACAATCCCAAAAAGACCTGGGTCGGCCTCGACCATTATTACGGCGTGATATCGGATCCGGCGTTCCTCTACGTCGTGCTGCCCAACACCTTCATCTTCATGATCCTGAGCGTGGCCGGCGCGCTGGTGACGGGGCTCGCGCTGGCGCTGCTGCTCAACCGCCCCTTCCCCGGCCAGAAGGTGGTGCAGACGATCCTGCTGGTGCCGCTGATGGTGGCACCCGTCATCGCCGCCATCATGATCCGCTGGATGTTCAATGACCAGTTCGGCATCGTCAATGTCGTGATCGAGGCCATGGGCTTCGAGGGCCAGCCGTGGCTGGTGCAGCGCTCGAGTGCGTTCGGCATCATCCTGTTGACCGATATCTGGCTGTGGACGCCCTGGTTCACGCTGCTGCTGCTCGCAGGCCTGCAGAGCCTGCCCAAGGAACCGTTCGAGGCCGCCGCGATCGATGGCACCACCACGTGGCGCGTGTTCCGCTTCCTGACCTTGCCGATGCTGAGTCCGGTGATCGTGGTGTGCGTGGTGATCCGCGCCATCGACGCCTTCCGCACCTTCGACATCGTCTGGACCCTGACCGGCGGCGGCCCCGGCCGCTCGACCGAATTGTTCTCGCTCTATGCCTATGTGCTGGCCTTCCTCAACCTCGATCTTGGCCGCGGCTCGGCGGCGGCGATCGTCGGCGGGCTGATCATCCTCGTGCTCGGCGTGGTGATGTACCGCGTCGTCGACCGCATCGCGAAGGCCTGATCCATGCCGATGGTGACCCGCCCCGAATTCCTGCCGGGCCTGCCGAACTGGAGCCGCAAGACGTTGTTTGCGCTCGCGCTCGCCGCCATCTGTTTTGCGTTTGCCTTCCCGGTGCTGTGGCTGATGCTGACCTCGGTGCGGCCGGAGTCCGGCGTCTACTACGTGCATCGCGGCACCGAATTCACCCTCAGCAATTTCAAGGAAGTGTTGAGCCAGGAACGCATTGTCGAAGCCTTCATCAATAGCGCCGTGATATCGACGCTGGCGACGGTGTTTTCTCTGCTGGTGACGGTGTCGAGCGGCTACATGCTGTCGCGCTTCACCGGACCGGCGTCGCGGCTATGGTTCGGCACGATCTACGTGTTCCGCTGCGTGCCCTATATTTCCTGGGTGCTGCCGCTTTACTTCGTGGTGCAGAGCTGGGGCATTTACGACACCTATATCGGGCTTCTCTTGCCCCATATCGCCGTGCACATCTGCTTCTTCTCCTGGCTGATGAAGGGTTTTTTCGACGGCATCGACCCGTCGATGGAATATGCCGCCATGATCGACGGCTGCACCCGGTGGGGGGCGTTCATCCGCGTCGCCATCCCCTCGGCGCTGCCGGCCATCTCGGCGCTTGCGGTGCTATGCTGGCTGTTCACCTGGAACGAATTTCTGTTCGCCCTGATCCTGACCGGCAACAAGGTGCCCGTCATCACCGTCGTCATGGCGCAGTTCGTCACCGAAATGGGGTTGCACTGGAATTTGATGGCGGCGACCGCCGTGATGGCGCTGCTGCCGGCCTTCCTGGTCGCGCTGTTCGGCCAGAAATACGTGATCAGAGGTTTGCGCATCTAATACCAAGAGTACGTAACGACAAAAACAGGGAGCAGAAGCAATGCAGCGACTTGCGAAACTAGCGATTGCGGCGACCACGGCCCTGGTGGCCATGGCTGGCACCGCCATCGCACAGGTGAAGGAACTGCGGATCGGCTACCAGCCGAACCCGATCCAGGAATTGTCGATCGCGATGTTCGAGACCTGGGGCGCCAAGAACGGCGTCAAGATCGTCAAGGTGCCGAACTCCTACGGCGTCTATGTCGAGAAGATGACGGCGTCGCTGACCTCGAACTCCGACCAGTACGACGTGATCTGGCACAATGACGACTGGGGCCAGACCTGGGCGCATCTGCTGGAGCCTACCGACGACGTCGAAGCCAACAAATTCGGCTCCAAATGGAGCATGTCGCCGATCGTGTTCGCCAATGCGCAGGGCCAGAACACGGTGGTGCCGATGGGCCAGACGTTCAGCGTGTTCTTCTACCGCTCCGACCTCGTCAAGCCCGAGGAAGTGCCGAAGACGCTGGATGAACTCGTCACCATGAGCAAGAAACTGCAGGCCGAAGGCAAGGTCAAGTTCGGCTATGTCGCCGGCGCGTCGATGAACAACTCCTGGTTCACCTGGTTCTGGTCGATGTGGGGCAATAATTGCGACGTGCTGATGCCGTTCTACGAGCGCGACAACAAGAAGCTCGCCGCAGCCGGCTGGAAATCGAGCATGACCGAGCCCTGCATGCAGAAGACGGTCGAGTATTGGTGGGATGCGATCAACACCCACAAGATCGTGCCGCGCGGCATGCCGGCCTATGACCGCAACGAAGCCAATGCCGTTTTCACCTCCGGTGACGCCGCGTTCACGGTGGCGGACACGCTGTGGTGGGGCACGTTCAACGATCCCGCCAAGTCGAAAATCGCTGGCAAGGTCGCAGCTGCCCGCTTTCCGCTCGGCCCGGACCGGACCAAACCGTTCGGCTGGGACGACATCTGGGGCTGGGCGATCCCGAAATCGATTCCGGAAGAGCGCAAGAAGCTCGCCAAGCAGATGCTGAATGCGATGATGCTCGACAAGGAAGGCCAGATCAAAATGTTCAAGGCGACCGGTGCACCGCCGCCCAACACGTCGTTCTGGCCGGAGATCGCCGCGCAGGAGCCCTTCATGAAGCTGCTGAAGGAGGCGGTGCTCGATTCTCCCGACAAGGTGCGCGGCGCCTATTACTTCCCGCAATGGCCCGCCGTGCACAAGGCGTTCAACGACACCGTCACCAAGGCCGTCACCGGCAAGCGCGAGGACATCGCCAAGGTGCTGGCCGAGGGCGCGCCGCAGGTCAGCAAGGCCGCGCAGTAGCAAGCACGAAAGCCCGCCGCGCACATCGCGGCGGGCTCCTCATTTCTTAGTCAACGGGTTCAGGGACGAATGGCAGCGATCAGCCTAAGTAAACTCAACAAGCATTATGGCTCGCTGTTTCATGCCGTAAAGGACGTCGATCTCGAGATTGCCGACAAGGAGTTCGTGGCCCTCGTCGGCCCCTCCGGCTGCGGCAAGTCGACGACGCTGCGCATGATCGCAGGGCTCGAGGACATCTCGAGCGGCGACATCAGGATCGGCAGCAGGATCGTGAACCATTTGCCGCCGCGCGACCGCGACGTCGCTATGGTGTTCCAGAACTATGCGCTCTACCAGCACCTCAGCGTCTACGACAATCTCGCCTTTGGCCTTCGCAACAAGAAGACGCCGGAAGCCGAGATCAAGGCGGCGATCGACCGCGCCGCCGGCATGCTCGGCCTGCACGAGCTGCTGCAGCGCAAGCCGAAGCAATTGTCCGGCGGACAGCAGCAGCGCGTCGCGCTCGGCCGCTGCATCGTGCGCAATCCGCAGGTGTTTTTATTCGACGAGCCGCTGTCGAACCTCGACGCAAAGCTGCGCGCGCAGATGCGCATCGAGATCAAGCGCCTGCATGCGGAAATTCCGACCACGTCAGTGTTCGTCACCCACGACCAGGTCGAGGCCATGACCTTGGGCGACCGCGTCGTGATCATGCGCGACGGAAGAATTCAGCAGATCGGCACGCCGCTCGCGGTCTACGGCAAGCCGGCCAACAAGTTCGTCGCGGGTTTTATCGGCGCGCCGGCGATGAATTTCATCGATGTCACGGTGCGCGTCGATGCCGGCGTCACCTCGGTCGAGGCCGCCGGCCTCAAATTGACGGTCAACGCCGCCGCGCTCGGCGCCTACAACGGCCGGCCAGTGATCATGGGCATGCGGCCGGAGCACCTCGTGCTCGGCGAAGGCGCGCCCGGCCTCGGCTTCGATGCCCGCGTCGAGGTGGTCGAGCAGCTCGGCTCGGAAATCCTGCTGGAGACGGCGGTGGGCAACACCACCGTCACCGTTGCCCGCGTCCCGGCCGAAACCAAAATCGCGCGGGACGACAAGGTCCGCATTTCAGCCCAGCCCGGCCGTCTGCACTTTTTCGATCCGCAGACGGAGCTGCCGATTGTCGGCTGAAGCGAGCACCGCTCGATCCCTGCCCCGCACCGGTCACTTCGCCGAAGTCGTCTCCGGCTTGGGATGTGCGGCGACCGCGGGGCCCCAGCCCAGCATGCTTGAGAGCTGACGCGTGCGCCCGGTGTCGATGCTGACATAGGCGGTCATGCCGGCACGCAACGGCGGTTCGCCCGGCCGCTCGATCAGCCGCAGCCGCACCGGCAGGCGCTGCACCACTTTCACCCAGTTGCCCGAGGCGTTTTGCGCCGGCAGGATCGCGAACTCGGCGCCGGTTGCCGGGCTGATGCTTTCCACCTCGGCGTCCCAGGTAATGTCGGGATGCATGTCGAGCACGACCTTGGCTTTCTGGCCGACGGTCACATGCGTCAAGTCGGTCTCCTTGAAGTTCGCTTCAAGCCATGGCCTGCGGTCGGTCACCAGCGCAAACAGCGGCGTCTGCGGCTTGACCTGCTCGCCGAGTTGCAGTTTGAAATTGACGACGACGCCCGGCTTCGGCGCCTTGATCTCGGTGTAGGAAAGATCCAGCGCCGCGCGGTCGCGCACCGCGATTTTTTCGCGCACGGCGGCAAACGCATCGGTCGGCCGGTCGGGCTTGCCGCCAAGCGCCGCCTCCATGCGCGCGATGCGCTGATGCAGCACCGCCAGCTTGTCCTCGCCTTCCTGCTCCTCGCTGGTCACCTGCTCCAGCCGCTGCACCGACGCCACGCCGCGGCCGGAAAGTTCGCGCTGGCGCCGCGCCTGGGTTCGCAGATATTCCAGCCTGTTCTCGGACTCCTTGGCCTCGGCGCGGACCTCGCGCAAATTCGCCTTGACCATTTCGACCGAAGAGCGCGCTGAATCGATCTCGGCTTCCGCTTTCGCAAGCGCGAGTTGATAGGTCGCGGGATCGAGGCGCAGCAGCACGTCGCCCGCGGCGACGACCGCGTGATCCCTGATGTTCAGCTCCATGATGCGGCCCGGCACTTCGCTGGCGATCTGGGCGATGTCGGCCTTGACGAAGGCATTTTCCGTCGTCATGTGACGGCCGCCCTGCAGCCAGAACATCAGCGCGCCGGCAATGATGAGCACGGGCACGCCGACAAGCGCCAGCCGCTGCATTCGCTTGGTCATGGCAAAACCCTGCCATTGTGCCGGCCTGCCCCGTTCAATGCGCGCTTCCGGCTGCCCGCCACCGCACTCCCGTTGGCACCGCCGGCGTCGGCCGACACCAGCGTCGTCTTGATGCGCTGCAACAAGGACATCAACTGCTTGCTTTCCCGCGCGGAAAGATCGGCCAGCGCCGTATCGACGGTCTCTTCGGCAACGCGCCAGATCCGCTTGTGCACCCGCTCGGCATCCGCGGTCAGATAGACCCGCTTGACGCGGCGGTCGTCGCGCGCGGTGCGCCGTTCGACCCAGCCATTGGCGACCAGCCGGTCGATCATCCGCCCGGCGGTGGCTTTTTCCACCTCCATCATCTCGGCAAGCTCGGAAAGCGATGCGCCCGGGCGCCGGTGCAGGCGGGTCAGAACCAGCCATTGCGTGCGCGTGATGCCCATGCGGTGGACCCGGCGATCGAATTCGGTCCGCAACAGGCGGGCCACGTCCGAGATCACAACGCCGATATATTCGTCGGTATTTGGCATGATGCGGTTGTAGCAATCGGCTAATTAGTAAGCTAGGTTAATATCATTGGTAACCTAGGTTATTATCCGGCCATTGATCAAGAGATATCGCCTTGAGTTCTGCCGCCATCGAGCTTGAGGAGCCCGCCGGGACGCTGTCCGCGGCGCAGCGATACCTGACGCTCGCAACCGTCGTGCTCGGCTCCTCGCTGTACGGCACGGCACTGCTAACAACGTCAACCATCCTGCCGCAGATGCAGGGCGCGCTGTCGGCGACCCAGGACGAGATCGCCTGGGTGATGACGTTCAACATCCTCGCCACCGCCGTCGTGACGCCGATGACGGGCTGGCTGGTGTCGCGCTTCGGCACCAAGCGCGTCATGATCTGGTCGATCGCCTGCTTCACGGCAGCGACATTGCTGTGCGGAATGGCGCAGTCGCTGGAGATGCTGGTGTTGTGGCGCATCCTGCAGGGCGGCGCCGGCGCACCCGTGATACCGCTGTCGCAGTCGATCCTGTTCGCTACTTTCCCGCGCCGCCAGCACTCGATGGTGATGTCGGTCTTCGGCATGGCGGTGGCGGTCGCACCCGCGTTCGGCCCGGTGTTCGGCGGCTATCTGGCCGAGATGCATAGCTGGCGCTGGTCGTTCTACATGCTGGTGCCGATCGGCATCGCCTCCACCATCGGCATGGCCTTGACCTTGCCGTCCGACAAGGGGCTCACCAAAGTCCGTTTCGACTGGACCGGCTTCATCGCGTTGGCCATTGCCCTTGCCGCCGTGCAGTTGGTGCTCGCGCGCGGCGTCCGGCTCGACTGGTTCGAATTCGACCGAGATCGTGATCGAAAGCCTGATCGCGGTCATCGCATTCTATATTTTCCTCGTGCACAGCCTCGGCGCGCGCAACCCGTTCGTAAATCTCAAGCTGCTGTCGGACCGCAACTATGCGATTGGGCTGGCACTGGTGACGATCTACGGCATGTTGAATTTTACGCCGATGGTGTTGCTGCCGCCTCTCCTGCAGCAGCAGGCCGGATATCCGGACTCGCTGGTCGGCTGGGTGATCGGCTGCCGCGGCGCCGGAATGCTGATTGGTTTCATGTTCGCCGGCTTCATGAGCCGGATCGATCCGCGCCTCAGCATGGCCTTCGGCTTTGGCCTGCAGACCGCCGCGGGGGCCTGGATGCTGACGTTCGACCTCAACGTCACCATGGAGATTCTGGTCGTCAACAGCATCATCCAGGGCTTTGCCGTCGGCGTCGTATGGGTACCGATCACGGCGGTGGCGTTCGGCACGCTGCAGGCCAAGGACTATGCCGAGGCCTCGGCGATCTTCCACCTGTTGCGCAACATCGGATCGAGCTTCTTCATTTCGCTGTCGATCGCCGAGATCGTGCGCACCTCAGGCGCCAATTACAGCCGGATGACCGAGATGATCTCGCCCTATAACCGGTCGCTCGCGATGCCCGGCGTCACCGGCGGCTGGACCTTCGACAGCGTGACGGGCCTTGCCAGGATCGCAAAGGAGATATCGCGCCAGGCGATGATGATCGGCTATCTCAACGCCTTCATGATGTACACGGTGGCATCGGGCCTCGCGATCGTGTTCGCCCTGCTGGCTCGAGGCCGCAGGACGGCCTGATTATTCGTCTTGCTCGCGCCGAACACAGTGAAAAGGCCCTCGCTGATCACGAGGGCCTTTTCCTTATTTCGATTTCTGCGACTGCGACTCCGATTGCGACCTGATGCGCTCCAGCAGCGCCAAAAACTCCGCCGTTTCTTCCTCGATCGATTTCGGGGGCGGTTTCGGTGGGAAGGGTAGCACTTCAGACATGGTAGAACCTCCCTTGGGTGATGCGTCCGCGCCGACGGTTTCTTTTTTCCCGGCAATTGCTGCATTTCTGCGGCACAAATGCGTCATGGCCGGGAGCGCGACGAGACCTGACCACCGCCGCCGGCGCAGCGATATCGATTGACTCCATTTTCTGTAGTAACTACTATAATAACTGTAGTTTGTGAGGCGCTGGCCTGCGCGTGGACGAAAGGAGCCTGTTCTCCAATGACGATCGCATCCGACATCGGACGTCCTTCTGCTACCCGCGGCTTCTGGCTCGGCGTTGCCGCCTACATCATCCCGACCTTCCCGATCGCTTTTGTCTGGCACCTTGTTCTGTTCGAACAGAAGTACCGGGCGCTCGGAATCTACCGCGACGACCCGATCATTCCGTTCGGATTGGGGTCGATGATCGTCCAGGCCGTCATCTTCTCGTGGATCTACCCCCGCCTGTTTAGAGGCGATCGCGGCTCGTTCCTGAGCGACGGGCTGCTCTATGGCCTCGGCGCCGGTCTGCTGTCGTGGTCGTTCACCACGCTCGCGGTCGCGGCGAAACATCCGATGGCTTCGATTTCGGACTATTTGATTCTGGAAACCGCATTCACGGTCCTGCAGTTTCTGGTCGTGGGTCCATTGATCGCGCTGGCCTGGCGCAAATGATGCGGAGGATAAGCAAGACCATTTGAGCAATCACTACCCGCAGTTTTGCGCGCTGGCCCGCGCCGCCGAAATCATCGGCGAGCGCTGGACCTTGCTGATTATCAGGGAGCTGTTGCTTGGACCGAAACGCTTTGGCGATCTGCTCGATCATCTCGACGGCATGAGCCCGACCTTGCTGACCGCACGCCTCGCCGCCTTGATCGACTGCAATGTGGTCCGCCGGATCACCTTGCCGAGGCCGGTCAATGCCCAGGTCTATGAACTGACCGAAATTGGCCGCGAGGTTCAACCGGCGATCCGGGAATTGATCCGCTGGGGTGGCCGCTTCCTGTTTCCGCCGGTGCCGGGCAACTCCTTTGAACCGGACTGGGTCTTGCTTGGCCTCGATGCCATTACGAAGCAGACACCGGTGCCCGAGGTCAGCATCGGCCTGGTCGTCACCCATGGCAAGAAGTCGGCCGACTTCACCGTTGTTGGCAGCCAAAGCGGTTCGAGCATCAAGAAAGGCATCGCCGGTTGCAAGGGCGCGCTCGAAGCCCCGTTCGACGCCGTGCTGCAGATCGTCGGCACGATGGTGCCGCTGCGGGATGCGATCGCGGCGAAACGCGCCCGGGTCAGCGGCTCGATGGCTTTGGTCCGCAAGCTGCCGCTGCTGTTCGACCTCGCCGAGCGCCGGCGCCCTGCCGGCGACAGCGCACTGAACGGAGAGCCCGATGGCCTGGACCAAATCGCCGCAGCCGCTGATCGACCTGTTCGACAAATCGGTGCCGCCGAGCCCCAGCGTGACCCGCCGCAAGATGTTCGGCTACCCGGCTGCCTTCGCCAACGGCAATCTGTTCATCGGCCTGCACCAGAACGATTTCATCATGCGACTGTCCGAAGAGGACCGCGCCCGCTTCAGCGTTCAATATGGAAAGCGGATTTTTGAGCCGATGAAGGGCCGGCCGATGCGCGAATATGTCCGGCTGCCGGAGGAATTGCTGGCTGACGCACGAAAGCGCGCGCCGTGGATCAAGCGCTCGCTGGAATATGCCGAGGGCGTCAAACCCAAAGAAAAAGCCGCGACAAAATCCAAAGCCAAGACAGCGTCCAAGTCGAAGAAGTAACTGAGTCAACAAAGTAAAGGGAGTCGGCCGTGAAGAAATTTGTTCTGTTGCATTACGGATTTGAAAAGCCCACTCCGGAAATCATGGCGGCCTGGGGCAAATGGTCGAGGCGATGAAAGCCAGCATTGCCGACATGGGCGGCCATTTCAGCCGCGGCCGGGAAATCTCCAAAGCCGGCACGAAAGATTTGCCGCTGGCATCCGACTCCATCACCGGTTTTACGATCGTCAACGCGGAAACCCTCGACGACGCCGAGAAGATGGCGCAGAGCAACCCGTTCATATCGAGCATCAGGGTTTACGAGATGAGGTAGGTTCGCGGTACGAACGCCAGCGCCCGCTCACCCCTGGATGTATGACAAACTGTCGGTCAGTATTCGAATGGGGAAAGCTCGAGGAGCGCGTGGCGCGCAGTGCAAAATGGCATGACGTACTGAGCGGGGGGGAGGTTGGTGACTTGAAGTCATACTGCTTGCAGAGGTGATCGCCGATCTGCACCAGCATCGCGACGCATTCGGGGTAGCCGGGCCTGGCGATCGTCGCCTCTTCCGCGCTGGCGCGGAACTCCCAGCTGTCGCCGTCGCGGAGCACCGAAATCCTGATGCCGTCGGGGCAGTCGGCATGAACCTTCAGCTCGGCCCTGGCCATCGCGATCAATTCGGCTTCGGTCTTGGTCGGCTTGCTCATGATGACGACGTCTCCCCGGCGGTTTTGATTTAACCGCAGGTTGCCGTGTTTGGATCGCGCATCTGTCGAGAGGACCGCGGCTGGCGCGGCAATTAGCGCCTGGGTTCGACCCGCCGCAACCCGACGATTTCCGGCAAGGAGCCGGTGTGAACCGGTTCGCCCTTGACGGTCTGTGGCGGCAGCGGGGCGCGTGCGGTCGCGTCCGGGAAACGGCTCTTCATTTCGCGCAGGAACCCGTCGAGCGTATCGACGCCGGCGGCCATCTTGGCGATCTGGGCGAATTCGCCGCTGGAGACCGCGCCGGGCTTGCTCGCGGTCTCGAATGCAAAGCGGTCGGCCTCGCCCGCCATCAGGGGAGCATATTTTTCGCGGAAGCGCGCCAGCCCGATAGCGTCGTCGGCCAGCGCATAGCCGACCACGGCGCGGATCACGTCGCCCTTTTCCACCGGGTTGAGCGGTTTGAAGTCGCGCCAGCGGTCGGCGTAGTACAGCTCGATCTGCTCGGCCAACTCGCGCCATTTCCGCGACGCCCAGTAGATGTCGGAGCGCAGCCGGATCAACTCGCGTCCGGCAAGGTTCGAGATGATGTCGAGCCCGAGATCGTGACGGCCGACATCGCTCTGGGCGCGGCCCTCCAGCAGCAGCCGCTGCTGCCGCAATTCGCCGGAGAGATCGGCGATGCGGGTGGAACGAAGAGCCGCGATGGCGCGGTCGGGCTTGCGGTTAGTGAGATACACCATGGCAAGACGGGCGGCGACCTGCGCACGCGCCGCACCTTCCAGCCGCTTGTCGATCTGGTACTGCAACAGCTCGGCCGCCTGGTCGAGCAGGTCGACCGAGACCAGCCGGTCGGCAAGCCTGCGGATCATCTCGTCGCCGCGCCGTCCGATCGGGGTCAGGTCGCGAAACTCGAAGAACATCCCGAGCGCCTCGATCGGCGGCAGGTCCTCGCCCTTCAGGCTGAGGAAGAGCTGCGCGAACAGCGCCGCCGCCATGTCCTGGCCCTGCCGCGAGATTTCGGAATTGGGTTCGAGCTGCGTCGCGGTCCGCACCGCCGACAGCGCCTCGTTGTAGCGGCCGGTGTCGGAGTAGATGCGGGCCATCATCTGCAGCGCCCTCACCTCGACGGTGTCGCCGCGCCAGACCATCGCCAGCGTTTCGAGATCGCGCAGCGCGTCGGCCTGGCTGATCTCCTCGCGCTTCTGCCGCAGGATGATATCGAGCAGTTTGGCTTCGGCCGCCGCGGCACGGTCGGAGGAACGCATCGCCATCCGGTAGTCGCTCTGCGCGTCGCGGTCGTGCCCCAGCGCTTCGGCAAGCCGGCCGCGCAGGACCGCGATCGACGGCTTCATCGCGGGGGTAACGACAACGACGTCGAGGTCGCTGCCGCGCCGGGCGGCGCCGGAGTAATCCTTCACCTCCAGCGCGGCGCGCATCGCCTCCGCCAGCACGATGCGCTGCAATTCGATCGGCAGCGCAGCGACGGTGAATTCGACGTTCTTCAGTTTTTCCCGTGCTTCCGCAAATTTGCCGAGGCGCGCCGCCGCCAGCGCCCGCCATAACTGCGAATCGTAGTTGGTGCCGATGATCGGATTGGCGAGATCTTTCAGCCCCTGCTCGGGCCGGCCGATCAGGATGTTGGCGACCGCGCGCATCATCAGTGCTGCGGATTCCTCAAAGCCCGGCTTGGCTTCGGACAGCACCAGGTCGGCGACGCCCTTGGCCTCCGGGTACATGCCGCGCGCCATATAGAAGCGAGCGAGGTCGAGCCGCGCCTGCGGGCGCTGCTCCGGCGTCGCCATCGCCATCGCCTTGATCAGCGCACCCTCGCGCGCGATGAAATTTTCCGCCTGGTTCGCCCGCCATTCGGCGATCTCGAAGATCGGCCGCACCGCCAAATTGGCGCGCTCGGCCGCCACGTCGGCCGACGACAGCGTCAGGCCGCCGGGCCGGCCAAAAAGGATCTTGTCGGTTGCAATCTCGGCCCTGACATCGTCGGAATTTGGATGCACGGCCACGCCGATCGAAAATCCGACGGCGCAGCCCGGCTACAAGCCGGTGCAGATGCCGATGCCGAAGCCGGAGCTGGCGTCCTACAACGCCAACTCGCTGTGGCGGAACGGCTCTCGCGCGTTCTTCAAGGACCAGCGCGCCGCGCGGATCGGCGATCTCCTCACCGTCACCGTGAATTTCACCGACAAGGCCAATATCGCCAACGAGAGCCAGCGCAGCCGCGCCAGCAAGGAAGATTCGGGGATCACCGACTTCGCCGGCTCCAAGCTCCTGACCGGCGACACCGCCAAGGTGATGCCGGGCAAGATTCTGACGACGGATTCCACCTCGAGCTATGACGGCAAGGGCTCCGTGGTGCGGCAGGAAAACCTGCAGACCAACGTCGCCGCCGTGGTGACGCAAGTGCTGCCGAACGGCAATCTCGTGGTCGAGGGCAAGCAGGAGATCCGCGTCAATTTCGAAATCCGCGAACTGATCGTCGCCGGCATCGTGCGCCCGGAGGACATCCAGAGCGACAACACCATCAATTCCTCAAAGATCGCCCAGGCCCGCATCGCCTATGGCGGCCGCGGCCAGATCACCGACTTCCAGCAGCCGCGCTACGGCCAGCAGTGACGGACATCCTGCTGCCGTTCTGACCTAACAGCCGAGCTCCCACACTTCGTTGCGAACCTAGGCGCAGAGAAGTGTTTCAACGCGGCCTCCGTCAGCTCCCCTGGCGGAGGCCGTGGTTGGTTTTGGATGAACTGCGGATTCTTGCGAAAAGGAGAGGCCGCCAAGCAACTCGTCCTTACGCTGCCATAACGGCCTTCTTCACCGCTTGCGGCAGAGCGATCGCACGGAAAAACGCCTTCGGATAGAGGTAGTCTTCACCGGATTCATCGACGACGCGCAGCATGTCGTGCTTCTCAGCAGAGGCGTCGCGCAACACAACATGGATCTTGCGTTTCTCAAGCGATGCCGAATAGCCTTCATTGTCCACGCAAACGACGAGTTGCTTTGCTTGTGTCGTTGCCATGATCTCAAATCAGATGCTTGACCTTAAATTCCTTGCGCCCGATCCCGGTCGCTTCGGGCAATTCCCTTGCGCTTTCGCCAACGGCCACGTCCATACGTTCAGTTCGGACTTCGCCCGCTGAAAATCAGCGTCAGCTTCCGCGCGCGGCGATTGCTGCCGCTGGCGCCGCAAGTACCGCAAATAGGCAACTCGGCTCTGATCGAGCGGGAAGCCGTCACCTTGCCGATGGACCACGCCTTCGGCTTCGAGCTTGCCGACATAGGTCCGGCTGCAATCGAGGTGCAGCGCTAATGCCGACAGGCTGACGGTCGCGGCATCAACTGGCGGGCCAGTAACGGTGTCAGGCATCGTATTGGTCCTGCTGCGTGGCCACAGGGATAGCTCACTTCGACTTTCGGCGGCATAGCGGACGTGGCCGGGCTGGCTGCTGGCTCAGCATCGTAGCAAATGACCCGATGCCGAGAGAGAGTTGGGTCCGCCGCCGTTGATCTAGATCAACTAGAAACCTTGCACTCGCCATTAAGGGCTGGGGTCACGGAATGCAGGTTTTGTGATCACATTAAATCGCGATTGGTCTGGTCG
This sequence comes from uncultured Alphaproteobacteria bacterium, assembly GCA_963731915.1. Lineage (GTDB taxonomy): Bacteria > Pseudomonadota > Alphaproteobacteria > Rhizobiales > Xanthobacteraceae > Bradyrhizobium. The sequence continues at coordinate 111,508 of CAVSXQ010000026.1, forward strand.
GTCACTCGTTACTGGGGAGCATCACAATGAGATGCAGGTTGAATATCCTTACGTTCGCGATCTTAATTGTCCCAGCGTTCGCTAGTGAAGCGCTTGCCACAACGGTCGATATTCGCAGCATCACCTGTAGCGAATATCTCGCCATGCCGGCTGCACCGTCGAGCAAGTTCTCGGCTTGGATGACCGGCTGGTTTAGTTATCAAAGTCGGAGGACGTTTGTAGATTTTGACCTGCATCGGACAAATGTCACAAACGTAAGAGGGTGGTGCCAATCCAACCCGAGTGCCAGTGTGATGGTAGGCCTGGAAAAATCGATAGGCGTAACTGCGGTGCCTAACGCTACGCTGGATTTTAACAAGATCACTTGCGGAACTTGGTTGGGGTACGGTCCAGGGGATCAAGATTTTGTAAGATATTTTATGAGCGGCTACTACAACGCGGCGGCAAGCAACAGTGTATTGGATTACGACCGCCTGCAGAGGAATTCCGGTGCGGTCGTCGCGTATTGCAAGAAGAATAAATCCCGCACTCTACCAACGGCCATTCAGAATAGAGCTAGCTAGGCTGGACCAGTTTCCAGCCGCTTACGAGCGACGGAGAGCGCCCTCCAGCGCATTTGGCACACGAGACCGCGGGTGCAGCGTGCACCCTGCATGCCCTGCGCCCTCTTTGGCTATCGAGGGGCAAGGCATTTTGGCATCACCCGGGCGGGATCGTGCCGCGGGAACGCTGAGCCGTATTTGACCGCAAGGCGGATCCTGAGCCGACAAAGCGCCGAACGGGCGAAGGCGGAACCGCATCATCGGCCCGTGATGGAACCAATCGCCGCCCAAACGAATAACGCAACGCTTCCCAAGAATGCTGGGGGTCAGCGTCATCCAGGTGGAGTGAGTTCCATGAAGATAGCACCATACGCCATCGCTGCTGCGGCCCTGCTCACGGCAACCGCGGCTTCGGCACAGATCGTCAATCTGAGCGGCGCCTATCGCTGCATCGAAAAATGCCGGGCGGCTCCGGGCGCGCCCGCGTTCGTCACGCAGAACGGATTCAACCTCAATCTCGTCAACGAAGCCGGCCAGCCTTCCCGCGCCTGGCCCGATACGTTTGCGCCGACAAGCCGGATCTGGGCCGATGACTGGAACATGAGCGCGGTCTATACGCCCGACGGCATGACCATCCAGTTCGACAACGGAACGATCTGGCAGCGCGACATGGGGCCGCCGGTGTCGGTGCGGGTTCGCGCGCGAAGGGCGGAATTGAAGTAGCGGGCCGGAGTCAGGAAAGGCTGTCGTCCCGGACAAGTGAGCGCAGCGAACGCGATCCGGCAACTGTGTTTTTAGGCAGCCCTGAACTGGGTTTTGTCGCGCAGGATGGCATTTGCAGTGACGATCAGCTTTCTGGCGACGGCAATGAGGGCAACCTTTGCTGGTTTTCCAGCGGATCGTAAACGCAGGTAGATCGACTTCAGGTGGGATTGGATCGGACAGCGGACACGGCGGCCATGTAGAGGGCATCGCGGACGCGTTTGCGGCCACCTGGATCCTGCGGAGGCCCCGGAACTGGCCGCTGTCGACGTTGAATGGCGCCAGGCCTGCAAGCGCGCGACCGCTTTGAGACAGAGTACCGAGTTCGGCATCAAGCGAGCAACGTCGCAGTGGCAACAGGACCAATGCCGGGGATCGAGCGGAGCTGACGCGAGGTCTCTGTCAGAGCTGCAGAATGCTTCAGCAGACGGTCGATTTCGACATCCCAGCGATCGATCTGAGCACTAAGCCATTGGATATGCGTCTTGATGTCGGTGCGCAGCTCGGCATCGTCACATTCACTGAAGCGGGTCCGCTCCTGTTTGCGCATATGCACCAGTTGATCGCGCCGCTTGTGGGCGCGCGCGAGCGCTTCGCGTTCGCTGTCGCTTTCGCGCTCGCGCGCAACACGCAAGCTCTGCGCCATTGACGCCAGCATGCGGGCGTCGATCGCATCAGTCTTTGCTAGCTGGCCGGTGGCGCGGGCGAAGTCGCGAGCGCGGGCTGGATTGACACGGGCAAAGCTGACGCCTGCAGCCTCCAGCGCCCTACGCAAGCAAGCATCGTAGCGGCCGGTAGCCTCGAACAGAACGAAGCTCTCCTGCCAGCGAGCGGTCAAGGCCGCGACGCTCTCGGCAGTGTTGGGAACACGCTCAACGCGGCCGTTATCAAAGACATCGAGAAAGTGTTTGGAGACGTCGATTCCGACAAAGCCAGGGTGTATGATCATGGGTGCCTATCCCTGTGCTGCGAGGTCCGTTGCGAGCGGCCTCGATCAACTGTTCAGGTTGGGTGGTCTAAAGTACGGGCGGGGAATCAAGCCGGCTCACGGTCTGCAAGGACCAGGGACCCAACGATCTCCCGCCCACACCCACCATCGCACATCCTCAACACACAGGGACCCATACGCCGCGGCCTATCGGTGGAGCGCTGGAGTTAGTTGCCTTTGCCAACAACAAGGCTGCGGTGGTTATGGGTCCCTGCTTTCGCAGGGACGACGACAGAGTCGTGCGCGCGGCCAACGCGGCGCCTCACGTGAACGTAACCTCCACATCCCCCAGCCCCTGCAACTCCATCCGCACATGATCGCCGGCGCCGAGCCATACCGTCTTCACGAGGCTCCCCGTCAGCACGATCTGTCCGGCATGCAGGCCCCTGCCCTCGGCGGCCAAATGATTGGCGAGCCAGGCCAGCGCGTTGTGGGGATGGCCGAGCACGTCGGCGCCGGTGCCGCGGCCGGCTTCAGTGCCGTTGATGACGGCGCGGCCGGCGACCTCACAGGTCGGGCAAATTGTTGCGCGATACCGCCTCGCCGAGCACGCAGCCGGCGGCAAAGAAATCATCCGCCACCAAAGTGGGTGCGCCCAGCGTCTCCCATTTGGCGTAGCGGTCGTCGACGATCTCGATTGCGGGATAATAGGCCTCGACGGTTTCGGCCATCCACTCCGCGGTGAACGGCCCCTCGCTCGCCGGCAGGTCGCGCGCCAGTTTCACCGCGATCTCGCATTCGACGCCGACGCGGACGTAATCGGACGCGGAAAGTCTGGCGCCGCTGTCGTGCACGCCTTTTTCGAACACGCCGCCGCCGCAGGGATGCGGGATGTCGAGATATTGCTGCATCACCGCGCTGGTGCAGCCGATCTTGTAGCCGACCAGGGCACCTGTTTGCGGCAGCATCAGATCGTGCAGCGCGCGCTGAACCTTGTAGCCCTCGGCCTCGTCGCGCGGCGCGATATTGGCCGCAAGCGAAGCAAGCGGCGCGCGCGATCGGCGGGCGGTGGCGATGGCTTTGGCGGCCGCGAGAATCTTGTCCATCGGCGGCGGCTTTCCGTTTGAATCTGACATGCCGGCGGTGCATGGTAGCCCGGCGGCCCCTACTCGTCGCGATAAACCTTTTCGCGCTTCTCGTGGCGCTCCTGCGCTTCCACCGACAGCGTTGCGATCGGACGCGCCTCGAGGCGCTTCAGCGAGATCGGCTCGCCGGTCTCCTCGCAATAGCCGTAGGTGTTGTCCTCGATCCGCTGCAGCGCCGCGTCGATCTTGGAGATCAGCTTGCGCTGGCGGTCGCGGGCGCGCAGTTCGATGGCGCGGTCGGTCTCCGAGGAGGCGCGGTCCGCGAGATCGGGGTGGTTGACGTTTTCCTCCTGCAGGGTCTGCAGGGTGATCTTCGACTCCCGCAAGATCTCGTCCTTCCACGCCAGCAATTTTGCGCGAAAGTAGTCGCGCTGGCGGTCGTTCATGAAAGGCTCTTTTTCGGAAGGCCGGTAGTTCTTCAACTTTTCCAATGTCAGCCCATCTGCACGTTAGGCGGGCGGAAAGGGTCCCGCCGCGCGCCGCCTTATATAGCGGCGCCCTGTGACAGACAATATCGACCCTGCCGAAAGGCGGACCGCCCCCAAAGCCTTGCACAGGCAAGTTTATCCGGCCCGGCCGGGGGCGGCCTCTTTGGCTCAGTAACCGACCGTAAAACGCCGCTTTATATGGGCCGGACGCTCGATTTCGTCGGCGAGTGCAACTGCGAAGTCCTCAAAGGAAATCCAGCTTTTGCCGTCCGTACCGGTCAAAAGCTGGTCGGTCCCGAGGCGGAACTTTCCCGTGCGCTCACCCGGGACGAACAGGGCGGACGGCGACAGGAAGGTCCAGTTGAGCTCCTTTTCGGCCCGCAACAGGTCGAGGAAGGCACCGCCCTTCTCGGCCTCGGCCTTGTATTGGGCCGGGAAATTGGGCGTCGTCACCAGCCGCACGCCGGGCGCGACCTCGAGGCTGCCGGCGCCGCCGACCACCAGATAGCGGCCGACGCCGGCCGCTTTGGCTGCGCCGATCAGCTTTGCCGGATCCGAATCGAGGAAATGCACGGAGCTGATGGCCACGTCGTGGCCGGCGAGAAGCTGCGCCAGCGCGGCCTGGTCCATGACGTCGCCGGCCCTGGCCGTGACGTTTTGCTGCAGCGCGATCTTGCCGGTGTTGCGGGCGATGGCGGTGACGGCGTGGCCGCGGCTGGCGAGCTCTTTGGTGATGCGCGAGCCGGCATTGCCGGAGGCGCCGATGACGGCGATCTTCATATGGTGGTCTCCATTGTAGTGCGATGGATAGTTGGTTTCCAATGGTAACTAGATATCTGTTCGGAGTGTAGGTGTTAAGAGAGCACTTTAAGATCACCTGATAACGCCGGAGTAACTGCCCATGAAACCCAACGCCTATGCGGCCGAGTGCCCGACGCGACAAATCCTCGATCGCGTCGGCGACAAGTGGGCGGTGTTGATCCTGCTTCTCATCCGCGACGAGCCCATGCGTTTCAACGCGTTACGCCGCGCCATTGAAGGCATCTCGCAGAAGATGCTCTCCCAGGTTCTGAAGAGTCTGGAGCGCGACGGGCTGATCAAGCGCCGCGTGTTTGCGACCGTGCCGGTGACGGTGGAATATTCGATCACCCCTCTCGGCACCACGCTCGCCGCCGCGGTCGATCCGCTGCGCGACTGGGCCGAGCAAAACCTGAAGGAGGTGCTGTCAGCGCAACGCCGCTACGACGCGCAGCGCAGCGCAAAGGCGGCGTGAGTTGTTCGGTGGCGGCAACATCCTCCACTGTCATGCCCCGCTTCAGGCGGGGCATCCAGTGCGCCGCGGCTTCTCGGTCAAGCACAGCCGTCTCTGGAATACTGGATCGCCCGGTCAAGCCGGGCGACGACGAGAAGAGAGAATCAGAACTGCCCGGCCTTCGCCAGTTCGACTTCAACACGAAGTTCGATCTCGGACAGCACGGCATCGAGGCCGGGGTCGCCGGAGGACGACTTCAGATTGGCGGCGGCGTCGCGCAGCCGGTTCACGGTGGAAGTATCGAGATTGCCGGCGAGCAGCCCGAGCTTGAGATCGTCGAGCACCTCGAGCGCGCCCCTGCCCCGCTGCACGGAGCGCTTGCGGCGCTCGACGGGGTCTTCGATGACGCCCTGCATGGCCAAGAGCGCGTCGATGTTGCCGGCGGCCTTGGGCGCGGTGGCGGAGCGGGTCTCGGGCGCTGCGGTCATGTCCGGCAGCGAGAAGCCGGTGGAAGACGTCTTGCGCGCGTTGCTCGCCGGTGTCCCAAGCGTAGTGCCGTTCGGTCCGTAGATGCGCATCGTGAAGATCCCGCCCCTGATTGTAGGAACCATCGCGCAGCTATGGTTAACGGCGCGTAAACGACCCGGCAAATTCTGCCGACACCGGCAGTTTCGCCTTCGCGATGAAGGCTATGCGCGACCGGCAGAAACGAAATTAGCGAGCAATGCCAAGCGATTGCATTCCAGGCCGCGTCTGGCACGGCGCTCGCATGGTTAATCGCGGATCAGGTCATGGGAGTGGCCCGCGATCCGGCAAGTGTATTGGGGAGCAAGGGATGCCCGGCATCCGGACAAGATTGATCTCGGCCTGCGTCGCGCTGTCAGCGCTGGCGCTCTCCGCGCTGCCTGCGGGCGCCACGTCGCGCATCAAAGACCTCGCCAATATCGAGGGCGTGCGGCAGAACCAGCTGATCGGCTACGGCCTCGTCGTCGGCCTCAACGGCACCGGCGACACGCTGAACAACATCCCCTTCACCAAGCAGTCGCTGCAGGCGATGCTGGAACGCATGGGCGTCAACATCCGCGGCGCCGTCATCCGCACCGGCAACGTCGCAGCCGTCATGGTCACCGGCAACCTGCCGGCGTTCGGCACCCAGGGCACGCGGATGGACGTCACGGTGTCCGCGCTCGGCGACGCCAAGAACCTGATGGGCGGCACCCTGCTCGTCACCCCCCTGTTGGGGGCCGACGGCAACGTCTATGCGGTGGCGCAGGGAGCGGTCGCGATCGGCGGTTTCGCCGCCGAGGGCCAGGCCGCCAGCGTCACCAAGGGCGTACCGACGGTCGGCCGCATCACCAACGGCGCCATCATCGAGCGCGAGATCGAATTCGCGCTGAATCGTCTGCCCAATGCGCGGCTTGCGCTGCGCAACCCCGATTTCACCACGGCCAAGCGCATCGCAGCCGCCGTCAATGATTTCCTCGGCGTCAAGACCGCCGAGCCGATCGATCCTTCCACCGTGCAGCTTACGATCCCCGCCGAATTCAAGGGCAACGTCGTCGCCTTCCTGACCGAGATCGAACAGCTCCAGATCGAGCCGGACCTGGTCGCCAAAATCGTCATCGACGAACGCTCGGGCATCATCGTGATGGGCCGCGACGTCCGCGTCGCCACAGTGGCGGTCGCGCAAGGCAATCTCACGGTGTCGATTTCCGAAAGCCAGCAGGTCAGCCAGCCCAACGCGTTTTCGCGCGGACGAACCGTGGTCTCGCCACGCTCGAGCGTCGGCGTCACCGAGGACGGCAAGAAGCTCGCGGTCGTCAAGGACGGCGTCTCGCTGCAGCAGCTCGTCGACGGCCTCAATGGGCTCGGCATCGGCCCGCGCGACCTGATCGGGATTTTGCAGGCGATCAAGGCGGCCGGCGCGATCCAGGCCGACATCGAGGTGATGTGATGAACAGCATCACCGCCTACGCCAGGACATCCCTGGTCAAGCGTCCAGACCCGCTGCTCGACGCGGCCATGGCAAAAGTCTCGCCGGAAACCCAGACAAAACTGCGCGGCAAGGCGCAGGATTTCGAGGCGATGTTCCTCAACTCGATGTTCTCGCAGATGACATCAGGCATCAAGGGCGACGGCCCGTTCGGCGACACGCCCGGCACCGGCGTGTGGCGCTCGATGCTGACGGAACAGCATGCCAAGGCGTTCGCAAAATCCGGCGGCGTCGGCATTTCCAACGACGTGTTCCGCACGCTGATCCTGCAGCAGGCAGCCCGCGCCGGCTAATCCTTTGGGGGACCCGACATGAACCAGCATCCACAGCGTCAGCCGGCACCCGCACCGAAACCCGCGGCGTCTACGCCGGCCGAGGCGCGGAAACTCGCCGAGGACATGATGGAGGCGATGAGCGCGCTGCTCGCCATCATCGAGCGCGAAACCGAACTGGTCCGCGCCGGCAAGGTCCGCGAGGCGATCCGGCTGGAGGAGCAGAAGAACGAACTGTCACGCCGCTACGTGGCCGCGGTCGAGAACCTGAAGAACGCGCAAGAGCATCTGGCGCAGGTCGCGCCCGAATTGCTGGCGACATTGCGCCGCCACCACGAGACGTTCCGCGCCATGCTGCAGATCAACCTGACGGTGCTCGCCACCGCGCATGCGGTGTCGGAAGGTATCGTGCGCGGCGTCAACGCCGAGGTGCAGCGCCGCAACGTGCCGAACACCTATACCGCGGCTGGACAGCGCGCCGCCCCCGGACCGCGCAACATCACTCCACTCGCGGTAAGCCGATCATTGTAGGCATAGCGGCCTTCGCGCACGCGCTACCGATCCAGACAATTTGAATCAAAATCTCCCGCGAGCGTCAGCGCGGAATTCATGGCGTTTTCTAACCGCATGTTGAGAGGTTGATTGCATAGTTGCGGTTTGGGAAGGGGTGGGATTTGACTCGAGGCGGGCACCAGGAGGGCTGCCATGAGCACAGATTTCAGCATAAAGCCGGTGGGAGCACCGGTTGCCGCGCCGATCGTTCAACCGGTCCGCGAAGCGGCGGCTCGGGCGGTCAAAACCGAACTGCCGCCGAGCGCAACTGTCACGGCGGCCGACGCTGGCGTGGCCGCGCGTTACGATTCCAACGCCGTGTCCCGTTCGATGTCGAACCAGGTGGTGATCGACCGCGAGGCCGCCTCGATCGTCTACCAGGTGGTCGACAACCGTACCAGCCAGGTGGTGAGGCAATTCCCGGAAGAGGCGGTGCTGCGACGCCGCGCCTATTTCCGCTCTCTGGATCTCACCAGAGACGCGCCGCGCCTGCGCGCGACCGATCGCACGGCCTAGGCCGGCGATTCCATTTGGCGCGAGCGATATTCGCTGCGCGCGCACCGGCATGAGCAGCAGGGCAAGAATTCATCCCCCAAGCAGTTCCGCTTCCTGCTCGATGAGCTTCTGGATTTCCTTCAACGAATTATAGAGCGACCCGGCCAGTATCAGGTTGCTTGCGGTCTCGATCGAACGTCGAAAGCGCGGCACCGCCTCCAGCAGATCCTTGACGAAATCCATGTACAAGTCCTGGTATTTGGGGATGTCGTCTTCCAGGTACATCATCTGGATGCAGAGATAGAGCCGCTTTACCGGCGTATTGGCGGTCTCGGCGGTCAGGATGTCCTTCTCCCGCAGGATCGGAGCCTTCCCATCGATCAGGAACTTCGCTCGCGAGTCCGAGTTGGTAACAACGCTCTTACCGATGATGATTCGCTCGAAGGGCTTTAGTTCAACCTTCAGCGCCATCGCTGTTACCTCCCTGGTCTCACGTGACAAGCAATTGAATTCGCAACATCCCAGAGTCAGATGCCATTCTAGCACGGAACGAGGCCCCGGCACCGAACGAATCGCCATGCTGAATATCCGGGTATCGACGCCCCAAAATGCAACAAAATAATGACTCTCAGACGGGAGGCGCCACGAGCGCTGGTTGCGGCAGGTTGGTCGGTTCGGAAAGCGCGATGGATTCTGTTCGAGCCGTACCGAACCTGATGACCGCGGCCACCAGCGCGTCAAGATCGCAGGTGTCGGTTCGATGATTGACGATGGCGGCGCGTATTGCGAGCTGGCCATCCAGGAGCGTGGTCGACGGCGCGGCAATGCCCGATTCCTGAATGTCGATGACGATCTCGCCATTGACCTTGTTGGGGTCGGCGGCACGGTAGCGAAAGCAGACGATATTGAGCTGCACCGGCGCCAGCAATTCCAGCCGCGGCTCGGCTAGAATTTGTGCTTCCAGATAGCTGGCGAGCGCACAGGTTCGGGTGATCACCGCTCCCAGCTTCTCGGTACCGTAGGCTTTCAGGGTGAACCAGGTCTTGAGCGCCCTGAAACCGCGCGACAGATCGGGACCGAGATCGCAAGGCCAGAGCGAGCCGGCGGCGAGCCCCCTGGTCTCGCGGCGCAGATACGCCGCCGGGGCGGCGAAAGTCTGCCGATGGCGATCGCCGTCGCGCACGATGAGGAAGCCGGCGTCATAGGGCACCTGTCCCCATTTGTGGAAATCAAACGCAATCGAATCCGCGCTCTCAAGTCCTGCCAGCCGCGGCGCAAGCATCGGCGAGAGAATCCCGAGGGCACCGAAGGCGCCATCGACGTGAAACCAAAGCCCCTGCTCGCGGCAAACGCGCTCAGCGCCACCAGATCGTCGATAGCGCCGATATCCACCGTTCCGGCGGAGCCAACGACAAGAAAAGGAGTGAGCCCGGTGCTGCGATCAAGAGCAATCCGCGCCCGCAACCCTGCCACATCGATGCGGTGGGATCGATCGGTCCCGATGTAGCGGAGGGCATCGCTGCCGAATCCGGCGAGGTCCATGGCCTGTTTGATGCAGCCATGCGCTGCTGTCGAAGCATAAGCCGTTAACAGTGCTCCTTCGTTTCCAATGCCGCGCTGCCGCGCGTCCTGTCCGAGCATGGCGGTTCGCGCCACCAGCACCGCCATCAGGTTGGCCATCGACGTGCCGGTGACGAAGATCCCGCTAGCCTCGCGGGGGAAACCGAACAACTGGCGTGTCCACTCGACGATTTGGCTCTCGACCTCAAGCGGGATGTGATCGCGCCCACCGAGATTGGCGTTCAGCCCGGCGGCCAGCATCTCGGCCAGCATGCCGACTGGGGTGCCGCCGCCATGCACCCATCCCATGAAGCCCGGGTGAACGTTGCCGGTCGCATAGGGAACGATGAAATCGGCGAATTCCCGATAGACCTCGTCAAGACCGGAAGGTTTGACCGGAAGGTCGGCACGAAACCGCCCGCGGACTTCATCAGGTATCGGCTGCCAAACCGGACGCTCCCTGATGTCAGCGATATAGTCGAGCATGTCATCAAGCATGCGATGACCTTGCGCGCGAATTTCGTCCCAGTTTTGCGGATCGAGCGTCTCGCTCGATGCAGACTGCAAGCCTGAATCGCGCAGTAACTTCACGCGGCCTGCTCCCGCCCCTGGCGGCCGCGTCGATACAGCATGGTCGCGAATGCCTCGAAGATGGCACGCATTTGCGGTGGCTTGTAGGGAAACAGGGCGGGCAAATCCATATTGTGCACGACCGCGGTGTTGTCAGCCTCGAATATCAACAACTCTCCGCGCTTGTTTTCCGCGCAGTCGATCGTGAAATAGTCAAGGCCAATTCGATCTGCCATGTCGGCCAGTGCGGTCCGATGCCGACGCGCAAATCCGATGTCGAACGTGCGCATGAACGTCTCTTCTTCGAGACGCTTCGCTGCGTTTTCCGACATCCCTGCATTGAGATACCAGATGTCCCAACGATCGGCGATCGCCATATGACATGCGTAAGGTCGCCCCTCGATGAAAACAACACGGTACTTGCGAAACAATTGATCTTCGCTCGCGTAGTCGACAAAGCGGGACACGAAAAAATCCTGTTCCGGCCGTTCCTCGAGATAGCGATCGATCGCGTTGCGATCGTCGAGTTTGGCGAGCCCCACGCCGGCATGCGAACCGCGCGGGCGGGCGATGACCGGGAACTGCGTCCCGGCCGAGACTTCGGAGAATGAAAGCTTCGACCGGGCCACGTCGGACAATTGCCCGCGCGTCATGTTCAACGTCGCTGGAACATCAAGTCCTCCGATCCCGCGAAGCAATTGATGCAGCTTGTCGCGATCCAGATTGCCGACAAGGTGCGGCGGATTCAGCAACGGCCGCGGCCAACTTGGCGCTGCGCGATCGATGATACGCAGCGCACCGAGGCACTCCTCGGAGTCGGACGCGACCACGATCGCAACGTCATGATCGGGTAGCCGCTGCGGCAACTCCATTCCGTCGATAACATATAGGGTCTGCAGCTCGATCCCGGAATCTTCCAGCAGAAATTCGATCGGCGTATTGCCACCCATATCGATGGCGGCCGCCAGTGCCAGCACGCGCAGCCGCGGCGACGCGGCAGAACACGGCGACCGGTACAGCTGGTGAAAAGCGAGCGCTTCTGCCTGGATCGACAGGCCGGTCTCCTTTTCGCCCAACAGCTGCGCGATCAGTGACAGATCCAGTGCGCAGCCGGCATCGGCGGTCCCGTCGACCACTTGTTCCATCAAGCGCTGCCACAGCGGAGTTAAATCGATACCGTTGAACGCCATCCTGGTTAGTCTGGCGAAGCCGATGCGGTCGGCTGCTATAACCGGACCTGCCTCGTTGCGCTCGTTGAATTCAGCATCCATGGCACCCCTCCGCATTGTTCAAGCCCGGCAGCGGGCCATGACGGCTGTGGTGCGATCGAACCGGGTATTCCAACCCGTCAGCTTGCTGGCCAAGACCACATCTCGGTGATGTGGCCGGCGGCGACCCAGATGCACCCTGGTTCGCAGTTCATTGCCGGTTCGATTGCTTGCCCCGTCCACGCGAGCTTGAGCTGCCCGGCGTGGATTCCGTTGCCAAACGGTAAATATGTTTGGTTAACCAGACCTTAATTGCCGCGCCCCACCACACCTGCAGTGCGGGCTGCGATCAAACGAGATCGGCGTAGGCCGTGTTTAGTACGGTGCCGCCGGTCGCGGGGTTCGTGACAACCGTCTTGATTTGCGCGTGGCCGATTTTCTTCAGCAAGAACTTGCTGTCGCCGATCCGAAAGGAATTGTCCTTGATCAGCACGTCCTGAAATAGAACCGGACCGGTGCCGCTCTGGTATTTCACCTTGGCGCGAAACCCTTGAACGTCGGAGATGAAGAACGAAAATTTCTCGCCGGTGGAATACGTCCCTTTCCAGGTACCGTTATAATGCGCGGGATCGACCGGGACATATTTCGTTTGCGACGACGACGGCGTTGGTGCCGTCTTGTAGCTGTTGCTCAGGATAGTGTAGATGTCAGCCACGGCATCGTTCCCCTGCCCTGTCCCGCGCGTCCGCTCACGGGCGCCCGCTCAATCCGGCCGCAATGTTGCGGTTGATCTCGATCAGGGATTTGAAATGCTCGCGCTGCGGGCTGATCTGCAACGCAGCGGTCTGGGACAGCACGAAGATGCCGATATTTGCGATGCTCTGCCGTACTTCGATCGGCTGCGGATTGGTGTCGCGCTGCGCTTCACTGAGGAAGATCGACCAGAGCTTGCGGTTGAACATCAGCGCTTCGAAAGTCTGCGCATAGGTCGCCTCGGCATTGGTCATGACTGCATGCAACTTGTTCGCCGCTGCCAACAAGGCCTGGGCTTCAATATCTCGGGGGGACGAGGTGGTATTGGCGACACGCGCGTAGGCCTGAGCAGCAGCACTAGACATTCCTCACCTCAGCAATCCCTCTCCGTCCGACAAGTTTCCTGATTTCAACCTCCAAAACCGTAAAGAAAGTCACTTAAGAATGACTTACTCGCGGGATCGATCGTCGCCCTCGCAAAATTCCGGATGGCCTGGACAAGATCCCCGCGACGTCCCTGATGATCCGGCTTCCGTGATCCAGGCGATGGCCGCGCGGCAATCCCGCGGAGATCCATTCCCCCTGCATCGCCTGCCCATCCGGAAATCCCCGGTGGCAAGACTGTCTTTCTTGAAGCAGCGAGATTTCCAGGACCAGTCCCCGAGGGTGCAAGGCAGGCTAGGCCGAAAAGAACCTTGTATTCCAACGACTTGCACCCGGTCCGGTGCAAAAATCGCCGCCGCTCCGGCCGGCAAGCGCCCAAGCCACCGGTCGGCTTAACGATCCGGTAACCACGTTCGCTAACCAGCGGTTAACCCTATTTTAAAAGCTTTTGTTCATATCTGGCGTTGGCTGGAATCAGGAATCCCGTTGGACCAGGACGCCTGAAGACGCGCACTTAAGGAAGGCTTGCAATGTCTGATATTGTCCTCACCGCAGCAGTTCGACAGAATTTGCTCTCCCTGCAGGGAACGGCCGAATTGCTCGCGACCACTCAGACCCGCCTTGCCACGGGCAAGAAGGTCAACAGCGCGCTCGATAATCCGACCAACTTCTTCACCGCCGCCGGTCTCGACGCCCGCGCCAGCGATATCAGCAATCTGCTCGACAGCATCGGCAATGGCGTGCAGGTACTGCAAGCCGCCGATACCGGCATCACCTCGCTGCAAAAGCTGGTCGATACCGCGAAGTCGATCGCCAACCAGGCGTTGCAGCAACCCTCGGGCTACAGCACGAAGGCCAGCATCCCGTTCACCGGCACGGGCGTCCCGAGCGGCCCTGGCATAGCGACCGCCGCCGATCTCACGACCAGCAAGCTCAATGGCGGCGTTTTCACGTTCACAAACTCCGCGGGCACTGCCGCCACGATCACGGTCGGTACCTCGCCGTCGGCTTTCAATTTCACGACCAAGACGGCGCAGGTCCAGTCGGTCGCCCAATTGAACCAGGCGTTGGCGGACGCCGGAGTCAATCTTTCGGCCTTGATCACCGGACCTGACAGCCTGACCTTTACGTCGACCAATGACGGCGCGGGTCAGGTGATCACCGGGACGGCTGCGGCGACAGCTCCCGTCACGCTGGACGCCATCAATATCAGCGCCAACGCCGCCGGTGGCGGCGCCGGCGGTACAGTTACCGCGGCGGTACCCGACCCGGCTTCGCAGACTGCCCGGGCAACTCTGGTCACCCAGTACAACCAGATCATCACGCAGCTCACCACCACGGCGCAGGACGCCTCCTTCAACGGCATCAATCTGCTGGATGGCAACTCGCTGAAGATGATCTTCGACGAAACCGGAAAATCGACCCTGACGATTGCGGGCGTCACTTTCAATCCGGCTGGTCTTGGCCTGGCTTCGCTCGCTCCGGGCACCGACTTCACGGACAACGTTCTGACTGGCAAGGTTCTGAACGCACTCAACAACGCCAGCCTCACGCTGCGCACGCAAGCGTCTGCCTTCGGCGCCAACCTGTCGATCGTGCAAATTCGCCAGGAATTTTCCAAGAAGATTATCAACGTGCTGCAAACCGGCTCAGCCGCGCTGACGCTCGCCGACACCAACGAGGAAGCAGCCAACAGCCAGGCGCTGGCGACCCGCCAGTCTATCGCGGTATCGGCGCTGGCGCTCGCCAACCAGTCGCAGCAGAGCGTTCTGCAGCTCCTGCGCTGATTTCTGCGGCAGTGCATTGTAGCGGCGGCGGGGCTTTGCCTCGCCGCTTTTTTGTCATTGAATAATGCCGAACGCGCGGATCAGGCCCGCGCGTGACGGCGGACGAATTAATACAGCAAATGAAAACGGCGGGGCAAAGCCCCGCCGTCCTCGTTTGCGAAAGTTTTGCCGCGATCAGCGCAGGAGCTGAAGAACGCTCTGCTGCGCCTGGTTGGCAAGCGACAGCGCAGAGGTCGCGATCGACTGGCGGGTCGACAGCGCCTGGCTGTTGGCTGCTTCCTCGTTGGTGTCGGCGAGCGTCAGAGCGGCCGAGCCGGTCTGCAGCACGTTGATGATGTTCTTGTTGAAGTCCTGGCGGATCTGCACGATCGACAGGTTGGCGCCGAAGGCAGACGCCTGCGCCCGCAGCGTGGTGCTGGCGGTGTTGAGCTTCGCCAGCACGGAGTTGGTCGAGAAGTTGTCGAGGAAGTCAGTGCCGGAGGCGAGCGTAGCCAGGCCGAGACCGGCCGGGTTGAACGTCACGCCCGTGATCGTCGAAGTCGACTTGCCGGTTTCGTTGAACACCAGCTTGAGCGAGTCGCCGTTCAACAGATTGATACCGTTGAAGGACGCATCCTGCGCCGTGGTGGTGATCTGCGTAAGGATCTGGTTGTACTGGCTGACCAGTGACGCACGCGTAGCCTGCGACACCGCATCAGCGACTGGTGCGACGGCAGCTCCGAACGTCGCAGAACCGGGCGTTGAGCCAACGGTAATCGCACCGATCGTGGACGAAGCGTAGTCGTTGGTCGTGGTGATGACGAGCCTGTTGGTGCTGTCCAGGCTGGCTGTCAGATTGGCGGCCGCCAAGTCAGTGTTCAACTGATTAAGCGAATGGCTGGCGCCAATGGTGACGGTGAGCGCCGGGAGGCTTCCGTTCGCGGCGACAATGATCGTCTGACCGGCCTTGATGGTGGCGCCGTCGACCAGATTGGCCGCGGTGCCGCCGAGAGCTGCTGCCGAGGTAACCGTCGACCTGGAGGTATAGCCGGAGGGCTGCTGCAGCACCTGGTTGGCGATCGACTTGGCGGTATCGACCAGCTTGGAGAGCGAGGTGATGCCGGTATTGGCGGCCTGCAGGACCTGCACGCCGTTGCCGATGCTGTCGAGAAGGTTGCTGATGTCGCTGGCGCGGGCATCGAGACCGGCGGCGGTGAAGAAGTTGGTCGGATTGTCGAGCGCGCTGTTGACCTTCTTGCCGGTGGCGAGACGGCCCTGCGTGGTCGCGAGCAACTCGGCAGTACCCTGCAGCGAGAGCAGGTTCTGGCGAACCGCGGCCGTAAGTGTGATGTTGGACAAAGACATGCGAAAACCTTTCTGGTTTAACTCAACCCTGGCCTTCTTGGCCGGACACGCGGGACTCTAGGAATTCTATGGTCAACAAAAGATGAAGCCGCCCGGGGCTTGGTTAATGCCACCCGCGCTTTCGACGAATTATGGTTAACAGATGGTCAAAACGAGCCGGCGGGTTAAGCAGACGTAAAAGTGCAACCGCACGAATCAAACTTCGGAACGCGAACCAAAAAGAAACGGCGGGGCCAGAGCCCCGCCGTCCTCGTTTGCGAAAGTTTTGCCGCGATCAGCGCAGGAGCTGAAGAACGCTCTGCTGCGACTGGTTGGCAAGCGACAGCGCAGAGGTCGCGATCGACTGGCGGGTCGACAGCGCCTGGCTGTTGGCCGCTTCCTCGTTGGTGTCGGCGAGCGTCAGAGCGGACGAACCGGTCTGCAGCACGTTGATCAGGTTCTTGTTGAAGTCCTGGCGGATCTGCACGATCGACAGGTTGGCGCCGAAGGCAGACGCCTGCGAACGCAGCGTGGTGCTGGCGGTGTTGAGCTTCGCCAGCACGGAGTTGGTCGAGAAGTTGTCGAGGAAGTCAGTGCCGGAGGTGAGCGAAGCCAGGCCGAGACCGGCCGGGTTGAACGTCACGCCGTTGATCGTCGAAGTCGACTTGCCGGTTTCGTTGAACACCAGCTTGAGCGAGTCGCCGTTCAACAGGTTGATGCCGTTGAAGGACGCATCCTGCGCCGTGGTGGTGATCTGCGAAATGATCTGATTGTACTGGCTGACCAGTGACGCACGCGTAGCCTGCGACACCGCATCGGCGACTGGCGCGACGGCAGCTCCGAACGTCGCAGAACCGGGCGTTGAGCCAACGGTAATCGCACCGATCGTGGACGAAGCGTAGTCGTTGGTCGTGGTGATGACGAGCTTGTTGGTGCTGTCCAGGCTGGCTGTCAGATGGGCGGCCGCCAAGTCAGTGTTCAACTGATCAAGCGAATGGCTGGCGCCGATGGTGACGGTGAGCGTCGGGAGGTTTCCGTTCGCGGCGACAATGATCGTCTGACCGGCCTTGATGGTGGCGCCGTCGACCAGATTGGCCGCGGTGCCGCCGAGAGCTGCTGCCGAGGTAACCGTCGACTTGGCGGTATAACCGGTAGGCGCCTGCAGCACCTGGTTGGCGATCGACTTGGCGGTATCGACCAGCTTGGAGAGCGAGGTGATGCCGGTGTTGGCGGCCTGCAGGACCTGCACGCCGTTGCCGATGCTGTCGAGAAGGTTGCTGATGTCGCTGGCGCGGGAATCGAGGCCGGCGGCGGTGAAGAAGTTGGTCGGATTGTCGAGCGCGCTGTTGACCTTCTTGCCGGTGGCGAGACGGCCCTGCGTGGTCGCGAGCAGATCAGCAGTACCCTGCAGCGAGAGCAGGTTCTGGCGGACTGACGCGGAGAGGGTGATATTGGACAAAGACATAGGAACGACCTTTCTGGCGTTACGCAACAATCGGCCTTCTTGGCCGAGCACCAGCGACCCTAAGAAGCAAATGATAAACGAGACCTGAATCGGCACGTGAGCACGCCCCGATCCCGATCGGCTTCGAAACTCATGCTTAACATTGGGTGAAAGGCTGTTCGGTAGCTGAAGCAATCAGCGACGGCCGCCGATCACGGCAACGACGACGCGATTATCAAGCCGCAACGCTCGAGAGGGTGCGGCCTCGGTCGGCAGTTCAACGCAGCCGCGTTATGCGAGGTACTTCACAAGGCTGAGCTGCGCGAGCATCGCTGTGGTCTGATATGATGCCTGCAATCGGGTCTGCAGCGCCAGCAGCTCGGTCGCAACCTGATCGCTGGAGACGGTTTCGCTCTGATCGATCAGGCTCTGCAGCATGACCTGGGACTGGCTTTGCCGCGCAGCGATATCTTTCATCGCGACCTGCGCGGACGCCAGATCGGTCCCGATGTCGGCAAGGCTCTGCTGCCTTCCCTGCGGCGTCAAGTCCGTCGCCACACGCTGGTTGAGAGCGGTGACCAGCGCGGTCGCATTGGCGCTGGTGGGTGACATCGTCACGCTGGCAAAGACCGCGACGGACTGCAGCGCGGAACGGATGGCCTGCTCGTTGGCACGCACGCCGTATTGAATCGTCGCCGTCTGATCGACCCGCGCGGTCGATGCCGCGCGAGCAGGGCCAGGACCGGCTTCGCCGGTGTACCAGGCCACGGTATTCGCCGCACCGCTGACCAAGGTCGTCGATGTGTTCAACGGCGTTCCCCCGACCCGCAGCGGCGGCTGGACCGCAGTCGCGGTGGCGCCGAAGCCGAGCGCCGCGAACGCGGCCGCGTTCGAACTCGTGACGTTCAGGCTCGCGGCGTCATCGGTATGCAGCGTGATCACGCCGCCACTGACGCTCGACGGAACCGAGGTGTTGGTGATCGAGTCGATCTTCGTCAACAACGTCTGGATACTGTCGGTGACATTAAGCTGGTTGGCCAAGGCACCCGAGGCAACGAAAGTAAGGGTCTTGCCATTGACGGTGATGGTGTCGCCGACCGCGAAGTTCGTGGTCAGCGAATCCGTACCCGCGGCGCCGGACAGCAGCGTCGCCCCGGTGATGGGGGCCGGGACCGCGGCCTTGTTGTTGACGACGCTTCCGACGGCTATTCCATCCGTGTTGAAGAAATCGTCCGCGGCAGCCATGGCCGATGCAGCCACCAACGCGGTGTTGGCGAGGGTGCCGAGCGCGGTGTTGAGCGCCGCCTTCAGGTTGGTCGCCGTCGCCGTCGGCGTGGCGCCGATCGCAAAGCTTCCACTTGGCGGAGGCGTTGCGGTCGAGGCCGTCAGTTGTATTGCTTCAGTCGTGCCGTCCGGCAGGTTGAACGTGAAGGTGACCTGGTCGCCGTTGCTCGGATTGGTGGCGCCAAGATCAACCGAGACCGCCGCTGGCGACCCACTCGGGCCAGTGACGGTCGCGCCGGTCAGAGAGGACGAGATCGCATTGAGCTTGAAACCGAACGGCGAGCCGGCGACGTCTTCCGCAACCGACACCGACGTTGGAGAGGGCGAGGAGACAACAAGACGTCCGAGGCCGCTGGCGCCGAGATCCGCCTGGTTGCGCTCTGCGATCAACTGCTTCAATCCGGCCAGGGCGCCTCTTCCATTGAGGATATCGTCCACCGAAGCGACCGAAGGCGTGTCGATGGCGCTTCCGGAAAACAGGAAGCGATCGCCGGCCTGCGTATTGAGAATTTCCAGCATCGACTTCAGCTGCAACAGCGCGGTCTGTTGACCGACGGTCTGCCCGGAGCCGGTAACGATCGCACCGCCGCTGGCGGCAGCAGACTTCACCTGTGACGCGATCTTGCCGAACGACTGCAACGCCGTGCTGGTCGTGTCGATGGTCGTGTTGATGTTGGTCATGGTCGTCGTGAAGGCGGACAGATTCGATATCTGCCCGCGCGCGTAGATGGCAAACCCCTCGTTGATGCCCATCCCCGAATAGACCGTCGACTTCTTGCCGGTGGCGAGCTGCGTCTGCAGAGTCTCGAGCTGGTTCTTGAGGCCGACGATCGACTGCCCGAGCAGGAAATTACTGTTGCCTATGCTGTTGATCGCCATCTGAACGCCCTACCGTTGAGCCTGCATCAAGGTCTGCATCATGGTTTGCACCACGGCCATCACGTGGGCGTTGGCCCCGTAGATGTTCTGCAGCGCGATCAAGTTCGCCATTTCGACATCGATGTTGACGCCGGAGTTGCTGTTGAACTTCTGTTGCAGCGTGTTGACCACGACATCCTGGCCTTGCGCGACCTGATCCGCGGAATTTGCCGCGTTGGCCTGCAGGTTGAGGAATTGCTGAATATAGTTCGGCAGTGTTCCCGTCAGGGGCGAGGTCCTTGAGCCCAGGCCCGTTTGCGGTGAATAGGTAAACAACCCCGAGGTCAGCTGGGTGTAGAGAAAGTCCGAGCGCGTGGTGTCTCCCGCAGTCGTCAGCGGCGAAGTGTTGTAGACCACGAATCTCGAGGGGTCGCTGACCAGCGCGGAATTGACCGAGATGCGTCCGGCAAATCCCGTCTGCTGCGTGCCTTTGCCGGTGATCACCCCGGTATAAAGCGTGCTGCCGTCGGTGAACACCGGCAGTTGCGGATTGCCGTTCGCCAGCGCCGAAGCCGTGGCGGTGGTCGATGCCGCATTGACGCTCACCGCCGCTGAACCGTTGTCGAGAATCCGCAACGTATTGCCGGCCGGATTGGAAAACTGGAGGTTGGTGTTGCCGACCGCGGCGGTGATTTGCGCCACGATCGAGGCCATCCCGCCCTGGAAGTTGACGCCGATCACCTTGTCGTTGGGACTGGCGGCCGTGTTGGGCAGCGGCAGCGCGGTCGGATCATCCACGCGCACGATCGTAATCTGGTGCGCGGTATTGGTTGCGGTGTCGGTGTAGGTGAGGTTGATCGTATTTCCCGGCAGCACATTCGACAGGTCGAGGTCGAATCCCGCCTGGCTGCCCGATGTCACCGCCGTACCGGGCGTAGTCTGGTCGGACAGCGAACCGGCAAGGGTCGCGGCCAATTGGTCAAGCTGCGTTTGCGCCTGCACCAGGACGCTATCGCGCAGTTTCAGGTCGGCGCCAAGACGTCCCGACCCGACCGAGTTGGTCGCGATCAGATCGACGTTCGCCCCGTTTGCGAACGTCAGCGTGAGCGAGCCGGCCGTGGACAGTGCCGGATTGCTGTTCCACAGCGAACTCGCGTTGAGCGTACCCTGCGAATTGAACGACAGCTGCGATGCCTGGACGCCGACCAGCTGCAAGCCGGACGTCGTGTAGACCGTCGCCACGTTGGCGTTGTCCGTGACAACCCGGATGTCCATCAATTTCGCGAGATCATTGATGGCAGTGTCGCGCTGATCCTCCAGCGTTGCCCCGTTGTTGTCGCCTGCCGGAAGGCTCTGCAGCTGCGTATTGAGTTTCGCAATCTGCGCCATGGCGTTGTTGGCCTGAACGACGGCAGCCGCGATATCCTGTTCCGCGTTCGAGCGCAGCGCCTGGACGCCTTGCGTCGCCGTATTCAACTGTAGCGCCAGCGATTGCGCCGTCGACAAGGCCAGGGATCTCGCGGACTGCGCGCCCGAGTTCGCCGACAGCGCCTGCAGCGCAGAAGTAAAATTGTTGTATGCCGTCTCAAGCGTTCCGGCGCCGCCTGGGGTGCCGTACACGCTTTGCAGCTGCCCCAGCACATTCGACATCTTGTCGGCGTAGGCGCCGGCAGACGTCTCGGTACGCAATTGGGTTTGCAGATACAGGTCGAGCTGGCGGTTCACGGCCGTGGTACGGACGCTTGCTCCAGTGTCGGTGCTGCTGCCTGCGACCTGGATCTGGGTGAGGGTCCGGGTAACGTAGCCCGGGGTCTGCGCGTTGGCGATGTTCGACGATACGATCGACAACGCCGCCTGGTTGGTGTGCAAACCGGCCATCGCGGTGGCAAGTGCTGAACTCAAACTCATGACAACTGCCCCAGATCAGCCGGGTTAATCACCGCAGCACGTTCAGGAGATCCTGAACCATGGTTTGTGCAGTCGTGATCACCTTGGTGTTTGCAGAGTAGGCCTGCTGGGTCACGATCAGCTTGGTGAATTCGTCGGCAATATCCGTGTTCGAACCTTCGACCGCGGCCCCGCCGATGGTCCCGGTGGCGCCGGCGATCGCGACACCCGATTTATCGGTCGCGGCATAGGCGCCGCCGTCGAGCGGCTTCAGGAAGTTGGTCCCGTTGAAGTGAGACAATGCGACGGCCGCGAGATTGAGATTCTGGCCGTTGGAAAACGTTCCGACCACGAGACCGCTGTTGTTGACAGCGACCGATTGAAGTTGCCCGGCGGCATAGCCGTCCTGCTGGATCTGATTGATGGTCGTGGTGCCACCGACACTGGCGTACTGGGTGAGGCCGCCGCTGCCAAAATTGACGGTTAGATTGCCGAGCGACTGACTGCTCACCGCAACGTTCGCAAGCGTGATGGTCGATCCCGAAGGGCTGACCATCGATCCGTTGGGGCCGAAGACAAAGTTGGTGCCGGCGTTGATCCATGCCGTTTGCGGCCCCGTCGCATTCGGATTGGACTGATAGAACAGGTTCCAGGTATCGGTATGCGGAACGCCGAGCGCTGCGCTGTCGACCTTGGCCCATCGCAGTTGAAGATTGACTGGCGTGCCCGTGGCGTCATAGGCCGTCACCGCACCGCCGCTGATGGATTCGTTTGCGAACGTCGCCTGGTCGCTGCCGATGACGACACCGGCGCCCGCCGTGCCGCCACCACCGCGGGTCGCGGTTACCGTCGGGGTGAAGCCAAGCGCCGCGAATGCCGCCGCGTTCGAACTCGTGACCGTCAGATTCGAGGTCGTACCGGTATGCAGTGTGATCGCGCCGCCGGCGACGGTGGAGGGGTTCGCGGTGCCGGTGATGGAATTGATCATGGCCAGCATCGTCGTGATGCTGTCGGTGATGTTGAGCTGGTTGCCGACCGCGCCGGCCGCAACGAACGAGACGGGCGTGCCGTTTACGGTGATGATGTCGCCGACCGCGAAATTCGATGAGATCGAATCCGAACCCGCGGGCCCGGACAGCACCGTCGCGCCGGTGACGGGTGCCGGGACCGCCGCCTTGTTGTTGACCGAGCTTCCCGTAGTCGTGGCATCGGTGTAGGGCGTGGCCGGCGTGCCGATGATCTGGGGATTGAAGCCGGGGGTGAAGTCGGCCGGATTCAAGCCGCCAAAAGAGGTCAACGAGCCGACAGCGGAGGTGCCGCTCGCAACCGTCGACGGCCTGGTCGGGAGGTTGGCGGCATAGGTAATCTTGGTCGTCGCCTGCGCCGGAATGAAATTGTTCTGAAACTGCAGAACCTGCGGTACGTTTCCAATCGGATTTCCGGTCTTGGGGTCGACGGTCACGCCCAGCAGGTAGTATCCGGCACCGTTGACGAGATTGCCGTTGGCATTGAGCTGGAAATCGCCGCGGCGCGTGTAGTTGGTGACGCCGTTGAACACCGGCACGTTGTCGACAACGCCGGCCGGCTTCTGCACGTTGAAGAAGCCTGCACCGCTGATCGCCATATTGGTGCCGACGCCGGTCGCGGACACCGTTCCCTGGGTGGTGATCGTGGCTTGCGCGTGGGCCCTGACGCCGCCCGCCGCCTGCTGGTCGGGTGTCGTGCTGTTTGGAACGAGATCCTCGAAGCTGGTGTTGGTCCCCTTGTAGCCAACGGTCGAGGCATTCGCGATGTTGCCGGAAATATTCTGGAGCGCGAATGACTGCGCCTGCAGGCCTGAAACTGATGTGTTCAGCGCATCGAAAATACCCATACCATTTCTCCAACTTCGATCCGGGCGGCCAGCCGATGAAAACGTGGCCGCAATCGAGGGAGATATCGCAAGGACTATGCCAGAACATAAAATTCAATTATATCAAATACTTAATGAAAAGCCCCGGTCCGGAGACCAGGGCCTAAATTGCCGGGAACGGGCAATAATTGCCGGTTTCATCAGGAGGCGGACGGCCCCGCCGGATGGAACACGAGGCCAAAACCATCGATGCAATAGCGCAGGCCGGTCGGCTTCGGCCCGTCATCGAAGACGTGGCCGAGATGGCCGCCGCAGCGTCGGCAATGCACCTCGGTCCGCAGCATGCCGTAGGCACGGTCCTCGGTCTTGCCGAGCGCATTCTCCAGCGGCTGGTAGAAGCTCGGCCAGCCGGTGCCGCTCTCGAATTTGGTTTCAGACGAGAACAGCGGCAGGTCGCAGCCGGCGCAGGCAAAAATGCCCTTGCGATGCTCCTTCAACAGCGGGCTCGAACCCGGCCGTTCCGTGCCGTGCTTGCGCAGGATCTCGTATTGCTGCGGGGTGAGCTGGGCGCGCCATTCGGCATCGGTCTTTTCGATCTCGAACTTTTCGGCGGCCTGTGCCGGCTCGGCGCGCAGCCAGCGGAAGGCGGCCAGGCCGAACAGGCCGGCAACGGCGGCAAGCAGGATACGGCGATCGGTCATTGTCTTCTCCGTGCGAAGCGGACTGGAATGGCTCGCTTCCAAATACGGGGCGGTGCCGGAGACGTTACACCGAACCGGAACGAATATTCTCACTTTCCTGCGAGGCAACAGTCCCCTCGTCTGCGCCGGAATTGACGGCCTCCGGCGGCTGCTGCGGCTGCGGCCGCACCGGGCGTGGCTGCCCCGGCGGCGGACGGCGGCGCGGCGGCGTCCTCGTTCCGGCCTGGCGATTGGCCTCGGCCAGACGCGCCTCGCGAATCCGCTCCTTGGCCCGCGCCCGCTCGCGGTACCGGGCCAGCGTCCCGGCCGCGGCAGAACTGCCGCGGGTCCACATGCTGACAACTTGTCCCGCGACGCGGCCGGTCGGGCCGCCGGCCCAGACCAGTTCGAACGGCGAGAACAGCCGCCAACGCTCGTCGCCCCACAAGATGCTGCGCGCGACCAGAAGCCCGGCCATCGCCGACGTGCTGAGGCCCTGGCGGCCAAAGCCGCTCGCCACCCAAAGTCCTCTGCGCAACTGGCCGACCTGCGGCATGCCGTGCACGGTGACGCCGACCGCGCCGCCGAAGACGTCTGCGATCGGCACCTTGCCGAGCTTTGGAAACACGGTGTTGATCCGGCGCTGAATGGCTCCGGCAAATCGCCTCGGCCGCGCGTCCCAGGTGGTCTCCGGGCTCGCCCACATCAGGCGGTCGCCATCGACGATGCGGAAATGATCGATGCCGTCGCTGTCCATCACCGATCCCTGGAAGGCGATGGTTTCGGCCAGCCGCTCGCCAAGCGGTTCGGTGACGGCGGCATAGCGCCAGACCGGCAGCAGCGTTTCAGACAACCGCTTCAAGGGCGCGCCGAGATGGACGTTGCCGGTGAGCACGATATGCGAGGCGCGCAACCGCGCCGACGGCGTGACGACGCGCTTGCGGATGCCGGAGGGATCGATGCTGACGACCGGTGTATCCTCGAAGATGCGCACGCCGGCCCGCCGCGCCATCGCGGCAAGGCCGTGGATATATTTGCGGCCGTCGATCTGAAACGCTTTCGGATAATAGATGCCGTGGAAGTAGCGCCCGGTCCTGAGCTGATCGCGCACGCGATCGATCTGCCAGCCTTCCACCTCGGTTTCAAAATCCTCGCCAAGCGTTTGCAAACGGCTGATCAGCGTGTCGCCGGCGTCGACATTGGAGACCTCGAGCGCACCTTCGGACAATGCAATGCCGGGCATTGCCGTTTCGGTCGCCGCGGCGCGGACGTAATCGCCGCCTTCCCGGGAAAGCGCCCAGAGTTCGCGCGCGTCGTCGAGGCCAACCCGCTCGATCAATTCGCCGATCGGAAGGCCAAAGCCGGGCATGACAGTGCCGAGATGGTGGCCGGACGCATTCCAGCCGACATGCCGTCCCTCGAGCACTGCAATGCTCGCACCCATGCGGGCAGCCTCCAGCGCCACCGTCAGCCCGGCAAGCCCGGCGCCGACGATGCAGATATCGACATCCAGATCGAAGGACAGGCGCAACCGCATCGGGGGCGCCCCGGCGTCGGGTCCGTTGGTGGTACTTGTGGAAGTCTCGCTCATGTCGTTTTCTTACGGACCATAGCGGCGCTTGTCACCTTGTCCTGAGGGCTGGCTTGTACATTAATCCGCGTCATCAGGACGAATTGAGATCGCCATGCGCCGTTTGATGTTGTTGCGTCACGCCAAAACCGAGACTGACGCGCCTTCAGGGCAGGATCAGGACCGGCAGCTCGATAATCGCGGCCGCAGCGACGCCGCCGAAATCGGTGGCTGGATCGCCATGCATCCGCCCTTCCCCGATCTGGTGCTGGTTTCGCCCGCGGTCCGGGCACATCAGACCTGGGAGATCGCCTGGGAGGCGATGAAGGATCGAGTGCGGCCGCCGGCGGTCGAATTCCAGCCGGAACTCTACGGCGCTGAACCCGCGCAATTGCTGCACAGCATCCGCCTGGCGTCGGCCCACGACCCAAAGCGGTTGATGCTGGTCGGGCATAATCCCGGCATGCATGAGCTCGCACTGATGCTGGCCGGCAGCGGCGACAAGGCGGCAAGAAAGGCACTGGAGGACAATCTGCCGACCTCGGGCCTGGCCGTGCTCGACTTCGAGATCGACGACTGGACCGACGTGGCGTTCCGCCGCGGGCGAGCTCGTGCTGTTCACCAGTCCGAAATTGTTGCGGCAGGCTTCCGAGGATTAGACAAGCGGATATCATCCGTCCGTCATGTTACGCTGGACGCGGACGTTAGGAGGCGCAGATGTTCAATTCGATTCTCGTGCCGATCGATCTCGCCGACACCGACCTCGCCAAACCGGCGATCGCGACCGCGGCGACGCTGTCGCAGACCTGGAGCGGCAAGGTGCGGCTGCTCAACGTGCTGCCGATGACGCCGGTGATGCTGGCGGAATATGTGCCGGCCGATTTCGACAGCCAGCAGCGTCAGACTTCCGAGGAAGCACTCACGATCGTGGCACGTGAATCCGGCATCGAGGCGTCGCGGATTTCGGGCGTGGTGCGGCAGGGCGGCATCTATCACGAGATCCTCGAGGAGGCCGCCGCGATCAAGGCCGACCTGATCGTGATGACCTCGCACCGGCCGGCGATGCGCACCTATTTCCTGGGCTCCAACGCCGGGCATGTGGTGCGCTACGCCAAATGCTCGGTGCTGGTGGTGCGGCACTGAGAGCATGATCCCGGAAGGGAAACGCTCCAGCAAAAAGGCCGCGCTTAGCGCAACCGCATCAGGTCCAGATTGCCGGTCACAGCCGCCTCGACCTGGCTGCGGTGGATTCCGATGTCACGCAGCGCGCGGTCGTCGAGCTCGCTCAATGCTTTGATGGCCTGGCGCCGTTCCAGATAAGTAGCCAAAGCGAGAGCGCCCTTTCCGGCCCAGCGAACCATTCCGCTGAAGGTCGGGAGTGAGGGTTGGACGGCAGGCGACGAGATCGTGGACATTTTCCTTCTCCATTGGCTCCCGCGCGGCAAAGCTACGCCGCCGGCGCAAACCGCGTGATGGCAGTTGCACCCTGATGACCTCGGATTACTCTCGCAAACCTCGGTACAATCGCGGGACTTGATGTCCCCTAAATGATCCTGTAATTGTATCGGTGCAAGGAAAACATTGCTCTCGGTGCAATAATGTCCAGATTCGAATATCTCCGACTTGCCGATTCCGTTGCCGCCGAGATCGAAAACGGCGGCCTCAAACCCGGCGATCGCCTGCCGCCACAACGCACGTTTGCCTATGAGCGCAAGATCGCGGCTTCGACCGCGAGCCGCGTTTACACCGAATTGCTCCGACGCGGCCTCGTGGTCGGCGAGGTCGGCCGCGGTACATTTATCTCCGGCGAAGTGAAGCGCGGCGATACGGTAGCGCTGACCGAGCCGCGCGGCGCCCGTATCGACCTCGAAATCAATTATCCGCGGCTGCCGATCCAGGCGGCGATGATCGCGAAAAGCCTCGAGGGGCTGGACCGGCCGGAAGCGCTCGAGATCGCGTTGCGACAGGGCACCAGCGCCGGGACGCAGGCTGCTCGAAACATCACCGCGAATTTCATGTCGCGAAACGGCTGGGCGCCCAACCCCGAGCAGATCGTGTTCACCGCCAACGGCCGGCAATGCATCGCGGCCGCGCTTTCCGCCGTGGTGCCGCCCGGCGGCCGCTGCGGGGTGGAGGCGCTGACCTATCCCTTTATCAAGGGCATCGCCGCACGGCTCGGCGTCACGCTGGTGCCGCTCGCCATGGACGAAGACGGCGTCCGTCCCGACGCCGTGCAGAAGGCGCATCGCGAAGCGCATTTGTCCGCGCTCTACATTCAGCCCACCATTCAAAATCCGCTCGGCATGACCATGCCGCCCGCACGCCGCGCCGACATCGTGCGCCTCGCCGAAAAATTCGAACTGCCGATCATCGAGGACTCCGTCTACGGATTCCTCTCCGACGAAACTCCGCTCGCCGCGCTGGCGCCGGACACCTGCATCCTGCTCGACAGTCTTTCCAAGAAAGTGGCGCCGGGACTGGCGCTCGGCTTCATCGTTGCGCCGCTCCGGCTGCGCGAGAGCATCATGGCTTCGGTCCGCTCAGGCGGCTGGACCGCGGCCGGCTATGCCTTCGCCGCCGGCCAGCGGCTGATGGGCGACGGCACGGCGGCCGAACTGGTCAGGCTCAAGCGCGCCGATGCGCAGCGGCGCCAGCAACTGGCGGGCGAGCGCCTCGCCGGCTTCGAGATCCAGGCCAACCCGCAATCCTACCATCTGTGGCTGACGCTGCCGCCGCACTGGCGATCGCAGACCTTCGTCTCCGCCGCAGCCAAGCGCGACATCGCGCTGACGCCGTCGACCACCTTCGCTGTCTCTCCCGGACATGCGCCGAATGCGGTGCGGCTGGCACTGGCCCAGCCGCCGATCGAGCAACTCGACCTCGGCTTGCGGACGCTGGCCGGCATGCTGAAGGCGCAGGAAGAGGATTTCGACTCGACGGAGTAAGATCGGGACTGCGGCGCCACCCGAATTGATTTATTTTTCACATTCGGGGCAAAGATCGCTTAATCACGTTGCGTGCATTGCCGCGCAGTCCCGCCGATCCGCACGCCCCAACTTAGCTTTTGTAAACACCGCGAAGGTAGCACCGTGCGTGTTTTATGCGTGCATGGAGCCCGCCGATGTCCAGTTTTCAGATGTTTCTATTCCAGCATATGATCGCGATCTCGGCGGGAAGCCTGCTGGGTTTCGCCCTTCTCACCATCTGGCTGTCCTACAACCGGCTTGCCGCGCTGGACGAGCGTTGCGACACCGCACTTGCGGATGTCGATGCGATGCTCAAGCATCGCCATGATCTGATCCCCGGCCTGATCGAGACGGTGCGCGGTTTTGCCGGCCACGAGAGCGCCGTGCTGACCGAGGTAACACGAGCACGTGCCAGCGCCTTGCGGGCTACCGGGACCGATGCGTCAGGTCATTTCGCCGGCTACCTTTGGCGCTACGCCTCGCTGGTCTGCGCGGGCGGCGCCATCGTGTTTCTGGCGCAGTTCTTTTTTCATATGCACATGGTTCGCGCCGATGTCGACTTCGACTATGTCGACCGCTACTCGCATCCGCGCCTGTGCAATATCGTCGAGACGCTTGCGATCGGCGCAGGCCTGCCCTTTCCAAGGGTCGGCCTGATCGATAGTGACGCGCGAAATGCGTTCGCCTGCGGGATCAACGAGTCCACTGCCGTGGTGGTGGCAACGCGCGGGCTGGTCGATTCGCTCGATGACGACGAGTTGTCGGCCGTCATAGCCCACGAGATCGCCCACATCCGCAATGGCGACATCAGGTTGATGGCGGCGGCCAACGTGATGCTGCGTGATCTGCTGTTCCTGCAGCACACCTGCATGCTTCGGATTTTGGATTATCGCCAGGTCATCCTCTTCGTCATCCTGCCGCCGTTCCTGCTGCTGTTCCTGGTCGGCGGTTTCCTCAGCTGGCTGGCCTTGCTGCTGGCGCGCGTTTCGCGGCTGTTGATATCGTCGTCGCGGGAATTGGTCGCGGACGCCGAAGCAGTGCGCATGACGCACAATCCGGCCGCGCTGATCTCGGCGCTGCGCCGCATCGACGGCCACAGCAGGGTCGACGGCATCGGACCCGAAGCCGACGCGATGATGATCGACGGTGCGGCGGCAGGCGCACTCGCCACCCACCCAACAATCGCCGAGCGGATCGACGTCCTCACCCGCCTCTCCGGCGCCATGGCCTACACATGGGACGAGTGGCGGGATACCAGGCCGAGCGCTCAGCGGCATTCCGCCCGCCCCACCTTTGGCCTTCGCAACACCCACGCGCCTGTGGCCGCATCAACTCCTGGCCTTTTCAGCCGCGTCTTCGACGGCACCGACCCAAGCGCTTTCGGCATTGCGCCGGCAGTCAGCGGTCTGATGATCGCCGGCATTGCCGCGCTGATCATCCTGTACCCCAAGGATTTCAAGAGCTCCAGCGGGATCGCGGCACGCCTCAACCCGACGGGGATCCTGACTTTCAATGGGACTATTCCCGAAGGCATCAACAGCACGTTCCATATCACCAGCGACATCCGCTCTCCGGCCGAACGCCGCGCCAATGCCAATCCGCGATAAAGCCCCTCGCCTTGTACGGCTCGATCTTGTCCCATTCGTGCAGCACGCGGCGGCGGAATTCGGGATCGGTGTGCCAGAGCGACCGCGGCGTCGTAAAACTGTCGACCATGACCAGCATCTTCTCGACCTCCGGCCAGTGCCTGTGCAGCGTCATCGGATAACGCCGCGCGGTCCAGGTATTGCCCAGGCAGATCACGCTGCGGATGTTCTGTAGTCCCAGCGCCGCATCGATCACCGGCAGCGAAAAAATCACGTTCTCGCCGGTGTTTTTTGCGCGATGTTCTTCCAGGATTTTTTCCGCCGGAATGCCGCGCGCAACCATCGCCGGCTTGATGATCGCGCACTCCGACAGATCCGAGCCCGGCGTCACGCCGCCGCTGACGATGGCCCAGCGGCAATAACCTTCTCGCCAGAGCCGACAGGCTTCATCGACGCGCTGCGCGACATCCACGCGCGTTCCGAACACGAACAGCAGGTCGGCGGGCTTCAGTGGCGTATCGATCAAATGGGTCGCGTTGATCTCGGCGATTTCCGCTTCGGTCGGAATTCGGTCGCTTCGATCCTGCACGCGCGCTCACCCCCGGGAAACAGCCGCCGGGACGATGCCGTGCGTCGCGCGTGACGCGAAGTCACTTTTGATTGCGCTTGATTGCGGGCAGCAGCACTTCCGGCAGACGATCAAAGCTGTAGGTGATCGGTCGGTTACGCCAGACAAAGCCGCCGACCTGCCAGATGAACAAGGCGGCGAAGCCGATCAGGAACAACACGCCCGCCCATTCGGCGATTGCAAGCGCGCGAACCAGCAGCCCCACCATCGCAATTGCCAGCAATCCCAGCATCACAATGGCCACGGCATAAAGCGGCACCGAGAGCCCGCCGCTCAGCACGGCCCGGCTTCCGGCCTTTGCCATGCGCCGGTGCAATTCGGCGATGAAGGTGCTGTAGCCCTGATCCTGCGGCGCCATCAACGTCACCGTTTGCCACGTCGTTGAAAGGATCTTGATGCGTCCCCCGCCGGCACGGCTGATGTCGGCACGAAAACGGTGCGGCTGCATCGTTATTGGACGGTAGGACAGACAGACTGCCGAGATGTCGGCATAGGCCCAGACTCCCGACTTGCCGCCGATCTTCCACGACAGCCCCTTGTCGGTGAGTTCGAATTGATGCGCCGATCCGACCAGCGACGCCTTGTAGGCGTAGCGATCGTCAGCTGAGGCGTCGTTTGGCAGGTCGGTCGGCATCTGTGCGCCTAGCGCTGCATGCTTCCCCACAAAAATGCAAGCGTTGCGAGCGCGCCGAGGCCGGTGCGGACGGCATGCAGAGTGCCCCACCTCACGATGAGCGCGCGCGAAAGCGGTCCCGCCTTCTCAATCTGGGTCTCCAGCAAGGCGTCATTGGTGGGCTTGATGCTCAAAAGGGTCCATGGCCATGGTGCGATCATGGCGAAGGCGCCCATCAGGAAGGCCGGATGCGATGCCTGCCACCAGGCGATCATTCCGAGCACGAAACCAATCAACGCCAGCGGCGCCTGCATCGCGAATCCGCGTTTGTAGGACGGCTTCCATTCGGCGAGCAGCGCGCGGTCGTCGAGCGTCAGACGCGCGGGCTGCTCCGCGACGTTCACATAAACCGCCGCACCGGTGAAGATCGCGGCAATGGTCAGTGCCAGAAGACCGATCGTCATGTGCAGACCTTCCCAAAACTATTCTCGAAAAGGGTTCGAAGGTTCCGCGCCGCTTGCGCCGGCAACCGGCTTTATCCTACAAGCGGGGCATGGCCGAGACGACCTATTTTCCGCGCCGCCTGATCCTCGCCGGCGCCATGATATCGGGAGTGCTGCTGGCGCTCGCCGTGCATATGCTCGGCGCGCGCTATGGCCTCGATCTCGGCGGCCTGTGGCGGACCGATACGCGCGAATTCATGCCGGCGGGCGCGGCGATCGCGTGGTGGCTGATCGCGACGGCCGGATTCTCCGGCGGCTATTTTACCGCGACGCTGATGCACAGCGCCGTGTCGGGACAAATTCCACAGCGGATGCGGCAGTTCCTGATCGCGATCGGCGTCCTGGTGCTGGCGGGCGCGGGACAGGCCGCTTCCGCGCCAAGCCCGCTGCCGACGATCTCCGGCGTGCTCGCCGGGCTTGCTGCACTGTGCCTCGGCGCGGCGATGGCGTTTTGCGGCGCGCATTTTGCGCTGCGCAAGGCGTAGAGACCGGTGCCTCCCGGGCGCTGGCCGCCTCCTCGCACCTTCACAAGTTGTTTCTCGGCGTAATAGATGCCCTGAAGCAGGCATGAACAGCTGTTCACGGTTTTTGATGTCCTTGGCATACATTCCCATCCACGGGCGGCGGAACAGGGGGTTGTTCCTGAAATTGGGGAAAACCTTGCGATGAACGGCAGGAACATCGCACCGGAAGTGCGGGTTGACCCGTGTCAAGGCGCCAACTCAAATTCCGGGCGTTAAGGCATATGTACGGAGTATGACAATGCCTGCGACGGAAGGTCTAAAGCTAACCTTGTCAAGGACTGCACAACGACACGGTTTTGCCTTATGGGTCTTCGCACACGGTACGCTGGACCGTTGCCTGCCGCGTCCATGACAGGCCCTTCACGTGTTATCGCCCTGCCGGGAGGATGAATGCATCGGCTGCTGACCGCGCTCGGGCGTGGCTTCAAGGAAAAGATCGGCTGGAAGCGGCTCGGGATCGCTGCGAGCCTCCTCATCATCGTCCTGGCTGTGACGCATCTGGTCAAGACGCTGAAGGGCGTCGACACCGCCGTGATCCTGACGGCGCTGACCGAGATCGCGCCGCATCGTATTGCGCTCGCCGCGCTGTGCGTGGTCGGGGCGTTCTGCACGCTGACCTTCTATGATTTCTTCGCGCTGCGCACGATCGGCAAGAAGCACGTGCCCTACCGCATCGCCGCACTGTCGAGTTTCACCAGCTACACCATCGGCCATAACATCGGCGCCACCGTGTTCACCGGCGGCGCCATCCGCTTCCGCATCTATTCGGATTACGGGCTGACCGCGATCGACGTCGCAAAAATATGCTTCCTCTCCGGGCTGACGTTCTGGCTCGGCAATCTCTTCGTGCTCGGGATCGGCATGGCCTGGCATCCCTGGGCGGCATCCGCCATGGACCTGTTGCCCGACGCGATGAACCGGCTGATCGGAATCGGCTGCCTCGCCGGCATCGCCGCCTACTTCACCTGGCTACTCACCGGCGAGAAGCGCCGGGAGCTCGGTCAGAACGGCTGGAAGGTCATATTGCCCTCGGCCAGACTGACCTTGCTGCAAATCCTGATCGGCGTCGTCGATCTCGGCTTCTGCGCGCTGGCGATGTATCTGTTGATGCCGATGCAGCCCGATATCGACTTCGTCTCGCTCGCGGTCGTGTTCATCCTGGCGACGCTGCTCGGCTTCGCCAGCCACGCGCCCGGCAGCATCGGCGTGTTCGACGCCGCGATGCTGGTGGCGCTGCCGGCATTCGGCAGGGAGCAATTGCTGGCGACGCTGGTGGTGTTCCGCATCCTGTATTTCCTGATCCCCTTCGGCATCTCGATTTCCATCATGGGGACGCGCGAGCTGTGGCTCAGTGTCGTGAAGCCGTGGCTTGATCGACGCCGGAACGAGGAAGCCTGCCGGATGAACGAAGAGGCCTGCACGGCGGAGGTGCCGGTCAGGCAGCAGGTCAAGCGGGCGAAACGGTAACAGCGACGTTA
This sequence comes from uncultured Alphaproteobacteria bacterium, assembly GCA_963731915.1. Classification (GTDB taxonomy): domain Bacteria; phylum Pseudomonadota; class Alphaproteobacteria; order Rhizobiales; family Xanthobacteraceae; genus Bradyrhizobium. The sequence goes on from CAVSXQ010000026.1 coordinate 145,335, forward strand.
TCCGCGCAGGCCAGTGTTTTGGGCTACGACCATCCCGGTTCACTTATTTTTGCCTTACCGGTAACGTCAAACGCGCCATGATCAAAATTCCCCTCCGCTCGATGGTCCCGGCGGCGCTGCTCGCGGGCATGCTTGTTGGTCTGCCCGCCTCATCGGTGCAAGCGCAGACGGCGGCCGACGGGCCGTTGCAGATTTCCTGGGAGGTCCGCAACCGTTTCCGGCTGTTCCGCGAGGAGCGCGATTTTGCGCTGCATGGCGAGAGCTCGCGCAGCCGCAGCGTGCTGGCCTCCGAGCAGGCGCTGGGATTGCAAAGCGACGGGCGCGGCTGGGCGCGCAATACCGTGAACCGGCTCTGCATCGATCTCGCCGGACGCGTTAGCGAGCCCTGCACCCGCGACAACGTCAAGGAAAGTTATTTGACGCCGACCGAGCATGCGGTCGTAGTCCGGCTGACGGGCGCTGTTCCCGTGGGCGCCACCTGCGCCTGGACCTTCGATGATGGCGACGGTCCGCAAACTTCGGCGTTCGATTGCGCCGAGCCGATCAATAACCGCGTGCGCTATGGCCGCACCACGGCAGTGACGGTGGAAGTCTCCAGCGCCGAGGGAACCCAGCGCGTCGCCACCGAGATCGCGGTACGCGATATCCTGATCGCCGGTCTCGGCGACAGCGTCGCATCCGGCGAAGGCAATCCGGACCGCCCGATCGCGCTGTCCGATGAAGGCTTTTGCTTCCGCTATTATCTGTCGTCGGCGGTCTCGCAATACTACCGGCCGAGCCGCGCCGGCTATAAGGGAGGGCGCGCCTGCGAAGCGCCGGATTCTTTGCAGGTCTGGCAACGCCAGAGCGCGCTGTGGTCCAATCCGGCCTGCCACCGCTCGCTCTACAGCTACCAGACCCGCACCGCGCTCGCGCTTGCCGTGCGCTATCCGCACATCGCGGTGACCTACCTTCCGCTGGCCTGCACCGGCGCCACCATCGCCGACGGGTTGTTCGGCTCGCAACGCGCGCGCGATTGTCCGCCGTCGAAATCGAACGCGGCGTGTCAGGGCACGGTGAACGGCCAGGTCGCCGAATTGCGCGAAGCCCTCACCGCCGCCAAGCGCCGCCAGCCCGAGCGCGGGCTCGACCTGATCCTGCTCTCGATCGGCGCCAACGACATCTATTTCTCCGGTCTGGTCGCCGACGTGATCGTCGACTATCCGACCGAGCGGGTATTGTTCCGGCGCAGCGGCGTGATTGCGTCCGTTGACAATTCGCGCAGCGCGCTGACGCGCGATCTTCCGCAAGGATTCGGCAAGCTGCGCGAAGCGCTCAAGCCGCTGGTCGGCGGCGACCTCTCCCGCGTCGTCTTTACGTCCTATGCCAATCCGGCGCTCGGCGGGACCGGCGCGCCCTGTCCCGGCGGCCGCGCCGGTTTCGACATCCATCCTTCATTCAATGCCAACCCGCAGCGGCTCGCCAGCGTCGCGGCCTATGTCGACAATGAGTTCCTCCCGCAGTTGAAGGCGCTGGCGCTCTGCCAGTCGGGCATCATCTGCCGCGATCCGCGCGCCGACCGCATGACCTTCGTCGATGCGCATCAGCAGACTTTTGCCGGGCACGGCTTCTGCGCCCGCGCGCAAACCGATCCGGAATTCGACCGCGAATGTTTTTCGCCGAAGGGCGAAAGCTTCGACCCCGACCTCGTCACTGCAGCCAGCCAGCCGATGCTGTGCGGCCGCAGTGCGGGCGACTATCGCCCCTACCTGCCGCGGGCGCGCTGGATCCGCGACGCCAATGACAGCTACTTTGCCGCGATGACCTATCCGCAGGGCCTGCCGGCCAACATGCAGCCGTCCGACATCCATGATGCGACGTGGGGCGTGCTGTCGGCGGTGTACGGCGGCGCGGTGCATCCGAGCGCCGAAGGCCATGCGGTGATGGCGGACGCCGCACTGCCCGCTGCGGCTACGGTGCTGCAACTCGAGCACGATGATGCCGGAGGTGATCTCGCAGCCGGTTCAACCGTTCGGGCAGCGCTAGCGCATGGTCATGATAGACGCGAAGCGCTCGCGCTGAGATCGGCTTCGACGGAAGATCGCGGCTACTTGCTCGCGGCCGGAGCCGTGGGCGCCATCGCGCCACCGGGCGGACGGGCCGGCGCCATCGCGCCGCCGGGCGCCGGGCCTTTCTTGGCGGGAGCCGGCTTCATCGCCGCCGCCTGGGCCGGCAGATATTTCGCGATGATGCCGGGATCGAGCGTCGCGATTTCCTTGTCCGGCAACCGCGTCCAGATCTCGTCCTTGCCGAACAGCGAGATGCCCATGAAGCCGCGCATCGTCAGCGTCTGTCCGTCCGCGCTGACGGTCATCTTGGCCTTGTAGATCTTGCCGTCGCGCGGATCGAGAACGTTGCCGCCCTCATAGACAAGGCCGTTGGGCTTCATGTCGCGGATGAAGGATATGCCGAGCCAGGGCGCATTCTTGCGATCATCGGTGCATTTCGAGCAGACGGGATTGGGCGGATCGCCCGGCTGGGGAAACATCTTCGCGATCACGCCTTCAAAGATGCCGCTGTTGTCGACGATCAGAAACCATCCGGACTGCTTGCCGTCCTCGATCTTCTGCCACAGCCCCGCAGCCGAGGGGTCGGCAGCCCGTGCCGGCAACGCGGCCGCGATGCCGATCGCAAGGCCGGTCAAAACCGGAAGCATCAACCGAAATCGGGATCGCATATTCCGCATCGTCATCACCTGATCAATCGACAAAGTAATGGGCGCAGACTACGGCCATTTCGCGGTGGGTTCCAGTGGGTGAACCCGCTCACCGCGGCGTGATGGCGTGCGCGTCCCGCGGGTGTCGGTCATATTTTGGTTGGAATCAATTGACCCCAAGCTTCTTCTGCAGGCTCGACGATGAAGTCGTGTACTGGAACACCAGCCGCTTGTCCGGATAGACATAGCGATGCGCCTTCTGGGCCATCAGCGCGCCCTCGTGGAAACCGGAGAGGATCAGCTTCAGCTTGCCCGGGTAGGTATTGATGTCGCCGATCGCGAAGATGCCGGGGATGTTGGTCTCGAACGAAGCGGTCTCGACCGGCACCAGATTGTTCTCCAGTGCGACGCCCCAATTCGCGACCGGGCCGAGCTTCATGGTGAGGCCGAAGAACGGCAGCATGGTATCGCAGTCGACCTTCGACATCGCGTTGTCGTTGCCCTTGACGTGCGCGCCCGCGAGCTTGCCGCCCTCGCCTTCGAGGCCGGTAACCTGACCGATCTTGAGATCCATTTTTCCGGAGGCGACCAGCGCGCGCATCTGCTCGACGCTGTGCGGCGCTGCGCGGAAATCGTCGCGACGGTGCAGAAGCGTGATGCGTTTGGCGACCGGGTGCAGATTGAGCGTCCAGTCCAGCGCGGAATCGCCGCCGCCGACGATCAAAATATTCTTGTCGCGGAACTGCTCCATCTTGCGCACCGCGTAGAACACCGAACTTCCTTCATAGGCTTCGATGCCCGGCACCGGCGGCCGCTTCGGCTGGAACGAGCCGCCGCCCGCGGAGATCACCACCACCTTGCATTCGAACACCTGGCCGGCGTCGGTTTTGACGCGAAAACCGGGATCGCCGATTTTTTCGATCGTCTCCACCATTTCGTTGAGATGAAAGGTGGCGCCAAACGGCTTGATCTGCTCCAGCAGCGCTTCGGTGAGGCCCTGGCCGGTGACGAAGGGAATGCCGGGAATGTCGTAGATCGGCTTTTCCGGATAGAGCTCCGCGCACTGGCCGCCGATCTTGTCGAGGATGTCGACCAGATGCGCCTTCATGTCCAACAGGCCCAGTTCGAAAACGGCGAACAGTCCGCACGGGCCCGCGCCAATGATCAGCACATCGGTTTTGATCGCTTCGCTCATTATCTGCTTCTTTTCGGTTGAATTCGGCCAGAAGGGTTGCGCCTGTCTAGCCAACGGCGGCGGATCAGGAAAGCCATAATATGGGGGCTCGGGCCGCCCCAAGCCCTTGCCGTCATTCGACAAGTGGGGTGTATGGGGACGAGATTTCTGGAGACCAAAGCCGTGAATGCCCCGCTTCGTTCCGACGCTGTGCCGCGCCTGGAAGATTTTCCCTACCGGCTATCGGACAATGTCCGCTTCGCCGACCTCGATCCGAACCAGCACGTCAACAACGCAAGTTATGCGAGCTATTTCGAGACCGGCCGCGTCACACTGACGAAGGATCGCTCCTACGGCCTGATGCCGGAGGGTTTCGGCTGGGTCATGGTGCGGCTCGACATGCATTTTCGTGCGGAACTGCACTGGCCGGGCAAGATCGAACTGGGGCTCGGCGTCGTCAAATTCGGCCGCACCTCGGTGGCGTTCGATCAGGTGGTTTTTTCGGAAGGCAAATGCGTGGCCTCCGCACAGGCGACGACGGTGCTGATCGATGAAGCGACACGAAAGCCCGTGCCGCTAACACCCGAGATCAAGGCGAATTTTCAACGCTGGATTCGCCGCGGGATCGATCCGAATTGACGTAGCGTTTTCAAGCGAAGTGGCTACCGGTTCGCGTGAAGAAAACGCGTCAAACAAAAGCCGCCGCTCAGGCCTGACGTTCCGGCGTCGAGACGACGAGGCCGTCGAGATCGTCAGTCACTTTAATCTGGCACGACAGGCGCGAATTCGGCCGCACGTCAAAACCGAAATCCAGCATGTCCTCTTCCATCGGCGAGGGCGAGCCGACCTTTTCCCGCCAGGCTTCGTCGACATAGACATGGCAGGTCGCGCAGGCACAGGCGCCGCCGCATTCGGCTTCGATACCCGGAATGGCGTTGCGGATCGCCCCTTCCATCACGGTGGCGCCGTTCTCAACTTCAATGATCCGGGTCTCGCCGGTGTGGTCGACATAGTGGATTTTGGCCATGATCGCTCGTGCTGACGGAATTCTGTGAGGAAGGTCCCGGGCAGTCCTATAACGGGTCAGTCCGCCCGGCGCCAGCGGCTGGGGGGAAAACCTGCCGGGCGGTTTTTGCCGGGATTCCGGGGTCAGGACCGGCGCAAAATGGCCTCGATGGCGGTCCGCGCCAGCGCCACCGCGTCGCCGAGTTCGGCCAGCGCCTCGGAGGGATCGCGGCCATCGGCCAGCGCTGCTTCCAGCCCGGCCGCAGCCTCGGCCACGGCGAAAGCGCCAATCGCCCTGGCCGAACCTTTCAGCGTATGCGCCAGCGCCCCCGCCTCCGGAGGCAGCGTGGCCAGCGCGTCGAGCAATTTGGCCGACTGTGCCGCGAACATCGCCAGCACCTCGTGCTCGAGGCCGGCGTCGCCAAGCGTGATGCGTTTGAGATGCTCGGAATCGATCGGACCGTCATCGGGTGCGAGTGGCGGCGATGGCATCCAGTTGATCCGTTCGAGATGAAGCGGCATGGCATAGTCCAAATCTCGCCGCTGTATCGATCGGTCAGGCGAGGTTTGTTGAGCCAATCACGGAAGTGGTTAACGGAACGTATGAGGCATTTGCCGCAAATTTGCCCTGTTTTTGCCGATGCGCGGCCCCAATCGCCGGGTTCCCGAAAGAATTCTGAGGACTATTAGTAAGTTACAGCCCGTAGCTGTTAACGATGATTAAGATTGTCTTAATCGCGGCCATTTCATTCGCATCGCTCAGCCAATAGGATGTTTCGAATGAAGTGGACAAGGCGCCCGCATTGCGCGCTTCGGCTCCGCTGAGAAGGCATATTACCGGCTTCGAGCTTGCGTGGGGACGACGCAAGGCTCGCCGGACGCGCGTAAAAAGTATGAGGGCACAGGCTGAACATGGCGAACACTCCCAAAAAGGTGAAAGACCCGACCGAAGTCGCGCTTTCTGCCATCCAGGAAGCCCTCAACATCAGCGACACCAGCGCTGACGCCAACCGCAATTCCCTCGACGGCGACATGGCCCCGCCGACCTTTGACTCCGCCGCTCCCGCCTATCCCGAAGCGCCGTTCGACATGCGGCCGAGCATGGATCGTTCAAGCGTTGATCGTTCAAGCATTGACCGTTCAAGCGTTGACCGTTCAGGCATTGATCGTTCCGGCAACGATCGTTCAAGCGCTGATCGCCCGGTCTTCGATCCGATCGAGGAGCCGCGCGCGCCGCGCCGCGCCGCCAATGACGACCGCGAGACCATCGGCCAGATCCTGCAGGCGCTGCAGAAGGGCCGCCCCGCCCGCAGCGTCTATACGCTCGCGACGGTTTTCGCCGGCATCTGGCTGGTTGGCTGCGCGCTGCTGACGGCGAGTTTCCTGCCCTCGCTGCAGGCCGCGATCGGCCAGAGCGGCGGCGTATTGGTGCTGGGCGGCCTTGCCGCGCTGTTCTTTGCGCCGGTGCTGCTGTTTTACTTCCTCGCCAGCCTTGCCTGGCGCGGCCAGGAAATGCGGCATGATCGCGCAGGCGATGGCGCAGGTCGCGATCCGCTTCTCCGAACCCGAGGGCGCAGCCTCCAACTCCATGGTCACCGTGGGTCAGGCGATCCGTCGCGAGGTCGCCGCGATGGGCGACGGCGTCGAGCGCGCCATCGCGCGCGCCGGTGAACTCGAAACCCTGGTCGCCAACGAAGTCGCAGCTCTCGAGCGCGCCTATTCCGACAATGAAGTGCGCATCCGCGCGCTGCTGCAGGACATCGCCCATCAGCGCGACAATCTGGTCGGCCAGGCCGAACAGGTTCGCAGCGCCATCTCCGGCGTGCAGATCGATTTGCGCCACGACATCGCGCTGATTTCGGACGCCATCGCCTCGCGCGTCGACGAGGTCGCGAAAAGCATCACCGGCGCGCTGGAAGAGCGCGGCGCCCACATCACCGGCGCACTCAGCCACGCCGGCGACAACATGATCCTTGCGCTCGGCGAGCGCGGCGGCGACCTGCTCGACCGCCTCGAGGAAGCCTCTGCCGAGACCACGCGCGCGGTGCTCGACGCCTCGGAGCGCCTGACCACCAGCCTCAACTTCAAGACCGGCCACGTCCACGACGAATTCGTCGATCTCGCCGACCGCGTCCACGAAATGCTCAACGAGCGTATCGACCGCATCACCGGCGAATTCGAGCAGCGCTCGTCCACCATCGTCGATGGCATTTCCGACCGCACCGAGCAGGTCCACGACTCGCTGAAGAATTCCTCGGACTCGCTGCTGCTCGAGCTCGAGCTGCGCTCCGGCGACCTCGTCAACAAGATCGACGATGCCGGCAACCGTCTGGCGACCCGCATCCTGACCTCCGGCGACAAGGCGAGCGACGCGCTCGACGTCACCGTCAACACGCTGGTGGCCAAGGTCGTCAGCCAGACCGAAACCGCGCACGACTCGCTTTCGCTGCAGATGAGCGCGTTCGACGAACTGGTGAAGAACCAGGGCGCCGATCTGGCCGAACGGTTCGCGCGCAACTCAGGCACGCTCGGCGCGCTGATCACCCGCCATATCTCGGAATTCGACCGCACCGTGAAAACCTTCGGCGGCGAGATCGTCGATCGCATGGGCCAGCGCACCCAGGAGATCGGCGAAAGCCTGAAGAACTATGTCGACAATTTCGACACCCGCCTGACCTCGAACGGCGGCGAGATCACCGCTTCGCTCGACCAGCGCCTGCTGCAGTTCGAAACCACGCTCGGCAATCGCGTGAGCAACCTCGACTCGTCGCTCGACGGCAAGATCAAGTCGTTCGACGAATCGATCGATCACCGCCTGAAGTCGCTGGAGACCACCTTCGACAGCCGCGCCAAATCGGTTACCGAAACCATCGACAGCCGGCTCGGCTCGCTCGCGACGTCGCTGACGGACGGGGCGGCGCAGGCCATCCACTCGATCAACTCGCGGCTTACCCACCTCACCTCCTCGCTCACCGAGGGCACGCTGCAGGCGGTGCAGGCGGTCGATCAGCGCATCAGCTCGGTGACCGACACCATCAACGGCCGCAGCGCGCATCTGACCGACACCATCTCGGCGCGGTTCCAGGAGATCCATCAGGGCATCGATTCCCGCGTCGGCCTCATCGCTTCCGACATCGATACCCGCGTCGCGCAGTTCGAAGACCTGCTCGGTTCGCGCGTCGAGGCCGTCGCCGGCCGCATCGAAAGCTCGGGCCGTCAGGCCAGCGACGATTTGATGGCACGCGCGGAATTGCTGTCCTCCGGCATCAAGTCCCATGTCGAGGATGCCGAACGCGCGCTCACCAATCTCGTGGTCAATACCAGCGAGACCATCCAGACCGGCGCCCGCGCCGCGCAGCAGGCCCTGCTCACGGTATCCACCGATGTCGGCGCGCAGTTGCGGCTGACCTCGGCCGAAGTCGAAACCGCGTTGACCGCGGTCGGCACCGGCGCCGCCGGCTCGATCCTGACCTCGGCCCGCGATGCGCAGGCGACGCTGGTCTCCGCCTCGGGCGAAGCCGCCAGCCAGATCAAGGCGCTGTCCGCCGACGTCGAGCGCACGCTCTCGGCCGCAGGCGGTGCGACCGCCGCCGCGGTTCTTGCCGGTGCGCGCGAAGCCCAGACCACGCTGGTCACGGCCTCGGCAGACGCGGCAAGCCAGGTCAAATCGCTCGCTGCCGACGTCGAACGTTCGCTCGTCGATGGCCGGCACCGCCACCGCTGAATCGATCACCGCCGGTGCCCGCGAGGCGCAGAGCACGCTGGTCACGGCGTCGACCGATGCCGCCAACCAGGTCAAGTCGCTCTCCGCCGACATGCAGCGGTCGCTGTCGATGGCCGGCACCTCCACCGCCGAATCGATCACCGCCAGTGCGCGCGAAGCCCAGAACACGCTGGTCACGGCTTCGGCCGATGCGGCGAGCCAGGTCAAGTCGCTGGCAGCAGACATGCAGCGCACGCTCTCGATCGCCGGCAATTCCACCGCCGAGTCGATCACCACAGGCGCCCGCGAAGCCCAGAACACGCTGGTCAGCGCTTCGTCCGCCGCCGCCGAGCACGTCAAGACGCTCGCAGCCGACGTCGAACGTACGCTGATCGCAGTCGGAACCGACGTTCAGCGTACGCTGACCGCCGTCGGTCAGGAGACCGCTTCGTCGATCCTGACCAGCGCCAAGGATGCGCAGGGTTCGCTGGGTACGGTGGGCCAGGCGACCGTTGCCTCGCTCCTGAGCACCGCCAGGGAGGCCCAGACTTCGCTGACCTCCGTGACCCAGGACACCGCCGCCTCGATCCTGAACAGCGCCAGGGAGGCCCAGAGCTCGCTGACCGCGACCTCGGCCGATGCGGCCACCCAGATCAAGGCGATTTCCGCCGACATCGAACGGTCGCTTGCCGCGGTCACCGCCAGCACCACCGACAACATTCAGGCGTCGGCGCAGAACGCCCAGAGCGCGCTCGTCGCCGCGTCCAACGAAGTCTCCTCCAAGGTCAAGACCACTTCGGCCGACATCGAACGCTCGGTGCTATCAGCCAGCAGCACGTTCGGCTCGACGATGACCGGCAAGACCGACGAAATCGTCACCTATGTGCAGCAGCAGACCGACCGGCTGGCGCAGATGGTCGACAGCCGCCGCGGACAACTGGTCGAGGCCCTCACCGCCAAGACCACCCAGCTTGCGACCGACATCGACCGCGTCACCGCGGATTCGCTGAAGGCGATCGAAACCCGCGGCCAGGCGTTCTCGCAATCGATGTCGACCAACGGCGCCGACGTTGCGCGTTCGATCAACTCCGCCGGCGATCTCGCCACCGGCGCCGTCAGCAAGTCGCTGAAGGACCTCGAGCAGGCCTCGCGCGCGGCGATCGACCAGTCGCGCCAGGTTTCGATCGCGGCCGTCACCGAGATGCAGGAGACCAGCAAGATCCTGCGTACCGACACGGTCGCCCTGTTCGAGCGGCTGCGTGAAGGCAACATCCTCTTGCAGGAAGTGCTCACCGGCGCCCACGACAACCTCAATTCGCTGGAGCGCGCGCTGGTGACCCGCGTCGCCGACTTCGTCTCCGCGATGAACGACGTCACCTCGCGCAACGGCGTCGCGACGCAAACGCTGGAAGACCAGTTGACCGTGTTCAATTCCAAGACCGGCAAGGCGCTGGAAGATCTCGGCTCGCTGTCGAGCCAGTTCGATACCCACGGCCGCGCTCTGGTAGAGGCCGCAGCCATCGTCGAGCAGAGCAACCGCAACACCACGGCTTCGCTCACCGAACGCAAGTCGACGCTGGAATCGCTGGTCACCACCATCGATCTGCGTACCGCCGATCTCGATCAGCGGCTGTCGCGCTTTACCGGCCTGCTCGATGAATCGCTTGCCGCGGCGGAAGAACGCGCCCGCGACATCGCGCGCGTGGTGGCGGAAACCGCCGGTGCGGGCTCTGCCGCGATCAGCCGCCAGTTCGAGGCGGTGCGCGCGGCGGCCGAGAACGAGCGGCATCAGACGCTCGATGCCATGAACGAGCTGTACCAGAACAGTTCGGCCGAAACCGACGCCATGTTCAAGCAGTCGACCGAAAAGTTCTCGTCGATGGTGCAGGCCATGAAGCAGATGGCCGCGGAAATGCACAACGAACTCGAGGCGACCCGCAACGAGCTGCGCCGCGGCGTGCTGGAAATGCCGCAGGAGGCCGCCGAGAGCACCGCGCAGATGCGCAAGGTGATCGTCGACCAGATCGAAGCCCTCGCCGAGTTGAACCGGATCGTGGCGCATCACGGCCGCGGGCTCGACGTGGTGACCCAGGGCCGCGCCAGCGTGGCGCAGCGCCAGGAAGAGCCGATGATGGCGGTTGCCGGCGGCCGTGGCGATGCCCGCGGCAGCGCCTCAACCCTGCCCCCGCCGGACCTCGGCGTGCCCGCCGGCCGCCACACCGAAGCACCGCCCGTCAGCCCTGCCGGTCCCGATGGCGGACGCGACGGATGGCTGTCCGATCTCCTGAGCCGCACCGATGCGGGCGGCAACCAGGCCCAGCGCGGCCGCGCCGCGCCGGGTCCCGGCGACAATCCGCTGGCGTCGCTGTCGCTCGACATCGGCCGGCTGATGGATCGCAATCTCGCCGCCGAGATGTGGGATCGCTATCAGCGCGGCGAGAGCAAAGCCTTTACCAAGCGGCTCTACACGCCGGCCGGCCAGAAAGCGTTCGACGAGGTCGCCCGCAAGTATCGCGCCGACCGCGGCTTCAAGCAGACGGTCGACCGCTACATCACCGAGTTCGAGCGGCTGCTCGACGAGGTCGCGCGCGAAGACCGCGGACCGCAGGCGCTGCGCGGCCACCTCACCTCGGAGACCGGGCTGGTCTACACCCTGCTCGCGCATGCGGCGGGACGGCTGGGGTAAGGCTTCGGGTTGATCAACTGACTAGGAAACGGAGGCCTCACGGCCTCCGCTTTGTTTTGGGCACCGATCAACTCGCGAATGAATGAAAATCCGGATGCAATTCTGAGGATATTTTGGAGGGATGGGAGTCCGCCGTAGCGAACAAGAGAACGCTGCGGAATCGTCGGAAGCGGCTGGCAAAGCGCGGCGTGACGCGATTGGAGTTGCTGACAAACCGCCTAAGACCGGCGGCGCCCGCGCAGCGTTGCGCCGTTCACCGCTGGTGGGTGCCAATCTTAATCGCGCTGTTCGCGTGACACTGACCGGGATTGAAATCCCGCAGCGCGGTAGTTCCTGCCATAGCTGTGGTGTGCTATTCCTTATGCCGGAGGCACGGGGGACCACGGCCAGTGAAACGTCGCGATTTCATTACGCTGCTCGGCGGCGCGGTGGCGGCCTGGCCGCTCGCGGCGCGCGCACAGCAGCCGTCGATCCCCGTGGTTGGTTTTCTCGGCGCGACCACGCCAGAGTCCATACCAAAGTCCATGGAGGCATTCCGGCGTGGCTTGAGCGAGACCGGGTTCGTCGACGGCCGCAGCGTCAAAATCGAATACCGCTGGGCCGAGGGCCGCTACGCGGAATTGCCGGCATTGGCGGCCGATCTCGTCAGCCGCAAGGTGGACGCCATCGTCACCAACGGCGGGAGCGTTGTGGCACTGGCAGCCCAAAAGGCGACGACGACGATTCCTATCGTTTTTGCAAGCGTTGGGGCCGATCCGATCAAGGTTGGTCTCGTCCCCAACCTCGCTCGGCCGGGGGGCAATGTCACTGGCAACACCATAGTCTCGAATGAGCTCAATGCGAAGAAGCTGGAGATTTTGCACGGCCTGGTGCCCACGACAGCTGCCATCGCTTTGCTCGTCAACCCGGACGGCCCTACCGCCAACTCTGTGGCGCAGGATACGCAGGAGGCAGCGCATGCGCTGGGACGACGGCTGTTGGTCCTGCGGGCGAGTAACGAGCGCGAGATCGACACGGCTTGGGCTGGCGCCGTGGAGCAAAGTGCCGGTGGGTTGGTCGTCGCGCCGGACGGGTTCTTCAGCGCGAGGCGCGATCAACTCGCCGCTCTGGCAACCCGCCATAGGCTCCCGGTGATGGGCGAAGGGAGCGCGTTCGCTTATGCCGGCTGCTTGATCAGCTACGGCGCCGATGGCTTGGAAGCAAATCGTCTCGCCGGAATTTATGTCGGGAGAATTCTCAAAGGGGCCAAGCCCGCCGACCTGCCGGTCTTGCAACCGACCAAGTTCGAACTGGTGATCAATCTCAAGACCGCAAAAGCCCTTGGCATCGCGATACCTAACGCGCTCCTCATACAGGCAACTGAACTGATCGAATGATGTCGGCTGGAAGATGGTGATTTGCTTCCCGTGGCAAATCACATCACGCACCTTAGCGTGCGACAAATCAACCCGACGGGCAAATCAATTCTGATTTTCAGAAATCGTGTCAAGCCTCCCAATCAAAAATATTCCGCTTTCCACGTCGGGCAAATCTCTGGCATCTGTCGTGCCATCCTTGGCCCACACGAGGGGGCGTTTCGCGATCGTCACGATGCGTTGGCCGGGGTTGCGATGGACGCTTTGGCGTCAGGCGCATTTTTTGTGTGCCGGACGAAAACGCCGAAGTGTGCGGCCAAGTCGTGTGGTCCTGACGCCGCGATGCTGGCGTCAAGCCTTGTGGAGTTTTCCGCGAGGTGACGGTGACAACAAGCCCGCTCCACCGGGGAGAGCACGAAGTAAGCCGTAAAGCCGTTGCGCAGGGGATGTCGGAGTGTTTCCGCTCACCTGTATGCTCGTGTGCGCCACATGCGCAATTCTTGGCACACGAGACCGCGGGTGCAGCGTGCACCCGGCATTCCCTGCGCCCTCTTTTCAAGAGAGGGACAATGAATTTGCAAAGCTCGGGCAAAACGCGCCGCGAGAACGAGGATGCATGTCACTTATCATTGCGAATTTGAGAACCGCTTCTCTACTGCGTCCTGCGCGGCGTTGCAGCGCCTGCCGCGGGTGCGGGCCGTGGCTGCTCTGCGCGCGCCGCCGGCGCGGGAGCGGCAGGCCTTTGCGGCTCCGCCGCCGGGGCGGCATTGCCGCCGCCAAAGATCACGCGGCTCGGATTGCGATCGAAATTGGTCACGGCGCGGCTGATGTCGGCCAGTGTGCGGCGGCCGTCGGCCATCAATGCGCCGGAGCGCTTGTCAAAGTCTTCGGCGAGATCCTTGATCGCCTTCACCATCGCCGCCAGTTCGCCGCCGGTGCCGCCGGCAATCGAATTGAGGCCCAGCATCAGGCTGTCCGCCTTGCCCATCACGCCGTCGACCTTGAGCATGACGTTGTCGATCTTCTCGGAATTGCGCGCCAGCGCGGAGGTGAAGGTCTCCAGATTGCGCAGCGAGTTCTTCACCGATTCCTGATTGTCGGCGACGATGCGGTTGACGTTCTGCAGCGTCGAGCGGATCGCCTCGGTGACGTCCTGCAGTGCGAGCGGGTCGGCGGTCAGCACGGGGACGCCATCCTCGTCCAGCGGCACCGGAGGAGCCCCCTCCTCGCCGCCTTTGAGCGAGATCGCGGCGACGCCGGTCAGACCCTGGAATTCGAGCCCGACCAGGGTGTCCTTGCGGATCGGGGCGTTGTTCTCGATCATGGCCAGCGCGACAACTCGACGCGGATTATCGAGCTTCACGGACATTACTTCCCCTATCCTGATACCGTTAAAGTTCACGCTGCCGCCGTTGCGGAGGCCGGATGCCGGGCCCTCGAACACGACGCGCAGGGGGCTGCGCAGCTTGGTGGTGTGCAGGCTCTGGAACCACAGCACGAAGCCAAAGGCGGCCGCGATCACCGCCAGCGTGAACGAACCGATCAGGACGTAGTTCGCCCGCGTTTCCATCTGCTCGTCTACTCCAGCGCTAAGTCACGACAGCGCGTGCGCGCTTTCCATTGAAATACTGGTTCAGCCAAGGATGCTTGGACGCCTTCATGTCGGCAATCGATCCTGCGGCAATGATCTTACCGTTCCCTAAAACGGCGATGCGGTCGCAGGCCGTATAAAGGCTGTCGAGATCGTGGGTTACCATGAAAACCGTCAGCCCCAAAGTACGCTGCAGGGTGCGGACCAACTCGTCGAAATCGCCGGCGCCGATCGGGTCCAGTCCCGAGGTCGGCTCGTCCAGGAACACCAGTTCCGGGTCGAGCGCGAGCGCGCGCGCCAGCGCCACGCGCTTGACCATGCCGCCCGAAAGTTCCGACGGATAGCGGTCGGCGACCTCCGGCCGCAGGCCTACCATCACGAGCTTCGCGACCATGATCTCGTCAAGCAGCCGCTGCGAGACCTTGAGATATTCGCGCACCGGAAACTGGATGTTCTGCCGCACCGTCAGCGAAGAGAACAGCGCGCCCTGCTGGAACAGAATACCCCAGCGCCGCTCCACCCCGCGCCGCTGCACGGCGTCGGCGGCGTCGAGATCGACGCCGAACACCTCGATGCGGCCGGAGACCTTTGGCACCAGGCCAATGATGGTGCGCGTCAGCACCGATTTGCCGGCGCCGGAGGGACCGACGAAACCCAGGATCTCGCCGCGCTTCACATCGAGGTTGAGCCCGTCGAGGATCCGCGTCTTGCCGAATTGCACGGTGATGTCGCGAACCCGGATGATGGCGTCAGAGGTGGGTTGCAACGCCATGCTCACATCCCGATCGCTGCGAAGAAGATCGCGAATACGCCATCCATGACGATGACGAAGAAGATGCCCTTCACGACGGAGGACGTCGTGTGCTGGCCGAGCGACTCGGCTGAGCCCTGCACTTCGAGGCCCTCGACGCAGGCGACGATGCCGATCACGGCCGCCATCACCGGCGCCTTGATCAGGCCGACGATGAAATGATTGATCGAGATGGCGTCGCGCAGACGCAGCAGGAACGCTTCCGGATCGACGCCGCCATAGAGCCAGGCGACGAGACCGCCGCCATAGAGCGCGGCCATCGCCCCGAGAAAGGCGAGGATCGGCAGCGCCAGCACCAGCGCCAGCATGCGCGGCAGGATCAGGACCTCGATCGGGTCGAAGCCCATGGTGCGCAGCGCGTCGATTTCCTCGCGCATCTTCATCGAACCGAGTTCGGCGGTGTAGGCGCTGCCGGAGCGGCCGGCGACCATGATCGCGACCAGGAGCACGCCGATCTCGCGCAGCACCAGCACGCCGAGCATGTCGACGACGAAGATGTCGGCGCCGAACTGGCGGAAATGGAAAATGCCCTGCTGCGAGATGATGCAGCCGATCAGGAAGGTGATCAGCATGATGATCGGCACCGCGCGCCAGCACACCTGCTCGAGGTGATGCACGGTGGAGGTCAGGCGGAAACTGCGGGGATGGATCAGGACACGGGCGGCTGCGGCCAGCACGGCGCCCAGCATATCGATCAGGCTGACGACGGTGCCGCCGATGCCGACCACGCTGCGGCCGACCTGGTCCAGCATGCCTGTAATGGTCACCGGATTGTTTTCGATGACGGGCTCGGCCTTCACCCGGCGCACTTCGTCGACGAGGGTGGAATAGTTTTGCGACAGGCCCGCAATCTTCGCCTCGATGCCGCCCTGGGTCAGGCTGCGGCGCAGCCGCTCGATCAGCCAGGCACCAAAGGTGTCGAGCTTGGAAACCTGCGAGACGTCGATGAAGATGTTCGGACGGCTGCCGGCGAGCTTTTCGGCGTCGGCCACCATCGGCTCCAGCATCGGCGCAAAGCGGGCGGTCCACGAACCCGCCGCCAGCAGCGCAAGTCCGTTGCCCTTTGCAATCCGCTCCAGTGTCGGGTCGCCGTTCACGATGCCATCTCCCGCGGCGGCTTCCCCTTGGGAACGCTCGCCACCCCCGTCCCATCGCCTTGTAGAATCTGTCACTAACCAGCCATAGTTGGTAGCACCTAGCAAGCGCACGGTTCAGAAATCGCCAGATTTTAAAATGACTTCCACCCAATCCACGGGTCTTGCAACACACCTTGCCGCGACCATCGAGCGCTGGCCGATCGCGGGCACGTTCACGATCAGCCGGGGCGCCAAGACCGAGGCTGTCACCGTGGTGGCCGAGGTCCGCCGGGACGGTCACACCGGCCGCGGCGAATGCGTTCCCTACCCCCGCTATGGCGAAACCCCCGAGGCCACTTTGGCCGCCCTGCTTGCGATGCAGGAACCGCTGCGGCGCGGCCTGGATCGCCGGGGCCTGCAAGCCGCGATGCCGGCCGGGGCCGCCCGCAATGCGCTGGATTGCGCGCTGGTCGATCTCGAGGCCAAGACCGCCGGACAGCGCGCGTGGGACCTGCTGGGGCGCCAGCGGCCACAGGCCTGCACCACCGCCTATACGATCTCGCTCGGAACCCCCGAAGCGATGGCCGAGGCCACCGCCAGTGCGGCGCATCGCCCGCTGCTCAAGATCAAGCTTGGCAGCGACGGCGATGCCGCGCGCATTGCGGCAGTACGCGCCGCCGCGCCAAATTCCGAACTGATCGTGGACGCCAACGAGGCGTGGACACCGGACAATCTTGCGCAAAATCTTGCCGCCTGCGCCGATGCCGGCGTCACGCTGGTCGAGCAGCCATTGCCGGCCGGAAAGGACGACGCGCTGGCGCGGATCAAGCGGCCGCTGGCGGTTTGCGCCGACGAGAGCGTGCACGACCGCGCCTCGCTCGACGGCCTGCGCGGCCGCTATGACGCGGTCAACATCAAGCTCGACAAAACAGGTGGGCTGACCGAGGCGCTGGCGATGGCGGACGCCGCGCAAGCGCTCGGCTTCGACATCATGGTCGGCAGCATGGTCGCCACCTCGCTGGCCATGGCGCCGGCCATGCTGCTGACGCGGCAGGCGCGTTTCGTCGATCTCGACGGGCCGCTATTGCTGGCGCGCGATCGCGACGGCGGCCTGCGCTACGATGGCAGCCTCGTTTATCCGCCGGAAGCATCACTCTGGGGCTGAGGCGCCAGACTATGCCGCGACAGCCACATGATGACCGCGCCGGTCCCGGCCATCGCAGCCATCATGTAGTAGACGCCCTCGCCGTAACGCGCATAGACCGCGCCCGATGCGATCGAGGCGCAACTGGTGACGATGCCGGTGCAGGCCGCCAGATAACCCTGGCCTCGCGCCATCACCGGACCTGGCACGCGTTGCGCGAGCAGCCCCATGGTACCAACCATCGTCAGCCCAAACGTCAGCCCATGTGCCAGTTGCACGACGGCGAGGATTGCGATCGGCGGCGCCTGCGCCGTGATGACCCAGCGCACCACCGCACTTAGCGCTGCGATCACCACCAGCGCCGAATACGGCAGCCTGAAGCGCGGCGACAGCGCGAACAGCACGATCTCGGCCAGCACGCCCAGCACCCATAGGCCGGCAATCGTCAGCCCGCCAAAACCCGCCTGCTGCCAGGCGATGGATGCAAAGGTGTAGTAGGCGGCGTGGCTGCCCTGGATCAGCGCCGAGGTCACGATGATGGCGATAAAGCCGCGATCGCGCAGCAATGCACGCGCGCTGAGCGGGGTCGCCACCGAAATTGTCGGCTTGTCGAGCGGCTGCAGCATAAGGCTTGCAAGCGCGCAGAGGCCGGCCACCGAGGCGATCACCCAGATCAGGTGCTTTGCGGCGATGACATCGACCAGCAATCCGCAGGCCAGCGCGCCGACCACGAAGGCCGCCGAACCCCACAGCCGCAGCGGCCCGTAATTGAGGCCGTAGCGCGTGACGCCACGCAGCGCATAGGCGTCGGTGAGTGGCGTCATCGGCGTCCACAGGCAGCAGGCCACGATATAGATGAGCAACACGGCGATGGCCTGCTGCTGGGTGCCCATGATCGCAATGGCGATTGCGCAGCCAAACGCCGTGACGATCAGGGCTTGACGCAGTGACTGGCGCCGTTCGGCCAGCCCCGTCACGAACGGAAGCGCGGTGAAACGCGAGACGGCCGGCACCGCCGTGATGATCCCGATCCAGCCGGGGTCGATTCCGATCGCCTTCAGCCAGACCGGGAAAAACGGCAGGTGGGTGCCGACCAGACCGAACAGCGTGCCGTAGAACAGCGCCAGCCGAGTCGCGAATCGCCTGGAGGCCATCTGCGCATCGATGGGGATTTGTGATTCGGAAGCCATCAATTCAATTGCGATTCGCTCGATAACGTGTTGTTCGTTATGGCAAACCGCGCGATGATTTGCGCGAAGAGTTTTTGCATGGCTGAAGAAGCATTCGCCCTATCGCCGATTTCCGCCCGCGCGGCCCTGCCGGGCGAGGAAGACTATGCCGCGATCAGCGAAGCATTTATGGAAACCTCGCGCGGCCGCTGGTTCCTCGGCGAATACGCCAAGCGCAACCGCAACGCCGACACCCGCATGGTGCTCGACGCAGTCGCCCGGATCGAGGAAAACCTCGCCTCCCAGAAGCAGGCGGCCTCCGACACCAGGCTGACCGACACCTTGGCGGCGATTCGGCAGGCCGTCGGCGCAACGCAGGCGGCGACATCGGCGGCGCTCAACGGCATGGCGCTGGAGCAGCATCTCGCCCCGATCCGCAAAGGCGTCCGCGTCATCCGGGAGATCAGCTGGCGCCTGCGGGAGATCGGCGCCGACGGCCGCATCTGCGACATCCTCGATTTGCAGGTGGCCGTGATGGAGGCCAGCGCGGAACAAATCTCGTCCGCGAAACCGCAGCCCGCGGTCGACGCCGCCTTTGCCGTGCTGCTGGGAGAACTCGCCGAATACGAGGCGCGCGGTGACGTCCAGGCAAAGGCGCCGCTCGAGGAGGAAGCACGGGTCGTCCCCTTCCCTGCTCCGGCGGAAGCTGTGCCTGTCACCGAGGTGGAGACGGCCGAGCCGGAGCCGCCCCAACAGACGATGGAAGCGCCGCTTGAGGCGACCGCTTTCTTCGAAAGCCCTGTCCCGGAGACCCCTTTCCCTGAAAGTCCTGTGCCAGTCGCGGAGCCCGTTGAGATCATCGATGAGGCAACGGCAGCCGAGGCACATGACGATCTGGTGCTCGATCTGATTGCGGCAGAAATGTCCGCGCCAGATCCGCTCGACATCGACGACAGTTTTGAGATGGTGGCTGAAGCCGCCGCGATGGCCGCTGAGGCCGCGCGCGCTGCGGAGCCCGCACCTGTCGCGCTCGACGTCTTCGCTGCAACTCCCGAGCCGGTTGCCACTGCCATCGAGCCCGAAATTCAAATCGCGCCGCAACCCGTCATCGAACCCTCGCCTCAACCGGTTACGCCCGAGCCTGCGCACGAAGTCTCGCTCGGCTCGAGCATCATCGCGAGCGGCATGCTGCGAAAGCCGAACGTGCCCGCCAACGACCCGCTGGCGCCGATCCGCCGCATGAGCCAGGCCGAGAGAATCGCATTCTTCTCCTGAGCTTGTTGGCATTTCACAGCGCGTCTTAATCATAACGCCTTGATATTCATCCAGTGTTCATCAAGCGCGCCTGTTCCATCGTGATAGAGATCACGTACATGGTGTGAACCCGGACCTAGCCTGCTCGCGACCAATCTCGCATCGAGATTCCCGTTGAGGAGGACGTCATGTCCCGTTTTAAATCATTACTGAGCGCCGGTCTGCTGGTGAGCCTGTTGAGCTTCTTCAGTAGCGGCGCAAGCTTCGCCCAAACTGCCCCAACCGCGCTGAGCGGCCCCGAGCAACGCGTTGCGCTCGTGATCGGCAATTCGAACTACGAGAACGCGCCTGATCTCGCCAATCCCGGCAACGACGCGCGATCGATGGCACAGTTGCTGAACTCGGCCGGCTTCGAGGTGATCTCCGCGACCGACCTGACGCAGAACGACATGCTCAAGGTCGTGCAGGACTTTTCCTCCAAGGTCGCCGCCCGCGGACAGAACACCGTGGCGATGATCTATTACGCCGGACACGGCGTGCAGCTGGCCGGTGAAAACTACCTCGTCCCGGTTGACGCAAAAATCTCCTCGCCGACCGATCTCGTCAGCAACTCGGTCCGCCTGGTCGACGTGATGGCGACGCTGGATTCGATCCCGAGCCGGCTGCGCATCGTGTTGCTCGACGCCTGCCGCAACAATCCGTTCAAGGAAATCAACGACGCCGGCCGCGGCCTTGCGATCGTCGACGCGCCGAACGGCTCGATCGTCGGATATTCGACCGCGCCGGGCACCGAAGCGCTCGACGGCACGGACGGCCACAGCCCCTATTTCTCGGCCTTCCAGAAGCACGCGCAAGTGCCGAACGTGCCGATCGAACAGCTGTTCAAGCGCGTCCGCCTCGAGGTGAACAACACGACCGAAGGCAAGCAGGTTCCGTGGGAGAGCTCGTCGCTGACCTCCGACTTCACCTTCTTCGGCGATACCGCGGTCGCTGCGATGCGCCCGCCCGTCAAGGGCCCGGTGGTGCAGATGGCGTCCAACCTGCCCAGCCGCTCCGCGCGTCAGGCTTACGACTACGTGCTGTCGGAAGGCTCGCCGCAATACTACGAAGAGTTCATCACCCTGTACCCGCACGACCCGCTGTGCGACCGCATCCGCTGGCTGCTGCGCAACATGCAGGTGGCGCAGGCCTGGCACAAGGCGGTGCTCGCGAACTCGCCGTTTGCCTACAAGACCTTTGCCGACAACTTTGGCAACACCCCCTACGCGAAGGCCGCGCAGTATCTGCAGACAAACCCCAAGAACGTGCCGCTGATGCAGGCCACGCATCTGATGGTGTCGCCGCAGCTCGCGCCTACGCTCAAGCCGGGTAATTTCGGCCTGCCGAAGGAAGGCACCATCAAGCTCGGCGATACCGTTGCGCCCATTCAGGGTGGCAAGCTCGGCATCGCGCTCGGCGACAAGCCGAAGGGCGACAACAATGCCATCGGCACCGTTGGCAAGGTCGGCAGATCGGCAAGATCGACACCATCGGCAAGTCTGATACCGTCGGCAAGGTTGTGACCATGCCCGCCGGCGGCGTGACAAGACGGACACGATCGCGTCGGAGCCGAAGAAGATCGTCACCCTGCCCGCGCCGGTGACGACCGGAACGGCCACGGCCGGCGGAAGCAAGATCGTGACCATGCCGGCAACGACGGTCGGCAAGGCCTCCGGCCCGGATGTGAAGACCGGCTACCGGCCGGAAGACATCAACGGACGCCAAGACGACGTTCCCCGCCAAGCGCATCGTCGATGCGCCGGTCAGGCCGCAGTTCCAGGCGGTGAAGACCGACAAGCAGCCGGTCATGCTGAAGTCGACCGGCAACCCGCAGCAGACCGGCCGCGGTAGCCCGATGATGGGCAAGGTCAGCAGCTTCGGCGGCAACGGCGGCGGCTCGCACTTTGCCCAGTCGGGAAATCAGGGCCGGCGCGGGTTCATGCGCTAAGCGAAACAACACTCACTTCAATCAACAACGGGCGGAGCAGCGATGCTCCGCCCAATTCTTTCTATCCAATCAGGCGACGAGCTTTGCGAACAAATCCGCATCCACATTGCCGCCGGAGAGCACGATGACGATGTTCTTGCCGCGGGTCTCGATGCGGCCGGCGAGCAAGGCGGCAAGCCCCACCGCGCCGCCGGGTTCGACCACCAGCTTCAGTTCGCGATAGGCGAACGCGACGGCCTTGCCGACCTCTTCATCGGAGACCGAGACGCCCTTGGCCAACAGCTTGCTGTTGATCGAGAACGTCAGCTCGCCCGGCATCGCCGCCATCAGCGCATCGCAGATGGTGCGTCCCGCAGCCGAATGCGCCTCGCGGTGACCGGCGCGCAGCGACAGCGCGTGATCGTCATAGCCTTGCGGCTCGGCGACGATCAGTTCGGCGTTGGGGAATTTCGCCTTCACGGCGGTCGCCACGCCCGCAATCAATCCGCCGCCGGAGGCCGGCGCGATCACGATATCGGGCGCAAGCCCAAGCGCGGTCATGTCCTCGGCGATTTCGCGGCCGGCGGTGCCCTGCCCCGCGATCACAAAGGGATCGTCATAGGGGCGCACCAGCGTGGCGCCGCGCTTGCTCGCAATGCCGTTGGCAATGGCTTCGCGATCTTCCTTGTCGCGGTCGTACAGCACGACCTCGGCGCCATAGGCCTTTGGTGCGCTCGCGCTTGGTCAGCGGCGAGTCCTTGGGCATCACGATGGTCGCCTGCATGTTGAGGATCTGCGCCGCCGCCGCTACCCCTTGCGCATGGTTGCCGGAGGAGAATGCCACCACGCCGCCGCTGCGTTGACCTACCGGGATCGACGACAGCTTGTTGAAGGCGCCGCGGAACTTGAACGAGCCAGTCCGCTGCAGCATTTCCGGTTTCAAGAACACCTTTGTGCCGGCGCGCTCATCGAGCACGGGGAAGGATAGCAGCGGGGTCCGCACCGCGAACGGCGCGACGACCCGGGCGGCCGCGTCGATGTCGGCGGCGCTCACGGGCAATGTTTTGGCGGTTTCTGTCATATTGCTGTTGTATCGCGCGGTCGGTTCGGCGGGCAAGACGCTTTAGCGTGAGGTGGCCGCGAAATGCGGGTCTTCCGCCACGAATTCGGCCACTTCTGCGATCGCCTCGTCTGCGGCGAAGCGGACATTGCTCGCATGCTCGGCAAAGACGCGCGCGGATGCCTCCCAGGTGTGGCCTGCCGCAAACGCGACGCAGGCCCGCCGCGGGATGCCAAGCGCCTCCAGACAGGCCGCGCTCAGATCCTCGCTCAGCACGCCGACATCAGAGGTTCCGATCACATCGCGCGGCCCGGTGACCGGAAACGCGGCCACCGGCAAGCCGCTTGCGAGTGCTTCGAGCAGCACGAGGCCAAAGGTGTCGGTCTTGCTGGGGAATACGAACACGTCGGCGCCGGCGTAGATCGACGCCAGTTCCTCGCCGTGCCGTGCGCCGAGAAACACGGCGTCCGGATATTTTCGTTCCAGCGCCACGCGCGCCGGCCCGTCGCCGACGATCAGCTTGGTGCCGGGCAGATCGAGATCGAGAAACGCCTCGAGATTCTTTTCCACCGCGACGCGGCCGACGCACAGAAACACCGGCTCCGGCAGGCAGAGGTCGACATGGCGGGGATGAAACTGCGCGGTATCGACGCCGCGCGACCACAGCACCACATTGCGAAAGCCGCGCTGGCGCAATTCGCTTGATAGCGCCGGCGTTGCCGCCATCACCGCCCGGCTCGGCCGGTGAAACCAGCGCAGCATCGTCCACACCCAGCTTTCCGGAATCGGCGAGCGCGCCGACACATATTCGGGAAAGCGGGTGTGAAAGCTTGTGGTGAAGGGCAGACCTTGCTTGCGGCAATAGCGCCGCACCATAAATCCGATCGGGCCTTCGGTCGCGATATGAATGCAGTCGGCGCGCGCCGCCTTGATCAGCCTCGCGATCTCCGCCGGCCACGGCAGCGCCAGCCGCAAATCAGGATAGCTCGGCAGCGCGAAGGTGCGGAACGATTGCGGCGTGAGGAAGCTGACCTCGACACCAAAGCCTTTTGCCGCTTCCGCCATCATGGTCAGCGTGCGGACCACCCCGTTGACCTGGGGATGCCACGCATCGGTCGCGACCAGAATTTTCATCAGGCGGCACGCGCCTCGACGCGAGGTACGGGCGCGATCCGGCGCTGGGGATCGGCCCAGGTGATGATCTCGAAATGGCCGTCTTCATGCTCGGCGAGCGCCGTGCAGCTTTCCACCCAGTCGCCGCAATTCATGTAGCGGATGCCGTGCTCGTCGCGGATGGTGGCGTAGTGGATGTGGCCGCAGATCACGCCGTCGGCGCCGTGCCGCCGCGCCTCGCCGGCCAGGGTCTGCTCGAATGCGCCGATATAGTTGACGGCGTTCTTGACCTTCAGCTTCGCCCATTGCGACAGCGACCAATAGGGCACGCCGAACAGGCGGCGGAAGAAATTGACCAGCCGGTTCATCTGGATCGCGAAATCGTAGGCCTTGTCGCCGAGATGGGCGAGCCAGCGGGCGTTCTGCACCACGAGATCGAAGATGTCGCCGTGGATCACCAGATAGCGCTTGCCGTCGACGCCGGTATGGATGGCGTTCTCCATCACGTCGATGCCGCCGAAATGCGTGCCGTAATAGTTGCGCAAAAACTCGTCGTGATTGCCGGGCACGTAGATGACTTTCGCGCCCTTGCGCGCCTTGCGCAGCATTTTTTGCACGAAGTCGTTATGCGATTGCGGCCAGTACCAGGTCGACTTCAGCGCCCAGCCGTCGACGATATCGCCGACCAGATAGATCGTGTCGGCATCGTGGGTGCGGAGGAAATCCAGCAATCGGTCGGCTTGCGAGCCGCGGGCTCCGAGATGAACATCGGAGATAAACAAAGTGCGAAAGCGCCGCTCTGGCGTCTCATCACTCAAGGAGTCACTTCCCATGCGCCGCCACCTAACAAATTCACATGACAGGGCGATGACGAAACATCGCCATCCGCCACGAATCATTGCGCGATTCCCCGCTAGCGGAATAACAGCGCTGCACGACAGCCAAGCGACAAGGATGGGGTGAGAAGTCGGTGAAAACGGGTTCCATTTTATCGTTAACGGCTGTCGTCCCGCAGACGGTCGTCATCCCCCGCGCATGCGGGGGATCCAGTACGCCGCGGCTTCTCGGTTCAGTCACTGCTGCCTCTGGAATACTGGATCGTCCGCCCCAGTGCGCAACTGCGCACAAGGCGGACGATGACGGGTGAGTATGCGGCGCATGCTCGCGCATCAAACGCAGTTCATCGATCTCGCGGCGCGTTTCGCCCGAGGTTTGCTATCTCGTTGCTCCTCTCTTGATAGAGAGGGCGCAGGGAATGCCGGGTGCACGCTGCACCCGCGGTCTCGTGTGCCAAAAACTGCGCATTGGCGCACACGAGCATACAGGTGAGCGGAAACACTCCGACATCCCTGCGCAATGACTTTACGGCTTACTTCGTGCTCTCCCCGGTGAGCGGGCTTGTTGTCACCGTCACCGGCGGGATACTTCCCGCCGACTTGACGCCAGCATCGCGGCGCCAGGACCACACGACTTCGCCGTACGCCCTTGTCCATCCGTCCGCGCTTGCGCGCCTGAGCAAAAGCGTCCACCGCATCCCATCCCAACGTTCAGTGACGATGGCCGACGCCCCTCCTCGGGGATGAGACGGAATAGCTTATAATTCTGATTTTCAGAAATGACCAGCGAAATATTATTGCTTCCGGGGCTTGACACGATTTCTGCAAATCAGAAGTGATTTGCCCGTCGTGTTGAATTTGTCACACAATGTCTGGATTGCGCGTATCATTGCTCTTGAAGTCGCCGGGCCGAACAGGAAGCCGTCGAACTCGAGGAGCCGCGGATCACCGCAACGGTCGTCGATATCCGGCGAGACAAGCCCGCGAAATGCCGGCGATTGCGCTTGGGGATTGGAGACGAAAGCCATGAACGAGCTGCTGACGAAAGTTCTGGATGCGCACGGCGGTCTGGAGCGCTGGCGTAGATACAACAAGGTTGAGGCCACCATCGTTACTGGGGGCGGCCTCTTTGCCCTGAAGGGCGTCTTGCAAGACCCGGATCCACGCCGCATGACCGTGTGGCTGCACGAGGAGCGGTCATCCGTCACGCCTTATGGAGCTGCCGATCAGCGCACGATGTTCACGCCCGACCGGATCGCTATCGAGAAACTCGACGGCACTGTTGTTGCCGAACGGCGCGCGCCGAGGGATTCGTTTGCCGGACACCAGATGCACACGCCATGGGACCCTCTGCATCGCGCCTATTTCAACGGCGAAGCGTTATGGACCTACCTCGCGACGCCCTTTGCCTTTACGATGGATGGCTTCCGCGTCGAGGAGACTGCGCCATGGCAGGATGGGAAAGAGACCTGGCGGGTGTTGCGTGTCTATTTCCCCGGTTCGATCGAGACGCACTGCCAGGCTCAGGATTTCTTCTTCGACGAACAATTTGAGCTGCGCCGCCACGACTACAGTGTCAACATCGCCGGTGGCTTCCCCGCCGCGCAACTGATGCTTGAATATACCGAGGCGAACGGCGTGCGCCTGCCGAGCAAGCGTCGCGCTTATACGCGCGGCCCCGATCGACGTCCGATCCTGGATATGCTGTTGGTGTCGATCGACATCAGCGAGATTGCCTTCTCTTAAAGTGGGCTTTCGGGCGCCCTCGCAGAGAGGGGCGATCGTCAATGCGGAGGCCTTCGATCGCGTCGGGTGCGGGTAAGCTCTGACAAGGAGAAACAGACATGACCAAAGCATTCATTGGCTTTATCGTAGCGATAGCCGTTCTGTGGACGTCGACAGCCATCGCTCAGACCGCTGAGCCGCAGCCGAAACTCGTGGTCGATGCGCCACTGCCTGAACCGTTGAGCCGAGGAGTCGCGCTCATCCGGTACCGCACCGAAAATCTGCAGATCCTCCCGGTGTTCGGCCCGCAGGCGCTCGATGTGTCGCCCCGCATCGGGCATCTCCATGTGGCGGTTGATGGCGCGTCGTGGGTCTGGGCCGACACCGGCGGCGGGCCTATCATTGTCGCTGGTCTTCCTGAGGGATCGCACAAAGTCGAGATTACGCCCGTCAACACAAACCATCAGCCTCTGGGTCAAAGCGTCGTCGTCGAATTCGTGATCCCCGGCAAAAAAGGCGGCGAAATAGAACCTCTGCTCGGATCAGGCTTCTGCCTTTTTGAGCCCCTCGCCGGTGATGGTGTCGATTCCGCTTTTGGGCGAGGCGGCGACGACCTCGTGGCCGCCCTGGCGCAGAATGGCGACGGTCTTAGAGCCGGTCAGGCCGGTGCCGCCGATCACGACGACCTTCATGGTTCGCCCTCCCTTGTGATCGCAGCCTGCGG
This sequence comes from uncultured Alphaproteobacteria bacterium, assembly GCA_963731915.1. GTDB lineage: Bacteria > Pseudomonadota > Alphaproteobacteria > Rhizobiales > Xanthobacteraceae > Bradyrhizobium. Next base: position 172,422 of record CAVSXQ010000026.1, read on the forward strand.
CGTATTCCGGAAAGCTGATGGCCATGCGGTTGTAGGCGTTCATCAAGCCAATCGCGATCGTGAGGTCCACGAGTTCGCGCTCCTCGAACACGGCGCGGGCGGCCTGATATGCTTCATCGGGCACGCCGGTCTCCGCGACGCGCGTCACCGTTTCGGCCCATGCAAGGGCGGCGCGTTCGCGCTCGTCGAAGAGGTTGCCGGCTTCCCGCCACGCCTGCAGCAGCGCGAGCTTTTCGATCTTCTGTCCCTTCTTCAGCAGGTCGCGCGTGTGCATGTCGAGGCAGTAGGCGCAGTTATTGATCTGCGAAATGCGCAGATAGACCAGGTCGACCAGCACTGCGGGAAGCCCGCTCTGCATGACGTAGCCGTAGACGCCGCCCAGCGCTTTCACGCCTGCCGGTGCGATCTGGTTGTAGTCGAGACGCTTACTCATTTTCTTCTCCTTGTGCATTGCATGAGGGCTGCGATGCGCTCACTTGCGGACCACGGCCTTCAGCGAGTCGACGAACACCCAGAAGGAAGCGGCGAGAAGGCCGACATCCTTCAGGAGGAACTGACCCGGCGCGACCGAGATCGCCGGCGCCCCGAGCTCCGGCACCACGACGCCCGGCGTCGAGATCATGAAGCTGAGGGTCGTGACGAAGAGTCCGGCTCGAGAGAAGACCGCCCGCTGCAGAGAAGATCGGGTTCACCAGTCTGAGGACGATCAGCAGCCCGATGCTGAGCTCGACGAAGCCGAGGAAGGTGGAGAAGCCGCGGACCGAAAGCAGGGCATAGAACCAGCTCAGGAGCGGGCTGTTCTCCACCAGCGGCACCAGCCCTTCGGCCTCGTAGGCGGTGAACTTCATCCCGCCGAACCAGGCGTAGATGATCGCGAGCGAGACGTAGGGGGCGACCCGGCTGACCGGTTCCGCGTAGGCGAGCAGGCGCTCGGCCTGATCGCGCCACCGCGATTGGGCCCAGTGCCAGGACCGGTGTCGGGACCGGGATGGCGATGGCAATATGCGTTTTCGTGGTCATGGTACTTCTCCTTGTCCGCCGGACGGTGAAGGAATGCCGTCGAGCATCAGCTCGACGGTTCGTCTCGGCACGTCCGGTGGAATGCCGAGAAAGGTGCGTCTGCGCTGTTGCGAACGCGTCGGCTAGGCGCTCGAGGCGTTCGTGGTTGCGCAAGTTGTAGCGAGGGGCCGGAATGGCGCTCGAAAGCTTGTCCGACATGGCGCGGCGTGCCGCCTCGTAACGATCCCATTCCGCCTGGTTGGGCAGCGACGGGATGGTCACGGTCTCGCCAAGGTCGAGACCCGCCAGGGCGGCGTCGACCAGGTCGTTAGCCGACATCACGATCTGCTGCGGCAATTGGTGAACCGGCGTGCCGGCGACGTCCCAGAATTCGGTGGCGGTGGCGCCCGGCAGAACCGCCTGGACGCGGACGCCCTTGCCGGCGAGTTCGTGAACCAGCGAGTGATTGAATGCGAGCACGAACGCCTTGGTGCCTCCATAGACACCGTTCAGCACTTCCGGCGCGATCGCGACGATCGAGGAAATGTTGATGATCGTGCCGTTGCCGCGGGCAACAAATCCCGGCGCCGCCGCATAGGTCAGGCGCGTCAGCGCCGTGACGTTCAGGCTGATCATGTCGTCCATCTTGTCGACATCGGAGGACGACCAGCGGCCCGGTGGCGCCGACGCCCGCATTGTTGACCAGCATGGAGATGCCGGCATTGGTCCGCAGGATGTCCTCGACGCGCCCAAGATCCGCACGATCGGTGAGATCGGCTTCAACCGTCTCCACCTTGCGGCCGGTGTCGTTGGCAAGCCGGCGCGCCAGGGATGCGAGCCGATCCTTGTTGCGGGCGACCAGAATGAGGTCGTGGCCGCGCTTCGCCAGGCGATCGGCGTAGATCGCACCGATGCCGGTTGATGCGCCGGTGATGAGGGCAGTGCCTTTGGCTTCGGTCGTGCTCATGTCCGTCTCCATTGGGTTGGGCTGAATCCATTGCTTCGAGCCCATCAATAGGCCCTTCCAAAAATGTTGGGTATCTGGCAAAATCGAGATGCATCCTTCCAAAAAATGGAAACATCCAATGGACCGTTTTGAGGGCATGTCGATCGTGTTGGCGGTCGCGGAGGCCGGCAGCCTGTCGGCTGCGGCGCGCCGGCAGAAAATGCCGCTTGCGACCGTGAGCCGGAAAGTGTCCGAGCTCGAAGCGCACCTGCGCACAAAACTGTTCAACCGGTCGAGCCGTGCGCTGGTGCCGACGGACGCAGGGCGCTCCTACATCGCCGCGGCAAAGCGAATCCTCGCCGACGTGGCCGAGGCCGAACGCGCGGCCTCCGGCGAGTACACGACGCCGCGCGGAGAGCTGAGCGTGTCGGCGCCGGTCGCGCTTGGCCGTTTGCATCTGCAGCCGGTTGCTGGCGGAGTTTTTGACGGCCTTTCCGGAAGTGGACGTTCAGCTCGGCTTGCTGGATCAGGCGGTCAATCTGCTGGAAGAGCACGTCGATGTTGCGCTTCGCATCGGCCCTCACGCCGAAAGCGGCCTGATCGCTGCACGGGCCGGGGAAATCCGCCGCGTGATGTGCGCGAGCCCCGCCTATCTGAAATCACGGGGAATGCCGAAATCGCCCGACGACCTCACCGCCCACGACTGCATCAGCTTTCCGCCGATTCAGTTGCCGAACATCTGGAGATTCGAGCGAGACCAGACCGAGTATGCCGTGCCCGTGCGATCGAGGCTCGTGGTGAGCAACCTTGAATCGGCCTGCGATGCCGCGCGCGCCGGCATCGGGATCACGGTGGTGTTTTCCTATCACGTCACCGAATTCGATCAAATCGGGAGAGCTCGTACCGTTACTCGGCGATTTTCAGCCGCCGCCGCTGCCCGTCAGCTTCATGTACTCGCCCAATCGCTTCATGCCGGTCAAACTGCGGGCATTCCTCGATTTCACGCTGCCGCGGCTCCGAGCGCGCCTCGTCGATCTGCCGAAAGGTGTCGCCTCGCGAAAACCGGTCAGCCCGGCTCGAGGTGGTGCTTCGTGATGATCGCTGTGGCTGAAGGCGCGGTGAGGAATTTGACCAGCGCCGTAGCCGCGTCCGCCTCCTTTGTCCCGCTGTGAACGCCGCCCGAAAACACGGTGACGTTCTGGATCTCGGGCGGCAACGGTCCAAGATACTGGATGCCCTTCACCGGAATAAGCTCGCTGATCTGCTGGAAGCCGATCTCGGCATCGCCGCGCGCAACCACCGCGCCAACGGGTTCGCCGGGCTTCACCGGGGTGGTCTTCGCCTTGGCCTCGTCGGCGATGCCCATCTTCTGGAACATGCTGACGATGTAAGCGCCGCTCGCGCCCGCGGAATACGCAACCGACTTCGCGGCGAGCACTGCCTTTTTCACGGCATCGGCCGTGCTGATGTCGGGCTTCGGCGTGCCCTCACGCACCGCAACCCCGACGCCCGATTTCGCAAAATTGGCCCGGCTTACCGGGAACGAGCTTGCCTTGCCGGATCAGCTCTTCGGTGCCGCTGTTGCCCAGGATAACGACGTCGGCGGCTTCGCCGGCGGCGATGCGTTTCTGGATGTCGGGGGTGCCGGACCATTCTACCATGACCTTGTTGCCGGTCGCCTTCTCGAACTGGGGGAGCAGTTCGAGATACGCATCCTTGATGGCGGCGGAAGCCAGCACCTTGATCTCGGCCGCAGGGGCCGCCGCCGACAGCAGCAGACTTGCTGCCGCTGCAATCATCAGTCGCGTCTTCATGATCCCCCCTGTGAAATTGCCTTCTGGTTGAGATTGATTGTACACCATTTCCGGTCGATCTCGAACCGGGGTGTGCGCCGGTAGCAGGCGCAGGCAACACGGTGTTATGCTTCAAGAGAGTGACTTACTTCGGCATTTGGACGGGAATCTCATGCGTGCTCTCATTGCGGCGTTGTTGTTGGCGATCGCCGGGCCAGGTCTGGCCGCCGAAATTGTCGTGACCGGTGGCGATACGCTCCGCCTGGATCGCACGATCTTTCGCCTGGACGGCATCGATGCACCCGAAATCGACCAGACTTGCCTCAACGAGCGCGGCGACGTCTGGCCGTGCGGGGTTGCGGCGCGCGATCGGTTGAGCGCGCATATTGGAAATCGCGCCGTTCGCTGCGAGGACAAGGGACCTGATCCGGCGTCAAAGCACCGGCGGATCGGGATTTGTTCGATCGAAGGCGAGGCCGCAACGCTCAATGCGTGGCTGGTTCGCGAAGGATGGGCGATCAAGGCCGACGCGTCCGCAACGGGCCGTTTCGCGGCGGAGCAAGCCGACGCACGCGAGAACCGGCGCGAACTGTGGAAGGGATGCTTTGCAGAACCGCGCGAGTTCAGGGGATGGAATGTCAACAGTGCGCGGCTTGTCGGCGGCGGTTGTCAGGCCGGCCGTGAGAACCGGACACGAGTCAGGCTGTTCCGCGTCGACAGCGCCATGCCGCCGGGATGCCCGATCAAGGCCAAGCTGGCGCTGCGGGCCGTCGGCTACGATGGAATTTATTACCCGCCGGCTTGCGGGAGCTACCAGCGCCAGAAGCGGGTCAACCGCTGGTTCTGCTCCGAGGAAGATGCTTCGGCAGCAGGATTTCGCAAGGCGCTGACTTGCCGATAGATGCTGCGGCACGCGCCCGCTTGCCGGGAGACGCCGATCAGGGGCGCGGCGTGCTTCAATCGCAAGCCGACCTGCGCAGGAGCCCGAAGCAGGTACGATTGCCCTGCGTGCCGATCCCGATCAATGTCCCCGGCGTTCCTCCGACCGCCGCCGAAGGCACCAGGCGCGAATAATCCTCAAGTGGCGTCATGCCGCCGGATGGTCGGACATGGCCGCGATTCTTCGGCATGTTGGTCGCACAATAAGTGCCGTCAATGATGGGATTGCAGGGCTCTTCGGCGGCGGCCGCCGCGGTGAGCGATCCCGCCAACACGAACGTTGCCGACAGCAGGACCGGCAGCCTCAAAATTCCTGCCGGCCGCTCGCCCCTATTTCTTGAGCTTTGCCATGACATCTGCGGCCATATCCTTCGGGTTGTCGAGACACTGCTCGATGAAAGCACCGGTCTGCTTTTCCAGCGCCTCTACGTTGAATTTGGAGCCGCCGGACTTGCCGAGCAGGTAACCGTGCAGGAAGGCGATCGCGACCTCGCGGCTGGTGTTCGGCTCCCGCATCACGTCCTTACAGGTGAACAATTCGACGGCGCGATCGGTCGCCGTCTGCGCCGCGGCGGTACCGGCCCAGCACAGGCCCGCGATCAGGACGGCCGCCGCGCAGCCGGACGATTTCAACTTCATCTTGCTCACCCTGTTCACTCGTGGATATATCGACGCTCTTCCAGGTCTGGCCTGGTCGAACTGGTTCATCGGCCTGGCCGAAGGTCCATTGATCGAAGTCAAGACCAACTCGCGTCCGGTTGCAAACGTCACATCATGCCGCGGCAGTCGGTCACGGGACGAAAAGGTTCGGGGGAAAGCATGTCGAGATCGATAATAGTCGTCGCGGTGGGGCTGGCGTTGAGCCTGGGCTCTGCATCGGCGGAAGAAAAAATGGTGGTCGACATGAGAAAAATGACCTGCGGCGAACTCATCAAGCTCGACTTCCAGGATTTTGCAGGCGTCACCATGTGGCTGAGCGGCTATTACAATGCCAGCGTCCGCAATACGGTGATCGATCTCTACCAGTTCGCCCAAGCTGCCAAGACGGTAAAGGACTTCTGCAAGACGAGCCCACGTTCCACCGTGATGGCGGCTGCCGAGCGGGCGCTCGGAATCAAGATGCCGCCCTCGCGCTAAAGCGCGGGTTCGACTGTCCTACTTCTGGATGTGCGGTGAGGCTCCATTTGGTCTGGAAGCGCAGTCCCTCAGCTTCACAAGCGCGTCGGTGGCCGTCCGGCCCAGTTGCCCGATTGCTTCGTCGGTGAGCAGCGATCTCGCGCCCCTGAGCCGCTCGACGCTGCTATTCAGGACGGACAGCTTCTCCTTCAGCTGTGCGATCTCGGATTGAAGGACCGGGTTTTCTCCTGGCTTGAACTCTCCGACAGCATTGCGAAGCGCGCGGACTTCCGCCGTCAGGCTTTGCAAATTCGCCAACACGTCCTTCGGCGGCAGATCGACTTTCGACAGTACCGCCTCGGTCATCGTTGCGACGACGTTTTCGGCAAAGTGGTCGATGCGGGCAACCGCGACCAGCGCAAGTATCGCGGCGACGATCACCAGGATCGCCGTTGCATTGATCAACGCCAGCAGCAACTGTTTAGGGAGCCTCCACAGCCGCGCGGCAATTCCATTGCGATCGGGCTCGGTCACGATTGCCTCCTGTCTGCGAAGGTCCACCACTCCCGCATCGTCCGGCGCGGAAGGCGGCCGGTCAACACCGCGCGCCGCAGCTAATAGAACTTGTGAAAATGATGCACCGGGCCATGGCCGTGGCCGACGGTGAACCGATCCGCCGCGGCGATCGCGGCACTGATCCATTTTTTGGCGTTGCGCACGGCGGTTTCCATGTCGTCGCCCTTGGCGAGCGCCGCCGCGATGGCCGACGACAGCGAGCAGCCGGTGCCGTGGGTGTTTTTGGTGGCAACGCGCGGCGCCGACAGTGACGATGGTGCCGGTGCCGGTGACGAAATAATCGGTGCTCTCGGCGCCCTGCCCGTGGCCGCCCTTGATCAGCACGGCGCGGCAGCCCAGGGCGAGCAGGCGCTGGCCCTGCGCTTCAACGGCGCCTTCGCTTGTGGCGGTTTGATCGTCGAGCAACGCGGCGGCCTCGGGAAGGTTCGGCGTGATCAGCGCGGCACGCGGGATCAGTTTTGTACGCAGCGCATCGACGGCTTCGTTCGCGAGCAAGCGGTCGCCGGAGGTTGCGACCATCACGGGATCGAGCACGACGTGTTTTGGCGACCAGCGGTCGAGCCCCGCGGCGATGGCATCGATGACGGCAAGGTCCGCCACCATGCCGATCTTGACCGCGCCGACGGCAAGATCGGAAAATACCGCATCGATCTGGGCGGTGACGAAATCGGCCGGCACCTGATGGATGCCGGTCACGCCCTTGGTGTTCTGCGCGGTCAGCGCCGTAATCACGGAGGCGCCGTAGACGCCGAGCGCGGCAAAGCTCTTCAGGTCGGCCTGAATGCCGGCGCCGCCGGAGCAATCCGAGCCGGCGATGGTGAGCGCGACCGGCGTCATTGGATGACGCGCGAGGTTGTCGGGAACAGGGTCATGAAACTGTCCTAACCCCTTGCTGAGGCGTCATCAAGCCGCCTTGCCATCGCGGCTCGATTTGGCTCTAGTGGCCCGGAAATCCGCTTCCTGGAGACGTCAGCGATGATCCCCTTTTTCGTCCAGATCAAGTGCAAGCTCGGCCAGTCCTACAAGGTCGCGAATGCGCTGGCGGAAGCCGAGATCGCCTCCGAGATCTATTCCACCGCCGGCCATTACGACCTGCTGGTGAAGTTTTACGTCGCCAAGGAAACCGACATCGGCCACTTCGTCAACGAGCGGGTGCAGGTCATTGCCGGCATCCAGGACACCCACACCATCATCACCTTCAAGGCCTTCGGCGCCGGCTGATCAGCCTTCGCCGGGTGCCTTCAATAACAATACCTGCAAACAAGAAACGAAAGCAGGAGGACACAGCACCCAAGGGAGGAATGAAATGATCGCTACAATTGCGAAACGTGTTTCCATTGCGCTGACGGCAACGGCGCTCGCAGCGTCGAGCGCAGCCGCCCAGGTAAAATTGCCGCCGAGCCTGACGATGACGGCGTATGACACCGGAACCTCCGGCTTCAACATCACCGTTGCCGTCGGCAAGATGATGAAGGACAAATACGGCAGCGACGTGCGCGTGCTGCCGGCCGGCAACGACGTCGCCCGCCTGCAACCGCTGCGCATCGGCCGCGCCAGCATCTCGGCGATGGGCGCGGGCGTCTATTACGCGCAGGAAGGCGTGTTCGAATTCGCAACCCGCGAATGGGGTCCGCAAGCGGTCCAGATCACCTTGACCTCGGTCGACTGCAACGGCCTCTCACTGGCGATTGCCGGTGACGCCGGTGCAAAAACGCTCGCGGACCTGAAGGGCAAACGCATCGGCTTCGTGGTCGGCTCGCCCGCCCTTAACCAGAATGCGCTGGCGATGCTGGCGTTCGCGAACCTGACAGCCAAGGACGTCAAGATCGTCGAATTCTCCAGCTACGGCGCGATGTGGAAAGGCGCGCTCAACAACGATGTCGATGCCATGTTCGGTTCGACAATCTCAGGAACCGCCAAGGAACTGCAGACGTCGCCGCGCGGCATCGTCTGGCCGACGCTGCCGCACAGCGACAAGACCGGCTGGGAGCGCGTGCGCAAGATCGGGCCGTACTTCACCGAGCACAACGCCACCTGCGGCGCCGGCGAGTTCTCCAAGGACAAGCCAGTGCAGATGGGCAGCTATCCGTATCCGATCTACAGCGTCTATGGCAGCCAGTCCGAGGACGAGGTCTACAATCTGGTCAAGGCGATGATCGAAGGCTACGACGGCTACAAGGACAACGCGCCGGGCGCCGGCGGGCTCGGCGTCAAGCTCCAGACCAAGAACTGGGCGGTGCCCGTGCACAAGGGCGCGGTCAAGGCGCTCAAGGAAGCCGACGCCTGGAGCGGCGACCAGGAGCGGCACAACAACGCGCTGCTCAAGCGGCAGGAGGTTTTGATCACGGCGTGGAACGCGTTCATGAAGGGCAACCCATCGGCCGATTCCGCAAAATTCAGCGAAGAGTGGATGAACGCGCGCCACGCGGCGCTCACCAAGGCTGGCCTGATCGATACGTTCTCCTGAGCGAACAGGGGACGGTAACGTCTTGAGCGAGAGGGGTAGCAATCCTGCATCTCAGGGTTGCCACCCCTTTTTGATGCGCGCGACTTGTCGCCCCCGCAGTGTTGTACATGGGGTTACCTCTCTACGGGATGCCGATCCGCGGATTGGTCTCCGTCTACGACCTGTTTCCATCTTGCGATCACCCGGGAATTCCGCAAACATTCGCGCAAGAACGCGGCCTGTTTTCCGGCTCCCGGCATATTCTCCTGCCGGCGAAAGACATCGGCACGCGTCTTCAGGCTGCAATGTCGGCCTCACGGGAGGAATGGAATGAACACGAAGATCGCTAAAATTGCTTCTATTGCATTGATTGCAACCGCACTCGTGGCATCGGCCGCGACCGCGCAGGTGAAATTGCCGCCGAACATCACGATGACGGCCTATGACACCGGCACGTCCGGATTCAACATCACGGTCGCCGTCGGCAAGATGTTGAAGGACAAATACGGCAGCGACGCGCGCGTATTGCCCGCCGGCAACGACGTCGCGCGGCTGCAGCCGCTGCGCCTCGGCCGCGCCAGTATCTCGGCGATGGGCGTCGGCGTCTATTTCGCGCAGGAAGGCGTGTTCGAGTTCGCAACCCGCGAATGGGGACCGCAACCGCTCCAGATCACGCTGAGCTCGCTCGACTGCAACGGCCTTTCACTGGCGGTCGCCGGCGATACCGGCGTCAAAACCTACGCGGACCTGAAGGGCAAGCGCATCGGCTTCGTGGTCGGTTCGCCCGCGCTGAACCAGAATGCGCTTGCCGTGCTGGCGTTCGCCAATTTGACCGCAAAGGACGTCAAGATCGTCGAATTCGCCAGCAATAACGCGATGTGGAAGGGCATGATGAACAACGATACCGATGCGGTATTCGGTTCGACGATCTCCGGGCCCGCCAAGGAATTGCAGACCTCACCGCGCGGCATCGTCTGGCCGGCGATGCCCTTCACCGACAAGGCAGGCTGGGAGCGCATGCGCAAGGTCGGCCCGTACTTCACCGAGCATAACGCCACCTGCGGCGCGGGCGAATTCTCCAAGGACAAGCCGATCCAGATGGGGACCTATCCGTATCCGATCTACAGCGTCTATGGCAGCCAGTCCGAGGACGAGGTCTACAACCTGGTCAAGGCGATGATCGAAGGCTACGACGGCTACAAGGACAACGCGCCCGGCGCCAGCGGACTTGCGGTGAAGACGCAAGCCAAGAACTGGGCGGTGCCGGTGCACAAGGGCGCGGTCAAGGCCATGAAGGAAGCCGGCGCCTGGAGCGACGACCAGGAGAAGTACAACAACGCGCTGCTGAAGCGGCAGGAGGTCCTGATCGCGGCGTGGAACGAGTTCATGAAGGGCAATCCGTCGTCCGATTCCGCGAAATTCACCGAGGAGTGGATGGCGGCGCGCAAGGCCGCGCTCACCAAGGCCAATCTGATCGATACGTTTTCCTGAGCGACAGGGGGACGGCAATCCTGCATCTTGGGGTTGCCGTCCCCGTTGAGGCCCGAAGAACGCGCCGATCCCCATTCGATCATCCTGACCAAGCCCTACCGCAAGGCCGAGCTTGCCAACGGCCTGCGCGAGGCGCTGGGGGCGGCCGTGCCGGCCGGCGGCTTAACCAATTAACCATGCCCGGCCGCAGTGCGGTCTCAATTGACCCCCCGGCCGGCACGGTTTCGCCATACCGGTATCATGCTGCAGCCTTGAAATTTTTCGACTAAACCGTGTTGTTTGAGCATGATAACCGGTACCCACCTTTCCGGATCATGCTCCAGGCAGCCGTCGATCGAAGCCCCCGGCGGGGGTTTTCGTGGGGGATTTAGTTGCGAGTACCGCCATGGGGACGCTCTACGAATTGCTCGGAGCCCTTCCGGACGATAATGCCGAGGGCTTGAGAACCGCTTTCCGCAAGGCCGCCAAGGCGACCCATCCCGATCTCAATCCGGACAATCCGGAGGCGGCGATGAGGTTCCGGCAGCTGGTGCGTGCGCACGACATCCTCACCGATGCCGAGCAGCGGGAGACCTACGACCAGTTGCTCGCAATCGCGCTCAAGCCACAGCCTTCGACGTCGAAGCACGTCTACGAGAAGGTGCACCGCTTCGCCTCCAGTACGCTCGCGGCAACGATCATTTCCGGCATCCTGATTGCGAGCTACACGCTGATGGGGCTGGTGTCCCGCGCGCCCGTCGCGGCCGAAAGCACGGTCGGGATATCCACCGTCGCGACGGCCGAAATCGGCGCCGCGGTCGCCCGCGAGAGCACGGCGCTCGCCGACGAAATATTCGCAACAGGCGCGGTCACACCGAGGGCGAACGCGTGGGCCCTCTGGATCGCCGGGGCCGGTCCCGTTCCCCATGTTGCAAGCAACGACGTCGATTCCAGTCGCGAGCCGGGCATCCTGGTTTCGCTCAGCGGACACAAGCCCCCGACGCTGGTCGAGCTCCAGCGCGAACTGGGTTTTCTTCCGCTCTACTCGGCGCGCGACGTCGGCCGCGCCTTTGCCGACATGGAACGCACGCGGCGTCTTGCCAAGACGCGGCAGGCCCGCGCCACGCCGCGCAGCACATCGACAGCCACGATCCTGGATGAGCCGCCGGTGATCCGGCAAACACGGATGACGCAAGCCATCACGCCGTGAAGCCTTCCGTTCCGATTGAATGGAACGGGGCTCTATCTTCTGTTGACGCGTTTTCTTCACGCGAACCGGTACCCACACAGGATCAAGTCCGGGGCAGGCTTTCGCTTGAAAACGCTGTGACTCTCAGGATTTGTCGCCGCCCTTCTTCGGCCGCGGCAGCCCCTCTACCGGCGGCAGCGATTTCAGATATTCCGCTATCGCCGCGCGATCCTGCGCCGGCATCTGCGAGGTGTTCTTGATCACGCGCGCCATCGCGCCGCCGGCGGTGTCGCCGTCAGGCAGTTCGCCGGTCTCGAGGAACCAGGCGATATCCTTCACACTCCATTCGCCCAGTCCCTTTTGCGTGATGTTGGGCACGAAGCCCTCGCCTTCCGGATCGGGCCCGCCGGTAAATCGCTGCGCCTCGACGATCCCGCCGAGGAAATTGCGCGGGCTGTGACACTCGGCGCAATGGCCAAGTCCATCCACGAGATAGGCGCCGCGATTCCACGCTACCGAGCGTGCAGGATCTGGCGCGAACGGTTTGCCGTCCATGAACAGCAATTTCCAGATCCCGACCGTGCGGCGGATGTTGAAAGGAAACGGTATGTCATGATCGCGGACGCTGCCCGCGACCGGCGGCAGCGTCTTCAGGTAGGCAAAGAGATCTCTGATATCTTCGATCTTTGCGCGTGCGTAGGACGTGTAGGGGAATGCCGGAAAATAATGCTCGCCGGACGGCGACGTCCCTTTCAACATCGCAGTGACGAAATCGGCCTCGCTCCAGCGCCCGATGCCGTCCTTCGGATCGGGCGAGATGTTGGGAACGTAGAACGTGCCGAACGGCGTAGGCAGCGCAAGCCCGCCGCCGAGTTTTGTGCGATCCGGCTGGTCGGGCACGGCATGGCAGGAGGAACATCCGCCGGCATTGAACGTTGTGAGGCCGTTAGCCGGATTTGGCTGGTAGGGAGGAAGCGCGTTTGCCGCAACGACCGCCGGGGTGGTCAGCCACCAGAATACCGCGAGCCCGGCAAATGCCAGCACCAGGGCCGTCAAGAAGATGCGTCGCAGCATTCACCGATCCGTCATCTGGTATCGCGAGCGAGAGCCTATTATGACTGCAGTCCCGGTTATATGCCCGCCGGAAATTTCGGGACCAATGGGGGCATTCCGGGAATAAAAGCAAAAACCCGCTGTTTTGAGACTGACACCTTCGCTTGACGTCAACAGGGAGAAACCCATGCCTAACAAGACCATGCTTGCCTCGCTCGCGCTCGGGCGCGGCCGTTGCGTTCGCCGGACCCGCTTTCGCCGACAAGATGAAGGCGACGCTGGACGGCAAGACGGAAGTACCCCCCAATACCGCCGCGGCAAAGGGCACCGCCGACATCGACTACGATCCCGCCTCCAAGAAGCTGAGCTGGAAGGTGACTTATTCCGGCCTGTCGGGACCCGCCACCGCCGCGCATTTCCACGGCCCCGCCGCGGCCGGACGAACGCCGGCGTCGCGGTCGCGATTCCGAATGCGACCGCAAGCCCGGTCGAAGGCAGCGCCACGCTGACCGATGCGCAAGCCGCCGACCTCGTGGCCGGAAAATATTACATCAACATCCACACCGCGGCGAACCCGGGCGGCGAAATCCGCGGCCAGGTGATGAAGTAAGTAACAACTTCACACCGGCGGCGGTGAAGTAAGAACTTCACACCGGCGGTGATGAAGTAAGCCGAACAACGCGGGCAAGTGAAGGCGACAAAGATCGCCGGGCCGACACCAGAAGGGGCGAACGCTTGCTACGCGTTCGCCCCTTTGTTTTGCTACCGTTCGACGTCGTCAGCCTTTGACGCGGAATTTCTCGTGGCAGCCCATGCACACCTTGTTGAGCTCGGGAAACGCCGCTTTCAAACCGGCCTCGTCCTTGAACTTGGCCTTGGCCTCACCGACGGCTTTCACGAAGGTCGCGGCGTGTGCCTCGAAATCCGCCCGCTCCGTCCATACCTTGGGCGACGCGGAATACTCACCCTTCGCCGGTCTCAGCCCCTTGATGCTCTCGGGGAATAATGACGGGAAGCGCTTTGCGACGTCATCGAGTTCTGCCAGCGCCTTGTCGACAGTGGCCTGATCGTAAGGATTCTCGCCCTTGGCAATTTTCGAAAGCGCAATCGCGCTTGTGAGGTTGGACTTCATCGCAACCTGGGTCTTTTCGACCTGCTCCTGTGGACTTTGCGCCAGCGCCACGCCGGCGCCAAATAGCAGAGCTGCAGTCAAGACGATGGTTCGCATCGGCAAATCTCCGTTTCCAGCCTCATGGGGGTGTTAGACGCGAAATCTTCCTGATCGATCGTCCGCCGCGCCAGTTGGCGCGACGTCGCATCCCTTCAACACCACGTGTGGTGTTTCATTCCATCGGCAGCAGCAAACTCTTTTTGTTTGAGCATGATCTCCGCGCAAACGCTTCGCGTTTGTCGCGAGGGAAAACCGGTATCCACCCCGCATCAAGTGCGGGGCAGGCATTTTCCGGATCATGCTCTAGAGGTTATGCCGGCGCTGCGCCTCGCGGATCGCGATCCAGACCCGCTCGGCGGTGGCGGGCATGTCGATATGGTCGATGCCGTATTCGCGATGCAACCCCTCGACGATCGCGTTGACCACGGCGGGACAGGAGCCGATCGCACCGGCCTCGCCCGCGCCCTTCACGCCCAAGGGATTGGTCTTGCAGGGCACGTTGCTGGTCTCGAACACGAAGGCCGGCCCGTCGGCCGCGCGCGGCATCGCATAGTCCATGAAGGTGCCGGTGACGAGCTGGCCGTCGCTGGTGCTGTAGACCGCCTGCTCCATCAACGCCTGGCCGATCCCCTGCATGGCGCCACCGTGAACCTGGCCGGCGAGCAGCAGCGGATTGAGCGTAACGCCGAAATCGTCGACGATGACGTAGTTGATGATCTTGATGATGCCGGTCGAGGGATCGATCTCGACTTCGGCCAGATGCGTGCCGTTCGGGTAGGTGCCGTCAGCCTGGGCGAAGGTCGAACTCGCGTTCAGCTTGGACGGATCGGTGCCGGGCCGTTTGGCGAGATCGGCAAAGCTGATCGAGCGGTCGGTACCGGCGACACGTATGACGCCGTTGCTGATCTCGAGGTCTCCGGCGCTGGCTTCGAGCGCTTGGGCGGCAATCTCCTTCAGCTTGCCGCCGAGATCGCGGGTCGCGCGTTCGACGCTGACGCCGCCGGTCGGGATCGACGCCGAGCCGCCGGTGCCGAGGCCGGTCGCGATCTTGTCGGTATCGCCTTGCAGGATGTGGACGCGTTCGGGCGGAAGCCCGAACTGCTCGGCGACGAGCTGCGCATAGGCGGTCTGGTGCCCCTGCCCCGTCGACTGGGTGCCGATCAGGATAGAGACGTCGCCATTGGGATCGAGCGCGACATTGGCGGTCTCCTCGCCCATGGTGCCGCATACCTCGACATAGGTCGCCAAGCCGATGCCGCGCACAAGACCCTGCTTCTTGGCGGCCTTGGCGCGCTTGGGAAACTCCTTCCAGTTGGCGATTTCCATCGCGCGTTTCATGTGCGCGGTGAAATCACCGGAATCGTAGATCTTTCCGGTCGCGGTCTTGTAGGGCATCGCCTTCGGCGCGATGAAATTCTTGCGGCGGATCGCATCCGGCGTCATGCCGAGCTTTCGCGCGGCAGCGTCAACGAGACGCTCGACCACATACGCCGCTTCCGGGCGCCCGGCGCCGCGATAGGCATCGACCGGCACGGTGTTGGTGAAGACGGTGCGGACGCGGCAGTGGAAGGCCTGGATGTCGTAGAGGCCGGGCAGCATGCCGGCACCGCCATGGGGAATATAAGGCCCGAAGGTCGACAGATAGGCGCCCATGTCGCCGATCAAATCGACGTCCATGGCCAGAAACCTGCCGTCCTCGGCCAGCGCCATCCGCGCTGACGTAACGTTATCGCGGCCCTGCGCGTCGCCGATGAAATGATCGGCGCGGTCGGCGGTCCACTTGATGGTTTTCCGCAGCTTCTTTGCCGCGACTGCGATCAGCGCATATTCGCGATAGGGAAACAGCTTTGTGCCGAAACCGCCGCCGACATCGGGGCAGATCACCCGCATCTTTTCCAGCGGCATCTTCAAGATCATGCCGCCGATGATCTCGCGCAGGCGATGGCTGCCCTGGCTGCCGATGGTCAGCGTGAGATGATCGCGCTTGGCGTCGTATTCGCAGACCGCCGCCCGCGTCTCCATGAAGTTGGTGATGACGCGGGGATTGACGATGTTCACTTCGGCGACCGCATGCGCCTTGGCAAATGCCGCGTCGGTCGCCTTCTTGTCGCCGACCGGAACGTCGAACAGCACGTTGCCGGCATGATTGGGCCAGACCTGCGGCGCGCCCGGCTTCACCGCATTGAGCACGCCGGCCACCGCCGGCAGCGGCGTCCACTTCACGTCGATCGCCTCGATCGCATCGCGCGCCTTGTCGATGGTGTCGGCCACCACGAAAGCCACGGCGTCGCCGACATGGCGGACTTCGTCCCTGGGCAGGATCGGATAGGGCGGACCGGTGAACGGGTCGACTTCCAGGTTGAACAGGCACGGCAGATCGCCGAGATCCCGGACGTCGTCGGCGGTCAGGATCGCGGCGACGCCGGGGAGCGAACGGGCCTTGGCAACGTTGATGGTGAATTTGGCATGCGCGTGCGGCGAACGCAGCACCAGCGCGTGCAGCGCAGGCTGCGGCGCGACATCGTCAGTGTAGCGGCCGCGGCCGCGAATGAGCGCATCGTCTTCCTTGCGGCGAACGCTTTGACCGACGCCGAATTTGATGGGAGCAGCCATCTTTTCTCCGATTGCAGTTTCTATCTTTAGTTTGCGCGTGACCTTTTTCGGAAAACCGGTACCCACCCCGCATCACGTGCGGGGCAGGCATTTTCCGGATCATGCGCGAAATCCCGGCGGTCATATTGCAGTGCTTCGGCGGCGGGCGCAAACCGCCCTGCCCCGACCTTCGCCGCACTGCAACCGCGGGAAGACCGGCGGGCAACAAAAAAGCCCCGGCAAAATGCCGGGGCCTTGATGGATCGAGGACTTCAGCGATCGCCGAGGATCAATATTTCGCGATCACCGTGTTGCCGAAATGGTAGTTCACGCCGACACGAACCACCACGTCGGTGATCTTCGAGTAGTAGTCGAAACGCAGTTGCGGATTGCTGGTGATGAGCGCTGCGGAGCCCGAGACGCTGCCGTAGTCCATGTAAAGACCTTCGATCTTGCCGGTCCAGTTGCCGCCCAGCCGTGCTTCAAGGCCCGCTCCGACCACCCAACCCCATTTGGTCTGGTCGTGGCTCCAGCCCACGGACGTGGGCACCTGTACGGCGGTAAAGCCGCTGATGACGCCATCGGTCTTGATACCGGCCACCGCAGCGCCGCCGGTGACATAGAGCAGCGCGGTCGGCGTGACGAGCGCGCCAACGCGCCCACGGAACGTCGCAAACCAGGAAATCTCCTGATTGAAGGTCGTCGTCGGGGAGATGCCAGCGCCCGGTCCCCCGGTAATCAGGTTACAGATGCCTCCCGGAGGAGCTGTCGGCGTGACGCAGGTAAAGATGTCCCTGCCCTTCTCGTCGGTCCATTGCGCATCCGCCTCGAGACCAAAGACCCACCTTCCGTTCTGCCAGTTCTTGCCGATCTGGCCGCCGAAGACGGCTCCATCGAGGTGGAGCGTCGTATTCTGGCTCGGGCTGAGCTGAACGCCGGTCAAATTATTATAGAACGTACCTGTGGTATCCGACCGGCCCCAGCTGTAGCCGCCGTTGAGGCCGACGTAGAACTTGTCCCAGGTCCAGATTTCGACCACCGGCGGCGGTGCCTTGACGCGCATGTCGGCCGCATAGGCCGAGGAAATTGCGGCCGTCGCAGCGAACGCCGTAATCGCGATGGTCTTGAGTGCTGAAACCCGCATCGGAAGCCCCTTTAGAGTGATTTAAATCTCGTCGCGACGGTAACGCAGAATCACCCCTTTCTATCCTGTGAGTTGCAGCCGGCCAGCACTTTGCACGCGATTGTTGCATATCGGACTCATGTGGCGGCTTGCCGCACCCAAGCCATCGTTAGACAACCATTTAGAGTTGCTGGGAAAACCGGCTCTCAGCGAACCAGCGAGATCAGCCAGCGGCGGCCGAACAGCGGCAGGATCGAACCCGCATAGACGATTGCGCCTACCGCCATCAGGAATGCCAGCGCGGCTTCGTCGCGAAATGCGCTCATCTGCGCGAATTGAACCGCGGCAAAGCGCGCGGCAAACCACAGGGCCGCGCCGAGAATCACCCCGGCGAGGGCGAATTTTGCAAATGACAACAAGATGGCGCGATCGAGCGCGAGGTAGCCGGCGCGCACGGCAAAGAACATCACCAGCAAGAGATTGATCCAGGCGCCGACCGCGGTGGCCAGCGCCAAGCCGATCTGCGCCAGCGAGCCGACCAGCAGGATTTTTAGCGCGACGTTGACGGCTACGCCGGTCAGCGCCGCCTTCACCGGTGTCGCGGTATCCTTGCGCGCGTAAAAGGTTGCAACCGCGCTGCGGATCAAAACGAACGGAATAAGCCCGAACGCGTAAGCCGCGAGCGTGGCGCCGGCCGCCGCCGCGTCAGCCTTGGAGAACGCGCCGCGCGCGAACATCGCGCGCATGATGACATCAGGGACCATCATGAACGCGGCAACGAACGGCACCGACAGCAACAGCGTGAAATCGAAGGCCTTCCGCTGCGAAACGGCCGCACCTGCCTGATCGCCCGCGGCGAGCCGCCGCGACATTTCCGGCAGCAGCACGGTGCCGATGGCGATGCCGATCACCCCGATCGGCAACTGGTTGAGACGGTCGGCATAGTACAGCGCCGACAATGCGCCGGCGGCGAGAAAGGTCGCAATGATGGTGTCGGCAAACAGCGCGACCTGCGTTCCCATCGAGCCGATCGTCGCCGGCCCGAGCGCGCGGAAGAACGCGCGCACATCCGCATCCAGCTTGAACGGCGCGAAGCGCGGCAAGATACCATTGCGCCAGGCATCGCCGGCCAGCAGGAAGAATTCCAGCACGCCCGCGATCAACACGCCCCAGGCGGCCGCGTATCCGGCGCCGGGAAAGAACGCGGCCAGCGCCAGCGTCGCCATCATCGACAGGTTGAGGAAGATCGGCGCTGCGGCTGCACTGGCGAAGCGGTGCATGACGTTGAGCATGCCGCCATAGAGCGTCACCAGCGTGACCAGCAGCAGGTAGGGAAAGGTGATGCGCGTCAGCGCGATCGCAAGCTCCCCGCGGGCCGGGTCGTGCGAAAAGCCCGGCGCGAGGATTGCGATCACCTGCGGCATGAACAGCAACGCCACCACCAGCAGCAGCACCTGCGCGGCAAACAGCAGCGTGAAGATGCGATTGGCGAATATTTTCGCCGATGCTTCGCTCTGGCTATGGACGTGCGCATAGGCCGGCACGAAAGCGGCGTTGAACGCCCCCTCGGCAAAGATCGCGCGGAAATGATTCGGCAGCCGCAGCGCCACAAAGAACGCGTCCGCCACGGGACCTGCGCCCAAAATCGCCGCGAGCATGATGTCGCGCGCAAAGCCGGTCAGCCGCGAGAGAAGCGTGTAGCCGCCGACGGTGAAGATGCGCCCAAGCATGCAGGCTTTTATAACATGCGGCCGAACTTCAAAATGGCGAAATCAGGCAGAAAGCGCGCCGCGCACAGCCGCGATCACCCGCTCCTGCGCCGACTCGTCGAGATAGGCGTGCATCGGCAGGCTGATGACATCGGACGACAGTCGTTCGCTCACCGGCAGGCCGCCGTCGGCGACCGGGAAATCGCGATAGGCGGTCTGCTGATGGATCGACTTCGGATAATAGATCGCGGTCGGCACGCCCTTGGCCTTCAGCGCCGCGGCAAAGCCGTCACGGTCCACGCCTTGCGGCAGGCGGATGGTGTACAGCGCCCACACCGAGGAGCAGCCGGGCGCCAGCTGCGGCACGGTCACGACATTGCCAAGGCCGCGCGCATAGCGCTCCGCGACCCGATTGCGCTCGGCGATCTCGTCGTCAAAGATTTTCAGTTTTTCGAGCAGGATCGCGGCTTGCATGGTGTCGAGGCGTCCGGTCAATCCGAGCCGGACGTTGTCGTATTTGTCGCTGCCCTGGCCGTGCACGCGGATGCTGCGCAGCTTTGCTGCGAGATCGGCATCGTCGGTGAAGATCGCCCCACCATCGCCGTAGCAGCCGAGCGGCTTGGTCGGGAAGAAGCTGGTGGCGGTGGCGCGGCCGAAGGTGCCGAGCCGGCGGCCCTTGTAGCTGGCGCCAAACCCCTGCGCGGCGTCGTCGAGCACAAACAGGCCTTCGGCCTCGGCCACCGCCGATATCGCGTCGTGATCGACGCATTGTCCGAACAGATCGACGGGAATCACCGCTCGCGGCTTCAAGCCGCGTTTCCGCGCCGTCGCAATGCCGATCTTCAGCGATGCGGCGCTGATGTTGAAGGTCGCCGCATCGACATCGACGAGAACAGGCGTAGCGCCAGTCAGCGCCACCGCTTCCGCCGTCGCGCAGAACGTGAACGAGGGGCACAGCACCGCATCGCCGCGGCCGATGCCCTCGGCCATCAGCACCATCAGGAGCGCATCGGTGCCGCTGGCGCAGGTTACGACATGTCTGGCGCCGCAGAATTCGGCCAGCGCCTGCTCCAGCGCCGTCACCTCAGGGCCGCTGACGAACTGGCAGTGCGCCAGCACCCGCCCCAGCGCCTCGTCGATCGATTTGCCGAGCCGGCGGCGTTGCGCGCCGATATCGAAGAGGGGCACGGGTTCAGGAGGCATGTGCTGGTTCATGATGCTTTTCGAAACGTGAGAACGAATATCAGCCGACGACGCGGCGCGGTCCCTTGCGCGCCGTCGAGGCGGCGGGTCGCGCCGGATTGACAAGGCACTGGATCGCAATCTCGAGGCTTGCCACGCCTTCCTCACCGGTGACCGCGGGCACGGTGCCGCTGCGGACGGCATCGAGAAACGAGATCAGTTCGGCGCGCAACGGCTCGTCATGACCGACCGGCAAATGGCGCATCGAATAGCTGCCGTCCGGCTTGAAGCCGAAGCATTCGGTGACCTGCCGGGTCAAGAGATCGCCCATCACATATTTGTCGCGGGTCGCGACCGTGACGCTGCGCGCCTTGAACGGCGTCAGCCAGTTGGTGTTGATGTGGGCGAGCACGCCGGAGGCGGTGCGGAACTGCAAGAGCGCGATATCCTCGCGCTCGGCGATCGCGCTCGAGAGCTGCGGCTGCACCTCGATAATATCCGACTCGGTGAACCAGCGGATCAGGTCGATGTCGTGCACCGCAAGGTCGATCACGACGCCGACATTCGACATCCGCGGCGGAAACGGACCGACGCGGGTGATCGCGATCGAAAGGATGTCCTCGCCCGAGATCGCCTGCTTGATCGCAGCCACCGCCGGGTTGAAACGCTCGACATGTCCGACCATCAGCGTCACGCCGGCGCGGCGCGCGGCGGCGACGATCTCGCGGCCCTCCTCGACGGTCGAGGCGACCGGCTTTTCGACCAGGATGTGGATGTTGCGCGCGATGCAGGCGAGCGCGATCTCGTGATGCAGGTGCGTTGGAGCTGCGATGGTCACGGCATCGACGCCCTCGGCGAGCAGTTGATCGAGGGTTTCAAACGCGCGGCAGCCGGCAAGCTCGGTGGCCCGCACCCGGTGTTCGGCCAGGGGATCGACGATCCCGACCATCGTGGCGTTCGGCAATCCGCCCAGAACGCGCGCATGGTTGGTGCCCATCACCCCCGCGCCGATAACGCCGACTCGCATTCAGTCCCCCTCTTCGGTCACCGCAAGCACTTCCAAAAGCTCGCAAATCCTGGAACTTGCCGACCCCGCCCCAGCCCGGGCTCGCTTAGCAGGCCGCTTCCGAGCACGGGAAGACACGATTTGCTGCACTCGGTTACCAAGGCATAGACGCCTCGGTTAGAAGGCGCAAACGACGGAGATGTCGACCTAGTTCGCGATCTTGCCGCCCTTGGCGGAGAGATAATCGAAGATTGCGTCGGCCGCCCAGCGATGGCCGATTGGCGTCCAATGCCCGTCGAACTTCCAACGTGCAGCGCTCAGATCGCCGCGTTTCGAAAACTCCGGGCGCAAGTTTAGCAGCGGCAGATCAAGTTCATCCAGCATTGTCTTCAACCGCTTGATTTGCCCCATCCCGTTGGGGTTCTCGACACGCTCCTCTGCGACCACCAACAGGGAAAATCCATCTTCCGCCGCGATCTTCTTCCATTCCGCGAACGCGCATTTCGTCAGGGTGAGCGCTTCTTCAAACGCTGGTGGCAACTCGCCAGTCTTGTTGAACATCGCATCGATACCCTCCAGCTCCTCGTTCCATTTGCCGAATTTGACGTCGATTTCCCGCGATCTGGCGCGAAGAAATTTCGCCCGCTCGGCATTGGATGCGCCCGGGACGAGAAAATGGTTCCAGTCCGCGACTATCGGGGCACGCGTGCAATCGGGTCGCATGAAAAGCCGGGGCATATGGTCGGGATCCCAGCCGTTACGCACCGCTTCGAGCAGGGGAGAATTATTGGCAAAGTCATTGCCAACGAAAACCAAAACGACAAGATCGGGCGCGAGTTCACGACGGTTGCGCTCGTAGAACGGAATCTCGTTGGACTGGCCGGAGCCTGAGTAACCCAGCGCGACGGCGTCGAACCTTTTGCCCGCGTGTCTTTCATTCAACCTGGCGGCCAGCAGCGTTTGCAACTTCTGCTCGATCGGAACCTGCAAGGCTTCGACAAAACTGTCGCCTACCAAAATGATGCGAAACGTGTCCTTCGGCTTGGGAAGTACGGGTTCGGCGTCCACAAAGCCGAGGCTGTTGACTTTCGTGGTAGTCCAGAAGTCAATGCCATTGGTCCACTTGATCACCGCGCCTGGCATGAACGTGATACCGACATCGGGCACGAATTTCCAATACCACGCAATCTCGGTTTTCGGAATATCTGCGAGTTCCGGAAATACAGTTCAGCTCCGGCCAACGTGCAGCCAAGAAGGAGCACAGTCACAACAAGGCCCGGCAGGATATTTCGGACGACCCACGTCTTTCGCAGCATCGGCCAGGCGACCATAACGCCAAGCGCGAGCACACAAAGGTCACGCAATCGGGCGAGTAACGCGCCGCCGATTTCGACGGTATTCACGAGCCTGGACGGCTTTTCCAGTTCGAGACGTTTGACGTTGGCGATGGACGAGCCGCGCGGGAGGCTGAAATAGACTTGCCCGCGCCAAACCGAAAAGCGGCCGTCGCCCTTGTCGAAAATGTCTGTATGGAACGAGCCGCCCGGGCCAAGCTGCGTCCGTACTTCATACGAGGCGTAGGGATAGTTTACGTCCAGCAGGGAGTTCAGCTAGATGCAGGCGTAGCTTGACTGGCACCATTCATCGAAGTGATGAAGGACGGTGCCGCGTTTGGCCTCGACAAGATAAAGCCGTGCATTGGTCGGTCGCTCGTGATCGCTCAGGGTGGAATCGGCGAGCATGCCGATCAACGCTTGTCCTGTTGAGGGGCTGATTTGCGAGACTGGGACGATGATGCGTAAGGAATGCGCGACCAGAGGCAACAGCAGCGCGCCGATCGTCGAGAGCACCAGGACAACCAACAATGACGTGGGGATGAAACTGCGACCGCCAAATTTCATGGCAGCAACTAACTCATCTTGCCTAATTCGAAGCCGGTTTCGCGCTCAATCAATACAATGCCTTCGCTTTTCCCTGCAGAGCGGTCCTCTCTTACCACCCGCAACCGAGCCGCGCAAACGCAAGAGCACGGCATTCGATCGCAGTTGAAGTCGCCTGAGATCCAGCTGCCCGGCTCACACCCTTGCCGCGTCGCCCGATCCGCCGCCGACAAGTGTCGCCGCGATGATCGTTACATCGCCGAGCAAGCTGCGGCTTTGCATATAGCGGCTGTCCGCTTCGGCAAGCCGCTCTGGCGTCGACATGTCGATCGACGCCAGCTGTGCGACACCGGTGATGCCGGGGCGGATATCGAACACACGGCGCGCGCGCCGCGCAGCGATCACCTCGGCCTGGTTGGGCAGGCAGGGCCTGGGGCCGACTAGACTCATGTCGCCGCGAAGCACGTTGTATAGCTGCGGCAGTTCATCGAGCTTCAGCGAGCGCAGGCGGCGGCCGATCGGCGTGATCCAGCTGCCGGAGACCTCATGCGAGCCCGCCACCGGCGCGCCTTGCGCCATGGTGCGGAACTTGTAGCAGTCGAACGGTTTTTCGGATCTGCCGACGCGGGCCTGCACGAACAACGCGCCGCCGGGCGAGGAACGCGCGACGAGCCAGGCAATGATTAGCATGACCGGCGCAAGTACGATCAGGCCGACGGCCGATACCAGGAGATCGAAGCTTCTTTTCATTGCCAGTCCGGGCGGCGATGGCCCGATACGGCGGCCACCCATCCGGCGTCCGCCTTGCAGGGAATACGCAGAGAGCCGCCTAGGCCGATCTGGCTATCGGGTCAAGAGTGAGGTCCATGCGCTGGAACGAGCGCGCGGTCTGCCACAGCCCCTCGCTGACGCTCCTGTGCGGCGCCCAGCCGAGCAGGTCCCGGGTCTTGCCGATGTCGGCCTGCAGCGAGGCGGTCAAACGGCTGGTGAGGGCGCGTTGCCCGAGCGCGGCTGCCGCAAACGTCAATACCGGCGCCGGCACCGGCATGATCCAGGACGGGCGGCCGAGCGCCTGCGCCATCCGCTGCAGCAGCTCCGCGGTCGAAATGTCCTCGCCGTCGCTGACCAAAAACACCTGCCCGCCTGCCTTGGGATGGATGGCGGTGAGGATAATGAGATCGGCCAGATTGTCGACGAATACGAACGAGCGCTTGTTGCTGACGGCGCCGAACGGCAGCGGAATTCCGCGATTGACCCATTCCATCATGGCCGCGAAGTTGGCCTTGACGCCGGGCCCGTAGACCAGCGGCGGCCGGACCACGCTGACCTCAAGTCCCGTCTCCGTCGACAATGCAAACAGCCTGTGCTCGGCGTCGAATTTGGATTTCGCATACGGGTTTTGCGGGTTAGGCGCATCTTCGGCGGTGAACGGGCGGCCGGGCAGCGTCGCCTCGCCATTCACCTTGATCGAGCTGATGAACACGAAGCGCTTGACGCCGGCCGTCGCGGCCTGGCGCGCCAGGTTCAGCGTCGCGTCGACATCGGCGGACTGGAAGCACGTTGCGGGGCTCGCAACCTTCTCATTCAGTACATGGGCGCGCGAGGCGAGGTGAACGACCGTTTCCACCCCTTCGAGGGCGTGGGTCCAGTCCGTCGCCGGATCGATATTGCCGATGCCAAGATAGCCGTCATGCGGCCTGCGCGTGACCGCCCGGTAGAAAATTCCTCGCCTAGCCAGCTCGGAAATTACCGCTTTCCCGACGAAGCCGCCCGCGCCCGTGACAAGAATCATTTTTATCCCTGTTGCGATAATTGGCTACCCCACCAACAACCACGCCAAGTTTGTTTGCTGTTCGAACGCTGCCGATAAAAACCCCACGAGCTACCCGGTCCGAAACAACCCGCCGCGCTGCCTGGCAACCACCAAAATACCGTTGCCTCGCCCCGGTTCCATCCGGCGAATCATACAACCCCGAACAGCGTTTATAGAACTACAAGCCCAATCGCAGGGTAGCAAGCGCTAGATTGGCGCAGGCGCCGTCATCAATTGGTCATGCGGCGAGGGCCGACGGAATATCCTTTTGCGCCGCGCGCCAAGCCTGGAACATCAACACGTCCCAGAGCGGATATTGATGGTTCCGACGACCTGAAAGATGATCTTGCCAGGCGCGGCGGATCGGCGCGGGATCAAAGAAATCATCGGCCTTCAGCCGCGCTTCGCTCAGCAGGTCTTCCGCCCAGTCGCGCAACGCACCGCGCAACCAGGCGTCGATCGGCACGCCAAAGCCCATCTTCGGCCGCTCCACCAGTTCACTCGGCACGAACTTGTACAGCAATTGCCGCAAGCGGCCACTTGGACGTGCCGTGGTTACGCAAGGTCGTGATCGGCAGCGACATCGCAAATTCGACGACGCGATGATCGAGCAGCGGAACCCGCGTCTCGAGGCTGACGGCCATTGCCGCGCGATCGACTTTCACGAGAATATCGTCGGGAAGGTAGCTCAGGAGATCGAGATACATCATGCGCTCGACATTGCCGGGCAGGTTCGGCAACGGGTCGAGCCCGGTCAGCATGGTCGGCGGCTCGCGGCTGCCGGACGACGATGCTCGCCGGATCGGACCAGTGCGAGCAGAGCTGAAGATAAACATCGTCGGCAGTCCGCATCGCCAGCATGCTCGCCGCCTTGTGGACCCTGTCGCCGACCTGTCCGAAGCGGCGGCGCTCCGGCAATAACGACATCAGCGGTTCCTGCGAGCCTGTCGTAAAATGCAGGCGGCGGCAGCTTCGCGAGGCCCGCGGTGGCGCGGCGCAGCGGATGCGGCACGCCCGACACCTACTTCCAGAAATCGTCGACAAACGAATAGCGGGTGTAGCCGGAAAACAATTCATCGCCGCCGTCACCCGACAGCGAAACGGTGACGTTCTGCCGCGCGAGCTTCGAGACCAGATAGGTCGGGATCTGGGAAGAATCCGAAAACGGCTCGCAATAGACTTGCGGCAGAGCGGGAATGACGTCCATCGTCTCCCGCTCGGTTACATAAAGCTCGGTGTGATCGGTGCCGAGGTGCCGCGCCACCTGCCTTGGCGTGCTCGGCCTCGTTGTATCCGACCTGGTGAAAACCGATGGTGAAAGTGCGCACCGGCTGGCTGCTCATCGACTGCATCAGCGCGACCACGGTCGAGGAATCGATGCCGCCGGAGAGGAACGCCCCGAGCGGGACGTCCGCCATCATCTGTCCCCTGACCGATTGCTTCAGCACCTGTTCGAGCGCGGCGACGGCCTCGTCGGGGCTACCGTCGAAGGGATTTGCTTTCGCCCGCTCTGACGCGCCGTGCGCGCTCCAATAGGTCTCGACGCGCGGCTCGCGGTCGCCTTCCGCCAGCACGAGGAAGTGGCCGGGACGCAGCTTGCAAAATCCCTTGTAGATCGAATACGGCGCCGGCACGTAGTTGTGACGCATCAACAGCGCTACCGCGTCGCGGTCGATTTCGGGGTTCCACGCCGGGTGGGCGCGAAACGCCTTCAGCTCGGAGGCAAAGGCGAAGCTCTTGCCGATGCGTCCGTAGTAGAGCGGCTTCTCGCCGAGCCGGTCGCGCGCCAGCACGAGCGTACGCTCGCGGCGATCCCACAGCGCGAACGCAAACATTCCCGCTGAAAGTTCCAGCGCGCGCTTCAGGCCCCATCGCGCAATGGCTTCGAGCAGGACTTCGGTGTCGGAATGGCCGCGCCAGGCATGCGCCGCCTCGCTGTCGAGCCTGCGGCGGAGTTCTTCGTAATTGTAGATCTCGCCGTTGAAGACGATCACGTAGCGCTGGCACGCCGAAAACATCGGTTGATGGCCGGCGGGAGACAGATCGACGATCGCCAGCCGGCGCTGCGCCAGCGCGATGCCCGCCTCGGTATCCGTCCACACGCCATCATCGTCAGGCCCGCGATGCCTGAGCAGATCGGCCATCCGCCGCACGACGAGGGCATCCTGCCCTGCCGTGCCGGCGCTGCCGAGAAAACCGGCGATTCCGCACATGAAGCCTTGTGGTACTCCCGCCCTGCCTGTCCAACTGCCACATATCACATCATGACGGCATTTCACGACCGAAAATCGCCCTGCCCGACCATAGGGACAGCGGAACCAGGCTCTTTGGCGACGCTTGACGGGCCTTTAGAGCGCGATGACTTTTCTTCGAATCGTCATCCCGCTCTATGCTTTTGTTTGAGCATGATCTTTTTCGAAAAACCGGTATCCACTTTTCCGGATCATGCTTTAGCCGGCGCGCCGCCTCAGCAAGACGTGGAAGCTGCTGATGAGCAGATCTTCCCCGGTGAAATGCCGGAATTCCGGGGCAAGCTTGTCTCTTGAAATTGGCGGTTCATCCCACCGCTGCGTCGACACCACCTCGACCGTGAAATCCGGCTTGCTCGAACAGATTGAGCATTTCGGAAAACCGGATCCGGTTGGTGTAGAAACCGGAGCCGGCCATCAATTCAGTCTCCCACCAGCGCGACGCGATCCTCATGTTGTTGAGACCTCCGCCCAGATGGTCGCGCAAGTCCACCTGATGGCTGGCGATGCCGTCCGGCTTCAATATCCGGTGCATCTGCGCTGCGACTTCCGCAAACTCGTGCCGCCGTACGTGCTCCAGCACCGCCTGCGAAAATATCAGATCGACGCTGGCCGCAGGCAATTCGCGGTATGATTGCAGTCCCCCGGTCAGATAGGTCGCATCGCATATCGTCAAGACGTCTTCGAAGCTCGCCGCCCGCTCCATGTCAGGCGCCGCCCGGCCGTCACGCATGCAGGCCCTGCCCAGATTTCTGTAGGTTTCGACGTCGCGATTGGCATAATCGCCGGCGTCGACGAGAAAAAATCGGGAGAAGCCCCGCGCCTTGGCAACAATTGCAGAGCCGATGGAATCGCCCGGCCCCATCTCAAGACCAGTGAGCCCGGACCGTCCGTTAAATCCGCTGGCGACAAGGTGCTTGTCGAAGACCTCAAGCGCATAATCGGCGTCCTGCATCTCGCCGTGCGAATAGATGCCGATCTTCTTCCAGAAACTGTACGGAACCGGCAACGCCTTGAGAGCCATTTTTATGGCAATCCGCGCGTACCAGGGAATAGGAAGCATACGATCGTTCCTTCCGTTGCCTCGCCTCACCCGACCATGCGGCAATTACCCTGCCAAGCCAAAATGCGAGCTAACGGACGCAAATAGAGCTGTTCATAGGCGTCCACCATGGCATCGACCAATAGCGCTCGCGAACCAGATCACTGCCGAGTCTCGCGGTTATTGGTTCGCTGCGCCAAGCCGACGTATGGCCTCCGCCAACCCGCGCGCCAGATCGTCTGCATCCTGCGAACTCACCAGAACGCAGTCGGGCATATCCTGCAGGGCTTCGGGATTGCCACCGACGTCGGTGGCAACAACCGGAAGTCCGACGGCCAGTTTTTCCAGCAGCGCATTCGAGAAACCCTCTTCATGCGAAGACATGACGCCCAGATCCATGGCCGAGAACAGCATCGGCACGTCGTTCCTCTGGCCCATGATGCTGATCCTGTCCGCCACGCCGAGCCGCGCGCGTCGGCCATCAGGCCTTGCGCGAGACCACAGTCCTGCCCGACCAAAAACAGTTTGAGGTGTGGATCTGCGGCCGCGACGCCTCCGAACGCCTCGATCAACTCGCGATGTCCCTTATAGTGAATGAGATTGGCAACCATCACAATGGCCATGTCGGCTGGCGAAAGCCCCAAGCGTTTGCCGAATTTCATCGCGCTGTCCGCACAGACTGGTCGAAACCGGGCGAAATCGACGCCGTTCGGAATGACGACGATTCGCGAGGCATCATAACCGTCGCGCGACTGGGTGTCCTGCGCGACCGCACGCGAGTTGGCGGTAACGACATCCGAAGAGGCGTTGGCGATCCAATCCAGCCATTTCGATCCGGATGGCGATCCTGATGTGTTCCCAGCGCCCGTTTTGACGTGATGACCAGCGGGGCGAAAGCCGCACGGCCCGCCAGCGCACCCAAAAAATTGGTCAGCGGCAGAAAGCCGTGAAGGACATGTGGACGGACCTCAAGCAGGTACCGAAAAAGCCGAATTGGCGCGAGCGCCAGCAGCAGGACCTTCCGACCGAGCCGGCATCCCCGCGATAACCGCCATCCAGGACGCGCGCACCCGCGTTTTCGAATTTTTCAAGCAACGGTCCCGTCTTCTCGAGACCGAGAACGCTCACGGTCCACCCCGAGAAATCAGCCGGTCCGCCAAGATCAGAAGCTGGCTTTCCGTTCCGCCCACCGTGAAAGAACCGATGACAAAAAATATGCGGCGCGCAGCGGGGCGGCTCATTGCCCAACTCGCGACGCTGATCCGGGCCGGTGCGTTCAGGGCCGGCTGTCGGCAGGGCCGGGTCGCGATCGGCCTGCTTGCCCGATCGGCGGCCCGCAACCTCGTCGATAACGTGCAGCCAGCGCGAATAGATCAGTTCCGGAGAGAAGCGCTCGCTTACCTTTGTCGCCTCGGCGCCCAGACGGGATCTGAGGTCGGCGTCGGCCGCCAGGCGCCGCATCGACGCGGCCAACCCCGCGACATCTTCGGCCGGAACGAGACAGCCGTTTACATTTTCCTCGATGAGTCCCGTGGACCGCTCGGGCAATCGAAGCTGATACAGGCGCGTCCCATCTGCATCGCCTCCATCAGCACGTTGGGAAAGCCTTCGTATCGCGAGGACAGCACAAAAATATCAGCCTGCCCCAGCCATCGGCCTATGGCGTCGACGTAGCCTGGCAGGGTCACCGCGTCCGCGATACCGAGCGAGGCGGCTTGCCCCTGCAGGGCTTCGCGTTCCGCTCCGTCTCCGAGAATTGCAAGGCGCCACCTTGTCGCATCAGTCCGATTGGCGGGATGCACGGAGAAGGAGATCGAAACCTTTTTGCCCCGTCAGCCGCCCCATGGCGAGGATGAAAGGCTTGAGTGCGCCAGCCCCGCTGTTCACCGCCGTGTCTCGAGATCGTGCTCGTAGCGAACGGCGTTCGAAATGATGACCGGACGTCTTGCATACATTCGTCGCCTGAGCCACGCGGCGCCATCTTCGCTTTGTACCGTCACTGCGTCGGCGAGCGGATAGGTCAGCCGGCGAGCGATGCGCCAGAGCATGCTGATCGGATTATGCGCCGGATGCAGCCGTTCCGAAACGATGACCGGCACCCCCGTTCCGA
Organism: uncultured Alphaproteobacteria bacterium; assembly: GCA_963731915.1. GTDB lineage: Bacteria > Pseudomonadota > Alphaproteobacteria > Rhizobiales > Xanthobacteraceae > Bradyrhizobium. Next base: position 202,826 of record CAVSXQ010000026.1, read on the forward strand.
GAAGACAAAGTATCGCGCGTATGTTGGTTTGATCGATGAAACTCAGGACGACGTCAGGGTCGGCCGATTTGATCGCCTCACGCATGACCCGAAGGTGACGGAATGCAAATCTGACCGAATCGAGCAACGAAAAGGCCGGGCGACGTATGTCCGTGCGCATTTGTCGGACGCCTTCGGGAACCGCATAAGCGTCGGCGTTGTCGTCGCCGGTCAGCGTGAACAGCGTCACGTCCCGGCCAGCATCGCGAAGATAGCGCGCGAGGTCGACGACCACGCGCTCTGCACCGCCACCACCGAGCGAGGAAACAACGATCACGACCCGCTCGGCGCGCGTTTTTCTCGACTTCACTGCCCAAACCCGCTGCTGCACGTCTGTAGCCCTCGAGGGAGAGCCAGCAAGCGCTTTACACGAAGCCGCCGCCGAGTTCAACTGTGCGCCGAGGCTGTCAGTCGATCGTATATGGCAATTGTCGCCCTTGCCACGTGATCCATCGAAAAGTCCGTCTCGATCAGTGCGCGGGCGGCCGTGCCATACTGTTGCCGGAGAGCCGGCTGTTCGATTGCCTGTTGCAGGACGTTCGCGAGCGCCTCGACATCCCTGGTCGGCACGAGCCACCCCGTGACGCCGGACTCGACCAGTTCGCGACAGCCAGGAATATCGGATGCGACGATCCCGCACCCGCTGGCGGCGGCCTCGAGCAGGGATTTCGGCAGTCCCTCGCCGTAATAGGTGGGCAGGCACACAATCTGCGCCTGCGCAAACACGCTCGGCATATCGTCCCGCCAGCCCCAATATTCGACCCCGTCCTCGGCAACCCATGCCGCGATTTCCGGACTCGCTGACACTGCCCGGATTTGCCAGATCGGGCTTCCCAACCAATGCGAAACGCGCCTTGATGCCGCGCGCCCGCAGCAACCGTGCCGCCGCCACGAACTCGCCGACGCCTTTTTCCCGAAGCAGCCGGGCTGGCAAGATGACCAAAGGCCTGTCGCTCGCAGCCGCGACCTGGCGATAGGCGGCCGGATCGACGCCAGCCCCACGAATGAGGCTCACGGAGTCGGCACTTGCCAATTTGCCATTTACGATACCCGCCAGGTCATCACGGTTTTGAACGATCAGGCGGCTGTCCGCTCTGCCCAGGGCGAATTTCAGCATCGGCTTCGCGATCGAACGCAACAGTCTTGCACGCATACCGGCAGATGAAAAAATGTAACCAAGACCGCCAAGCGCGTTGACGATGCCTCTGACGCCCATCATCCGGGCAACCAGAGACCCATATATTACGGGCTTGATCGCCACGTGGTGGACGATGTCGGGGGCCTCCCGGCGATAGATCCGGGCGATACCCACCAACGTCCAGAACTCCTCCAGCGGATTGAGTCCGCCACGGTTGAACACCAGCGGACAGATCCTCAGCCCTGCATCGGTGATGCGCTCGCCGTGCTGGTCCACGCGCGTGGCAACAGCAACGTCATACCCGGCCTGGCGCGCGGCTACCGCCAACTCCAGCCGATGCGACACGAAGTACCAATCCTCGGTCACAAGGAACAGCAGCTTCCGGCCGCAGCCCGCGCCGGTAACATTTGCGTCGACGACGTCGGTCGCGCCGGGCGCGATCGGGGAGTTCGAGGTCAAGATGCGCGCTGGCTCCTGAATATGGTTTTCCCGGGCAAAGCTTCCACGACAGCTTCAGGTGACCTTGTAGAATTCCTTGTACCAGTCGACGAAGCGACGGACGCCCTCCTCGATCGGCGTCTTCGGCTGAAAACCGATATCGGCGACCAGCGCATCGACGTCGGCAAACGTCTTCGGTACGTCGCCGGGCTGCAGCGGCAGCATGTTCTTGATGGCCTTCTTGCCCACCGCTTTCTCGATGCACTCGATGAAATACAACAGTTCAACCGGCTGGTTATTCCCGATGTTGTAGAGCCGGTACGGCGCCGCCGATGTCCCCGGATCTGGTTTTGCGCCATCCCACTCCGGATTCGCCGTCGCAACCTTGTCCATCGTCCGCACCACGCCCTCAACGATATCATCGATATAGGTGAAATCGCGCGCGTGCTGGCCGAAATTGAAGACGTCGATCGGCTTGCCTTCGATGATGTTTCTGGTGAACAGGAACAGCGACATGTCCGGCCTGCCCCACGGCCCGTACACCGTGAAGAAGCGCAGGCCCGTGACCGGTAAACGATAGAGGTGCGCGTAGGAATGCGCCATCAATTCGTTGGCCTTCTTGCTCGCGGCATAGAGATTCAGCGGATGGTCGACATTGTCGTGAATGCTGAAGGGCATGCTGGTGTTGGCCCCGTACACCGAGCTCGACGAGGCGTAGACGAGGTGCTCGACGCCGTGATGACGGCAGCCTTCCAGGATGTGCAGGAAGCCGACGAGATTCGAATCGACATAGGAGTGCGGATTCTGGAACGCGTAGCGGACGCCGGCCTGCGCCGCCAGATTGATGACGCGGTCGGGCTTATGCTCGGCGAACACGCCCTCGATCTCGCTGCGGTCGGCAAGGTCGGCCTTGACGAACTGAAAGCTGTTGTTGCCTTGCAGCCTCGCAAGGCGGGCGAGCTTGAGGTTGACGTCGTAATAGTCGTTGATGTTGTCGAGGCCGATGACCTGGTCGCCGCGCGCCAGCAAGGCCCGCGCCGTCTGCGAGCCGATGAAACCGGCGACGCCGGTTACAAGCACCTTCATTCCACAAATCTCCCGACGCACCGCCCGACGGGCGTCTTCGTTGCGACACTCATAGCCGGGCGTCGCTCGCCTCGATCGGCAGCACCTGCTTGAGATCGTAGAGCACTCCGCCCGGACGGAGCATCGTCCGCAGGCGTTCGACGCCAAGCTCGCTGATCTGGTCGTGGCGCACCGCAAGCACGATCGCGTCGAACGGGCCTTCCGGAATCGCGGCCAGCGACTTGATGTCATATTCCTTGCGGACTTCGTCCGGATCGGCCAGCGGATCGTAGACCGCCACCTCGCCGGCCAGCGAACCGAGTTCGCGCACGAGATCGACGACCTTGGTGTTGCGGATGTCGGGGCAGTTTTCCTTGAAGGTCAGCCCCATCACCAGGATGCGCGCCCGCCCGATCTCCAGCTTTGGCGCAGCATCAGCTTGACGATGTCGAGCGCGACCCATTGCGCCATGCCGTCGTTGATGCGGCGGCCGGCGAGAATCATCTCCGGGTGGAACCCGATCGATTGGGCCTTGTGCGTGAGGTAGTAGGGATCGACCCCGATGCAGTGGCCGCCGACCAGCCCGGGCGTATAGCCGTGGAAATTCCATTTCGTGCCGGCGGCCGCGAGAATTTCGCGGGTCTCCAGTCCCATCACCTTGAACAATTGCGCGAGTTCGTTGACGAGGGCGATGTTGACGTCGCGCTGGATGTTCTCGATCACCTTCGAGGCTTCCGCGATGCGGATCGAACTCGCCTTGTGGGTGCCGGCGGTGACGACACGCGCGTAGACCTGATCGACGAAATCGGCGACTTCCGGCGTCGAGCCCGATGTCACCTTGGCGATATCCGACAGCCGGTGGCGGTGATCTCCGGGATTGATGCGCTCGGGGGAATAGCCCGCGAAGAAATCCCTGTTGAACATGAGCCCCGAGACATCAGCCAGAATCGGAACGCAGTGATCTTCGGTGACGCCGGGGTAGACGGTCGAATTCATAGACGACGATGTCGCCCTTGCCGAGCGCGCGGCCGACCGTCGCCGAGGCCTTTTCCAGCATGCTGAGGTCCGGCTGCAGCGCCTGATTGATCGGCGTCGGCACCGTCACGATGAAAAAATTGACTGCTTTCAGCGCCGCGGGATCCGCGGAAAAACTGATGTTCTTCGCGGCGGCAAACTCCTGCTTCGTCACCTCGCGGGTACGGTCCTTGCCGGCGCTGAGCTCCGCGATGCGGCCGGCATCGATATCGAAGCCAAGAACGGGAAAATGCCGCGCCATGTAGACGGCGAGCGGCAGGCCGACATAGCCGAGCCCAACGATCCCGATCCTGACGTCCTGGAGGCTCCTCAAGGCCATCGAATTTCCAACCCGCGAATTTTCCAACCGGACACGAACGGCAGCCGCAAGGCGGCCAAATTGAAGGCGACGCAAAGCTGCCTACCCCTAGAAGTTCGAACGCCCATTTGCAAGGCAACCGGCCGCAGCGATACGAAGGTTCAGGGCTCGGCGAGAGCTTCGCTTTTTGCGCCGAACGGCGCGAGATCAGGCTCGATAGGGAACCGATTGACGTGTGAGTTGGCGCCCTGTTACCGCTGACCTTCCGATGCCACTTGGCGGGCACCCGTTCGTTACCAGGGCCTTCAGACAGGACAGGCGATGCTCCGCTCTACTCGCATGGTGGTACTGCTTGGACTGGCGGTCCAGATTGCAGGATTCCTGCGAACAGCGATCATCGCGGCGGCGCTCGGCACCTCGCCCGAGGTCGATGCCTATAATCTCGGGCTGATCGCGCCAAGCTTCCTGTCGACCGTGATCGGCTCCTGGCTACAGCTGAGCTTCATCGGGCGCTACACGTTCCTGGTCGTCACCGGACAGTCCGAACTGGCGGCGGCCTATCGCTCCCGGATGCTGGCGCTGATCCTCGGTTGCGCGCTGATATTGGCGGGCTTCTGCTTCGCCCTTCCCGAGCAAATCATGGCTATCTTCGTGCCGGCCGGCCCGACGAATGCGGCCGCGGCGGCGCTGAGATTGGCAGGACTGACGCTGATTCCCGTCATTTTCGGAGATTTCATCGGGCTGATCCTCAACAGCCATGGACGCTTCTTCGCCGCCGCCGCCGCGCCGCTCGTCAATGCGCTGGTCTCGGTGCTGGGCCTGTGGTTTTGGTCCCGGCTCGACCTTTCCGCACTGGTCTGGACGTTGCTGTTCGGGGCCATCGCCCAAGGTCTGGTGGTGGTCGTCGCGCTGCTGCGGCTGCGTCTCAGCTTTCCGCTTGCGACGGACCCGGCGAAAGCTGAAGTCCGCACGACATTGATGCTCGGCCTGCCGCTGCTGCCGGCGATGATGCTGGCGAACTCCGCTGCCGCGATCGTCCAGTTTCGCGCGGCCCAACTCGGCGAAGGGGTGGTGGCGGCTTACGGCTACGCCGCGCGCCTGCACGGCGCATTGGCACAGATTCTCGTCATCGGGCTGAGCACCGTCCTGCTGCCTCACTTTGCCGCGCTGTGGTCGCGCGGCGAAACCGCCGAGATCGTGATCCTGTTCAGACGGTTGGCGCGCGCTACGATCCTGATGGTCGCCTATCTCACCACGGGCATTGTTCTGATGGGCGAAACCGCGACAAAATCCTGTTTCAACGCGGTGCTTTTGACGCTGCGCAGACCCAGCAAGTCAGCTGGTTTTGGGCCCTGCTCAGCCTGTCGCTGTTTCCGCTGGCGTTCGGTACCTTCATTTCCAAATTCTGCCAGGCCGTGCGCGATGCCCGCAGCGTCCTTTTGAGCGGTAGCGTCTCGTTTGCGGTCACCTGGATCGTCACCTGGTTCGGCGCATCGATTGCAAATGTCGATGTCGTGATCGCAGCCTCGGCTGCGAGTTTCCTGGCTACAGTCTGCTTCTGGCTATGCTGGCTGGCCGGGCGGGTGGCAACCAAACCAATACTGAAAGACATCGCCGTCGGCCTGATACGGATGGGGCTGATCCTGATTCCCGCAATTGTTGTCGAGCAATGGGTGCATCAGCATCTGGATGGCATGGCCGATCCGTACAATCTGCTTATCCGCGGATCAGCATATACGAGCGTCGCCCTTCTGCTTCTGCTCGCGACGCGCGCACACATCTGGTTCCTTTCGAGACAGCCAAACGACACCTGAGCCCGCCTGCGCGGAATCTCGATGATCTCGGGAGTATGTCAGGCAAACCGCTGCCAAACCAGAAGGACGACCGGTGTGCGCCGGTATCGCGACGACTGCCGGATTAACCGGTTCGCCGCTCAGGCATCAGCCGCCGCATCATCCAATCCCACATCAAGGCCACCAGCACCGACGCGCCAAAAATATACACCACATGCTTGATAAGGATGACCTCGATGTAGAGATCGTTGCGGTGAAAATAAAAACAAATCCAGGCAGCGATCACCGCGACCCCCGCCCTGAGCGCACCCGCCGTATTATGATATAGCAATGTCAGCATTGCCGCGATGAGTGCATAGCCCAGAGCGAAAACTGCGACCATCCATTGCCCCCCCGCGGCATATGCCTGCGCCCACGGGTTATTTGCCAATCCAAAACGAACGCGCGGGAACAGGGCGGGCTGCGCCATCGTGTCGAAAGCCTTTACCTTGCTGCTGTCGATTTCAAATACGGTGGCTCCCAGGGGCAGCCCGGTGAGAAGCTGCCTGATCAGATAGCCGGCATCGGTACGAAAATTCGTTCTGACGACCTCGTTCAACATCGACTGGATAACAAAAGCCTCGGATTGCGTTACGAAAGCGAAGTAATAAAATTCGGCCCGCGAAAGATTTGCGGCGGTTGCGCTGAGTTTCTCGCTCGTCATTGACTGGCGTCACCGGGGGGGCCGCGGCTCTGGCGGAAGCCGCAGCTGCCGAAGCCGATTTCTTCTCGGCAGGCCGATTTCGGCATCCAGGGCGATTTGAGCGTCGCAATACGACGCTGTCGCGTACTTTCGCCGGCACGATCAGGTGCTTGACGATGAATATCCCGGCTCCGAAAAGCACCACGATCATCGCGGAAGGCGACGCTCTTTCTCCATCCTTGAAGGAGCCAGTGTCCTGTCAGCATCGCCCATGCGAGAAACGTGATGGCCGCTGTCCCAGCGAAATCCCGCAAAGAGATCAGCGAATACACAAAGTATTCCGACGGCAACGATCGGCCACTGTCGCAAAGATGTAGGCCGTCGCGATGCAGAAGGGGTACCGACAAGGAAGCGTAAAAATACGCCGGGATCAAGCCTGTTCAAGGATGATCTCCTTGTCCAGACAGAGGTAATAGACCCCAACATTGTGAAATTGATACGGCTCCGGCAACTAAATCGCGAATGCCAGCAGAACTGTTGGCATCCTTGCTTCGAATCCAATTCTGGACTCTGATGTCGGGCGGGGATGCGATCAACCGGGCCCAGTCATCGCCGTCACAAACAGCGATCACCAGCCCCATGGCCGCCATAAGCCCCCGGCAACGATCGGCTGCGAATAATCTTCCAGACCCGCGGCCGTAGGAGAATTGCGCAATTCCAAAAAAACCAGGCGTGAAATAGACGATGCTCGCAACCGAAGGCGATCGCCATCGGGTCCACCTTCCTCCTCCAGACAAAATAGGCTGCTGCAACCGCTACCAAAACAACAAAAAGAACTTGAGGCATCATCTAAATTGCATCCGGCGACTGAACAAATACCACGAAGAAGATAATCGGCGCGGCCGCCCTTCCAACGGCTGGCGGGATGATAGCGGTCATTGCCGAGCCATCCAACTGCCGTCATGCCCGGGCTTATACCTCGATTGCAACAAAAGTCACATTCAACGCGTTCGCCGCCTGCCTGAGCCGCGTGCCGGTGTTGACTTGCGCGGGAGCCGGCCCAATTGCATGCCGTTCAGCGGCCGTCTCGGATCGCGAGGCCGATCCGCTCCCTGCGATCTGGATCGGCCGTATGAAAATTCGGGACGGCAGACACCGCGGGCCTGTCAAGCCGAATTGCTCGTGGCCCGGGAACGGCGAATCGGCATTGGGCCAGCATGGCAAGCGATCTGCCGGGCCAAAATCGCATCAGGTCCCGCACTCGTGCTTGCGTCAGCCCTCCTTGCTGGCTAAGCCGAACGCGAGCGACCGCAGCAGAACCTGTTGCAGGAGACGAAAATTGGGCCTGAATTACAATGATGTCAGATGCCTCATGGAATGGAGAAACGGCGGTGCTGGGGGCAAGGTCGCGACGCTTGGCCGTCTCAATCTAAATCTTCACCGGAAGGATATTCTCAGCTTGAGGCAACTTATTCGCCGACAATGCCCCGGCGCTCTCATGGCTCGACCGATATCGCTGGGCTGACTTTGCGGACGAGATGCTGTGCGAGGCAATGGGGTTCACAAGCGTAACAAGTATCGACATTTCTCAATATGAAGGATGCGTCAATTACTCAGGACATAAGCAAGCCGCTGCGATCCGATCTGATCGGACAATTCGACCTGGCGATCGATGGCGGCACGCTCGAACACGTATTCAACTTTCCGGCGGCGGTGGCAAATCTGATGCGCCTCGTGAAGGTAGGCGGCGCCGTCTATACGCAGAACCCGTGCAACAGTCTTGCGGGGCACGGCTTTTACCAATTCAGCCCCGAACTGATGTACCGGGTGTTTTCGAAACAGAACGGCTTTGATATCTATTCGTGCGGGTGGCGATTGCGCGTGATCAACAGGTCGAACAGACGACCGGCCAGCCTGTTTACGAAGTTACCGATCCGGTCGAATATGGGGGACGTGTACTGCTGGCGGGGCCAAATCCGGCGATCCTGATGAGCCTGGCGATCAAGTGCGCGGATGTCGAACCATTTGCTCAGCCGGTTCTGCAAAGCGATTATCTTGCCAGGTGGAGCGGCACTTCAACACCCGGGCTGAACTGGAAGGGGCGCCTGGTCGAATACGCGGAAAGAAATTTGCTTTCGTACCGACGATAGTTCCCGATTCCGGGATCGCAACGATGCTTCGGTTCGAAACGCGAGAGCCTATAGGCGCCTTTGGTAGGAATTCGACGGTGAGCATCTTCAATCAAAAAGCTGATCCCGGTCGCGCTCAAGCAGCCGATACGCGATTATCTCGACGCCAGAAGCTGGCGGCTTCAGCCGCGGCTGGCATTCGACGCTGCCTGCGCTGGGAGCGTTTTCGGACGAGGGCATCCGGTCAGCCATGACCGACCCTTCGATCGCTGCGGCATTTGCCAGGGACCAGGAAAGGATCGCGGGCCTGTACGAGGTCGGCGAAATCCCGGGAGGCATCAATCCCGGCGATCGACGCGCCCTCTATCATCTTGCCGCCCGGTTCAAGCCGAGCAAGGTTCTGGAAATCGGCACCCATGTCGGCGCATCGACTGTCTATCTCGCAAGCGCCTTGCATCATTTTTCCGGCCGTCTGACGACGGTCGATATCGTCGACGTCAACGCGCCCGATGCGCCATGGCGGTCGCACGGGCTGAAGGCGGCGCCTGCAACCATCCTTTCCCGATCGGGACTCGGGGATACCGTCACGTTCCTGACCAGGTCCGCCTCCGAAGCCCTCGCCTCGCGCGAACGCTACGACTTTATTTTTCTGGACGGCGACCATTCGGCGCTTGCCGTCTACCGTGAGGTCAGCGCCGCGCTTGGATTGCTGAATCCCGGCGGGTTCATCCTGCTCCATGACTTCTATCCGACCTGCGGCCGCTCACGCCGGACGGAAACGTGATTGAAGGTCCTGCTACCGCCGCAGCCCGCATCGTTGGAGAGCCGAGCCCCGCTGAAATTTCTGCCGCTCGGGGAACTGCCATGGCCGACCAAAAACGGCGGCAGTGCAACCAGCTTGGCGCTTGTCGTTCGGATGGATTAGCTCCCGGCTACCTCGCTCATGTCCGCCGGTAATCATCCTCGATGCGGATGATGTCGTCCTCGCCGAAATAGCTGCCGGTCTGCACCTCGATCAGCTCCAGCAGGATCTTGCCGGGGTTTTCCAGCCGGTGCACCGCGCCGATCGGGATATAGATCAATTCATTCTCGTGAACGGTCTTGACCAGTTCATTGACGGTGACGCGCGCGGCGCCGCGGACCACGATCCAGTGCTCGGAGCGGTGATGATGCTTCTGCAGCGAGAGCCGTCCGCCGGGCTTGACGATGATGCGCTTGACCTGGTGGCGCTCGCCATTGTCGACCGACTGGTAGGAACCCCAGGGCCGGTGCACCTTGATGTGCTCTTCCGTGACTTGCGGCGCGACCGTCTTCAGTTTGGCGACCAGGCGCTTCAACCCGTTGGCGTCCTTCTGCCGCGACACCAGCACCGCGTCCTGTGTCGCCACCACGACGAGATCGTCGACCCCTTCCAGCGCGACCAGCGCGCGGTCGGTCGAAACATTGCAGTTGCGCAAATCCTCGAACACGGCGGCGCCCTGCGCCGCGTTGCCCTCGCCGTCCTTGTCGGAAAGCTCCCACACCGCATGCCAGGAGCCGACATCGGACCAGCCGCACGAAACCGGCACCACCGCGGCCCGCGAGGTCTTTTCCATCACCGCATAGTCGATCGATATCGCCTTGGCCTTTGCGAAGGCTTCGGGATCAAGCGTCACAAAACCGAGATCGCGCCCGGCCTTGGTGACGGCTTCGCCGACCGCCGCCACGCTGTCGCCGTCGACGTTGCCGTATTCGTCGAGCAGGACGCCGGCGCGGAACATGAAGTTGCCGCTGTTCCAGAGATAGCCCTGACTTGACATAGTTCGCCGCCGTCGCCGGATCGGGTTTTTCGACGAATTTTTCGACCGCGCGGACTTCGCCTGCGATCGTCTTGCCGGGATTGATGTAGCCGTATTCGGTGGCGGCGCGCTCCGGCTTCACGCCGAAGGTCACGATATTGCCGGCATCGGCGGCGACCAGCCCCTCACGGCAGGCGGCAATGAAGGCTGCGGTGTCGCGCACGACATGATCGGCCGCCAAGGCCAGCACCACGGCCTCGCGCTCGCGCGTTTGCGCAAAGGCGGCGCCGGCGGCAATGGCCGGCCCGGAATCGCGCCGCATCGGCTCGAGCAGGATATCGGCCTCGATGCCGATTTCGGCCAGTTGCTCCAGCACCATGAAGCGATAGGCGGCATTGGTGATCACGATCGGCCGCTCGAACAGGGCGGCGTCGGACACGCGCGACAGCGTCTCCTGAAATGTCGAACGCGTTCCGAACAACGGCAGAAACTGTTTTGGGCGAACCTCACGCGAGGCCGGCCAGAGCCGCGTTCCGGCGCCGCCGCACATGATCAGTGGGATAATTCGCCTGTCCATCGGCTCCTCGAAAATTCCGCTGTCGCCCGTTCCGGGGCCTCTTTACCCGTCAGCCTGCGGGTGCCGCAATACCCCGTCAACCGGCTATTGCCATAACCGCCCTAAAACCATACCAAGGCGGGCAAAATCCGGTGCGCAAGCCCCGGGGCTGCGTTTTGGGCTAATCTCTCTCGGACAATCGAAACTCGGACGATGCGCCGGATTCTGCTTTTATCGCTCAAGGTACTCGTCTCCGCGGCGCTGCTCTATCTGGCGCTGCGCAAGGTCGATTTCCATGAGCTCGCCTCGCGCTTCAACGTGGCGAGCTTCGGCTGGATTGGGCTGGCGATCGCGGCAACCTTCCTGCAGATCTTCGTCGGCGTGCTGCGCTGGCGCATCGTCAGCGCGGAGTGCGGTGCGCCGCTTGGCATCACGCAGGCGACGCGGTTCAACCTGATCGGGGCGTTCTTCAACCAGACCCTGCCGTCCTCGATCGGCGGCGACGCGGTGCGGCTGTGGCTGGTGGCGCGCGGCGGCGCCGGCTGGCGCGCGGCGACCTATTCGATCTTCGTCGACCGGGCGATCGGCCTGATCGCGCTGGCGATCGTGATCGTGGCGAGTCTGCCCTGGAGCTATCAGCTGATCGCCGACCCGAACGGCCGCTCGGCGCTGTTGCTGGTCGATTTCGCGGCACTTGCCGGCGGGCTGGGATTTCTGATCCTCGGCCGCCTGCAATGGCCGTGGCTGAAACGCTGGTGGGCGACGCATCACATTCACGCCTGCTCCGTGATCGCCAACCGCATCATCTTCAGCCGCCGGCGCGGCCCGAAAGTCGCCGCATTGTCGTTTCTGGTCCATCTGCTCGCCGTCGTCATCGCCTGGTGCGTGGTGCGCTCGATCGCTGCACCTGTGCTGTTCGAGCAGGTGTTCCAGCTCATCCCGCCGGTGATGCTGATCACGATGATGCCGATCTCGATCGCCGGCTGGGGCGTGCGCGAAGCCACCATGGGTCTCGCCTTCGGCTATGCCGGGCTGATCAGCAGCGAAGGGGTCAACGTCTCGCTGTTGTTTGGCGCGGTTTCGTTTATTGTCGGCGCGTTCGGCGGGCTGGTATGGATCTTCAGCGCGGAGAAAGCCGCGAAGGGATCCGCACCGATCGGGGTGCCCGAGGAGAAATTGCCGCATTGAGATCGTAAGCCTTCCGCACCGAAGACCATTTGGAAAATGAAGATCAGCGTCGTCACTGCGAGCTTTAACTCCGAAGCGACGATCGGCTTCACTATCGAATCCTTTCTCAAGCAGAGCCATCCCGAAAAGGAGATGCTGGTGATCGACGGCGCGTCCCGCGACGGGACGCTCAGAGTAGTCGAATTCTTCGGCTCCGAGGCAATCCGCGTCTTCTCCGAGCCGGACAAGGGCGTTTACGACGCCATGAACAAGGGCTTTCACCTGTTCCAGGGCGACGCCATCGGCTTCCTGAACTCCGATGATACCTTCCACGATGCAACTGTGCTCGCCGACATCGCCGCCGGCCTTGCGGATGCCGACATCGTCTATGGCGACCTCAACATGGTGACGGATCACCGCACCAAGCGGCTGGCGCGGCTGTGGCGTGGCGGAACGTTCCACCGCTACTCGTTTCAGCTCGGCTGGGTGCCGCCGCATCCCACCTTCTACATGCGCAAGGAAGTGGCGCAAAAGGTCGGCGACTACGATCTGAGCTACGTCACCACCGCAGACTACGACTACATGCTGCGGGCGCTAGCGCTGAACGATTTCCGGGCGCGCTATGTCCCGCGCGTGATCGCGGACTTCCAGATGGGCGGCATCTCTACCAGAGGCCTCGGCGTCACCATCCGCGGCAACCTGGAATGCCTGCGCTCGCGGCGGGAGCATTTGAATGCGCCCGTCATCGACGCGGCGTTTTTCCTGCGCTTCCTGCGGCGGATCTTTCAGATCCGGTGATCAGGATTTCAGCAGCCGGATATTGGGGGCCGCCTCTTCCACCGGTACGGAACCGCCGAACTCCGGAACCGCATCCTTCAGCACGGCCTTGATGGTGGCGCGGTCGTCCTTTGCAATCGCCTCTTCGAGCGCCGCCAGCCATTTGCGCAAGGTCGCCATCGGCGGCTCGTTCGGCTTGGCCGCCATGATGCCGGCAACCCCGATCTCGACCGTCGGCTCCTCGGTGGCGAACAGGATTTCGTTGAGCCGCTCGCCGGGCCGCATGCCGGTGAACACCACCTCGATATCGAGGCCGGGCTCGAGGCCGGACAGGCGGATGATGCGCTCGGCCAGATCGACGATTTTGACCGGCTGGCCCATGTTGAGCACATAGACCGAAACATCAGGACGCACCGGCGTCAGCGCGTGCGCCGCCGCCGTGATCACGAGGTCGCAGGCCTCGCGGATGGTCATGAAGTACCTGACCATGTCGGGGTGGGTCACCGTCACCGGCCCGCCCGCCTCGATCTGTGCCTTGAATTTCGGCACCACCGAACCGTTCGAGGCCAGCACATTGCCGAAGCGGACCGAGATCAGGCGCATCGGCGGCTTGCCGCCGGCCTGCGCGGCCAGATCGCGATCGAGCGCCTGGCAGTACATTTCGGCAAAGCGCTTGGTCAGGCCGAGCATCGACACCGGCTCGATCGCCTTGTCGGTCGAAATCATCACCATCGCCCCGGCACCGGCGGCGAGCGCGGCGTCGGCCACGTTGACCGAGCCGAAGATATTGGTCTTGACCCCCTCGCTCCAGTCGCGCTCGAGGATCGGCACGTGTTTCAGCGCCGCGGCATGAAACACGATATCGGGCTTGAAATCGCTCATCAGCCGCTTGATGCGCTCGCGGTCGCGGATATCGGCGATCCGGCCCTCGATCGCGGCGCCGGTGTCATGCGCCGCCAGCGCCTCGGTAACGGCGTACAGCGCCGGTTCCGAATTCTCGATCACCAAGAGCCGCGCGGCGCCGAAGGTCGCGATGCGGTCGCAGATTTCCGAACCGATCGAACCGCCGCCGCCGGTGACGATGACCGATTTGTTTTTCACCAGCGCTTCCAGGCGCGCGTAATCGATCTTCTCGGTCGGGCGCAGCAACAGGTCCTCGACCGCGACCGCGGTCAGGCGCGGCGCGTCGCCGCTCTCCAGCGACGGCAGGCGGCTGACGATCAGGCCGAGGCGCTTTGCGCGCATCAGGACGGCTTCGGGCCGTGCCTCGGGGTCGAAGGCCGACGGCGTCATCACCACGCGCGTGATCGGCTTGCCGCGCCGCTCATAATCGCGGATCACGTCCTCGACATCGTCGATGCCGCCGAGCACCGGAATGTTGCGGATGGTCTGGCCGCGATCGGCCGCCGACGGCGACAATACGCCGACCGGCCAAAGCTGCTTGACCGCGCCGCTCTCGATGCCGCGCAGCAGGATTTCGGCATCGGCGGCCCGGCCGATCAAGAGCGCCGGCGACGCGCCTTCGCTGCGGGCATGGCGGCGTACCCGCGTGTAGCGGAAATAGCGGTAGGCAAAACGCGGCGCGGCAAGGAAAAATACCTCGAGAAAGAAAAACAGCACGATGGTGATCCGGCCAACATAGACCGGGCCGCTGAAATTCGGCGCGACGAAAATGGCAAAGTAGTCCAGCACGATGAGCGTCACCGTCAGGACGCTGGCGACGCGCACGATGTTCAGCGCATCCGGCAGCGAAATGAAGCGCCACTTCGTGGTGGTCAGTTTGAAGAGATAGCAGACCGCTATGCTGAAGATGATGAAATACGGCAGAATGCCCAGAAACAGCGGCACGCGATCCCAGAACAGATCGCCCTCGAAGCGCAGATAGAGGCTGACGAACAGCGCTGCCATGGTCGCGAGCGCGTCATGCGTCGCAATCAGCACGTTGCGCAACGTCAGATTCCTGAAACCCATCATGCCGCCGACCTAACAAACCATTCCGGGCCCTGCCGCCGCGAGGCCGCTGATAGCCCATCTCGTCCGCCCATGCCAGCGCTCATGACCTTGCAACGCCTTCCGGCACCGCTGCGGCCTCGCGCAGCCGGGCGCCCAGCACCGCGCCGCCGGCAACGCCGACGCCCAGCACATACATCCAGCCCTCATGGAAATCGAATAGATGCGAATTGAACAGCGAGGTGAAGAAATTCTGCACCACGACCATGAGGCCGATCCAGGCCATCAGATCCTCGCCACGAAACAGCAGCAGATGATACAGCCACATCGCATACAGCAGAATGACACCGGCAATGCCCCACTGCACGGCGACATTGAGTGTCTGATTGTGCGGATTTCCGACGACCTGCGCGCTGGCGAAAATCTTGTCACCGACAGCATATTGATCCCCGATGTGACCGCTGGACGCCTTCTCGAACAGTCCGCGCGTCGAACCGGTGCCGTGCCCGATGACCGGCGCCTCGGCGAAGAATCGCCACGCCTTCTTCAGGAATTCGAGCCGCATCCCGATCGAGGTCGGCTCGTCCTGCAGCTTGTAGAGCTGGTAATCCCTGAGGAATGTCCCGGTCGTCAATTGCAGCCTCGGTGAGCTCACCCACGCCAGTCCCGCCAGGACAATCGCCGCCACGAAGATGGCGAGATTGGCCCGCCACTTCAGATGCAGCAGCGCGAACACCGCGAGCATGATCGGGATCGTGACCAGCGCCGTGCGCGAAACGGCTATGAAGATCATATTGACGACGAACAGCAACGCGATGGCAGCCAGCGCCAGCGCCGTCCGTTTCCTGCCGCTTCGCAGAAGCGTTATGACGGGATAGGCAAGCGCCACCGCGCAAAGCGCGAACGACTGGCTCTGGTCGATATAGTTCTTCACCGGAACGCCAAATTGCGCCTCCGGCTTGAGGGCGAGACCGGGAAAAAATGCGACGACCCAGGACAGCGCCAGCAACAGCGTGCAGGACACCAGAAAAGCGACGAACACCCAAATGCCCCGGGTCGATCGCTTGAAATGATAGAAGAGCAGCGGCAGCATCAACAGCTTTGCCGTGGGAGTGAGGGCGTAAGTCCGCGCCTCCCATTCCGCGTCCGACCACAGGGTTCCGAACAGCGCGAGCGCAAACAGCGCAACGGGCAGATAACAAATCGGATGCCGCAACAAGCGAACAAATGCCCGCGGATCGAGGGCCGGAGCCAGCGCGACAACCCAGATCACTGCCACGATGGCAACGCCGGACGTCGTCCACGGCAGCAACAGCGCGATGAGAACGGCGAGCAGGTCCAGATTCAGAATGCGCGCGGCCGGATCGCGCCAGGCCGAAAGCATGAAGGAAACCGTCGAGCCGATCGATGGTCTTTTCCCGGCTGGTTCACTCATCGCCATCAGGGTTCAACCGGTTGCTTTGCCGTCTTGCCGGCCCCGTCCCTCAATACCATGCCGCCGGCAATCCCGACGCCGAGCACATACATCCACCCCGCGTGAAAATCGACCACGTGCGAATTGAACAGCGAGGAAAGGACGTTCTGCACCACAGTTAGAAGCCCTATCCAGGCCACAAGACCCCTGCCAGGGAGGAACAGCAGCAGATGCGAGAGCCACATGGCGTACAGCACGACCACTCCGATCACGCCCCACTGGATGGCAACGCCGAATGTCTGGTTATGCGGGTTGGCAACGACATCCTTGGTGGCATCGCGCTCATGACCGGTCGCAGCCTTCTGAAACAGCCCGCGGATTGTGCCCGTGCCGTGTCCGGCAAGCGGCGCCTCCCCGATAAACTGCAGCGACTTCTTCCAGTACTCCAGCCGCAGTCCGGCCGACGTTGGAATGTTGCGTTCCTGGTAGAGTTGGAGGTCACGCGAGAGCGTTTCAACCGTCCGGCACATGCGGGGCGTCACGGCCCAGGCCAGAGCGGCGACCACAACAACGATCCCCAGCGCAACGATCTCGCGCCATTGCAGGTAGCGGAACGCAAATACCGCGAGCATCAACGGCATTGTCGCCAGCGCGGTTCGCGACGCGATGACAAAGACCATGTTGACAATGAAGATCAGGGAGACCGCCGCCAGCAGACCCGCCAGCAACCATCTGCGCTCCTTCAGGAGCGTCATCACGGGATAGGCAAGCGCTACCGCGCAAAGCGAAAATTCCTGGCCTTGATCGATGTAATTCTTGATGAAGATGCCGCAGGTCCGCTCAGCCAGGGGCTTGAGGGATAAATCCGGATAGAACGCGACCATCCATGACATTGCCGCCATGACCGTGCACGACATCAGGAAGGCGATGAACACCCACTTGCCGCGCGCCGAACGCTCGAAATGATAGAATAACCCCGGCAGCGCCAGAAGCTTGACGAAAGGGCCGAGCGCGTGCAGCCGTTCGTTCCACGACGCGCCGGACCACAGCATGCCGACCACCGCCAGCCCAAACAGGGCAATCGGAAGAAGGCAAATCGGCCGCTTCAGCGACCGGGAGTAAATCCCGTAATCGATCATCAGCGCCGCTGACCCGAGCCAGCAAAGCATCAGGATCGAAACCAGCGACGTGGACCAGGGCAGCGCCAACGCCGTCAGCACCGCAAAAATGTCGGCCACCGTCATCCAGAATGCGGGATTGCGCACCCATCGCCAGAACTGCATCACCGGCAAGACAGGTGAAGCAGCGGCAGTCATGCCTTGCCCTCGCGGGCGCGCTGCACCAGCGAGGTCGTGCTGAAGCCCTCGAGGATATCGACCAGCAGCACTTCACCGCCATTGGCCTCGACGATCTCATGGCCGACGACCTGCTCGCGGGTATAGTCGCCGCCCTTCACCAGCACGCTCGGCTTGACCCGCGCGATCAGTTCGATCGGCGTGTCTTCCTCGAAGATGACGACGAGATCGACCGCCTCCAGGGCCGCCAGCACCTCCGCGCGCGCCTGCTCATCCTGAACGGGACGCCCCTCACCCTTCAGCCGCCGCACCGAGGCGTCGCTGTTGAGGCCGACGATCAGCCGGTCGCAGGCGCCGCGTGCCGCCGTCAGCACCTTGACGTGGCCGGGATGCAGAATGTCGAAGCAGCCATTGGTGAAGCCGACACGCAGGTCCTGCTTGCGCCATTCCGAAAGATGCGTTTCGAGATCGCCGCCGGCGGCGACGATCTTTTGTTCGGCTGCCAGCGAGGCGGTGGGAAGGATTCTTCGCCGCAGTTCCGCCGGCGTGACGGTCGCCGTACCGGTCTTGCTCACGGCAACGGCAGCTGCGGCATTCGCGGTCCGCAGCGCGGTCTCCCAATCGGCGTCCGCGGCCAGCGCCAGCGCCAGCGCGGCTACCACCGTGTCGCCCGCACCGGTGACGTCGCGCACCTTGACCGGCAATGCCGGAACGTGGATCGCCTCGCCCGTGCGCGTGACCAGCGTCATGCCGTGCTCGCTCTGGGTCACCAGCATGGCTTCGCAGTCGGCGAGAACCATCGCATCCTGGGCCGCTTGCGCAATGCTCTTGTCGCTGTCGGCGCGGCTGCGCGTCGCTTCGGCGAACTCCTTGCGGTTCGGCGTCAGCAAGGTCGCGCCGCGATAGATGGCGAAATTGGCGCTCTTGGGATCGACGATGACGCGCTTGCCGAGCTTTTTTGCCGCGTCGATGACATTGCGGATCACGCGCGCGGTAAGCACGCCCTTGGCGTAGTCCGACAGCAGCACGATGTCGGCGCGCGCGATTTGCGGCAGGGCGGTGTCGATCAGCTTCTGCTCGATATCCGCCGACGCCGGCTGCGCCAGTTCCCAGTCCGCGCGCAACATGTGCGTGGAAAAATGCTCGGAGACGAAGCGCACCTTGCGGGTGGTCGGCCGCGCGGGATCGTGCACCAGCACACTCTCTATGCCCGGCTCCTGCGCCAGCGTGACGGCGAGCTTCACACCAACCTCGTCCTCGCCGATCAGGCCGACGAAGATACAGCGCCCGCCGAGCGAAGCGATATTGCGCGCGACATTGCCGGCGCCGCCGATATTGGTCTCGCTGCGCTGGACCGCGATCACGGGCGCCGGCGCTTCCGGCGAAATCCGCGACACCTCGCCATAGACGAATTCGTCGAGCATGAGATCGCCGACGCAGAGCACGGTCTGGCGGGAAATCGCGTGCGACAGGGAATCGAAATCGAACATCTGGACTCGTTGTCTTTTGCGCCGCTCAGCGGAACCGGTCGTCGCGATCGAGGAAAGCCTTCACGTAAAGATCGACCGCATCCTCAAGCGCCGTGAAGCCGCCATTGTAGCCGGCCCCGTGCAGCCGATCGACTTCGCTCTGGGTGAAATACTGATAGCTGCCGCGAATCTGTTCGGGCATGTCGATATAGTGGATGTTGGGCGCAGCGCCGAGTGCGGCATAGGCAGCCAGCATCATATCCTTGAAACTGCGCGCGGTTCCGGTTCCGACATTGAACAGGCCCGATACCGAAGGCGTCGCCAGCAGCCACATCATCACCCGCACGACGTCGTCGACATAGATGAAGTCGCGGCGCTGGTCGCCGTCGGCAATCCCCTCGCGGTGCGACTTGAACAATTGCACCGGCCGGCCCGCTCTGATGTCGTCGAAGCGCCGGGCCAGCACGCTCATCATGGTGCCCTTGTGATACTCGTTGGGCCCGAACACGTTGAAGAATTTCAGGCCTGCCCATTGCGGCGGCAGCTTTTCGCGGCGCGTAACGCGTTCGGCCACCGCCAGGTCGAACAGATGCTTGCTCCAGCCGTAGAGATTCATCGGCCGCAACTCTTTCAGCGCCGGCAGCGACGGGTCGTCGCGAAAGCCCTGCGCGCCGTCGCCATAGGTCGCGGCCGAGGAGGCATAGATTAACGGCGTCGGATTGTCGGTGCACCAGTCGAGCAGCCGCAGCGAGAAACGGAAATTGGTCTCGATGACGAGATCGCCATCGGTGGCCGTGGTCTCCGAAATCGCGCCGAGATGGATGACGGCGTCGAGCTTGCGCCCCTTCAGCCAGTCCGCGAACTTATCCGGTGGAACGATGTCCATCAGCTGGCGCTTGGCGAGATTGCGCCATTTGCCGTCGCGGCCGAGCAGGTCGCAGACCACCACGTCGGAGCGGCCGGCATCGTTCAACGCGGCCACGACGTTCGATCCGATAAAGCCGGCGCCGCCGGTTACCAGCAACATGCCAATCCCTGCCCTGTCATTGCGGCGCCAGCTTTGCCTCAGGTCCCGCCGGCAGGCAACTTGGGTTATCGGGCGTGGTGAAGAGCGGAACCCGCTTGGGAGCAGCTTTACCTCGTGGCGGGGAGCCGCTACCGACAAGGCCGAAAACAGCGCCCGTTAAATAATGAACCAATATTCAATTAATCCCGATCCGGCCGATACTCGCCCGATCCTCATCGTCCCCTACATGTGGATCGGTGACTTCGTGCGCGGACATACGGTGGTGCGGGTGCTCAACCAGCGCTGGCCGAACCGGCCGGTCGACCTGCTGGCGACCTCGCTATGCGCGCCGCTGGTCGATTACATGCCCGGCGTCCGCGCCAAGATCGTCGTGGACCTGCCCCGCGGCCGGCTCGCGGTGGCCAAGCAGAGGGCCTTGGCCGCGGACCTGCGCGGGCGCGGCTACGGCACCGCACTGGTGCTGCCACGCACCTGGAAGTCGGCAATTGCCCCCGCTTTGGCCGGGATCCCGGAACGGGTGGGCTTTTTTGGCGAGGTCCGGTTCGGGCTGATCAACCGGATGCGCTGGAATGAAAAGGCCCTGCCCCGCTTCATCGACAAGAACGCCGCACTCGCCCTGCCGGACGGGGCTCCCCTCCCGCCGGAATGGCCGGTGCCGCAGCTCCGGGTTCCCACTGAGGAGGCTAACCGCTGGCGGCAGGCCAACGGGCTCGGCGCTGGGCCGGCGGTTGCGCTGGGGCCGGGATCGGTCGGGTCGTCAAAACGCTGGACGTATTACCCGGAAGCCGCCCGGCTGCTGGCCGAGCGGGGCCTCGATGTCTGGGTCATCGGCGGTCCCGGCGAAAAGGCATTGGCACAGGAAATCGCCGCAGCCGGCGGGCCGCGCGTCCGCGACCTCACCGGCACCGATCTGCGCAACGGCATTTTGGCGATGGCAGCCGCCAGCGTCGCGATTTCCAATGACTCCGGCCTGATGCATATCGCGGCCGCGATCGGCACGCCGACCATGGGCATCTTTGGCCCGACCAGCCCCTATCACTGGGCGCCGCTGAACGGGCTGGCCGCCACCGTGCAAACCAAAACGAATGTACCGTGCCAGCCCTGCCACCGCCCGGTCTGCACCATGAACGACCACCGCTGCATGCGCGATATCCCCGCGCTCGATGTGGTGGAAACCGCGCAGCGGGTGCTGATCGAAGCCGGCGCCCATTAACTATTTTGCGCGCTTGCAGAGCCGGCGCGCGCTCACTACCAAGAACCGATCCGCAGAATTGAGTGTACCCATTGAGCCAGGAACTGATCGCAGCTCATCTCAAACTATCGCTCGCCGCGCTTGAGCGCGCCAATGGCGACGCGGCGATGCTGGCGACAGCGGGCAGGATCGCTGCGGTCATCATCGCCGCGCTGCGCGCAGAAAAAAAGCTGCTGATCATCGGCAATGGCGGCAGTGCGGCGGACGCCCAGCATATCGCCGCCGAAATCGTCGGCCGCTACAAGAAGGACCGGCCGGGCTACGCGGCGATCGCGCTGACCACGGATACGTCCGCACTGACCGCGATCACCAATGACTACGGCTTTGAGCAGGTATTTGCCCGGCAGGTCGAAGGGCTCGGCCAGCGCGGCGACGTGCTGCTGGCACTCTCCACCTCCGGCCGGTCTCCGAACATCATCGCCGCGCTGCGCAAGGCGCGCGGGCTGGGGCTCGTCACCATCGGCTTCACCGGGACCAAAGGCGAGGCGATGGGCGCCTCCTGCGATCATCTGCTGATCGCGCCTTGCGACGACACACCGGTGATCCAGCAAATCCATCTCGCCGTCGCCCACGGCATTTGCGATGAAATCGAACAGGCGATGATGGGCGGGACACCGCAAAAATGAGCGGCGCCATCCTGCGGCCGGCGGCGTTTCTCGACCGCGACGGCGTCGTCAACCATGACGACGGCTATATGGGCACGCGGGAGCGGATTCGCTGGATGCCCAATGCGGCGAAGGCGGTCAAAAGGCTCAACGACGCCGGCTATTTCGTTTTCTTCTTCACCAACCAGTCCGGCGTCGCGCGCGGTTTTTTCACCGAGGCCGAGCTCAACACGCTGCATGACTGGATGCGCGCCGAGCTTGCGTTGCAGGGCGCTGTTGTCGACGACGTCAGATATTGCCCGCATCATCCGGACGGAACGGTCGCGGGCTATCTCGAAGACCATCACTGGCGCAAACCGGCACCCGGCATGATTCATGACCTGATGGCGCACTGGCCGGTGCGCCCTGCGGGAAGTTTTGTCATCGGCGACCGCGAGACCGACATCGAGGCCGCACAGGCGGCGGGGCTACCGGGATTCCTGTTCGCCGGCGGCGACCTCGATGCATTCGTCGCCGATGTGCTGGCTCAGACCAGCGTGCGGTAGACTTTTGCGATTTGCTCCGCCTCGGCATCGAGGCTGAATTTTTCGAGCACCCGCGCCCTCGCCCGCTCCCCCATTGCCGCGGCCGCCAAGGGATCGCGCATCAGCGGCTCAAGCGCCGCGACCAGCGCATCGACATCGCCTGGCGGCGTCAACACCCCGGTGACGCCATCCTCGACCACGAGTTCAGCCGCGCCCGCGCGCGAAGCTACCAGCGCGGAACCTGCCGCCATCGCCTCGATCAGCGTCAGTCCAAAACCCTCGTTGCGCGAGGTGAAGGCGTAGATCGTCAGCCGCCGGTACCAGCGCTGCACTTCCTCGATCGGAAGCTCGCCCGTGATGACGATGCGCGATTGCAGGCCGGCGGCCTCGATGCGCTTCTTCAGGCCGTCAGCAAAGCCCTGCTGCTCGGGCACGATGGCGCCGACCATCACGGCGGTGAAATCGGGATAGCGCGGCAGCAGCCGGCACATCGCCTCAACAAAGACGTCGCTGCCCTTTTGCGCGCGCACGCGGCCGAAGCAGCCGACGGCGTAACGCCCCGGCAATCCCGCCTCCCAAACGCCGCCGCACGATCGGCCGGCGGCGCGTAGAGGTCGGTATCGACGCCATGCATGATGACGGTCGCCTCCCGCTTGAGGAATGACGCCGAAATGTCTGACGTCGCGATGATCGCGTCCATCCGCCGGATCAGCCAGCGCGTCAGCCAGCTGTGATGACGCTGCGCGGCGGAGGTGAACAGCAGTTTCAGCGGCCAGCCCAGCGCGCGCAGCAGCACGCCCGCGATCATCTCGTCGTTGCGCCGCGCGTGCCAGATCAACGGTTCGCGGCGGCGCCAAAGCTTCAGGAGATCGGCAAAACGCATCCCCGCGATGCCGTCGGGCTTGTCGGTGCCAAGCCACGCCGCGCGAAACATTTTTGCCAGCCTCGGCGATACCGCGCGGCTGGTGGCGGTGACGCCGGAATAACGCCGGTGCAGGTTCGGCACGATCAGTTGCAGATCGGCGGCAAGATTGTTCTCGATCGGCACAACGGGCTCCGTTTCGCGTCCCTGCTATACGCAACATTAAGCATAGTGACCAGTTCACCTGCCGCGAAACCCCCTCTTCACCGCATCAAGGCTAGCATTGCCCCTCGCAGAACAAGGAGAGGCAAAGCTCATGACCGTGCTCGTCACCGGGGGCGCCGGCTATATCGGCAGCCACATGGTTCTGGCGCTGGCGGAAGCCGGCGAAAGCGTGGTCGTGATCGACAATCTCTCCACCGGCTTCTCCGCAATGCTGCCCGAGGGCGTGCCGCTGTTCATCGGCGACGCCGGCGACGAGAACCTCGTCGAGGGCGTGATCGCGCAGCACAAGGTCGAAAGCATCATCCACTTTGCCGGCTCCGTGGTGGTGCCGGATTCGATGCGCGACCCGCTCGGCTATTACCGCAACAACACCATGACGACGCAAAGCCTGCTCAGGGCGGCGGTCAAGGGCGGCGTCAACCGCTTCATCTTCTCTTCGACCGCCGCGGTCTACGGCAATCCCGACCAGGTGCCGGTGCCGGAGACCGCACCGACGCGGCCGATGTCGCCTTACGGCTCGTCAAAACTGATGACCGAGATCATGCTGCACGATGTCGCCTCCGCGCATGGCATGAACTATGTCGTGCTGCGCTACTTCAACGTCGCCGGCGCCGACCCGCAGGCGCGCGTCGGGTTGGCGACCGTCGGCGCCACGCATCTCCTGAAGATCGCGGTGGAGGCCGCCACCGGCCAGCGCGCCAAGATCGACGTATTCGGCACCGACTATCCGACGCCGGATGGAAGCTGCATCCGCGATTTCATCCATGTCAGCGATCTCGCGCAGGCGCACCGCGCGGCGCTGTCCTATTTGCGCGGCGGCGGCAACTCGGTGACGCTGAACTGCGGCTACGGCCGCGGCTATTCGGTGCTGGAGACGATCGAGGCCGTGAAGCGCATCTCGATGCGCAACATCGCGGTTCAATTTGCCCCGCGCCGGCCCGGCGACATCATGACCATGGTGGCCGACACCAGCCGCATCCGCAGTCTGCTCGACTGGACGCCGAAATACGACGATCTCGAAACCATCGCCGCTCATGCGCTGGCCTGGGAAGAGAAACTGTTCCGCGAACGCGGCGGCCTTGCGGAACAGGCGCAATCGGCCTGAAATCTCTTATCCCGCAAGCCTTTAATTGGGCTTGAAAAACCTTCGCTTCACAGGCAAGCAGGCATTCGCTTAAGGCCTGACGCGCGGATACTATCGCCCGCGCCGTCGATGGAACGCGGATGACCAAACTTCCCAGGAAGATAACCGACGACCCCTATGGCGCGGCCATCCTGATTCGCCGCCTGGTCGCCGAACAGGGGCTCGCCTATTGGCGCCGCTATTTGCTGGCGTTCGCGCTGATGGCGGTGGCTGCGGCCGCGACTGCGGGGTCCGCCTACGTGCTCGGCCAGGTGATCAATCAGGCCTATGTCGACAAGAACGTGGCCGGCATCGCCATGCTGTCCGGCGTCGTGGTCATCCTGCTGGCGATCAAGGGTTTCGCCACCTACGGCCAGACAGTGATCCTGGCAAAGATCAGCAACGCCATCCTCGCCAACAACCAGCGGCGGCTGTTTGCCAAGCTGATGAGCGAGAGCATCGGCTTCTTTTCCGAACGGCATTCGTCCGAGTTCCTGGCGCGCCTGACGGCCGGCGCAAAATCCATCACCGACGTGCTGACGCTCCTGATCAACGCGATCGGACGCGACTTGCTGCTGCTGATCTCCCTGATCGGCGTGATGGTGGTGCAGGATCCGCTGTTGTCGCTGGTGGGCCTTGTGGTGATGCCGCCGGCGATGCTGATGCTGCGCAAGCTGGTGAAGCGGATCAAGGGTCTCGCCTACAATCAGTTCACCGGCACCGCCGACATCCTGGAGACCATGCAGGAATCGCTGCAGGGCATCCGCACGGTGAAGGCGTTCACGCTGGAAGAGACCATGCAGCGGCGCATCGACGAGAACATCGCCGTCGTCGAGCACAACGCCAACAAGATGGCGCGGGTCTCCAACCGCTCGAACCCCATGATGGAGATGCTCGGCGGCTTCGCGGTCGCCGGCTGCCTGCTGTACGGCGGCTACAGCGTGGTCGCGCTCGGCGCAACGCCCGGCCAGTTCTTTTCCTTCATGACCGCCTTCCTGATGGCGACCGAACCGGCCAAACGCCTGGCGCGGCTCAACATTGATTTGAACAGCCAGCTGGTCGGCGCGCGGATGCTGCTGGAAGTCGTCGACAGTCCGGCCAGCGAACACAGGGATGACGACAAGCCGGCGCTGAAACTTTCGGAGTCGCGGATCGAATTCCGCGACGTCGGCTTTGCCTACCGGACGGGCGAGCCCGTGCTCAATCGCATGAGCTTTATCGCCGAGCCCGGCAAGATAACCGCGCTGGTCGGCCCTTCCGGCGGCGGCAAGTCGACCGTGCTGGCGCTGTTGCTGCGGCTCTATGAGGTCAACGACGGCGCCGTGCTGATCGATGGTCAGGCGATCTCGGCGGTGTCGCGCCAATCGCTGCGGCAGCAGACCGCCTATGTCGGACAGGACGTCTACCTGTTCCGCGACAGCATCGGCGCCAACATCGCCTTCGGCAAGGCCGGCGCGACGCAGGATGAAATCGTGGCCGCCGCGAAGGCCGCCTGCGCGCATGACTTCATCATGGCGTTTCCGCTCGGCTACGACACGCCGGTCGGCGAGCACGGCACGCAATTGTCGGGCGGGCAGCGCCAGCGCGTCGCGGTCGCCCGCGCGCTGATCAAGAATGCGCCGATCATCCTGCTCGACGAGGCGACCGCGGCGCTCGACTCCGAATCCGAAAAGCAGGTGCAGGAAGCGATCGAGCATCTCTGCCAGAACCGCACCACCATCGTGATCGCGCACCGCCTGCACACCATCATGCATGCCGACGCCATCCTGGTGGTCGAGGGCGGCGAGATCGTCGAGCGCGGGCAGCATGACGACCTGTTGCGCCGCAGCGGCCGTTACGCCTCGTTCTTCCGCCTGCAACATCGCGACACGGGCCAGCCCAGTCTGGCGCCGGTCAGCGCAACCGCGTAAAGCTGCTCCCGCATCTCAACCGTAACCCGCCGAGACCTTTCATGAACGCTGCTTCCTACGTCATCCCCGCCCCGCCGCAGGCTTCGCTCCCGGTTGTCGGCGAATTCGAAAGCCTATCCGGTTCGCCGCATCTGGTGCGTCGGCCGCAACTATCTCGAACATATCCGCGAGATGGGAAATGACGAGCGCGCGCCGCCGTTCTTCTTCGGCAAGCACGCCGACATGCTGGTGCCGGACGGCGCCACCATCCCCTATCCGCCGCTGACCAAGGACCTGCATCACGAGGTCGAACTGATCGTCGCGATGAAGAGCGGCGGCCTCAACATTCCCGCCGACAAGGCGCTCGATCATGTCTACGGCTATGCGGTCGGCATCGACCTCACCCGCCGCGACCTGCAGATTGCCTCGCGCAAGAAGGAGCGCCCCTGGGAGGTCGGAAAGTCGTTCGACTATTCCGCGCCGTGCTCGGCGCTGCAGCCCGCCTCGAAGATCGGCCATCCCACCAAGGGCAGGATCTGGCTGACGGTCAACGGCAAGGAGACGCAGAAGGGCGATCTCACCGAACTGATCTGGAACGTGCCGGAGATCATCTGGCAGCTTTCACAGCAGGTGAAACTCGCCGCCGGCGACATCATCATGACGGGAACGCCGGCCGGCGTCTCGCAACTCAACCCCGGCGACAAGATCGAATGCGGCGTCGACGGCGTCGGCACGCTGAAGGTAGCGATCGGCAAGCCGGAATAGGACCGCTGCCGGAGTTAAGTCGAAATCGAAGGCCCCGGGATGATGTCCCGGGGCCTTTTTTCGGTCGCCACCCCGCAAAAGTACGGGGACATTCATGTTTCGTTAGCGGTCTTTTTGCGTGGCGGCTGCAAGCGGCCACAAAAACTCCAAAGAGGTCCTCGATACCGAGGCATTCCCCGGGGCAAGGAAAGCGGCCCGAGTTTGGTACCGGGTAAGCCGCATCAGGTACCCATGGATGCTAATGCCTCCCTGGACACCGTGGTTTCCGTCAGCCGAGAAGAGGTCGAGCATCTCGTATTCGAACCTCCGACGTAAAGCTTTCTAAACGGAAAAGTATTGGTATTAGGCCGCTGAATTGCGCAGATTTCTCGCGCCGGTTACGGCGTCCAATAGCGGGAAACTGGTGGTCAATTGAGCAGCATGGTCAAGAAGTTCCAGCCGACGGATGCCGGCACGCCGGAATACGATAATCTGTTCGCCGATTTCCTCGGCACGGCCAAGGCGATTTTTTCGGACGGGGGTCCCGACGGCTCCTTCCCGCGGGCTGCCGGTGCCGGAGGCGGCAGCGCCACCACGGCGGCCCCACAGCCGGCAGCGAGCATCGCGACGCTCGCCAATTACCTGATCAACGGCTTCTGGCAGGGTCAAACGCCGACGCCCGCCCTTCCGCACCATTGGGCGTCCAACACCATCACCTACAACATCACCGGCCTGAATGCGGACGAGCAGTTCCTGGCGCGTTCGGCGCTGGCCGCCTGGCACGACGTCGCCAACATCAATTTTGTCGAGACCACGGGCGCGGCGAACATCACGTTCACGCATAACGGCAACATGCAGGCGGTCACCAACGCCAGCTGGTACGGGTCCGGCGCGATGGCCTCCGCGACGGTCAATATCAGCACCAACTGGGTCACCACCGACGGCGGCGCCAACGACGGCAAGACCGGCATCGACAGCTACGCCTACCAGACCTACATCCACGAGATCGGCCACGCGCTCGGCCTCGGCCACCAGGGTCCCTACAACGGCAGCGCGGTGTACTCCACCAACGCGCTCTGGGCCAACGACACCTGGCAATATTCGATCATGTCATATTTCTCCCAGGACAATTATTCGGGGAGCAGCGAGCGCTACGTGGTCACGCCGCAGATGGCGGATATCTACGCGGTCGGCTTGATGTATGGCGCGGCCACAACGACGCGGACCGGCGATACCATTTACGGCTTCAACAGCAACGCCGGCGCGGTGTTCAGTTTCAGCGCCTACACCTCGGCACCGGCGCTGACGATCTACGACAATGGCGGCAGCGATACCCTGGACTGCTCGCTCTATTCGAATACCCAGAGGATCGACCTTCATGCCGGCAGTTTTTCGTCGGTGGGCGGACTGACCAACAATATCGGCATTGCGCTCAACGCCGTCATCGAAAAGGCAATCGGCGGCACCGGCAATGACACGCTGATTGCCAACGATCTGGGTTGTACGCTCGTGGGTGGCGCCGGCGTCGATACGCTGACCGGCGGCGCGGGCATCGACCGCCTGTTCGGCGGCAGCGGCGTCGACACGATGACCGGCGGCGGCGCCGCCGACAACTTCGTGTTTGCCTTCGGCGAGAGTTCGGCCAGCAGTGGCCAGCATGACCGGATCATCGACTTCGTCTCCGGCGTTGATCGCATCGACATCTCGGCGATCGACGCAATCTCCGGCACGGCGGCGCTGGACCTGTTCCGCTTCCTCGGCACTGCGGCCTTCGACGGCACCGCAGGCGCGCTGAATTACGTCTACAACAGTTCGCTCGGCGTCACGACGCTGCAGGGCGACACCAACGGCGACCGGATCGCGGATTTTGCCATCGATCTGGTCGGCAACATCACCCTGACCGCCGGCGATCTGATCGGAATTGCGCAAAACTCAACCGTGGTTGAGGCCGTCGGTTCGACGAGCCTGGTCAAGGTCGGCACAAATTATTATCTCAACACCATCGGTGGCGGCACAGGGCCTTTGCTGAAGCAAGGCGGCACAGCGTTTGCTGCCGGTCAAGCCGGCACATGGCTGCCGATCGGCGTGGAGAAGACGGTGAGCGGATATCAGGTGGCCTGGAAGAACATGGCAGCCGACCAATATTCGAGTCTGGAACACCGATAGCAACGGCAACTACATCAATAACGCGATCGGGGTGGTGTCCGGAGCCAGCACGACTCTGAAATCGTTCGAAAGCGGCCTCCAACAGGATCTCAACGGCGACGGCGTCATCGGAACCGGGGCAGTTTCAGCGACCGTCATTGAATCCGCCGGAGCAACGAGCCTGGTTCAGGACGGCGCAAATTTTTATCTCAACACCATTGGTGGCGGCACGGGGCCTTTGCTGAAGCAAGGCGGCACAGCCTTTGCTGCCGGTCAAGCCGGCACATGGCTGCCGATCGGCGTGGAGAAGACGGCAAGCGGATATCAGGTTGCCTGGAAGAACATGGCAGCCGACGAATATTCGATCTGGAACACCGATAGCAACGGCAACTATGTCAATAACGCGATCGGGGTGGTGTCCGGAGCCAGCGCAACAATGAAGTCGTTCGAAAGCACATTCCAACAGGATTTCAGCGGCGATGGTACGATCGGAGTTTCCGCTGGATCAATTAGCTCCGCACCGCTCATGGCCAACCAGGGCGCCACGAATGCGGGCTTTAACTTCGACTTTGCTTCATTTTTCCAAACCAAAAGCCAAGCGTGGCTGGAAGCAACCTGGGGTGCTTTGAACCGGGAGTCGCCGATCGAGCATCTGAACGACGCGCTATCGGAGACACTTCGTTCGATAATCGATTCGGCCGGATCCGGCGCCGCGACATCGAACGATCCCCACACCGTGAGCGCCATTCTGGTCGATCCCATGGGGCATTTCATTATTCATTAATCGGCATTCCAGGCGCCCCCTTCGCTGCCGACTGCAGACCCGCCGACAGAGCGGGTCATTCGCCCAGCGCGGCCCGCATATCGGGATCGCTCATGGATACACCTTCCGCGCCGGGTTGGATCAAGCATCTCATCGATCGCCGCGCGCTGCGCTGGCGGCATAGCCTGCATGCTACCGCCTCGTTGCGACAGGAGTATCCGGTGCACTCGACTTTGCTCTCTTGTGGGTTGTGCGGGTGAGGTGGTAAATTCTCGCGATGCTTAGAAAGGTGTTTTATTGATCGGCGGCTTCGCCGTTGTCGCAGCGTCGTTCCTGGGGACGGGCATGAGTGTTTCCATCGGAAGAACGACCAAAAAATCGGTGATATTCGTTGCAGAACTCGATATCGGCCCTTGATGCCAGTAAGGCGTCACCGCGGCTGCTGCTGATCGCGCCGGCCATGCCACCTCTGCATCTCAGGGGTGGCATGGATATCGCCGTAGCCAATGTCGTCGCCGAGCTAAGACAGCGTGGCTGGGTCGTCGACATGCCGCTCGTTATGGCACTCGAATCGTCGTCCGGCGAAGCGGTCGCGAGCGCGCCCGCGGCGTTACACAAGCCGTCAGCATTGCGTCGGCCACCGCTGCTGGACCTGCTTCTGCGGTCCCGTCTGTGGTCGTTCATCCGGCTGCCGCGATTTCTCACAGGCTATCCAAGCCTGTTCGTCGATCGAAAGACGATCCGCAAGTTCAACGACAACCTGCTGGCTCTGGAGCGGGTGTTGGAAGCAGCACCGCGCCCCGATGCAGTCCTGTTGTTTTCCGGCTATGCGACGCCAGGCGTCTGCGCCCTGACCCTTGTCGCGAACCCTCGAACGGTGCTGGTCAGCAGCTTCGAACCAGCTTTTGAACTAAAGCTGTCGCGGGCCTGGTCGTTGATGCGACAATTCTGGGCTTGGCGATTGCAGGGGCATATCCATCCGTTTCTCTACCGTCCGGCCAAGCCGGAACAGATGCGATGCGTCGTCTTTGTCAGCGAAGGCTGGAAAGAAGAAGCCATCCAGCACGGGTTCAACGCGTCGAACGCCAGGACCATCTATTTTGGCGTACCGCCATCACCGCATGACAGCCCGCCCCATGCCGCGTGGGCGCCTGCTTTGCGTCGGCCGCATGAGCCGCGGCAAAGGATTGCATCACTTCGTGGAAGCGATGCCGGCGGTCCGGGCTGCAGTTCCGGGGGCAACGCTCACGATCATCGCGAAGGGCCAGGACGACGCGTATCGGGCCTCGATCGTCGAAAGCATCGCGGCGCTGCGGTTGGGCGAAGTGGTCCAAATTCTCCCCCCTGTGCCGTCGGAGGAATTGCAAAATGCCTACGCCGAACACGACATGATGCTTTACATTTCGCCGTACTCCGAGCCGGTACCGCTGGCCATGATGGAGGCATTCATGGCCGGACTTCCCGTAATCATATCGATGCCGCGCACGCCATCGCCGCTCGTGCAGCCGGAGCACACGTGCCTGTGCTTCGACCCCGAAAAACCCGCCACGCTTGTCGAGGCTATCCAGCGTCTGCACGCGGATGCGGCGCTGCGGGAACAACTCACGGTGAACGCGCGCAAACTGGTCGACGGCCCGCTCTCGCTCGACAGCATGGGCGCGCAATACGACGCCTTGCTCCGGATGGTCGCATCGAAATCCGAAATGGAGCCTGCCGCCAGCCACGCCGGGCCGGAGACTGCATCGCGGCAACGCTAATTGCCGTTCACGCCCGATCTGATTGTCCGGGCAGGAATGCCCGCAACCATTTCGTTAGCGCCGACATCCTTCAGCACGATGGCTCCTGCAGCGATCACCGCGCCATCGCCGACCCGGAGCCGTTCACGGATCACCGCGCCCTGCGCGACGAATGCACCTTCGCCGATCTCGACATTCCCGGCAATGTTGGCGCCCGGACCGATGGTGCAGCATTTTCCGATCCGGTCGTCATGACCGATCAGCGCGCCCCGGTTGACGATGGTGTAGTCGCCGAGAACAGCATTCGATCCAATGATCGTACCGGCATTGACAATGCAGCCGTCGCCGATGCGGGCGCGGCGCGACACATTGGTAGAGGGATGAACAAGCGAGGCAAACCGGTAGCCACGCGACCGCATCAGCTCGAGGAAGGGCCGGCGTTCCGTCGTCACGATCGCGCAGACGACCTCGCATTCGGCCGGACTGAAAGGGATATCGTCGACCCAGAAAACCGGAAGGCCTTCGAGCGTCGCACCGGCATCCGGTCGCACGAAACTGTTGACGAAACCGATCGGCTTGAAGCCGCCGGCTTCGGCGATATCAAGCGCTTCCACAGCAAAGCGCCCGTCACCCAGAAATAGCAGAGGCCGGATTTCCATTATGATCGGCGTATCATGAAGCACGTCCGCCGGGGAAGATAACCCGGTTCGCGGCGCGCTTGGTGTACGGAATAATAGTACCGCTCATCACGAATACTGCATCACGCCGTCATCGATCTTGCCGTAGCGCAAGGTGACGATGTCGAGCGCGTAGTTCTGGTACAGCCGCCACGGCCGCCTGGAGCCCTGCTTCGGCATTTTCGCGATCGCGCGCTGCACATAGCCTGAGGAGAAATCCAGCGACGGCAATTCGGTGATTGTGGGATCGAGATTGTGCGGCACGCATTGCTTGTAGCCGTGCCGGTCCATGTAGTTGATCAGGCGGCAGACATATTCGCAGGTGAGGTCGCATTTCAGCGTCCAGGACGCATTGGTGTAGCCGAAGGCGGATGCGAGATTCGGCACGTCCGAATACATCATGCCCTTGTAGTTCAGCGTTCTGGCGAAATCGACCACGCGGCCGTCGACGCTGACTTCGAGCCCGCCCATCACCTGCAGCACGAGGCCGGTGGCGGTGACGATGATGTCGGCCTCGAGCTCGCTGCCGTCCTTCAGGCGGATGCCTTTCTTCGTGAACGTATCGATCGTGTTGGTCACGACCGAGGCGCGCTTGTCCCGGATCGACTTGAACAGGTCGCCGTCGGGCACCAGGCACAGCCGCTGATCCCAGGGGTTGTAGCGCGGCGTGAAATGGGTGGCGACGTCGTACTCCGGCCCGAGCGCCATCTTGACGCCGCGCAGGATCAACCGCTTGATTTTCTCCGGCCTGCGCCTGGCGAGGTTGAAGAAAAACATGCCCAACAGCACGTTGCGCCAGCGGATCAGATGATAGGCGAGCTTTTCCGAAAGGTTGCGCCGCAGCTTGTTGGCCAGCACATCCTCCGCCGGCCGCGCCACCACATAGGTCGGCGAGCGCTGCAGCATGGTGACGTGGCCGGCCTTCTTCGCCATCTCCGGCACCAGCGTTACCGCAGTGGCGCCCGAGCCGATCACCACCACGCGTTTTCCGGCATAGTCGAGATCTTCGGGCCACTTTTGCGGATGCACGATCTGGCCGGCGAAGTCAGCGGTGCCCGAAAATTCCGGCGTGTAGCCCTCTTCATATCTGTAGTAGCCGGAGCACATGAACAGGAAATTGCAGGTGAAGCGCACGGTCTCGGTTGCGCCCTCGCCCGCCATGCGTTCGGCCTCCACCGTCCAGCGCGCGGCCTCCGACGACCACGACGCGCGTTTCACGCGATGATGGAAGCGGATTTTTTTGTCGATGCCGTTCTCGGCCGCGGTCTGCCGGACGTAGCTGAGGATATCAGGCCCGTCCGCAATCGCCTTCGGCTCGGTCCACGGCTTGAACGAATAGCCGAGCGTGAACATGTCCGAGTCGGAGCGGACGCCGGGATAGCGGAACAGATCCCAGGTGCCGCCGATGCAGTCGCGGCCCTCCAGGATGACGTAGCTCTTGCCCGGGCACTTTTCCTGCAGGTGATAGCCGGCGCCGACGCCGGACAGCCCGGCGCCGACGATGAGGACGTCGAAATGTTCTGATGTGCCCGTCATTGCGCTCTCCCTGCCCGATGTAATGGGCAGGCCAGAGCGAAATTGCAACCCGGATAGTCAGGCCGCCGCGGCGCCGATACAGGCTGTATCGAAATATTCGTAGAATTCGACCGCCTTGCCAATGCGAAAGCGGCAGAAAAAAGCCCCGGATCGCTCCGGGGCTCTTTGTCTTGCAGCATTCCTGCTGGAGATCGATTTGCCGAACGGCAACCTCAATACCTGTAATGATCCGCCTTGTACGGGCCTTCCGTCTTGACGCCGATATAGTCGGCCTGGTCCTTGCGCAGCTCGGTCAGCTTGACGCCGATCTTGGCGAGATGCAGCCGGGCGACCTTTTCGTCGAGCGTCTTCGGCAGCACGTAGACCTTCTTGGCGTACTTGCCGTCCTTGTTGTTGGCCCAGAGTTCGATCTGCGCCAGCGTCTGGTTGGTGAAGGAGGCCGACATCACGAAGGACGGATGGCCCATGGCATTGCCGAGGTTCACGAGGCGGCCTTCCGACAGCATGATGATGCGGTGCTTGTCGGGGAATTCGATCTCGTCGACCTGCGGCTTGATGTTGGTCCATTTCAGATTGCGCAAGCGAGGCGATCTGGATCTCGTTGTCGAAATGGCCGATGTTGCAGACGATGGCGCGGTCCTTCATCGCGCGCATGTGCTCGATGGTGATGATGTCCTTGTTGCCGGTGGCGGTGACGAAAATGTCGGCGCGCGGCGCGGCGTCTTCCATGGTGACGACTTCATAGCCTTCCATCGCCGCCTGCAGCGCGCAGATCGGATCGATCTCGGAGACCAGGACGCGGCAGCCGGCCTGGCGCAGCGAAGCGGCGCGAGCCCTTACCGACGTCGCCGAAGCCCGCGACCATCGCGACCTTGCCCGACAGCATCACGTCGGTGCCGCGGCGGATGCCGTCGACCAGCAACTCGCGGCAGCCATAGAGGTTGTCGAACTTCGACTTCGTCACGCTGTCGTTGACGTTGATCGCGGGGAACAGCAGCGTGCCCTTGTTCGCCATCTCATAGAGGCGGTGCACGCCGGTGGTGGTCTCTTCCGAGACGCCCTTGATGTTCTTGGCGATCTCGGCGAACCAGCCCTTCGGCTTTTCCTTCAAGAGCTTCTTGACCAGCGCGTAGAAGATTTCCTCTTCCTCGGAGCCCGGCTTGTCGAGGAAGGCGGTGTCGCCCTGCTCGGCGCGATAGCCGGCATGCACCAGCATGGTGGCGTCGCCGCCGTCATCGAGGATCATGTTGGGCGTGCCGCCGCCGTGCCAGTCGAACAGCTTTGCGGTGTAGTCCCAGTATTCGGTAAGCGTCTCGCCCTTCACGGCGAACACCGGAATGCCGGCAGCGGCGACAGCGGCCGCCGCATGGTCCTGCGTCGAATAGATGTTGCAGGAGACCCAGCGGATGTCGGCCCCTAGCGCGGCCAGCGTCTCGATCAGCACCGCGGTCTGGATCGTCATGTGCAGGGAGCCCGCGATGCGCGCGCCCTTCAGCGGCTGTTTCGGGCCATATTCCTCGCGCGTCGCCATCAGGCCGGGCATCTCGGTCTCGGCCAGCGAGATCTCCTTGCGGCCGAATTCGGCCAGCGAAATGTCCTTGACGATGTAGTCGGTGAAGGCGGGCTTCTTGGCTGCGGCGGTCATGCGGTTGATCCCTTAAAAAGCATATTCCGGAAAGCCATGCCTTCCGGAATGCGCAAGATGATTACGGAGAAAGTCAGACGGCGCGCTTCAGCGCGTCGGCGAGGTCGGTCTTTTCCCAGGAGAAGCCGCCGTCCTTTTCCGGCGTGCGGCCGAAATGGCCGTAGGACGCGGTGCGGCGATAGATCGGCCGGTTCAGTTTCAGCGTGCGGCGGATGTTGGTCGGCGTCAGGCGGAACAGCTGCGGCAGCATCTTTTCGAGCTTCTTCTCGTCGACCTTGCCGGTGCCGTGGGTGTCGACCAGACAGCGACATCGGATCGGCGACGCCGATCGCATAGGCCACCTGGATGGTGCAGCGGTCGGCGAGGCCCGACGGCCACCACATTCTTGGCGAGATAGCGCGCGGCGTAGGCGGCGGAACGGTCGACCTTGGTCGGGTCCTTGCCGGAGAAGGCGCCGCCGCCATGCGGGGCGTAGCCGCCATAGGTGTCGACGATGATCTTGCGGCCGGTCAGGCCGCAATCGCCGTCGGGACCGCCGACCACGAAGTTGCCGGTCGGGTTGACCAGGAAGTCGGACGGACTTCTGCGGCATCCAGCCCTTCGGCAGCGCCAACTCGACCGCGTCTGGAGATCATCTCCTTGATCAGGCCGGGCGTGTACTTCTTGTTGTTGCGGCTCTTTTCATTGTGCTGGGTCGAGACCACGACCTTGGCGGCGCCGACCGGCTTGCCGTCGACATACTTCACCGTGACCTGGCTCTTGGCGTCCGGCTGCAGGTCGAAGAGCTGGCCGTTGCGGCGCTTCTCCGACAGCACCTTCAGGATCTTGTGCGCGAAGTAGATCGGCGCGGGCATGTAGGAGCCCTTCTCGTACACTTCGCTCTCGTTGCAGGCGTAACCGAACATCATGCCCTGGTCGCCGGCGCCCTCTTCCTCGC
Source organism: uncultured Alphaproteobacteria bacterium (assembly GCA_963731915.1). Taxonomy (GTDB): domain Bacteria; phylum Pseudomonadota; class Alphaproteobacteria; order Rhizobiales; family Xanthobacteraceae; genus Bradyrhizobium. The sequence continues at coordinate 239,539 of CAVSXQ010000026.1, forward strand.
CGCTCTTCTTTTTCTTGGCATCGACGCCCATCGCGATGTCGGGCGACTGGCCGTGCAGCAGCACCTCGACGTCGGCGCCGTGGTAGGAAAAGCCGTTCTGGTCGTAGCCGATGTCCTTGACGACATCGCGCGCGATCTCGGTGATCTGTTCGCGATCGACCACCGACTTGCCGTGGATGTCGCGAAACAACTGGCCGCGGCCTTCGCCGGCGATCACGATCTTGTTCGTCGTGCAAAGCGTCTCGCAGCCGAGACGGGTATTGACCAGACTGTCGTCGGCGATGCCGAGCTTGACGTCCTTCTCGATGAAGGCATCGAGGATCGCATCCGAAATCTGATCCGAAACCTTGTCCGGATGACCCTCGGAAACCAACTCGCTGGTGAACAGATAAGACGCGCGCATCAACCAACCCTCTTTTTGCGCCGGATCCCGGCGGCTCTTTTCATCATGTGTCCTGGAATGTCAGTCGCGACGGCGCGAAATGACGTAGGATTCGTCGTAAAACCAAAGCCCGTTATGCTTGCGCAGAACCTCTCTGGTGGCATCGAGGGTTCGGCCTGTTTCAGTCATTTCCGTCAACCGGTCGTCTTCGATCTGGGCGACATACACCGCCGCATTCCACGCTGCAAAGGCCGTCGAGGTTCCGATCTGGCCGGTGACCTCGTTGGGCAGCGCTTCCATATCATAACGGAAGATGGAACGGTTATCGGCATAAGCGTTAAAATTAAGGTCGCGCCCGGCCGATCCCAGCTCGTATTTCACAGCGCGCAATAGCTCATGACGGCTCACCGTGAAAGGATTTTCTCCGGGCCATACCGCCTGGATGATTTCCAGGCCCGGATCCTGCCCGTGGGAGTGGATTCCGATCAGCCGGCCCCCTGCCCGCAGCGCCCGGGCCAGCGGCGCGATGATGCGCTTGGCGCGGAAATTCACAGAGGATTTGGCCCGGTAGGGCTGGGAGGCGATGACGAGGTCAAAATTGGCCTCGGAACGGCCGGCCCGGGGGATGATCGAATCAAGCAGGAACCGGTGGTCTTCCCGGTACAGCACCAGCGCCACCGGCCGCTCATAGATCGGCATGCCCGATTTGGGGCTGACATCGGCCCGCCAGTTCTGCTCCAGGAAAGGCCCCAGTTCGGCGATCTGGGCCTCGAATTCGCCCGAAGAAGCCCCCTGCAAGCGCCACCTCATGCCAGATCATGCCGGAGGCCGCCGCCGAGGTCGCAGGCGTCAGCCAGGGGGCCTCGGCGTAGTACATGTTGGTCAGCACAAAGACGGTCGCTGGGTGCTCGAACAGCCGGTCCGGGACCTTGTCGAGGGTCAGCCGGACGTCCTCCAGGCTCAATTCCTTGCCCGCGATATAGAAGGGCATGTGGGGGAAGCGGCCGTGCATCGCGCGCATCACCCGCGCCAGCACGGTGCCGTCGCCGCAGCCGGCGTCGAATACCCTGAGCGCCGGCGGGCGGGGATGCAGGCTGGCAAGCTCCAGCGCCACCCGGTCCGCGATCACCCGCTTCTCGCTGCAGGTATGGACGAACAGCAGGTATTTTTGCCGGTTCTCGAAAAAGCGGAAATTGCCGCGGGGGTCGCGTTTTTCGGGCGGGACCTCCAGACCCCTCGGTGGCGGCACCCCGCCCGGTGTGGAGGCCGCGATATAGGCCTGGATGCGATCCAGCGTATCGATAGTGATGCGCTTGCCCTCGCGCAGGCGATGCACCAGCTTGCCGTCATTGACCGCGCGCCGGCCGAACGTCGTCTCGGCCATATCGGCCTGACGGCAGAACTCTGAGATCTGGGCCAGGATCTGGTCGTTTTTCATCGGATGCGGTTTGGGACGCCGGTGGGCAGGAGGCAGCGGTCGGCTCGTCCTAGCACTTTCTGCCCAACGGGCAAATCTCAGTTGCAGGGCGCTCTCGCGCTGGGTGCAAGCAGTTCGAAGACATCGCCCTGCGGCGTCGTCATTGTCTCTCCTGCCTTGCGATAGCGACTGCCCGGTTCGGCAAGGCGAAGGCGATTGACGGTGTCGGGGAATGCCGGCTTACCGGCGGGAACGACGAGCCAGGAGCGGTCGATGACGTCGCGACGCAATGACCCAAGCACGAAACTCGCAAAGTCGTCGCTGAATGGGTAGCCGGCCGGCAACCACGCTTGGAACATGTATCCGACCGCGCCGCTCTTCTCAAACGGTTGCTTGAACGTGACGGTTTCGCCGGACGGACATCCGGCCGGGACCAATCCAGCCCGGTCGATGATCCAGTCCGCCGCAAGAAACGACGCGACGAGGATTGCAACAGCTCCGACGATTTTAGACCAAAGCGGCATAGTGCCGAATTGACCACCACCCGTAACCCAACTTGAGCAACCGAAGCGGACAAGGCCTCCGCTTTTTTCCACGGCGATGCGATCGACGGTCAGCCAAGGCGGGGTGCCGGAGTAAATGAACGCGGCTGCTCGTTCGGGTTGCTTCCGGAATCGGGTGACCTCCGGCGCGGTTCCCGCGGAAAACATGCGGTCCGTCCAGTTGCCGGCCATGGCGAGAGCTGGAAGAAGCTCGCGACAAACGGCGCTCGCGGGCAAGCGTCTCCGGCCGGTCAGGCCGCCCTCAGTATGGGGGCGTTATTCCAAAATGCAGGCGAAATCTCAATTCGGGGTGGAAGAATCCGGTTCATTATGGGGGCTGTTCAGTCTAGAAGGCGGGCTCAGCGGCCCTATACCGCCCGTTCCGGGGCCGGTCGGCCCGGAGCAATTCCCGCAACCACGTTATCTCTTTCACCTCCAGCCGATGACGAATTCGATGCGATCCTCCGTTTCGCTTCTGGACAATCCCCGAAAGCAGGCCCTGCGCGAACGCGTCGATGCCTCGATTGACGAGATCGAAAGTTGGCGCAAGTTCAATACCGCCTATCACGAGGACGACCGGAAATTCATGCACTTCCTGGTCCCGCCGGGCAAACGCGTGCTCGATCTCGGTTGCGGCTTGGGACACATGCTGGCGGCGCTGGAGCCATCCTATGGCGTCGGCATCGATTTCAGCGAAAAGACAGTTGCCAGGGCGCGGGCGCTGTATCCTGGCCTGAACTTCGTGCTGGGCGATGTGGAAGATCCGGCGACGCTGGCGGCGATCGAGGGCCCGTTCGACTATATCGTGCTGGCCGATACCATCGGCATACTCGAAGACATCGACGGCACGCTGCGGTTGGTGCATCAACTATGCTCGCCGTCGACGCGGATCATCATCGCCTATTACTCCCATCTGTGGGAGCCGATCCTGAAGGCGGCCGAAGCGATGCGGCTTCGCAACCAGCAGCCGCAAGCCAACTATATCGCGACCGCCGATTTCCTGAACCTGATGGACCTCGCCGATTTCGAGGTGATCAGCCAGGAGCAACGGCAGTTGCTGCCGCGGCGCCTGCTGGGACTTGGGCCCTTCGTCAACCGCTTCATCGCGCCGCTGCCGGGCATCCGGCAGTTGTGCCTGCGCACCTATCTCGTCGGCCGTCCGGTGCGGCAATTCCCCGAGCGCAAATTCTCCGCAAGCATCGTCATTCCCTGCCGCAACGAGCGCGGCAACATCGAAAACGCGATCCTGCGGATGCCGAGCTTTGCTTCGCATCAGGAGATCATTTTCGTCGAGGGCAATTCAAGCGACGGCACCTTCCAGGAATGCGAGCGGGTTCGCGATGCCTACCGGGATAGCTGGGACATCAAGGTCTTGAAACAGGACGGCAAGGGCAAGGGAGACGCCGTCCGCAAGGGCTTTGCCGCCGCGACCGGCGATGTCCTGATGATCCTCGATGCGGACCTGACGATGCCGCCGGAAGCGCTGCCGAAATATCATGCGGTGATCGAGAGCGGAAAGGCCGAATTCGTCAACGGCACCCGCCTCGTCTACCCCATGGAAAACGAGGCGATGCGGCCGCTGAACTTCATCGCCAACCGATGCTTTGCCTATCTGTTCAGCTATCTCGTCAACACCAGGATGACCGATACGCTGTGCGGCACCAAGGTACTGCTGCGCAAGGATTATGAAGTGCTGGCGCGCGAGCGCGCCTATTTCGGCAATTTCGATCCGTTCGGCGATTTCGACCTGATTTTCGGCGCCGCCAAGCAGAACCTGAAAATCATCGAAACCCCGATCCACTACAAGGCACGCACGTTCGGCGAGACGCAGATCTCGCGCTTCCGCGACGGCTGGCTGCTGCTGAAGATGGTGTGGTTCGCCTATCGCAAGCTCAAGGCCATTTGACCGCGACCAGCGCCCGAACGACGGCGTGGGGCTACTTCCCCCACACCTCGTTCGCCACTTCGACCGCGAGCCGCAGTTTTGCCCACTGCTCTTCCTCGGAGAGGACGTTGCCCTCTTCGGTCGAGGCGAAGCCGCATTGCGGCGAGACTGCGAGCTGATCCAGCGGCGCGAATTTGGCGGCCTCCTCCAGCCGGCGCTTGATGTCGTCCTTCTTTTCAAGCTCGCCGAATTTCGAGGTGATAACGCCGACCACCACGACCTTGTTGCCCTTCGGCAGATAGCGCAGCGGCTCAAAACCGCCGGCACGGTCGGAATCATATTCGAGGAAGTAGCCGTCGTAATTGGTGCCGGCCAGCATGGTCTCGGCCACCGGCTCATAGCCGCCGGACGAAATCCAGGTGGAGCGGAAATTGCCGCGGCACACATGGGTGGTCACCACCATGTCGGCGGGGCGCTCGGCCAGCGCATAATTGATGATGCGGGCGTAGATTTCCTGCAGGCCTTCCGGGTTGTCGCCGCGTTCGCGCGCCTTCTGCAGTTCGTCCTGCGAGCAGAGATAGGCCCACACGGTGTCGTCGAATTGCAGATAGCGGCAGCCGGCGTCATAGAATGCCTTCACCGCCTTGCGGTAGGTCTTGCCGAGATCGGCGTAGAATTCCTCGAGATCGGGATAGACCTGCTTCGAGATCGATTTTCGCCCGCCGCGGAAATGCAGCACCGCCGGTGACGGGATCGTCATCTTCGGCGTGACATGCGCGGTGTCGGCGTGCTTCTTCAAGAACTTGAAGTGATCCAGCATCGGGTGGTCGTCGGGGAAATCGAGCTTGCCGATCACGCGCACCGCGTCATGCCGGGTCTGCACGCCCGCGAACTGGATGCCCTGGTCCGGGTGGAACAGCTCGCAGCCGGTGAGTTTGGCGAGGAAGTCAAAGTGCCACCAGGAACGGCGGAATTCACCGTCGGTCGCGAGCTTGAGCCCGGTCGAGGCCTGCCGGTGCACGACCTTCTCGATCTCCATATCCTCGATCTTGCGCAGATCCTCCGCCGAGATTTCGCCCTTCTCCAGTTTGGCGCGGGCTTCCTTGATCTTCGGCGGCCGCAACAGGCTGCCGACCTCATCGGCGCGGAAAGGGGCTTTGGTTCGCTGCATGGTCTTACTCCCGAGAGATTTCTTCAGTGTGCGGCGCCGGAGACGCCGAGATAGCGTTCGAGCACCGCGGGATCGGCCTTGAGGGCCTGGCTTGCCGCATCATGAACGATCGTGCCGCGCTCCAATATCACAACGCGGTCGGCCAGCCCCAGAATCTTTTGCGCGTTCTGCTCGACAATGATCGAGCAGATGCCGCCCGACCGGGTGATGGCGCCAAGCGCCCGCAGCAGCTCTTCCACGATGATCGGCGCCAGCCCCTCGGTCGGCTCGTCCAGCAGCAGCACCTTGGGATTGAGCGTCAGCGCGCGGCCGATCGCCAGCATCTGCTGCTCGCCGCCGGAAAGCTGGTTGCCAAAGTTGTTGCGGCGTTCCCTGAGCCGCGGAAACATTTCGTAGACCTTCTCCACCGTCCACGGCCCGGGCTGGGCCACGGCCGTCATATTTTCTTCAACGGTCAGGGAACGGAAGATATTGCGCTCCTGCGGCACCCAGCCGATCCCCGCCCGCGCCCGCTGATCCGGCCGCATCGCGGTGATATCGGCGCCACCAAGACTGACCGTGCCGCCGAACCTTCGGGTAATGCCGACGATCGAATTGATCAGCGTGGTCTTGCCGGTGCCGTTGCGCCCCAAGCAGCGCCAGCACCTGGCTCTCGGGCAGGCTCAGCGACATGCCGGGCAACACCACCGCCTCGCCATAGCCGGCACGCAGGCCCTCGATGGTCAGGAGATCAGGCATCGGCGGCCTCGCCGAGATAGACCGCCTTCACCTGGGGGTCGCGCGCCACCTGCTCCGGCGGGCCTTCCACCAGCATGGCGCCGTTGACCAGCACCGAAATCCGGTCGGCGAACGAGAACACCAGGTCCATGTCATGCTCGATCAAGAGCACCGTGACATCGCGCGGCAGCGCGGAGACGGCGGCGAGGATGTCGTGGCGCTCGCTCTCGGGCACGCCGGCGGCGGGCTCATCCAGCAGCAGCACGCGCGGCCGGGTCGCAATGGCAACCGCGATCTCGAGCAGGCGTTGCTTGCCGTAAGGCAGCGTCGCGGTCGGCTCGTTCATCACGTCGAGCAGATGGAAGCGCGACAGCGTCTCCGACGATCTCGGCGTTGACGTCGCTGCGCGTACCCATCCGCCGCCACCAGTCGCCGCCGCGCCCCATGCGCTCGGAGACCGCGAGCCCGATGGTCTCGAGCGGGGTCAGATCGGCATAGAGCTGGTTGATCTGGAAGGTGCGTGACAGTCCGCGCAGCACGCGCTTGTGCACCGGCATGTCCGTGATGTCATGGCCTTCGAGCAGGATGCGGCCGTCATTGGGCTTGAGCACGCCGGTCAGGAGATTGATGACGGTGGTCTTGCCGGCGCCGTTCGGGCCGATCAGCGCGTGGCGGGCGCCCTGCTCCACTTTCAGCGACAGGTCGCGGGTGACCCGAAGCCCGCCAAACGATTTTTCCAGCCCCCTGGTTTCCAGCGCAATGGTCATGACGCATCGCTTTCGGGAACGGCGACGGCCACCTTGCGTCCGGTGAATTGCCGGATCACGAGATTGGGCAGCCACAACACCCAGCGATGGATGCGCGCGCGGCCGACCAGCACCATGACGACCAGAACCAGACCGATCCAGAACAGCCAGTATTGCGGCGTGATGGTCTGGAACAGCTCCTGCAGCATCTTGAACACGACGGCGCCGATCAGCCCGCCATAGAGATAGCCGGTGCCGCCGATCACCAGCACCAGCATCAGGTCGGCGGAACGTTCGAACGAGAACACGTCGAGCGAAGCCAGCGCCGTGGTCTGCGTAAACAGCGCGCCGGCAATGCCGGCATAGAATGCGGAGAGCGTATAGACCGCAATCAGGCGGCGGTTGACCGGGACGCCGATCGCGGCGGCCCGCAGCGGATTGTTCCTGATCGCCCGCAGCGACAGGCCAAATGGCGAGTGCACGACGCGGCGCGCCAGCAGGAACAACAGGAACAGCACGATCAGGCAGTACCAGAAGCCGGTCTTGCCGAACATGTCGAAGGCAAACAGCCCGAGGATCGGCTGCATCTCGATGCCCTGCAGCCCGTCGGTGCCGCCGGTGATGTTGGAGAAGCGTTCGCCAAGCGCCTCCATCAGCAGCGCGATGCCGAGCGTCACCATCAGCCGCGTCAGGTCGACGCCGCGGATGACGAGGAAGCTGGTGAAGAAGCCGAGCACCATCGCAGCCAAGCCTGCGACGACCAGCGCAATGACGGGCTCGTTGATGATGCCGTGCAGCGCAAGCAGTCCCGCCGAGTAGGCGCCGACGCCGAAGAACGCCGCGTGTCCGAGCGAGACGATACCGGCATAGCCGAGGATCAGGTCGAGCGACAGCGTGAACAACGCCAGCCGCAGGATGTCGGTCATGATCAGGTAGCGCGACGGGAACAGGAAGGGACAGGCCAGCACCAGCACCCAGAACACGACTTCGCTGACGCGCCAGCGGCTGCTCGCCATCGCAGAGGTGGAGACGTCGTTCACCGCGCTCATGCTGGCCTCACCGCGCAGCGCTGCGGCCGAACAGGCCGTTCGGGCGCCAGATCAGGATCACGATCATGATGGTGTAGATCACGAACGGACCCATCTTCGGCACGTAATATTTGCCGGCGACGTCGCCGATCCCGAGCAGCAGCGAGGCCAGGAACGGCCCGGTGATCGAGGAAGAGCCGCCGACGGTCACGACGATCAGAAAGTAGATCATGAACTTGAGCGGAAAATACGGATCGAGCCCGAGGATTTCCGCGCTCAACGCCCCGCCGAGGCCGGCAAGCCCGCAACCAAAGGCAAACGTGAAGGCGAACACCTGCGGCACGTTGATGCCGAGCCCGCTCGCCGCGCGCGGATCGTCTACCGCCGCGCGCAGCCGGCTGCCGAACCGGGTGCGCGACAAGATCAATTGCAATGCCAGTGTGAGCAGGCCGCAGATCACGATGATCATCAGCCGGTAGCGGCCGATGCCGACGCCGAAGAAATCAAACTGCCCTTCCAGCGCCGCCGGCAATTTGATGAAGATGCGTGACGAGCCCATGATGTAGTCGACGGCGGCGACCGACATGAAGACGAGGCCGACCGAGAACAGCACCTGGTCGAGATGGCTGCGCGTATAGAGGTGGCGGTACAGCGTCCGCTCCAGCGCCGCGCCGATCATGGCGCTCGCGACAAACGCCAGCGGCAGCGCGGCAAAGAACGGCCAGCCGGAATTGTTGACCAGCACCGCACAGACATAGCCGCCGGCCATGGCGAAGGCGCCATGGGCCAGGTTGACGAAGTTCATCAGCCCCAGCGTCACCGCCAGCCCGCAGGCCAGCACGAACAGCAGCATGCCGTAGGCGACGCCGTCGAACAGGATGGTGAAGAGCGTGGTCATGGGACGAGGTAGACAGTCCAAGCGAAAGTGAAGATTAGATCGTCATGGCCGGGCTTGTCCCGGCCATCCACGCTCTTTCTCGCTATCGAGAAGAAAGGACGTGGATGCCCGGCACAAGGCCGGGCATGACGTGGAGGGAGCGGGCTCAGCGCCCCACGATGCGCAATTGCACATCGGGGATGACGCCGAAGACAGGCGTCACTTCTTCGTCTTGCCGGAATCCTTCACGGCCTCGAAGGTGGCGAATTCGACGTTGTAGAGTTCGCCGTCGACCTTCTCGACCTTGCGGATATAGATGTTCTGCACGATGTCGCGGGTTTCCGGATCGATCGAGATCGGGCCGCGCGGGCTTTCCCACTTCATCCCCTTCATGGCCTCGATCAGCGCATCGCCGTCGGTCTTGCCGCCGGTCTTCTTCAACGCCTCGTAGATCAGGTGGATGCCGTCATAGCCGCCGACCGCCATGAAGCCCGGCCGCTGGTTATAGGCCTTCTTGTAGGCCGCGACGAAATCCTTGTTCATCTGCGGACGGGTGCGCGGCGGAATACAGATGCGCGGTAACGGTGCCGAGCGCCGCATCGCCCATGCTGTTGAGGAGGTCGTCGTCCATCACGTCGCCGGGGCCGATCACCTTGATGCCGGCCTTGTCGAGCCCGCGTTCGGCGTATTGCTTCATGAAGTTGCCGCCCTGGCCGGCCGGCACGAACACGAACAGCGCGTCGGGCTTGGCATCCTTCATGCGCTGCAGGAACGGCGCGAAATCAGGATTTTGCAGCGGTACCTTGACTTCCTCGACCACCTCGCCGCCGCCGGCGGTAAAGTTCTGCTTGAAGAAGTTCAGCGCATCGTTGCCCGGCGCGATAGTCCGAGGTCAGCGTCGCGACCTTCTTGATGCCGTTCTTGGCGGCCCAGTCGCCGATGATGGTGGAGGATTGCGCCAGCGTGAAACTGGTGCGCACGATATAGGGCGAACGCTCGGTGATGATCGAGGTGCCCGCCGCCATCACGATCTCCGGCACCTTGGCCTGGGTCGCGAGCGGCGCGGCGGCAAGCGCGGCCGGCGTGACGCCGAAGCCGGCGATGAAATTGACCTTGTCGTTGACGATCAGTTCCTGCGCGATGCGCTTGGTATTGTCGGGAACCGCGCCGTCATCCTTGAGGATGACCTCGATCTTCTTGCCGGCGACGGTGTCGCCCTTCTGCTGCATGTAGAGCTTGACCGCGTTGTCGATCTGCTTGCCGGTCGAGGCCTGGCCGCCGGTCATCGGCAGGATCAGGCCGATCTTGACGCTCTCCTGCGCATTGGCCGGCGCCAGCGCGAGCAGGGCTGCGGCGCCTGCCAGCAGCGATAGCGATGTGGTGCGAATAGACATGGACGCTTCCTCCCCCTGATCGGTCTTGTGGCTCGAACCGAGTCCCCGGCGCTTGCCTGTCACCATAGCCCAGATTTTTCGGCCGTGTAGCGCGCGGCATGGCGACCCAGGCGGCGCGTATTGTCAATCGCGAACAATGGATGTGCCTTGCGGCGAGGCGCACAAGCCGAAGCGTGGTCATCGGCTGGGAAATCCACGGTATTATAATACTATCAACTTCCCAATAAGGCAATTTTTCGCTTCTGCGGGCGTAGCCTGCACGCCGAAAACACCGGCATTGGAGCCGGCTCGTAATCAGTGTCGGCTCGCCCCAAATCCAATCCTTCAAGACGAGCTGGTAACTCCAGCCGATGCCGCTATCCATCCCGCCATATCGCTTCAATCGTCCGTCGCTGTCGCTTGTTGCGCTCGGCCATGACTGGCTGCGGCACCGTCAATGAACGGCTCTCAGCGGGTATCAGTGACGCCATTCCGGCCTGGGCTGGCGGCGTGCCTGCGGACGCTCCACCTCGCCCGGGCACGGCGAAATATGACGAGTACATGCGGGAGCGGGAGCGGCGGCGGCTGATGCCCGCGGCCGAGCGCGAGCGCGAAGACGCCAAGCCGGCCGAAACGACGGCCGAACCGGTACGCTAGCTGCGACAACGGGAACCCTGAAAATCGCAGTCGAAAGTTCTATCAAGCCGTAATAGACAAGTGGTAGTTGAGTAATAATCGTGCGCACCCACGCCGATCTAAAGTGATCGGGATAATGAAGAAGAATTTGATCCAGGCGATTGAGACGGTGGACGCAAAAATTCAGACTGAACCGAACCGGAGCCTCGTCATCGGCGGCACCGGGCTCGTCGGCGGCTACATCGTCGAGCATCTCCTGCGGCGCGGCCAACGCCCGCTCGCGATGTCGCGCTCGCCGCACCCCAAATCCGACATCGAATGGATCTTTGGAGACCTGAGGAAACCCGGCGAACTGGAGCTTCCCGCGTTTGCAACGCTGTACTGCACCGCCGATGCAGCGTTGCTGGCGAATGCGCTTCCACAACTGCTCGCTCGCTCGCCGGCGCGCGTTGTCGCCTTCAGTTCGACCAGCGTGATCACCAAGCAGGATACCGAGGTCGCGGCCGAACGCGAGATGATCCGCCGGCTCACCGAAGCCGAGCAGAACATCGCGTCGATCTGCGAGCAGCACAATGTCGGCTGGACGATCCTGCGGCCGACCCTGATCTACGCGGAGGGGCGCGATACCAACATCACGCCGCTGTCGCGGCTAATTCGCCGCTTCGGCTTCATGCCGCTGGTTGGCGGCGCGCCTGGCCTGCGGCAGCCGGTGCATGCCGAGGATCTGGCGATCGGCGCGATCGAGGCGGCGGCGAGTCCCGCCGCCGTCAACAAATTCTATTCCCTGCCTGGCGCCGAGACGCTGACCTACCGGGAAATGATCGGACGCATTTTCGACGGAATGCAGCTGCCGCGGCGCACGTTTTCGGTGCCGCCGCTGTTGTGGCGGGCAGGCTTCGTGGTGGCCAAGCCGCTGTTTCCCGGCGCAAACGTCGCCATGGGCATCCGCATGATGAAGGACATGACGTTCGATTCCAGCCCGGCCGTGCAGGACATCGGCTGGAAACCGCGGGCCTTCAAGCCGGTGTTCGACTCCCAGCCGCTTTCTGATCCGAACGGCAAAAACCGTCAGTCCATGAACACCACGGTCTTGCGCCCGTTGAGGATGACGCGGTCTTCCAGATGATGGCGCATGGCGCGCGCCAGCACGCGCCGCTCGATGTCGCGGCCCTTGCGCACGAGATCGTCGGGCGTGTCGCGATGGCTGATGCGCTCGACGTCCTGGTCGATGATCGGGCCCTCGTCGAGGTCGCTGGTGACGTAGTGCGCGGTGGCGCCGATCAGCTTGACCCCGCGCTCATGGGCCTGGTGATACGGACGCGCGCCCTTGAAGCCCGGCAGGAAGGAATGATGGATGTTGATGCAGCGCCCGGACAGTTTCGCTGACAACTCGTCCGACAGGATCTGCATGTAGCGCGCCAGCACCACCAGATCGGTCTTGGTGTCCTGGACCAGCTGCCAGACCGCGGACTCCTGCTCGCGCTTGGTCTCTTTCGTCGACGGCAGATGGTGAAACGGAATATCGCCGAAATCGTAGGCGCCGTAGGTCTCGCGCGGATGGTTGGAGACGATGGCGGTCGGGATCATGTCGAGTTCGCCGGTGCGCCAGCGATAGAGGATATCGGCGAGACAGTGATCCGATTTGGAGACCAGCAGCATCACCCGGCGCCGCGCCGCGCGGTCGCGCATCTGCCAGTCCATGGAAAAGCGTTGCGCGATCGCCGCAAAACCGGTTTGCAGCGCCGACAATTCGACCGCGAGATCGGCGGCCGTGAACACCACGCGCATGAAAAACTTCCCGGTCTCGATATCGTCGAACTGCTGCGCATCGAGAATGTTCTGGCCGTTCTGGGCCAGAAACGTCGAGACGGCGGAGACGATGCCGGGACGATCCGGACAGGACAGCGTCAATACGAATTGATGGTCGGGCATTGTGATCAAGTCTTGTGCAGGAACCGGATTTTTCGGCCCTGCTCTACCAGAGCCCATGCCCTTGCGCCAATGCCGGATGCCCGGTCAGGATGAACAAATGTCTTGTGATCCCTGTTAGAGTGAAATCATGGCTGACCGACTGAACGGCTACCGCATCCTGATCCTGGAAACCCGGGAGGAAGCCCAATTCTCCCGCCTGCTCACCGAGCAGGGCGCCGACGTCCTGCAATGCCCGATGTTCACCATCAACGACGCACCGGATCCCGCGCCGATCGAGGGCTGGATCAGGCGCGCCATCGCGGCGCCCTTTGACGATCTGGTCCTGATGACCGGCGAAGGTCTGCGCCGCCTGATGAAGGTGGTGCGGCGGGTCGGCGTCGAGCCGGACTTTGTCGCATCGCTTGCGAAGGCGCGAAAATTCACCCGCGGCCCAAAACCCGGCCGGGCGTTGCGCGAGATCGGGCTGGAGCCGCAGATGACGACGGAGAAGCCGACCTCCGAGGGTATTGCCGAGATGTTGTCGAAGCTCGACCTGAAGGGCCACCGCGTCGGCCTGCAGCTCTATCCGGACAAGGACCACGGCGCCCTGATCGGCGCCATCAAGGCGCTGGGCGCCGAGGCCGATACGGTGACGCCTTACGTCTATGACGCCCGGGCAGCCGACGCCAACATCGTCACCGCGATCGACGAGATGGCGCAAGGCCGCATCGACGCCATCGCGCTGACCAATCTGGGACAGGTTCGCCGCCTGGTCGAGGTGGCACGCACCCGCGGATGCGAAGATCGCTTGCGCGAGGGTTTTGAGCGCACGCCGATCGCCTCGGTCGGACCGGCCGTATCGGACGAATTGAAGGCGCACGGACTGCGGACGGATATCTATCCCGCCGACGATGCGTTCTTCATGAGGCCGCTGATTTCGGCGATGGCGACGGAGCTCGGCAAGAAGCCGCCGCGCGCGGCGGCGCGCTAGAGCTACTCCGCCGCCTGCTTCTGCTCGCTCAGATACGCCTGATACGCCAGCCGAATGCCATCCTCGAGCGAGGTGCTGGCGCGCCAGCCGAGCTTTGCCAGCCGGCTGACATCGAGCAGTTTGCGCGGCGTGCCGTCGGGCCGCGAGGTGTCAAAGCTGATCTCGCCGCTGTAGCCGACGGCTGCTGCGACCACGCGCGCGAACTCGGCGATCGTGATGTCTTCGCCGGTGCCGATGTTGACGAGCTCATCCTCGGAATAGGTCTTCATCAGATGGATGCAGGCGTCGGCGAGATCGTCGACATACAAAAATTCCCGCCGCGGCGTACCGGTGCCCCAGACCACGACGTTTTTCACGCCGGATACTTTCGCTTCATGGAAGCGGCGGATCAGCGCGGCCACCACGTGGCTGTATTCGGGGTGATAATTGTCGCCGCGGCCGTATAGATTGGTCGGCATCACGTTGATGAAATCCGAGCCGTACTGGCTGCGATAGGCCTCGACCATCTTGATCCCTGCGATCTTCGCGATCGCATAGGGCTCGTTGGTCGGCTCCAGCGGTCCCGTCAGCATGGAATCCTCGCGCAGCGGCTGTGGCGCCAGCTTTGGATAGATGCAGGACGAGCCCAAAAACATCAGCTTTTCGGCATGGTTGACGTGGGCGGCGTGGATCACGTTCGCGGCGATGGCGAGGTTGTCGTAAAGGAATTCGGCGCGCAGCGTGTTGTTGGCGACGATGCCGCCGACCTTTGCCGCCGCCAGAAACACAGCTTGCGGCTTCCTGGCGGCAAACCAGCCGAACACTGCGGCCTGATCGCGCAGATCGACCTCGCCGCGTCCGAGCGTGAGCAGTTCGACGCTTTCAGTAGCGAGCCGGCGCACCAGCGCCGAGCCGACCATGCCGCGATGGCCGGCGACGAAAACGGTCTTGCCCTTCAGCTCAAACGGGAGCTTTGCCATGGGTGGCCTCACGCTTGGCGGCCTCGATATCGCCGGCCATCATTTCCTTGACGAGCTGGGTGAACGTCGTCTTCGGCTTCCAGCCGAGCTTTTGGCGCGCCTTGCTGGCATCGCCGATCAGAAGATCGACTTCGGTCGGCCGGAAATAAACGGGATCGATGCGAACCAGTGTCTTGCCGGATTTCCTGTCGATACCGGTTTCGTCGACCCCCTTGCCGCGCCATTCGATGCTGCGGCCGACTTCGGCGAACGCCAGTTCGACCAGTTCGCGCACCGAGTGCGCCTCGCCGGTCGCCAGCACGAAATCGTCGGGCGCATCCGCCTGCAAGATCTTGTGCATGCCCTCGACATAATCCCTGGCGTGACCCCAGTCGCGCTTGGCTTCGAGATTGCCGAGATAGAGCGTCTGCTCCAGCCCGGCCTCGATGCGGGCAACCGCACGGGTGATCTTGCGGGTGACAAAGGTTTCGCCGCGGATCGGGCTCTCATGATTGAACAGGATGCCGTTCGAGGCAAACATGCCGTAGGCCTCGCGGTAGTTCACGGTGATCCAGTAGCCGTAGAGCTTTGCGACGCCGTAAGGCGAGCGCGGATAGAATGGCGTGGTCTCCTTCTGCGGCACTTCCTGCACCAGGCCGTAAAGCTCCGAGGTCGAGGCCTGGTAGAACCGCGTCTCCTTTTCCATGCCGAGGATGCGGATCGCCTCCAGCAGGCGCAGCACGCCGACCGCATCGGCGTTGGCGGTGTATTCCGGGCTCTCAAAACTGACGCCGACATGGCTCTGGGCGGCGAGGTTGTAGATCTCGGTCGGCCTGATCTGCTGCACCAGCCGGATCAGATTGGTCGAGTCCGTCATATCGCCGTAATGCAGCAGGAACGGCACATTGCCGGCATGGGGGTCTTCATAGAGATGATCGACCCGCGCGGTATTGAACGACGACGACCGCCGCTTGATGCCGTGCACGGTGTAGCCGAGCTTGAGGAGATATTCGGCAAGATAGGCGCCGTCCTGCCCGGTAACGCCGGTGATCAGCGCGACGCGTTTCGAATCCCTTGCCGCCATGGTCTCTCCAATAGCGCACCGGATTGCACCAGGGTGCGCGGCGCAGGCAATAGCATCCGACCCCGGCGAAGTCTAATATGAAAAGTCGCCCGATTTCAGACCGTTAGGCCGAGTGCCGTCCGCATCGACTGATGGTAATGGATCATGGCCGGCTCGTTGCGGCCGTAAACCGTGTGGGTCTGCGCGCCCGAGGTCAGACCGATCTGGATGCTGCGTCCGGTCGGGAAATCCTCGCCCGTGACGACGTCGAGGACGAGCTGCATGTTCTTGTCCCAATGGACGCGCTCTTCCTCGGTGCTCGGCGCCTTCGGCACGTAAAGCCCGAGGTCCATGACGGAGCGGTCCGTGCGCCCTTCGCGGGGAAACACCCGACCGAGTTCGACATGATCGCCCTGCACGAGGAGAACCGTGTTGGGAAACAGCGAATAGACCAGCGTCGTGTTCCACATCAGGTCCCAACTGTCTTCGGGCTCGGCCTTGAGCCGCTCCAGCTTTCTGCGCGGAAACGTCAGACGGTGGTTGAGACCGAACGCCTCGAAGTCCGTCACGTTGCCATGCAGGATGTCGCGCAGGGAATCCCGGTGCAGGAAGCCGATGTGGTAGCCCTCGTTGAACGTATCCACGACGATCTTCCAGTTCATGGTCTCCGGAATCACGCGCCGGTCGAAGAACGACCACGACGCAAATCCAAACGAAGCCAGTTCCTCCGCGAGCCCCCCTAGCCACGGATCGATGTCAAAATCCGTCGAACCATCCGCAGTCGGGATCACCCACACCAGACCGTGCTTTTCACAGAGCGGCAGTTCGACGAGCGATGCCCGTTCGCTGCGCACCTCAGGAAAACAGCGCTCGTCGGGAATGCCCATCAGTTGGCCGGCGAGATCGTAGGTCCAGGCATGATAAGGGCATGAGAAAAGCCGCGCTGTGCCGCAGCCCTGGGCTACCTTGGTGCCACGATGGCGACAGACGTTGAGGAACGCGCGCAATTTGCCGTCGCGTCCCCGCACGATCAGAACGGGCAAGCCGGCATAGTCGTCGGTGCTAAAACTTCCCGGCGCGGGCCAGTCCGAAGCAAAGCCCATCACCAGTGGATGCTTGCGAAACAAAATCCGCTGTTCTTCGGCGAGACGCCCTTCATCGGTATAGGCCGACACCTCGTTGCGCCAGGGGCTGTCCGCCAGCGTCGTGGTCCGGGTCTCCACGTAATGCAACAGCCGCTTCAAAAGATTGATCTGATCCTGCCTGCTCATCGGACATCTCCGGCTGGCTTGAGGTCTCAACGCTGACCATGCGCCGCGCGATACGGCACCGTATCAATACCACCAGCCGTTGCGATTTTCAATACGGTGCCGTATCGTCCGTGAACACAAGCTCGTGCTCGTGGGCCTCCGGAATGGCAAACGTCGGCGATCTCGCGGCGCAATTTCGCCCGAGTGATGCAAATTCTATTGCCTCACCCTCAAAACAGAGGGCGCAGGGAATGCCGGGTGCACGCTGCACCCGCGGTCTCGTGTGCCAAAAGTTGCGCATTTGGCGCACACGAGCATACAGGTGAGCGGAAACACTCCGACATCCCCCGCGCAATGGCTTTACGGCTTACTTCGTGCTCTCCCCGGTGGAGCGGGCTTGTTGTCACCGTCACCTTGCGGAAAAATTCCCCGCAAGCTTGGCGCCAGCATCGCGGCGCCAGGACCACACGACTTGGCCGTACGCTTCGGCGTTTTCGTCCGGTGCGAAAAAGCACCTGACGCCAAAGCGTCCATCGCATCCCCGGCCCAACGTATCGTGACGATCGCGAAACGCCCCTCGTGTGGGCCGGATGGCGCGAATAAATGCCATGATTTGCATTTCGGGAAAAGCGAAATATTTTTGATTCTGAGGCTTGACAAGATTTCCGAAAATCAGAAGTGATTTGCCCGACATACAAACGAAATATTCTTCGCCGGGATTGAACGACCCAAATCAGCTTGAAATTGCTCCAGGAAATTAGGGCGTGGACCCGTTAATCGGGATGCAGGCGCGCGCGTTAAATGTCTGCTTGTCAGCCAACAGGGTGCAACAGCGGCGTGCCATCAAGAGACGTCCGCCATCGGAAGCAATTCCAACTTCGCAGATGATTTTTCCAACAACCAGGCTTGCGCTATGCGCCGGGGATCATTCCGATAATTCTGAAAGTCCGCATCGGATGCGAAGCTAACGATATGTACCTCTACGGTGCCATTCGGATTTCGAAGACGACGCTCCAAACGCCCATTGAACTCGGACAATAGCGGCAAGACGGCATCCTCGTAGGCTCGAAAGTCCTCGATACCCTCTGTAGGTATTCGGGCTATGAGCACAAATGCTACGAGGTTGGTTTGATAGACCATCACCGCAATCCTAAGCCAAGATAGTCGAGCATTGTCCGGATGGCCCTATTCGCCGTAACGGCGCAGTTTTTCCGGGTCATCAATCGTCACCCCGCCATATTCGAGCCGGAGCAGCCCCTCCTTCTCCAATCGCTTCAGGCACTGATTGGCGTTCTGCCGGGACATGCCCGACAGCGCCCCGATCTCCTCCTGGGTGATCTCGAGGTGACGGGTGAAATCCGGATAGAGAATGGGGTTGAACAGCGAAGCGATCGAACGGGCCAGCCGGGCCGTCGCATCGAGCGTGCGGCCATATTCAAGCAACCCGATGAACTGGCCGAGGCGCTCGTTGAGCTGCCGTACCAGGAAGCGGTTGAACCCCACGCTGTTCTCGAACAGCCAGTGGAACGTGTTGCGGTCCATCATGGCAATGCGCGTATCGCGCAGCGCGACCACATCATAGCGGCGCGGCTCATCCTTGAGCAAGGTGCCCTCGCCGAACCAGGCGCCAGCGGTAAGGCCGGCAAAGCTGGCGGACTTGCCGCCGCGCGACACGATACCCATGCGGGCAAGACCGGTGACCACGCCGGTCCAATACTCGAACTGGTCGCCGCGCATGAAAATGAACTCATTGGCACGGTAGGACTTCTCGACAATGCCTGCGCGCGCGATCTCGATCTCGCGCTCGTTCAGTTCGCGCGACCAGGCGGCGATGCGCTTCAGGTGTTCCGGAGCAATCATGATCGCATCAACCGTCGGGCCTGTTCTCGTTCGGTGGTTCCATGTCCATGCTGCAGTGCAGCAAGCGGCGCAAGGCGGCTGACAAAATTTGCCGGCGAATTGTCGGGCAAAAGACAGTTCAAACTATCGCATTGCCCTATTGAGGGCCACTTCGCCAAGCGCAGGCTGTACGCAGGCGCGGGGTGCGGCGTTACCGCGCAGACGTCCGGGGTGAGCCCCGACGCAGCGTGTGACGCCCGCTCTCGATAGTCGGATGGCCTGGAAAAGACCGCCGATGTAAGGTCGGCACAGTGACGGAACGACAGATAAAAAGATAAAGAGCGCTGTCCAGGCGCCGTATCTGGAGGGAACGAGTGGCTTACACGTTGGAAGTGCGCGGGGTGTCGCTGCGCTTTGGTGGCGTCCGCGCGCTCACCGAAGTCAGTTTCGGCGTCAACGACGGCGAGCTGTTCTCGATCATCGGTCCGAACGGCGCCGGCAAGACCTCGATCGTCAATTGCATCTCCGGCCGCTACAAGCCGACCGAAGGCCAACTGTTCTATCGCGGCAAGGACATCACCGGCCTCAAGCCCAACGCCCGTGCCTCGCTCGGCATCGGCCGCACCTTCCAGAATCTGGCGCTGTTCCACCATATGAGCGTGCTCGACAACATCATGGTCGGGCGGCATCACCTTCTGAAGAACAATTTCATCACGGGATCGCTGTACTGGCTGACCGGCGCGCGGCGCGAGGAGCTCGAGCACCGCCGCAAGGTCGAAGAGATCATCGACTTCCTCGACCTGCAATCGGTGCGCAAGGCAACCGCCGGCACCCTGCCCTACGGCCTGCGCAAGCGCGTCGAACTGGCGCGCGCGATGGCGCTGGAGCCGCAGCTGATCCTGCTCGACGAGCCGATGGCCGGCATGAACTTCGAAGAGAAGGAGGACATGGCGCGCTACATCGTCGATCTCAACGAAGAGTTCGGCATGACGGTCATGATGATCGAGCACGACATGGGCGTGGTGATGGATATCTCCCACCGCGTCATGGTGCTGGATTTCGGCCGCAAGATCGCCGAAGGCGATCCGGCGGCCGTGCTCGCCGATCCCCATGTCAAGCGCGCCTATCTCGGCGAGGAAGACGAAGTGCTGGTCGATCCCGACGACAATCCCGCGCCGGCGGAGAGCGCGGCATGATGGATTACGCCGGTCGCGTCGGGAAAGCCGACACCTATCCAAAACTGCTGCGCCTCAACGCTCGCGAACATGGCGGCGAGATCGCGCTGCGCGAAAAGGATTTTGGGCTCTGGCGTACCTTCACCTGGAACGACTACCAGACCCGCGTGCATGATTTCGCGCTCGGCATGGTCGAACTCGGGCTCGGCCGCGGCGACGTCATCGGCATCATCGGCGACAACCGCCCCGACTGGGTCTCGGCTGAAATCGCCGCTACATGCGATCGGCGCCATGAGCCTTGGTCTCTACCGCGATGTGCTGGACGAGGAAGCCGCCTATTTGCTCAGCTATGGCGAAGCCAGGCTGGTATTCGCCGAGGATGAAGAGCAGGTCGACAAGCTGCTCACGCTGGCCGACCGCGTGCCGCATCTGAAGCACATCGTCTATTCCGACCCGCGCGGCATGCGGAAATACGACGATCCCCGCTTGATGGAAGCCGACAAGCTCGCCGCCATGGGGCGCGACCGCGCCGCGCGCGAACCAGGGCTTTATGACAGGCTGGTGGATGCGACCAAAGGCGAGGATTGCGCGATCCTCTGCACGACGTCGGGCACGACAGCCAATCCGAAACTGGCGATGCTCGCCGCCGGCCGCGTGCTGAAACACTGCGCGACCTATCTTTCGTTCGATCCCAAGGGACCGGACGACGAATATGTCTCGGTGCTGCCGCTGCCATGGATCATGGAACAGGTCTATGTGCTCGGCAAAGGCCTGCTGTGCCGGATGAAGGTCAACTTCGTCGAGCAGGCCGACACCATGATGCACGATTTCCGCGAGATCGCGCCGACCTTCGTGCTGTTCGCCCCCAGGGTCTGGGAATTGATCGCCGCCGACGTCCGCGCCGGCGTGATGGATTCTTCGCCGCTCAAGCAAAAACTCTACGATCTCGGCATGAAGACGGGCCTCTCCGCGCTGGCGGAGGGCAAACGATCGCTGCTGGCGGACCAGATCCTGTTCCGCGCGCTGCGCGACCGCCTCGGCTTCACACGATTGCGCTCGGCGGCAACCGGGGGTGCCGCGCTCGGTCCCGACACCTTCAAGTTCTTCCAGGCGATGGGCGTGCCGCTGCGCACGCTGTACGGCCAGACCGAAACTACTTGGCGCCTACACCCTGCATCCCGCCGGTCAGGCCGACCCCGACACGACAGGCGTGGCGATAGCCGACAACATCGAAATCCGCATCGATAATCCGGACATTCACGGCGTCGGCGAGATCATGGTGCGTCACCCCAACATGTTCCTCGGCTACTACAAGAATCCGGAAGCCTCGGCCGCCGACATCACCGACGGCTGGCTGCATTCCGGCGACGCCGGCTATTTCAATCCCAGCAAGCAGCTCGTGGTGATCGACCGCATCAAGGACCTCGCACAGACCTCGCGCGGCGAACGTTTTTCGCCGCAGTACATTGAGAACAAGCTGAAATTCTCGCCTTACATCGCCGAGACGGTGGTGCTGGGCGCCGGCCGCGACTCGCTGGCGGCGATGATCTGCATCCGTTTTTCGATCATCTCGAAATGGGCGGAGAAGAAACGGATCTCGTTCACCACCTACACCGATCTTGCCTCCCGGCCGGAAGTCTATGCGCTGCTGCGCAAGGAAGTCGAAACCGTCAATGCCACGCTGCCGCCGGCTCAGCGCATCTCCCGTTTCCTCCTGCTCTACAAGGAACTCGACGCCGATGACGGCGAACTCACCCGAACCAGGAAAGTCCGCCGCAGCGTCATCAACGAGAAATATGCAGGGATCATCGACGCGATCTATGGCGGTGAGCACAGCATCCCGGTCGATACCGTGATCCGCTACCAGGACGGCACTACCCAGCGCATCCGCACCACGCTGGCGGTGGTCGACCTCGGCCGCGACGCACCCGTCGCGGAGGCCGCGGAATGAACACCCAGCTTCTGATCCAGCTCCTGGTCAACGGCCTCGTGGTCGGCACGCTCTATGGCGTGGTCGCGATGTCGTTCGTGCTGATCTACAAGGCGACGCAGGTGGTGAACTTCGCGCAAGGCGAACTGCTGCTGATCGGCGCCTGGGTGTGCTGGTGGCTTTTGACCAAGTACCAGGTGCCGTTCTGGCTGGGCATGCCGATCACGCTGGTCTTCATGTTCATCTTCGGCATCCTGATCCAGGTCGTGATCCTGCGCCCGATGATCGGCGAGCCCATCATCTCGGTGATCATGGTGACCATCGCGCTGTCAATGGTGTTCGCCGCGCTGATGAAATGGATATTCGGCGTCAATCTCCAGCCGTTTCCACGCATCTTCGCCACCCAGAACGTCAACATTCTCGGCCTGCAGGTGCAGACCGTCTATCTGATGAGCCTTGCGGTGTCGCTGGCGATGATGGCGGGGATGGCGTGGTTCTTCAGCGCGTCCAAATACGGCCTTGCGATGCGCGCGACCGCGTTCAACCAGCAGGTAGCGCAATCGCTCGGTATCTCCGTCAAGAGCGTGTTCGCGCTGGCGTGGGCGATCTCGGCGACCGTGTCGGCGGTGGCCGGCGTCGTCGTGGCCGTCGTCAACGGCGTCTCGGCCGGCCTGTCGTCCTATGGCGTCAAGGTATTTCCCGCCGCGATCCTCGGCGGCCTCGACAGCGTCGCCGGTGCCGTGCTCGGCGGCATCATCATCGGTCTTCTGGAAAATGTGGCTCACTTCCTCGACAGCGAATACCTGCATTGGGGCAATCTCTATGAGATCGCACCGTTCTATGCATTGATCATCATCCTCATGATCAAGCCTTACGGCCTGTTCGGCACCAAAGACATCGAGCGGGTGTAAGCATCATGGCAAGCCAGACCCTCGTTCCATCAGGCGATTTCCGCACCTCCTATGCGGCGGATACCACCGTGTTCCCGACCACGACCAGCCGCAACGCCATGATCGTCGGCATCGTGCTGATCTGCTTTGCGCCGCATATCCTCGGCGCATACACCCTCAGCCTGCTCATCCAGATCGGCATTTTTGGCATCGCCGCGCTCGGCCTCAACATCGTCGTCGGTTTCACCGGACAGATTTCGATCGGGCATGCCGCCTTCTTCGGTTTCGGGGCGTTCACGTCGGCCTATCTGTCGAACCGGTTCGGCATTCCCGTGTTCTTCTGCATTCCGCTTGCCGGCGTGGTGACCGCCGTGGTCGGTTTGATTTTCGGCCTGCCCGCCGCGCGGCTGAAGGGACTTTACCTCGCGATCGCAACGCTGGCCGCGCAATACATCCTGCTGGATTTCTTCGCCCGCGCGGAATGGTTCACCGGCGGCAGCGTGCCCGCCAGCGCCGAGCCATTCTCGATCTTCGGCTATTCGCTGCGCGGCGACAAAAAATACTTCTATGTCGTGCTGGCCTATGTCGTGGTCTGCTATCTGCTGGTGACCAATTTGATGCGTTCGCGCGACGGCCGCGCGCTGGTCGCGATCCGCGACCATTATCTCTCCGCCGAGATCATGGGCATCAACCTGACCAAATACCGCACGTTGTCGTTCGCGCTCGCGGCGTTCTTTGCCGGCGTCGGCGGCGCGCTCTATGCGCACTACAACCAGGTCGTCTCCAACGAAGGTTTTGGCATCGACCGTTCGATCATCTTCCTGGCCATGATCATCATCGGCGGCACCGGCTCGATCATGGGTACGCTGATGGGCACGGCCTTCATGGTGCTGCTGCCGGAATCGATGGAATGGCTGAGCCATGCGCTGCGCGACAGTCCGATCGACCGGATGCTCGGCCTCAAGAACAACATCGCATTCCTGCGCGAGATGGCCATCGGCATCATCATTATTATCTTTCTGGTGTTCGAGCCGGACGGGCTCGCGCATCGCTGGCGTCAGATCAAGGCATATTGGAAGCTCTACCCGTTCTCACACTGAGGTTGGAACGGGCCCGACGACATCTAGACCTCAACAAAAGACCGGAGGAAAATACGATGACGATGAAATCCCTGCTTAGTACCGTTTCGCTTGCATTGCTGTTCGGCGGCGCCGCCGGAACGGCGCAAGCCCAGATCGTGCTTGGGCACCTTGCCGACTATTCGGGCCCCACGTCGGACGTCGGAGCACCGTTCGGCCAGGGTGTCGCCGACACCTACGCGTGGATCAACAAGAGCGGCGGCATCAACGGCGCCAAGGTCAACGTCGACACCGTCGACTACAGCTATCAGGTGCCGCGCGCGATCGCGCAGTACAAGAAATGGTCGGGCACCGACAAGGTCGCCGCCATCCTCGGCTGGGGCACCGCCGACACCGAAGCGCTCACCGGCTTCCTGGCCGAGGACAAGATCCCCGATATCTCGGCGTCCTACGCCGCGGCGCTTTCCGATCCGACCGGTGCGGGCGGCAAGGCAAAACCCGCCCCCTATAATTTCTTCTACGGCCCGAGCTATTCGGACGCCGTTCGCGGCATGCTGACCTGGGCGGCCGACGACTGGAAGGCCAAGGGCAAGCCGGGCAAGCCCAAATTCGTCCACATGGGCGCCAACCATCCCTATCCGAACGCGCCGAAGGCGGCCGGTGAAGCGATCGCGGCCGAGCTCGGCTTCGAGCTGCTGCCGCCGATCGTGTTCGCGCTGACGCCGGGCGATTACAGCGCGCAGTGCCTGACCCTGAAGAGCTCGGGCGCCAACTATGCCTATCTCGGCAACACCGCCGGCTCCAACATCTCGGTGCTCAACGCCTGCAAGGCCGCCGGCGTCGACGTGCAGTTCCTCGGCAACGTCTGGGGCATGGACGAGAACGCCGCCAAGGCCGCCGGCGCCGCCGCCGACGGCGTGGTGTTCCCGCTGCGCACGGCCGTGGCCTGGGGCGGCAACGCTCCCGGCATGAAGACGCTGATGGAGATCTCGAAGATCTCGGACGCGTCAGGTGCCGCCTATCGGCCGGTGCACTACCTCGCCGGCGTCTGCACCGCGATGTACATGAAGGAAGCCGTCGAATGGGCCGCCAAGAACGGCGGCGCCACCGGCGAGAACGTCAAGAAGGGATTCTACCAGAAAAAGGACTGGGTCCCGGCCGGCATGGAAGGCGTCTGCAATCCCTCGACCTTCACCGACAAGGATCACCGCGGCACGCTCAAGGTCGATCTCTATCGCATGAAGGTCGCCGGTGCGACCGACGCGCCGCTGCCCGATCTCGTCAAGAACGGCGGCATCAAGATGGACAAGGTCAAGACCATCGACCTGCCGCGCAAGCCGGAATGGCTCGGCTGGTGAGCTGACGGCTGCTGCCCGGCAGCAGCCCAACACGCACATGTCCCCGCCTGTGCGCAATTGCGCACTGGGC
Organism: uncultured Alphaproteobacteria bacterium; assembly: GCA_963731915.1. GTDB lineage: Bacteria > Pseudomonadota > Alphaproteobacteria > Rhizobiales > Xanthobacteraceae > Bradyrhizobium. The sequence continues at coordinate 264,807 of CAVSXQ010000026.1, forward strand.
GGAGGACCGGTACGCCGCGGCATCTCGGTTCGATCGCAGGCGTCTCTGGAATACTGGATCCCCCGCATTCGCGGGGGATGACGGCCGAAGGTCAGGACATGACTGAAACTGCTCAAATCGATCGTGCACAAGCGGCGGCGGCCCCTGCGCCCCTCCTCGACGTGCGCAACATCGAGGTGGTCTACGACAACGTCATCCTGGTGCTGCGCGGGCTCAGCCTCCAAGTGCCCAAGGGCGCGATCGTGGCGCTGCTGGGGGCGAACGGCGCCGGCAAGTCGACCACGCTGAAGGCGATCTCCGGCCTGCTCAAGACCGAAGACGGCGAAGTCACCCGCGGCGAAATCCTGTTCAACGGCGAGCGCATCAACGGCATCGATCCCGACAAGATCGTCCGGCGCGGCGTTTTCCAGGTGATGGAAGGCCGCCGCATCATCGCCGACATGACGTCGATCGAAAACCTGAAGCTCGGCGCCTTCACCCGCAGCGACAACGAAGTCGATGCCGACATCGACATGGTGTTCCGGTATTTCCCGCGCCTGAAGGAGCGCACCGGGCTGGCCGGTTATCTCTCCGGCGGCGAGCAGCAGATGCTGGCGATCGGCCGCGCGCTGATGGCGCGCCCGAAAATGATCCTGATGGATGAGCCCTCGATGGGGCTGTCGCCGCTGCTGGTGAAGGAGGTGTTTTCCATCATCCGCGACATCAACCGCGATCTCGGCGTCACCATTCTGCTGGTGGAACAGAACGCCCGCGCCGCGCTGTCGGTCGCGAGCCACGGCTACATCATGGAGCAGGGCAAGGTGGTGCTCGACGGCGCGGCTGACGAATTGCGCGACAATGAGGACGTCAAGGAATTCTACCTCGGCGGCGCCGGCGACCAGCGCAAGAGCTTCAAGAACCTGAAAAGCTTCAAGCGGCGGAAGCGGTGGCTGTGAGCGGCGCATCCACCCACTACGACGCCCGCGAGACGCGCGATCCTGCCGCCCGCGAGGCCGATCTGTTCACGCCGGCTGCCGGCGGTGCTGCGCAAGGCCATGGCAGCGCCGGCCTACGCCGAGCGCCTGCGGGGCGTCGATCCGGCCGGCGTCACCAGCCGGGCCGCGCTGGCGCGCCTGCCGGTGCTGCGCAAATCCGAACTGCCTGCGCTGCACAAGGCCGCCCTGCCCTTCGGCGGCTTTGTGGCGGCGGCTCCCGGCTCCTTCTCGCGGCTGTTTACCTCGCCCGGCCCGATCTTCGAGCCGGAAGGCACGCACGCCGATCCCTGGCGCGGGGCGCGGGCGCTGTTCGCGGTCGGCTTCCGGCCGGGCGACGTCGTGCTCAACACCTTCAGCTACCATCTGACCCCCGGCGGCTTCATCTTCGACGCCTCGGCGCGCGCGCTCGGCTGCGCCGTGATTCCGGCCGGGCCCGGCAATACCGAGGCGCAGTTCGAACTGATCGAGGCCTATCGCCCGGTCGGCTACAGCGGCACGCCGGACTTCCTGAAGATCCTGCTGGATGCCGCCGCACACGCGGGACGCGACGTCTCCTCGATCAAGCGTGCGCTGGTGTCGGGTGCGGCGTTTCCGAAATCGCTGCAGGAGGAGATCGGCTCGCGCGGGGTGGACGCCTACCAGGCATTCGGCACCGCCGATCTCGGCCTGATCGCGTTCGAGACCACGGCGCGCGAGGGCATGATTGTCAACGAAGACCTGATCATGGAAATCGTCAAACCCGGCACCGGGGATCCGGTTGCGCCGGGCGACGTCGGCGAGATCGTCGTCACCTCGCTCGATGAGCATCACCCCTGGATTCGTCTCGCGATCGGCGATCTCACCGCAACGCTGCCGGGCACAAGCCCGTGCGGCCGCACCAATATGCGCATCAGGGGCTGGATGGGGCGCGCCGACCAGACCACCAAGGTCAAGGGCATGTTCGTGCGTCCCGAACAGGTCGCCGAGATCGGCAAGCGTCACCCCGAGCTTGGACGGCTGCGCCTCGTCGTTACCCGAACGGGCGAAAACGATCTGATGACGCTGAAGGCCGAATGCGGCTCTCCGGGCGATGCCTTGCGCGATCAGGTCGCCGCGACCTTGCGGACGGTGGCAAAGCTCGGCGGCAACGTCGAACTGGTCGGTGCCGGCGCGCTGCCCAACGACGGCAAGGTGATCGCGGACGAGCGCGGGTCCTGACGATCGAATTTGGCGCGCATTTCCCGCTTTGGCGCATCTGACGGCGGGCAGGGCAGAAAGGACACACTGCCCTAAAAAAGAGCAGCCGCGAGGTGAGGCCTTGCTCCTCCGACTTTGTGGGTTGTACACCAGCGGTAGCTGGGTCCGGGCACCTTACCGTCATGATCGTTTGCTCGTGTAATATCTTGAGTGACCAGGACGTCCGCGCAATTGCGAGGGATCCTTCATACGTTCCGCCGCGTGTGGCCGAGATCTACAGCCGCTTGGGCTGCAACGCGGAATGCGGACGCCGAGCAATTCCCTGATAAGCCGCCACCGATGCACCAGAAGACTTATAAAGGTTGAAATCCCACGCTGTTTGAATGGCGTGACACGGATTGTACAGTTCTTGCTTCCAACTGTTTTAGGGGGATTGGATAGGGCTGAGCAAGGGTAATCACAGCGGACCCGCTCGTGGCGGTCCAGATTGCGGTATAGTAGTTCGTTCTATTTGGCTTCGCTACCTCACGTCTATTCGCTGCACGAGAAAGTCTTGGCTGAGCTCGACATTGCGCTCGTCAAGATTTTTCCAATCGCATTCGATAGAATACGGCGGCCATTCTTGTCCAAATGGATATCGTCGATGAAGTGCTCATCTGCCACCAGCCTCGAACAGTCGATCCGAATGATGTCGGCACTTTTAATCGCCTCGTCGTATTTGGCTTGCCCCTTGGCGTTCAGGCCCTCGAGAGCATTCTGATTTGGTAAGGCAACAACGAAAACAGTCCCGGCTTCTTTCCGAAGCATGGTCAGGGCCTTCCGGAAACTCGCCACCGGAAGCTGCGATGTGTAGTCATAGGTCTCATATCGCATCTTGATCAGCTCCGCGACCCGCTCCGGCGCCGCGTGAACGTCGTCGTAGTAGGCGTTGGCACCCGATTTAAATTCATCGTCAAAATGCTGATAGGCAGTTATTGGAAGCGACTTCGATCGAAAGCGCTGCTGCAACTGGAAAACCTTGTAGCGCACCAGCTTGTTCAGCCGATCCGCATGAAGCTTCAAGGGCAGAACCGTGGACCGAAAGACTTGTGTAAACTCGCGTCGCAGGAACGAGAGATCGCTCAGGAGGAATGCATCGGGAATTCCGAGATGCGCGAGGTATCCCGTGGAGACGATCACCAGGGGATAGCTGACCGTCATAAGGAGCGGATGGACGCCGACAATCACGCATCTGGGACGAACGCCGTAGCGCGCGAGAATCCGAGCCTGAACCTCTACGAGTTCGATATTCCCGGCCGTCGTCGCCGCGTTGAGAAATTTGACACCGGGGACGGAGCTTTCGAGGGTGGCCGTATCGAAGCCCTCGCGCGCAGTAGACGCGCCTAGGATAACGCAGTGATTGGGTCCATCCATCGCCGGCGCAATATGCTCGGAAAACCAGGGGCCGGGCTCGAACGCAAACCGTTCCGAATACAGGCCGAGAAAGCTGATCTGGGCGATGCCGATTGAAACCAGCATCAACATGCCAACCGCCAGCGCGATCTGCTGCGCAGCCCTGGCTGCCCCCCGAAACTTAGACATCAAAAGCCGCCATAGACGAATTTCTGCGATGCATGATTGGCCATCACGACAACAGCCGCGAGCTTGATCACGATAAAGACAACTCGTGCCCACAAGACAAAAGTCCGGTCAGTCAACTTCATCGAAGCTGCCCCATCAACTCAGGGATTGCGAGGTGCAGCGTTCCGACGATCACGAGAAAGACGTAAACGGGACCAAGTATGCGCTGCAATTGCTTTGCGAATTCCATCCTTGATACTTCGGTCGTGACCCAGCGGTCTCTTATTATCTTTTCCAGCGCCACGATCACCCCGACGAAAAATCCCCATGCAACGAATGTCCATGTAAAGCGGTGCCAAAGCCCGACAAAGACAAAGCAAAGAACGAGTGCAACCAGATTGGTTGCATAGGACCAACGGCGCCCGAAGCGGCGCACCATCGAAACCTGAAGCGGGATGAAAAGTCCCCTCCGGACGAAGTCGCCAAGCGAAACGTGCCACCTGGTCCAGAACTCAGTGACAGACGCCGATAGAAACGGCGCCTTGAAATTGACAGGCGTTGGTATCCCCAACAGGCGCCCTACCCCGAGGGCGACCAGCGAATACCCGAAAAAATCGAAGTAAACATAGACAAAGATGATGACGGAATCCAAAAAGCCGTTGGTCGGCCAGACACCCGGCAGGCCAATGAAATATAGCTTCCAAAGTTCGGCTAGGACGAATTTGAGAAAGAGGCCGGACGTTATCGTGTCGATGCCGGCAATGAACAATGACCAGGTTGGCATCGAAACCGGCTCGGTATTGATTTTGGCATGATCCGCGTAAACGTTGACGGGACCCGCGGGTACCATGAAGAACGGCAGGAGATATCCACTCAGTGAAAGCGGATCGAGCAGCTCCCCGCCATTCGAAACCACGCGAATGGCATCCAGCGACCTAAGATACAAATACGCGAATGCGACCGTTTCAAAAAACGACGCGATCAGTTGGGCCGCCTTGTCGAACTCCGGGTGAATGCTGGGAAGAACTCCCAGCCACAGAGAGCACTTGCTTGTGAAGCAGGAAGAGCAATGTAACGGCACCATACGTCCCTATTTTTAGGGCCGTCCGCAACCTGCCTGGTTTCGAACGCTGCAGAAAATCTAGCAATAGCCACAAAAAAGAAGCGGAACCGAGGAAAGCGAGAGCCGCCTTCGCGCCAAAAAGAGCAATCAGTGCCGCAAAATTGAGGGCGCCGAACCAAGCTGTTCGGCTGCACCACGCGTGCTGCAACTGCATTCCACAGTAAAGGATCGCAACCGCCACATAGAAGGTCGGGTTCAGGTAAGTCGACATGCCTGAATTCGGCTACGCTGACCCAAGCTTCCGAGCGATCAGGGATTTGAATTGACCAACGTTGGCCAGCCCCGATATTTCCTCGGTCGTGAATTGAACTGAAAAATCCTCCTCGATCTGCATCACCAGGTTGATGTGGTTAAATGAATCCCAGCCCGGCACGTCTGGAGCAGTCAGGTTATCGCGCAATACGAGCGCCGGGTCGTTGAAGAGCGTCCGGAAAATATCGGTCAGCTTCGCTTCGTCGGTGGGTCGCAAATTACTCATGGATTAGCTCCAGATCATGCTTGAAATCGGCGGTATCGTTGTTGCTTCTCAACTCGTAAGTCTTGGCTCCCCCGGCACGGGAAGTCTCCGAAAAGCCCATCCGGTCAAAAAGCTCGGACACCAGCGCGTTTTTCGCAGTTGCGATATATTCACCTGTGATCAGCGGCCGGCTGGACTTGCGCCGCAGCCAATCGAACATGGCCTTTTCAACACCGCGGTTCAGGACGCGGCAGCTCATCAGCCATGTGTCGACCGAGACCGAGACCTCGAATTCCACCGCGATCATCAAACCGATGATCCCCTGAGGCCCAAACTTATCCGAATAGGAAAACACGCCGACGATGGCCCCTCCGCTCAGGAAGGCCTGAAGCTCCTGCTCACCATGCCTTCGCGTCGTAACGTTGAACTGATTGGTCTTTTGCAGGAGCTGAAGAACGCGGGACCGGTTCTCCGCGGTCACTGTGTCGACCGTGAGCCGCATTCCGAGCGACCGCAGGAAAGCTGTCGGGTCGCTTGCCTTGCGCATTTCCCGACCCTGATCCACCATCGCGCTCGCCAATTGCGCCCGTGTGGTATCTTCTTTTGTCAAGTTGAGCGCATTGAAGTAGCGGGCCGAGCAGAGGCGATTGAGCGAGTAGTCGGGGGTCGGGCCGGCAAGCACAATGTCGATATCGGGATGATGCGTCATCACCTGAGCAAGATCGACCGGGTTGTCGTCGATATACAGCATTAGGTCGGTCGTAAAATTGAGTTCGCCGGCGATCTGCGTTACCGAATGGCTCTTGTCCCCCCAGGACAATGCGAGGCTCGCGAAATTGCTGCGCCTCAGCGCGAGGTCTGTGTTCTCGTCCAACACCCGGGCGATCGCAGGATCGTTCCGGCTGATGGCCGCCAGAATGACACCGCATGCGTTCAAGCCGGCGAGATAAGATTGCAGCAGATAGTAACCGAGGGCGTCGGGAGAATCCTGGCCGCAGACGATCTGATGGACGCCAAGTTCACCGACTTCGCCACCCCAGAGCGTATTATCCCAATCCGTCAGCAACGCCCGATGCGATCGTCCAAAGAGATGGGCAATGCCCGAAGCGGCTTCTCGCGCAATCTGGACATGGCCTCGCTCGTCGTAGGGCGCGTGCGTTCGCAAATAACCAATTCGCGCCGTCGAATTTGCGCCGCCCGCCAAGTGAACCGCCAGGGCGACGTCCAGAATATGGAGCCACTCGGCCGCCTTCGACGATAGGAAGAGATTGACGTCCGCCACGGCAGCGCCGTGACCGATATTGTCGCCAAACGACACGGCTGATCCGACATTTGGCCAGGACCCCGGCCCGAAGTTACCAAAAAGAATGTGGGAGCTTCGTTTCGCCGCGAGTCCGTCGGCGATCTCGCCCAGCACCTTCTTTGCTTCGGCAATGTTCTGACGCGACGTTGTGGCCGCACCTATGTGTCTTGCCAGCCAGAAATCCGACAAAAGAACGATCGTCACGTCGCTGTCCGATGGCTGATTCGAAACGAAGGCGATATGTTCGACCGAATCGTAAGGCGCGACCGTGATCAGGGCCTCCAATCCATAGGCTCCGCAGAACAGCTCGAGATACGGCTTCAGACCGTCGATCGTTCCGTCGGACAGCAGCTCGATGCTGATCGTTCGCACAGACGGCTTGAGAGCGGGCCGCCCTCGCGACGACCACGCGTTCAACAGCTTGCGATAATAAAATGGAGTCAAAGACCCGTGATAGCTTGCCGCGCGGACCATTGCGGCGAATGCCGGCCCATCGGACGGCGCTTCCGCAAGCAGCGAGATGATCGCCGCTTCATCGCTTCGTCTCAGCCCGTCGATGAGGTGGACGTAAAGATCGGTAGACGCCTTAGTCATGAAACAACGAATGCAGCGTTGATCGGGACGGGCTCTGATCCTTTGGGGACATAGGCGCGATCTTCTTGGCTGTCCACGACAGTAAACCCTGCCGCCTCGATCTGCTCCCTGACCGCGTCTCCCGAAGTGTATAAAAAGATATGATCTTCGTTGGGCGCCGTCACGGCTGCCGAAATCAGCCCCCTTCCGCCCGGCGCCAGCATTCTTCGAAGCGCCTTCAAGAAGGTGAGCGGGTCTTCAAGATGTTCCAGGACTTCGATGCAGACGAGGAACGGCCATTGACGATCCGGCGTCTCTAGAACGATGTCGCGAAGCTCATGTTGCCAGCGATCGCCAACGCCAAATGAAGCAAGTTGCGCGCTGCTGTACTCGAGGGAATACGGGCTGAGATCGAAGGCCCATCCTTTCCCCTGGGGGACGGCGGTCAGCAATTGACGGGAATAAAAGCCCGTGCCCGGTCCAATATCGCAAAACTCGGGCAGCGCCGCGGATGCAAAATGCGGCAAAAACGCCCGCTGGTAAAACTGAAGCTGCCGGTAGTGGTGCGGCCAGAGATAATGGCTCAGCAGAATGCCGGGTAGATACAAACCGAACATATAGTCTCTGTTCTGATAGACGAGGTTAGTCGCCTCGGCGTACGACTTGTTTTCGTACTGCAGCGTCCTTTCGAACTTCTTTTGAAGCCGCATTCCAGCCAGGGCAAAATTGACGTAGCCGCGAACGGCGTTATTCAGCCGCTCATCGCTGGTCGCGATAAACCGGCTCAGTGTAGCGCCGAACTGTTGTACCCACTCTGGGCCGAACGTCTCACGCTGGCGCCGCATTGACGGCACCATAAAGGGGGCGACACTTGTCATCTCCGCTTCAAATTGAGCGACCGCGGCTTCGGGGCCGAATTCGGCTGATTGGTTCATCAATTCGTCTCCAAGGTTAGTTCTTGAACAGGCAAACTGCGGTTCCCCGGCTCACCTGTTCTCCTGCGGAGTCCCTCGCCGACAGAGCCAGGACCACGCTGCGCGTTGCCTCGAAAAGCCGGCTGACGGTCACCTGATACTCGATTGTTTCCCCGACAGGTACGGGTTTTAGCATGTCCAGCGCGAGCTTCATTATCACGGTATTTGGCCCCGGAAGTACACATCCTAGTATCTGCGAATACATCGATCCAACCAGAATTCCGTGGGCGATCGGCCCGTCATAGCCCAGCGACCGTGCGTGATCGACGTCAACATGAACCGGAGCATTGTCAGCGGTAAGGGCCACGAACGACCGGACATGGTCCTCTCCGATCAGCACCGATCTTTGCGCGGTCATTCCTTCAGACAATTCTGCGAAGGTCAGAATCGACGGAGTCACCTTGATGAAACTATGGTACCCGATACATTGGGGGGTAGAGGGGCCGCTTTTACACTTTCCGCAGTCGGAAAATAGCCCTTGTTTATGACATAGGCGCCGACGTTCAGCCCGGCTTTCCATTGCATCATGCTGCTGACCAGGGCAGAACTACCGCGATGAGCGCGGGCCAGACATCTGCAAGGGATTGCCACCCTTTCGATCCAGTAAAGGCGCGCATTCTTGGCCGCACCAATGTGCGCATCAGGGGCTGGATGGGGCGCGCCGACCAGACCACAAGGTCAAGGGCATGTTCGTGCGTCCCGAACAGGTCGCCGAGATCAGCAAGCGTCATCCCGAGCTTGGACGGCTGCGCCTCGTCGTTACCCGAACAGGCGAAAACGATCTGATGACGCTGAAGGCCGAATGCGGCCCGGGCGATGCCCTGCGCGATCAGGTCGCCGCGACCTTGCGAACGGTGGCAAAGCTCGGCGGCAATGTCGAACTGGTCGGTGCCGGCGCGCTGCCGAACGACGGTAAGGTGATCGCTGACGAGCGTTGACTAGATTCTATTGATCCTGCTCGTTTTTTTTGGGTTCGTTCTGCCAATTCCTTCGCACCACCTCGAATGCCAATCCTCATTCTTCAGCTGTAAAGAGCTTATTCAACGCCGTCTTACGTCTTGATACTGCCCGACGAGCGTATCTAAGACTCTGCGCAATCGCGGAAACCGGTGATCGCAGGTCGTCTGGATTTTGGGCTCTGAAAACATCGTGAAAGAGGTCGCATTGGACAGCACGAATGCGCCGCAACTCAAGATGGCATTCAGCGACGATACGCGACTGTTCGGCGACTAGAAAATCGTCGCTGCCTTGGCTAAGGATAGCGGACAATCGTTCCAGCCTGTCGAACTGTTCGGGAATGTCGCTAAGGTTGCTCGCCAACCCATGGCGACGCGCGTTCATTCTAGATCGCACTTTGCCTCCTCGAGAGCGAGGTCCCGTGCTCAAGGAGGCATTCTTCCTGTTGGATTCGAATTTTCTTTTCGAGGTCACTTATTCTGGTGCCAGTTGCTTCACCTCGTCCCGTTCAGCTGCAAGACGCTTCTTGAGCGCTTCCCGAGCACGTCGGCCAAACTCCCGACGTACGAGGACTTCGCGTAGTATCGCGTTGACTTGGGCACGCGCCGAAGCAAGAAATCGCTCGATAGTGGCGAGTGGCATCATCTGCGCAACGAAAGCATGCGCGCTGATGCCCTGGGCATCGTAGCCATGCTCTCTGAGACGGACGTTCAGCTCGTGACGATGGCTAGGGTCATTATGCCATCTCTCCGCGTCTGATCTTGCCTGAGCATGAATAGCGGGTTGTGGCCCCAACAAACGGTAGTTTGGGTCTGACTTATAGAGCGCATCTTCCAAAGCGGAGGCTCGATTTGTCTTGATGATGGCTGTTTTCCAATTGCGATAGCGCTGAATTTCCCACCACAGCGAAGCAAGGTCGATCACGCAGAGCCACTCGATATTGGTCTGCGGGTCAATGTCTTCGACCATCAGCGACATCATGTCGAGGAACTCTTCTTCGGTTTCGCCGGGAAGCACAAGAATGCTCTCCTCAACGAATGAGCTTATCTCCTCCGGTACTTCCGCCTCTTCCAAAAATTTCCGAAACTTCACCTGGTCGATCATTGCCCTTCTCCCCCATGATTTGCACCGCTGGTGCGGTGGCTCGGACAACTAGCAGCCAAAGGTGCGCGATTGCCAGAAGGTTTTTATGGGAGAAATTGGGTAGGTGCTGTCTTATCCCCGAGGACGCTAACGACGACGGTTATGATTGGTTTTCGTGCGCATGATTTGAGCCGCCGAGATTTGGTTGGCGCCATAAGAAGCCGGCAAGCTTGCAAGGAAATCATTCAGCGGTGCAATCACGGCCTTCAGAAACGTTAGAAAGGGACCCCCTTCTTCCTGCTTGAACTTGCCTTCCACTGACGTGAGTACCGAATGACGCCCTGAACCAGCATTGTAGCGTTTAAAAATCTCGCGAAGATTGGCGAGATGCTCAAGCATCGATCCTGGGGTACGCCCTTTCTCCTCTCGGCCCGCAACTGCAGGCTGGCTTGCCGCGCCGCATAAGCTACCTGTTGAAGGTCAACCGCTACTGCGTTTTCATCTTGATAGATGTCGTACCAGTACGTACCTGGCGGCTCATCGGCCCGCTGATACTTCAATGCGATCACACCCAACGCTTCAGGCTCAACGTTGTGAGTCAAAATAATCGAGGGGGCTCTCCTAACGGCATCGACCGTCGCAATAACCTTGTTCGCCGCCTTAAAACCGGCATCCATTTGTACGGCCGCCGCCAAGGCAACAATTCCAGAGATCTCATCCAACAAGCAATCACGTGCTGTCTTCAGCGACACGGCACCTGATGAATTTGCGATTGCGATGCAGCCAGATTTCTCAACAAAGTGCAGCTCCGCGAGGATGCAATCCCATCGCGCCAGCAATTTCGATCGAATTTCATCCAGATCTTTTGTCCAGTTGAAACCAACATGGTCAAGGCTAGGACGGTATTTTGTCGGCACGTCATGCACCTCCGCTCCCATCCTACAAGGGAGAGCAGCAATCTCACAACTGATTTGCGTCGAAAATTTCACGCTACGACGGGCCATCAATAAGGCACGGTCAGACTATCAACAGCTTTTTCTCAGGGATCGTGCGCATCATCTCATGAAAATTCTATCCAATTCACTGAGGGCGAAAATAGGCTCCCCGTTTTCGAACGTGAGATCGCAAGCGCGGTAGCGCTTCTATTTAGTGGTGCAGAGAAAGTTCTTGGAACGCGAGGTCCGCTTCAACGGAATTCAATGGTCTCGGCGCCCGCTTCTGAGCTGCCGTCATCCGTACATTGGCAGCCATGCTACGAGCATCATACAAGGCCGTTCAACGTGGAGGCGGGCTTTTCTTGGGCTTGCGCTAACGACGCCTACCCCGAATCCGTTTTCGCTAATGAACACAACTCCCGCATCCTCGAGAGCCTTCTTGAAGGCATTGGCAGCCTCGGCGGATATCCGGCGGGATACCTCCTGCGCATTATCTCCGCTGCGGTCATCCTACACAGGCGGCATGCGCTCAAGCAGCGAGAGGAATTCTCCATGGGACGATGCCACTTCGGGCTCGCTCTCGGGAACAGGCCGACGGATTGCGTATCATCTGCAGCAAGTCCTACGGCCGGCCAAATACGCAGTCCGCCTCGGGAGCGGTCGGCGAGTAATGGTCAGGAACAAATAGACCAGCATAGGTTTAACCTAACCCAAACCTACTTGATCGTGAGATAGTTTGGCCGCTGTTTGCGAAGGATGAGACTAGCCAACCACGCGATTACGAGAGCCCCTGCAAATATGTAGACAACGTGCTTTACATAACCGATCTCAATAAAGAGATCGTTTCTGTGGAAGTAGAATCCGATCCATGCGGCGGTGACTGCGACGCCGCCCCTGACTGCGCCAGACGTTGCCCGAAACAGCACATTCAACGCGACCAAGAGCGACGTGAAGGCGACGGCGAAGATGCCTACCATCCATAATCCGCCTGCTGCCAGTGCCTGCGCCCAAGGATTGTTTGCCATTGAGAAGGCAACGCTTGGGAACAGCTTCTTTTGAAACATCGTATTGAACGAAACGATCTTCCGGCTATCGATCCCGAACAGCAATTCCCCCAATGGGACGCCGGCCGAGAGTTGATCGATCAGATATCCGGCCTCCGTAGAGAAGCCCGTTCGCGCAACCTCGTTCAGGATTGCTTGCGTCACTGAAGGCTCGGCGCGAGACAGGAACGCGAGCCAATAGAACCGCGAGCTGGTCAGGCTCGCAACGACTAGCTCAACGTTTTCCGCGTTTGATCTCGGGTCCGGAAAACCCCAACCGCTTCAACAGGACATCCAGAAGAGGCCGCGTACTTTATCGGGCTGATGAGTTGCTTCACGACGATGAGCAGGAAGCCTGCAGCGACAATTGCCGAGACATAAACCGCCAGCCGTCGCCGTCCTCCCTTGGCCCAATCCTCAAACACCATGGCCAGAGACAAAAGCGAAATGGCAATTCCGGTACGAAAGCCGGCATATAGATCGGCCAGAAGAAGGACCGTGCCGAGCGCGGCAACGATCCAGTTGCGCACGGCCACAGCCGCGACCACGCATAACGGTGCGGCCAAAGCTGCGTACGAGTACCAAACGTCCACCTTCTGCAAGACGATCGTCTTGTCGGTGCAAAGGTAGTGGGCCCCTGTCCGCCACACTGAGACCGCTGCTGCGCCGAGGGCGAACGCCAACAAAATGCCGGGGACAAGCCTTTGCCCTCCGATTTGTGGCAGCGATATCTTTGGTAAGCGATCGGCGATCACCGCACCAAGGCCCAGCGATAGGATCACCATGGACATCGCGACATGAGCAGACGGCGCGATCGGTTGCAGGTACTGCCCTGTTCCGCCACCTGTTTCACGGTGCAAGAATATCGAAAAGCCAAGAAGGCCGGGCGTGAAGTAAACAATGGCGGACCCAAAGGCGACTGCCAGAGGATCTACCTTCCTCCGATAAACGAAGAAGCCTGTCTCCAGCATCGCGAGAGCGATGAAGCCTGCCTGGAACATCTCAATCTAAGGGGATGGGCAGATAGCCATGGACATCAGCCGCTACCAATGCCGCGACCAAAACCATTGAAATCACCTTGGGGATCTTCACTGTGGCGGTTCCCGTTACTCATGCCTTCCTTTTTGCATCAGATGCCGGGAAAATCAACGGGTGGAACGGGTTAATTCGCTACTCCCTTCATGACCGTGCTTTTGGCGCATCCACAGGGCCTTTTTGAATTCCTTCTGGGGATCTTTTTTTCGGCAGCGCGGGTGGGTTGGAAAGCTCGTCGGCGTGACGGTTCTTGGCACCTTTCTTTGGACCGTCGCCCTACTGAAAATCCTGCTCGAGACGAAATGCTTCTGTGGCGCGGCGATCGACAATAAGAGCAGTCACGATCACATCGTCAGTTACCACATGGAAGCAGCATGAAATTTGCCGAACCCCGCCCCGAGAAGGCCGCGCGGCGCGGCGCATCGTCAAGATAGCGAGCACGATTGAGCCAGTGCCAAGACGGCAGGATCCACGTCGAGAAGATCAACGGAACGTTCTTGTTTACGGACAAGGGCCGTCCCGCGGAGTACGGTGTCGGCATGAAGCTGGCGATCGATCGCGCCTGGCTTGTGATGCATGGGGCGGCACCTTCGTGCGCTTCCCGCCGGTAGGCGCGGAGCCATGGAGGCCCGTCAACTGAGTGGCCCTCCTCTTTCCGCACGAGAAGCGATAAGCCTGCCAGTCAACGTCTGAGCAATACGAAAACCCCGTCCGAGTGAAGGGCTCGGACGGGGTTCGCTCTCTAGATGATTCAGCGAAGGGGTAACAACGCTGAAGCATGATCGTACTCGATTCAGTCCGTGATGCTACGGGCCGCAAACAATTTGGGCTGGATGTGACTTTGCGGGCACGTTACCGTAGCTTCGATCTAAGGAGCCCATCCGCACATCAACCAGAACCGGGGATGTCACAGAAAATCAATCGACGGCGTATCACGTCTTTGAAATTTTCCAGCCGAGCGCTTGGCCAGCCCTGCGCTCGGCTCGCAAAATTCGATGAAGCTGTTGTAATTGTTGCCCCAAAGAAAAACAATCAAGAGTATTCGTGCACAGGGTCAGATTATCTGGCCGCCAGAAACCTCATGATAGTCGGCGGTCGTCAGTCGACTAGTGAACACAAGGCCGCTAGGCCGCCGAATTTTCAATGGCCATCATAAGTGCAAATCCTGCCCTCCATAGGCCGGAGGCGGGCCTTTGCCACCCGCTTTCCGGTAGTAGAGTTTGTACAATTCGTCGATGGCGAATTTCTTGTCACCGAGCTTTTCCAGCCTCTTCAATTGATAAACAAACATCTGACCAAACGGAGAAACAGTTGCGAGCTGCCCTTGCTCAACAAGAGCAAGCCAAACTTCCACATCCGCCGTCGCGCGGCGAATGCATTCGTGGGCGATCAACAGATCAGATCGTTCAGCCATCGCGGGTGATTACAATCCTCGAGTTGGCGGAATTGCACGTCGCTTAAGTAATCGGGTAAGAACTCCAAACTCAGTCCGCCCGCCGGCCAGAACCGGCGGGCGTTTTCGTTCACTGCATATCTCTCTTCAGCTTGCGCTTTCCCCAGTGGGGTTCTTTGCGATCTGATCATCCTCGCTTTGGTCGGACGCTCGACAAATGAAATACACTTCATTGTTTAGCACGGTGCCGGCGAACCAGAACGGCAGGCAGCGGGTTCTCTGAATACGGAAACCGCTTAGCTCAAGGGCGTGGCGGAACCGCGAATGATTAAACCCGGTGTGATGGTGGTAATATTCAGGGCCAGTTAGCTTGCGATCGATTTTTCTACCAAGAGCAGACGCCACAGCGTTCGATAAGGTTTGTCCGACGCGCCGGCCGTCCATCGTCATGCGGTATGCAATCTTGAGCAGGCCACTCAATCCGGTTTCGATAGGTACGCCAAATACAATGCGCGCATATGGCGCAGTCAACGTCTTGATGTTCTGGAATAGCGTTTCCAGCGCTTCGTCCGGGAGATGCTCACAGACTTCCGTGCAATAGATCAGCGAGCATCGTCCGCGATACTTCTCGAGGATTAGCCGAAGGTCTGTGGTTAGAAACGCTGCACCGACAACTTCGCGCGAGGCTTGAGAGAGAATAGAGAGACTAGGATCGTAACCCACAAGCCGCGGATGGTCGAGAAAGTGTGTGAACAGATGCGCGTCGCCACACCCATAATCCAGCACGGTATCGGTAGCCAAGGGTGAGGCGATCCGCGCGACGATTTGAGAAAATCGACGGCCGTGGGCGAGCCGCTTAATCGGCTCTGAAGTGTTGCGCGTGAAACTTGCGTAAGTCCTCACTTCGGCAAGCCCCCACGGTTCGCGGCGCGAATTCTGTGCGCTGCCGGCGAGGTTTTCAGAGCTCCGCCAACTCGTGCCCAGACAGCTTTGCTGCCACAGCTTCGTCGATGATCGTCCTGATCGTCCGGACGCACCTTCCACATTCCGCGTTGCAGCCCAGCCGGCTGTAGATCTCGCCCACACGAGGCGGAACGTATGGTGGCGCAGCGGGCCGTCATCAAGCTCGGCGGCTCGATCGGATTGGTACCGTCCGGCTCGCTGCCGAACGACGGCAAAGCGATTGCTGGCGAGCGCGGCTAGTGTTCTGATTTATTCATTCGTATCCTGCCTTGCCTTGGCGAGAGGTTGGTCCGGCGGTGCTTTGCGAGGATGCATTTTGGCGCTGGCGGCTCAATTGAAGGGTTTTGGGTTTGGTTTCGATGCTAGATCTACTCGACAATCTGCGCTGAGTCTGTTGACGTCGTCGAAGGAATGGAATTCAGATGTTCGGTGACAGAGCTCAGACGATCATGGACAGGGATGTGCCCCGTTCAGCCCATGACCGCGATCAAACAAAACCCAGCAAAGCGGGTTGCGAGCAGAAGCCCCAAGGGGGCTGCAGCCCAGCCGCGATTGGGTCCGTCCTGGACACATGTGCTGTTCTAATTATCGCTGGCGGGGAGCGAGCACCAGCCGAGAAGCGCAACTCATCTTCTTGCGGCGAACCAGCACGAACCACGAGACCTCCATCGGCGGTAAGCGCTACCCGACGTCATCGGACAGGTTGGGAAAGCGGGCCAAGATACGTCGGCGCAATTCTGCCGCAAGCGCTGGATTTTCCTGGAGTGGTCGGCATCCGGCAGGTCCATCTCATCCAAGGGACGAGATTCCCTTCTTCGTTTCGAGATCGACAACGAATTGATTGACCCCGTCGATGATACCAACCGTGCCTCGCCGGATCGGCTCGAAAATACTGTTGCGCTCGAAATATTGGGTGAAGGCTTTCCACCGTGTACCCGAAGTCTCGCTTTCACCTGGAAACAATGTTGCTCCGCGCATCGGCGATGTCCCTGGCAAGCCTGCCAATTCAAACCTGACCGTGGGAGCGAGAGCAGTTTGGTCGGCTACCGACGCAGGCGATCACCGTCTCTGTGGCGAGGCGAGCGAATAATCAGTGGAATTTTCACGATCTGACGAACCTGATCGGGCCCGCCATGGCCGAGACTCCACCGGTAAAGCTTTCACCGTGGTCGGCCGATACAATGATGGCCGTCTCCGGACCGGCACGGCTGTCAAGGAAGCTAAGGAAATCTGCGAACGTCCACGCATTCTGCACAATTCCGCCTTGCCGAAGCGACCTTCTCGACCAGCAGTTCCAATCAGGTGGATAGCGCTTTGCCAGGTTAACGCCGTTCAATTGCCGGGTTCGGAGCATCTTATCTTCCGGCAGGAACCGATAGAGGTAGGGTGGCGCGGGCTTATAGGCCCCGTGAGGCGCAAGAACATGGACCCAAATGAAAAAGGGCGGTTGGTGGCCTATCTCTTTTCGTAATTGCTTGCCCTGGTCCAAACTTTGCCCCGGCGGCCATCTGCCGTCGGTGCAAACCGAACGATCTGTCGCAGCAACATTGCTTCCTGAGTGTCCGCATAGTTGGACACCAAGGGATCGCGAACATGAATAAGCGCGCTCGACAGTGGATGACCGCGTTGCGGCGGCCCCGGCCGCAGCAGGAAGTCCTCGCCGATACCAAGATGGTCTGGATGGGCAAAAGGATTAGTGACTGAAGCAGCCGTGAAATAGCCTGCCGCTCGTAATTCCCGCGCAAGGTATTGAGCACGGCCGCTGGTCGGCGCAGAAATCCCGACACTTGATAGACCTGTATGTCCGAAGGGTATCGGCTTGTGAGGCATGCTAGGATGCTCGGCTTGGTAAAGGTGGAGCAGGAGTAAAAGTTCGTGAATGTCGTGGCTGTTTTGGCAAACTCATCAATGTTGGGAGTTGTGGGCAGCGAATAACCGTAGAGCGACATGTGAGCGGCACCGTGCGTGTCGAAGGTAATTAAAACAATATTGAGGTGCACTTTGTCGCGCCTGCTTCACTGCGCCGAACGCTCTTTGGTGGTTGACATGTGCTGTCAATCAGCGCCACCACTCCCGCGCCCAGCCCGGTCGCGACTAGCGTAAGACGCGTGACTGATCCGTTGCAGAGGTTTTCAACGATTGCAAAGTAGGCGTGCGCCAGCGCCGGACAATCAGCAGGATTTCGAAGAATGCAGCAGAAGGCGAGTATGACCGCTAGCTGGGCTCGTTGCGAAAACTGGGATCAATTCAACCGCTCGCTCCATCGGAAATAAATGCCGCAGAACCAAACCCCCGGCGACCAGCGCGCCGCCCACTAGCGCAGCCGCAAAAATTGCCATCCGCATTCTTTGCAGCGACGGCAGCGATCGAAGCGCCAGACCAGAATAGGAGCCCGGTTGTCAGCGATCCAGCCACAACCTTCGGCCCCCGCCAACCCCAGTTGCCAAGCCACGAAAGCACCCACGCCCACGGCCGCAAGAAGGCGAGCCAACCGTCGAAAGCCGATGTGACGACTAGAATGCAATCGAGAGCCAACAGCGTCACAGCGACACTGACAAGGCGTCCCCAAAGACGCATCATCAAAGCAGAACGCAATTGCTCCGTCGCGTCCTCGCTTCGTGCCCTCAAACGACTGACGCCCGAATGCATGACGCCGAGCCAGCGCGCGGACAAGAGCCGCAGGGCGGCCCACCCCGCCGCAAGAACTGCAAGGATGGGAGTTAAAATTGGAACAGCAGTCCGGCCGCATTCGGATCGACATAGGCCTGCGCGTCAGCAGTCGTTCCGAGATACGCAATGACAGCCAGATGAGCCCGCGGCTCGCAATGCCAGGGCGACGCTTCCCGGAATTGAGACTCTCCCCGACCTTACCCGAATTAAGCATCTGGTCAGTCCCCCGCGGCCCAAAGGCTCTTTTCCTGGTTAGATACATCGGGCTGATCACAACCGTCCCGAGCACCGACGAGGGAATATATTGGTACGCGGTGAAATAACCATCCCGGTGTTTGGGGCGCGAAATGGGTCGCCGGTTTCAACGGGTCCAGTGTCCTGCCAGCGCGGCGGGAAACGCGTCTTAGGGGTCGGCAGGTAGCAAGGATCTCGGGAATTGGGACAGGTCAATCGTCTACCTAATCCCACGGCCCGATAGCGGCAGAGGCAGAGCAGAGACACACCCCGGCCCGCCCCTGCGATGCGCGACCGCGCCCCTCATGCAACGTAACCGCATCCGCTGGAAGTCATGGCTTGGCTACTTGCCAGGCCCCGTTATTGGCGCCGTCACCGGCGGTGTCGCCGGGAGTTCTTCGTCATTTACAGACGTATACAGGGTGCTTTCCCTTGTAAGCCCACATCTTCCCGCTGGTTGTTGCGGAGCGACGGCGGTCCGAGTCGCCGGCGTTTACCGGACTGGCGCCCGCTGGCATTGGCGGCCAATTAAATGCGCGCAATCGCCGTTGCACATCGACTTTACCGCCGGTGTCCTTGTCAAACGTGTAAGGTAACTGATTCGCCTTGCCGTTGACGAGCACTTTGCCCTTACTTGTATCGCGGGTCATGTCCGGGCTGATTTGAGCCCACGCCTGCGGAGCCGAGAAACAAGATAAATGCCAACGGTGCCGATGAGCAGTGTAGATTTCACTGTACGCACTCCATCCTGATCCATAAATACACAGAAAATTACAATAGGCTGGGCGCATTAAATACAGGGAGAATTTACCCAAGCGCACAAATTGATCCTCCACTGAGGAGCAAATCAGGGCTTTCTGGTCGGTGTTGCGACCGGTAGCGACGCTTCTCAACGAGTTACAGCTGCAACGACTTCAAACTGTCATTGTTTTCGCCTCAAAAGCTTGGAACTTGATACGCGGCGGCCGGCACCCAGCCATGGCGAATCAAAAACATTGATAAGCGCGCAATGCCAACCGCGCCTCTCGCCATGAATGTCCCAGGAAAGTTTGCGAACTACGTTTCAAACGTCAGGAGCTGCCGATGATCCGACGTTCCCTCAGAAAATCCATCAGGCGATCTGCCAGGACGCTTGCCGCGGTGTCCGCCGTCCTCAAAATAACGTCAGGGGACTCGGGGACTTCGTACGGTGCCGAAATGCCCGTGAAATTAGGGATTTCGCCGGAAAGTGCTTTTCTGTAGAGCCCCTTTGGGTCGCGTTTGATGCAGACATCAAGGGGTGCATCCACAAAAACTTCAATAAACTCGTCTCCATCCACCAAGCTCCGCACCAGTTCGCGTTCGGACTTGAAGGGGGAGATAAAGCAGCAAAGCACGATCAGCCCGGCATCGACCATCAATCTTGCGACTTCACCGGACCGACGAATGTTCTCTACCCGATCAGCTTGTGTAAATCCGAGATCCTTGCTCAGGCCATGTCGAAAATTATCTCCATCAAGCAGCATTGTGTGATGACCGGCCAGGTGAAGGTGCTGCTCAACAAGGTTGGCGAGCGTCGATTTCCCTGAGCCCGACAAGCCCGTGAACCACAAAATGCAAGGCTTTTGAGATTTCGAGCGACTGCGCTCTACCTTTCCTATCGTAAAGGGCTGGTGATGGACGTTCTGCGCCCGTCGAAGTCCATGCAGGATCATACCAGCGCCGACGGTTGCATTAGTCGCGCGGTCAATCAGGATAAACGAACCGGTATCCCGATTTTCACTGTAAGGCTCGAACACAACCGGCTCGGCAGTCTCTATATTGCATTCGCCGATATCATTGAGACCCAGCGTCCTTGCCGCAAGCGGCTTCAGCGTAGCGATATCGATCCTGTGCTTCAGATTGGTTATGGTTGCAGGGATGAACCGGTTTCCGATACGCGCAAGATAAGGGCGACCGGGAAATAGCGCGGTCTGGCTCATCCAGACGATCTTGGCTGTAAACTGGTTCGCAAATTCCGGCCTGTCGTTTGGTTCTGCGAGCACATGGCCACGACCAATGTCAATGTCGTCGGCCAGGACGAGCGTGATGGCTTCGCCGGCTACGGCAACTTCCCGATCCCCATCAAAGGAAACGATACGGTCTATACTAGTCGTCAGACCTGAATTGACCGCAACTACCGTGTCCCCCTGCCGCACCCTGCCAGAGGAGACCGTGCCGCAAATACCCCGGAAATCCGGGTTTGGCCGATTGATCCACTGCACCGGCAAGCGGAATGGCTTTTTCTCCAGGCCGCTCGATACTTCGACGGTCTCCAGACATTCAAGCAGGCTAGGCCCGCCATACCATGCCGTTCGTGCTCCCGGCGCTGCAACGTTGTCGCCGAAACGCGCGGCAATCGGGACCGGTACGATGCTCGTGAAATTCAGAGCCTTGGCGAAATCAATAATCGTCGCAGATCTTCTTGAAAACGGCCTTGCAAATCCGACCAGATCCATTTTGTTGACCGCGAGAACGACGTGTCGAATGCCGAGCAAATCGCAGATGATGCTGTGTCGGAACGTTTGCGGAAGCAGACCCTTACGTGCGTCAACGAGAACTATGGCCAGTTCGGCAGTCGATGCCCCGGTAACCATGTTGCAGGTGTATTGTTCGTGACCGGGCGTGTCCTGAATGATGAAACTGCGTCGGTCTGTGGCGAAATAGCGATAAGCGACATCAATCGTAATACCTTGCTCGCGTTCGGCTTCGAGGCCGTCGACCAGCAGGGCCAGGTCGATCTCCTCGCCGGTCGTGCCGAATTTATTGCTGTCCTTCTTGAGTGAACGAAACTCGTCGCTCCGAACACGCTTTGAAGTTGTAGAGCAGACGACCGAGAAGAGTGGACTTGCCGTCATCGACCGAACCGCAGGTGAGATTTTGAAGCAGCTCCTGGCCTGGGCTGATCCGGCCGCTTCCGTTCCGCTCACCGATGAACCTGCAGAGCGCTGCGACATCAGAAATAGCCCTCGCGCTTTTTTCTTTCCATCGAAGCCGTTTCATCAGCATCAATGAGACGTCCCTCGCGTTCGGATACGGTAGAAGCGAACATCTCGCTCAGTACTTCCTCAACTGTCGATGCGTTCGATTCTATCGCGCCGGTCAGCGGATAGCACCCAAGTGTGCGAAAGCGCACGATCAGGTCCTGTGCAACTTCGTCGGCTTGAAGCGGTAGCCGATCGTCGTCCCGGACGATCAACGCGCCTTCACGACGCACAATCGGCCGGGATTTGGCGAAATACAGTCCGACGACGGGAATGTTTTCCAGACGGATATACTGCCAGACGTCCATTTCGGTCCAATTCGACAGGGGGAAAACGCGCATGCTTTCACCCTTGCGAATACGGGTATTGAACAGGCGCCACAACTCCGGGCGCTGGCCGCGCGGGTCCCAGACATGCTTCGCATCCCGGAATGAAAAAATGCGCTCTTTTGCCCGGCTCTTTTCCTCGTCTCGCCGGGCTCCTCCCAGCGCCGCGTCAAACCCGTACTTATCTAGCGCCTGGCGAAGCGCCTCGGTTTTCATGACCTGGGTGTGAAGCGAAGAGCCGGATACGATCGGATCAACACCGCGGTCCAATCCATCCTGGTTGACGTGTACCAAAAGCTGCAATCCCAGTCGCCTTGCCGTCTCGTCGCGGAATGCGTAACGATTCCTGAAATTTCCAGGTCGTATCGACATGCAGCAATGGGAGGGGAGGTTTGGCCGGATAGAAGGCCTTCATCGCCAGATGCAGAAGCACGGAAGGATCTTTTCCGATCGAGTACAGGATGACCGGTCGACTGAACTCCGCAGCGACTTCCCTGAAGATATGGATCGACTCG
>CAVSXQ010000027.1:0-58817 GCA_963731915.1 uncultured Alphaproteobacteria bacterium
AGCCTAAAAAAATTGTTGCGAAGCGGACTCAAAAGCACTTATTTCCCTCTTGCCCAATTTCGCACGTGCCTGTGGTCGTGTGTCAGTCGGTAGGTATCCGGACAAGAGGCCGGACAGCCGCCAAGGGGATGAAGAACCGAGGGTCGCTCTTGTTCGAGTGGCCAGCATCTCTCTCAAGAGATGCCGTTGAAGGTCTCTCCACCCTTTGCAACCGTGACTGGCAGCCGGAGGCGAACCGGCGCACCCCGCTCTCAACGGGGGACGCGACTTAAAGCAACGACGGATCGGGCTTTTTTGGTCTCTACCGGCATTCCACCGCCGGCGCGGGCTACTGAAAAGGCTTGTCCTTCATTGCCAGGTGTGCGGGCGGGAAATTCCCAACCAATCCACGGCAGCACAAACGGTCTGAGTTCGAGGCTGCGTCGCGTCTCCATCGTGCGACAACGCCAAAGCACTCATGTCCGAGATCATTTTGAACGGGTCCCGTCGCTGGGCCGTTTGGAGGGTGCTATGACCGAACGTATTCAGGAATTCCTGCGCAACCGCCGCAGCGAGGGCCAGGACACCGAGCCGTGTCTGGTCGTCGACCTCGAAGTCGTGCGCGACAACTACCAGACTTTTGCGAAGGCGTTGCCGGACAGCCGCGTGTTCTACGCGGTCAAGGCCAACCCGGCGCCGGAAGTGCTGTCGCTCCTGGCCTCGATGGGCTCGTGCTTCGACACGGCCACTGTGGCCGAAATCGAAATGGCGCTGGCTGCTGGTGCTACGCCGGACCGCATCTCCTATGGCAATACGATCAAGAAGGAGCGCGACATCGCGCGTGCCTTCGCGCTCGGCATTCGCCTGTTCGCGGTCGACTGCGCCGCCGAAGTCGAGAAGATCGCCCGAGCCGCCCCCGGCGCCAAGGTGTTCTGCCGCATTCTCTATGACTGCGCAGGCGCCGAATGGCCGCTGTCGCGCAAGTTCGGCTGCGATCCGGAGATGGCGGTCGAGGTGCTCGACCTCGCCAAGCGGCTGGGACTGGAGCCTTGCGGCATCTCGTTCCATGTCGGCTCGCAGCAGCGCAAGGTGAAGGCGTGGGACCGTGCCCTGTCGATGGCCTCGACGGTGTTCCGTGACTGCGCCGAGCGCGGGATCAACCTGTCCATGGTCAACATGGGCGGCGGCTTCCCGACCAAGTACCTCAAGGACGTTCCTCCGGTCGTGCAGTACGGCCGGTCGATCTTCCGTGCGCTGCGCAAGCACTTCGGCAACCAGATCCCGGAAACCATCATCGAGCCGGGACGCGGCATGGTCGGCAACGCCGGCATCATCGAGACCGAAGTCGTCCTGATCTCCAGGAAGAGCGACGAGGACGAGGTGCGCTGGGTCTACCTCGACATCGGCAAGTTCGGCGGTCTCGCCGAGACGATGGACGAGTCGATCCGCTACGCCATCAAAACCCCGCATGACGGGGCGGAGATGCTGCCGTGCGTGCTCGCAGGCCCGACCTGCGACTCGGCCGACGTGCTGTACGAGAAGATGCCGTATCCGCTCCCGGTTACGCTCGAGATCGGCGACAAGCTGCTGATCGAAGGCACCGGCGCCTATACGTCGACCTACTCGTCGGTGGCCTTCAACGGCATCCCGCCGCTGAGGACCTACCACATCTGAGCCTCCTCTGAGGCCCGACTAACCGGGAGCCGGTGCGCCGGCTCCCTCCCCTCGATATGCGAATTTTCCGACAACGCTGCCGCGGCTTGATCGCCGTTGGCAGTGAGGACTGACGTGCCATGACTGCTTTGCGGAAGACCCAGGTTGCCCTCACCCCGAAAGCCGCTCCGTTCGCGATCCGTGCGGAGCAGGCTTCGGACGTCGTTGCGCGTGAAGCGCTGCTGGATGCCTGCTTTGGCGCGAACCGCCATACGCGCACCTGCCAGCGCCTGCGCGACGGACGCGCGCCCGCCGAAGGCCTTGCCTTCTCGGCAGTTCGCGGGGGCCGGCTGGTCGGAACCGTCCGGTTGTGGCACGTCAGCGCCGGGGGCATCCCGGCGCTCGTGCTCGGCCCGCTGGCGGTTGAGGCTTCCTCCCGCAAGCTTGGGGTCGGAGCCGCGCTGATGGACCACGCGCTCGCGGCGGCGAAGGCGCGTGGCCATCGCGCGGTGATCCTGCTCGGCGATGCGCCCTATTACGCCCGCTTCGGCTTCTCGCCGCAGAAGACCGGCGAGCTCTCGCTGCCCGGCCCGTTCGAGCGCGACCGCCTGCTCGGCCTCGAGCTTGCCGAAGGCGCGCTCGACGGCGCCTGGGGCATGATCGTGCCGACCGGTGCGCTTGCGTCGAAGGTCCGGAGCCTGCGCGCGAAAAAGGCGCTGCAGCCCGTGCTGGCGGCCTGAGCGGCACGGCCATGCCGGAAAACCTTCCCGCCACCGGCGATGCCGCGCGTCCCCGCTTCCGCGGCGTCATCACCACGGTCCTGCTGATCCTGATCTCGGTCCTGATCGTCAGGGACATTCTTGTGCGCCGGTGGGCCTCTGCCACGCCGCCCGCCTCCGACATGACAGAGCGCTCCCGCTAGGCCCTGTGGGGCTTGCACGCGGCCGGCAAAAGCCCGTAAACCCCGCGAATAGCCAGATCGAGGTCCCCATGCCACGCCGATTGATTTCCACCGGCTCGCCCTTTGAAAAGGCCGCCGGCTACAGCCGCGCCGTCATCGACGGCGATTTCGCCTTCGTTGCAGGCACCACCGGCTACGACTACGCCACCATGACCATGCCGGCCGATGTCACGAGCCAGTCACGGAACTGCTTCAAGACCATCGAAGCCGCGCTGAAAGAGGGTGGTTTCGCGATGGCCGATATCGTCCGCGCGACCTACTACATCACCGACATCAAGGAGGCGGAGGCCCTGCTTGCGGTCTGCGGCGAGACGTTCGGTGAAATCCGCCCCGCCTCAACCCTGCTGGTCGTCGCCGGTCTCTACAAGCCCGAGATGAAGGTCGAGATCGAAGTCACCGCCAAGCGACGCACCGCCTGATCCCCCAAATACCGCCGTTAGGCTGTTCTCCTGGAGATAATTGATGAGCCCCGCCGCGCAGATCCACGCGAAAATTTCCGGCCCCATTGTCATGATCGGCTTTGGCTCGATCGGCAAAGGCACCCTGCCGCTGATCGAGCGGCATTTTGCCTATGACAAATCGCGCTTCGTGATCATCGATCCGCATGAGGACGGCGACCTCGCCAAACAGCACGGCGTACGCTTCATCAAGCAGGCGATCACGCGCGACAATTACCGCGAGGTGCTGGTGCCGCTGCTGACCGCCGGCGGCGGCCAGGGCTTTTGCGTCAACCTGTCGGTGGATACGTCGTCGGTCGATATCCTGTCCATGTGCCGGGAAATCGGCGCGCTCTATATCGATACCGTCGTCGAGCCATGGCTCGGTTTCTACTTCGACAAGAATATCGGGCCCGAAAAGCGCTCGAACTACGCGCTGCGCGAGACGCTGCTCGCGGCCAAGCACAAGAGCCCGGGCGGCACCACCGCGGTTTCCACCTGCGGCGCCAATCCCGGCATGGTGTCCTGGTTCGTCAAGCAGGCGCTGCTCGACATCGCCCGCGACACCAGGACCGAGTTCAACGAGCCGAAGAGCCGCGAAGGCTGGGGTCAGCTGGCGCAAAAACTCGGCGTCAAGGGCATCCATATCGCCGAGCGCGACACCCAGCGTTCGAAGAAGCCGAAGCCGATGAACGTGTTCGTCAACACCTGGTCGGTGGAAGGCTTTGTCTCCGAAGGCATGCAGCCGGCCGAACTCGGCTGGGGCACGCATGAAAAATGGATGCCGGACAACGGCAAGCAACACACCGAAGGCTGTGGGGCGGCGATCTATCTGTTGCAGCCCGGCGCCAACACCCGCGTCCGTTCCTGGTGCCCGACCCCGGGGCCGCAATACGGTTTTCTCGTCACCCACAACAAGTCGATCTCGATCGCGGACTATTTCACCGTGCGCGACGGGGCCAAGGTGGTCTATCGCCCGACCTGCCATTACGCCTATCACCCCGCCAACGACGCCGTGCTGTCGCTGCACGAGATCTTTGGCGCGACCGGCAAGATGCAGCCGAGCTGGCACATCCTGGACGAAAACGAGATCGAGGACGGCATCGACGAGCTCGGCGTGCTGATCTACGGCCATGGCAAGAACGCCTATTGGTACGGCTCGCAGCTCTCGATCGAGGAAACCCGCCGCATCTGCCCCTACCAGAACGCCACCGGCATGCAGGTGTCCTCGGCGGTATTGGCCGGCATGGTGTGGGCGCTGGAAAATCCGCAAGCCGGCATCGTCGAGGCCGACGAGATGGATTTCCGCCGCTGCCTGGAAATCCAGATGCCGTATCTCGGGCCCGTGAAAGGCTATTACACCGACTGGACGCCGCTCAACGACCGGCCGGGACTGTTTCCGGAAGACATCGACACGTCGGATCCGTGGCAGTTCCGGAATATTCTGGTGCGGTGAATTCGTCAAGGAACTGCCGCAGCGTGATTCGTTGCCGCAACAACACAATCCACAACTATACGTAGGACGGTGATGACGCGTGCGCCATCACCGCGTTATGATTCCGCTTGGGGACAGGTGATTTGATTCACCCGGCGGGCATGACATGAAAAATACGTGGTCACTTCTCAATCCGTTCAACCAGAACCAGGAACCGGCCAAACCGGCCAGGGCTTCCAATCCTGTGATCGCCAACCGGCACGCGACGCGATCGACGCCGGTCTGCTCGAGCTGCCGGTCGGACGACATCATCGCCCACGCCACCATCCAGTGGAGCAACAAATCGCAGGAATGGGAACTGGCGAGCACCTTTGGCCAGCCGACGCATTGCAACCACTGCAACAGCGCCTGCGAGATCACCTGGCTGCCGCTGAACTAGCCTGAGCACATACAACGGCAGACGGCGATGCCGGCGTTCAAGCCGGCGCTATCTTTCCTGCTTGTCCTCGGGGTGCAGCAGCGTCTTCTTGAACCTGCCGATGTCTTCGTGACGGTGCGCGTAGCTGACGATCCGGTAAACTTGCCGTCCAACGTTCCCTCCTCCGGTATTGCAGACGATGGGAACATCACCACCCTCGTCCGTCATTCGGAGCCCGTCCGTGTTGGCGCTCAGCCAGTCATGGTTCTCGATCGTGGTTTCGATCCGGCAATCCTCGGGGATATCGATACCCATTCCCGACAGGGTTTTCCGCGGGTCGCGCAGGAAGTCCAGATACTCCGGCACCGAACACTCCCAGAAATGAAGGTGAAACGGTTCATCCCTGATGATGGCGGAGCGGGCTGACAGATCGACAATCTTCGACGGCATGAACTACTCCCTGTGATACGTCGCTGCAACCACAACGATGTATCACAACCCGTAGGTGCGCGCACGGCCCCGATCGCTTCACTTCGCCAGATAGTCGAACGCCACCGTCCCTAACCCCAGCGTCAGATCGGCTCTGAAATGCACCGCTGAGACCACCTCACGCACGGGCAATCGTGCGACGTCGGCCAGCGCATGCGGAAACAGGCCGAGCGCGGCGGGGCCGGTCCAGGCCTCCTTCAGCGTGACGTCCTCGAGATAATATCGCACCAGCTCGCAAATCCGCGGGCTGCCGTCGACATGCGGAATGATCTTCAGCATGAAGTTCGGCGCCTTCATCGATTTCAGCACCGTGTCATGATCGACGGCGCGGTGCTTGTAGCCCATGGTGGCGCTGACGCAGAGCACCGAGCCGTAATGCAGCGTGCCGACCAGCACGTCGCTCTCCACCTCCATCTTCGGCCGCGCCAGCTTTTTCGGAAATCCCCAGAGCTCGCGGCCGCCGGCGATCGGGCCTTCGTCGTCGAGATACATCGAGTGGACGTAGGTGCCCTCTTCGCCCTTGAAGCGCACCGGGATCACCTGCCCGGTTTCGGTGTAGTCGCCGAAGCCTGTGGAGTCGGGCATGCGGATGAATTCATATTTGACGACCGGCTCGATCACTTCCAGCGGCTCCGGCACTACGGCAGCCAACGCGTCCGGATCGGTCCGGTAGGTGATGACGAAAAATTCGCGGTTGAAGAAGCGGTACGGCCCCCGCGGAAATGACGGGTTGGTCAGCGGCATCGAATAGGCGGTTCGCCTGACGTCGTCGATTTTCATCGTGAGCCCCATCTGTCATCTGCGCGTTGGCGCCATGGCGACACTATGGGACAGGACGTCGGCTCATGCGAGGCTGTAAAATCGGCAGCCGATCAAAACATCGCCAGCACCCGATGGGGCAGGCCGCGGCGAATTCCGCGTCGCGCTTGCGTCATACCGGTCAGGCGATGCCGCCGAGATAGAGCCGCTTGACGATGTCGTTGGCCTTCAGTTCGTCGACCGAGCGCGCAGCAACTGCAATCTCGCCGTGAACGATGATGTAGCCGCGGTCGGCGATCCGGATCGCCTGGTTGAAGTTTTGCTCCGCCATGAGAACCGTCAGGCCGACTTTCTCCTTGAGCTCGCCGATCTTTGCGATCGTCTGCGACACCAGCAGCGGCGACAGCCCGACCGAAGGCTCGTCGATCAACAACAGGCGCGGCGACGACATCAGCGCCCGCGCGATCGCGAGCATCTGTTGCTGACCGCCGGACATGGTGCCAGCGAGCTGGTTCTGGCGCTCCTTGAGCGCCGGAAACGTCTCGAAGGCGAGCGCGAGGTTGTGCTTGATGGCGCTGCGGGCGGCTTTTCGGAAAGCGCCAAGCGTCAGGTTTTCCACGACCGTCAGCTTGGGAAACAGGCGCCGGCCCTCGGGAACCAGCGCCACGCCGAGATCGACAATCGTCTCGGGCGAGAGCCCGGTCAGATCATGCACCTTGCCGTCGACCGTCAGCGATATGCTGCCGCGTTCAGGGCGGACCAGGCCCATGACGCACTTCATCAGCGTGCTCTTGCCGTTGCCGTTGGTGCCGAGCAGGGCGACGGTCTCGCCGGCGTCGACGTTAAGCGTGACGCCGCGCAGCGCCTTGACGGCGCCATACCCCGCATCGAGCCCCTCGATAGCCAGGCTAAACGCCAAGATAAGCCTCCTGCACCCGCTGGTTCGCCATCACCTCGGCCGGCGCGCCGATGGCGATGATCTTGCCGGCGTCGAGGCACATCACGCGCTCCGAAAAACGCATCACGGCCTGCATGATATGCTCGATCATGATGATCGTGATGTCCTCGTCGCCGAGGCTGATGAGCAGGTCCAGCACCTCATCGACTTCGGAGCTGGAGAGGCCGGCCATCGCCTCGTCGGAAATCAGCAGTTTCGGCCGCACCGCCATCGCGCGGGCAAGTTCCATCTTGCGCAGCTCGACCTGGCTCAGCGTACCGGTTGGAGCTGCGGCCTTTGCCGCCAGGCCCATCCGCTGCAAGATCGACATCGCGACGTCTTCTTCCGGCAGACCCGATCCGGCGGCGCTCCTGTCAGCGGCAAAGTCGAGCCCGACCATGAGATTTTCCAGCACCGTCATGCTTTTGAACGGCCGCGGGATCTGAAAACTCCGCGCAATGCCGCGGCGGGCGCGCAGATGCGGCGGCAATTGGGTGATGTCCTCGCCGCGGAAAATCACGGTGCCGGCTTGCGGGCGCAACGCGCCGGAAATGCAGTTGATCAGCGTCGTCTTTCCCGAACCGTTCGGGCCGATCAGGCCGAACCGCTCGCCTTTGCGGATATCGACGCTGATATTGTCCAGCGCCGTAAATCCGCCAAAGGTCTTGGTAATGGCCCCGACCTGCAGCAAAGGCGCGTCGGGTGCGGCGGCGGGCGTCATGTCTTGCCTCCCGCGCGCAAACGATAGCGCGGCCGCAACAATCCGATGATGCCTTTCGGCGCGCCCACCACGAACAGCACCAGCATGATGCCGAGCACGAGCACGTTGACTTCCGAGGAGATCGTCACCGCCAGGAACTGCTGCGTCACGCCCAGCACGATGGCGCCGAGCACCGGACCAATCCAGTGCGCGGTTCCGCCGATCAGCGACATCGCAAGCGCCGAGACGGAGTAATTGAGATTGAACGCCGAGGACGGGTCGGCATATTGCAGGTACATCGCGGCGGGCGCACCGGCAGCCGAGATCAGCCCGCCCGAGATCATGCAGGCGACCAGCTTGAGCTTCAAGGTCGGCACACCCGTGCATTCGGCGGCGAGTTCGTCATCCCGGAGCGCCTGCAGGCCGCGGCCGATCCGGGAGTTCTGGATGTAGCGCGCGGTTGCGACCGCAATGACCACCAGCAGCGCCTGCACGAAGAACAGCATCTTCACGTAGCTGTCGAACGGCGCCATTACCGGCGGCCGCTGCAACTGGATGCCGGCCGCGCCGCCGACGAACCGCCAGTTCATCACAAAAGTCTCGATGATGATCGCAAGCGCGATCGTCGCAATCGAGAAGAAGATGCCCCGCATCCGCAAGGTCAGAAGGCCGACCGCAAAACCGAGCAGCGTGCCGATGACCGCAGCCGCAGCGATCTGCACCACGAGCGGCGCCCCCGTCGCCTTGAACAGCGCGACCGCCGTGTAGACGCCGACGCCGAAAAACGCGTTGGTGCCGAAATTGACGTAACCGGCGTAGCCGCCGAGGATGCTCCAGGCGACCGCGAGCGCGATGAATTGCAGGATCACATAGCCGGCGAAGAACGGATATTCGTTGCGGACGGTCTGCGTGATCGCCAGGACGATCAGGAGGAAGACGGCCACGCCGGCCCAGAACGCGATGCTGTGGCGGCGGTTGCTCATCGGCCGAGCAACCCTTGCGGCCGGACGGCGAGCACGCCGAGCAGCATGGCGAACGAGATCGCCGGCGCCCAGGAGGCGCCGAACATGGTGAGCACGATGGATTCGGCGACGCCGAGGATGATGGCGGCAATCAGCGTGCCGCTGATGCTGCCGAGCCCGGCCATGACAACCACGCAAAAGGTCCGGCCGATATAGGCGCGGTCGAGCGTCGGCTCGACCGGCGCCACGATGATCAGCAGCGCACCGGCGATCCCGAGCACGGCGGTGGCGATGCCGAAGGCGAATTGTTTGATGCGGACCGGGTTGGCGCCCATCAGCCGCAGCGCCTCCTCATCCTGTGCGACCGCGCGGATCGCGCGGCCCATGAAGGTTTTCGAGAGGTATACTGCGAGCAGGACGGTCAGCCCCAGCGCCACCGCAAACGCCACCAGCTGCCGGATCGGTACGCGAAACTCGCCGAACCGCCATGACTTGCCGATATACGTTGCGTTGACCGAGCGCTGATCGACGCCGAATTGAAGGATGATCAGCACCTCGATGATGAAGGCGATGCCGAAGAAAAACGCGATGCCGCGGACGCCCGCATCGCTGCCGCGCTTCTCGAAGGTCTCGTAGTAAAAGCGGTAGGCGATGAGGCCGAACAGGAAGAACAGCGGCGTGATGGCAAGCCCCGCAAGCAGGGGATCGATGTCGTAGCTGTCGTTGAGCAGGTACACGCCGTATGAAGCGAGCACCAGAAAGGCCGGATGCGCGACATGGGGAACGTCGAGCAGTCCGAACGAGATGGACAAGCCGACGCTGACGGCTGCATAGAAGCAGCCGAGCAGCATCCCGAGCACCACCGCACCAAGCAGCAGGTCCATCGAAAACACGTCAAAATCCCCCGAGGCCTATTTGCGGGCAGCCTCGAACGGACTGATGAGATTTCCAGTCTTCTGCTTGTCGGGAAACAGGATCACCTGCTTGCCGGAGGTTCGGAACTGGTCGATATCCTTGTCCTTCACACCCCGGAACTGCGCCTGCAGCGTCCCGGATTCCTTCCACTCGCCATCCGCCGCAAAGGCAATCGGCCCGACGATGGTCTTGTGCTGGTTCTCGCGCAAATATTTGGCGAGCCCCTTCTGGTCGAGCGACTTCGTGGCGCCGACGGCCGCCTCGATCATCTGGCCCATCGCATAGCCGTACGGCGCCAGATAGAAGCCGAGCGGGTCGACCTTGGCCTCGACGGCGCGCTTGGTGTAGACGTCGAAAAACGCCTTGGTGCCGTCGAAATTCATGCTCGGTTCCGGCAGCCAGGTATTGTAGTTGACGACGCCGTTGAGCAGCGATCCCAGATTTTGCATCACGGCGGCAAATTGCAGGCCGACCATGCCGCCGCCGAAAATCTTGACGTCGTCGCCGATGCCGATTTCGTTCACCGCGCGCAGGATACCGGCCAAGTCAGGCGGATAGGACGCGACGTAGACGATGTCGGGTTTGGCGGCCTTGAGCGCGCGGATGATCGAGGCGAATTCCACCGTGTTCGGCGGATAGCTCTGGTCGTAGACGACCGAAATGTTGCGCTTCTTGGCGACATCCCGCGCGGTCAGCGCGAGGTTCTGGGCGAATTCCTGATCCGCCGCGAGCAGCGCCATGGTCTTGCCGCCGGCCTTCTGGCCCAGATCGATGAACGAGGATGCCCAGCTGTCGGCCGGTCCCCACGGCGCATTGTTGAACCACATGTCGTGGCCGACCTTGCTGTTCACCTGGAACGAGAAATTCCCCATCAGCAGCAGGCCGCGCTGTTTGACGAACGGCATGATCGGCGCGGTCGGCACCGTCGCATAGGGCGCAAACAGCAGATCGACCTTGTCGACGTCGACCAGCTTGGCGTAGATCGCCGGCGTCTCGGAAGCGCTCGACTTGTCGTCATAGACGACCAGTTCGACCTTGCGGCCGAGCAAGCCACCCTTGGCATTGACATCGTCGCGCCAGATTTCGATCCCCAGCAGCGAAGCCTTGCCGCCACCCGCCAGGCCGCCGGTCTGCGGCATCGACATGCCGATCTTGATTGGCGGCTGCTGTGCCAAAGCGCCTGACGTTTTGCCAAGCACCGCGACGGCCATCGTTCCACCGAGAAACGTTCTGCGTTTCATTGATCTCCCCTTATGCCCCGTTGACTGTTGACGTTGCGCCGGATCTTCGTCCGGCTCTGATGTTCAGGCTGGTCTCCGGACGAGCCTAATTGTCGGCTCCCACTGGCGGGAGGCCTTGCTGCTTCAGATGCAGGTCGGGAGTTGTCGCCACCTGGCCGAGCACGGCGTCCGTGATCGTGTCCGGCGTCAGCTTTCGCATACGTCACTCCCCTCTTACCGGCTGCTATTTTGACCTGCCGGCTATTGTTGCGGGAAGCCTAACACCCTCCCGGCAGCGCCGCTAGTTGGGGATTGCAGGCAATACGCCGCGCTCCCTGCACAATTGGTAGCGGGGTGATCGTCTTCGCATTGCCGCACGGCCGCGGCGGCCGGCGCACCCGGCCCACGGATTTTCAGTCGTGCAATAGGGGCGATGGCGGTGGGACTAGCGGTCCTTGATCGGGGGCGCGGTCTTCTCCGCGGGAGCCGGCGGCAATGCGGGCTGAGCGCCTGCTTTTTGCGCATCGGCGTCGGGCCGCGCGGGCTCGCGGCGGCGGCGTTGACGGACGGGTACCCGTGGTGGCGGGCTCAGACGGAGCGGATGGCTTGGTCTCCGCGCCCGGCGTCGACTGCAGCGGCTGCGTCGCCTGCGCCAATTGCTGCGGATTGCCTGCCCTGATCTCTCGCAGCGAGAGGCCGGCGATCGCGAGCCCTGCAGCTACCATCACGCAAGCCAGCAGCAATTGCTTCCCGTAGGCGCTCTTACCCTGATCGGCAGACATGTTTTTCACCGCGAGTTTGTTCGCGATGTCAACGAACGGCGGGCGCGATTGTTCCCTGAGGGAAACCGCCTACAACTCCAGCATGCCGCCTTCGCCGTCTTCTGCGGCAAATGCCAGCAGCGTGCCTTTGGCGTTCCACGCCAACGCCGCGACCGGCGTACCGGCGTTCTTGCGCACGAGGATTTCCGCGCCGTCGTCGAGCCGCACCATCAGCACCGTGCCGTCGCTGTAGCCGCAGGCCATGATGTCGCTCTTGGGGTTACAGGCGACCGCGGTGACGCGGGCCTGCAACGGCGCCAGCATCGCGGGCTCCTTGCCCATCGGGCCGTCCTTGCTGGCGAACGGCCAGACGATCACGGTGTCGGCGCCTGATGTCGCAAGGCCCTTGCCGCCCGCGCTCCAGGACATCGAGCGAACCCGGCCGGGATAGCCGCTCATGCGCATATGGCGGTTGTCGGCGAGGCGCCAGCCATGCAGCGACGGCTCGTGCATGGTGGTGACCAGGAATTTGTTGTCCGGGCTGAAGGTGACGCCGAGATGCGAGCCGGCCCATTCCAGAAATTCCGGCTTTGCGGCCATGTTGGGAAACCACAGCGTCACGCCATTGTAGTGCGCGACCGCGAGGCGCAGGCCTTTTGGCGCAAACGCCAGCCCGCCGACGGTCGAGGGCATGTCAAAGGTTTTTTCCTCCGCCTTGCCGCTGCGGACAAAGGCGGTCTTGCCGGCCGACCATGCGAAGGCGCCGTCGGGATGGACAGCGACATTGTCGATCCAGCGCCGCTTCGCATCGGTCGCGAGCAGCGCGATTTCGCCCTTGGCATTGAGCGCAACCAGCTTGCCGTCGTCGCCGCCCATGACGATGCGCTGACCATCGCAAGCCGCGCACAGGATGGCGCCGCCATGGACGGCGGTACGCGAGATTTCGCCGGTGATATCGGCTATGGCGACATTCTCTTCCGTGCCGACGAAAAAGGCGCGCTCGCCGAGGAAATGCACCGACGAGACGCCCATGCCGAGCGGCAACGGCCGCACGCGGTCGGTTACCGACACGATGGAGGCGGATTCGCCCGGATCGAACTCTTTCATCACGTGGTGATACAGTCCGCAAAGCCGTCGCGGATCATCTGCTCCGGCAATTCGCGGCCGATGAAGACGACGCGGCTCTCGCGCGGCTCGCCGTCCTTCCATTTCCGCTGATGATCGCCTTCCAGCATCATGTGGACGCCCTGGAACACGTAGCGGTCGTCATCGTCGGTGAAGGCCAAGATGCCCTTGGAGCGCAGGATCTTCTGGCCCTCGCTGGCGACGAGGTTCTGCAGCCACGGCATGAACTTTGTCGCATCGAGCGGCTTGTCTGATGCGCAGCGACAGCGATTGCATCTCTTCGTCGTGGTAGTGCTTCAGGCCGCCATGGCTGTGGCTGTGATCGTGATGATGGTCGTGGCCGTGGTGATGGTCGTGATCATGGCCATGATCGTCGGCTTCCAGAAACGCCGGCTCGATTTCGAGGATGCGGTCGAGATCGAACGCGCCGCGCTCCAGCACATCAGACAGCGCGACCTTGCAGCGCTCGGTGCGATGCAGCTTTGCGTAGGGGTTGATGCCGCGGATCCGCGCCTCGACTTCGGCCAGCTCCGCCTTTGACACCAGATCGGTCTTGTTGAGCACGATGACGTCGGCGAACGCGATCTGGTTCTTGGCTTCCGGCGCGTCCTTCAGCCGGTCGCTCAGCCATTTGGCGTCGGCCACCGTGACGACCGCATCGAGCCGCGCATTCTTCTGCACGTCTTCATCGACAAAAAACGTCTGCGCCACCGGCGCCGGGTCGGCGAACCCCGTGGTCTCGACGATGATGGCGTCGAACTTGCCCTTGCGCTTCATCAGGCCGTCCATGATGCGCACGAGGTCGCCGCGCACGGTGCAGCAGACGCAGCCATTGTTCATCTCGAACACTTCTTCATCGGCGCCGATGATGAGGTCGTTGTCGATGCCGATCTCGCCGAATTCGTTGACGATCACGGCGTATTTCTTGCCGTGGTTCTCCGACAGGATGCGGTTGAGCAGCGTGGTCTTGCCGGCGCCGAGATAGCCCGTCAGCACGGTCACGGGAATTTTTTGCAGTTTCTGCCATAACAACTCCGGAAACGGACTTGGGCTAGCGCTCAGAGCCTGCAGGGTGGGCCCCTGCCTCTAGTTGCGCGAGCGCGCGCGTCAGGGCCTTTATATTGTGCCTGACCATATCAATGTAAGTGGGGGCCTCGCCCTTTTCGTCGGTCAGACTGTCGGAATAGATGATACCGCCGACGCTGGCCCCGGTCTCGGCCGATATCCGCCGGATCAGGCGGGGATCGCTGATATTTTCGAGAAAAACGGCCGGAATTTTCGCCGATTTGATCTGGGTGATGATGGCGGCGATATCGCGGGCGCTGGGCTCGGACTTCGTCGAAACGCCCACCGGCGCGATGAACTGGATGCCATAGGCGGCGGCGAAATAGCCAAAGGCGTCGTGGTTGGAAATCACCTTGCGGCGGGCTGTGCGGAATTTTCGCAATGGCCTCGCGGACCTCGCGATCGAGCGCATCGAGTTTTGCCAGATAGGCGTCGGCATTGGACTTGAAGACCGCGGCATCAGCAGGATTGGCCGCGCTGAGCGCGGCGCGGATATTGGCGACGTAGATTTTTGCGTTGGCGACGGATTGCCAGGCATGCGGATCGGCATCGGAGCCGCGCTTCAGCGGCGCGATACCTTCCGTCGCGGTGACGATGGTGGCTTTCCTGCCGGCGGATTGCACCAGCCGTGGCAGCCAGCCTTCCATGCCAAGGCCGTTGACGATCACGAGCTTTGCGTCGGCGACTTTCTTTGCGTCGGCCGGTGACGGCGAATAGACATGCGAGTCGCTGTTGGGACCGACCAGAGTCGTGACGTTGACGCTGTTACCGCCGACGTTTTTCACGAAATCGCCGAGGATCGAAAAGCTGGCGACGACGTTAAGGCGCTGCTGCGCGCGCGCCGGGACGATGGCCGCAGCGAGCACCAGACAAATGAGCAACAGCCGCAGCATCGTCAGGCTTCCAGATGGCGGCCGGGGAACATCTGGCGGACCAGCCCGCTGACGCTGCCGAACAGCACCGAGATCACGTAGAACCCGGCGGCGACCAGGATGATCGCCGGCCCCGAGGGAATGCGGGTCTGGAACGACAGCACCAGCCCGGCATAGCCGGAGACCATGGCGCTCAGCACCGCGATGCAGATCATGCCGGTGATGTCGCGCGACCAGAACCGCGCGATGCCGGCGGGCAGGATCATCAGGCCGACCGCGAGCAATGTGCCGAGCGCGTGAAAGCCGTTGACGAGGTTGACGACGACGAGCGCGAGGAAGGCGAGATGCGCAGGCGCCCCGGCGCGGCTGACGGTGCGCAAAAATACGGGATCGACGCATTCGATCACGAGCGGACGATAGATCACCGCCAGCACCAGCAGCGTGATCGTGGCGTTGAAGGCGATGACGAGCAGGGTCTGATCGTCCATCGCGAGGATATTGCCGAACAGCACGTGCAGCAGGTCGATATTGGTGCCCTTGATCGAGACGATGGTCACGCCGAGCGCCAGCGAGACCAGATAGAAGGTGGCGAGCGAGGCATCTTCCTTCAGCTCGGTGTTGCGCGAGACAAGGCCGGCCAGGATCGCGACCGCAAAGCCCGCGATCAATCCGCCCGTGGTCATCGCGAACAGATTGAGCCCCGACAGCAAAAAGCCGATCGCGGCACCGGGCAGGATCGCGTGCGCCATGGCGTCGCCGACGAGGCTCATCCGCCGCAGCATCAAGAACACGCCGATCGGCGCGCCGCCGAGCGACAGCGCGATCACGGCCGCCAGCGCGCGGCGCATGAACTCGAATTCGGTGAAGGGCGCGATCAGCGCGTCATGGATCATGGCGAATCAAGCAGCGCGCGAGGGCACATCGTCGACGGCGCAGGCGGCGGCGCGGTCATCGAAGGCTTCGCACATCCGCATCGCCACCAGCAGGTTTTCCGGCGTCAGGGCTTCCGAGGTCGCGCCCCACGCCACCGGCCCGCGCGCCAGCAGCAGCGTTTCGGGGAAATGTTTGCGCACCATGTCGAGATCATGCAGCGCCGCCAGCACCGTGCGTCCCTCGCCGTGCCAGTGCCGCACCAGCGCCACCAGGTCCGCCGAAGTTTTGGCGTCGATGGCGTTGAAGGGCTCATCCAGCACGATCAGCCGGGCGTCCTGCAACAGCACGCGGGCGAACAGCATGCGCTGCATCTGCCCGCCCGACAGCGTGCCGATCGGGCGGTTCTCAAAGCCGGTGAGGCCGACGGCCGACAGCGCTTCCGCAATGCGGTCGCGCTCGCGCTTGCCCATGCCGCCGAAAAATCCGGTCATGCGCCACAGCCCAGTGCCGACGAAATCGAACACCGAAATCGGAAAGGTGCGGTCGATATCGACGGTCTGCGGCAGATAGGCGATGTCCCTGAAGTTGAGACCGCCGAGCGAGATCGATCCGGCGAGCGGTTTCAAAATGCCGGCGATGCCGCGGAACAGCGTCGACTTGCCGGCGCCGTTCGGGCCGATCACGGCGAGCAGGCTGCCTGTGGCGACATCGCCGTTGAGATGATGCACGGCCGGATGGCGGTCGTAGCCGAGCGTGACGTCACGGAATTGCAGTTGCGCTTGCATGCTCATCTCATTGCCAGCCAGACGATGCCCCAGAGGCCCGCGCTGACCGCGAGCGCGGCGGCGAGGCGCGAGAGCCACCGTCATGCGCAGGATCGACCACGGCGCGGCCTGCGCCGGATGCGGCGTCGCCGGGCCGTGGCTATGGGCGTGGCCATGGTCGTGATGGTGGTGGGCATGGTCGTGGGAATGATCCATCAAAATATGTTATATTATAACATAACGGGAGTCCACGCGGCCAGAGCCTGTTCCGTTCCGATTGAATTGGAACGGGGCTCTATCTTTTTATTTTGACGCGTTTTCTTCACGCGAACCGGTATCCACTTCGCTTGAAAACGCTCTAGACACAGCTTCGCGATCTCGCGACGCGTTCGCCCGAGCTTTGCTCGAATTCGCGGCCCTCAAAGGAGGGCGCGGGGAAGACCGGGTGCGCGCTGCACCCGCGGTCTCGCGTGCCAATGCGCACAAAGAGCACGCACACGAGCATACAGGTTCAGCGGAAACACTCCGGCCTTCCCTGCGCAGTGGCTTTACGGCTTATCTCGCGCTCTCCCCGGTGAACGGGCTTTTTTGCCACCGTCGCTCCACGAGTGTTGACTCGCAAAGCTTGACGCCAGCATCGCGGCGCCAGGACCACACGATTTTGCCGTACGCGACAGGCCACTCTCGTCAGTCGCAGCCATCGCGTCCACCGCATCCCACCGCGCGTCCGTGACGATCGCGAGCCGCCCCTCTTACCGGGTGGGACGGCGTATCAATGAACTGATTTGGGGTGAGAACAAAAGGGGAATATTTTTGCGGCGAGGGCTGGACCAACGGATGGCGTGATTTGCCCGACGGGTGACACAGGTATTTGTAGGTCGGCCGAGCCGGACCGCGTTGGGAGAAGCTCTCTTGAAGATGTCGAGTTACGCGATTGTAAAGGATGCCGGCAAGTACGTTCAGCGGGCGTCGGAAGTCTTGGAGGGCGCGGCCGCAAGAATATCTCCGAGCGAACATCCCCATCAGTGGGCAGAAATTCAAAAGCAACTGGCGAAATGCCGCGAATAGGCCACCCGCCGAACGTAGCGCGAACTAGCTCGTAGCTTACTTCGAAGAGTTCGCGATTTTGTGTTCGAGGTGGCCGGTCTCATAATCGCGGCGAAGCTGGCTCAGCGATGTTTCGTTAAGCTGAAGCAAAACCTCGCTCAGCTTCTCGGTTGCAGGATAGCCGGCGGCGAAGCTTTGTCCGTAAATCTTGCGCAACGTGCCAATGAGCGTGTTTCCGTGCTTGTGGCTGATTTCGCCATCATGGTTGCGGTGGCGATTGTCGAGACCTGCCTTGCTCATGCTGCCCTCCATCGTGCCTATAGCCGACAGCATCCTCCCGCCGGGACCAAAGGGCAACCATCGATCAGGCCACCGGGTCCGCGCGATGCGCGGCCCGATGACAGGCTCCGCCGTAATCCGCCGATCTGGAATGGCGGATTACGCTATCGCTAATCCGCCCAACGGCACTGATCAGGAACCTGCGGGTAACCTCCCTTATGGGCCTCAGCCACCTCAGTTTGGCTTGATGTTGTTCAGCCTGATGATATCGCCCCATTTGCTGGCTTCCGCCTGCATGAACTCGCGCAAGGCCGACGGCGTTGAGACCGCCGGCTCCGCGCCGACCTCGACGACGCGGCGACGGATCGCGGGATCGGCCATGGCCCTGGCGTAGGCTGCGTGCAGCTTCTCGATGATGGGCGCCGGCGTTCCCCTTGGCGCGAGCATGGCAAACCAGCCATAGGCTTCGTATCCGGAAATGCCGGCCTCCTTCGTCGTCGGCACATCCGGCAAGACTTCGGAACGTTTGCTGGAGGTGACCGCGAGGGCCCTGAGCTGGCCGCCCTTGACCTGACCGATGACGTTGGGAATGAGCTGAAAACTCACCTGCAATTGATTCCCCACGAGATCGGTCACGAGTTGGCCGGTCACACGATAGGGCACATGGGTCATTTGCGTACCCGTCACGTGTTCGAAATAGGCTGCCGCCAGATGCTGCGAGCTGCCGTTGCCGATGCTGCCGTAATTCAGCGATCCCGGGCTCTTCCTGGCGGCGGCCACCAGATCGTCGACAGATCGATAAGGCTGATTGGCGTTGACCACGATCACGT
The DNA here is from genome assembly GCA_963731915.1 of uncultured Alphaproteobacteria bacterium. GTDB lineage: Bacteria > Pseudomonadota > Alphaproteobacteria > Rhizobiales > Xanthobacteraceae > Bradyrhizobium. The sequence goes on from CAVSXQ010000027.1 coordinate 18,482, forward strand.
TCGGCAATGTCGCAAGCAGGGAAATCGGCTCGAACGCGGTCAGCGGATCATAGCCCATATTGGAGAACAGGGCCGGGTTCACCGCCAGCGGCCCGGACGCCGAAACGAGAATGGTGTAACCGTCCGGCGTTGCGCGCGCCGCCGCGCCCGTCCCCAAATTGCCGCTCGCTCCTGCCTGGTTGTCGATGACGAAGCGGTGGCCGAGATCGTCGGCCATGCGATCGAGAACGATCCGGCCGACGACATCCGACGCACTGCCCACCGCGAAGGGAATGATGACACGGATCGAACGCTCCGGATATTTTTCCTGAGCGGCTGCCGGCGCCGTGAGGGCTGACATCGCCATGCAAGCGACCATCGCAGCGCGGCGGAATTGCATCGATTTGATCATGAACGTTCCCTTGTCTCCACTAGAGCGTGATGACTTTTCTTCGAATCGTCATCCCGCTCTATCCTTTTGTTTTGAGCATGATCTCCGCGCAAACGCTTCGCGTTTGTCGCGAGGGAAAACCGGTGTCCACTTTTCCGGATCATGCTCCAGGCACGCGATCGCGCCTCAAGACCCGATCGGCTGATCGACATACCCTTTGTAGCTCTGCGACTTCGGCTTCTCCCGATCCTCGGGATTGACGTAGGCGATCGAACTTTGCCCCTTGAGCCGCGCCGGCAGGACCATCACCCGGATGAAGCGGGTGCGACGGTCTTCGGCAGCCTGCGCGAACACCGGCTCGGGGCCGCTCTCGAACCACGCGCCGCCGGGGCCATAACTGGCCGAATGCCCCAAAGTGTCTATCCTGATCCCGCCCTCGATCAGGCAGCGGATGCCCGGACCCTGATGGGTGTGAAGGAAGGCGCAGCCCCCCGGCGGGAAAGATACGCTGTCATTGCGTATCAGGATCTGATCCGCGATCGGCCATTGCAGGCGCTGCGTCAGCTTTTCGCTGGTCGATCCGGATGGCCGAATGACCGCAACCAGCGGTGCGCCGGCGGGCGCGAGTTCGAAGCGCCAGACGGTCGCTCCACACGGCGCGGCGGCAAGCCTCGATGATCCCTTGACATGCAGGGCCTGGTCGTCGCGAAGAACAGCGGATCCGATACTCACCTCGCCATGCACGATGTAGCAGATGCGATGGATACCGTCGTCTGGCAGATCGACGGCGCCGCCGCCCGCTATCACGTCCTCGAGCAGGCGCAGCTCCATGTCAGTTCCGTTCATATCTCGTCTCCCCGGCGGCTGGATCTTCGGCACTGCCAGCCTTGACTATTTGTTTGAGCATGATCTTTTTCGGAAAACCGGTACCCACTTTTCCGGATCATGCTCTAGCAGCTTCGAATTCGCGCCGCGGCGCACGCGCGAATGCCTCGACGCGGCTTCAACTATAATGGACCGGGTGCGCAGGGGCGCTACCGGACGGCCCGAACTTTCCTTTCTGTCTGATTATTTGGATGATGCCGCCTTGTTCGAATCGCACCGCCCGTGGGGCGAACTAGTCGAAGCCGTAATCCGCCGTCCTTAATGGCGGATTACGCTATCGCTAATCCGCCCTACGCGCTTACATGCTTTGATAAGGGACCCCTAGAGCACACTCATGGCAAAACACCGGATCTATGCAATGAGCTTCGCAAGCGTCTACCCACTTTACATTGCGAAAGCAGAGAAAAAAGGACGCACAAAAGCGGAGGTCGATCAGGTCATCTCCTGGTTAACAGGCTATGGTCAGAAGCAGCTGGAAACTCAACTGGAAAAACAGACCGACTTTGAAACATTCTTTGCAAAGGCCCCCAAGATCAATCCTTCGCGAGCCTTGATTAAAGGCGTGGTTTGCGGTGTCCGGGTGGAGGATATCAAGGAACCAACCATGCGAGAAATTCGCTACCTGGATAAACTGATCGATGAACTGGCGCAGGGGAAGGCGATGGACAAAATTCTGCGAAAGTAAACCCGAGGACCACCGCTGGCGTACCAAACAGAGGATGCAGCTCGTAGCGCGCAGGGCGGATCAGGCCAACGGGTCCGCGCGATGCGCGGCCCGATGACAGGCTCCGCCGTAATCCGCCGATCTGGAATGGCGGATTACGCTATCGCTAATCCGCGGCGCTGGTTTTCCGATCTGTTCCTGCGCCGTATTTGACCCCCGTGTCCTGTTTAGAATTTGTTAGTGTCCTAATTCTCAATCGCGGGGAAAACGGCCATGAAGGCACTTGAGGTTTTCGCGATCTATGTGACGCCCTTCTTGATTGTAGGCGCGGCAATTCGGTTCTTGATGAAGCGATACGCCGTCGACCTGCCTGATGTCGAAAAGCAGGCCGGCCCCAAACCAAGGCGCAGATTTCTCTTGGGTGCCTGGCGAAACGAAGACTAAGGCCGCCTCAGTTGGCGGCCTCTTTCACACCAGGAACTTTCGCCCTTTTGGAACTGTTGGAACCGTCCGGGACGGCACCCCCGGCCGGGTACTGTCCGCATTTAACCCCCGGTGTCCTAAGTAGAATCCCCAGAGTCCTGATCGAATTAACCAGAATGTTGCACCGCAGCCTCTAAGTTCACTTTTGTACTTTCGGTTGGAACAAATGCCCCAATTCCCGAGTAATCGCGTCGGCGTGCTGGGATACCACGGGGGAAATAAGGTGATCGGTAAACAGTACTTCGTGCGTCAAGCGGCGATCCTGTTCGGGTTGGCTAAAGCAACAACGGACCCCAGGATTTCCGCAGCTCTCCTCGACAAGGCGGCCGAATTGCAAGTGGACAAACCAGGCGCAACGCCTGACCTGACGCCTCAGGCGCCAGATGTTGAACCGCCATCCGCGACATGACATGACGAGAGGCCGCCTCGGTTGGCGGCCTCATGCGTCCCGCCAGTCGCCGCTGAATTTCCGGGCATGATTTCGCGCCAGAAAAGGCAGCCTTGTGTCACTGCGCGCCGAACGGAACGGAGGCACGGGCGCGATAGGTCCAGAGGCCGAAGTTTCCGCCAAGCCCGCTGCGGCTGGACCGCGATCGACCATGTTGTCCCGGCCGCGCCACGTCCGCCAATTGACCACAGCCTGAAATTTTCGAACGCAGCCGGCCGCGCCGGCGTTCGAAAATTGCGGCACGCAACAAATCCCGTACCGCGTGAACACAAAACATTTGACGCGCTGAATTTTCTCTGCGCTTAGATCATTGACATTCGTCGCGGGTGAAATTGCCCGCACTCTTGAGGACCGTGATGCGCAACGCACGCACAGACATCGCAGAGACTGCCGCCCGCGTCCGGCCGCTTATTCGGCTGGCCGACTGGTCGTGCATGTCCGTGATGACACGGGGTCCGAATTTTCAGCTCGAAGCCGGGCTGATCCGCAAAGCAAAAGCAAGAGTGTAACTCCCGGCGCAGGGCCGCTCCCTCCGCCGAATCGGCAGGAGGGCAAGATGAACGCCCGCAACGACTTCAAGAGACCATCCGATCAGCCTTTGGACGCGAGGCTTGTGCTGGCAGCGGCTCAACTGCGATTTGCCGCGCGGGTTGATTTGCTCGTGGCTCGCTGGCTCGAGCGCTGCGCCTCGAACGTCGAGGCCGCACAATGGCTGTTCAAAACCGACCGGAAGCCCACACGTGAGCTCGGGATGGGCGTAAGCCTTGTCTCATCTCCACGTTGGGACGAGTCCTCATGACGGGGCTGGCATCAAAGCTCGCAGGGCGGATCAGGCGAAACCGTAATCCGACGATGTAGCGGCGGATTGCGCGGAGCCTGTCATCGGGCGCGCGTTCGCGCGACCCGTTGGCTAATCCGCCCTGCGCGCCGATCCGAAAAAATTGCCGCGACGGAGAGGCGTCACCGCCGGGCCACAGGGCGCAGCCTTCCGCGCTCCGCAATCATTTCCGCCACGTTCTGGTTCCACTTTTGAGTGTAGGAGCCAAAACCCAGTATTTGGGGCGACCGGAGAGGATTGGGATGCGCGACCCGAAAACCGTCGCGGCGATTGTCAACGCCCTGAGGCAGGTGCATGGCGACGACCTCGCACGCGTCATGTTGAACGATGGATTATCGCTGGCCGCCCTGATCGACGCCGTGTTGTCCTCGCCGCTGAAAAACAACGACGGCGTCAAACTCATCACCCGCGCGCTTTACGGCGGCGATTTCATCGTCACGCCGGACTTTGGTTCTCTCTCGCATCTGAAATATTACTATGACCGTCCCAAATCGCTGCATGTCGTTGACATCGCCGTCCTGACGCCGGATCACGGCACCATTGCCAGCACAGAGATCCGCTTGCGACTGATGCCAAGCGACCATTGAGCGGCCCTCCTCCGCCGACCGCCAGCGCGCCCCGCTATGAACCTGATCGGGCCTTGCGCGACTAATCGCGTGACCGGATCAAAGGAATCACAAAATGAAGGGCAGGACATCCTGGATCGGCCTGCTCATTGCCTGCAGTATTGCCGTCTGCAGCGGGGCCGCCACGGCGCAGCCGGCGGCTCCGCCCGCCGGCTACAAGATCGACGAGAACTACACCAAGAAATCGCCGGACGGCGCGACGACGATCGAGCAATATCTGAACAAGGATACCGACGACTGGAAATGGCAGTTCTGGGTGCGCCGGCAGGGCGCATTCACGCGGCTCGATCCGGAGCCGGCCGATTACCCCGCGGATTTTATCTTCACCAACGACCTGAAATGGATCGTTCGCGTGCAGAAGATCGGCTCGGGCACCTCCACACTGCATCTGTACCGCCTCACGCCGCAGGGCTACCAGCGCGCAAGCAAGAAGCCGCTCGGCGACCTGGCGTGGGACTATATGAAGACCCGTCCCGACTGGCGAAAGATCGTGAAGGCGCCGGAGTATCACGACTCGGCGTATCTGCTGGAGGGGTTTGAAGAGAACTATCGCGGGCTCGGCGTCGATTGGCCGGCGAACCGTTATCTTCTGATCGGCCTGTCGGGGGCTGCCGACGTCAGGGGTCGCAAACCCATGCAGACCGGCGTGGTGAACGGCTGGCGCTGCAGATATGACCTGCAGACCGGCAAGTTCGACGTGCCGGCACTTTTCAGAGCTGACAATGCGAAGGCCGTCGTGCCCGAGTGAGTGAGCCAGAACGTTAGCTCATCAGCCGGCCGATGCGGCGGTGAAAACCGCCAATTGCGCAGCGAAGGCCCGCCGGAAGGCCGGCCGCGCTTCGCCGCGGGCGACATAGGCGGAGAGGTTCGGATATTCGTCCAGCATGATCCGATCCGTTCAACCGGCGCAGCACGGACACCATCAGCAGGTCACCGGCGCTGAACGCACCATCGAGCCAGTCGGCATCGCCGAGGGAAACGGAAAGTTCGCCCAGCCGGTCACGGACGCGATCCTCGAGGACAGGCAGGCGCTCGTTGTGCCAGGGCTTGTCGCGCTCCAGGAGCATGGCCATTCCGCGCTCGACGATCGGCGGCTCCACCGTGCTGAGCGCGGCAAACATCCATGTGATCACGCGCGAGCGGGCATTCGCATCCTCCGGCAGCAGGCCACGCATGGCGCTGCGCGATATGGAACACGATCGCCCCCGACTCGAACAAGGCGAGATCGCCTTCCTGATAGGTCGGAATCTGCCCGAAAGGATGAAGCGAACGATGCGCGGGTTCTTTCATCTCGCTGAACGAAACAAGACGAACATCGTAGGGCTGGCCCACTTCCTCGAACGCCCAGCGAACACGCATGTCACGTGCCTGTCCCCTGCCGCGGTCGGGCGAGCGTTCAAAGGCGGTGATGGTGGGGGTCATTGGAAGGCTCCGGGTAATTCGGTTCTTGCGCTTTGCATCCGGAGGACGAACGAGCGGGGCTGCTCCCGACAACCTGCCTCGTTTTCTTTCGCTTCCGTCGGCGAAGTCCGCAGGGCGGATCAGGCGAAGCCGTCATCCGCCGATCTGCAATGCGCTAGTCCGCCCTGCGCGCGGCTGATATTGTTGACTCATGAAACGCACGCAATGGGCCGTATTCCTGTCGGTGTTGGTCGCCAGCAATTTTGCGACGGGTTACGTCGTCAAAAAGAACGCGCGTCCGGCGATCGATCAGCAGGGCGATATGGCGGAAGCCCTTGCAAAAATGAACAGCGCCAATGGTCCGTTCATTGTAATTATCGGCGATAGCTTGACGCAGAATAAGCACTTGCCGGCGTCGATTTGCGGAATGCCTTTGATCAATGCCGGGATCAGCGGCAGTCGCGCATCAACCTTCATTCCGTTTGCCGAAGAGATGACGGCGCTAAAATTATCACCGGCCCTTGTTGTCATTGCGCTCGGCATAAACGATGCGGTTTCCACCTACCGAACCGACTTCAAGTCAACTTATCGATTGCTGATCGACAGCCTCCCGCAATCGCCAATCGCTCTCGCCACACTCGCGCCCGTTGATACCAGCCTTCCTCTCGCCAAGCGGCTAAATCCATCCACCATAAGATCCATCGATGCGACGATCACGGAAATTGCGGCATCAAGGCAGGCGCCCATCATTGCGCTGGACGCAATAGCCGGACTCAGGACTCGGGATGGTATTCATCCCACCGATAGCACATATCATCTTTGGATCGCTGTGATCGTTGCCGGTATTGAACGCGCATTGAAATGCGATGCCGCGTCAAGCCGCTAGCCCGGCCGCTGAGGCATGTCCAGCTCGTAGCTCGCAGAGCGGATCAGGCGAAGCCGAGCGTACTCAGTCGCGGGTCATCGCGATCATCTTGAAGTCCTTGTCGAGCTTGATGTCGTACTGCCCGTCTTTGCATTTGGCGTCATCGACTTCAAAGTAGCCGCTGCCCTCGGTTTCCTTTTCCATCTTGCCGCCGGTGCAGCCGAGAACGTCCAAGGCAGCCTTGATCTTCTCGGCCTCTGCCGGCGTCACCGGGGTGTCAGCAAGCGCGAAAGTGCTGCTTACAAGTGTCGCAGCGAACGCCATCAGGAAGGGCTTCATCTGTGCATCCTCCAATTCAGCTAACGAAACCTGCTTGAGCCAAGTTTGTTCCAACAGCCGAAAGGCGTCAGGGGGAACCTCGATGAAGCCGGAATCAGATTTCGCAGTCGGCTGAATTCAAAGCCCTACGCAAGCCGCCAAACGCGCTTAGCCGACAGGGTTCGCTGTCGCCAGCGGCCTTGCGCCGCTCGGAAATGATGGTTCGCTTGATATCGGTTGTCTTTGGCTTCGACCTGGAAGGGGCGGCGGCAACTTTCATCGGTTTGGGATCGCGCCGATGGCGGTTGATCACCCGCGGCGGCTCCGAAGCACCGGTACCGATGGCTTCCGGCGGAGAAGTGCGTTCGTCGACTGGATCAGGCTGCGCCGGCGCCTCGCTGCTCGCAGCGGTAACTTCAAGTCGATCGGCCTTCGCCAACGCGCCTTGTGAACCGGAAATCGCTACGGTTGTTTCAGCGACGGGTTGGAGGACCACTGCTGCACTACGCGCGGGAGTTCTGAGTTCCATTGCCGCCAGTACCCCTACTCCCAATGGGATGAGGAGACCCAGCAACACCATTCTCAGCATGATGCTTCTCCGGCAAAAATGAGTGCCGGTGAAAATTCTCCGATTTAATGAGGCTACTTGGCGGCGGCTGACCAACCCACGTGCGGGTGTTTGCCGACAGGGTTAATGGCCGGCCCGGATGTTTCGGCTGCCGACCGGCGAAAAGGCAGAGTTACTATAGGGAAAGTGACCCTTCCGCAGCCGTGCCGCGGGGTGCTTGGCGCAAACGCCGCTTTCCCTCATACTGCGCTCAAACAATTCGCAATGCGGGGGGCACCATGGGGAAGTTAATCGTCTGCGCACTGTTCGCTGTCCTGGCGAGCACGCTGCAATCCAATGCGCAACAGAACGTCATCCTGTTCGTCGCTGATGGCCTTCGGGCCGCTGCGGTGACGCCCGAGCGAGCCCCCACATTCGCGCGGATACGGGACACCGGCGTCAACTTCTCGAACAGTCATTCGGTCTTTCCCACCATCACCACCTCGAACGCCTCGATCATCGCGACCGGTCACCTGATCGGCGACACCGGTGATTTCGGCAACACGTTCTACACGGGCTTTCCGGTTGCAAGCGCAGCCCGGACCGTAACTCCTTTCATCCAGGACAATGCTGTCTTGAGCGAGCTGAACCAGCATCACGGCGGCAATTTCATTGCCGAGCGCTCGATCATGGCGGCAGCGCGCGAAAAGGGCTACTTCACTGCTGCGCTCGGCAAGGTCGGGCCGGTAGGGATCCACGATCTTACCCAGCTCGACGGCAAGACCACGATTTTTTTCGATGACGATACCGGCAAGAAGAATGGCATCGTGTTGCGGCCGGATGTCGTCGATATGCTGAAGAAGGCCGGATTGGCGCTGGAAACTCCGGGGCGTGCTCAACGCGAGAACCCCGGCAAATCAACCAATATCATTCAGCAAAAATATTATCGGGACATCGTCACCAAGGTGCTGTTGCCGCATTTCAAGGAGAGCAGGAAGCCGTTCATGCTGTTGTATTGGTCGTCCGATCCGGACGGCACCCAGCACTCCCAGCGTGACAGCATCAACGAGCTCGTTCCCGGCATCAATGGTCCGACTTCCCTTGCTGCCATCAAGGTTGCGGACGACGACCTTGCGGCGATCGTCGCTGCGCTGAAGGAACTTGGGCTCGAGGCCGATACGAATATCTTCGTCACCGCCGACCATGGCTTCAGCACGGTGTCGAAGCAAAGCAAGACCAGTCCGGCCGCAAAACTGAAATACGACAAGGTGCCCGAAGGGCAGTTGCCACCCGGCTTTCTTGCGATCGATCTTGCGCACGCGCTCGGCCTGCCGCTGCATGAGCCGTCCCCTGAAGGACCTGGCATCGACTACAAGGCCGGGAAGTATCCGCGCCGCGCCAGCGCTTCGATCGGCAACGATCCGGCCAAACCCGACATCGTGATCGGCGCGAACGGCGGCAACGATCTGATCTATCTGCCGCAGGACAACGCCAGGACCCTGGTGAGGCAAGTGGTCAAGGCGCTGCTTGCACAAGACTACACCAGCGGCGTCTTCGTCCGTGATGACCTGGGTGCGGTTCCAGGAACGCTGCCGATGAGCAGAGTGGGCCTCAAAGGCGGAGCGCGAACGCCAACGCCGGCCATCGTCGTGAATTTCCGCTCCGAGACGACGGGCTGCGATCAGCCGCTGTTTTGCAGCGTGACCGTATCCGATACGATCCTGTTGCAGGGGCAAGGCCATCACGGCAGTTTTAGCCGCGCCGATACCGGAAACTTCATGGCGGCCATCGGGCCCGCGTTCAAGAAAGGCTTCAACGATACGGCGCCGGTCAGCAACGCCGACATCGCTCCGACGCTTGAGAAGGTCCTCGGCATAACCCTCCCTGCGGTCGGCAAGCTGCGCGGTCGCGCACTCACCGAAGCACTGACGGGTGGAAAGCCGGTCTGGCCGTGGCGACAGGATGTCGTCTCGAAGCGAGGCGACAACGGCCTGCGCACCATCGTCAACATGCAGTTCGTCGGCGCGACGCGCTACTTTGACGCCGCCGGCTTTGCGGGACGCACTGTCGGATTGAAGGTGCCGGCGAGTGCGAGGTGACGCGACAGCAGGCGACAAGACGGGGCCGTCGGCTTTCGTCTCTGGGAGTTAATCTTGCTTGGGTTGAGTTCGCCGAGGCTGACAGCGATCAATCCGCTGCAATCTCGCAGAAGATATCGCCGGGAGGGCAAATCGATCGAATCTCAGGCTGCAGCTTTTCTATTCGCAGCAAGGCGCTCATCGACTAACGCCACCTGGGCATCGATCGCCGGATGTCTCAAGCCTTTCTGAAGGGCAATGAGCTGGACCAATTTGTCGGCGCGTTCGATGTTTGGCGCGCCATTCTGCAATGCGCGCGCCGCGGAGGCCGGGCGGGACAGGCTTTGCGCCGCAGCGGCGTACTTTTCAAAGGGAACAAGATCCGATGGATTGGCGCCGAGCTTCACGCAGAGATCGAACACGAAATTGTAGACCGCACGCGACTGTTCGATATTCGAATGCACGGCTTCCTGCGCCGTCCGCATGCCATCCCTGGTGATGCACCGGTAGTTGCCCGCCAGCAGCATCGACCATTTGGCAAGCGGCACCCAGATCGAATCGTAGGCCTTCAGCTTGACCGGGAGTTCGATCTCCTCGCCGGATATTGTCAGGCGTGCGCGGTCAACGTCGCTTTCAAGGTTGCGGATGATTTGCGTGTCCTTGTCGTCCTCGAACTTCGCGCATTTGAAGTTGGTCGGCAGCGTAACGAGGAGCTCGTTGGCCTTGCCGTCCGGCGGGCGGATGGCCTGAGGATCGGGGCTGTTCAGCGTGATCTTGTGTGGGGTGACCGAATCCCAGACCCGCGGATCGGTGTAGGCCACCTCCAGCGCCTTGTGGTCGAGACCGGGAATCCGCTTGATATAGGGGAGTGGCGGCATGTTCATGATCGACATGCAAGGCTTTCCCGACCTGCCCACCGCATCCAGCAACTGGCGCACGCCGTCCGAACGATATTGCGGCTCCTGCATGCACAAGCCGACGAGATCGAACTTCGATGGATCGACGCCGGTTGCGGGGCCTGCCGTCACCCTGCCCGGCAGCTTGCGGGACTCGAGCAGCACCGGCTCTTTGCGGCCGCGGACGGGCAGCGTTACCCGAAACCCTTCCGCATTGATCAACTCGGCTTCTGCAGGCAGGCACACCAGGTGGATCGAATGACCTCCGAACAGCAGCTTGGAGGCGAGCAGGGATCCATACGACGCGCCCATGAGAAGAATGTTGTAGACCGGCATCCATTTCTTCCTTCTTTTTGAATACGGCCAATCCGGGCAAAGTTGCTGCGCGGCTGCGGCGAACGCTGTCTGAACAGCGCTCTCGAAGACTCAAATGACGTTCATGCCTATCGCTTTTCGGAGAAGTACATTCCTGCGCCGATCACGGTGATGCCGCAGGACAGCTATAATCCATTTTGGTGCTTTCCGAGATATGATTTTCGGGAAGCTTCACCGCGTTGTCCGCATGACGAAGCAGCGCAGCATCGGACATCTGCAAAAGTTGCGCTGCAGCAAACGCTTCGAGGCTGATCGAGTTGAAAGTCTATCAGCAATGATCCTTAAGCGTTGCGTGATGCGACCATCCGCAGTTGGGATGATACGGTCATACGATCGTATGCACCATGTGATCCCGATCATTCCCGTCGGACACAAGCCACGCCGCGCGATCTCAGGGCTTGCCGATCGCCATCGCGAGCGCTGCTGCGAGGAACGGGAACGGCAGCGACACTGCCGCCCGAAACCACACGAACTTTGCCGGCATGAACGGGATTTCCCAGAGGATCATCCGCTGGAACGCAAACAACGCCCAGGCGATGACATAGGCGATCACCTGGGGCGGGCCGCCGCCGACCTTCAGCGCCACCGCCGCGATCGAAAAGCCGACCACCGGCCCACCGGGGGTCAGCCCGCCCGCGATGGTGGCGGTCAGAACGCCGAGCCAGCCCGAGTCCGGCCCCAGCCATCCCGTGATCACCTCCGGCGGAATGACGGCGGCGATAAAGCCGGAGCCGATCACGCCGAGCGCGATGCGCGGCACGATGTTGATGAAATCCATGCCGCCTTCGCGCGCGGCTGATACCGCCACCACGCGGCCGCGCCGCCAGACCATGAAGCCGAGCACGGCGACCGAGCCCCACAGCGTGATGTCGATGATCAGGGCGGCGGTCATTCGGCCTCGCCCTTCGGATACATCCTGACATAGACGAGGCGGCCGAGCGCGCCGGCGAGGATCGGGATCGGCACCGAGAGGATGATCCGCCACAGCGTGAAATCGGCGCCTAAAATCGGCAGCTCCCAGGCCACCGCGCGGCCATACCCAATCAAGGTCCAGCTCACCACCATGGCGATGGTCGCACCGAAATCGGCGCCCACCGTGAGCAGCGCGGCAGCGACCGGATAGGCCGTGAACGGCCCGCCCGGCAGGATCGCGCCAAAGGCCGTGCCGATCAGCAATCCCTTCAGGCCCGACTCCGGCCCGAGCGCGCGCGAGACTTTTTCATGCGGCAGGATTTCCGTGATGAAGGCGCCGAGCAGGCAGCCCGCCAGCACGCGCGGCAGGATCTCAGCGAATAGCCAGAGGTCGCCGGAGAGGATTTCCAGCACGCCGGAGGTGCCGTCACGACGCCAGACCAGCACGACGCAGACTGCGACCAGCACGCCGATGAAGATCATCGACCAGCCGACCGGCTTGCGCTGTTTTCGCGGCGCCGCTTCAGGCTCGGCCGCGTCGTCGGGCGGCGGTGGTTCTTTGGTGGATTCTGCCAAATGAATGAGTCGGGCGTTCGAAAAGACGTCCCTGCTTAGTCCGCGTAGCCCAGCGACGCAAACGGAAGAGCGGCGCCATCCATGCGCCCCCGGGGGATACCCATGCGGCAGCCTCGTCCGGCTTCAGGTCAGATGGCGGATCAGCGCGAGGCCCGCAAATAGCCCGGCAATCGACAGCACCACGGAGCCGATCACGTAGAGCGCGGCGGGCAATAATTCGCCGCGCTCATATAGCAGCGCTGCGTCCAGCGAATAGGCCGAGAACGTCGTGTAGCCGCCGAGGATGCCCGTCATCAGGAACAGCCGCCACGGCTGCGAGGCCTCGCCCTTGAAGGCAAGATAGCCCGCGATCAGGCCCATCACGGTGGAGCCCGTGATGTTGATGATGAAGGTGCCCCAGGGAAATCCGGTCCCGATCGAGCGGGCGCAGACGATGTTGACGAAATGGCGCAGCGTCGCGCCCAGTCCGCCGCCGAAGAAAACCAGGAGATAGCCTGTTGCCGTTCCCACCTTCACCTCACGAGATTATCGGGCAGTTGTGCCGCAAGCCCGCGATCCCTGCAAGGATAACGGTATCAGCGGGCGGCGAGATCGTCTCGCATGCCTTCGATCCCCGTAGCGATCCCGGCCGCGAGCAGATCGCTCAACGGCTTGCTGTCTTCGGCTGCGGACTCGAAGTCGATGGTCCAGACCACGACGCCGAGCCCATCGAAGGATTCGAATATCTCGACCGTGCCGAAATAGGAGGTGACGGGAAACGGCAATTCGACCCTGTGATAGCTGAGCCGCATCTTGTCGGGCTCAATGCCGGTGATGTGGTCGACGATCTTGCCGCCGCGCACCAGTTCGATCCGCCTGATCGCCCCGACGCCGCTGCCCTCCACGACGCAGGATGCGAGGTTCGGAAACCAGACGTGCAGGCCGCCGATCGCGGCCACCGCTTGCCACGCCTTGGCCGCTGAAACGGTCAGCTTGCGGGTGACGGTCGTCTTTGTCTGCATGGGTTTCGCCCGTTACTGCACCTCTGCAGTATCCGAGCGAGGCACAACGGTAAACAAAAAGGGCGGCAGCCACCGGCTACCGCCCCTCGCCTTCATGGTTCGAAAACGATCAGACCTTGCCGAACATCTCGTCGACATAGTCCCAGTTGATGAGATTTTCGCAAAACGCCTTCAGATAATCCGGACGGCGGTTGCGGTAGTCGATGTAGTAGGAATGCTCCCAGACGTCGCAGCCGAGGATCGGCGTGGCGCCATGCACCAGCGGGCTCTCGCCGTTCGCCGTCTTGGAGATTTCGAGCTTGCCGTTCTTGACCTGCAGCCAGCACCAGCCGGAGCCGAACTGGCCGACGCCGGCGGCGGCGAAATCGGTCTTGAATTTTTCGAGGCCGCCGAGGTCCTCGTTGATCTTCTTTTCCAGCCGGCCCGGCACCTTGCTGCCGCCGCCGTTCGGCTTCATCCAGTTCCAGAAATGCAGATGGTTGTAGTGCTGACCGGCATTGTTGAACACGGCCGGGTTCTTGCCGAACGAGCTCTTTACGATCTCCTCGAGGGATTTGCCCTCGAATTCGGTGCCCTTGATCGCGTTGTTGCCGTTGGTGACGTAGGCCTGATGATGCTTGTCGTGGTGGAATTCCAGCGTCTCCTTGGACATGTGGGGAGCCAGGGCGTCATGGGCATAGGGCAGATTGGGAAGCGTGAAGGTCATGGGCTGATGTCCGCAAATGGTGGGAGACGGGGTCTAACGGGAACCCCTTATAGAAGGTTCCATCGCCCTTCAACACCGGCAATTTGCGAAAGGCCAAGCGCCACAGGAGGCATGGATCGTTGCCTCCCGCGGCATCGAACCAAATCCAAAATACTATTGGAATGAACTGCTTATGGAATGATTCAACGAATGTCGGGCGATCTTCGAGCGTTGCGATCGTCGCGGCCATCATTGCAATACCGCCGCCATTGAGGCGGCCGGTTTGCAAATGTCGATGGTTGGGCGCAGGCGAATGCCCGGCACGCTCATCTTTTCGCCGCAGCAACACTCGTGCCGAAGCCGGATGTCGGACTCGCCGGCGCCAGATGCTTCGCGCCTTCGTTGGACGCCGTGAGATCACCGGCAGGCCGGTGGGCGAAGCCAACGGCCACGGCAACCCCGATGACTATCATGTAGAAGGCAAATAGCCCGCGAACCCAAAGCCGGTAGGTCCGCTGATCCTGCTCGCCAGGATTATCCGGAAATCTTGAATATCGTCTGATCATCATCAACCTCGATCAAATTATTTATTCATATCCCCGAGCCAAGGCCGACTTTAGGTGGCGATCGCTCAATCGTCCTCAGAATGCCCCGCGTTGGAAGATGTCGAACAACTCTCCGCTCTCGCCCAATCAATAATCAAGATCCGACATGAATGTCGTATTGACGATTTCGAATTCCAACTCCGACCAATTTTTCATCAACGCCTTGCGCATCAAACGATGCGATCTGGAATCTGAAACCCGGCATTCGACGGGGTGGTGATCGATGCCGGAAATCTCGATCAACGCAACGAAACTTGCCTGCCGGTCCTCGCGGCCCTGTATTTCGGCGAAGTAGACCGTGTGGTCAAACTTCCCGACAGCCCAGCAAAATTGAACGCGATCTGCATCGACATCGGCGAATGCGGGATTTGCCGCCGGCAGAGCTGCGAGCAGCAGCCATTGAACGATAGAGCCAAGTACGATCACGTTACGCATTGTCATCGCATTTCCAATCATGTCGAATCTGACGGGCCAGATCCACGCCGGACCGGCCGTTGATTCAGTTGTCGCAATCACGGTAATTCCGGAACGAAATTCATGCTGTGAAGCACGCCACACTTCGTGGCGTTTTTGTTTCGGGACGGCCTGCGCTGGTCGCCCTTGCTATGATACGGAGGGCGTTGCCGTAATCACCCGTTGGGGTGAATGACGAAGATGTTTGGAGGTGCCGGAATCGACGCCCGGTAGTCTGTGATTTCGTTCACCGATCGGGTATTGCGACGGTCCGGACATTTCTGCCTGAAGGCCTGGCGCATGAGCATCGAGATCGAGGTTTTGAACGGCGACGCCTCATGGCAGCTGGCCGAACCGCTGCTGGAGGCGGTCTGGCCGCCGCATGTGCTGGAGAAACTGCCGTGGGGCGATGTGGTGTTCGCCGATGCCGACCTCCGCGTGCTGGTGCAATCCGAGGAAATGGGCCTTGTCTGCCATGTCGGCATTTTTCGCCGCGAGGTGACCTGGAACGGGCGCAAGATGCGCGCCGGCGGCATCGGCGGGGTGGCGACCCGGCCGGATTGCCGCCGCCACGGCTATGCCAGCATCGCGCTCGAGGCGGCAGTGCAGACGCTCCGCCACGAGGGCGCGATCGATTTCGGGATGCTGTTTTGCGAGCCGCATAACGTGCCGTTCTACATGGCGCGTGGCTGGAAGCCCTATGAGGGCGAGGTGTACGCCGAACAGCCGGAGAAAGGACGTCTCCGTTTCGAGGCGATGGCGCCCTATATCTTTCACATCCGCCGCTCTCCCTTGAGGGGCGTGGTCGACCTATGCGGCCTGCCGTGGTGACCCCTGCGCGGCCAGGGGATGGTTTGCCTCTCCAGCCCATAATATGTTGGGCATAATCTATTGATCCGGGCCGGATGGCCCAACGCCGGTGACGCATGACCATGGAAGCTTCCGTTGCTGCGCGCCCGCCGGTTGCCCCGGTCAACAGCCTGCTGACGGCGCCGATCCTGCCGACGCTGCTCAATCTCGCGCTTCCCAACATGATCGCGATGGTCGGCATCGCGTTGGTCGCGATCGCCGAAACCTCCTATATCGGCCGGCTCGGCGTCGAGCCGCTGGCCGGCATCGCGCTGGTGTTTCCATTCGTGATGCTGACGCAGATGATGTCGACGGGCGCGATGGGCGGCGGCGTCTCATCCGCGGTCAGCCGCGCGCTCGGCGCCGGCAACCGCGATCGCGCGGCCATGCTGGCGCTGCATGCGGCAATCATCGGCACGGCGGCGGAGTGTTCTTCACGGTGATGATGCTGGCGTTCGGCCGCGATTTCTACGCGCTGCTTGGCGGAAGCGGCGAAGTGCTCGAACAGGCGATGCAGTATTCGCAGGTGCTGTTTTCCGGCGCGGTGTCGATCTGGCTGGTCAATACGCTGGCTTCCGTGGTGCGCGGCACCGGCGACATGCGCGTGCCGTCGGCGACGCTGATGGGCACCGCTCTCGTTCAGGTCGCGGTTGGCGGCACGCTTGGGCTTGGGCTGTTTGGCCTGCCGAAACTCGGCATGCGCGGCGTCGCCGCCGGTCAGCTCACGGCCTTCACGCTCGGCGCGATGTTTTTGGCCTGGTATCTCGTCAGCGGCCGCAGCCGCCTGAAGCTGAAGTTTGCAGGATTTGCGTTTCAGCGCGACATGTTTCTCGACATCCTGAAGGTCGGCGCGATTTCCTGCCTGGCGCCGCTGCAGAGCGTGCTGACCATCCTGATCTTCACCAAAATCCTCGCCGGCTTCGGCACCGCGACGCTGGCCGGATACGGCATGGGATCGCGGCTTGAATTCCTGCTGACCCCGATTGCGTTCGCGTTCGGTGTGGCCTCGGTGCCGATGGTCGGCATGGCGATGGGCGCCGGTCTGGTGGCCCGCGCGCGCAAGGTGGCGTGGACGGCGGCCACTGCTGCGGGCCTTGGCGTCGGCCTGGTCGGCCTGATCGTGGCGCTCAAGCCTGAGCTGTGGGTCTCGCTGTTCACCAGCGATCCCGGCGTAACTGCCGCAGCTAATTCCTATTTCGCCTGGGCGGGTCCGGCCTTTGGTTTTTTCGGCATGGGGACCTGCCTTTACTTCTCCTCGCAGGGCGCGGCGAAGATGGTCGGCCCGGTGCTGGCCGGTACGCTGCGGCTGATTCTGGTTGGCCTCGGCGGCTGGTGGCTCGCCTCGGTCGGCGCGCCGGCCTGGACGCTGTTTGCGCTCGCCGGGATCGCGATGACCGTCTTTGGGCTGGCGATTGCCGCTTCGGTGCGCCTGACCCGCTGGTGAAAATGACGGGTTAAAGTGTCATGAGCGTCGCCGAAAACCGGTTCCCACTTTTCGGGATCATGCTATTCAAGCCTCGCTTTTCAGGAGGGGCTTATGACGCGATTCGGCTTCATCATTGCTTTCATGGCGATGTCGCTCGCCTCAGTCACCTGCGCGGGCGCAGGGCGTGGAGCCGGTCGGCGTCTGGCTGACGGAGGCCGGCGATGCCCGCGTGCGCGTCAGCAAATGCGGCGGCGGAATTTGCGGCGTCATCGTCTGGCTGCGCGAACCGATCGACCCCTCCACCGGCAGGCCGCAGGTCGATGACAAGAATCCCAATCCCGCGCTGAAGACGCGGCCGGTGATCGGGCTGCCGCTGTTTTCCGCCATGCAGCCGACGGCGCCCAACAAATGGTCCGGCCGGATCTACAACGCCGACGACGGCGGCACTTATGCGAGCAGCGTCTCGATGGCGGGCTCGAACAGCCTCCGCGTCGAAGGTTGCGTCGGCGCGCTGTGCGGCGGTGAGACCTGGACGCGGGTCGGGAATTAGCTTCCCCTCATCCTGAGGAGCGGCCGTGAGGCCGCGTCTCGAAGGATGGGCCACGGGCTCTCATGGTTCGAGACGGCGCAAGAGCGCCTCCTCACCATGAGGATCAAGCCGCCATCGCCTTCAACGCCGTCGCCGCCGAGGCGTAGCCGCCCCGCGCGCCGTCGATGAAATGCACGTGGTCGCTGCGCATCACCGACGGCACAAAACAGGTCATCATCGCGGCGTCCTGCCGGTGCAGGCCGTAGCGCACGATGCCGCTCGAGGCGGCCTTGGCCAGACGCTGCGTCAGCGCGGCTTCCAGCTCCGGCGTGCAATCCAGGATCATGCGCAGGCCGTCGTCGTATTTTCGGAAGTCGGAATTCTCCACCACTTGCTGCCGATAGATCTTCGGCACGAAATTGCCGACCTTGATGCCGAAGCGCATGATCACATAGGCCCACAGCGTGACGGCCAGTACGACGGTGCGCCGCTTCAACAGCGGCCCGCCGCGCGCGGCGCGCGCCTCATATTCCACGCCGGCCGGCGGCCATTTCAAGGGCGGTCCGCCCGCCGGCACCGGCCGTCCCGCATCGGGGCTGCGCTCGACGAGGTTGATGATAT
This sequence comes from uncultured Alphaproteobacteria bacterium, assembly GCA_963731915.1. Taxonomy (GTDB): domain Bacteria; phylum Pseudomonadota; class Alphaproteobacteria; order Rhizobiales; family Xanthobacteraceae; genus Bradyrhizobium. The sequence continues at coordinate 36,933 of CAVSXQ010000027.1, forward strand.
CCTCGATCACGTTGCGGAAAGCATCTTGATCGGCGCCGCGCGCCGGCACCGCCAGCACCGACAAGATCAACCCGCGGGTCGAGGCAATTTCCTCGAACCGGCACGACAGCCCGGACAGATCCGGCTGCGTGCCGGGTGGAGCGGCGACGACCGCGAACTCGCCGCGCTTCATCGCGGCGTCGGCCCAGCCGAGCCCGCCGCCGGAAAACATCGCATAGGAAAGATTGGTTGATGGACCGAACCGCGCGACGCGGACGTCGAGCCCCTGCGCCCGCACCGCCGAGACCGGCACCAGCGCCACCCGCATCACGAGGTCGAGGTCTTCCCTCACCCAGGTCGCAGTCGCCGCCAGCGCCTCGCGTGCCGTCTCGAGATCGCCGGGCGCCACCGCAAAGCTTGCGCCATCGCCGCCGAACACGAAGGGAAATTCGCGGCCCTCCAGCGCATTGGTGACGGCCGCGATGACGGAAGCGCCGGCCATGTTCACCGCCTTGTAGCGCTGTGCGGCAATCGCCTTGGTCAACTCGACGATATCCGCGACGCCGATGGTCCAATCGTCAGGCAGCGGCGAATACAGCTTTGGGTCCATCAGGCTGGCAAAGCCGCGAAAGACCGGAATGGAGCCGTAGAAGCTGTCGGTACCGTTTGCCATCGCGATGCGCCATCGTCCCGTTACCGCAATTGTGTAGCAGATACGGCCCTGTTTGGAATCGGGTTCGGCCGATCCGACTACAGTTTAAGTCCGCGCAACACCAATTGATTGAGCCGGCTCGCGAACGCCGCCGGATCCTCCGGCAATTCGCCGTCGAGGATTTGCGCCTGCTCCAGCAGCAGGAACGAAATATCCGCGGCCAAATCCTTTGCCTCCGCGATCGCCGCCACCAGCGGATGCTTCAAATTGATTTCCAGAACCGGCTTTTTGATCGCGCCCTTGTCGTGCTGCGCCAACAGCCGCTCCAGCGCGCGGTCGCGCGCTTCGCCGGAGGCGACCAGGCAGGACGCGCTCGAGGTCAGCCGTTGTGAAGCGCGCACATCGGAGACACGCTCGCCCAGCGCGTCCTTGATCACCGCGATGGTCATCGCCTCGTCGGCCGCAGCCGCATCCTTGTTGTCTTCCGCCTTGCCGTCGGTGAGCGGGATCAGGCCGAAATCGACGTCGCCCTGGCTCAGCGATTTCAGCGGCTTGCCGCCGAAATCGAGCGGCGCCGAGGTCCAGAACGCGTCAACCGGATCGGTCAGCAGCAACACCTCGATGCCGCGCGCGCTTGCCGATTCCAGTTTTGGATTGGATTTCAGCCGCTCGACGCTGTCGCCGACCAGATAATAGATCTCGGTCTGGTTCGGCTTGAGGTCATCGACATATTGTTTCAGCGAACGCTTCTCGCCGGTCGTGGTGGTGAAGCGCGACAGCGCCAGCAGTTTTTCGCGGCGCTCGTAATCCTCCCAGATGCCTTCCTTGATGATTTGGCCGAACGCGTCCCAGATTTTTGAAAACGCCTCCGGCTCCTTGTCGCCGAGGGTTTCCAGCTCGCCGATGACGCGGCCGGTGACCGCTTTTCGGATTTGCGCGAGCTGCGGATTGTTCTGCAGCATCTCTCTGGAGATGTTGAGCGGCAGATCCTCGCTGTCGATCACGCCGCGGATGAAACGCAAGTACGCCGGCAGCAATTCGGCGTCGTCGGCGATGAAGACGCGGCGGACATAGAGTTTGACCTTGCCCTTGCGCGCCTGATCGAACAGGTCGAACGGTTTTGTCGAGGGCGCAAACAGCAGCACGGCATAGGATTGGCGGCCCTCGGCGCGGTAATGCAGCGTCATCGCGGGCTCGTCGAACGCGCCTGCGATCGACTGGTAGGCCTGCTTGTAGTCTTCCGGCGTCAGGTCCGATTTCGGCCGCTGCCACAGCGCGCTCGCCGAATTGATCTGGCTCGGCTCGCCCTCTTCCGGAACCAGTTCGATCGGAAACTGGATGTTGTCGGAATACGCGCGGACGATGCGCTCGATTTCGTAGGTCTCGAGATATTTTGCGCGTCCTTTTTCAAATGCAGCACGATCTCGGTGCCGCGGCTGACGCGCGCGGCATCCTCCTCGCCCGCAGGCGCAATCTCAAAACCGCTGCCGCCCGATGACGACCAGGTCCAGGCCTGATCGGAACCGGCGCGCCGGCTGGTGACGACGATGCGCTCGGCGACCATGAAGGCGGCATAGAAGCCGACGCCGAACTGGCCGATCAGATTGGCGCCGTCCTTGGCTTCGCTCAGCCGCGAGAGAAAGGATTTTGTGCCTGATCGCGCGATGGTGCCGAGATTGTCGATCAGCTCCTGCCGGTCCATCCCGATGCCGCTGTCGGCGACGACAAGCGTATTCGCCTTCTTGTCGGGCTTGATCCAGATTTTTGGCGGCGCGCCGTCCGTGATCAGCTCCGGTGCTGCGATCGCCTCATAGCGCAGCTTGTCGCAGGCGTCCGACGCGTTCGAGATCAGCTCGCGCAGAAAGATGTCGGTCTCCGAATAGACCGAATGCACCATCAGGTGCAGGAGTTCGGCGACCTCGGCCTGGAACGGCTGGGAAACGGGTGCGGTGTCGGTATCGGTCATGGCGGGCTCACTGGAACGCATATGAATGGCGGTGGAAAGCCCCGATATAGCAATGCTGCCCCGGATAGCAACGCTATCCTGGGTGGCAAGGCTGCCGATGGCGGGCCTAGGAACCGGCCTGATCCGGAGATCGCCGCGAGATATCGCCGCACCGACATATCGAATGCCGCCCTGGCACCCGTCCCGATGTTGCGGCCCCACCACGCACCATAGACGCGGTCGAAGACAAGCGGCTCTATTGCGCGCGCAATCCTGCGCACCGATGCCGCGTTCAGGGGAATGTAGTTCGGAAAGCTGCGCATGAAACTGAGCGAGCGGCGGTCCATCGCCACCATGGCGATGTCGCCGGTGAGCAGCGCACCGCGCCCCTCCGCGCCGGCACGCCAATGCAGGACGGTGGCGCCGGCAAAATGTCCGCCGGTGCGCACCAGCAGAATGTCGTCGGAGATCCGGTGGCTGTCGCCGGACCATGGCACGATCGCCGGATGGGGCCGGGTGATCCACTGGCGATCGTCGCCATGCAGATAGACCGGCACGCCGCCGAACGCCTCGCTCCAGTCGGCGACAGCGCCATAAAAATGCGGATGCGACACCGCGATCGCCTTCAGCCCGCCGAGCGATTTGATGTGCTCGATCGCCTCGCTCGTCGCCAGCGGAACACAATCCCAGAGCACGCAGCCGTCGGGCTCACGAATGAGGAGCGCGCGCTGTCCGATCGCAAAGCCCGGTTCGACGCCGATACCGGGAATGCCGAGGTCGTCGCGCCAGACCAGCTTGTGACCTTTCGCCAATCCATCGCGGGTCAGCCATTGCTGACCCTTCCAGTTCACAAACTGCCGCTCGTCCTCGCAGATCAGGCAGGATGCCGGGGGATTGCCGCTCTCGGGAAACTGGGCGCCGCATTGTTCGCAGGTCCAGAAGGGCATGGGTGGTTCTCCAATCCGGGCGACAAATTAGCGCAAAATGAAACAATCCGCCCATAGCCCGATGTTCGATCCAGGGCGACTTACTTGCCGCCACCTGCAACGCGCGACAATGCCGGAAGCACGCGGTAGCGGACGATCTCGTGGGGAAATTCGGCGCGGTTGGCGAGCAGCAGCACGCCAAGCTTTCGCGCGGGCACCAGCCCGACATAGGCCGTCGCGTTGTTGAGACCGCCGGGCTTGTCCACGACGGCTACGCCGTCGGCATCGATATTTTCCCAGGCCATCGCCTGTCCGAACTTGTGGCTGACAACGAACATTTCACGCTGCGTCATCCGCAAGGCGTCGTGAAGCTGCGGATCGGCGAGTTCGCCGTCGAGGCAGGCGGCCATGAAGATCGCTAGATCGCGCGCCGTCGAAAACATCTGGCCGGTGCCGGGAAAGTCAAAATAGCTCTGCTGGTCGCCGGGCGGACCGATTGCCATGCCCTGATCGGAATAGCCCTGGACGGCGCGTTGCATGAACTCCGCGCTCATGACGGCACGGTGGTCCGGCCCGCGTTCGGGAATCAGCGTCGAATTCATGCCAAGCGGTTTTAGGATGCGGTCCTCGATCAGCTTCACCGATCGGGGCGCCCATAGCGACGCTCGAGCGCAAGCTGCAGCAGCACGTAGCCGGCATGGGTATAGATCCGCTGCCCGCCCGGCTGTTCTCCGCCGTGCGGAGCGAAGGCGTTGAGCATGGCGATGAATTCGGCCAGCGAATAGGACTCGTTGGGCCAGGGCGGGTGATCGGTCGGCAGCAGAAGCCCGGACGTGTGGGTTACGAGCTGGCCGATCGTGACGCGGCTGATGTAGTCGCCGTGCAGTTCGGGGACGTATTTGCTGACGGGGTCGTCGAGCCTCAATTCGCCGCGCAGCGTTCCCAGCGCGACCAGCGTCGCCTCGAACAGCTTGCGCACCGAAGCGACATTGAACAGCAAATCCGGCGTGATCGGCTGTCTCGTCGCCTCGTCAGCGAGGCCGTAGTTGAAGAACCGTATCCTGGCCTGCGACGTACGCTGCGGCCGCGAAGCCGCCGGGATGATCTGAAATCGCCGGGGCAAGATTGCTGGCGACGATGTCCTCTATCAGGGCATCCATGACAGGCGCCGCAGCGGGGGCTTGTGCCAGGCCGGGAAAGCAAACAAGCAAGACGGCCAGTCCCGCGGCATATGCGATGCAAGGCCGGCATCTCGGCAAGGCTTTTTTCATTGGGATTTTTTTGCGCGCGATGGCGGCATTCGGACCGGCGGTCGATCAGCTAGCTCCAGCGGTCCGTACCGCGCAGTGGTGGCAGCCCGGGCACAAACGCAGCGCCCCTAATTCTGTTCCCCGATCACGGAATTTTCAGAGATTTCCGGCTGCAACGCGGAAACTCCGCCAAAACACTTCATGGTGATGTTGAGTCCGGTAGCAGAGCGACTGAAGACGGGGTAATTGTCGCAACCGGGTTGCCGCCGGCACTCACGACGCGAGCTCATCATCATGATTGGTGCAGCCATCGGAAGCAGACCGACGAAATTCATCGCGCTGTTGGGGCTCCTGAGCTGTTGTGGCACCGGTGCCGCACGCGCGTGCCCGTGCGATCCAATTTCGCCTTCGGCCGGCTTCGATCGCGCGCAATATGTCTTCACCGGAAAGATCGTGACGGCCGATGCCCACGCCTGGGTCGTCGATGTCGATCGGGTATGGAAGGGGAAGCTCGCGAGTACCATCAAGCTGATGGACATTTATGGTTCGATCGATTGCGAATTCTTCTTTGAACAGGGCAAGAGCTATCTGATCTATGCGATCATCGCCAAGGGCGGCCGGCAGGTATTTTATCATCCCCAGGTCTGCAACTGGACCAGGCCTTTGCAATCCACCCGTGTTCGCTCCAGGGAAAACGAGACGGTATGGGTGGAGGAGCTTGTCGCCAGGGAGCACGGACCGGGCGAACGGCCGTCGGCCGAAAGCCATTGACGCGCGACCGGCACCACCTCCACCGACCATCAAGGATTGGACGCGCTGACCTTCTTCCAGGTCTGGTCGGGATCGAACCAGTTCATGCGCTGCGCGCGCCTCATCGTGTAGTCGCCGAGGTCTTTCTGGTAGACCGTGCCGGCATGATTGACCAGGAATGTCATCACGCCGGAATTGCCGTATTCGGCGGGATACGCCAGCAGCGCGAAGCCGCCGATCATCTTGCCCTTGACGACATAGCTGAGCGTGCCGCCAGGCGCGTTCGGGCCCTGCTGCGTGAGGATCCGGAAATAATAGCCATGATAGGGAATGCGACCTGCGCCGACCTTGTAGCCTTCGGCCGAGGCCTGTGCCGCCAGTTCACCAAGCGGGCTCTGCTCGCCATCGGATGACGGCCAGTAAAGACCGTCCTTCTTGCCGGTGGTGCTGACGATGCTGCTGGGCGTAGACGCCGACACCCGCGCCGGTCCGGTCCTTCTCGGCATATTCGTTCTGTGCATCGACATAGGCAAGGCAGGTCTGGATCGCGTCGAGTTCGTTGCGCCCGATACGGCGGTACAGGATTTCCAGCCGGCCGGCCGCGGTGTCGAATTCCCAGCCGGACTTGTTGCGCGTCAAGGGAATCGGGAACGGAAAATCGTCGTTGCCGAGGATGACGACCGCCTTCTTGTCGCCCTCCGCCTTGATCGCGTGTTTTGCATCATAGGCCGCGGAGAACCGCTGAAGCGTTTCGGCATCGGCGACATCGTCGCCTGAGGAGACGATGTCCCTGCCGCCGGAACCGAGAACCTTGAGGATCGCTCTCTGGCCGCCGGATTTGACGGCGGCGGCCAGCGCCGCCGCGGCTTCGTCCGGTGTCTTGAAAGTCTCCTGCGCATGCGCCGCTGATACGAGCAGGCACAGGATGACAGCCGAAGCGGAGAACCAGTTGGAAAAGCCGCGCAGCGAACGGTTGATCGTCATGGTCATATCCTCGACCGCGTCGGGAGTTGCGCGCCGGAGTCCAGCCAATCCCGCCAGGTCCGGAATTTCAGGCCAAGCTGTTCGTAGTGGACGCGGAGATAGCCGTCGCTGCCGCGCGTCACCGCTTCCGGCTTCACGGTCTGCACTTCCTGCGCCATGACGCCGACATAGGCTTTGGTGCTGCCGAGATAGCTGAAGCGGTAGTAGCCGAGGCCGTTGTCGAGGTGGCCGAGCAGGACGACATCGTGCTTGAGCGCGATATCGGAACGCCGGCCTCCGCCGCCGCCACCGCGGCCGCCACCTCCTCCACCGAATCCGCCGCCGCCGCGACCACCACCGCTAAATGCCGCGCCACCGCCGCCGTGGAATCCTCCGCCACCGGCGAAGCTGCCACCGCCGCCGCGACCACCCAGACTTGCCTGACCGCGCGCGGACTGAACGCTCGCAGCCCTGCCCGACGAAATATTGCCCATGGCGTGGTTACCCCGGCCGCTGCTTCCCGCACTGGCGCGGTTGCCGCCGCCTGCCTTGGTGCTCGCCTTGGCGCGATCACCGCCGCCACCACCTTTGGCACGATCACCGCCGCCCTTGGCGCCATCACCGCCGCCCTTGGCGCGGTCGCCGCCACCCTTGCTGCGATCGGAAGTACCGGCGCGATCGCCCGCACGATCACCACCACGATCGCCCGCACGATCTCCGGCGCGATCACCACCACGATCACCCGCACGATCCTGTCCGGGCTGGCCGTCGCGGCCACGATGGTCCATCCGGTCGCTGACACCTGCCTTCATATTGTTGTTGCCAAAACGATTGCGCGACGTTGGCGTTGGTGTATTTGACGCCCTGGCGATGCGCCGGATTATGCTGCCAGTTGTTGCCGATATTGTTTACGCGGTTGTAGTGGTTGATGTAGAGATTGCGGTTGCCCCAGTTGCAGCCGCCGCCCCAGTAATTGCCCCAGCGCCCGATCGCCCATGCGGTGCCGAAGACGACGCCGGCCGTGATGAGGCCAGCGCCGATATAGGAGGGATAGCCGAAGTAATAGGGCGGATACTCCGCATAGGGCCAGTCGCCGTAAACGACGGCGGGTTCATAATACGGGACGTACATCTCGTTCGGATTCGTCTGCTCGATGACGATCGCTTCCCGGTTCTCCTGCCGCTGAACACTGACCTTCTGCTGCTTGTTGGAGACGAGCTTGTCTCTCGCCTGCGCCTTGGCGCGCAGCCGCTGCACCGCATCCATCACGTCTGTTTGCTGCGCAAGCACCGCATCACCCAAATTCTTGGTCCAGTCGAGCTTCTCGCTCATCATCGAGAGCACGGAAGCGGTGCTGGCGAGCGCCTTGACGCTGTCGTCCCAGGCCTGCTTGTCGACCTCCTTCTTCAGCGCATCGTCCTTCAGCTTCTTGTTCGCGGTCAACCAGCGGTCGGCCTGCACGACTTCCAGCGGATAGGTCGACGCCGCCAGCACGTTGGCCAGCAACGCATCGGGATAGAGCGCAATCGGCGCCACCAGCGCATCGAGTTGCTCCGGCTTGAGCAAGGGCTGGCTCGGCACCGCCGGAGCTGGCTGCGACTGCGCCGGCTGCGATTGAGCGGGCTGTGGCCCGGCGGGCTGGGCCTGCGCCGGCGGCGAAGTCGGGGTGTCGGAGGTTTGCGCGGCCGCAGCAACGGGTGTCCCGACCAGAAGCGCTATCGCAAGCAAGGTCTTGGCGTAACCAACCATTACAGCCTCCAAAGACGAGAAGCGGAGCGTCGAGCGGGATCGCAATGACAAGGCCAGTTGGCGGAAGAGCATTGTTGTCAACTTTCGAGCATCCTATCTAGTCCGGCAGCCTTGCAAGCAGACGACCAGGTTGGCTTTGGCGACGACATCCCTACAATAGCCGGCGGCTTGCATCTTTTCTAGCCCCGACGACAATTTGGCATACGTCACTGTTATTGTTGAGCAGCCGTTTCCTGATTCACCGCATCCTGAAATATCAAAAGCGTCCAAAGAAAGAAATAGAGATAGTCAAGAAACTCCCCCTACCCCCTCGTTGAATTCAGAACAGGCAGTTGGCGGGCTGAATGAGAATGCTGTTCAACGAAACTCGAAAGAACCGGTCCCGGTGTTCGAGCAATTCTGGCATGCGTACTCACCTGAACCGTACATGTCGCGAAGCAAGACCGAACGACAATGGTGTCGAATGATCCCGGCAGATCGCCGGAAGGCATACAGCGCCGTTGCTGCGTATCTTGCCGACTGTCGAACCAACAATCGGATGCGGGCAAGTCTCTCACGGTATCTGCGAGATAAAATCTGGGAAGGGTTTTCTCAAGCCGAGAACACCACAACGAGAACAACCATTAAACCCGGCTCTCCGGAGTGGAACGCATGGCGCAAACACTTGGTCGCGACGAACAGTTCTGTGACTTTCTTTGACCATCAGGGACGCCAAGGTAACGCCTACACCGCGCCGAGCCGATGGCCACCGGAGGCCGGCTAACGCGCTAGCGTCACATCATCGGTGCATTAAGGCCCACGTCTGCAGCGACTGCGCGTCAAGATACAAGCTATCGGGCGACGCACTTGCGTGAGCAGTCGCGCCCTAGGGGGATAGGGGGATTTATTCCTCAAGCGGGTGTACTTGCCGACCGGCACTCAGGCGGGCGGGCATTTTCGCGTAATTCCAGAAACTTTTTTTCATCCGCGCATAGCGGCACCGGCACTTACGTATCGAGGTCGGAAAATCTACCTCCTCCAGAGCTTCAACCGAAGGGCAGCGGAGCCTGCAATGGTGTCGGGCGCCCCGTTTGGCCTCTGGCGTGCTGTTGCATTCGCAAGGCAACCCCGCCCGCACTGAGCCCTTCTCCTCGTCCCAAACACGATTGGGATGGTTCTCGCACACCCATTCTAGAGCAGATCAGACAGTTCGGGTCGATCATTCGAGCTTGATGTCCTCGGGCGGAGTACCAGGCTTCTTGTTGTTTAGCTCGATTTCCGCCGCGTGCCAGAATTCCTTCTCCCGGCCTTCAGGCTTTCCGGCGTTCTCCCACAGTTGATGGGCGTATTCTCGAATCTGTTGCTCCGTCGCCGTTTCCTGAGCACTCACGTTTGAACTGGCTCCTCAACCCCGAGTTCTTTGCGAACCGCGGCTGCGGCGTTGCCTACCTTGTCCACTGCCTTCTGAAGTCGCTCGCGAGATACCCCCAAGGCGTGGGTCCAGTATTTGACCTCATATTCCTCGTGCATATTGATTTTCGAGCGATCGGGTTGAACCGGCTTCGTGGGATTGTCTGCCATGGTTTCCTCCTGGAGAGAAAACGCCTTCAGGAACGGCCGGTTCCCTTTGTGAGGTTCTTAAAATAGCTCGGCAACCTAAGTTGATCTATTGCATTTCATGACGTGGAGTTCGATCCCAGCGGCGGAAGAGTGCGCAGGAGAAACGTCGATTGTACTAAGGAGCAGGTCTGCGAAGTCGAATGTGAATAACCTTACAATTCCGCCGGGAAGCTCTTCCCGCCAACCGACAATCTGATGCTTACTAGTAAAATCGCGCGCTATTTCCCAAACGCTCTTGCCATGCTCCGTCCGAATTGCAGGCTGGTTTGGGTATTTGATTATCTTGAGTACAGTGTTCTTGATGACTTGAAGTCTGTAGCGTATCACCGGTTCTTCGAAATGGCCTGCGTCGAGGACTACTTCTTTGGAAGTAAGTTCAGGCAGCGGCGTCTTTGCAGCGAACGATTGATAACAATCAACTATCACGTCCGGCAGCTTGTCGGGAGAACGTTGCGCGTGAGAACTCGATAACGTCGCTGCCGCCAAGAACAGGCCAAGCCTGAGTGATTTCATCTCGACTGCTCCTCGTAACTTCGCCGGTAAGTTTCCAACAAACCCACTCTAGCCGTCCCTCTGAAGAGCGGCGAGCTTAAAATCACAACCATCGAGCGCGGTGATCCGTTGAACAAATCTTTGCCGAATTCGGCTAAGATTGTCGGCGGCCGGTGCGGAGTAAATCATGATTACGAACGGACTTTATTCGTTGGCCGCTCTCGCTATCGACGGTGTCGACGTTGAGGTTGGTGGAATTCTGATACTGCGCGACGGCAAGATTTATGGTGGCGACTCCTTCGTATTTTACACGGGAACCTACGACTGTTCTGACGGGAAGTGGGAGGGTGAAATGCTTAGTCAAGAACACACCACCACGATGCGACCGATGGAAGAGCGGGTTCAATTCGTCAGGTTCAACGGCACCTATAACGAAACCAGTGCCGAAGCCGACGCCACAGTGACCATCGGTAAGCATCGTCTCAGGTACGATGCGACGTTGCGCTTGCTGGCGGCTTCCGGCTAGCCCGTACTCCTACCGATGCGCCTTGGAAGCGTCGGCTGGAGTTGCCCAGGCGGCCGGTCATGCGCGGAGGTCCTAGAGGCGGCCAAGACGGCCTGAGAGAATGCCCCAACGCTGGTCGAACCGCGGCAGTAACAACCAGCGCCAAAGAGGACGACAATCCAAGCGAGTAACATCCAGACAAGTGCCTTATCGTTTGGTCCATCGTCTTTGCGTTTTGATGTTGGATTATCCGCGGGTGTGGTTGGCTCGCGGGCCGCCAAAACCGATGGCCGCGGGGCGAGGCACCCGGGTTGCCTTATGGCGCTGACAATCGCCGCGACGGTGTTCAGGGTCGCGCATTCCGCTATCGACGTTCAGTGGTTCTCGGCGCAGACCTTCATCGCCTTCATGCCGGTCTCGGCCTCTGACCGGCTCTTGAACGCGCCGTTGTCCACAATCCTGAACGTCGTGGTCTCGATCGGCTTGTCGCTGACGATCGCGCACTTTTTCGTCGTGGCATCCCGGACCACGTAAAAATCGCTAACACGATCGGTGGCGGCGATCTGGGCAAATGCGGAAGTCACCGCGAACGCCGCAGCTGCGCCTACAATCAAACACTTCTTCATAGTGCATCCTCATTTTGCACGCAATTCGGAACGATGCTGCAAATGCAACAAGGGCAATTGCTGAAAGTTCCCCAATACCAAGCCGGGGCGCAACTCGGCCAGACCAGGTCCGCTTCACTCCCAATAACGGACATCGACGATCGCGGAATCAATGTCTGCTTTAAGCGGACTGGAACACCATGGCGTATCTCGCCGGCAGCACTTATGGCCTAGGATTTGGGCATCCGCATCATTCCGGTTCATAGGCTTCAGACGGCCTAAAGCTTATGACCGGCTGCCATGTTAAGGCATGGGGTCCATCGTCTGGAGAGCGTCAATGCTGCAGCTAAGTACGGAAGCCTTCCCGTAGGACATTGCAGACTGGTTCCGGCGCGGAACGGCCGTTCGGCCGCCGCGTTAACCGTTGGTGAACTGACCTAGCGGAGTTGCATCATGGATGCCCACACATTGAAACCAGCTGCCACTCTCGCGAAATACGGAAAGACGCCCTTTCCCGGTGAGAGCGAAGAATACCGCAGGGCGCGCCTGGCGTTGCTTGCGGAAGAAATTGAATTCCGACGCCACATGACGCGGCTGACCGAGCAGCGGCGAGAGCTTCCCCCCGGCCCGCTAATCAGGAAGAATTACCGCTTCAAGGATGCTAACGGCGCGGAGTTCGATTTGATCGACCTGTTCGGCAAACACGATGCGCTGGTGACGTATTTTTGGATGTTCGGCCCGCAGCGCGAGAGGCCGTGCCCGATGTGCACCAACTGGCTCGGTGCAGTTAACGGTAACGCCGCCGATATCAAGCAACGTATCGCGCTGAAGGTACTTGGCCGCTCGCCGGTGCCACGACAAATTGCGTTCGCCCTAGAGCGCGGTTGGCGTGATCTCGACTTCGTGCAAACGGTAGGTGACGACTACGCCAAGGACATCGGGGTGCTAAAGGATGACGGTTCAGAGTGGCCCGCATTGATGGTGTTCAAACGGGAACGCGATAAGGTGCGACTGTTCTGGGCGGCCGAAATGACGCCCGAGATGGCAGATCCGGATCAGGATCCGCGCAATGCGCCAGACATCGCTTCGTTGTGGTCGATTTTGGATTTGACGCCTGGCGGTCGCGGCAAGGGCTGGTATCCCAAGTTGAGTTATTGAGCGTGATAATGCGAGCGCGAAGAACATAAGTCGCTTGGCGCTATCTCTGATTTGGTCATAAAGCAGAAGTGGCCACTTCTCTTCGCCAAGTCCGGCTTGTCACCGAAAGCTGACATCACCGGTGATCTACACGGCTTGGCCGAGAGATCCCGGTCCGACGGGGAGACGCCATGCGCAGGCCAGCGCTTCCGTCCTTGAGAGTTGATGCGGTTGGCCACTTCGGCGGGGTGCGTGGCCGGGATGAAGTGGCCCGCCCGATCGAGGTAGCTTTCCAGCCCTTCGGGGCCTTGCCACTCCAATCTAATGTCTTAGACAACTGCTCAAATTCTTCCCCACACGCCTCTATGCGTTCTTCGAGAGCCGGAACTTACAGGAACTGGCTTACGCATCGCAGCGGCAGCGAGGTCCGCACGTTCACAGTTCAATCGGCATCCATATCCCGCCCGCACTGCTTGAGCGAAGCGCGGCGTCCACCATCGCAACCCCGGCAAAGCCGTCTTCGATAGTCGGATACGTCAGCGCCGGATCCGCGACGCCAGCGGAGCGGCGGGCGATAATGGCAGCGGCCACCTCTGTATAGATCGTGGCGAATGCTTCCAGGTAACCCTCCGGATGCCCGGACGGAATGCGATTGACGCGATGACCGGCGGGGTTCATCGCCGCCGTGCCGCGCCTGATCACGCGCGGCGCGTCACCGAGCGGCGACCAGATAAGAAGGTTCGGTTCCTCCTGTCTCCAATCTAGCCCGCCCTTCTCGCCGAAGACCCGTAGCCGCAGCCCGTTGTCGGTGCCTGGTGCCACCTGGGTCGCCCACAAAGCGCCCCGCGCCCCATTTCCGTAGCGCAGCAGGATCTGAACGTTGTCGTCGACGCGGCGGCCCGGCACGAAGGTCGTAGCTTCAGCGAGGATTTGCTCAGGCTTCATTCCGGTAACAAAGTGGGCCAGCTGATAGGCGTGGGTGCCGATGTCGCCGACGCAGCCGCCAGCGCCCGACCGTGCCGGATCGGTGCGCCAGTCGGCCTGTTTCTGGCCCGTGGCCTCGAGCGGTTCTGACAACCAGTCCTGCGCGTATTCGACCTGAATAATCCGGATCTTGCCAAGCTCACCTGCCTGCACCATGGCGCGGGCGTGACGGACCAGCGGATAGCCGGAATAATTATAGGTGACGGCAAAGATCGACCCTGTCGCGCGCACCTTGTCGCGCAGGCGGCGCGCCTGCTCGAGGTTTGCCGTCAACGGCTTGTCACAGATGACGTGGACACCTGTCGGAAGGAAGGCCTCGGCCACGGGTGCGTGCATATGGTTCGGCGTGACGATCGCAACCGCTTCGATGGCGTCTGTCCGCGCAGCCTCGGCCTGCGCCATGGTGAGGAAGTCCGGATAGGATCGATCGGACCGCAGGCCGATGGCCTCCGCTGAGCGTACCGCTTTATCGGGGGAAGCTGAAAGCGCGCCGGCCACGAGTTCGTAGCGATCGTCGAGGCGCGCGGCGATGCGATGGACGGCACCGATGAAGGCGCCTTCTCCGCCACCTACCATGCCCAGTCGAATGCGTGGCTCCGCCATGTCGCGTACCCCTGTCGATCTGTTTCCGCTCAGGCTAGGCCCAGCTGCCGCCTTACCTGCATCGCATCGCTGGCACCGCCAGCGAAGTCATCAAACGCTCTGTCGGTAACCCGGATGATTTGGTCGCGGATGAAAGCCGCGCCTTCGCGCGCGCCGTCCTCCGCGTTCTTCAGACAGCATTCCCACTCAAGCACCGCCCAGCGGTCGAATCCGGTTGCGGCCAGCCGCGAGAAAATCGCCTTGAAGTCGATTTGCCCGTCGCCGAGCGAACGAAAGCGGCCGGCGCGATTGATCCAGGGCTGAAAGCCGGAATAGACGCCCTGCCGGCCGGTCGGGTTGAACTCGGCATCCTTGACATGGAAGGCGCGAATGCGCTCGGCGTAGATGTCAATGAAGGCCAGATAATCCAGCTGCTGCAGGACGAAATGGGACGGATCGTAGTTGATCGCGCAACGCGGGTGATTGCCGGTGCGCTCGTAGAACATCTCGAAAGTACTGCCATCACATACGTCCTCGCCCGGATGGATCTCGTAGCAGAGGTCGACGCCCACTTCCTCATATGCGTCGAGGATCGGACGCCAGCGACGCCCAAGCTCTTCGAACGCGGTCTCGATCAGACCCGGCGGCCGCTGCGGCCAGGGATAAAGATAGGGCCAGGCCAGCGCGCCGGAAAAGCTGACGCTGCCAGTGAGGCCGAGGCGGCGAGACGCCTGCGCGGCCTTCATCATTTGGTCTACCGCCCAGATCTGACGTTCCATCGGCTTGCCCCTGACTGCAGGTGGAGCGAAAGCGTCGAAAGCTTCGTTGTAGGCCGGATGAACCGCGACGAGCTGCCCCTGCAGGTGGGTGGATAATTCCGTGATCACCACGCCGTGGCTCGCGGCCACGCCGGTAATTTCATCGCAATAGGTCTGAGAGACTGCTGCCTTGTCGAGGTCGATCAAGCGAGGATCGGAGGTCGGAACCTGAACGCCCTTGTAACCGAGCCCAGCGGCCCAGCCGCAGATGGCAGCGAAACTGTTAAACGGCGGCGCATCGCCGACGAACTGCGCCAAAAAAATCGCCGGGCCCTTCATAGTGGCCGGTTGATTAGTCGCTGACATTCATTTCTCCAGTTCGGGCCGCTGCGTTACGCCGGTGACACCGCCCCCTTTTCCGACAAGGATGCCGGCAGTTCAATACGCGAAACCATCTTGATCGTTGACCCATCGCACCCGCCTGCAGGATAGCGCCACGACTTCCAACCATGCGGGAGGCCCAAACGAGCGATGAACCGTTAAATTCTTATCGCCCGCCCCTCGTTCCTAGAACCTATAAAGCGGCTCGCGCCGCCCTTTCTCCCGTAGGTGAGCAAGCGTCGTTCAATCACATCCCTGTGGCTTGGCAGCCTTTCGGCAGTCGGCCGAACTCTCCTCGATGCTGCCCGATTACCAGGCGCTAAGAACTTGGGAACAATTGGACTGGGGCGGGGTTGGCACCTGTTGCAAGTTGGAAAAGATGTTAAGACCCATGACGCTCTTAGTCGTCGAAGACGAATATCTCATCCTGGATTTTGTTTGCGCCGAAATGGCGGATGCTGATATCGCGGCTATTGGCGCGACTACCGCCGACGAGGCGGTGACAGTCACCGCTTCCGGCGTCTTTAGTGAGATGCAGACCGGACTAAACCAAGCCTGGCAAGTCAAGGCGCCCGGCCAGCCTATCCTCTCGATGCTGCGAGCCCGCGCGGCAAGTTTAGGTTTGGTAGCTGCATTAGGCTTCTTGCTGATAGTCTCGCTGGCTGCAAGTGCCGCGCTTTCGGGGTTGGGTACCTACTTGGAGGATCGGTCGTCCCTAGCGCCGTGCTGCTGGCCGCGCTCAATACGGTCATCTCCCTCCTGCTGTTCACTCTGCTTTTTGCCGCCATTTATAAGGTTCTGCCCGATACTCCAATCGCATGGCGCGAGGTCGCCATTGGCGCACTGATCACTGCAATCCTATTCACGATAGGCAAGTCCCTAATTGGCTGGTACCTCGGAACAACAGCCGCGAGTTCGGGCTATGGGGCAGCCGGCGCGTTAGTGCTTGTATCTGTTATGGTCTTACTACTGCGCTCAAATCTTCCTATTCGGTGCTGAACTCACTCGCGCCATCGCTGGCCGGCGGGCTGACCGGAGCCATTCTGGAGCTGAGCAGATAATGTCGAAGTCGCATCCCTGGTGCCCTCCGAAGCGCTTCAGCCATCGTCTTAGCGCCTAATCTGGAGCTGGGAGTTGCCTGAACGAACGCGGTCGCCTATTTGGCCAACGAGAGGCTGATCCGCGTGACTACCGCGTCCCACTGACGATCTTCCGCGGCCGGATAGTTTATCATGACGCAGTTCATGTACTCATTTGTCCGATTGCAGCGATTATACCAAGTCCGTCCATTGCGAATACTCGATACCGCAAAGAAGCGTGAGGTAACTCTTCTGTATTGAATACTGGCCGGAGGCCGCCGCTTAGCGAGAAAAGCGGCAGGTGAATCGTTTTCTGGATTTGGAACGGATTGAATTGTCAGATCTGCTCGGTGATCGCTTGTGAAGAAGCGCCGCCCGATCCCACCTTCAGGTGGCCCTGCATCTTCGGTGAAAATATCCACCGGGATGTCCACGTTTGCTCCGGTGCTCGGAATACCATACTTTCGCCATTCCGTAGCGAAGGCAATTCCCGGTACAAGACAGAAAACCAAAGCAATAAGTAGGCAGCGGGATTTCATGCGACGTCTCCTACGCTCGGATTAAAAACGGCCCCGGCTGGGCTGAGGGGCGCAACGGGGCCGCCAGCCTCCGTAGAGGCTGTGCCCCGGTTTGGGATCGCGGGTCCTGACCGAGGGTTACGGATTCGACGCTTCAGGAAGCGCTACGTTCCTAAGTGAAATGCCATTTTTACCCGACATTAGAATGTGCCCCCCAGAGACCGGGTTCGGCTTCACGGGAGTATTGCAATGAAGAGAGATGCGGACGGAAGGCTACTCCCGGTCGAAAGGCCGACTCCGAAATTCCCGCCTATAAAAAGCTAACTTTCGGATCGCGACATTAGATTAGCGACTGACGAGGGATGCCATTTCCCGCCGCGAGGGGATTTGATACCTCGGCAATTGAGTGCGTCTGCTATCGCTCTGAGGGTCGTTGCGCCATCGGAACGGACCGATTGCAATGTGGGTGCCAATCGATGAGCATTTATTTTGGCACTTTCCGTCAGCGCGGCCGTACCAGGAACCTCCCGCGTATAGCGCTGTTACTACTCAAGACACCAATGGAGTGGAACATGCTCAATGAACGACCCCCGCAATGTCGATCGCGCCTGGGAGTTGATGAAGAAAATCGACTTTGTGATGCTGGTGACGCGAGATGGCGACAAGCTGCGCGCCCGCCCGATGAGCGCATACATTGAGCGCGAGGAGAACGCGATCTATCTGCTTACCGACGCGCGGCGGCACAAGGACGACGAGATCGCACGCAATCCCTCCATCAACCTCTCTTTTGCGGACGCCTCCTCCCAGAAGTACGTTTCGCTGACGGGAACCGCTGCCGTTTTGAACGACCGCGAATACCTGGAGCGCGCAATTGAGTTCGAAAAGATGGCTGCCTCGGAGGAAAACGGAGCCTTCAAGGCGCAGCTGTTAAATCAGGCGGCCGACTACCGGCGGCTCGCGGCTAAACGCGCCACGGAATACGGCCTGCCGATGCCGAGTCCTCCAGAAAATTAGCTAGTCAGAAAAGTTGCTTTCAATGCTAAGGTGGAGAGCTTGCGCGAGCTCAATGGCGACGCGCTCGTTTGTCCGACTTCGGCCCCAAGCCCTCCGGCTTCGGGGCCGCTTTATTTCTGCCAGACTAGAAGGGTTCTAACGGCGCCACTGAACCAACCACGGGCCAGCACCTTCCTATATGCATGGACCAGAGCGATGACCCCAAAGAACTGGAGCGGAAGATAGCGCAGGCCAGCCGGATTGCCTCTTCGCTCAATGACCCGACGACCGTGGAGCGGCTTACATCTTGGGTGCAGGACCTTAAACACCGGCTTCGGCAGATACTGGAAATCAGCCGTACCAAGCATAGGATCAGAGCGCGCGCATACGAACTATGGGAGCAAAGTGGTCGCCCTTCAGGCCGCGACGCCGAGTTCTGGCTTCAAGCTGAAGCGGAGATAAACGACGGCAATCGGGAATGAGCTACGGTTCGCAAGAAGGTCGGAACTAACGTTCAACTCGAATTGAAAAGGAGGACTACCGCGCTTTTGAAGACTTTTGGTTCCGCCATTGCCTTCCGAACAGAGCGGCGGTTGTTAAGGAATTGTTCGGCGTGGGCACGCGAGTGATCGCCAAGAAAATTCACACTGATGCACTACCTGTAAGTCAGTTCATCAGCAATTGAACCGCAACGATGGCCGCACCACCCCAGATAACCAGGCCCAAGATGCCGAGCAGGGTCATCGCAAACCACTGACTTGGTGCTCGTTTCATCCCACCCACAAGGCCGCCTCAGCTGGCGGCCTCTTTCAAACGGGCAAATTATCAATCCCAATCGATCGGGGTTGGCATCAGGGTAGGATTTTCGCGAACACCATCTCCGATGGCCCGGCCCGGTATGCCGTTCCGCTCGCGCCGCTGTCCAACATAAGTCGGCGCGAAACAACGGCCGGTGGCGCGCGCTCGCAACTTGGCGGCTGCGCCGATTACGCTGGCAAGCGGCGCCGGGCGCGTCAGAGCCAACAAGCGCGGATGGCGCACCGTATGTCACCCACGGGGACGCAGGCACGCGATCAGCGCTCGAACGTTCGGACGGCCATGTTGCCTTCGTCCATTCGGATCATGTGGCCAGTTTTCCTGTCTTCCGTAAGGTAGAAGTCCCAGTGCGTCTCCGACCCAACAATCCCTCCGAGCGTTATCGTGCCCGCGCAGTCGTCCTCGAGGGTGTATGAGCCTTTCAATTGCTCACGACCGATCTTGCCGCCGCGGCTGGATGATTGTCTGCCCACGAGCTTGCCAGTGCCGTCGAAGTCAAAGACGCCGTAGTGCATACGTTGCATGCCCGGCTGCACGGCTTCAATAAATCCACGGCCCGTGAATACAAACCGGCCTTTCAGGGTATCCAAACTGCACCCCTGCGAGTGTGCAGGGGCTGAAAAGATTACACCAAGGCTGGATAGCAAGACGGCGACAGCCGAGCGCATGAACTACCTCCCGACGTTGACCGGCAAAAGCGTCAGAAATCGTAGCTCGAACCGAGCATTGGCGACAATCGGGATCGCAGGGTGGTGCTGGACTGACGCAACCGAGCCCGGTTCCCTCGCCCTCGGCCGAGCTTCAGCCATGCCGAGCTTACCTGCCGCCACCGCCGGTGACCGGCGCCCTCCGGGCATGCCGGGTATTGTCCTGAGGGGGCAATCCCGGGGGGATCGGAACGGCCTTCCGAGTCCGCAGCTATTCCATCACGGGAGGCTGGCTGGGTAATTGTTTCCCTAGGTCGTCCAAGAAGCTGAGCGCGATTTCGATCTTGGTTAGCTCCCCCTCATCTATTCTACGTCGCTCTGTGCTCGGATCGTGTTTTAGATTCTGCTCGAGTTGCAGCTTCCGGTCGCGGAGATTTCGATAATGGTCATAGCTAAGGGCCTCGCGCTAGCCAACGCCGCTCTTGAAACTATCCCCCTTCAGCACCACCGCAACTAAACGCGCGCGTTAAGCTTGATAGGCGCAATGCGGGTTAATTCGGAATAAGCGCGCAATGGTGGTCGGTGGCATTGGTTTTGGCTGGTCGCGCGGGCGATGTAGGAGGCCAAAGCAGCCAGGTCCAAAAATGGGACGCTCGGGTAAAATGAGCCTCCTTTTTGGAAGGTGGGCCCCAAATCGACCGCGATCACAACACGATTTCCAGTTCCTTGGCTTAAAGGCCGCCGCCGCTCAACTCACAGCAGCAGTTTTCGAACTAGCGGCCACGTCATGGCGCCAATCCCTCGCCACGATGGTGTCATATAGCCCGTAAAGTCAGTCCCTCGTGGCTATCGCGGTCCTGGCAAGGTGAAGGAAAATCGCGCACGCGAGGTACGGGCCCATCAGCCATCGCGAAGGCTCGCAAGATTGGCTCTGCGTCGGTCTACCGGCTCTCGGACTGAGGAGCACGGCCCATGTTCAGCATCTTCATTGGCTTCCTCGCGGTGCTCGCGAAGCGGCACATCACCTTGTTTGGCGGGCCTGTGATAGGTCGCAACGGCGAGGAAGCCGACAAAAGCGCTCACATTGAGCAGGAGTTCGAGCCACGGAAACATGGCCAGCCTCGCTCTCGCTTGCGGCCGACAAGAGTTGCCCGTGATACAGCCTTGCGGCCATTTGCGCGTCCAGAGCTGTCCAAGAGGGCCTTACCTTGGCTTTTGTAAGCTTAAGACCGCGCGCAACACCTTGTGATGCAATTCACAGGCGATAACAATCATTCGCAGGCCGCATGTTCCATGTGCGTCTCCGCTGCCGCTGCGGGGTGGTTACGCCGCTCACCTTTGTGGGGGCAGGCCGGGAGAGGAAAGCCATTCGCTAACGCGCGCGGCGATTTCGGCCTGCCTTGCCCTACGAATAAGGCGGTCGCGTTCGATCCCTGAGGGAGTGCCACGAGCTTCTTGACGAAGGCGCTTTGCCTGATCCTCTAGGCGCTGATCAAGAGGCTTGGTCTGGATAAAACGGCGTTCCTCCATGAGCGCTCTTTTTCCGAACTGGGGTGTCTGCTGAAATATTAGCGCTCGTTGAGGACGGCTGTCTGCCCGTTGTCTGACCATTCAAGAATGGGCCACCGCTCTAGCGAGGATCGCCTGATTTCTTTGCCGGTTCGCAGCGGATCGCGGGCTTCTCAACCATCATTCGCTTAATTAAGCCCGCAATCCCATCTAGGGTTTGCTGGTCTGTCATATGTATCGCTATGCGCCTGTAGTGCGCAATCTTGCTGTCAAACTCATTGCACTTTTCGCACATGGCTCTTCGCTGGATTGGGCGGGGGCCTGTACACTCTCAGTCACCGACCGAGCGCGGGACGATGATATGGGGACCATAGGCTCTATGTCGGATTTCCGACAGACAAATCCCCCGCGCGTTGCGGGAGGGTGGGACGCCATTCGTCGCAGACTACCGAACTCATGATATTTTAAGCGCAGTGGGCACCAACTGCCAGCGGGTCCCTTCTGGTCGCCGGGGTTCCATGGGTCCCATCGGTCGCCGCGCTCCTCGCGCGCAAAATCTCTGCGAACTGAAACCAAGCGTAGCCTGCTGCTTTGATTTAGATGGCTGATTACAATTTAGAGCACGAGCTTATTGAAACCATCGCGCGCTACAAGGCGCTTGCGGAAATGATGGCGCATGATCGCACCGTGGCGGAAACGATTGAGCAGCTGGTCTCGGAATTAGAGGCGGAGTTAAACGAGTTGACGTCCCCGTTGGCACCAAGGCATCAAGGGGAACGCTAAGGTCACCCGCGCCCCGCTGAACGCCCTCTAGCTGCGCCAATGCTTCGTGAACGGCATCGCGTGCCCAATCATGTCATGCCAGTTCGGCACAATGTTCACCGACCCGCCGCGGCACGCTCCGTACAGACGAGACCAGCTCGGACCTCGACGATCTTCAGAAAATGCGTCTTCACGAGCCAAACTGCGTGGGATAGAACGCCCGCAAAATGCTGCGATCAACTCGCCTCACTTGCTAACACGTACCTCTTTTTTGCGCCCACCATCACCAATTTCGTCACGGGCA
>CAVSXQ010000028.1:0-63956 GCA_963731915.1 uncultured Alphaproteobacteria bacterium
GCTCGACAGCACGGCCTCCAGTGCCGAACTGCCCTCCGCCTCCAGCGCATCGATAGCCCCCGGGCCCAGAGATAGGATGCGCGAAAGATGTCGGTGTGGCGGTCGAAATCGGTGACGTCGATGTCAGGCGCAATCGGCGGACGCATCACCATGTCGAACGGCGTGGTCGGCAGGATATCGTAGCGCTGATGCGCCACGAGGCTTCGCCATAGCACGTTGACCGCGCTCGGCGCCGCGGGCAGCAGTTTTTTCCGGAACGGCATCAGCATCGAGGCAAACAGCTCAAACCGCCCGGGCAAGGCGGCATAGTCGACGTCAAAGATCTCGGTCGCCGGCTCGCCGAAATGCACCACCAGATTGGGCCCGCTCTTGAGCTGATGCATCGGCGCCAGCGGAACATTGTCGATCAGGCAGCCATCGACCAGCATCGCGCCGTCAGGCGTATAGAACGGCGGCAACAATCCGGGGATCGCGCTCGATGCGCGCACCGCCTGCCAGAGCAGCCCGGTCCGTATCAGTTCGATGTTATGGGTCGACAGATTGGTCGCGACCGCCGCAAACGGCCGCCAGCAATCCTCGATCCGGCAATGGCGGCCGTATTGCTCGGCCAGCGCCCGATCGAACACCTTGTGATCCAGCAGGGAATAGCGCGGCCAGGTCGGCCGACGGAAACTGCGGCCCTTGACGAAAATCTCGTGCGTGCCGCGTTCGAGATCCTCGGCCTCGAGATTCTTGGCAAATCCCGCCGCCATCGCCGAGCCCACGCTGGTGCCGACGAAGATGTCGAACATCACGCCGCGCTCGCGGAACGCCTTGTAGATGCCGACATGCGCCGTGCCGAAGCTGCCACCGCCGCTGGCGACAAATCCGATCGCGCGGCCGGACAGAAAGCGGATCAGGCTGTCGATATCAACCTGATCCTCAAGGGCTACGTGGTGGTGCATGAAGGAAGGCAGCCGCTTGAGCCACTCCGTGGTGCCGCGGACCTCGCCGCTGCGCCGGTCATGAATGCGCACGAGGCGCCGCGCCGAGGCGGGATGAACCGCGCAGGCGAAGGTTTCAACTTCCGTCAGGGGCGCGGCCGGCGCATCGCCGCGGCACAGGAACACCACCATGTCGGCCTGGCGGATGGCCTTGCGCGCCCACGGCGAGGCGTCTCGGCCGCCGAAATAAACCACCAGGGGTGCGGCATGTTCGCGCTTGTTCAGCCAGTCCGCCACCTCTGACGTATCGAGATCGCGCCCGGGGAACATGGCCGCGAGCCGGGCCGGATCGACGATCTCGGCGTCGGTCGCGGCGAGCCCATCGCGCATCCGGCAGTAGAAGGCGACGGGCGATGGCTCGTGTCCTGCGTCGATCAGCGCCACGGTCCGCGCCTTGGGCGAGGCGCGCATCGGCGTGAGGCGGGCGGTTTCCCTGGCGAAGCGCTGCGCCAGCGCCGCGAGCACCGCCTCGACGATGGCCGGCGCCTCCTTTGCAAGCTCCTGGTAGGCCGCGCGTGTCAGCACCAGCATGCTGGTATCGCGGATCGCGACCACGTCGGCGGTGCGCGGGATATTTGCGAAGAAGCCGATCTCGCCGACCACTTCGCCGGCGCGCAGTTCAGCGAGGGCCTCGACATCGCCGGCCCTGCGCACCGCAAGCGCGCCATGCAGCACCATGAACAGGGAATCGGAAGGCTCGCCCTGCGCCACCAGCAGCTGCCCGCGCACGAGATCCTGGCGGACCATGGCACGCAACGCCTTCAGGCGCTGTTCCGAACTGAGCGTTCGAAACAGCGCAAACTCCTCCAACGCGTTTCCCCACGAAAGTGGGGTACTCCCTGAACTCATTGACGCGACCCGGCTCGATGGCGTGAGCAGAAGATAGCGCCGGGCGCTCCCCGCCGCGAGCGGTATAAAGCCGCGATGCGCGCCTCCGCCGCAGCGATATCCTTGGAAGCGCTGCAACAAGAGCCGTTGCCCCTGCCCGGCCAATCGGCTAAATGAGGCGGCAGACGCACCCGTAGCTCAGCTGGATAGAGCGTTGCCCTCCGAAGCTGGACTAGTGGCAGACTTGATCCCTTGCAAACTGCAGGTTTCTAACGACCGGTGCATCATTTCCTCGATATCGGCACAACCGGGCCACTTGGCAGCGCTCGCTGCGTTCACTCACCTTCTAAAAAGGCGATTGGTGGGGCCTAGTCGGCCCGAGGGCCGCACTTCGAATCCAAAGCAAACTATGGCAGGGTCGGAACTATAAAATGGCCAGTAAGGCTCGCAAAGCGACCCGATGGATACGGCGATGCGCTGGCGCGTCTCACGGAATCCAAAGAAATGGTGCAGGTCACAATCAACTACGGCTACGACATCCACTCGATAGAGGTGGATGTCGTGACGTGGGCAGCGATCAAGGCGGGCCAAAAGGTTACCATCGAAGGTCAGGGCTTCATTCACGAAGAAGACGGCAAGGTCTTGGATCATTGGGTTTTCAACGCTTTACCCGGCGACATTTATTTCTGGCTCGATAACGTGCGGAATTCCGGGCAACGAATTCGTGGATCGACGACCCCTCCTAACCCTTGATCAACGCTTGGCAGCCACGCAAGTGCCGGCCGACTACCGCCCTGGCCCGCTGATAGAGCGAAATCAGCCTCACTTGCCCGCGAATTTACGATCACCGAGCAGACCTACGGCCACCTCTCGATCTCGTGCTCGCCAATGGTTAGTCCTTGGCACCTAGTCGCCGGCGTCCTTCACTCTGTAAACAAGGGTGATTTGAGCAGCAGACGATGGCGACCATCAGAAAACTACGGGGTCGCTGGCAGGCACAGGTCCGTCGTCGGGGCGTCGCCCCACGAGCCAAGTCATTTAACTCGAAAGCTGAGGCTCAGCGCTGGGCGCAAGACCTCGAAGCAGAAGCCAACCGGTCTGGCTGGGTAGCTGACACGCGACTTGCTGAGAAAACGACACTCCGAGAGCTCTTGACGCGCTACTGCGCTGAGGTGACCCCTGGCAAGCGTGGCGCTGTGTCCGAGGCGTCGCGGATCAATTCGATATTGCGCTGCCCCATGAGCCACCGGACGCTCGCCAAACTGACCAGCGCAGACGTAGCGACCTATCGAGAGAGCGTCTCAAGATCGTTGCTCCTGCTACAGTCGTCCGTGAGCTCAACACTGTGTCCCACTGCATTGAGATCGCGACCCGCGAGTGGGGTCTCTGGTTGCCCCGCAACCCCGTAAAGCTGGTCAGACGTCCCCAAGTCCCCCGAGGGCGCACCCGGCGTCTGAAAGCTGGTGAGGAAGCCAGATTGCTCGCTGCATGCGA
This sequence comes from uncultured Alphaproteobacteria bacterium, assembly GCA_963731915.1. Classification (GTDB taxonomy): domain Bacteria; phylum Pseudomonadota; class Alphaproteobacteria; order Rhizobiales; family Xanthobacteraceae; genus Bradyrhizobium. The sequence goes on from CAVSXQ010000028.1 coordinate 3,306, forward strand.
AAGCGGGCGCACTCCCCTGATGAAGCCCCTGATCATCCTCGCGATCGAAACAGCCATGCGCCGGGGCGAGATGCTTGATCTGCAATGGCAGCACGTTGACCTCGTCCGCTGCGTCGCCCATCTGCCGCTGACGAAGAACGGAGACTCCCGAGACATTCCGTTGTCCCGTCGTGCCGTAACGACCCTTAAAGGGCTGTTGGACGAGAAGGGTCGCGACGCCAACCGAGTCTTTCCGATCACGGGCAACTCGATCCGTCTTGCCTTCGAACATCTCCGTGCCCGGGCTCAGATGGACGATTTCCGATTCCACGATCTGAGGCATGAGGGCGTCAGCCGCCTGTTCGAGAAGGGTCTCAACATAGCCGAGGTCTCGACGATCAGTGGGCACAAGGAGCTCCGCATGCTCCAGCGATATACTCACTTACGGGCAGAGGACCTTGTGAGTCGCCTGGGCTGACCGCTGCATGCTCGGACGCTAACGCCAGCGATCGACCGATTGCGGGTAGTCGAAGTCCTAGAAGAAATGCGAGATCCCTACTCCCATGCCGCCTGTGTCGGCAGCAATTTTTGGTCGGATCCTTGGATCATTTGCCGATCACCCCTTTTCAAACGGGTCTGAACACCAAAGGGCGGAGATACAACTAAGGCGAAATACGACCGGACGCGTTGAACAAAAGGCAACGTGTTCCTTGCGTGTTGCAATTAAGTCCAGCGTTACAATCCAGCCGAGTTACGCACCGATCGGTAGAACCTTCGTCACGGTCGCTATATTGCCGGTTGCGTTCGCTCAAGTCGGGCGAGCTGATGACCGGGAGCAATGTTCATGACACCAATCTCAGATGGCAGCGCTGCTGATGACCCTGATAACCTCAACTTCACCGAGGCCGAGCTTCGGGACACGGAGCGCCGATCGACGGAGTTCAATTCGGGACCACTCCCTCAGCCGGAAATCGACCACTAACGCGGAACGATACGCTTCTTCTTCCTTCTCCCCTTGTGGGAGAAGGTGGCGCGAAGCGCCGGATGAGGGGTCTGTGTCCGCGGAGACAGACCCCTCACCCGTCCGCGATGCTTCCGCATCGTGTCCACCCTCTCCCACAAGGGGAGAGGGGGAGGATCGCGCGTGCCCTAAAACACCCGGTCCACCGGCAGCCCGAGCGCGACCGAGCCCGCATATTGCGCCTGCGGGCCCGCCTGCAGCGGGTGGTAGCGCGCGGCCTGGATGTCGCGGAAGCGGCGCTCCAGACCGGTGGCGCGGAAGAAGCCGGCGCCGCCGGCGAGCTCCATCGCAAGCTCCACGGTGGCAATGGCGTGGCGCGCACAGAGCGTACGGCCGATCATCACCTGGTTGATCGTCTCGGCCGAGGGCGCATCGAGCCGCACCGCCGCCAGCATGTGGTCGCGCGCGAGGCGTGCAGCCGTCAGCTCCGTCTCCATGCGGCCGGCGAGCTGGATCATGTGGCTATCCGGCTTGCGCTTCTTGGCGCATTGCAGCGCGATCTCGCGGGCGCTCTCGGCGACGCCGAGATAGACCGAGTACACCAGCGGAAACGCGATGGTCGCGATGATGTGGAACAGCGGATGCCATTCGCCGGCCTTGCGCTTCACCGCAGACCGCAGCGTCGGGCACCACATGGCCGTCGATCATGACGTCGTTGGAGCCGGTGCCGCGCATGCCGAGCGTGCGCCAGTTGTCCATCACCTTCACCGCCGGCGAATTCATGGGAATGCCGAAATGCAAAACCTGCGGCGGCTCGCCTTCGGTCTCCAGCACCGCGCCGGTCATGAACAGGTCGCCGGCGGGCGAGCCGGAGGAAAACACCTTTCGCGCGGTGATGCGGTAGCCGCCGTCGACCTTCTCGGCCTTGCCGGAACCGCCGATCCAGTCGCTGCCGCCGCTCGACAGCAAAAAGATGCGCTCGGCCGCGATGCGCTTCAGCAACGGCTCGACGCGCGCCGCCTTCTGCACCTTCCAGCGCCAGGCGGGAATCGCGACCTGGTGGGTGTGCATGGAAAACGCCAGCGCGGTGGAGCCGCAATGCTGGCCGAGCATGCGCAGCATCTCGGCGAGCTCGTCGACGTCGGCGCCGCCGCCGCCAAGTTCGGTGGGCACGCCGGCCTCGACCAGGCCGGCTGCCTTCAGCGAGGCAAAATTATCGGCGACGAACTGGTCCTCGTCGGTGGCGGTCTCGGCGCGCTCGGCAAAGATCGGTCCAAGCTCGCGGGCGATCTCGACGGCGCTGCGGTGATTTTGTCGCATCGATGCGGCGTGCTGCGTTGCGTGTTCATGATGTTCCCTCCAGTCGGACACCTCGGGTAGCGAGATATCGATGCCGTGGAGACTAGTCCCGGCCGAAAACGCCCTCCAGTTCAGGAACTGTACTGGCACGGCGGCGTCGCGCCGCATGTGAACCAGTTCACTGCAATTGCTGGAGTTTTCGCGCCAGTGTGGCTACGGGGCGCGCGAGGCGGTATAGTTTCTGTACTGCCCCCTCGCGATGCATAGGGAGACCACCGTTGCTGGATAAGACCGAACGCGGAAGCTATGGGCAGTTTTGCCCGGTCGCGATGGCGGCGGAGATCGTCTGCAACCGCTGGACCGCGCTGGTGCTGCGCGAGTTGCTATGCGGCACCACCCGCTTCAACGATCTGCGCCGCGGCGTGCCGCGGATGTCGCCGACGCTGCTGTCGAAACGGCTGAAGGAGCTGGAAGACGCCGGCGTGATCGCGGCTGTGCCGAGCGGCCATCCCGGCGTGATGGACTACAGGCCGACCGCGGCGGGCGAGGATCTGCGCGGCATCATCATGTCGCTCGGCTTCTGGGGCCAGCGCTGGATCGAAGTCGAAGCTGTCGCTGAAGAACCTCGATCCGGCGCCTCCTGATGTGGGACATGCGGCGCAATTTGCAGCCGACGCCGCTGCCGCCGCGCCGCACCACCATCAATTTCATCTATCCGGAGATGCGGCCGGACCGCAAATCATGGTGGCTGGTGGTCGACGGCGAAAAGGTCGACCTCTGCCTCACCGATCCCGGCTACGACGTCGATCTCTATGTGAGCTGCCCGCTGCGCGCCATGACCGCGGTGTGGATGGGCATGGCCAAACTCAACAGCGAAGTCGAGGCCGGCCGCATCAAGGTCACCGGCGACAAGGACATCGCCAAATCGATGCAGCAATGGCTCGGCTTCAGCGTCTTCGCGCAGGGCCAAAGGGCGGTGGGGTAGCATCTCGTCGTCCCGGCGAAAGCACTCTCTCCCGTTTCGTCATTCCGGGGCGTGCGGAGCACGAGCCCGCAATCCATACACCCGATCGTGGTTATGGATTCCGGGCCTGCGCCTCACGGCGCATCCCGGAATGACGACGACGGCGAGGGTCAAACCCCCCGCTCCAGCATCACCTTGAAATCCGCCCGCGCGCGCTGCGCCTCGGCCTTCGCCACCTCGGACGCCTCGCCCAAACCGAAGTAGCCGTGGATCAACCCCTCGCCCGGATGATATTTTACCGCCACCCCCGCATTGACCAGCGCATCGGCATACGCCGCGCCCTCGTCGCGCAGCGGATCGAACCACGCGGTCGTCACCACCGCCGGCGCGACGCCTGCGAGATTCTTCGCGCGCAGCGGCGAGGCGCGCCAGTCGGCGCCGTCGGCGGTGTCAGCCAGATAATGCCCGCAAAACCACTGCATCGTCGCGCGGGTCAGAAAATAGCCGTCGGCATTCTCGTCCCGCGAGGGAAAGCGCGCGTTCTCCGCGCTGTCGCAGAAAGCCGCCGACCACATTGGTGACGGGATAGACCAGCAATTGCGCGGCAAGCTTGATGCCGGCGTCGCGGCAGGCGATCGCGACGCTGGCGGCGAGATTGCCGCCGGCACTGTCGCCGGCAACGCCGATGCGGTTGGCGTCACCGCCGAATTCGGCGATGCGTTCGACGACATCGCGCACCGCCGCAAAAGCATCCTCGAACGCGCCGGGAAAGCGCACTTCGGGCGGACGGCGGTAATCGACGGAGACCACCACCGCGCCGGTCTCGATCGCGAGCCACCGCGCCTGGCGGTCATGCGTCTCCAGATCGCCCGCCACCCAGCCGCCGCCATGGAAGAAAATCACGGTCGGCGCCTTCCCGTCGGACATCCGATAGACCCGCGCCTGCAGAAAACCGGCCGCGCCCTTCACCTTGCTGTCCTCCGCGCTCGCGACCGGCGGCGGCGGCACCGCGGCCCGCGCCGCCGCCAGCGCCCGCAGCGCCTCGCGGGCGCTCTGCGGCGTCATCACCGTGGGATCGCGCAGCGGCAGCAGCGGAATGATTTTTTCGACGACGGGATCAAGCGGTGCAGGCATGGGCAGTCCCTTGCGGATTCTTGTTATGGGGCGAACAGCATAGATTTTGCGGATCGACCGGGCAACACTCCCTCGTCACGCCGCACTCTCCCCGCTCGTCGTCCCGGGCAAGCGAAAGCGCGACCCGGGACCCATACGCCGCGGCGGCAATTGTTTTGTGCTGGCGTCCGCCACCTTGCTTGAGCCGAGAGCACAACGCGGTATGGGTCCCCTGAGTTCACAAACGAAGTGCAACACTTCCGGTTGGAGGTGTTGCCATGGGGCGGAGTTACGATCAGCTTTCCCTGGACGACCGATGCGAGATTGCCCGGCTTTCGGCCAATGGCAGCTCGGTCCGGCAAATCGCGGCAGCTCTGGATCGCTCGCCATCAACGATCTCTCGGGAGCTGAAGCGCAATAGTGGGGCTCAGGTCGGATACCGGTCCAGTTACGCCAACCAGCAGACCCGCGCCCGGCGCTGGAAGGGCTCGCGCCTGGAGCGAGATGAGAGCTTGCGAGCCGCTGTCATTGAGCGGCTCGCAAGCGGATGGTCGCCCGAGCAGATCGCTGGCCGGCTCGAACGCGAACAGGGTCGCAAGGTGATCTCCTACGAGACCATCTACCGCTTCATCTACGCGCAGCTCTCCCGCACCAGGGACTACCGCTGGCGGCGCTACCTGCCGCGCGGCAAGAGCAAGCGCGGCTGCCGCGGCAGGAAGGGCGGCAGCCCGGCAAGCTTCATTGAAGGCCGTGTTTCCTTGGCAAATCGACCCCTCGAGGCCGCCGACCGATCGACCTGCGGCCACTGGGAGGCCGACCTGATGATGTTCACAAAATACGGTCAGGCCATCCTGACCGTGCATGAGCGCAAATCCCGCCTGCTGCTGGCGATCAGGCTCTCCAGCAAGGCCGCCAACGGCGTCGCCCGTCATCTGGTCAATCTGTTTGGCGCCATGCCGCCGCCGCTGCGCCAGACCGTCACCTTCGACAACGGCACCGAGTTTGCCCGCCATCTCGCGCTCCAGGCGTTCGCCGGGACGACAGAAGAGCCAGCCCGGCCATGACGACGTCACCAAAATCGGGCTACAATCGCGCAGGTTGTATGGGGACGCGCCATGAGAAACATCGTCATCTGCTGCGACGGCACCGGCAACGAGATCAGCGAAAACATCTCCAACGTGCTGAAGCTGTATCGCTGCCTGCGCAAGACCGACAGGACGCAGCCGCGGCAGTTCGTGTTCTACGATCCCGGCGTCGGCACGCTGGCGCGGCCCAATCCGTGGCGCAAGCTGCAGCAGGATTTCATGGCGATCCTCGGGCTCGCCACCGGCTACGGCCTCGACGACAAGGTGCTCGCCGCCTATCTGTTCCTGGTCCACAACTACCGGGAGGGCGACCAGATCTTTCTGTTCGGCTTTTCCCGCGGCGCCTACACCGTCCGCGTGCTGGCCGGCCTGATCCACAAGGTCGGCCTGATCTCGCCGGAGCAGGCCAATCTCGCCGGCAGCGGGCTCACCTCCTACAAGCAGTTTTCCAGCAACGGCCAGCACGGATCGGCTTCGATCCGAAACAACTCACCGACGCCGGCAATTCCGAGGGGCCGCTGCCTGTCAACAAGGACGACCAGGCCGCGCAGTTCGCGCGCATTCTGTCGACGCGCTGGCCGACCATCCGCTTCGTCGGCGTCTGGGACACGGTGGCGAGCGTGATCGTGCCGCGGCCCGACCGGCTGTATCTGCCGAGCCTGGAAGAGCTCGCCTGGACGCTGCAAAATCCCAGCGTCAAGATATTCCGCCAGGCGATCTCGATCGACGAGCGGCGCTGCATGTTTCGCCTCAAGAAATGGGACCAGCCGCAGATCTACAAGACCAACCGCTTCAACGACGCCAATTCCGAGCCGCAGGATATTTTGCAGGTCTGGTTCGCCGGCGTGCATGCCGACATCGGCGGCGGCTATCCGGAAAAGGAAAGCGCGCTGTCAAAATATCCGCTGCTCTGGATGATCGACGAAGCGGTGAAATGCGGGCTTGCCGTCAACCCGCGCACCGTCAACCAGCTCGCCTGGGGCATTCAGCGCAAGAACAGCCCGTTCCAGTACGTGGCGCCCGATATCAACGGCAGAGCGCACAATTCGATGAACGGCGCCTGGCGCCTGCTCGAATATTTGCCGAAGAGCGCGAAGTACAAGGAATGGCCGGCGCGAAAGGTCTTTTTCGGTTTCTACATTCCCTGCGCCGAGCCGCGCCTGATCCCGGACGATGCGTTCATCCATGAGTCCGTGCTGAAGAAGATGGAGGCGGGCTACGGCTACAAGCCGATCAATATGCCGGCGAAGTATCAGGTGGTGCCGATGCCGGTGGGGCCGGCGGGACATGAGGAGCAGGAGAACGCGTGATGGCACCGAATTCCGTCGATGCGAAACTCCCCCTCTCCTCTCGTCATGCCCGGGCTTGACCCGGGCATCCACGCCTTGCTTATTCGCGCGCAAGAAAGAACGTGGATGGCCAGCACAAGCCCGGCCATGACGAAGGAAACAGGGAAGCAGGGAATGGAATTCGAGACGCTGGTTCAAACCCGCAAGAGCGTGCGCGGGTTCAAGAACAAGCCCGTGCCGCGCACGGTGATCGAGGAAATCCTGGAGGTCGCAAAACGCGCGCCGTCGTCGATGAACACGCAGCCCTGGCATGTCCACGTGCTGACCGGCGAGCCGCTGGAGCGGGTGCGCCGCCGCAACATGGAGGAGATGGTCGCCGGCGCCAAGCCAAGCGCGACATCGTCAGCCACGGCGAATATCAGGGCATGCATCGCACCCGGCAGGTCGACATCGCCAAGAAATTGTTCGGCGCGATGGGGATTGCGCGCGACGACAAGCCGATGCGGCAGGACTGGGTGCTGCGCGGCTTTCGCCAGTTCGACGCGCCGGTGTCGCTGGTGCTGGCCTACGACCGCGTGCTCGATCCCGGCGCGGTCGTGCATTTCGATCTCGGCGCGCTGTGCTACGGCATCGTGCTCGCCGCCTGGGACCGCGGGCTCGGCAGCGTCATCAACGGCCAGGGCATCATGCGCTCCGACATCGTGCGCGAGGTCGCAAATATTCCGGAGGACCAGGCGATCATGACCTGCGTCGCGATGGGCTATCCCGACGACGAGTTCGCCGCCAATGCGGTCCGCTCGGACCGGCGGGAGCACGGCGATTTCGTGCGCTATGTGGGGTTTGCGGATTGAGCGTCTCCGTCATTCCGGGGCGCGCGGAGCGCGAGCCCGGAATCCATAACCACAAGCCATTGTTGTTACGAAGAAAGTCGTTGACCAGCTCGCAACACGACGACCGTCACGGCGTATGGATTCCGGGCCCGCGCCAAGTGGCGCGTCCCGGAATGACGAGGGGAAAGAGACATAAATGAAGATCGTCGACCTCAGCCGCGAGATGTACCACGGCAGCCCGACCTATCCCGGCCATCCGCCGATCATCCACGGCGTCTGGAAGAGCCACGAGGACTCGTTCCGGGAATCCGGCAACGTGCACGGGCTGTCCTCGATGTTCATCTCGATGCCCGACCACGCCGGCACCCACATCGATGCCTTCAGGCACTTCAACAAGAACGGCCAGCCAATCAGCGAATATCCGCTGGAGAATTGCATCGTGCCCGGCATCTGCATCGATCTGCGCCACATCGCGCCGCGCGCCGAAATCACGCCCGAGCGATCTCGAGGCGGCGGTCAAGCAGACCGGCCACGACGTGCCGAAAGGCGGCACGGTGCTGTTATGCACCGGCCATCACGAGCGCACGTTTCCGCGCAAGGAATATGCGAGCGAAAATTCCGGCGTCGAACGTCGCCGCCACCGAATGGCTGGCGAGCCGAGGCGTCGTGCATTTCGGAATCGATTCGATGCGGCCGGGGCCCGAAGGCAAGGTGAACTCGCTGGTTCACAAGGCCTGCGGCGAACTCGGCATCACCCACATCGAGAGCCTGTGCAATCTGGAAGCCTTGCTCGGTCAGGGCCCCTTCACCTTCATCGGCCTGCCGATGAAATGGCGCGACGGCACGGGATCGCCGATCCGCGCGGTGGCCGTGTTCGGGATGTGAGGGAATAAGCGGGACGGCGAGCCGCCGCCCCGCTGTTCGTTGCCGGCGCTCACGCGGCCTTGCCGAGCTTCGCGTCGAGATGCTTCAGCCGCGGCATCACCTCGTGCTTGAGCAGCGAGAGCGAATGCTTCCAGGCTTCCGGCTTGTGCTTGTAGTCGAAGCCGAACACCAGGAGCGTGCCGAAGCCGCCGACCTCGCGGTAGATGGTCTCGATCTTTTCGGCGACCGTCGACGGCGAGCCGACGACCCAGTTGCGCCGCGCGCAATAGTCGACGGTGACGTCGCTGTCAGGCACGTCGGGCGCGTGCTTGAGATAGTCCTTGAAGCCGAAATGGCCGAGCAACGGCAGGAAATATTCGCCCATCATCCGGCCCATCATGTCGCCGGCCGAGAGCTTCCACGCCTCCTCGTCGGTGTCGGCGACGAACACCTCGCGCACCAGCCGCCAGTCGGCGCGGTTCGGCTTGCGTCCGGTCTTGGCCGCGCCGGCTTCCACCGACTCCCAGTGGCTGCCGACATAGGCCGGGTTGAGGTTGAGGCTCATCGGGATGAAGCCGCGCTCACCCGCAAGCTTCAGCGTGTCCGAGCCCTTGCTCAGGCCGGCAACGCCGATCGGCGGATGCGGCGCCTGCTTCGGCTTGATGTGCGGTTTGAGGAAATCGAACATCGGTTCCGGCTTGGTCACCGTCCAGAATTTGCCCTTGTGGGTCCACGGCGCGTCCTCGGTCCACATCTTCAGGATGATTTCCAGTGCCTCGCGCGTCATGTCGCGGTTCTGGCCGGACATGCCATCGACATTGAACATCGCCCAGTCGCTCGGCAGGCCCGACGCCGCAACGCCGAAATTCAGGCGGCCGCCGGAAAGGTGATCGAGCATCGCGACGCGGTTGGCGAGTTCGGCCGGGTGGTGGTAGGGCAAAAGAAAACCGCCAGGACCGAGGCGGATATTCTTGGTCTGCAAAAACGCCTGCGCCAGCAAGAGGTCGGGCGAGGGATGCGGCTCCCACGGCGCGGTATGGTGCTCGCCGATCCAGGCTTCCTGGTAGCCGAGCTCATCCAGCCACCGCAGCACTTCCAGATCCCAGTCGTGGCCCTCTTTCAGATCGCACTCCGGCGGGTGCGATGGCATCGTGAAATATCCGATTTCCATGGGTTCCTCTCTGTTTGTCTTGCGTGACGCGTCTTGTGCGCGCGAGAGGAAGTACCCGCCTTGGTTGCGGCAGAATGATGGCGCGTTGCAGTGTGCGGCTGACCGCTCAGCGTAGATCGAACCAGCTTGTGTCCTGAGCGAACGGCGAGAACAGGCCCGGCAAATCAAGGTTGATGCTCAGCACGTCGCCGCCGCCAAAATCCAGGCTGAGCGTCGAGCCGCTGCGGCTGATGTCGGGCCGGTCGTGAAAGCCCGAGAAATCGATCCTGTCCGTGAAGATCGAGAAATCGGTGATGGTGTCGTGGCCAGATCCGGGCTTGAACACAAATGTATCGCCGCCATTGCCGCCGGTCAGGATGTCGTCGCCGGCGCCGCCGTCGAGGATGTCGCGGCCGTTGCCGCCGTCGAGCAGGTCGTTGCCGAGACCGCCGAGCAGCGTGTCGTTGCCATTGTTGCCGTAGAGGATGTCATCGCCGCCCTTGCCGTCCATCACTTCGGATGCCTGCGATCCCGAGATGATGCCGGGAAGATCGCCGCCAATGAGCCCATTGGCGAGCACGTAGGTCCTGGATCCGACCTGCAGCAACTCGACCTGTCCGGTGGTGAAGTGATTGTCGATGGTGATCGTTCCCGACGAGAAATCGAGCACCAGATCGTTGCCGACGCGCGATGTTTCCTGAAGAACGGTCTTGCCCGTGACCACGATTCTGTCGGAACCGCTGCTGTCGCTGATGGTGTCGTTGCCGAACGATCCGTCGAATGCATAGATGTCGTTGCCGGCGCCGCCGCTCAGCACATTGCTGCCCGCGTTGCTGGTCAGCGTATTGCCGAAGCCGTTGCCGGTAGCGTTGATGGCGGCAGTACCGGTCAGCGTGACGTTCTCGACATTGCCGCGTGTCTGCGTCGCGTTGATCAGGCTGAAGCTCACTGACGACAACACGGTATCGATGTCGGCGGCGGCGCCGCCGGTTTCGTCGACCCGGTCCGCGGCGTTGTCGACGACATAGGTATCGTCACCGGTGCCGCCGAACATGGTGTCGGCCCCGCCTTTGCCGTCCAACCGGTCGTCGCCCTCGAGGCCCGACAGCACATTGGCTGCCGTGTTGCCGATCAGAATATTGTCCGACGAATTGCCGATCCCGTTGATGGCGACAGCCCCGGTCAGCGTCAGGTTCTCCACCGCCCCACGGGTTTGCGCGGAACTGGTGCTGGAGAGGCTGAACGTCACCGACGACAGCACCGTATCGATGTCGGCGCCGTTGCTTTCGTCGACGATATCGCCGGCATTATCGACGATGTAGGTGTCGTTACCACCGCCGCCGATCAGCGTGTCGGTGCCGCCGCCGCCGTCGAGCGTGTTGACGTTGCCGTTGCCGGTGATGATGTTGGCCAGGGAATTGCCGGTGCCGTTGAGTGGGTTGCCTCCAGCCAGCGTCAGGTTCTCCACGCCTAGCGCAAGCGTGTAGCTGATCGAACTGAGCACCAGATCGACGCCCGATTGCGCAATCAGGATGCTTTCGGAAATGGTGTCGCCGATATTGTCGACGATGTAGCCGTCGTTGCCGGCGCCGCCCGACATCTGGTCGGCGCCGGAGCCGCCGTCGAGCGTGTCGTTGCCGATGCCGCCGATCAGGATGTCGTTCTGGGTGCCGCCCCGGAGAATGTCGTCGCCGGCGCCGCCGTCGAGCGTGTCGATATCAGCGTTGCCGAACAGGGTATCATTGCCGCCCAAGCCGAAGATCGTGTCGTCGCCGTCGCCGCCATCGACCCTGTCGTCGGTCGCGAAGGCCTCGAAGATGTCGCCGAACCGCGTCAACTCCCAGGCTTCGATCGAGCTGAAAGTGTCACCCGAAATATCTCCCGAGATAATGATGCCAGTCCCGGAGAAGTTGGGTCGGTAGATAATCCCCCGTGCCGCATGGGCGTACGACGCGGTGTCGAAGCCGGCGCCGCCTGCAAGGACATCCCCATGGAGCCCCCCCTCCAGCGTGTCGTTGCCGGAACCGCCGCGTAGAGTGTCGTCGCCAGCGCCTCCCAACAGAATATTGTCCGCGTCATTTCCGATGATAAGGTCATCGCCGCCACCGCCGATCGCGTTTTCGATGACAGTACCGAAAGCGATCGCGATGTTGTCGCTGAGAACGTTTTAAGTCCTGACGTTCCGGTCGAGGCCGATGGATGAAAACGCACCCTGCCTGAGATCGATGATCTGGTTTGGGAACTCATTGAAACTGCCCGCAATGGGGACGTCTCCGTCGGCGACGGCTCCGCTCGCATCAATCGTGTCGATGCCGCCGCCGTCCCAGATCGTGAATACGCCCTCGGAGCCAAAGTTCGGACCAGCCAGGATACCATCGAGATTGAATTGCTGGTTGGATGCGTTGAAGCCGTAGACGGTGTCGCCTGCACGCGTTGCGGTATTGGCGCCATAGATGCTCTGGATCGCGGCGACGTCGTGCAGCATCGGAGACCACGGAAACGAGGTGCCCCAATACGCTTCCTGGACACCGGTCGCCAACTCCACGTCGTCCAGATCAAAATAGGACATGACCGTGAATTTGTAGAAGTCTTCCGGATAGGTCGTATCCTCTCCGTAGACGGCGTCGTCGAAGAAATCTCCATTGTACGGACCAGGATGGCTGAGACCGAGGGCATGTCCAATCTCGTGCAGGATTGTCTTGAAGCCCGTGCTGCCCAGCGTCGGCGTATCGCCAACCACGAAAAAGAACCGGTTGATCTCGATTTTCTTCTGGCCGAATATTTCGAATGAACTGGCTTGGCCTGCAGGACCGGATTTGCCGAGATCGACATAAGTAAAGAGAATATCGGCGGCCGTGATATCCTGGATCTCGATGAGCGGAATGCCGATCAGATCGCCCCACGCCCTGAATGCGAGCCGGACGAACGTAACTTCAGCGGCTGTCATTCCGCCATTTGCAGAAGCCGCAATAAAGAATGTAATCGACGATTGATCAGCAAAATTGTCTAGACGGATTGGTGATGTCCCACCGTGGGTCTGCAAATTCTCGATGACATCGTCAATTGGCGTGGCCATGGGAATACCTCATCGAATGTGGTTGCGTGTCGGGCACGAATCCAGCTCGGAAGAGTCTTGAAGGGCCGGGTCAAAAGACCCGGCTATCCTGTTTCGGCGAGGCTGTCAGAGATCGAACCAACTGCCGGCAGACTTTTCGAATAGAAATGGCAGGCGCCAATGGTCGGCTCCCGTATCGAAACTGATGCTCAGCACATCGCCGCCGCCGAAATCCAGATCAAGCGACGATCCGTTGCGGCTGATGCCGGGCCGGTTGTGAAAGCCGGAAATGTCGAGATGGTCTTCGAACAGCGAGAAATCGGTAATGGTGTCGTGGCCGGATCCGGGCTTGAACACAAACGTATCATCGCCGCGGCCGCCGGTAAGGATGTCGTCGCCGGCGCCGCCGTCGAGAACGTCCCGGCCGTTGCCGCCGTCGAGCAGGTCGTTGCCTAGCCCGCCGAGCAGTCTGTCGTTGCCGTTGTTGGCGTAAAGGATGTCGTCGCCGCCCTTGCCGTCCATCGTCTCCGAGCCATCCGACCCCGAGATGATGCCGGGAAGATCTCCGCCGATCAGCCCGTTCGCCAGTACAAAAGTCTTGCCGCCGACCTGCAGGGACTCGATGGTGCCGGTCGTGAAATGGTCGTCGATACGGATCGTTCCTGTCGACAGCGTTACGATGAGATCGTTGCCGCTGCGTGACGATCCCTCGAAGGTCGCCGTGCCCGATATCACGATCTTGTCGGCGCCACTGACGTCGATGATAGTGTCAATGCCGAAATTGCCGGAAAAGGCATAAGTGTCGTTGCCGGCGCCCCCACTCAGGATGTTGCGTCCGGCATTGCCAGTCAGCGTGTTACTGAGATCATTGCCGGTCGCATTGATATTGGCCGTTCCGGTGAGCGTGACGTTCTCGACAAACGCGTCAAGCGCGAAGGTGACCGAGCTGAAAACCGAATCGTTGCCGCCGGTGCTGAGGGTTTCGATGACGCGGTCTCCGGCATTGTCGACAATGTAAGTGTCGTTACCAGAGCCGCCCGACATTCGGTCCGCCCCGGCGCCGCCGTCGATTGTGTTGGCGCCGCTGTTGCCGTTGATCACATCGGCAAACGCAGTGCCTGTGACATTCTCGAAACCGCTGAGCTCGGCGATGGAGCGCAGCGTCCCGGTTGCCGGGATCGAGGAACTGTCCGATGTCGCCGCGGAGCTAACGAGCGTGACGGAGACCGCCGAGCCGAACTTCGAAAAATCGATCGTGTCCACGCCGCCTTCACCATCGAGATCGTCAAAACCGCCGGTGTAGAAGACGCGATCATTGCCGTCTCCCGCCTTGATGGTGTTGTTGCCGGTATCGCCGGTGATCGTGTCGCCGAACCGGCTACCGGTGAGATTTTCGATTCCGGTCAGGGAAGCAAGCGTGGCTCCGCCGTTCGTGGTCACGCCGTATCGGTTGCCGAGTGCATCGGCAAAGGCGGAGCCAGGCGCAATCGAGACGGAGACCGGCTGCCCATTGATGATGACAGTGCGAAACGCCGCTACCGGGTTGATGACGACGGCCGTTGAAGACAACGAAAAATCCGCGGTGTCGCCATTGGCACCCCTGGCATCGCCAAAGAACGTATCGACGCCTCCGGTATAGAACAGCGTGTCGTCACCGCCATTGCCATGCAGCACGTTACTCGCCTGATTGCCGGTGATGAAGTCATCGCCGCCGCCGCCGTTGGCATTCTCGATCAGCGAACGGGTGTCGCCGTTGAACAGGAAGGCGTTGGCAATGCCGCCGGGCGGATGCACGAAACCGTCGGGACCAAGACCGAGGTCCGCCAATTGGAATGGGCCATCCCCGGGGCTGGCGCTGGTAAGCCCGGGGTTGGTCCATTCACCGGGCCGAAGATCGATTGAAAGCGGCCTCGTATTGCCATAGCTGGAGAAGTCATAGGTATCGGTGCCGCCGCCGTCCCAGACCGTCATGAAGATGACGTTCCTTTCGGGCCGGCCCTGGCCGATTCCATCGATGAAGGTCTCTCCAGTGGTTGGACTCCAGGAGTAGACGGTATCGAGCGGCCGCGAATTGAAATTGGCTCCGTACATGTATTGCAGGGCGGCTATATCCCCGAGCATCAACGTTTGCGGAGCGGCGCCGACACCGACACCGGGCGGCGCGTCGGGAAATGGCTGGACGCTCATGACTGTATACACATGGCCGACAAGCGCCGGGTCGATGCCATTTCCGGGATGAGTCAATCCTAGCGTATGCCCGACCTCATGCAGCAGTGTCCAAAAATCGCTACCTCCTTTGACCGGATTCCATTCATGCAGGACGTCCAGCCACAGATCGCCGTTCTTTACGCCGTCCTGCGGAAAATAGCCGCGGCCAAGCGCGGCGTGGTCCGGGTCATGCACCATATCCGCCATGGCGATGCGCAAATCTGCACTGTTGCTGCTTGTTTCGTTAAACGTCAGGTTTGCCACCTCACTAAACGCAGCAAAAGCCTTGCGGACAGCGTCTTTCAGTTCAGTGGGCAGCTCTTCAAAATCTCGATCAGGTTCGCCGCTGTAGCTGTAGCTCGCGGCACTGGTCGGAAAATTGAAAGTGAGACTCCCGCTGCTCCACTTAAAAAAAGTATTGTTCATCTGCCGCATCAGTGCGTCGATGTTTTCATCGCCGGACGCTTGAAAAGCTTTGCTGGTAGCCATTGAAAATCTCCGGTCAAATCAGAAAAATAAGGTCAAGCCGGTCAATTGCAGTCGCTGCGATGCTAGCGGCGGGCGGCTGTCGCAGCGTCCATCAAATGGTTTACGCTGCTCCCCGTGGAAGTCGGTCAAGCCTTGAAGTCACACAACCTTTGGTAGGCGTGATGAACCAGGACGCGCTGCTCGCCCTGATCGGACAGATCTATGACGCCGCGGCCGATCCCGGCCGCTGGCCTGTCGTCCTGCAGGAGATTGCCGACGCGTTCGGCGCGCGGGAAGCCTCCCTAAGCGCGGTGTCGACGCAAAGCGTGCCCTGGCTGGTCGCGCCGCGCACCGATCCGGCCTTCCTGCAAAGCTACGGCGCGCACTATCACCCGCTGAACCTGTTCTGGCAGCGCATGGCGCAATTGCCGGCGGGAACGGCGGTGACCGACCAGATGGTGCTGCCCAAGACGACGCTGCATGCGAGCCAGTTCTTCAACGAGTGGTCGCGCCCGCAAGGCTATCTCTCCGTGATGGGCGCGACGCTGGCGACCGAAAAAGACTGGCGCGTGGAATTCGTGATGCCGGGAAAAAGTGAATTCGGACCCGAGCATCTCAAGCTGTACGGCGCGATCGCGCCGCATCTGAAGCGCGCCGTGCAACTCACCCGGCGCCTTCAGGCGGCAGAATTCGAACGTGCCTATGCTCTGGCCGCGCTCGAGGGCATCGGCCAGGGTGTCGTCATCGTCGACCACACGGCTCGCGTTCTCTTCACCAACCATGCGGCCGAAGCGCTTCAATGGCGGCCTCCGGCTTTTGGACGGCGTGCTGTGCGGCAACTCGCCAATGGAAACGGCAAATCTACACTCGGCAGTCGCCGCCTGCGTGGGCGATCGCCTCAACGGATCGCGCGACACGGTAACGATCTCCCGCGATCGGCGGCGAATGCCGCTATCATTGCTTGTCATTCCCTTTCGCGCCGAGCATGACTGGCTCGCCAGCCATCCGCACTCGGCGATCATCTTCATCACCGATCCGGAAAACGCGACCGGGCTCGACGACGAACAGCTAAGGGAGCGATTTGGATTGACGGCCGCCGAGGCACGGCTGGTGCATGAAATGATCAGGAACGGCAATATCCACAACGCCGCCGAGAGTTTGACGATCAAGATTGCGACCGCGCGCACCCACCTGCACCGCATTTTTGCAAAAACCGGGACACGAAGTCAGGCTGATCTCATGCGCCTCGTGCTGACGCCCGGGCCATGGATCCGCCGCAACGGTCACACGGAATGACGCGCGTTACCGCGTCCCGAACGTCGTCGCGCCGAACAGCGCCTTTTGCGTCGAGGGCTGCGAGCGCCAGTATTGCGGCGGCGCATCGACATCGTCGCCTAGTTCGGCGGCGGCGTGCCAGCCCCAGCGCGGGTCGTAGAGCATGCCGCGGGCGAGCGCGACCATGTCGGCCTTGCCGGACGCCACGATCTCCTCGGCCTGCTTCGCTTCGGTGATCAGGCCGACCGCCATGGTGGTGACGCCGGTTGCTTGCTTGATCGCCTGCGCCAGCGGCACCTGATAGCCGGGGCCGAGCGGAATCTTCTGCATTGGCGACACGCCGCCGGACGACACGTCGATCCAGTCGACATTCCGCTTCTTCAATTCCTTGGCGAATTCGATGGTCTGATGGATATCCCAGCTACCTTCAATCCAGTCGGTCGAGGAGACGCGGATGCCGACCGGCTTTTCTTTTGGAAACGCCGCGCGCACCGCCTCGAACACTTCCAGCGGAAAGCGAATGCGGTTCTGCAAGGAGCCGCCATATTGATCGGTGCGCTTGTTCGAGATCGGCGACAGGAACTGATGCAGCAGATAGCCGTGCGCGCTGTGCACCTCGAGGGCGTCGAGGCCGAGCCGTTCGGCGCGCTTGGCGGAGGCCACAAAGGCATCGACGATGCGCTTCAAACCTTTGGCATCGAGCGCCAGCGGCGGCGGCTCTTCCGCCTTGTGCGGCACCGCCGACGGGCCTTCGGCCAGCCAGCCGCCCTCCGAGATCGGGATCAACTGTCCGCCGTCCCATGGCGTGTGGCTGGATGCCTTGCGGCCGGCATGGGCAAGCTGCATCGCGATCGCGCTCTTCGAATGCTTGCGCGCCGAGGCGATGATCGGCTTCAGCGCCGCTTCGTTGGCGTCGCTGTAGAGGCCAAGGCAGCCCGGCGTGATGCGGCCGATGGCTTCAACGCCGGTCGCCTCGATGCAGAACATCGCGGCCCCCGACAGCGCCAGCGAGTTGATATGGGTAAAATGCCAGTCGGTGGCCGAGCCATCGACGGCGGAATACTGGCACATCGGCGCCACCATGATGCGATTGGGCAATTTCAGGTCGCGCAACTGGATCGGGGAAAACAGGCTGCTCATTAAGGGATTTCCGGAGGGGGAGAGAGGAAGGACACCCATACTTTAGTGGCGGTCGCTGCGATTACCAGCTTTTGGCACCGTCAAATTTGCCGACCCTGATCATCGACAATCCGATATCGGCACCCTTCCCGGCTCGGCGGAAACATAACTGTGGTCATCGCGTTAAGTTGAAAGCGGGCCATGGGCCGGGGCTGGCGCGCCAACCCGATTGCCAGCACAATCCTGCGGCTTGCGTCCACGATTCTTTTGCCGGGATTGCCGATGCCGTTGAAGCCGTTTGCCATTGCCCTGCTGCTGTTATTGCTGCCGGCCACGGCCAGCGCCGCCGACATTACCGGCGTCCCGAAGATCCGCGAGGCCGACCAGCTCACGATCGGCAACAACCGGATCAGGCTCGGCGGCGTCGACGCGCCGTCGGTGGATCAGCTCTGCCTCAATAACAGCGGCGAACGCTGGACCTGCGGCGTCGCGGCGCGCGACGAACTCGTCAAGCGTTTCGGCAACAAGAGCTGGACCTGCCGCACCCGCGCGACCGACCGCCGCGGCCGCATTGTCGCCCGCTGCGAGGTCGACGGCCAGGACATCCAGAAATGGCTGGTGGCAAGCGGCTGGGCCCTGGCCTATGTCCGCTTCTCGAGGGATTACGAAGCCGACGAAAAAGCCGCGCGCGAGGCAAAGGCCGGCATGTGGCAGGGCGCCTTCATCGCGCCGTGGGACTGGCGGGTCCGCAACAAGAAGACCACCGTGCTGGGCGCGACCAAGCCGCCGGAAAGTGCCAAGGCCATCCTGCTGGCATCGGCTTCCGGATCGGTCGCCCCGTCGCCCGACTGCACCATCAAGGGCAACGTCAACCGTTCCGGCGAGTGCATCTTTCACCAGCCGACCAGCCGCTGGTACGCAAAAATCCAGATGAAGATCAGCAAGGGCACGCGCTGGTTCTGCTCGGTCGAGGAGGCCGAAGCCGCCGGCTGCCGCGAGACCAAGCGGTAGACGATCGCTCGATGTGCTAGGCTTGCCCCTGTCGTGGGAGCACATCGCCGTGGCCGACATTCAAGCGGATGAACCATCGCGCAGACGCCGCCACTTCCGGCGCGCGGCAAAGATCGCGCTTGTGATCCTGATCGCCTATGGCCTGCTCGCCTACCTGATCCTGCCTGCGCTCTGGACCCATCACGAGCACCAGAAGGGCCTTGCCGGTTTGCCGATGGTGACGCGCACCGGGCAGGGCATTCCCGGCGACCCCATCAATGCCGGGCTGATCGGCGACATCAAGGACGTGGTGTGTTCGATGCACGCGGCGGGGTGGTCTCCCGCCGACCCGATCACGCTGAAGTCGTCGATCGAGATTGTCGGCAGCGTGCTGCTCGATCGTCCCTACAAGGACGCACCGGTCAGCAATCTCTATTATCTCGACCGCCGTGAGGATCTTGCGTTCGAAAAGCCGATCGGCGCCAGCGCCGATCGCCGCAACCACGTCCGCTTCTGGAAGGTGCTGGATAAAGGACATGAGGAACGCCCGGTGTGGCTCGGTGCGGCGACGATGGATCGTGGTGTCGGCGTCAGCCACTACACCGGTGCGATCACCCATCATATCGATGCCGACATCGACCTGGAGCGCAAGCGGCTGACCGGCGACCTCGGATCCGCCGGCATGGCAACCGCGAAATATCAGGTCACTGGAATCGGGCCGACGCTGGCCGGCCGCAATGGCGGCGGCGACCTCTACTACACGGATGGCGAAGTGTGGATCCTGCGCCTGGTCGAAGCCTGCCGGAAGAACTCTTCCCCGGTGAACATCCTTCCAAGTCCGCTGGCAACAGAGATCAAGGACGAGATCTGGCGGCAGGTTGCCGAGACCGTCAGGAATTAGGGCTGCACGAACTCGTTACAATTCTGCATAAATGCTCCGCCCAAGAGCCCTTTGAAATTGCGCTGCGCCGTGCCAGCATGGCCGAACATCCAGACAGGGAAAACCAACAATGACCGTTCGCGCGGGCCGGGAATTTCTGGCCATCCCCGGACCCACCACGATGCCGGACGAAGTGCTGCAGGCCATGCACCGTCCGGCGCTCGATATCTATTCCAGCCAGATGGTGGAATTGACCGAAAGCCTGCTCGCCGACCTCAGCAAATTATTTGCCACCAAAGGAAACTCCTACATCTACATCGCCAACGGTCATGGCGCATGGGAAGCCACGCTCAGCAACGTGCTGTCGCGCGGCGACAAGGTGCTGGTGCTGGAGAGCGGCCGCTTTGCGATCGGCTGGGGCCAGGCAGCGGCCGCGATGGGCGCCGACGTCGAGGTGCTGAAGGGCGACTGGCGCCGCGCCATCCGCCCCGCCGAGGTCGAGGCGCGCCTGCGCCAGGACAAGGAGCACAAGATCAAGGCGATCCTCGCCGTGCAGGTCGATACCGCGTCGGGCGCCTATAACGACATCGAGGCGATCGGCAAGGCGATCAAGGCGAGCGGCCATCCGGCGCTGTTCATGGTCGATACCGTGGCCTCGCTCGCCTGCATGCCGTTCGAAATGGATAAGTGGGGCATCGATGTTGCGATGTCCGGCTCGCAAAAGGGCCTGATGACGCCGCCGGGCCTCGGCTTCGTCGCCGCCAGCGACCGCGCCCGCGAGGTGCACAAGAAGGCAGGCCTGCGCACGCCCTATTGGGACTGGACCGAGCGCGACGGCTCAGAGCACTACCGCAAATATGCCGGCACCGCGCCGGTGCACCTGTTGTTCGCGCTGCGCCAGGCGATCGACATGCTGTATGCGGAGGGGCTTGAAAACGCGTTTCTCCGCCATCGCCTGCTCGGCGAAGCGGTGCGCCGCGCGGTTTCGGTGTGGGCCGAAGGCCAGGTGCTCGGCCTCAATATCGCCGAGCCGCAGGAGCGCTCCAACACCGTCACCACGGTCTTGATGAACGGTCACGACCCCGTCGCGCTGCATCGTTACTGCAAGGAAAAATGCGGCGTGGTGCTCGGCGTCGGCATCGGCGAATTGCACGGCCAGGCTTTTCGCATTGCCCATATGGGCCACGTCAACGCGCCCATGATTTTGGGTACGCTCGGCGTCATCGAAGTCGGGTTGAATGCACTCGGCATTCCCCATGGCAAGGGCGGAACCGAAGCCGCGATCGAATGGCTCGGTGAAAGTGTAAGCGCCTGACAGGCTTTTCGCCGCCGCGATTTTAGTGCTTACTGGTATGCCAAGCCCGGACGCAGATCCGTGCGAAAGTACCGGGAGGCATTGATTGGCGTCCGTTGATTTACACGGCCTGACCAAGCGATTTGGATCGCTTGCGGTGGTCGATGATGTCTCGTTGCGGATCGACCACGGGCAGCTCGTCTGCCTGCTCGGTCCCTCCGGCTGCGGCAAGACCACGACGCTGCGATTGATCGCAGGCTTTCTCGAGCCTTCGGACGGCGAAATCCGTGTCGGCGACCGCCTGGTTTCCTCAAAAGTCCGTACGCTGCCGCCCGAGCAGCGCAACATGTCGATGATCTTTCAAAGCTATGCGCTTTGGCCGCATATGACGGTAACCGAGAACATCGTCTACGGGCTGCGGCTGCGCAAGATGGACCGCGACACCATCGCGAAGAAACTGGCGGCGATCCTTGCGACCACGAAACTCGACGCACTGGCGCAGCGCTATCCCGGCGAGTTGTCGGGCGGACAGCAGCAGCGCGTGGCGCTGGCGCGCGCGCTGATCGTCGAGCCTGAAACGCTGCTGCTCGACGAGCCCTTGTCGAATCTTGACGCCAATCTGCGCGAGGAAATGCGGTTCGAAATCCGGCGGCTGCACGACCAATACCGCTACACCACGGTCTATGTCACCCACGATCAATCCGAGGCGATGACCACCGCCGACCTGATCGCTGTGATGAACGGCGGCCGGATCGATCAGCTCGGCACGCCCGAAGACATCTACGCCCGGCCACAGTCGGAATTCGTCGCGCGCTTCATCGGCGCCAGCAACGTGATCACGGGTATTGCCCGCGACGCCGACCATATCGCCTTTGCCGGCGTCACCCTGCAGGTGACGGGCGCAAAACTCACCGCCGGCCAAAGCGCCGCGGTCGCGATCCGCCAGCACGATATCCAGCTTTCGACGCATGCACCGATGTCATCCGCGAATGCGATCAAGGCCACCGTGACGCGACAGGTCTATCTCGGCGCCAGCCGGGATTATGTGGTCGAAACGTCCGACGGCACCGCGCTGCGCGTCGTCACGCCGACCGGGACCGCGGTCAGCAAGGGCGCGGAAGTCTGGCTCTATCTGGCGCCTGACCGCTGCCGGGCGCTGGACCGGTAACGGAGGACGCCATGAAACGAAAAATTTCAAGACGCGATCTTCTGCAGGGTTCGACCGCGCTCGCGCTCGGCGCCGTGTTCGCCTCCCCGGTGCGTGCCGAAGCACCGCCGCCGGTGGCGATCACGCCCGCGCTGGTCGAGGCTGCGAAGAAGGAAGGCAAGATCGTCCTTTATTCCTCGATGGATTTGCCGGTCGGCGAAAAGCTCGGCAAGGCGTTTGAGGCGGCGTATCCCGGCATCGCCGTGCAGATCGAGCGCTCCGGTTCGGAGCGGCTGTTCCAGCGGGTCGACCAGGAGTTTGCCAGCAACATCCGCGCGGTCGATGTGATCAACAGCTCGGACGCGTCGCATTTCATCAGCTGGAAGAAGAACCGCTGGCTGGCGCCGTTCGTCCCGGAAGACGTCGTCAAACATTTCCCCCAGGAATATCGCGACCCCGACGGGATGTCCGCGGTGACGCGTATATGGCTGTCGTCGATCGCCTACAACACCAACATGGTGAAGCCCGAGGACGCGCCGAAAAGTTTCGCCGACCTGCTCGATCCCAAATGGGCCGGCAAGATGGTGAAGGGCCATCCCGCCTATAGCGGCACCATCATGACCGCGACGTTCCAGATGGTGCGCGCGCTCGGCTGGGAATATTTCGAAAGACTGGCGAAGCAGCGCGTGATGCAGGTGCAATCCTCGACCGATCCGCCGAAAAAGCTGTCGCTCGGCGAGCGCGCGGTGATGGCTGATGGCAACGAATACGGCATCGTCCTGCTGAAGGAAGCAGGCCAACCGGTGGAGCCGGTCTATCCGACCGAGGGCACGCCGACGATCTCGGGGCCAACCGGCATTTTCAACACCGCGCCGCACCCCAACGCCGCGCGGCTGTTTCAGGTCTGGCTGCACACGCGCGAGACCCAGCAATTCTTCATCGACTACACCGCGCAGCATTCAGTCCACGCGCAGGTGCAGTCAAAGCCGGGGCGGCGAAAGATTTCCGACATCAAGCTGCTGAAGGAGGACGCCGTCGGCGTGGAAGCGATGACGGAAGAAATCAAGACGCGCTACGCGCGGCTGTTCCGGGTTTAGGCGCAACGCAGCATGACGATCACCAGCATCGCCGACCCCCCGAAATCCCGCATCGATTTGACGAAGCCGGTGCTGTGGCTGGTCGCGGCATGCCTGATCGTGCTGATCCTGCTGCCGCTGTCGTGGCTGGCGGTCTACGCCTTCACCGACAAGGCGCGCAATCCGACGCTACAGAATTTCATCACCCTGTTCAGCGATCCCGATTTCCTCGACCCGCTGCTGACCACCGCGATCATCGCCACCACGTCTGCCACGATTTGCTGCATCGTCGCTGCGCCGATCAGCTGGCTGGTGTCGCGCACCGACATGCCCGGCCGGCAGCTTATCCGCGCGCTGGTGACGGCCTCCTTTGTGACGCCGCCCTTCCTCGGCGCGGTGGCGTGGGAACTGCTGGCGGCGCCGAACAGCGGGCTGCTGAACCAGCTTTATCGCTTCATGACCGGCCAGGATTCCGGCGAACATCTCTTCAACATCTATTCGCTCACCGGAATCATCTTCGTGATCTCCTGCTACACCTTTCCCTTTGTGTTCGTGCTGGTTGCGAACGCGCTCGACAACATGCCGGGTGAGCTGGAGGACGCCTCCGCCATTCTCGGCGGCAAGGCATGGACCACGGCGCGGCGCGTCACCATTCCGCTTGCGCTCCCTGCCCTCGTCGCCGGTGCGCTGATCGCGTTCCTGCAGGCGATGACGCTGTTCGGCTCGCCCGCGATCCTGGCGCTGCCGGCCGGTTTTCACACCATGACGACGAAGATATGGAGCCTGTTCCAGTATCCGCCGAAACTGGAATTGGCCGCGGCCGCCGCGGTGCCGCTGTTGCTGCTCACCATCCTGCTGCTGCAGGCACAGAAGTTCATCCTGGGCCGGCGCGGCTACTCCGTCGTCGGCGGCAAATATGGCGCGCCGCGCCGCGTCGAGATGAAGGGCTGGCGCTGGGCGGCGCTGGCGTTCTGTCTTGTCGTGCTGCTGAACCCGGTGTTCCTGCCCTATTTCGCGCTGTTCAACGCGGCGTTCTCGCCGAACGCGACCACGCTGGTGACGCCGGCAAGTTTTACGCTGCACAACATCGTCTTCGTGTTCACCGAATTGTCCTCCACGAAGCTTGCGCTGAAGAACACCGTCATCCTGGGCGCTGCCACCGCCACGGTCGGCACGATCCTGGCGCTGGTCATCGCCTATGTCACGACGCGCCGCATCATCACCGGCTCACGCGTGCTTGGTTTCCTCGCCACCGCGCCGGTCGCCGTGCCCGGCATCGTGCTCGGCGTCGGGCTGTTTCTCAGCTATACCCGCCCGCCCTTCGTGCTCTACGGCACGCTGTGGATCCTGCTGATCGCGTTCCTGACCATCAACCTGCCCTCGGCCTATCAGCAATTGCAGGCGGCGTTCGCCACCATCCATCCGGAGCTGGAGGACGCCAGCCGTATCCTCGGCGCGACGCGACTGCAATCGCTGCGCCAGATCACGGCGCCGCTGTTGCGCACCGGCGTGATCGCGACCTGGTGCTTCATCTTCATCGGCGTGATGCGGGAGCTTTCCGCCGCGATCATCCTGTTCACTTCGCAGACCAAGGTGTTGTCGGTCCTGATCTACGACCTCAATGAAAGCGGGGACCTCGCCGCGATCGCGGTATTGGGCATCGCCATGCTTGTCATCACCTTTGCGGTGGTGCTGGCGGTGAACCGGATCCCGATGTTCGGCGGCGGCGCCGCCGCGCGGCTGCGCAACAGCTAGGGCTCGAGCCGATACGCTTCGACTTGCGCCTTGAGACGGTCGAGCGAGGCGTTCGGCGCCTTGGGGTCGACGACGTATTTCCTCTCCGCCAGCCACGAAAGAATTTTCAGGTCGACCGCCGGCGAATGATGCACCAGATCGCCGTAATTGCCGAGGTCGTGGGTGACCTCGCTGACGTTACGGAAATCATGCAGCCGCACATTCGGCAACTGCGCCAGCCGCGGAAAGGCATAGGCGGAAAAATCATAGGCGATCTTCAGCGTTGCGGGAGAGGCATCGCGCATCGACACGAAATGCAGGATCGAATAGGGCGCGAAATAGATGTCGAACGTGACATCGGGATTTTGCGCGATCAGTCCGATCGCGTCCCGCTCGAAGGTCCGCACCATCGCGTCGTAATCATAACCTTCTGCGAGTTGCCCGCTGCGCAAGGGATCGATGATACGCCTGAAGGCGGCGATCGCGTTTTGCCTGTTGTAGAATCCGGCGATGTCGTAGCCGGGCCGCAGCGCATTGACGTCATCGACATTGGGGATCGGAAACTTGAATACGAGGCCCGTCGTCAGCCGCGCGACCAGCGGCTCGAGCAGCGGCACCGATCGCGCCAGAATCCACAGCGACTCGCGTGCCATGGCGCCGCTGAAGAGATAGCTCGCGACGCCTTTGGCGTTGCGGCGATAGAGATCGGCAGGCAGATAGATGTCGGCATCGATCGCCGGCGCCTCGCGAAAGATCCAGTCGTCCATCTGCCAGATCACCCGCTTCGGTCGCCGTTCCATCGCGCTCGCCAGCACAAAGCGTTGTTCGACCGAGTTCGCGCCGGTCATCGAGAGCTTTACCGACCGCACGCCCAGCGTCCTGTCGATATCGCTCTGGCGAAAATGGACTCCAAGCGAGGTACCCATGAACACGGTGTCGAACTGCTGGCTCCGGATCAGGCCGGCATCCTGCATGCGGCTGTCCGGCGAATACATCGCCGCAAAGAGCCGCGCGGGACGAAACAGCTGCAGGGGATCGACGGTGAAATTGAGCAGCGCCGCCAGCAGCACGAAGGCCGCGCCGGCGGAAAGAAATCGAAGCACATTTTTCGCCGCCGGGCTCATCAGAACCTGAAATAAATGAATTCGCTGTGCTGCTGGATGCCGAGGATCCCGAACGCCAGCACCGCGGCGGTGGCGTAGAGGAACAGCGGCCGCATCCTTTGTCCATTGAGATGTTCGCCGACCTTCCTGCTTTGATGATCGTAGCCCATGATCTCCTGCGTATTGGGCGCGAACCACGCGATCGCCGCATAGCCGAGGATGAACAGCCCGTATGCGATTTCGGCGCGGCCGAAGGCGATGTTGCCGGGATCGGCCATCTTCGACAGCACGCCGAGCGCCGTTTGCATGTTGTCGGCGCGAAAGAACACCCAGGCGATGACGACGGCGAGAAAGGTCAGCAGGAAGGCGACGATGTCGGCGGCGCGCTGGAATCGTGGTGCGATCTCCGGCCCAAAATTATTCCAGGCGTGGTTGATGCAGAGATAGGCGCCATGCAGCGCGCCCCATACGACAAATGTCCAGGCGGCGCCGTGCCAGAGGCCGCCAAGCAGCATCGTGATCATCAGGTTGACGTAGCGCAACGCCGGGCCGCGACGGTTGCCGCCGAGCGGGATGTAGAGATAGTCGCGCAGAAACTGCGACAGCGTCATGTGCCAGCGCCGCCAGAAATCGATGATGCTGGTGGCCTTGTAGGGAGAGTTGAAATTCAGCGGCAGGAAGATGCCGAACATCAGCGACATGCCGATCGCCATGTCGGAATAGCCCGAGAAATCGAAATAGAGCTGGAACGTATAGGCCAACACACCGATCCAGGCCTGATCGAAGGTCGGCGCGTTCGGACCGAAGGCTTGCGCGACCAGCGGCTGGATGCCGTCGGCAAGGCAGGTCTTCTTGAACAGGCCGATGGAGAAGATAATCAGGCCGCAGAGGATACAGGTGCGCGTGCGGCTGCTTGGACTCCGCACGCTCGAACTGCGGAATCATGTCCTTGTGATGCAGGATCGGTCCGGCGATCAGGTGCGGAAAGTATGTGACGAACAGCGCGTAATGCGGCAGCGCATAGCGCGCGACATTGCCTCGGTAGGCATCGACCAGGAACGCGATCTGCGTAAAGGTATAGAAGGAGATGCCCACCGGCAGCAGGATATTGACCGTGAAATGGGTCGCGAACAGCGCATTGACGTTGGCGGCGAAGAAGCCCGCATATTTGAAGATGCCGAGCAGCAGCAGATCGCCGGTGACTCCCGCCGTCAGCACGGCGAACCGCGCCTGCGACGAGAGCTTTTCGGCGATCAGCAAATAGCCAACGAAATAGTTGAAGGCGATCGAGCCCAGCAACAGCGCCACAAACTGCCAGTTGCTGACGGAGTAAAAGGCCAGCGATGCCAGCACCAGCCAGATCACGGGGGCAAGATTGCTGCGCCGTCCCAACCAGAAATAGCCGATCAGGGCGATCGGCAGGAACAGGAAAATGAACGGGTAGGAATTGAAGAGCATCAAGCTTTATCTTGTGCGGGCTGGAAGCCTAACCATACAACGTGACCGCCAACAACCCCGCGCGACGGCCGGGAGCGCGGCTGGCAATCCCCGCCTCAACACCGATATATGGGTGCACGGGGTCCGCAGACCGAAACGAGGATTTAAGTGACGCTAGCCAGAAAAGCCGACCAATCGCAGGTAGCTCCAAGCGCGCCGCGCCGGGCGCATTCGTTCACCACCCACGGCATTGCGGTGACGGACGATTATGCGTGGCTCAAGGACGCCAGATGGCAGGAGGTGCTGCGCGACCCCTCGATCCTCGACCCGGATATTCGGCATTATCTCGAGGCGGAAAACGACTACACCGAAAGCCTGCTCGGCCACACCGCTTCGCTGCAGAAGAAGCTGGTCGCGGAAATGCGCGGGCGGATCAAGGAGGACGATTCCAGCGTCCCCTCGCCGGACGGCCCGTTTGCGTATTTGCGAAAATTCCGCGAGGGCGGCCAGCACGAATTGTTCGGCCGCACGCCGCGCGATGGCGGCGACGTCGCGATCGTGCTTGACGGCGACGAGCTTGCGGCAAGCCATGAATATTTCAAGTTCGGCGGCAGCCGGCATTCGCCGGACCACAAATTGCATGCCTGGAGCGCCGATACCAAAGGCTCGGAGTATTTTGCAATCCGCGTGCGTGACTGGGAGAGCGGCAAGGACCTTGACGACCTCGTTGAGGAAACCGACGGCGCCGTGGTCTGGAACGCCAGCTCGACGGCGTTCTATTACGTGAAGCTCGACGACAACCATCGCCCGATGCAGGTCTGGAAACATCGCCTCGGCACGCCGCAAGCGGACGATATCCTGATCCATCAGGAACAAGACGCCGGCTGGTTCACCCACATCCATGAAAGCGCCAGCGGGCGATTTTGCGTGATTGCCGGTGGCGACCACGAAACATCAGAACAATGGCTGGTGGATCTCGTCAACGAAGAGGCGAAGCCCCGGCTGGTGACGGCGCGTGAAAAGGGCGTGCAGTATTCGGTCGCCGACCGCGGCGACAAACTGTTCATTCTCACCAATGCCGATGGCGCGATCGATTTCAAGATTGTCGTCGCCGCACTGATCTTTCCGGCACGCGTGACCTGGCGCGACCTGATCCCGCATCGCGAGGGCGTCTATATCATCGACTTCGAACTCTATGCCGGACATCTGGTGCGGCTGGAGCGCGCCAACGCGCTGCCCGCGATCGTCATCCGCGATCTCGCCTCGGGCGACGAACACGCCATCGCCTTCGATGAGGCCGCCTATTCGCTCGACACCATGGGCGGCTATGAGTTCGAGACGACGAATCTGCAGTTCTCGTATTCGTCGATGACGACACCGGCGGAGGTGTATGACTACGACATGGCGAAGCGGACGCGGACCTTACGCAAGCGCCAGGAGATTCCGTCCGGCCATAACCCCGCCGATTACGTCACCACACGCATCATGGCGACCTCGCATGACGGCGCCAAGGTGCCGGTGTCGATCCTGCATCGCAAGGATTTTGCGCGCGATGGCCGCGCGCCGTTGCTGCTTTACGGCTACGGCTCGTATGGCATGGCGATGTCGGCCTCGTTCAACACCAACCGGCTGTCGCTGGTCGATCGCGGCTTCGTCTATGCCATCGCCCATATCCGCGGCGGCGCCGACAAGGGCTGGGGCTGGTATCTCGACGGCAAGCGCGAGAAGAAGACCAACAGCTTTGACGATTTCGCGGCCAGCGCCAGGGCCCTGATCGACGCGAAATACACGGGAACAAAACGCATCGTCGGCCATGGCGGCAGCGCCGGCGGCATGCTGATGGGCGCGGTCGCCAACCGCGCCGGCGAATTGTTTGCCGGCGTCGTGGCCGAAGTGCCTTTCGTCGACGTGCTCAACACCATGCTCGACGACACGCTGCCGCTGACGCCGCCGGAATGGCCGGAATGGGGCAACCCGATCGAGAGCGAAAAGGATTTTCGCACCATCCTGTCCTATTCGCCCTACGACAATGTCGCGGCCAAGGACTATCCGGCGATCCTCGCCATGGGCGGCCTCACCGATCCCCGCGTCACCTATTGGGAGCCGGCGAAATGGATCGCGCGGCTGCGCGCGACCATGACCGGCGGCGGCCCGGTGCTGCTCCGCACCAACATGGGCGCCGGCCATGGCGGCGCGTCCGGCCGCTTCAACCGGCTTGACGAGATCGCGATCGTCTATGCGTTTGCGCTGTGGGCGGCGGGAATGGCTGACAAGGCCGAGGTGTAGCGGCACCCTCCCATGTCGTCCCTGCGAAAGCAGGTTGGCCGGGACGACATCGAGCAAGAGCTATCGCCCGTTCTTCTTCCGCCACGCCGCGAAATCGGTGAGCGTCTTCTCGTCCGTCGCAGGATAGAGACCAAAAATGCCACGGCCCTTGCCGACTTCCTCGGTCACAAAATCCTCGAAGGCGGTCATTTCAACCGTCTCATCCGCGATCTCATCAGCGAGATGGGCGGGGATCACGATCACGCCGTCGCTGTCGCCGAGAATGATGTCGCCGGGGAACACCGGCGCGTCGCCGCA
Source organism: uncultured Alphaproteobacteria bacterium (assembly GCA_963731915.1). GTDB lineage: Bacteria > Pseudomonadota > Alphaproteobacteria > Rhizobiales > Xanthobacteraceae > Bradyrhizobium. Next base: position 33,209 of record CAVSXQ010000028.1, read on the forward strand.
GCCGATCGGCACATTGATCTCGATCGCCTGATGCAGCGTCAAATTGGTCGGCGCGCTCGGCCGATGGTGATAGGCGGGAAAGCCGAGCCGTGCGATTTCAGCCAAATCGCGAAAGCCGCCGTCGGTGATGACCCCGGCGCAGCCGCGCTTCATCAGCCGCGTCACCAGGATGGCGCCGGCCGAAGCCGCCCGCGCGTCCTTGCGGCTGTCCATCACAAGCACCGCGCCGGCCGGGCAATCCTCGATCGCCTTGCGCTGCGGATGGGAGCGGTCGCGGAACACGTCGATCTTGTTGAGGTCCTCCCGCGCCGGCATGTAGCGCAGCGTGAAGGCTTCGCCGACCAGCACCGGCTGGTCGGGGCCGAGCGGATGAACGTCCTGAATCATCTGGATGCGAAAGCCGCGCTTGAACAGCGCGGTCGCAACCGTCGCGGTGGAAACGGTTTTCAGCTTGTTGCGGGTTGCTTCGCTCAATTTGGTCATGTGTTGGCTTCCCACTCAATAGATCGACGGCTCGCTGACCGGCGCGCCGAATCCCGTCTCCAGAAAATCGAAATCGCAGCCTTCATTGGCCTGCTTGATGTGCTTTGAGAACATCCAGCCATAGCCGCGCTCGTAGCGGCGCTCCGGCTGTTTCCACTCGGCGCGGCGCTTGGCGAGTTCAGCCTCGGACACGTCGAGATTGATGGTGCGCGCGGCGACGTCGAGCGTGATCTTGTCGCCGTTCTTCACCAGCGCCAGCGGCCCGCCGATAAAGGATTCCGGCGAAACATGCAGGATGCAGGCGCCATAGCTGGTGCCGCTCATGCGCGCGTCCGACAGCCGCACCATGTCGCGCACGCCCTGCTTCACGAGCTTTGTGGGGATCGGCAGCATGCCCCATTCCGGCATGCCGGGCCCGCCCTGCGGGCCGGCGTTACGCAGGATCAGGACATGATCGGCGGTGACGTCGAGATCGGGATCGTCGACCGCCTTCTTCATGGAGGGATAATCGTCGAACACCAGTGCGGGGCCGCTGTGTTTCAGGAAACGCGGCTCGCAGGCGCTCGGCTTGATCACGCAACCATCCGGCGCCAGGTTGCCCTTCAGCACGGCGAGCGCGCCTTCCTTGTAGATCGGGTTCGCAACGGTCCGGATAACGTCGTCGTTATAGACTTCGGCGCCGTCGATGTTTTCGCCGAGCGTCTTGCCGGTGACGGTCACGCAATCGAGATGCAAATGCTCGCTGATGCGGCTCATCAGGGCAGGCAAGCCGCCGGCATAGAAAAAATCCTCCATCAGATAGGTGTCGCCGCTGGGACGGACGTTGGCGATGACAGGCACCGTGCGGCTTGCCTTCTCGAAATCGTCGAGCCCGATATCCTGGCCGGCGCGGCGGGCCTGCGCGATCAGATGGATGATGGCGTTGGTCGAACAGCCCATCGCCATCGCCACGGTGATGGCGTTCTCAAAAGCCTTCCGGCTCTGGATTTTCTGCGGGGTCAGATCTTCCCAGACCATCTCGACGATGCGGCGGCCGCATTCCGAGCTCATGCGGATGTGGCCGGCGTCCGCCGCCGGGATCGACGACGCGCCGGGCAGGGTCATGCCGATCAATTCCGCGATCGCGGTCATGGTGGACGCCGTCCCCATGGTCATGCAGGTGCCGTAGCTGCGCGCGATGCCGGCCTCGACATCGACCCAGTCCTTGTCGGAGATTTTTCCGGCGCGCCGCTCGTCCCAGTACTTCCAGGCATCCGAACCGGAGCCGAGAGTCCTGCCCTTCCAGTTGCCGCGCAGCATCGGGCCGGCCGGCAGATAGATCGTCGGCAGATTCATGCTGGTGGCACCGAGCAGAAGGCCCGGCGTGGTCTTGTCACAGCCGCCCATCAGCACCACGCCATCGACGGGATGGCCGCGCAAAAGTTCCTCGGCGTCCATCGCCAGCAGATTGCGGTAGAGCATGGTGGTTGGCTTTTGCAGCGATTCCGACAGCGACAGCGCCGGCAGTTCCACCGGAAAGCCGCCAGCCATGAAGATGCCGCGCTTGACGTCATCGACCCGGCTCTTGAAGTGCATGTGGCAGGGCTGCACGTCGGACCAGGTGTTGAGGATCGCGATAACAGGCCGCCCCTTCCACTCCTCCGGCGCGTAGCCCATCTGCATCGCGCGCGAGCGATGACCAAAGGCGCGGAGATCGTCGGGGGCGAACCAGCGCGCGCTGCGGAGCTGGTCGGGGGTTTTCTTTTTGGTGGTCATGACTGGGTGCCCCATTTCTGGACGGTGTTGCACTCGATTCGCCCGCACATCTGGAATACCTCAGCGACTGAGGCTTGCGTGATGCTGCAGGTGCGAACCGACGTGCATTTGCCCGCCACGGCGCACAGAACACGTTGAGCGCGGTTGGTGCAACCCAGGCACCGGAACCGGTTGCGCCCTCACCCGGTTTCAATGAATTATGCAACTCACCGTTGACGTGATTCCTTGGAAGCCGGAGAGCCTGGCCTTGGCAAAGATCCTGATCGCGGACGATGACGCTGCGGTTCAGACCACCGTCCGGCTCCTGCTGGAGCGGGCGGGCCATCAGGTTATCGCCGCCAGCGACGGGCGGCGGGCGCTCGACCAGCTCGAAGGCGGCGATTTCGATCTGTTGTTTCTCGATATTTTCATGCCCGGCATGGACGGGTTCGAGACGATGCGGCTGGTCCGGCAAAGGTACCCGTCGGTGCAGATCATTGTCATCTCCGGCCATTCGATACCTTCGGACCAGAACCCCTCGCCCGACTTCCTGACCATGGCCACCAAGCTCGGCGCGGTCAGGAGCCTGCAGAAACCTTTCAAGCCGGACGCCCTTCTGCAAACGGTTGCCGCTTGTCTTGAGGCCGCAAAGCGTTCATCGTCGTCGAGGACGACCGGGAATATTGCTTCCAGCTCCTGATGCGAACGGGGCGTCGTTTGTTGTGTCTGGTTCCGTTGTCGGGATGAGGGGGATGTCGCAACGCGCGGGATGACTTTACCACCAGACTGGCCATCGCGATGATCCTGCTGGTCGCGATCGCGGTATCCGCGGTCGGCTGGCTGAGCTATCGCAACCTCGAGCAGGCGCTGCTGCAGCGCGCCCGCGATCGCATCGAAACGCATTCGCGGCAGGTTGCGACAGACCTCGAATATTATGCGGCCAGTGCGAGCGGAGATGTCGCGGGCTTTCGTTCGGCGGCGGGGCTGATCGGGCTGGTCCGCGCCCGCCGGGCCGGAGGCATCGATCCCACAGATGGCATCTCGGAAAAATCATGGCGAGACCGGCTGGCGAACCGCCTCGTGGCGGAACTGGAGGCGAAACCCACTTACGCGATGTTCCGCTTCTTCGGCGTTGACGACGGCGGGCGTGAAATTGTCCGCGTCGACCGCATGGGACCAAACGACACGATCAGAATTGTTCCCGAAGCGGAGCTGCAGAAGAGAGGTGATCGATATTACTTCCAGAATGCGATCGGCCTCGGTCCCGGACAAATCTACGTTTCGCCACTCGATCTGGGGCGCCGTAACGGGCTGATCGAGCAGGTGCACCGGCCGACGCTTCGCGTCGCGGCGACGATCTTCGCGGACGACGGCAAACCGTTCGGCATTTTCATGATCAATCTCGACATGCGGCGGGCATTCGACCGGGTCCGGTCCTCGGTGCCGCCGGGCGAGACGATCTACGTCGTCAACCAGCGGGGCGACTATCTCATCCACCCGGATCGTTCCCGCGAATTCGGCTGGCTGCTCGGCAAGCCCAACGACTGGAAAGCCGACTTCCCGCATCTGGCGCCGCAGGTGGGAGCGACGCAAGGCAGCGCGGATATCGTACCGGACCAGGCCGCCCGCCTGGGCGGGATCGCTCTCGCGCCGGCCATTCTGGCGGGCTCCGAGTGGCTCGGCGTCATCGAAACCACCCCCAACGCCGTGATCATGGCGCCGGCCGCGAGCATCAGGAACACTTCGCTTCTCGTCGGCGCGATCGCCGTGTTGTGTGCGGCGGTGCTGGCGCTGTTGATCGCGCGGTCGCTGACCCGGCCGATCATCCGGTTGACCGAAGCCGTGCAGGGAGTTGCAAGGGACGGCAAAGTCGCCATCCCGGTCGACGCGCGCGGCGAAACCGGCGTGCTCGCGCGAGCGTTCGCCAATGCGGTCGAGGAGATCAATGCAAAAACCAAGGCGCTGGAGCGCGAGGTCGAGGAACATCGCCGTACCGAAGCCGCGCGCGAGCGCCACGCGGAGCGCGAGCACCTTTTCAGCGCCGCGGTCGAATCGTCCAACGACGCCATCATCACCCAGTCGCTCGACGGCACCATTACGGGCTGGAATCTGGCCGCCGAGCGGCTGTACGGCTACAGCGCGGCGGAAGCCGTCGGACAGAACATCGCGCTGATCGTACCGCCTGACCGGCTCTCTGAAGTGGAGGACACAAGGCGCCGGATCGGTTGGGGAGAACGGATCGAGCAAAGCGAAACCGTACGTATCCGCAAGAACGGCACCCCGGTCGATGTTTCGCTCAGCATATCGCCGATCAAGGCGCCGTCGGGCGCGACCATTGGCATCTCCAAAGTCGCCCGTGACATCACCGAGACCAACCGGACCCGGGCGACGCTGCGGCAGCAGACCGAAGAGCGGCGCCGGATTTTTGAAACGTCCCAGGACCTGATCCTGGTGATGGATTCCAAGGGAATCCTGGTTCAGGTCAGCCCGAGTTCCAAGACGATTCTCGGCTATCTGCCCGAGGAAATGATCGGCAGGGATCCCGGCGATTTCATGCTCCCCAGCTATGTGGAGAATTCGCGTAGCGAAATGCGGGCCACGCGACGCGGGCTCCGCCCAAGAATGTCCGATACACAAGTGTTGCACAAGAATGGGCGCGCAGTGTGGCTGTCCTGGCTCGGCGCATGGTCCGAGCCGGTCAAGCGCTACTTCTTCGTCGGCCGCGACATGACCGAAAGCAGGCTTGCGCAGGAGAGCCTGCGCGAAAGCGAGCAGCTCGCACGCGGCATCATCGATACCGCGCTCGACGCTTTCGTGCAGATGGATGAGACCGGAATCGTCACCGACTGGAACCCCCAGGCCGAGAAGATATTCGGCTGGCCCCGCGGCGAGGCGCTCGGCAAGAAACTCTCGGCGTTGATCGTCCCGGAAATCCATCGCGACGCGCATCGCGCGGGCATCGAGCATTTCCTGCGTACCGGCGAGAGCCCCATCCTCGGCCAGCGCTTCGAAATCGAGGCGCTGCGGCGCGATGGCAACGAGATCAAGGTCGAGCTCAGTATCACCGAACTGCGGCGACGCGACGGCATCGTGTTCAACGGCTTCATTCGCGACCTCACCGACAAGATCGCGGCGGAAGACCGCATCCGGCACGCGGAGAAGATGGAGGCCGTCGGTCAGCTCACCGGCGGCATCGCCCACGACTTCAACAACATCCTGACCGTCATCACCGGGACCATCGAAATCCTGGGCGAAGCGGTCGCGGAGCAGCCGCAGCTTGCAGCGATCACCAGGATGATCGACGAGGCGGCGTCGCGCGGCGCCGAGCTTACCCAGCATCTGCTGGCGTTCGCCCGCAAGCAGCCGCTGCAGCCGCGGGAGACCGACGTCAACACGCTGATCATCGATACGGCGAAACTGCTGCGGCCGACGCTTGGCGAGCCGATCGAGATCGAATCGGTATTCGAGGACGAGGTTTGCTTCGCCACCGTCGATCCCAATCAGCTCGCAACCGCCATTCTCAATCTCGCGCTCAACGCCCGCGACGCCATGCCGGGCGGCGGCAAGCTCATCATCGAGACCGGCTCGGTCGTTCTCGACGACAACTACGCCAGAACCAATGCGGACGTCAGGCCCGGCCGCTACGCCATGATTGCGGTGAGCGACACCGGCGCCGGTATTCCGGCAGCTATCCTCGACAAGGTGTTCGACCCGTTCTTCACGTCAAAGGGACCGGGCAAGGGCACCGGCCTCGGGACTCAGCATGGTCTACGGCTTCGTCAAGCAATCGGCCGGCCACATCAAGATCTACAGCGAGGAAGGACACGGGACCACGATCAAGATGTACCTGCCGCCGGGCACCGGCGCCGCGCTTGCCGCGGAAACGGTTGTACCCGCCGTTCAGGGCGGCAACGAAATCATCCTTGTCGTCGAGGACGACAAGCTGGTCCGCGAATATGTGCTGACGCAATTGCAGTCGCTCGGTTACGTTACGCTTGACGCGGCGAACGCGGCCGAAGCACTTGCCATCGTCGATGCCAGCCATCCCTTCGATCTGCTGTTCACCGACGTCATCATGCCCGGCTTCATGAACGGCCGTCAGCTCGCCGACGAGATCGAAGGACGCAGGCCCGGGCTAAAGGTGCTGTTCACTTCCGGCTACACCGAAAACGCGATTATCCATCACGGCCGGCTCGACTCCGGCGTATTGCTGCTGGCCAAGCCGTATCGCAAATCGGATCTGGCGAGCATGATACGGACCGCGCTGGGCGGCTGAAGGCGATTCGTTTCGGCAAGGCGCGCGGACCGCTCACGACCGCGCGGCGGTCATCACGATACGAACCAGATCCGCCGCATTTCTCGCGCCGAGCTTCTTCATGATATTGGCGCGATGATCCTCGATCGTGCGCGGGCTGATGCCGAGACTGCGCCCGGCTTCCTTGTTGGACGCGCCGGCGGTGAACTGTTCCAGCACTTCGCGCTCGCGCCGCGTCAACGGTTCGCGGCCCGGGAAATGCAGCGATTCGATCTTCGATCCGGAACTCGCCGCCTGCCGGCGCACATAGGCGCCGATCGCCTCGTTCAGCCGCGCGACCAGCTCGCTGCCGCGGAATGGTTTTTCAATAAAGTCGAGCGCGCCGCTCTTGATCGCGCTGACCGCCATGGCGATGTCGCCCTTTCCGGAAATCATGAAGATCGGCGCGGGGTAATCCTCGCCGTGGAGTTCCTTCAGGATGTCGAGGCCGGATTCGCCGGGAATGTGCACGTCGAGCAGGATGGCGGCCGGTGTCCTGCTTCGCGCAACCGCCAGAAGCGCGGCACCGTCGGCAAAACAGATCACCTGATAGCCGCCGGCCGACAACACCATGGAAAGAGTGTCGCGGACGGCGGGATCGTCGTCCACGACAAAGATCTCGCCCCGGGAGTCGGGTTTATCGGACATGTGCCATCGTCCTTGCACCTTGAAAAAAGATGACGCGCACTCGCCGAACGGTACTACGTGAGCACCGGATTCGAACGCACCCGTATTTGTACGGGACGACGACTTAACCCACAAGTAGCAACGCTCTCCCTAAAAGTGGGAAGTAGGAGAGCAGTCATGCAGAATTTGGCGGGCAGCCGCCAACCGGCGCCTTCCGATGACCGGGATCACATCTATCGTGCTGTGGTCGCGGACCTCGCAGCCCTGATCGAGCACATCCAGGCCAGCCTGACGATGATCGAGTCGGCCCTCGCCAGCGAGGCATCTGCCGCCATTCAGGACATGGCGGCAAACGTGGTTGTGCTGGACGATGTCACCCCTCGCTACCTGAAAGCGGGTGCGGCGTTGAAGGCGTGCGATGCCGGCCTCGGCATGGCCATGCATTTTCTCCGGGAACCGATGGCCTCCGAACCTGGCATGTCTGATGCCAGCAATCGCGGGCACGGGTCGGTGCGCTAGCCTCGCATTTCCCGGTCAATTGATGGACTGACGGCCCGCGTTCAGCAGACCACGATCCGTGCACGCGATGAGAAACGTGCGGCGCGGCAGGCCCGTGACCGGATGGCAAATCGCATCGGCGGATCTGGCACCGGAGCGGCGCGAAAACCTGCTGCCGGCTTTCCGGATTGTTGCCGCTCGCATGGCAACGTGCCTCACGCTTGGGCTTGCCCGGTTTCAAGCCATCATGGTGTTTTCGCGCGAAGCGCCGCCCGAGCGCTTCTTGCCGTTCTTGCCCTTCAGGAAGGAGACGTCCATTTCCGTGCCGTTGACCCGGACCAGTTCGCAGCGTCGATAGGCAAGCCCGGTCAACGACAGCAGCAGGAAGAATTCTTTGAGATTGAGGCCCTGGATGGAACCTTCCACGGTGAGCGCGGCGTCCGCGTCGGAGATGGCGTTGAGGATGCAGTCGCGGCGCCAGGTCCCGTCGATCGCCATGATGCAGACATCATAGCCGCGGCTGAAGGCGACCCGCTCCGTTCCCTTGTTCTCCTCGGACATCCTAGAACCCGGCCACCGCCGCAAGGTTGGGCGATGCCGAGATCGCCGGCGCTTTCGCCGCGCGCGGATCGTTGGGCCGGTACAGGCCACGGCGGTCCGCACATGGTTTGAAGGTCTCGGTGAGCCCGACCACCGTTTCCGCCGCGCCGAGCACGAGGAAGCCATCCGGCTCCATCCCCCGGCGGAGACGATTGAAGATGTTGATCTTGGTATCCTGGTCGAAATAGATCAGCACGTTGCGGCAGAACACCACGTCGAAAGTGCCGAGCTGGGAAAAATCGTGCAGCAGATTGAGCTGGCGATGCTGCACCATGGCGCGGATTTCGGGATTGATCTGCCAGAACTCGCCGGTCTGCTTGAAGTATTTGACCAGCATCTGGATCGGCAGGCCGCGCTGCACCTCGAACTGGCTGTAGATGCCGGCCCTGGATTTTTCCAAGACCTCTTGCGACAGGTCGGTCGCGATGATTTCGATCCGCCAGCCGGCAAGCGTCGCGCCCATCTCCTTCAGGCACATCGCCAGCGAGTATGGCTCCTGTCCCGTGGAGCCCGCGGCGCACCAGATCCGGATGCTCTTGCGGCTCGCCCGCGCCTTTACCGTCTCGGGCACGATCATTTCGCGGAAATGATCGAACGGCACCTTGTCGCGAAAGAAGAACGTCTCGTTGGTGGTCATGGCTTCCACCACCTGGGTGACGATGGAAGCCGCTCCGCCCTTCATTTTCTGGACGAGATCGGGAATGCCGGACAGGCCGCATTTGCGCGCCAGCGGCAGCAGCCGGCTTTCGATCAGATATTGCTTGTCGGCGGACAGATCGAGACCGGACTGGTCCTTCAGCAGCTTACGCAGGTACTCATAGTCTGGCGGTGTCACGGGCGGCCTCTCGAAAACAAACGCAACAAAAACAACAGCGCCGGTTTACTCCGGCGCCGCGATCAGTCCGACTTCCTGGAATTTTGCAGCGACGATTTCCTTGTCGAACGGCTTCATGATGTACTCGTTGGCGCCGGCATGCAGCGCACGCGAGATATGATCGATGCCGTTTTCCGTCGTGCAGAACACCACCTTGGGCTGGTCGCCGCCTGGCATGCGGCGCAGATGGGTCAGGAACTCAAAGCCGTCCATCACAGGCATGTTCCAGTCGAGCAGCACCGCGTCCGGCAGCTCGCGCTTGCAGGCTTCCAGCGCTTTCTCGCCGTCTTCAGCCTCGACGATCCGGAAATCCATCTCTCCCAGGATTCGGCTGGCGATTTTCCGGATGACGCTTGAGTCATCGACAACGAGGCATGTCTTCATTTTTCAAAAATCTCCCAACCGGGGCATAATTCATTCTCTTGTTTGAGCATGATCTTTTTCGGAAAACCGGTTCCACTTTTCCGGATCATGCTCTAGGCAGCGAGCGAAGCTTTGGGCGCGAGTTCGAGCACGCGATCGACGTCGAGGACGACCATGAGCTGACCGTCGAGGCGGTGGACGCCGCCGGCGAGTTTGGCCATGCGGGGATCGAGGTTGACGGGGTTTTCCTCGCAGCCGTCGTCGGCCAGGCGCAGCACCTCGCCGATCTGGTCGATCAAGAGGCCATAGGATTCGCCGCGCAGGTCGACGCCGACCGCCATCGGCGGCTTGCCTTCGTCGTTTTTGGGCAGGCCGAGGCGGGCGCGCATGTCGACGACGGTGACGATGCGGCCGCGCAGATTGAGCACGCCGGCGATCTCGCAGGAGGCCAGCGGCACCCGGGTCAGCCGTTCCGGCATGAACACGTCCTGGACGCGCGAGATCGGCAGGCCGAACAATTGCCCGCCGATCACGGCGGTGACGTATTCGGCAACCGCGCCTTCGATGGTCTCGGTCTTGCTGGTCATCGGTTATGTTCCCTTATGCCCCGGCTGAACTCTTGTTCATGCCGGGCTAAACTCTTGCTCATGCCGCGTGCTTGATGTCGGCGGTCTGTTCCTTCAGCGCCGCGATCAGGCCGGGGCGGTCGAACTTGGCGACATAATCGTGGAAGCCGGCCTGCCGCCCGCGCTCGATCGCGGCCGGCGAGACCATCGCCGAGAGCGCGATGATCGGCATCTGGCCAAAATTGTGGTCGGCGCGGATCACTTCGGCGAACTCGAAGCCGTTCATGTCGGGCATCTCGATGTCGGTCAGCACGACGTCAAAGCCCTGACCCGAGCGAAGGGCCGCGAGCGCTTCCTGCGCGTTCGGCGCGGTCCGGACCTTGTAGCCGGCGGCCTTGAGCACGGGCGCCAGCATGTTGCGGAAGAAGGCGACTATCGTCGACCAGCAGCACGGATTGCGCGTTCGAGGACGGCCGCATCTCCTTGCGGGAGAACCAGTCGGCAAAGGCCATCGGGAGGAAGTGGCCGACGTCGATCACTTCGGTGGCCTGGCCCTTGATCACGGCCGAGCCCAAAATGCCGTCCTGGGCGCCGGCGACCTCGATGTGGAGGCGCTCTTCCACGATGTCGATGATCTCGTCGACCACGAGCCCCATCGAGCGGCCGTCATCGGCGAACACCAGGATCGGCTGGGCGCCTGAGGTCTGGACAGTGACGCCTGCCATCTGCACCAGCGGCATCAGCTGCTCGCGGTACTGCACCATATAGCGGCCGTTACTGAGCTCGATCTTGTCGGTGGCGATCTCCTCCAGCCGGGTGACGAGGCCGAGCGGGACCGCCTTGGGCTGATTGGTGCCGGCGCGGAACACCAGCAGCGAGGTGAGCTGCTCGCCGGTGACATGGGCGGCCGCATTCTCGTCGCCAAGGCCATGGGCGGCCGAGCCGGAGGCGCCCAAGGCCTTTGCGATGCCATTGGGGTCGATGATCATGATGACGGCGCCATCGCCCAAGATGGTGTTGCCGGAGAACATCTCGATGTGACGCAGTTTGGTCGACATCGGCTTGACCACGATCTCTTCGGTGTGGAACACGCCGTCGACCACGATGCCGAAGGTCTGGCTGCCGACTTGGGTGACCACGATAAAGCCGTTCTCGGGGTCGGAGGACGAACCGTCGTCGATCTTGAGAAGCTTTTTGAGGTGCATCAGCGGCAGCAGCTTGTTGCGCAGCCGCAAGACCGCGGTGTCCTTGATGCGCTCGATGCGGTGTTCGAGTTGGCCCGGGCGCGGACCAGTTCGACCACCGAGAGCTGGGGGATGGCAAAGCGGTCGCCGGCGGCTTCCACGATCAGGGCCGAGACGATGGCCAAGGTCAGCGGGATCTTGATGGTGACGCGAGGTACCCTCACCGGCCACGCTCTTGATGTCGATGGTGCCGCCGATCTGGTCGATATTGGTGCGGACCACGTCCATGCCGACGCCGCGGCCGGAGACTGAGGTCACTGCAGCCGCGGTCGAGAAGCCCGGGCGCAAAGATGAACTTGTGGATCTGGGCTTCCGACATCTTCTCCAGATCGGCCTCGGAGACGAGGCCATTGGCGACCGCTTTGGCCTTGATCCGCTCGGTGTTCAGCCCCCGGCCGTTGTCGGCGATGCAGATGATGATATGGCCGCCCTCGTGATAGGCGGACAGCCGGATGGTGCCCTGCTCGCCCTTGCCGGCGGCCAGCCGCTCGGCCGGCGTCTCCAGGCCATGGTCGGCGGAGTTGCGCACCATGTGGGTCAGGGGATCCTTGATCAGGTCGAGCACTTGCCGGTCGAGCTCGGTGTCGGCGCCGTGCATCTCCAGCTCAATCTGCTTGTTGAGTTCGCCGGAGAGGTCGCGGACGATTCTGGGCAGCTTTTGCCAGGCATTGCCGATCGGCTGCATCCGCGTCTTCATGACGCCTTCCTGCAGCTCGGCGGTGACGTTGGAGAGCCGCTGCAGCGGCACCTTGAACTCGGTGTCCTCGTTGCGCCTGGAGATCTCCAGGAGCTGGTTGCGGGTCAGGACCAGCTCGGAGACCATGGTCATGAGATGTTCGAGGGTATCGACGTTGACGCGGATCGACTGGTTGGCGACCTTGTCGGCCTTCGGCCACGTCAACATCGGCCGCGGGAGCTACTGGCTTCTTCACGGCCTTCTTCTCCTTCGCGGGCTCCTCGGCCGCGGCCTTCGGCGCGGGCGCGGCGGGGGCCGGCGCCACCTCGGTCGCGGTCTCGCGGAAGGCGCGCTCCAGTTCGTCGAGCGAGACTTCGCCGGGACGCAGCGGGCGCTCCAGAGTTTGTCGGCATCAGAGTGCCCTGGGTCATTGTGGGTTGAACGGGCGCAGCGGCGGCAGCGACCGGCGGCGCAGCTTCCGCGCGCAGCCGGCGCATCGATCGGCTTGCATGCCGCGCTCGACATGTCGTGCAGCGGGACGATCAGATCTTCATCGCTGCCTTCCGGCTCGGTCTCGGTGGCTTCCAGGCCGGCAAGGATCTCCTTGATGCGATCGATCGACGACAGGATCAGCGACACCGCTTCCGAGGTCACCGGCATGCCGTCGCGGAATTTGCCCATCAGCGTCTCGCCGGCATGCGCCAGCGCTTCCAGCCGCGGCAGGCCGAGGAAGCCGCAGGTGCCCTTGATCGTGTGCACCAGCCGAAAGATGTTATCCAGGATCTTGGCGTTGTTCGGGTCCTGCTCGAACCGCACCAGCTGATTGTCGACCGTGTCCAGGCTCTCGTTGGTTTCCGTCAGGAACTCCCGCAAAAGATCGTCCATCAGCGTGCGCCTTCTAGATGTTGCAACGACCGTCGGCCGCTATTCGCCGCCGGGACCAGCCTCTTCGAACCAGCATCTCGATCGAGCAGCACGCTCGTTGCGAGGAACAGCGCCGCTCGAGAGAGTCCTCTTCAATCGATAACCTTACGGGTTTCACGACCACGTTAATTTTGGTGTCCGTGCTAATACGGATCATTGAAATCCCGAGATTATCTGCCCGCGCAACCGGACCGTGCATGGATGTGAACGCACATCGTCTGCAACGGACATGCATCGATCCGGGGCGGCCGCACGCGTTGCAAATTGATGCTGGATGGAAAGCGGATACGCGCAAACGGCGCGCGCCTGCGCTAGCACTGTTCCCTCAGCGCTACCCGTTCGCTAAATTTTCGCTCCGTACAAATACCGGAAATGGAATCGGCTGCCGCTGCTTCCGCCATCGGCGGCGCCGGTTCATCTGCAATAATCGATTAACTATATCGACTGGGCGATGCCTTCCCCGCGGGATCGCACTTCCGTGAGGCATTCGTCGATCACGGCCAGAAGCGCGACCGGCGAAAACGCGCAGGCAGCGCGCGGCACCGAGTTCGAGCAATGTTGCAGCCGGGCGCGGATCGCGAGGCGAACATGCGGATCGTCGTTCCGACAATATGGGGTGCTTATACGGTCTGGTCGGCTTGCCGCCGGTGAAATTCCGATGGCTGGAGAGATCAAAAGGGTCAGGATAGTTGTCCTGATCGAAGTCACCGTGCCACTGCCTGGTGTGGCGCGCGCACGGGATCCGACGCTTGCGGCGCAATACAGCATCTATCCGCCAAGGCGCCGCACGCAGTCACGCGCGGTGCGTCTATTTGCCAATTTATGCCGTACGCCTGATAGCGTACTTATGAAAGGAGAGTTGGCTATTCGTTGCGCTCCCCTCATGGTTGGGAGGCTTCCTTGACCCCCGCTCCTCGTCCACCAAACGGATTTCTGGCGGCGCTCTCCGAAGACGATTTCGAGCTGGTCCGCCCGCATCTGAAGACCGTCGACCTGACCCATGAGCTGGTACTGGTAGAGGTCGATGAGACGCTCAAGCGCGCATACCTGCCGCATCGGGGCCTGATCTCGCTTGTCGTCAGGCTTGCAAAGGGAGAGCACGTCCAGATCGCGATGGTCGGCCGCGACAGCGTGTTCGGCTCATTCTCCGCGCTCGGCGATCCGGTTGCGCTGAACGGCGCGGTGGTGCTGGTGCCCGGCGTCGCCTCGACCCTCGATGTCGATCGCCTGCGCGCAGCGGCCGACCAGAGCGCCACGTTCCGCACGGCGCTGACCCGGCACGGGCTCGCGGTCTACGCGCAGATCCAGCAGACCGCCGGATGCAACGTCGCGCATACGGTGGAGTCCCGCCTGGCGCGATGTCTGCTGCAGATGCGCGACCTTTCCGGCAGCGACAAACTCATGCTGACGCAGGAGTCGATGGCGCAGATGATCGGAGCGCGGCGCAACAGCGTATCGCTGGTGGCCTCCACGCTGCAGCAGGCCAATTACATTCACTACAGCCGCGGGCACGTCGAGATCACCAGCCTGGAAGGACTCCGCAAGACCTCCTGCGAGTGCTATGCGCAGGTGAAGGCGCAGTATAACAGGCTGCTGCAGCCGCGATGATCGCGGCGCGCCTGCATGCGGCTCAGTATAACTACGGTTTTCGCGAACGCCGCCGGAGATCCCGCTCGGCGTGAATTAACGCGCTGTTCAACGACCGCTGCTAGTTGTCGCAATGTCGACGGGCGCGAATTCGGCAAAAGCATCGAACGTTCTTCACATGCTGCGAATGGCGCACCCGCGTTCGGCAAGCTGCGAACCGCGCGGAGTTTGAAGTCATGGCCTTTGATCTGTCGATGCCGATCCTGGTGGTCGATGACTACAACACCATGATCCGGATCATCCGCAACCTGCTCAAGCAGATCGGGTTCGAAAACGTCGACGACGCCAGCGACGGATCGGCCGCACTGGCCAAGATGCAGGGCAAGAAGTACGGCCTGGTGATCTCGGACTGGAACATGGAGCCCATGACCGGCTACGACCTGCTGCGCGAAGTCCGCGCCAGCCCGGAGCTGTCGCAAACGCCTTTCATCATGATCACGGCCGAATCGAAGACCGAAAACGTCATTGCCGCGAAGAAGGCCGGCGTCAGCAACTACATCGTCAAGCCGTTCAACGCGGCGACGCTGAAGACCAAGATGGAAGCGGTGTTCCCGGGATAGTTCGCCGCCGGACGGCCGTACTTCTACGGTTGCGGATTTTCACATAGGAATAACGATACGAGGCGATAGTCGGCGTGAGCACAGGAGAGCTTGATGTTCACGTTTGAAACAGCGGACCAGAAGGAAGTCCGGCGTTTCCGTATCGCGCAGTTCAACGGCAGGGCCGCAACGGCCAGACCGCATGGAACGGCTGTGACCGGTATCGTCCGATCGATCGTCGAAAACAAATCGAGCAAGCCGCCGGTATGGGTCATCACCCTGATCCCGAGCGAACCCAAGGCGCCGTCGCCGATGCTGCGGCCCGCGCCTCGCATTCGCAGCTTCGTGGAAGATCTTTACTGAGCCCGTCCGCGGGACTGCGGCTGCCGGCGGCGCGCCGCCGATTGCACCGCTAGCCGACGGCGGGATGCAGCAGCAGGGCCTTGCGAACCAGATCCGCGGTATTGCGCGCGCCCAGCTTTCGCATCGCTTCGGCGCGATGGCTCTCGAACGTCCGCGGGCTGATACTCATCCGCAAGGCGCCCTGCTTGTTGGAGCAACCTTCGCTGATGAGGGCAAGCACCTCGCGCTCGCGCCGGGTCAGAGGCTTTTGCTCGGACTCGGCGGCAAACATGACGCCCGGCGGTGCGGCCCTTGCCGCGGCCGGGCTGGCTATCCGGCCCTGACTTGCGCTCGGCCACGGCAGATCCGGGATGGTTGTCGGAGAGCTGCTTCACCAGGGCGTAGACGCGCTCGGTTTGCTGCAGCGCATTGTCGACCACCTGCTGCAGATAGGCGCGATTGCCCGACGTCTGCGAACCGCTGTGCTGCTTGATCTCGTTCATGTACAGCATCAGCGCGGTCAATGGGCCGTTGAGCTGTCGTGCGATCGCTGCGGCCGCCTCATCCGCCGCCCGCGTGCGGGCTGCCGAGAGCTGGACGATTTCGGAGTTGTCATCACGCGGCGTGCTGTCGGCCCAGTCCGGGAGCTGCGAATCAGCTGCGTTGTGTTCTTTCTGTGGCATGCAATGGGTGTATAGCTTCCATCCTGTAACGTGGTTAATTTTTTCGACAGTAGGAATACGGGGGTTTCTGCAGATGCGAACGGCGTTGCGCCGCTCCGGCGCACTAACCGGGGCAATCCGCTGCCAAATCGCCGCCTTTTTGAAACGGCCCGCAATTGCGCCCTGACAACTGTGCTACTTTACCGATAGTAAGTACCACGTAGTTTTGCGGGGTGGCGTTTACCTTCTGCGCGGGGTCTTCGCCGCCTACCGCAAGAGCGTCTTGCGCGCCCTCACCCGCGCGATCGATCGGCCAATGGCCGAGGCATCGAGCGCTTCGTCCCGCAGGCGCTGCGTGACGGCTTCGGCGATATCCGCCATCTCCCGCTCCTGATCGAACAAATTGTTGCCGATGCAGAGCATGTCCATGCCGGCATCAAGCGATTGCAGGCTGGCCGCCCTGGTGCCGAGCGCCTTTTGCAAGCCCTGCATCTGCATATCGTCGGTGATCAGCAAGGTATCGGGAAGCCGCTCGCGCAGCCTGCCGACGGCGGCGGGCGACAGCGTCGCCGGATTGCCGTCGTCCCACTGCCGCACGATGGCATGGCTGACCAGCACCGCGTTGCCGAACATCCTTGGCGCCAGCGAATAGAACAGCGCCTCCTGCTCGGGACGAAGCGCATCGGAAATGTCCATGAACTCCTGATGCGAATCCACGCGCGCGCCGCCGATGCCGGGAAAATGCTTCAGGCAAAGCCCGATGCGCACGTTACGCGCGACTTCATCCATCAGCAGCGCGTTGGCCTCGACCGCGGCGATATCGGCGGAATAGGATCGCTTGATCTTGCCGATGTTCGGATTGTCCGGGTTGTAATCGACATCGATGACGGGCGCGAAATTATAGTGGATGCCGAGCGCGCGCAGTTCGCCAAGGCTCGCCGCAAGTATTTTCCGCTTTTCCTCGGCCGCGAGATGATTGAATTCCTTTGCGCTCGGAAGCGGCGCGAAACCCCTGCCCTCCTTGAGCCGCCGCACCAGCCCGCCTTCCTGGTCGATGAACACCATCGGCGAGGACGGCAGCGCGGAAATCTCCGCGCACAGGCCGCGGACCTGTTCAGGGGATTCGATGTTGTTGTCGTATTGCTGCGTGCGGACCGAGTAATCGAACAGGATGACGCCGCCAAGCCCGTAGCGGCCGGCGAATTGCTTCAGCCAATCCGGGATGGTCTTGCCGAAGAAGCCGAGGATGAAGAGCTCTCCGACCTGCATCCGCTAGGGCTTCGCGGCCTCTGTCGGATTGACGACCACCCAGGCCGCCTTCCGGAAGTCGGCAAGCCGCTCGTCCTTGGCGACTGTCCTGGCCTCTTCGGTCTTCATGTTGGAGACGACGGAGAACAGGACGAACCCGCCTTTCTTCCGCGACACCAGAAAATACTGCGAGATCCGGGCGCCGGCGGAATCTTCGCACGAGGAGAAGCCGCGAAATACCACCTCGCTGTCGACCAACTCGCTCATTCGCCCCGAGGCAAACTTGCCTCCGCAATCCTTGGCGTCGCCGGCAACGATCGCGGCCGTGACGTCGATGCCCTTCGTCCCTTCGCGCGGCGGAATGATACGGACGAAGCCGGCCGCCTCATCGGACCGCCAGGCGGCGCCGCTGGCGGCAATGGCGGCCGGCGTTTCGCTGCGGCTCAACACATGCGGGTTACGCAACGAGGTTTTCAGGATGAAGTTCGAGGCAAGCTCGACGGCCTCGATCTGGATGTCGGCGGATCCTGCCTGCGGCCCGGGCCTCATGCTGCCGCCGCTCGGCGATCCTGCCGTCTGTTTCGGAGCAATCGGAACGGAAATGTCGCCGACGTTGGCAACACCATATTTCTTTACTCTGGCGACGCAGTTGATAAGCGACGGCAGAAGCTGCGCGGTTTGATTCAGATTAAACTGGAACAGCTGGCCCTGCGCATAGGCCGTCATGGACTTCGCTTTCTGGAATTGGTTGATCAACGAGGAATTGTCCGGCATCGGCACGCGCACGAGCTTGTTGCTGATGGCGATGCCCTGCACATTGACAGCCGGCCCGCCGTCGAAGGTAAGCGCGATCGGAAAGGCTTGTCCGCCAGACAACGACCACTTGTCGTGCGCAAAACCCAGGCTCCAGCTTGGCGCGCCGTCGATCATGACCACGAAAATGATGCCGCTCTGGTAGACCGCGGTCGCTCCGCAATGCGAGAACTCGCCGGTCTGGTCGTTGGTGAAGGCACCGCCTTTCCAGTTGCCGACACTGATCGAGCCGTAGGGCCCGCGCGCTTCGGCGGAACGGAACCCCGCGAGCGCGAATAACATTGATTTCCGCAACATCAAATACCCGAACGTGTACTCCGACCTGAAGGACAAAAGCCTTTGGGAAGTGCTCCGCGAAAAGCGGCAGATATCGAGACGCATCGACTTCAGTGCGACGCGACATATGGTCGATTCGACCGAGGTCGGAGATACAAAGTATTCAGGCAATGAACTGATGCGGTACGGCGGTGTAGCGGTGGGCAACGTACCCCCCAACATTCGGGACAACGAGCTAGAGGACGTTCGGTCCTTTCTGATGCGGTACTTCAACGGAATATTTGTAGACTACCGAAAAGACATGCGCATTTGGCTGCATCCCAACTGCGGCATCACCAACGTGTTCAAATCGATTATCGGCCGGCCAACGTCAATCATCGTATCCAACGTGAATCCAGATCGAAGGATTCAATTACTGACCCGGCGACCGAATAGGGCATGAGCCCCTAGGTATTCGACAATTCTCTCCGTACCGCCTGCACGACTCTCTCGGCGAGAGTGGAATCGATTTCCTGCTCCGAGCGCGCTACCAAGGTCTTGATTAGTTCGGCCTGCCGCTGCTCGGAAACGGTCCCATAGCTGGAAAACGTCGTTAGCACTCCCTAATGACCCAGGTTCTGGCTCCACGCTTTGAAGTCCTCCGGGCTTCGACAAGTCCGTTCCCCAAGCGCCACTAGCGCATGACGAAAGCTGTGTGGATTAAATCCGTGCAGGCCGACACCCTCGAATAGCTGCTTGAAGATTTTCTGCACGGCATCGGCGGTCGCCCAATGTGCGCGCGCCAATCCGACCGCCGCGAATTGCTGTTCCGAGTTCTGCCCGATCGCGGTGGCGGGAAACAAGCGGATCGTCATTTCCCCACAGGTGATCCCGCCGCAATTCCGCGATCCATTCCGCCACGATACGCTGGGCGGAGCCAGCCGACACCGAAAAACGTGGTTCGCAGTTGCTTGCTGTTCTTCGTTCTGACTTCCCGCGGGTCTTGGTCAACCAATTGCTTCGCAAGGTCTACGTGCTTCAGCTTTAGCGTCACCAGCGCGCCATCCCGAACGCCAGTAAGCCAAGTGAAGGCAACGATTGCCCGATTGCGGCGCTCTATGACGGTGGCCACTGGACTCCGCTCTAGGACGCTTTCAATCTGTTCCGGCGTCGGCACCGGCCGGGCCTTGGTCGCCTTTGCAACGCGCGTGTCTTTTTCGGAAAGCCGAAAATAATCGGCATCGGAATACCGTATCCGACTGCGGTAACCGGGCTGTTCCGCCAGCCAAAGGAAAAACGCGCGCAATGCATTCAGGACTTGGAGCGCGGTGGCCTTGCTTAGTGGATTGCCCGTTCGCTCATTCCGGGCATCATCCAGCCGGCGGCGGAATGCAATGGCTTGCTCAAAGTGAAACTTTTTGAAGGGCCGAAAGACGGTGGATTCCTCGAAGCGGTGAATGGCAGCGCTGGCAACGTCAATGCTGGCATCCGAGAGCCCGCGGGCTGCCTTTAGGTGGAGCCTGTAGGCACGCTTGATCCGCTCGTTTTGTTCGTTGTGTTTCATCGCATCCGTTTCCGGTGGTCCAGAGTGACAATCCAGACTGAGATAGCGCGTATCAACTAGGCTCCCGTGCGCTGGTCCGGGATGAACACCGAATTCGCGGAGCGACGCTTCCAGGTTTCGGTTCGCGACAAAGCGATGCATCAGCCTTTCGCAAGTCGAGCACATACCTACTATTCGCGTTCGGCCGGACGCCATTGGACGATGCTCAATCAAGTCCGGGACGGGTCTTCGCGGTGCGCGGCACTTCAAACAATACAACTTGCCAATGCCGCATTTGCGTTTAGTGCAAGCCGCCTTGCCTGGAGGAATTCAATCTAGCACCGACCCGAGAATTAGATGCGGTCGAGATCCGGTCATGGCAGATAGGCCGCCGCGTCGAACCCAATTGCGCACGGTGTTGCGGTGGACATTGAGCGCCCGCGCCGCCTCTTCGCGGTGTAGCTGTACTTGCCCTTGATCCGTCGCCAGTCTGCCCGGCGATTGCGGCTCATGCGCTCGGCTTCTCAATGAGCGACCGAATATCTTCCACGCGCCAAGCGGTGATCCGCGGCCCTAGCTTCACCGGCTTCGGGTATCGGCCACTTTTCACTCCCGCCCACCAGGTTGACTTGCTGACAGGGATCGGCCCGCGCGGCGCAAGAATGCCGGAAAGTCTTACAAAGCCGGTGCTGGTTTCGTTGTTGTCCATATTTGAACAACTCCGTTTTTGACAATGCGGAGAAGTCCTAGACGGTCCTTTGCGGCTCGTTGGCCGAATTCGGTTAGCGGCAAACCGAATTCGGTTACGATCGCCAATTCGGTTACGCCAATGGATGTCCGTTCTACCCCCGAAAGCGGACATTGGCGCTAATGCTCGCGATGTCCGCTAAGTGCCAACAGCAGACGTCGGTCCAACCTCGACCCGTCCTTGTTGGTACAAACCGCATGCTGCCTCGGGTGCCTGCCTCGCGATTCGCCTCTGCGTCTTTACGTAAACCGGCGGCATCGGCCGCACTGCATTGGCTGACTGCCTGAAGTCCGCGAGACTAATAAATCAAGCGAGCCTGCGGCTGTTCAGGAAGGCGCCCTCGGCGATGTCGCTCCAGTCTATGATTGACGGAAGGAACTGCTGATAGCTCGCGTAAATTTTCTTCGAAAGATTGTCCCCAGTACCGGCCTCGGCGACCACGTCCTTGCTGTTGCGGTAAAGCTCCTTCAGAATTGGGTCGGCGAATTTCAGGATCTTGACGGTGCCTTCCTCACGCAGCTTGCGGAGCCACAGCGCGTTGTTGGCGTTAAACTCTGCCAGAGAGCGCGTGTATTCGGCTGCAGTTGCTTCCTCAATGACCCTCCGAACGCCGGAGTCGAAGGTCTCCCAAACACGCTTGTTGATGCCTAGCGTAATGCCGGTGCCGGGCTCCTGGAAGCCGGGATAGTAGTAGTAGCTGGCGACCTTCTGGAGACCCATCGCCATGTCGGGCCATGGCCCCACCCACTCGCTTCCTTCGAGGGCGCCAGATTTGAGTGACGACACAATTTCGCTGCCCGGCACATTTACGACGATGGCGCCCAACCGCCTAAGGACCTCGCCCCCGAGCCCCGGCATCCTGTAACGTAGACCGCGCAACAATTCCAGCGATGGGACCTCGCGGGTGCACCAACCGCCCATCTGCGTGCCGGTGTTGCAGCACAGGAATGGCTTGATGTTGAACTGCCCGCTGAGCGTGTCCCACAAGTCCTGACCACCGCCAAATTGCACCCAGGCAAACAGCTCGTTTGCAGTGAATCCGAACGGGACAGCTGCGAAAAGATTGAACGCCGGTGACTTTCCCTGCCAGTAATATTCGGCCGAATGGTACATATCAGCGACACCATCTCCGACGGCATCGAAGGTCTCCAATGGGCGGACAAGCGCGCCGGCCGGAAACACCTTGATGTCGATCCGTCCTTCGGTCGCGGCGCCGATCCTTTGCGCCAAACGATCCGCGCTGGACTGAAGTCCCGGCGACCCCGCAGGCCAGTCGGTCACCATCTTCAGCTGCCTGATATTTTGTGCGATCGCCGGCGTTGGAAAGCTCAGAGCCCCGCCGACAGTCAAAGATCCGGCTCCTGCGAGAATATCCCTCCGCCTCATGGCCTGTTTTCTTTCGCCGACCCGCGAAAACTCACGTTTTCCGGACCCTGGTTTGATGAAACTATCGGCTGAGTTCTGCTATTGTGGGATTTTACCGAATTGCCGGTGGACCGTGTGGGGGCATTAGAAACGCAAATAACAGACGTTTCAATACGGGGGGCATGGAATCTTGGGGTACGCGGGCGGCTGCTGCTCGCATTCTTCGGGATTAGCGCCTTCGCCGTGCTGGCCGCCGGCTTGGGTATCTATGCGTTTCGCGAGGTCGGCGAACGGATCGAGTCGATCGACGCCCGCGTGCCGCAGGTTGTCAGCTCGTTGGGAATCTCCCGCACAGTTGATCGCCTGATCGCATCGGCTCCCGCCCTGCTCGCTGCTACGACGACAAAGGAGCATGACGAGATATCGAACCGGATGCGACCGGAAATCAATCAACTGATCATCGGCCTGAACGAGATATCGCGGGCAAAGACGGCCGGCGAGGCGACGACCAAGATTGAGGAGCTGGTCGCAGCCTTGCGATCCAATCTGGCCAAACTTGAAGAGCTGGTGGGGCTGCGGCTCAAAACCAAGGAGCACCTTTCCGCGTTGCTGCAAGCGCTCTTCCAGACCAGCACGGAGGCGGAGCGACTATTTGCGCCATGGCTGGAGGTCATGGAAATGCAGGTTGGCCGCGGGCTTCAAGAAGCACGCAAGCGTGATACCGAGCCGAATGTGCAAGCCGGTCGCGATCTCGCAGCAGCTATTGTTCTTGACCGAGCCACACAGACTTCGCAACGCAGCTTGTCTGCCATTGTCGATCAACTCGTTCAGGCTACGACTATCGGTGAAAAGGCGCGGCTTCCTGTGGTCGAGTTCCGGTTGCGCCGAAGCCTGGCTGACCTTGATGCAAAAGCGAAAGATCTCGATCCGAAGCTCGGTGCCGTCTTTGTCGAACTGCTAGAACGCGTTCGCACCCTCGCGATCGGAACGGATGCCGTACTCGCTATCCGCGGCCGGGAGCTGGATCTGGTCGCCAATGCTGAAAAGCTGATCTCCGAAAATGTCGATGTGTCCGTCCGTCTCACTGCGGCGGTCGATCGTCTGGTATCGGAGGCCGAAGCCGATGTGAGTGCATCGGCCAAGGATGCCCTTTCCGTTCAGCGCTTGAGCGCCCAAGCCCTCCTCTCGTTTGCGATCTTGAGCCTGCTCAGCTCTATCTTGATCGTCTGGCTCTATGTCGGCCGCAATATCATTCGCCGTCTGATGCGTTTGAGCGACGGCATGCTGGCAATTGCCGGTGGCAATCACCACAGCCCGATCGATATTTCCGGCAGGGACGAAATCACTTACATGGGACGAGCCGTCGAAATCTTCCGCAAGAACACTCTGGAGCGCGACGAGCTGCTTGAAGAAAAGGCGCACGCGGCTGAACGGCTCGAGTATCAGATCAAAGAGCGCACGGCGGAGCTCGCGCAGTCGGTCGAAGAGCTGCGCGCGCTCGGCGAGGTGAGCCAGGCGGTCAATTCCACAATAGACCTTGAGACCGTGCTGTACGCTATCGTCACCAAAGCAACTCAGCTCTCCGGAACCGACGCCGGGACGATCTATGTGTTCGACGTGAAAAGTCAGGAGTTTCGACTTCGCGCGACCTGTGGGATGGACGACAGGATAATCGCCGAGATCAAGGATCGTCATATCCACATCGGCGAGACAGCGATCGGCGATGCGGCGCTGAAGAGGATGCCTATTCAGATTTCTGACGTTCAGGAAGATCCGAAATCGGTCTTGGATGTCATCGTTCGTGCAGGATTCCGAGCCTTGCTGATTGTACCGCTTCTGGGTGCCGACCGCACAGTCGTCGGCGCGCTGGTGGTCCGGCGCAGGCGGCTGGGCGAATTTCCCAAGCATACCGTTGATCTGCTTCAGACGTTCGCGGCCCAATCCGTGCTGGCGATCCAGAATGCTCGCTTGTTCGAAAGTGTGGAGGCTCGTACCCGCGAACTGGCTATATCACTTGAGGATTTGCGCAACGCACAGGACCGCCTGGTCCAAACCGAGAAGCTCGCTTCGCTCGGTCAACTTACTGCCGGCATTGCGCACGAGATCAAGAACCCGCTCAATTTCATCAACAATTTCTCCGCGCTTTCAACCGAGCTGATTGATGAACTGCAGGAAACGCTGCGCAAGGCTGACTTGAGCGAGGGACTAAGCGTCGATGTCAATGAGCTTACGGGCATGCTCAAGGGCAACCTTGACAAGGTCCAGCAGCACGGCAAGCGCGCTGACTCGATCGTCAAGAACATGTTGATGCATTCTCGAGAAAGTTCCGGAGAGCGCAGATCGGCGAATATCAACGCCATCATCGAGGACAGCCTCAATCTGGCTTACTACGGGGCGCGCGCGGAAGAGAAAGATTTCGAGGTCAACTTGCAACGATCTTTTGATCCGGCAGCAGGCGAATTAGATATGTATCCGCAGGATATGACGCGGGCAATTCTGAACCTCGTCTCGAACAGCTTGTATGCGCTCATCAAGCGAAATGCGGAACTGGGCAAGGATTACGAGCCCACTCTCACCGCATCAACAAAGAATATTGGCGGTGATCGGGTTGAGATCCGGATCAGAGATAATGGCGGCGGCATCCCCGCGGAGATCAAGGACAGGATATTCAATCCTTTTTTCACAACCAAGCCGCCCGGAGAGGGAACGGGGCTTGGTCTTTCGTTGAGCTATGACATCATCGTCAAGCAACATGCGGGATCGATCGAGTTTGACACCCAGCTGGACGACTTCACCGAGTTCAGGGTCGTCCTTCCCCGCATCATACAAAAGCAAGCGCTCCGTTGACTTAGGAGGCGATGTCCGCTTTGGGTCATTAGCTGACATCCCGCGATGTCCGACCCATGTCCGCTCTTACCCCAATAGGGACATCAGCAGGCTGGATCGCCAAGTCCGCTTTATGCCATAAGCAGGAGTATCACTAGCATAGGTCCGAAGTTTGCAGACGCTGCGCCCGCGCAGGAGTCGCCATGTGGTCTCGCTCGCTCGCCCTCGCTTTGCTCCTGCTACCCGCCCCGGCTCTGGCCGGCGTCAAGGAGAACGTCGCGGCCCTCGCTCCGCAAGGGTTGGTGCTCGTGATGGACGCCAAGGGCAACGAGTTGGTGGCCCAGAACACTGATGAGCCTTTCGTCCCGGCCTCAGTCACCAAGATCGTGACGGCCTGGCTGGCGATGGAGGTCCTTGGCGGCGACTACCGCTTCAAGACCCGCTTCTACCTCGACGACAAGCGGGTGCTCTACGTGCGCGGAGGCGGCGATCCTTTCCTGATTTCAGAGGAGCTGGCGCCGCTCGCGACAAAGCTGGTCGCGGCGGTCGGCAAGAAGCCGATCGCAGGCATCGTGCTGGACGCGAGCTACTACCCTTCGAACCTCCGCATCCCGGGCATCGAGGACACCGACGAGGCCTACAATGCGCTGAACTCCGCGCTGGCGGTGAATTTCAACACTGTCTACGCCGTGCGCAGCGGCAACAAGGTGCGCTCCGCCGAGAAGCAGACCCCGATCACCCCGCTCGCGATCAACCAGTTCCGGCTGCGGGGCCCTAACGGAAGCGGCCGCATCAGCCTGAGCCAGGACCCCATGGTGAGCCTGCAATATGCCGGCGAGCTGATCGCGGCGTTCATCGAGCGGGCCGGCGGCAGCGTGAAGGGCAAGATCTCTACCGGACTCGTACCCAAGGGACTGGAGCCGGTCTACATTCACCGACAGTCGCGTACCCTTTCGGAGATCCTCGTCGAGCTGCTCCGCGTATCGAACAACTACATCGCCAACCAGGTCTTCCTGGAGATCGGCGGACACCGCCTGGGCGGGCCAGTTAGCCTCGAGAAGTCGCTCCAGGTCGCGAACGAGATGCTCGCCGCGCACGGTCTCGCCGCGGCCATCCATCTCGAGGAGGGCTCGGGCATCAGCCGCAACAACCACTTTACCGCCCGCGGCCTCGCCAAAGTGCTCGAGCTCTTCGCGCCCCACGCTGACCTGCTCCGCGGCCATGACGGCGGAATGAACAAGACCGGCAGCATGGAGGGGGTCCGCACGCTCGCGGGCTATGCCGACACCTCAGGCCACGGGCGGGTGCGTTTCGTGATCTCGCTCACGAGTAATGACGACAAGATGCGCTTCCGGCTGCTCCGGACTATCGAGTCCGGGCTGTAGCCGCAGTTTCGCCCACCGCGTCGATGTTTTCCCACGCGCTCACAAAAGTTCGCCATGTCCGTTTTGGGTCATTAGCGGACATCCCGCGATGTCCGGACCTTGTCCGCTTTACCCCCAATAGCGGACATCGGCAGGCTGGAACGTCATGTCCGCTAAGTGCCAACATCAGACATCGCAGGACTTATCGATTACGTGATCTGCCAGAGCCAAGAGGGTTGTAGGACGTGCCAGAAGGGAAGTCGCGCCTCATTCAATTACCTTGTCAGCGCGGGCAAGAACAGCAACTGGAATACTCAGGCCAAGCGCCGCTGTCGTTTTCAGGTTCAAGGCCAGTTCGAAAACAACCGGCTGTTCGACCGGAAGTTCGGCCGGACTGGCTCCCTTGAAGATCTTGTCGACGTATTGCG
The DNA here is from genome assembly GCA_963731915.1 of uncultured Alphaproteobacteria bacterium. GTDB lineage: Bacteria > Pseudomonadota > Alphaproteobacteria > Rhizobiales > Xanthobacteraceae > Bradyrhizobium. The sequence continues at coordinate 59,872 of CAVSXQ010000028.1, forward strand.
CAGCTTTGCGAAACATCGGCGGCAGCGCGGCGCCGTAGCTCGCGAGGCCGCCCATGTCTACGTAGGCGCTGATTTGATAGATTGCCGGAATTTTCGCCTCGTTCGCCAACGAAGGAATTGTCGGTCGAATAGGATCGGCAAGGACGAAGAGAGCATCGCAGTTTTGCAGTCGCATTTCCTTAAAGGCTTGCGGGAGATCGGCAGGCGTTGCAGCCATGATCGCAATGACCATGAGGCCTAAGGCTTTGGCGGCTGCGTCCACCAATGTGTATTGCTGCGGGTGGTTCGGGTTGCTGGACAAAAGGACGGCGATGCGTTTTGCAGCGGGCAGGATCGTATGAAGAAGCTCGACCGACTTACCGAGCGCATCGCCGTACATGTTTGCAACGCCAGAAATGTTTCCTCCGGGGTAAGCCAAACTTTTGATGAAGCCCGAGCCAATCGGATCGGTAGCCGGCGCCATTACGATGGGAATGGTCGACGTGGCGCGCTGGGCTGCAGCGATGGCGGGTGTCGCTATGGCAACAATAACGTCCGGACGTAGCGCAATGAGCTCGCTCGTCAAAAAAGGTAAGCGCTCGATATTCCCCTCTCCAAATCTGCTATCAACGATAAGGTTCTTGCCCTCGACGTAACCGAGCTGCCGCATTTCTGAGCGGAACGTTTCGTTTATCTCCTTGTCAATGGGAGTATCCGCGAATGCCGGGCTAAGCCAGGCTACCCGCCACACCTTTCCGGACGGTTGCTGCGCAATCGTCGGGAGCGGCCAACTGGCCGCTACTCCGCCGAGAAGACTGATGAACTCTCGTCGCCGCATTGCATCGCCCCCTGACGCCAACAGACGGAGCATATCACAAATCCCGCCACAGTTCGGCCAGCGCCAATGTCCGCTTCGGGTCAAAAGCGGACCTGACGGCTCGGCTGCGGAATGTCCGCTTTACCCCCAAAAGCAGACATCGGGCGGAAGGATCGGCATGTCCGCTAAGTCCCACAACCGGACACATGCCTCGCAGCACGATCCTAGGCTGCTACAGCGCGACAAACCTGGAAATTGACCAAGGAAGGATCCCGTCCTCGGGTGCACATGGCGTTAAAGTTATGCTTTTGTCCCGTAGCTCGGGCGGAACTATGCAGCGCGGGTTTTGCTTTTCCCGGAGCGGGTGACCTTCACCTTTTTTACGGGCTTCGGCGTGGCCGATACCAAATCCATGTGCGCGGTACTTGAACCCTCAAGTGACGTTGTCAGAATTTCCCGCTGAGCATTCAGCCAATAAATGTCCGCTTGGCCCTGAGGTTGACCATCGGCGATCCAGAGGTGGTAGGCACGTTCGCGAATTTTTTCTTCCACGTTTGGCATGACAGTCCTCCTTTCGATGACGCTCGAAGTCTTGCTACGGCAAGGTTAACAAAAACTTAACGGCTGCGGCTGCCTGCACAGGGTTGAAAATGGAACAATGACCAACGTCGAAAAAAGAGAGACCAATGATAACCCGCCGATGAATAAACCGAAACAGACCCTGAATGATGTGCACGATGCCAAAACGCAATACGCCACACAATCAAAAGCAAGAGTAGAGTTGTAATGAGGGAACCAACCGACTTAATGTTAGTTTTCGTCAGTTGAAAACTTGGCAGGTGGTTCCAATGCCCTACTTCAATTTTGATCTCGTCATCGGCGAAGATTTCAAAAACCAGGGTGGCATGATCCTCGAAGACACAGAAATCGCGATCGATAAGGCTGATAGTCTCGCTAGCTAGTTTTGCATCGTCCGTCCTGAGCTGCTTTCGAGGGGAGGTGCCGTGCGAGTTACTGACGTGGACAGTAAGGAGTTCTACCGTACTCCGGTCGACCTGATCCCGGCGTGGCTGAAATCGTGCTGTCGCGCATGATGGGCGCCCGGCGGGCGTTTCTCGATTTTAGGGTCGCGGGATAGCTACTTTTTAGACCCAAGATACGTGGCCCATACGGCGCCGGCTAATGTTTGCGATGGTTGCTGAGCGCATGTTTTTTCGACTTCGGCCACTATCGCCGACATATGGATTTTCGCCGGTGATTGACCACTAGCCGCGGCAACGTAATTGATTCCGGTCCAGAAACCGTAGACCCAGACGGTTCCTTCCAAAAGATGCTCCTTCGTAGATCGCCAGTGAGCGGCATGAGTTGCGGCATCGGTGGCATCCTTCGTCGACCGCGCCAGTTGACTCCCGCCGGCTCAATCGCGAAGCGCCCCGGAGCACCCAAAACCGGTCACGATGGGGCGAGCCATCCTCCCAGTAATCCTCCGGGCATGTGAACTAGTTCACATCCGTTCGCGCTCTTCCAGCGCAATACGGATCGCGGAGGGACCAGCCATGCCCCAACTTGCGAAGCGCATACCCACTCGGCTGACGATCGACGTGCTGGTGATCGTCATATCGCTAGCGATCATCGGGGTCGGGATTGCTCTCGGGATGGACTGAACCGCGTTTCAGCGCGCTCAGCATCAAGAGGGAAAACGGCCTGAGCCGCCTGGATGCCGCTCTTAAACGGATTGGTCGCACGGCGCCGTCGGCGACGCACGGGCATTCGCATCCCGAATTGTTGAGCTATTCCAGTCACGATGTTGCGAGCGCCCGTAGCTTGTGAACGCCATCACACCGCCTGCTGCTCTTCCGCCCCAGAATAGGTGCGGAGGACCAAGCCATGACCCAACAACTCGAAAGGAAACGCATACCCCAGCGGCTGCTGATCGACGTGCTTGTGATCGTCATATCGCTGGTGATTATCGGGATCGCAATCGGATTTGGGATCGGGACCCAGATGGCGCCCCTAATCAGCCATCTAGCGGTTGGCTACGCCAGTTTGTGAACTTGCAGACACAGATTGCCGCTCAGTGACTCAGCGCGACTCACACGTGAGTTTAAAGCGGTGGCGGCTATACACCTAGCTCTCACGCAAGCGACTTTCAGTGACTCGCTAAAGCCCGTCAGGGCTGCTTACCGGTTGCGGTAAGAAGCAGGCGGTGTTTTCATTCGGAAGCCGACTTACCCTGTCTGCCCACAGCCCAGAGTCGGCAAGGGACGGCCCCGACCTCCTCCTCACATCGGGGCCGTTCTGTTTCATCGTCCATGCGAAGACTCCTCAGCGCGATCCTGCGGCCCTTGGTAGCGCCTTGGCCTTCTCCAGTGCGGTTTCGCGATCCATCAGTTCTGGCCTAGTGCGTGACTAATTGCGCTTGTTCGGCAATCGCTGGCTGATGTCCGCTTTACCCCCGGAAGCGGACATCGACGATCGCCGGATCAATGTCCGCTAAGTGCCAAAAGCGGACATCGCAATCAAAATCCTAGGGCGAAAAAACCGCCCAAAGGCGGTCGACCTCAAGACCGCTAGAGCGCTCGGAATTTCGACCCATGCGCGGCATACGTGCCTCGTCCAGTTCCGATTGGACTTGGTCTCTGGAACGGGTCAATCGGGCAAGCCCGCACAACCCACCGCGCGACCGTCTCACTTTCGGGTACTTATCGCCCCTACCTGCCGCGTGATATTGCCCCACTAAAACCAAAAACTTCGGCTGTATTGGAAGTGCCTTCATGGTTTTTGGGTTTGGGGGGATTTGCATGCCGTGCTCCCGGCCAAGCGACTTTGACGACGTCGTATTTCCCAAGAATTGGCTTCCAAAGCGCCGGCGCCGCTTGCCCGGCCTAACCATCGACGAGACAATCGAATTCGAAACGCTCGACGCGCAGCCACCATTTGACTGCAACGGCGAAGTTGCTTGGATTTTGAAGGAGAGCCAACTAGTCCGCGCGAGAAACGCTGGCTCGAGCTATTCAAAAAATTGAGATGAAATGCGAACTCGCAATTGATCAATGTCCGCCTGGGGTAAAAGGGGACATCAGTCGGTAACCAACGGCTAGGTCGCTTTACCCCCAACAACGGGCGCCGACCATAGCCGGACCGATGTCCGTTAGGTGCCTAAAGCGGAAGTGGCAAGACCAATTCGGTTATCCCACGGGCCGTTGCCTGTCGTGATGGCTGCCGGATTTGCGTGGCGAAGCCGGCCGAAAGCGAAGTCAAAAATGCGCGGCACGCCCCGGCGGTTCGC
>CAVSXQ010000029.1:0-54119 GCA_963731915.1 uncultured Alphaproteobacteria bacterium
TCTCGGTGTCACCGCGCGGTGGCCAATTATGAGACGTCGCAAGGCGACAGACGATAGGCCACAGCTCGGGTGGGACCCGCGTCACTCTGCCGGCGTTGCTGGTGGCACCGCGGGCGTGCCCCCGAAGCGCTGGCGAATGAGTTCGCGCAATTTCAACGAATGGATAGGTGAACTGGCCAACGACGCTCTCGGCACCGGATCGCCGCCGATTCCGTGCTCGACGGGAACCGGCGCTGTTCGATTGGCTGTACCGAACAGGTCATCCCAGAACGAGAACAACATCGAATAATTGCAGTCGTGCAACTTCTGGTCCTTGGCGTGATGGATTCGATGGAAGCGTGGACTGACCAGGATGCGGCCGAGCCGCCCGTAAGACCAGTTCCAGTCCGAATGCTGCGCAAGCAGGAGCCACGCCATCAGAAAATCGACCCACAGCCACAAGGTCAGCCCCGTGCCGAGTATTTGAAAAGGAATAAACAACCAAAGCCGGAGCAGCGTCTCGTCCACGAAGTGAAAGCGATAGTTGGTCACCGCCGTGAGCGTCGTCTGCGAATGGTGGATGCTGTGAAACGCCCACAGGTAGGGATTGGAATGCCGCCACCGATGGCTCCAATAACCTACGAACTCCGCGACCATGATCATCGTGATGACTTGCAGGACGGGAGACATCGACGAGAGCAGGTTCAACTTCATCCACGGGGCATAGGCGACCACGAGGCTGTTGAGGGCCATATAGAGCCAGGTGAAGAAGAAGACGTGATAAAAGCCGCCGTAGTAGAAACGAAATAGAGAAAATCGACCCGGAAGGCCCGAGAGCCGTAGCGAACCTTCCAGTTCTTGCGAGAGGCGATCTCAAGCAGGACGGTAACCGCGAGAACGAGTGCCAGCTTGCTGACATCGCGCAAGAACGGCGTATTCAACACAAAATATTCAATTCTCGAAACCAGCCACTCCAGCCAGGCCGGCCAGGTCAATGACAGCATCACCACGTTCACGACGATACCTTTTCCGGACGCCTGACGAGGTAGGGAAGCATGGTTCGGCGCACATGCGGTTGCCTGAACGACCAGATCAAACCATCAAGATAGAAGTGCTCGAGCGCAACGAACAGGTACATGATCTCGAAATATGGCTCATGGCCGGCACTTACGGTGACGTCGCGGAGCAAATACATGAACGCGGCGAAAGCCAAAAATGCCGGAATAAGGATGTGAAGGTTGCCGCTCATTTTCCGCAGCACCAGCGGCGCCCCCTCGCTGGCGCTCCCGAATTTCCGCCGATGAAGCATCCAAACCAGCGCCAGATACTGCACGTAGTGGGGCAGCAGCATCGCCAGCGTTGCGTATCCGGAATCCTTGATGAAGAGATATGGATAGAAGAATCCAAGGCTGGCGGCCAGGAACAGACCTTCCGGCAGGCCCATCGTCGTGTTGCGGCGGTACAGGGCAACGCCAAGCCGCCCCAGGTAAAATGCCGCGATGACGCCGAGCGGGATCTTCACAATCCAGAACAGGTCCTTCGAGAACCAACCGAAGAAACCCATCATTTCTTCATGGGTATTGATGTTCCAGAACGCCAGGAAGAAGCTGACCGCGATGATTGCGTTGTTGGCCGCGTTTTTCTGGGTTTGATCAGAGACGCCGGCACGGCTGCGATAGAGCGACAGAATTCCGCAATTCTGGCGCGAGACATGCCAGGTGTTCCAGACAAACACGATGACCTGAACGATATACGGGACTTGAAAGCCGATCACTATGAAGTAAACGACCGCGATGAGAGCGGGTCCGCCAAAGAATGCCAGCCAGCGCGATCGGTAATAGGCCTTGTTCTCATTCCAGAAAAAAAACGAAATCGTGGACGCATAGTGAATGAATGCCAACCCCAATGCGCCGCCGATGGCCAGGATCGGAATACGCAAATAGATGCCGACAAAAATCGGTAACGTCGCCAGCGGCGCTGCTATCAGGAGGAAAACATCGAACAGCGGAGAATTGAGCCAACCTGCTTCGTTGATACGAGCCCGAACGCCAAGTGATTCCACACTCAGATCGTTGATGCTGGACATGTTGGTTCCCGTCAGTTTGGCGATAGTCGGCGGCGCAACGCGCTAAAGGCGACTTTGGAAAAGGCCAAAACTCCCTGCCCAAACAGAGATTGCACACGATAGGCGAGCCTGATGCGGGGCGTCAAGCGTTCCACCGGGCACAGCCTGGTCGCAAAAATGCGCGGCAAGGCCCAGCGAAACAAGGTTCGCGGACCCGGCCCAACGTCACTAAGCACCCCAATCACCTCGCTCACCTCCACCGGCTCATCCGGCAGCCAATTCGCGTCGCCCCACGTCATCAGCCATGGTCCCGCCCGTGCGGTTACGCGATGGACCATGATCTGGCTGTTGGAGCGGAATAGAACGACATCCCCAACCGCCGGCTCAAGCCCACATCTAACGACGACCGCCTGTCCCGGCGCGATCGCCGGAAGCATGCTGGTCCCGCCAAAAGACGTCTCAAACTCCCGCCGCTCGCGTTTCCAGAGCGCTGCAACGGCCTCAAGTTCGGCCGCCGAAGGCAACTCGATTGCGAGGGCGGCCTGTTTCACGATTGGGCGACGAAAGAATTTGCAGTCTGAATTTCTTCTTCCGTGAACCCCGCCTCACGGCGGACGGCTTCCGACACCGGATAGCTCACCATATTTTTTTCGCCCACGACCTCCTTGAAAGCGGCGTCGCCCTGCGCGATGCCCCTTGCAAGCGCCATCATGGTGCGGGGGCCTTCGTCGGCGACAAGCTTCTTGATCCAGACGTTGGCAAAGCGCACGTGCTGCACCTCATCCGCAAGCTGCTGATCAAAAAGCGCAATGAACTCGGCGTCATCCTTGCGGATCTCCGAATTCATGCCGTCGGTGATGGCGTCAATACCCGAAGCCTCGAAGCTTCGGTTGGCAACAGCCAGCCGCCCTATCAAGGACGGAATCGCCATCATGATCCGATACTGGAAATTGATCACCGGGAACTGGCCCACCCTGCCGCCGCGTTCTTCCAGCAAGCGCCGGAAGGCGATGGCGTGACGGGCTTCGTCGGCGGCCTGGCGAGCCATCGACATCCGCAATGCCCACGGCGCCTGGGGAAAGTCGACGAGATTGCTGGCAGCAATTTCCATGCTGTTCAGCTCTTCGTTCATCTGACGGGTCAGGAATTCCAGGCTCATGTCGGGATGGTTGGCCGGAAGGTTGTCCATCTCGGCCCACTTCTCCCTGACGTCGAACCGCGCATCCCGCTTGGGACCCTCGGCGAACAGCTTTGGATCCATGGTCATGCCGCTTTCTCCGGAACCAGGGTACGGAATCCCGCCTGGCGCAGAATCTCATGGATTTCGTCTTCGGAGAATTCGGCTAGCTGACGGAAGCCGACATTGATCGCGGGAATACGATTCTCAGGTGACGCGAGTTGCGTGCCGACCGCATTGACCTCTCCGCCCTCCTTGATCTGGAATTTGGCGTTGGCGTCGGCGACGAAGCGGATGGCGGCCGCCATCTGCATCAGCACGCGAGGGTTCTTCTGCGCTAGCTTCTTGATCCACCGGTTGGCAAACCGCACATGCTGAATCTCGTCGGTGTTGATGCCGTCGAGGATATCGGCGGTGGTCGTGTCGCCTGCTGTTCGCATCGTCTGGGTGATGAGGCCGATCACATCCATCGCCCCCGCCTCGAGCGTGCGGTTCTGGATCGTGATGCGCCCGACCAGGTTATCGCAGGCGCAAGTGATATCCCACTCCAGCGTCGTGATGGGAAACTCTCCCTTGTGGCCTCCGAGTTCCTTCAGACGACGATAGAGAACGCGGACGTGCCGGGCTTCGTCCCATGCCTGCCGCGCCAGCTCCATTCGCAATTCCCATGGCGCGTCCGGAAACTCGGCGACGCAAACGGCCGCCATATCGACGCTGGTCATTTCATTGGTCATGTGACGATGCAGGATCTCGCGCTTGGCCGTGTTGGACATGTCGCCAACCTCGTGCATGTCCACGTCGCGGGTCACGACCTTGAAGCAGGCGTCGCGGGCCGGCGGCTCGCGAAGCACCAGCTCATCGACCTTGTAATATCCGATCTCGTTCATGCTGCCACCTTTTGTTCGGCCAGGATGGTATCGATCGCCTTCTCGCGAGCCGCGATCGGCGCTCCGGCGCCCTTGGCCAAGGTCACTTCACCACGCAATGTCTCGATGTCCTTCAACTGCCGTTGAAGGTCCGTCACAATTCGCTCCATGATCGCAACGGTCGGTTCGTCAAGGATGGGATCGGTCGCGGCGATATAATTCTGAAAGCGAGCGAGCAATCCCGGGATCATGCCATCATAGAACGCCGCGATACGGCCTGCCGTGGTTTCGGTTTTTGCCACATCCTTCATCAGCGCCTCATAGGCTTCGGCAGCCGGCAGCGTGTAGTGTTCAGGCTGACGCAGCTCGAATGTGCGCTTTCCAAGCGCATCCGCCATCTGCGCATACTCCCAGATGTGACGTCCGAGCGTCACTTTCACTTCCATCTCGGGAGTAATCGGCGTCCAGCGCGCCGTGGTTTCCATCGACCAGACGCAGATGCGGCGGAACGTCGCGATGGTGTTGCAGCGCTCTACGACGCTTGTAATCTTTCGCATGCAAAAAACTCCTCAACATGTTCGGCAGTGGTATCCGGATCGCCCGGATTGAGTTGATAAACCTTGCCGCCAGAAAGTAAACGCGTCAATTCGAAGATACGGCGGCTATGCGACGAGTTTAGAAAGGAACTCATCAGCGGCTGCAGCTCGACCAGCTCCGCTCGTCCCGGCGTGATGCGCCTGATCGATGGCCGTTCCGCAAACCCCCGAAGAAATACCAGCCGCCGCAGGGGAACCGCTTTTGGCTCCTCGACGGCGAACAATTGGCCGATGTCGACGCGCGCAAATCCATCGCGCTCGATTCGCTCGGCAACCTCGGGCGCCAGGACACGTTCGACGGCGCTGGATCGCGGTCCCCGCTTGATCCCTACCGGACGCCGGAAGGGTATCAACTCGCCCCGCTCCGGCAGATAGGCCGCGATCTCGTCACTGAGAAAATTATGCCCTCGTGCGGCGAGCGTGAGAGCCGTCGTCGATTTCCCCCCACCCGCCGGTCCCACGAAGATCGTGCCTTCGCCAAAAATGCCAAGCGCGGAAGCATGGAAGAAAATGGCATCGGAACGAATTCGCAGCAGGCGCCAGAAGAGGTACCAGATAACGCAAAGACGCCAGCGCGAGTCCAAAGCGAAGAGACAGTCACGGCCACGGAAAGCGAACGCCGGGACATCGGAACCGCGAAAGGCAATACACCGCCAGCCCGGCTCGTTCATCTCGAGCACTTCGAACTGCCCTTGCTCGAGCTCGATCGCAAAACTCAACTCGCGGCCATCGACCGGCAGATCATCGCTTCCCGTCATTCGAAACCAGCCGAAATCGGTGCGCGCCCGCGTATGAATTTCGAGATGGATATCCGATGGTATCGGCAGCCGGCCCGCCACAGGCTCAGGCCCGCCGAACATTGTGAAGAAATCCCGAAAAAAATCCTTTTCGTCGCATTCGACCGTGATGCGCTTGTCCACCATCACCGCCGACGCCGCGAACGCATTATCCGCAGTCGCTTGCTGCAGCGAGGCCAGAACGTCATCGAGACACGGACGCGCCCCACCGGTCAACGACCGGGGGCCAAAGTCATACGCACTGGACAGGTTTGAGTGCACTGGAATACTCCCGAGCGCACTGAAATCCACAGGGATCGCGAGCCCGTCAATAGCGGGAACTCCCGAAAACCACATCCGGCCTTCCTTGGAAGGCCGGAATCAGTCGTCCCCAGCGGCCTGCCAAATCAGCAGGTCGGGTTGGTCCACCACCCAGCCATCGACTGAGTGATCTGGAAAGAATTCAGGATTTCCTTCTCGCTCATCGCCTGAATCTTCGGCGCCTCATAACGCGGAAGAGTCTGCGCCTGGGCTTCAGTGTTCTGCGTATCGATTGGCTTGTTCATGACAGTTCCCATTTTCTAGTAAAGACAGGCTACCCCTTAGAAATCATCCCGAGAGCGAGAAGCTCGTCGAGACCAGCCTTCATATCTGCAGCAATCGGCGCCCCTTCAGAGAGTGCAAAGTCCTTGGGAACGGATTTCACAATCCCTTCCATATCGAATTCGCCCTCGCAGTGCCGCCACAGATAAGACATCGTAGAGTTAAGCACGTAGAATTGCGATTTGGCCGGGTCGAACAGCATGACGTCGCTGCCCAACGGAGCCTCTTCGATCTTCGGATTTCGTACGTAACGTTCCGCCATAGTCCCCGAACCAACAAAAAACCACCGCGGTAGGGCCAGCACCGCGTATCACGCCCGAGTGAACAAAGCTTATCAGGGAGCAGGCCATCCAAGTCAAGATTTGAACAGGCAAATGGGGCCTTTTCTCCCCACTGTGACCAATTTGCGCCAGTTCCCGCGCCCGCATCAATTACCTGATTCCAAAAGGAATTTTTATTTCTGGGGATTGCGACGCGCACGCGCCCGCCCTCCGCCGTCGGAAATGACCGCCGTCATCTGGACCAGCAACGTGGGAAGCGGAAAGCCTTCCCCCATCAATTCCATTCCCTCCCGAGTCGCCACCTCTGGGCCCGGCACGGGGGCTAGCACCAGATAGCCATCCCGCTGCAAAGTCTCGATGTTTCGTTGCACGGCGGGATGATCGATCATGGCGTCATTCGAAACCGGCAGGAATATCACCGGCACTTCGGCAGCCAGAATCAGCGTCGAGATCAACTCGTCCGCAATTCCGTTTGCGACCTTACCCAGAATGTTGACGGTCGCAGGAAAGACGACGATGCAGTCGACCCCACGCGAAAGTTCGATGTGAGGAACGTATACCCCGCCGGCACTATCCTCGCCTTCAACGAATACCGGGTTGCGGCTTGCGACTTCGACCGAATAAGGCGAGACCATCTTCGCCGCAGTACGCGATAGCACCACCTGCACGTCATCGGCGATGTGGCGAATCATCTGAAGAATGATCCGCGGCAATCCATAAGCCACATAGGCGCCGGTCGCGCACAATAGGATCTTGCGCGCCCTCTTCCGCGCTTTGAGGCTGTCGTCGCCCACGCCCTGCTCTTTGGTCATATCAATCCCCGGGATACAGCCACCGATCGCTTTTCTGATCATCAAATCATCAAGTGTTCGGGGCTGTCCCCTGCCCGTCAGGTGTCCGCCCGGCTGCCGGTTGGCGTGCTTCAGAAATCCGAGAGTACAGGGTCAGAGGGAAGGGTCAATCGGCCAGCTTGTCGGTGTTACCCGCCGGAAGCCGGCCCTGTGCAAACCCGCGAGCGAAGCGCTATACCACCGGGCGCAGGTCGTATCGAGGCGAGAAAAGTAGATGACAATTCCCGTTGATGCCGGCGCCACCCGACGAAGCGATACTGAGCACGTTTTCTTCGTAAGCATGGCGGTCGCAATCGCCGTCGTGGTGACCGTCGGCTTCACCACAAGCTTCCTGCGAACCAACCTGGCCAGTGAATTGACCTCGCTCTGGGTGCAGGCGCACGCCGCAGCGTTCACTTGCTGGATACTCCTGTTCCTGGCCCAGACGGTCCTCGTGGCGTCGGGAAGAAGAGACATTCATCGGAGACTTGGAGTCGTTGGCCTAGTGCTCGCCTGCATCATGATCGGGCTTGCTCTCATTTCAGCGATTGGTGGCTTCTGGAGGAGCCCGCCAAGGCCCGTTATTGACCATGTCATGCTTTACATCGTCGTGCACGTCGACATGTTCATGTTCGCGGGGTTCGCAACCGCCGGCCTGCTGCTGCGCAACCGCTACGAGACCCACAAGCGTTTGATGTTTCTGGCGACGGTATCTCTGCTTGACGCCGTGACCGAGCGCTTGCCGGGGATTGCCCATATCAGCCCCCAGGCCCACTACGTCATCGTTGACCTGTTCGTGGTCGCCGGGATCGCGTACGATCTGATGACGCTTCGTCGGGTCAATCCGGCCTACCTCTGGGGCGCGCTCGTTATCTTCGTCGCCCCTCCAGCGTCGCGGCTGATCTTCGCATTCACTGTGCCGCACCTGATTGGCGTTCTTCCCGGATAAGCTTCACGGCGATCCTCAGGACGCAACGAAGTTCCTGTATTTTCCCTCCGGCGTCGAGTCGGCGAGGAACGTATAGATGACGGTAAAGCGCGTGCCCTCCTTGACGCGGCCCACGGCGTGAAACGACTCCGCGCCGAGCTTGAAGCCGACCGCGGAATTGGAGTTTTGCTTGAAGACCACCGACATGTCGGCGGGCCGGGAGCCGGTGAGCAGCATCAGGTTCCCTCCCGAATCGTCGGCGCGCCCGCGATTGAGCTGCACGACCAGGCGGTGGGTTTCTTCCGGAATCATGTCGGTATGAATGTTGGTGAACTGCCCGGGCACAAGCTTGTGCGCGTGGATATTGATTCGGCCCGAAACAGGTTGTCCGATCGCCAGCGTCACGGCGTCGCGCAGGCGCGCCAGGACCGCTCCGTCCCATAGCCCTTCAATTTCCTTGCAGTGCGTGAACCGGCTGAAGCCGAGTTCGTACTGTTCGAAGAGAATCCCTTCTTTCAGGTGCCAATCCTGCTGGGATTCCAGCCAGTCAAGCAGGGTCTCGGCAAACGCCTCGGTGTAAAACCGCGACGACACGATGTGCGGGTAGGGCGCGGACTTTCGAACCACATGGTCGAATGCAAGGACATCATTTGCTGCGACCCGTTCAACGACGTCAGCGGCGACCGCGGATTTGGACATGTCTGTATCCTCGCGGCAATCCGCCGCTACTTGCGTTAAGGCTTGCCTGCACCACGCAGCGGCTGAGGCAACGTGGGATCATTTGCCGCGTCCTGCGCGCTCGCCCGCATCGAGCGGGTCATCAGCCGCAGGTATTCCTGACTCAATTCCTTTTGAACCAACTCCAGGATCCTGGCGTCCGTTTCGACAAGCAAATTCCTGTGCTCTTCATTCTCTGCGGGGCCAGTCACCATGCAACTCCGGCAAAAAAGGGGTCCTTGCCCGACGATTTCTAGCATAGGTACGCCGCCGTGCAAGCAAGCAACGGCATCCGGGCGGGCGCTTCGACCGGACCGGCGGAACCTTTCAGCTATTCGCTGACACCAAACCTTGCGGCCCAGCGGCTCAGCACAAACAGCCGCCAGATCGCCCGGTAATCCCGGTGACGGCGTTCCTCAAAGTCGGACATCAGACGGTCGGCCTCCCCGGGCATGATCCATCCGGCGGCTCGAAATTGCGGATCGTGCAGCGCCTCCTTGACCAGGTGAGTTAGCGGCCCTCGGATCATCTCCTCGTCCGGAGTTCCAAATCCCATCCGATCCGACCGTTCGGTGATCTCGGGCGGCACATAGTTGCGCGCGACATCCCGTAACGCGCGCTTGCGATCGCCATTGCCGATCTTGAACTCATCGGGAAGCGAAAACATGAGTTCGACGAAAGCGCGATCGAAATACGGCACGCGCGACTTCGATCGAATGCGCCATGGCGTTGCGGTCACCATAGCCAAGCACGATCTTGACGTTGCCCCAGCGTACGTCGAAATACAGCTGCCGATTGACCAGAGAATGATCGCGGCCGACATCCTGGCGCGCAAAAGCAGCCTCTGCAGTGCCGTCGCGCTCGCCACCATCGGCGATCCAGGGAAACGACGGACGAGCCCGAAAGCGCGGCGCGACAAACTGCTCGTAGAACAGGCCAGGGGCAGACCGCTGTTCACGCTGCGCAATCGCGTGCAGTTCCGAATATGCCGCGAGCGGCCGGCCGTGAAGCAGCCTGTCTTTCACGAACAAACGCTGATGGTAGGAATAGCCTGCGGTGATTTCATCAGCGCCCTGCCCGTCAAGGATGACGGTTGCGCCATGCTCCCTGCAGAACTCGAATATCCGGTACTGCGCAAATGCCGGCATCGCCAGCGGCGGCTCCTCGAGCGCCCAGAGAATGCGGTCGGTATTGCTTGCGACCCACGACGCATCGATGGTCGTCTCATGGTTCTCGATCCCGTCGCGCCGGGCCATGGCATCGACATATGGCATCTCGCAGAATTGCGGGGCGGCGTCACGGTATCCCAGAGAATAGGTCGGCAATTTGGGGGCGCCGTGGCGGTGTGCAAGACCGACCAGCGTCGAGGAATCGAGTCCGCCCGATAGCAATGCGCCGACTTTCACATCGCCCTGGCAATGCGATGCGACGGCATGACCGAGAACCTCTTCCACCCGCTCGACCGCTTCTCGATACGAGAGCTGGTTACGCTCCGCGGTAAAGTCCTCGAGGGCCCAAAAGGGCCGAAAGTGCGGCGCCGCCGGCGCGGCAAGATCGATCTCGCACCACGTCGCCGGCGGAATCGAACGGACTCCTTCAAAGAAGGTCTCCTCCAGAACCGGATAGCGGGAGCCGCGCAAAAACGCAGCGATCAGCGGACGATTTGAGCGCGGCGCTCGCCCCTCGGCTGCGGCAAGGATCTGCTTGATCTCCGAGGCGAGCAGCAAAGCCCCGCTGTCGTCGATCGTCCAGTAGAGCGGCTTGATGCCGAAGCGGTCGCGTGAAACCACGAGCCGATTACGGCGCAGATCGAGAATGACGATGGCCCACATTCCATCAAGCCGGGCGAAACAGTCTTCGCCCCACTCTTCGAAGGCGGCGAGGATGACCTCGGTGTCACCACGACTGCGGAAAACGTGCCCCTTGGCCTCAAGTTCGCTGCGCAGTTCGCGGAAATTGTAGATTTCACCGTTGAAGACGATCCATGTCTTTCCGTCGGCGCTGCCCATCGGCTGGTCGGCTGCGGTGCTGAGATCGCAGATCTTGAGGCGGCGGAATGCAAAGCCGACGCGAGGCGCGGCCGTTGTTGTCGCATTCAAGGAGTCAGGCTGCGTCGCATGGGTGACATTGCCCCGGTCGTCGCAGAGCAGGAAACCCTCGCCGTCCGGTCCGCGGTGCCGGATCACGCCATGCATGGCGAGCAAACGCGCAATCAGCCGTGGCGAGCCGGCCGGGTCAAGTAGAACGCTGATGCCGCACATAAAAGGGGATTCCGAAAGCCTTGGAGACTTTGTTGCTGCCCGTTTCGGTGCGTGTGTCAACGCACCGGCGACTTATCTGGAAGGTTTTACATCTTGCTTGATGGTTTGGTAGAGCTTATCCGCCACGATCTCGTTTCCGGCCGGTACAAGGTGGCAAGCGCCAAGCGTCAACTCGTGACCGTATGCATCTGTCAGGTCGTGAAGGTGGTCGTTGGTGTGGGCTCGGATGAGGGGAGCCGTCTTCTCGACCGCAATCCGGTAAATCGGCGCCAAGCCGTCGACGTTTAACGGGAGCCAGAAAAAATCGTAGCGAAAGCCATAAGCTCGCGACAGGCCGTCGACGATCCTGACATTGTTCAGGTAGGTATCGGCTATCTGTTGCCCGAGCAGCTCTGGATTTGTGACCGTCGGTGCCGATTGTGATCCGATCGCCCGGCGTATCAGCCGTTCGGCCAGAGTCCAGATGTTGGTCGCAGTCAGGTAGTAAAAGCCTCCCTGGTGTATCAACGCCAGGGCATCCAGCCAGCTTTTCTTGAAATTATAGGGCAGGTCGACGCGTCCGGTGAAAAGAAAGGGAGTGAAGACATCGTTGCAGCTATCGATGAAGACCACGGCAGCCGGCGGCCGACTACCCGGACGCCTGAGCTCTTCGATCAACTGGACCACGCTTTCGCTGCTGCGCCAGGCATCGCTGCCATGGTTTACGACGCAAATCGGGTGTCCATCATCGGCAAAGCGCTTTGCCAGGAGCGATGGAATCGATCCCCAGTCCGGATTGCCCTGCCCCCAAACCGCAGAGCTGCCAAAAACATAGACAATCGCCGCTGTACCATCGCATTTGACGTTGGTGGTCCGCCGCAAGCCGTCGGAACCGACATTGATGGTTTCGCCCGAAAACGGCCGCAAGCGCCACAAGCCATAAGGATAAGTCTCGTAGGATCTCGCCAGAAATCGTCTGTGTTCGCGCCAATAGGCATCGGCCCACGGCACATTACGATAGGCAAGTGCCGCTTCGTCGCCAGAGAGCCTCGCCCGGTCGCGCAATGCCAACAGTTGGAGAACCACAAACGAGGCCAACTCGGTCACAATCAACAGCGCCACGACAAGCACAAAAATCCCAAACGCGCGGCGCGGGCCCGAAACCGGTGTGGAAGACATGCGCATCCCTCGAGGTTAAACAGACTTGTTTCAGCAACGGCGACACGGCGAATTCCAGTAGCGGTTGCCGGCCGCGCCAGCCGCTACTGCGTCAGCGCGCGCGATGTCGGCGTTACAGCGCAGGTTTCACATCCTGTCTTATGACTTCATAGATCTTCTGTGCCAGAATTCTGTTTGCCTCCGGGACCAGGTAACACTGGGTAAGCAGAAATTCGGCCTGCTTGGCGCCGAACACGCCGGTCATATCGTGCAAGCGGTCATTGGCGATAGCAGGGATCAATGGGAATGTCTTCTCGACCGCCGCGCGATATAGTGGCTCTTCGTTTTCCACATTGATGGGCAGCAGGAAAAACGCGTACCGGAAACCATAGGTCTCTGCCAGCGCGTCTACCGTTTCCATGTTATGCCGGTAATTGTCGATGATCTCACGACCGACGCGGTCCGGATCCGCCGGCATCGGGGGTGTGACCGGTGCGGTAGCCCGTTTTGCCAGCCGCTCTACCAGGGCCCGGCTGTTCATGCCAATGAGATAGCCAAAACTTGCCCGATGCGCAGGGGGCTGCGCGTCGAGCCACTTCTTGCGAAATCCCCATGGCTCCTCGCCTTCGGGACGATCGAACCGGTTGAAGACGTCGGTGCAGCTGCCGACGAAGAGCACGATACTGGGCCGGCGCGCACCGGGACGTTTGAGCTCCATCATAAGCTCCACCATGCTGTCATCGCTGGTCCGCCCGGGGCCGCCATAGTTCACCACGCAAGCCGGCCTGCGGTCCGCGGCTAGCAGCTTCGCCAGATGGGACGGGATGGTTTCCCAGTCCGGCGCGCCAACGCCGAACAAAACTGAATTGCCAAAAACATAGACGACCGGCGCTCCGTCGGCGCATCTGGCGTCGGTTGTCCGCCGTAAGCCCATCTCGTCAATGTTGAGCGTCTCGCCGGCGAAGGGCCGCGCGCGCCACAGCCCGAACGGGTAGGCCTCATAGGATAGTGCCGAGGACTTCAGCTGCTCGCGCCAATATGTCCGCGCCCATGGCTGGTCGCGATAGGCCGGCAATGCCACTTCAGGACTCGGCCTTGCCTGATCGCGCAGCGTGAGCACATGGAGGATCGCGAACGACGCGCATTCGACTGTCACGAAGACGGTGACGGCAACCGCGACAAGCTTCACAGCGCCGCGCCAGCCGAAAAATGCCCGAGAACGCGCGCGCGGAGCCTCGGTTGGCGGCAAAGTCGATTGCGGCGATTGGGACATGTTCGATCTGCACTCTACAACGCGGCTAAGCTAAAAATCAAAGTAGATGAATTTCGACGAACTGTCCTGGCTCACCGCGATTGCAAACAGCCAGATCACCGCCACCGTTGGCCAATAGACGATCGCGGGCATCTTGCGGACAACGCGGCGAATCGTTCGATGGCCATCCAGCGAATGCGAGCTGACGAAAGCAACCATCAAGATCAATTCGAACAGGTGAACCGATACGAAGGCGCCGAGGTTTCCGAGGGGCGCGGTAAAGGGCCCCGCGATCACCCGCGATGCCGTCGCCAGATCGGCGGCTCGAAAAAAGATAAACCCGACGCAAACAAAATGAAACGTAACGAAGTATCTTGAGCCATCGCGGCAGAGCCCACAAAGTTTTTGCCCAGGAGGATCGCGACCGCCAGATGAGCGCAGGCTATTCCGATCGCCATGCCACAATCCCCAGATCACAAACGTCCAGTGCGCGCCGTGCCATAGCCCTCCCAGCCCCATGGTGAGCAACACATTCCGGACCTGGAGGGTGATACCATTCCGATTTCCGCCGAGGGGAATGTAGACGTAGTCCCTGAGCCAGGTTGAAAGCGTGATGTGCCAGCGCCGCCAAAATTCGATGATCGAGGCCGAGGCGTAGGGCTGCATGAAATTGATCGGCAATCGCACGCCCGAGCAAAATGGCGACGCCAATCGCCATGTCGGTATACCCGCTGAAATCACAGTAGATCTGGATGCAGAAGCCATACCAGGCCAGGAGATAATCGGCCGCACCCAGCCCCGGGCTGGCGCCCTCATATACGGCCCTTACCGGCGCGGACAGCGTGTCCGCGAATACCAGCTTCTTGAAAAGACCGACGGAGAAGATCGCAAGGCCAAACACGAAGCGAATGCCGAGCGCGCGCCGCGCGGGTTGTGGATGATCGAGCTGGGGCAGCAGATCGTTTGGGCGCAGGATGGGTCCTGCGATCAGGTGCGGAAAAAACAGGACAAGCCCGTCAGCAATTCCGGGCGCGTCTCGAGAGGATAGCGTCCCCGATATACATCCACCACATAGGCAATCATCGTGAAGGTAATGAAGGAGACGCCAAGCGGAAACGCCCAATGAACAAGCTGGCCCTTAAACCCGAGAAACAGGCCGAGCACGTCTTCATAGAGAAAGTTGGTGTACTTGATGACCGCTAGCGGGATCAGCAGCAGCCCCACCACCAGCGCCAGCACGCATATATTGGCTCGAAGTCTCACGCGCCTTCTCTATCCATTGCGCTCCAAAAAAAGCGATCAGCAGGAGAAGATAGGGAAGCCAGACATACCATGGATTCCAGTAGCCGTAGAAGAATGTGCTGCCGGTAATGATGAGCGCCAGCCGATACCTCGCGGGCAGCGCAAGATGAAACAGCAGGTAAACTGAAAAGAACAGAAAGAACGGAGGCGAGCTGAAAATCATGGTCAGCCGATCCGTCGACCGCGCGACAAATCATTGCGCACTTTTTGGTGGAGCTCAGGTAAATATATACACGCTGCCGGCATCGACGCCGCCGGAATTGTTGTGGCCGAAAGCCGACACCGCCAACGTGTTCGCATCGCCGGAGAGATCGACGCGAAGCCCAAAATAGTCATGGGCCCCCGGATCGCTCGCCTGCAGCCTGATTTGTTCCTTCCAGACGCCGCCGGTCCGCACGAAGACGTAGGCACTGCCGGCGTCAACAACGCCCGCTATGTCCTTGAGCTGCGTGCCCACGGCAAAGGTGTTGCCGTCGCTGGATAGAGATGGACTGGTGCCGAAGGAGTTGCCCACCACCCCATCGCTTGCCTGCAGGCGGGCCTGTTCCGTCCATTTTTTTCCAGAACGGACGAAGACGTAGGCGTTGCCGCCGGAGTTCCGGGCATGATAGGCGCCGGTGCCGAGCGTATTGCCGTCAGCCGATAGCGCGACGCGTGTTCCAAAATTGCTGCCTGCCGCGGCATCGCTCGCTTGCAGCCGGGCTTCTTCGCTCCAGGTCGTACCGGATCGCGTGAAAACATAAACATTGCCGGCTTGCTGCCCGGCCGAATTGGTCGCACTGGATGCGCTCACCGCCAAGGTATTGCCGTCGCCCGACAGGTTGACGCTTACCCCGAAATTGGCGCCCGTTTGTGCGTCGCTTGCCTCCAGCCGGTCTTGTTGAATCCATCTGCTGCCATCGCGGACGAAGATATAGACGACGCCGGTGGTCGATTTCCCAGTTCGCGTCAGCGGGAGGCGCAGCCAACGGCAAGCGTATTGCCGTCACGCGAGATGGACAGGTTTCCGAAACGGGCCCCCGCTGCGGCGTCACTCGGCTGCAACCGCACCTGCTGCGTCCATTTTCCGCCGGAACGGACAAATACATATGCCGCTCCTGCGGCATCGCCGGCGGCATTGCTCTCATCCGGCGAACCAGCCACCAACGTATTTCCATCGGCCGACATGCCGACAGCCAGACCAAAAAGAGCTCCCTCGGTGGTGTTGTTGCCCTGCAGGCGCGCTTGCTCGATCCACTTTCCATCGGATTGCGCAAAGACATAGACGCCGCCCGCATTTTCGCCGTTTTCACCGTCGCGAGCATAGGCGCCGACCGCCAGCGTCTGGCCATCAGCCGCAAGCGAAAGATGATAGCCGAAATTATCCCCCGGCGCGGCGTCGCTGGCCTGTAGACGGACGAGTTCGCGAAATGGCGCGGGCTGCTGACCGCCTTCGCCGGCGCAGCCGCAGAAGCGCGATCAACGCAATACCGCAAGCGATCGCTTTGGGGCGCAGTGTCATTGTGCTGCCCGATGCTTCTCGAGATAGACATCAATGAAACCGTCCCGATTGGGCATTCGCACCTTCGGCAGCGTCTCGGCATTCATGACATCGGTAACGCCGATGATCTTGTTGCTGGCAAGCATATAGGCGGTCAGGGCATAGACTTCGTTGTCAGTGAGCGTCTTTGGCTGTCGCCACGGCATGGCCCGCCGGGTGTAATCGAAAATCGTTGTAGCGTAGGGCCAGAAATTTCCGATCAGCTTGTACTGCTTCTTCTTGCCGTTGGCGGTAAGCGCCGGCCCGAGATGGGCACCTGCACCATTTTCACCGTGGCAAACCATGCAGCGCTGGACATAGATCTTCTCTCCGTCGACCGCGGTCCCGGAGCCTGGCGGCAACCCGCTTCCGTCGGGCTTGATGCTGACGTCCCACGGCGCCAGATCGGCAGCCGAGATCGGCTGCCCCAGTCGGGGAGCATCGGCGGCCGTCACCGTGCCGGCACCGACTGTCAATGCAACAACGGCGCCAGCAAGTGCATCACGCATAGACATGGCTGACCTCGCCGCCGGCGTTGATGCCCCAGGCCGTGATCGCATTGCAGTGTCGGAACTTGAACGATGTGAACGAGGGTATGCCCTCTGCTTCACCGCGCTCTGCCATAAGTGCCGCGCGCGTCGGTTGAATGTTGCCGGCCTCGTCGGTCGCCCGGCTTTGCAGAATTGCGGGCGCGCCGTTCCATTGCCACGCCATCCGAAACCGGGTGAACGCCTTGCTGAGAACCGGCTCCTGCAGCACGGCTTCCGCCCAACTCCTGCCCCCGTCGGCAGAGACCTCGACGCGGCTGATCTTTCCGTTTCCGGAAAAAGCGAGCCCCGAGATCTCGCAGTAACCGGGCCCTTTCAAATTCAGCCCCGGCGAAGGTCGCGTGATGAACGATTTGACTTCCTGCGTGAAAAAGAACTGCAGCGACTTTCCGCTCGGCAGCAGAATGCTCGAGTATCTGACATCGTTGATGTCCATCGCCGGAGCTTCCACGAGTTCGATCCGGCGCAACCACTTGACGTTGGCGCTGCCCTCGTAGCCGGGCAGCAACAGCCGCATCGGATAGCCGTTCGCAGGATAGATCGGCTCGCCGTTCTGGTAGAGCGCTATGATCGCGTCGTCCATTGCCTTGGCCAATGGAACGCTGCTGGTTACACTCGGTGCGTCCGCGCCTTCCGCGATGAGCCATTTCGCCTTCGCGTCGACGCCTGCTTCCTCGATCAAGGTCGAAAGCTTTACGCCCGTCCACTCGGCGCAGGAGCACAGCCCATGCAAGGCCTGCACATTGGCCTGGACAGGACTCTGGCGAATAAAGCAGCGCACTATTGCCGCCGGATTCCAGGAAAGTGGTCCGCGATATCATCGGATAGCGATGCAGCGCATCGAGCGAAAAAAGCAGGGATTGCTTTACCAGCCCGTGGATAAGGAGCCGGTGCTTGTCCGGATCGATGTTGGGAACGCCGTTGCGCGCAACCACATAATGCAAGCCGTTAGGGGTGACCGTCCCGTCCAGCCGCTGGAGCGGCGTGCGTGCCGCGCTCACACTCATACGCTGACCGTCAGGATTGACGAGGGTTCGCAAAATATCGTTTTCCTGCGCGGCAGGGTGACCGTATGGCGCGATAAGGCTGCCGGGTTGGCGGCTCCATTGTTCAACTGCGAGAGGCTCGGCGGCCGCCGTGGTGAGCACCGCCCGCTACTGCGCCCGCGAAAGCAATGCCGCCTCCGAGCAGCGAGCGGCGATGTATCAATCCATTTCCGGCAGCGATCGGTGGCTTCGCCAGGTTGCCTTCGCTGTCATCACGCATCGAAGTCTGCTCACTGTACGCCCAGTTGATTGGCAACAACCATTCCAGGCGTCGTCTCGGCCTACGCCAAGCGCTCGACCGTCACGACCCCGTCGCTGCAATGCAATTCGCAGTCCGTATTGCCAATGGCAATGCGACCGGGCTCGACATCGCCCGTGTTGCGATAATGCGTCGCACGGCCATGTGCAAGAGTTTGTCCGCTTGCATCAGCGACAAGGCCGCTACGCTGATCGCCGAGACCACTCAAGACATGCCACACCCGCTCTGCCGGCCACTGCGCGAATGGAATGCGCGCGCGGGCGATATCGGCAGCGGATCGGTAGGTGGCGCGGCTTTCGTCCTGCGGCTGCCGCGGGATATGCCCCCGATGAAATCTGCTTCAAGCACATCCGCGAGCAACTCCACGCCGACAGCCGCGAGTTCCATGTAGAGTTCGCGCGACGGACGGCCGCGCGCCAGCGGCAGCGATTTCTGGGCGGCGATGTCGCCGGCGTCGACGCGTTCGTTGATCCAGTGGATGCTCATGGCGGCCTCGCGGTCGTCATCCCAATAGGTCCAGAAAATCGGATCGACCCCGCGGTGGCGCGGTAACGCAGAGGCATGCATGTTGAGCGCGCCGATGCGGGCCGTGGCGAGGGTCGCAGCCGGAATGATCCGCGGAAATGACGCGACCACGATGACATCGGGCTTGTATCGCCCGACCTCGCTGGCGTCGATCAGGGGAGCGCCAAGGTCAGCCAGCGGATCGGAGGAGCCTCGCCATGCGCTGCGCGCGAATTTCCGCAGCAGTCCCTTGCGCGCGCGGCGGCCCGACAATGGCGGCAAGCCGGTGATCCCTTGCCAGGCGGGCCATGGCCATCTGCGAGAGCGGGCTGCCGCTGGCGAATCCGACAATGTTGAGCGATACCATGGCTGCGATCGTAACGCCTTTCGCCCCGAAGGCGCTGTGACTTCGGCACCAACCTCGCGAAATGATACGGTGCCCGGCCGCCGGGTCAATCCCGGACCGATCGGCCGCAGCGCGCACAAAAACCTTGCGTGACGCGCCCTATCCGCACATGAACTGGTGTCTTCGACGCGGACAGGAGCGTTCCAGGATACCGGTCATGGCAAATCGTCAGGCTCTGCAATATTGTCGCGAATTTTTCCGGCGTGGGCGCCCGGCTGGTCTTTACGCTGGCTTTCAACATCATCTATTTTCGCCTGCTCGGCAGCGAGAGTTTTGGCCTGTTCGGATTCTTCACTTCGCTCGCAGCGCTGTCGTCGCTGTTCGATCTCGGCCTCAATCAGACCACCGTGCGGGAAGTCGCCCGGCGCGAAGCCGATCCGGATCGCGCCGGCGAATTGCGCTCGGTGGTGTTCACGCTGCAGTTCCTGCTCGGAGGCATCGGACTTTCGCTCGGATTGCTGGTGGCCCTGGGCTCGCAATGGATCGCCGCATCGTGGTTCTCCGCTGACAAACCTCACCATCCATGAAGTCGCGGTGTCGGTTGCGCTGATGGGCTTCGCGCTCGCGCTGACTGTTTCCGGTAAACTTCTTTTACGGCACGCTGATCGGCCTGCAGCGGCAGGTGCTGTCCAATGCCATCATCGTCGCGGCAACCGCGTTCCGCGGAGCGTTGACCCTTGTCGCGCTGTTCGGCTTCGGATCGAGCCCGACGATATTCTTTTTCGCGCAAACGATAGCGTCCGCCATCGAGATGACCGTCCTTGCGTGCGTGGTCTGGAGATTGTTGCCACCTTCGCGACAACCGCTGCGCTTCGACACCGGCGCTGCTCAAGGCGACCTGGAAGTTTGCTTCGGGAGCGTGGCTCGCCGTGACGTTCGCGCAAGTGGCGACGCTATGCGACAAGATCCTCCTCTCAACCCTGCTCCCGCTGCATTGGTTCGGCGTCTACAGCCTTGCCGTCACGGTGACCATCACCATTCAGCGGTTGGCACCGCCCTTCACCAACAGCTATTTCCCTCATTTCGTCAGGTTGCTGGAGCAGGATCGCCCGGATGTTCTCGCCAGCGCATACCGGCAGGCTTCCGAATTCGCGTCGGCGGTGTTTCTGGCTGCGGGCCTGTCGCTGGTCGTCTATGCCGGACCGATTGCGCAGCTGTTGTCCACCGATCCCGGCGGAACAGACGGCTTGGCGTTGGTGCTGGCGCTGCTCGCGGCGGCGAACACGCTGAACGTGGAGATGGCGCTGCCGTTTTCGCTGCTGTTCGCCCACGGCATCACGGCCGTGGCGCTGCGGATCAATTTGCCCTGTGCGTGCTGTATCTGGCGGCGCTGGCAATACTGGTGCCGCGCTACGGGGTCGATGCCGCCGCCGGCGCTGTGGCTTGCGGCCAATGCGCTGATCGCGTTCCCGGTGCTGATCGCGATGACGCATCGGCGGTGCTGCCGGGACAGGCGTGGCATGGCTGCTTCGCACCGTCCTGTTACCGGGCTGTGCCGCGGCGTCTCGTGCTGGCGGCCGGGTGCTGCTGTCATGCCCGACCTGTCACGCGCTGCCGGCGCTGGTCTGGATCGCACTCAATGGCGCGCTTGCGCTTGCGGCCGCATTGCTGTGCTGCCCCCGAGAACGCCGGAATCATCCGCGCGCGCCTGACCAGACCCGGCGCCGGCCCATAGGTGGTCAGTCCGGAGCGCGTCAGTCCAGGCCGCCGCCAAAGCGCTCGGTGAACTCGATCAGGATTCCGTCGGGATCGGCCACGTAGGCCGAGCGGCTGCGTGGCCATTGCACCGGCTTGTCGTTGAATTGCAGCTTGAACCCGAGATCGTGGATACGGCGCACGGTCTCGTCCATGTCATCGACGACAAAGCCGACATGATTGACATGAACGTCGTTTGGCCGGTAGACCCCGCCCTTCACTTCGAAAAAGCAGACGTAGAACTTGTCTTTCGTGCCGAGGATGCACCAGCGAACACCGTTGTTTTCGCCGCCCTCCTTGCGAACGACCCCAAGCAGGCGGCAGTAGAAATCGACGGACAGCATCGAGATCGCGAACGGAGAGATTCACATGGTCAATGCATCGCGCCATGACCGGTGCGGGGCCTTCCGTCGCGACGCCGGCCTTGCGTCTGGGACATACCCGTCCAAATCGTCCTGAATTGCCATGGCTAGTTCCTCCTGCGGTGACGAAGCCTAGCCAGACCGCGGCCGTGACTTTTAGGCAACACATGCTGCCAAATCGCTGGTTCCGCCGCGACCGGCTATTTGTAATCGCAGGCTGCACTGCTTCAATACGCGGCCGAACATGCATTTTCGGTTTTCAGACGGCCTTGCCTACGATCATGACAGAAATCGACACGCGCCTGCGATCTCAAATTCGCTCGAGACGGCTCACGGGCCGTGATCGCGGATTCCGGCACGCTGCGATCGATCGCTTCCGATGCGCGACTATGATGCCATGCTCCGCGATGTCGGCTTGCGGCCGACCCAGCAGCGGGTGGCGCTGGCAAAACTGCTTTACGCCCACAGCGATCGCCACGTCACCGCCGAAATGCTCTACACAGAGGCGACACAATCGAATCTGCAGGTGTCGCTGGCGACCATCTACAACACGCTCAACCAGTTCGCCAAGGTGGGGCTGTTGCGCGAAGTCGGCGTCGACGGCTCCATCACCTATTTCGACACCAAGACCAGCAATCATCATCATTTCTTCGTCGAGGGCGAGGACGAAATTCGGGACATCCCGACCACCGAGATCCTGATCGGCAAGATGGCGTAGATACCGGAAGGCTACGAGATTGCCCGGGTCGATCTGATGATCAGGATAAAGCGCAAGCGCCAGCTCGGTTAGCGGCGGCATCTGATCGCGGCTAGCGCTACGGACCATAGCCGTAGAATGCCCGGATATCACCCCAATGCGCTTCAACCCTCTCCCGCCAGGGCTCCGGCGGAAGCGCGCTCTTTGCCCGATAGCTGACGTGCTTTTGCGCGTATTCGTCGATGGCCGCGCGAACAATATCGAAATCGCCTAGCTGAAGCTGTGCGTAGAGTTGCTCGATCGTGCGAACGGGATCCGCCACGAGTGCTTCGTAACGTACTTCCGCGAACCTGTTTGCGCCAAGGCCGACGCGGCCTTCCGCGATCTTGGCCTCGAAGCGCGGCCGTTCGGCCAGAAGGGTCTCGCGAATCTCGTCGGTGGTTGGAACGGGCCCCAGCGCATAGAGCGTCGCCATGGTTTGCCACATCCGCACGGCGGATTCGAAAACGATCAACGGGTCGCGCACGACCAGGATAAAGCGCGCATCGGGGACAAGCTCGCGAATTGTCGCGATGCGATAGCTGTGGGTTGGAGATTTGGCGATGATCGGAAGATTGCCGCCCACGTGGGAAACCCCCTGCAGGAATCCAAGAAAGGCGGATTTCCAGACTTCTTGCTCCGAACCCGTGAGGTCGCGCGGATCGCCCAACGCCATCGCCGGCGCAAGGTGCGACGGTGTCAGGAATGCCTCGTAGGGCGAGCGAGCACCAAACCCGAGAAGCGCGAACTCGTCTTCTTGCGGCGAATCGGCGTGAACCACGAGATCGTCCATTGGCCGTTTCGTCCCTTCGGCTCCCCCCACCGCGCTGGCTGTCCTGGCTGCGTCATCATGAAATGATGCGGATTTATGCAGGCGTAGGTGGTCGGGAAGGTGTAGCGCGGATCGTTGCAGAGCAGTTCATGCAGCAGCGTGGTGCCTGAACGCCAATAACCGACAATAAAGACGCTGCCCGCGAGATCGCAGCCGGCCGCGCGCTTCGCCGCCGTCCTCCGCTGGATCTTGTTGATCGCCGAGAGGACCGGCCCCGTCACCGTGCTCTGCCACAAGAGCAACGGGCTCCACGGCAAATTCCATGAGCGGCGCAATTGCCGCCATGCGCCGGCCGTCAGATTGAGGTAAGCGCGATTAGCCGACGTCATCGGACAGGTTGGGAAAGCGAGCAAAGATACGTCGGCGCAATTCGGCCGCCAGCGCCGGATTTTCCCGGGAGCGGTCGGCATCAGCCATATCGGCTTCGGCCAGAGGACGAAGAATTCCATTGCGCGTTTCAAGGTCGACAACGAATTGATTGACCCCGTCGACGATACCGACAGTGCCGCTCCGGATCGGCTCGAAAATACTGTTGCGCTCGAAATACTGGGTGAAGGCTTCTCCACCAGTGCGCGAAGTCTCGTTGTCTCCGGGAAACAACGCCGGTCCGCGCATCCAGGTTGGCCGTGGTAAACCGGCCAGTTCAAGGATGGTGGGAGCGAGAGAAGTCTGGTCAGCCGCAGTGGTCACGCGATCACCGGCTCTGGTGGCGAGGCGAGCGGATAATCAGCGGAATGTTCACGATCTGCCGCACCTGATCTGGCCCGCCATGGGTGAAGACGCCGCCCGTGAAGCTTTCACCGTGATCGGCCGAAACGATCACGGCCGTCTCCGGGCCCGTGGTGGTATCAAGAAAGGTCAGAAAATCCCGGAATGCACGATCGCATTCCGCGATGAATTCGGAATAACGCAAACGCTGTTGATCAATCATCGGCTGCACGCTTGGATCGTAGCGAAAACTAGCGCGGTTGTAGATGTCCGTTTCGCTAGCCTTGGGAATGTGTCCCGCAAAGAACCGATGGAGATCGGGAGGAGCCGGCCGGTAGGGCGCATGAGGCGCATAGACGTGGACCCAAAGGAAAAAGGGACGACGGCTACCGATCTCTTTCAACAGGCCCCTGGCTTGTGCAAAACTGCGTTCCGGCGGGAATTCGCTACCCATCGGCATGATCCGGTCGAACTGACGCAGCGCAAAAGCTTCGCGCCGCCGGATCAATCGAGCCACCAAGGGATCGCGCGCATGCAGAAGGGCGCCTGAAAGCGGATGTCCGATCTGAGGTGGCGCCGGGCGCAGCAGAAAGTCCTCTCCGATACCGAGACGGTCGGGATGCGCGTACGGGTTGGTGACGGAGGCCGCCGTAGCATAGCCGGCCGATCGTAGTTCACGCACAAAATTTCGCTCTGCCGCACGTCCGCGCAGAAAGCCGTGGAGGTGATACACTTGCGTTTCGGAGGGATACCTGCCTGTCATGCAGGCCGCGATACTCGGCGTGGTAAAGGTCGAGCATGCAAAGAAGTTCGTGAATGTTGTGGCCGTTCTTGCGAAGGACTCCAGGTTCGGCGTCGTCGGCAAAGCACTTCCGTAAAGCGACATGTGCTCCGCACCCAACGCATCAAACGTTATCAGAACGATGTTTTGCGCATTGCGAGGCGTCGGAACTGTAGCAATGGAAGCCGAACTCGTAGCTTCAAATCTGGAATCCAGAATCGCCGCTGCCGCGGCACCGACTCCGGTGGCCAGCAGGGCCCGGCGCGTCATTCTTCCGTCGAAGGCGGTTTTCAATGATCTCAGAGTGGTCGCCCTGCTCCGCGCAAAGCTCAACAGCGCTCCGGTGACGCAGACAAACACCAGCACCACGACCATCCGGGTCGTGGAAGACAACTCAGCCAATCCGACCACCGCTATCCATTGGAAAAGCTGGCGCAGGAATAGCCATCCCAAAACAAGGAAACAGCCGACAAGCGCCACAGCGATGATGAACTGAACTGCGCGACCGCGGCGAACGTCCGATCTGATCGCAAGCACGGGCAGTACAAGGAGCGTGGCCAACGTACCTAGAACGCAACCTTCCGCGATGCTGATTGCGAAATGCCAGGCCACCGAGAGTGCCGCTTCGCCGGGCCTGAGGAATGTGAGCCAGCCGTCGGAAGTGGACAGAACGTAGAAGATGCAATCGAGAACCGAAAACGTCACGGCGATGGTCAGAAGACTTCCCCAGAGGCGCCACAGCAGGGAGCGCCGTGTGAGCAGCTTTCCATGGTCCTGACCGCCCAAAATTCACCGAAGCCCGCGCGAATGACGCCGAACCACCGCACGGACCACAGCCGCAGGGCGGCCCACCCCGCAGCAATAACCGCAAGGATGGGCGTCAGGATCTGGAAGAGCAGCCCGGCGGCATTCGGATCGACATAGGCTTGCGCGTCTGCAGTCATTCCGAAATACACGATGACAGCCAATATGAGCCCGCGGCTCGCAATCCGAAGGCCGCGTTTGCCGGAACTGACGCTCTCCCCGACCTTGCCCGAATCAAGCATCCAGCCAGTCCCCAGCCGCCAAAGGCTCATCCGGTAAAATAAATCGGGTGGTTGCATGCACACACACCAAGACTTTTCGGTCCAGCCGGCATCGGAAGTTCGGCT
This sequence comes from uncultured Alphaproteobacteria bacterium, assembly GCA_963731915.1. Taxonomy (GTDB): domain Bacteria; phylum Pseudomonadota; class Alphaproteobacteria; order Rhizobiales; family Xanthobacteraceae; genus Bradyrhizobium. Next base: position 25,318 of record CAVSXQ010000029.1, read on the forward strand.
TGGAACACAAGCACTGCTTCCAATGGCTGCAACGAGAGAACATAGAGAGAACGCGAGACTGCCGGGTTCATTGCTTCTGCCAATTCCTGTCGCGATCTCATAAGCAAAATCATCACCTTGGCGCCAGTTAAAAACTGTCATTGATTGCATGCTGAACTGCTTCGACCGGGCCGGTACTGCCATACAACCGGCCGCGACGTCGCCGTTGGCGCCGCCAAAACCGCGGCAGCAAATCACGGGCACTTGGTCTCAAATGATTTGCGAACGATTTCTGCGCCGGACTTGAGTTCACGCCGCAGCATTTCCTCGTGTTGCGCGATTGAAGTAATTTTCTCCGAGCCGGAGGCCAGGGCATCGACGACCAGCCGCGCGGCCTCAAGATTGTAATGGATCATGTCGGAAAAGCGGGCGGAATCGTGCGTGACCGAGCTGAGCCCGGTCATGTCATGAACTTCGACATTGGGTTCATCCTTGAGCACGTCTATCAACGCGCGCGCTTGCTTGAGCCTGCCTTGCTTGACCGCGTTGTGCCAGAAAGGCCAGACGTGCGCAGGCGGAATGAAGAAAACAAAGCGGACCTGCCGGTTGGCCCGGACGATCGGCAGTACGATCTCGCGAAATCGCGCGAGCTCCGGCGTGTGGACCGGGACCAGATCGTTCTCGGCGCGTTGCGTCAGCCGATCGATGTCGGCTTGTCTGATTTCCTGCTGAACCTCGCAGGCAAGTGCGCGGGTATTGATCGCGCCGGAAGGAACCAGTTTCCATTTTTCCAGGCTGGCGACCCACCCGGCCTTGCTGAACCTGTTCATTGCGAGAGCCACCGCAAGCGACTCCGAGAGGATGTCGAGGTTGAGAAGATAGCAGTAAGGCAGATGAGACCAGAACCTGCCATACATGCAGGTAGGAAACTCTCCGTAACGAAAATCGGTCAGCACCCACTCCCGGCCGAAGCCCCAGAATACGGTTTCGATCGGCTTCGTTCTCAGGGTGAGATCGACAACATAGGCGGCTTCGCGAAGGGTCGAGCCCCAAAACGACAGATTCTGGACTGCGATTCCCTTTCCAAACTCCTTGCGGTCGAATAACTCGTTCTGAAGATTGGCAACAAAGGAGTTGCCTACGACGATGGAGTTGAAAGGATAGTTCCTTATGACCCCGGGGTGCTGGGATCGTTGCATAAGGTTGGAAAATCGTGGTGGATTCGACACCCTGAAATACTGGAAGGGATCGACGAGATAGTTGATGGACGCAACGACGGCGATCGGCAGAAACGCAAAGGCTGCAAAGATTGCGAGATATTTTTGTTTCACCTCCATCATGCCGACCGTCTTCAAAACTGGAAGTAGAGAAACGGGCTGGCTCGCCCGATCGAAACGACGCCGAGCCCAAAGAGCAATCCAAATACGACCATCGAGGCCGATACCAGTCGCGCACCTGAGATAGCCCGTTGCTGCAGCGCGCGCAAAATGGCGTCGGTGATCTGCACGGAATTCGGAAGCAGGAACGAAATTGCGGCCGCGACGGACAGCAACGCGGCGACGCGCCGGATATCCACCGCCACCAGTTGCGGATCGGCTCCCCATGACCAGCCGCCGAGTTGCGAGAGCGAGGCCATCGACGTCAAGATCCCGTGTGCGGTAGCAAGGTTTGCCGACCGGAAGAACACCCAACCGACCATGACCGCAACAAAAGTCAGCAGACCACCTGCGAGCGGGCCCAAAGAAATGCCGACAAATCTTCGCCAGGCGTGATTGACCAACAGATAGCCCCCATGCAGCGCGCCCCAGATCAGGAAATTCCAGCTGGCGCCATGCCAGAGCCCGCCAAGCAACATGGTGAGAAACAGATTAGTGTAGCGGCGCACAGGCCCTTTGCGGTTGCCTCCGAGCGGTATGTAAAGGTAATCGCGTAGAAAACTCGACAGCGAGATGTGCCAGCGCCGCCAGAATTCGATGATGTTCGTTGCCCTGTACGGCGACATGAAATTGACGGGGATCCGCACGCCGAACAGCAGCGACAGGCCTACCGCCATGTCGGAATATCCCGAGAAATCGAAATAGAGCTGAAACGTGTAGGCAAGCGTTGCAATCCATCCCGCCGCCGCCGAGATGGTCACGGTTCGCGCGATCTCGAACAGGGGCGATGCGATAGCGCCGAGCGGATCAGCCAGCAGCAGTTTCTTCGAAAGCCCGATCGAAAAGAAAGTCAGGCCGATGATCCAGTTGACGCTGCGCAAACGCGCCACTTTGGGATCTGCGAGTTGCTCCATCGTCGGCTTGTGATGCAGGATCGGGCCAGCGATCAAATGCGGAAAGTAACTCACAAACAACGCGTATCGCGCCGGATCGCGGTCCACTGTCAGGCGACGGTACACGTCGACGAGGTAGGCGATCTGCGTGAACGTAAAGAACGATATGCCAAGAGGCAGGCTGATCTCGGGCCGGCCCAGATGCGTGCCCGCAATGCCATTGAATATCTCGGTGGCGAAGGCCGCGTACTTGAAGACACCCAGCGCGAACAGATTGCATGCGACACCGAAAACCAGCCAGCGCTTCGAAGCGCTGCCTGACGACCGTTCGATCGCCAGACTGCAAACGAAATTGAAGAGCATTGACGCAGCAAGAATCCAAAGCGAGTGCCAGTCCCAGTTGGCATAGAACAGCAGCGACAAGGCGGTAAGCCAGAGCAAGGCCGCCGTGTGGCGTTTCGGAGACAACCAGGCAAAACCGGCAACGGCGACCGGCATGAAAAGAAAAATGAACTCATATGAATTGAAAAGCATTCCAGGCCGTCCCGCGCCGTCAAACGCTACCATACGCTAGCAGCAGCACCTATGGCAGGAGCCGGCCGTTCAAGCAGGACCGCGTTTTGGGCACGGCTGCCATCAGACGCCAGTGAACCTCAAACTCCGGCCACATCATATCAGAGCCATGGCTAACGGGCTCGGACTTGCGGTTCATTTCGCCGCCGAGCCCCCATCGTCCGGCTGCGCAGACGTTTCGGTTCGCGCGGAAATGAAGATGCGCAGTAATCCGAAACGTCTGAATCCAGCGCGGGGCCTTTCAGCAGGCTTCAATTTCCGGCGGGCTTCGACAGCCGGTACGGCCCGAGATAGAGCGCGTCGAGGCCCGAGCAGAAATAGGTGTGCAGCGCCTCCAGCGGCGCGTTCACCGTCGGCTGTTCGTTGATGTTGAGGCTGGTGTTGATCAGCATCGGTACCGAGCTCGCCTTGGCGAATTCGCCGATCAGGCGGGTGTAGAGCGGATTGGTGTCCGCCTGCACGCTCTGGATCCGCGCCGTGCCGTCGACATGCACCACGGCCGGAATTTTTTCCCTGACCTTGTCGATCACCGGGAACGTCACCACCATGAACGGCGCGTCGAACGCCTCCTCGAAATATTCGTCCTGGCGCTCGTACAGCACCGAAGGGCAGAACGGACGAAACTCTTCGCGGTACTTGATGCCGACGTTGATGCGGTCCTTCATGCCGGCGGAGCGCGGATCGGCGATGATCGAGCGGTTGCCGAGCGCGCGCGGGCCGTACTCCATGCGGCCCTGGAACCAGCCCACCGTCTTCTGCTCGACGAGGTCGGTGACGCAGCGCGAGACCGGGTCGTCGAGCACCTCGTAGCGCGCGCCGATCTTGTCGAGCGTGTTCCTGATCTCGTCGTTGGAATATTCCGGGCCCCAATAGGCGTGGGTCAGCGGCGCGATCTTGTGGCCGGCTTCGGCGCATTTGAGCATCGCCGCCCCCAGCGCCACGCCGGCATCGTGCGGCACCGGCGGAACGTAGAGCCGGCCGACCGACGGCTCGGCCGCGATCTCCATGTTCATCTTGCAGTTCAGCGCGACGCCACCGGCGAGGCAAACGTCGGCACAGCCGGTTTGCGCGATCGCGGTCCGGATCACTTCGGTCGTAACGATCTCGAGCTGTTTCTGGCCGCTGGCCGCGATGTCGGTGAAACGCTGGTCCAGCGCCTGCCCTCGCACGCGGCGGGGGCCGAGCACATCCTCGAGCTTCTCGGTGAAGATGCGTTCCTGCCGCGTCGAGAAATCGCTGGTGAAAATTTCGGCGTCGCGGCGGCGCTTGTCGAGCGCGTCATCGAGCATGATAGTCGATCCCGTTCGGGCGCAGCAGATCAGCGAACTTGTCCAGATATTTCGGACTGCCATACGAAGACAGACCCATGACCTTGTACTCGTCATTGGTCATCTGGTAGCCGAGATACTGCGTCAGCATGCCGTAATACAGGCCGAGGCTGTTGTGCCGGCCGAAGCGCGTCAGCACCTTGAAGTCGTTGCCCTTGACGTGGGCGACCATTCCGGAACTGGAGTCGCCGGAAAAGTCGAAACAGGCGACCGTGGCCTCCGAAAAACCCGAACCGTAATAGCTGCTCGCGGCGTGGCAGAGATGATGATCGTAGAGCTCGATCTTCGGACTGTGGCCGAACTGATACCTGAAATATTCCGTCAGCCGCCGCTCGTAATTGGTGTAGGTCCTGAGCGGCGAGCAGATGAAGTCGACATCGCGCATGGTGATGCCGGCCTGCTTCAGGCAGAAGGCTATCGCGCCGCGCGGCAGTTCGCCGCGCGCGTGTTTGGCCAGCGTAAAGCGCTCTTCTTCGGCCGCCGCAATCAGCTCCCCGTCGCGAAGCAGAACCGCGGCTCCGTCATGGTGGCCGTGCTTGATGCCGGAGCTAATTCCAATCACATACATGCGTATCTGTGCCTGCCAGCGGGGAACATCGAAAGGGGTAAAGGGTAAACAAAAGACCGCCAAAAGGCGGTCCCCGGAAGCCATGGTTCTATATAGAAGCCGCTGCAAATCAAGGCGTTTCTGCTACGGAAAAAGCCCGAAAAGCCCGACTTTCAAACGTTCGGCAGCGGTCCGCATTAACCGCGACGGGATTGGACGGCGTCCGGCGAAATGCTGGAATGGACGGCCAAGTTGTGCCATCGGGTCGATTGCGATATCTGCTCACGGAAATGACAGCCATACAGTTGCCAGGCACAGCACGCGAGATGATCGATCGTCTCCGGCACATCGACGAGCGGCTGGTGCTGGCCATTTTGCTCGGCTGCCACGCCGTGACTTGCTGCATATCGCTCGCGCTCGTCGCCCCGCACCATTTCACGTTCCACATCTTCTACGATCCGCTGCAGCTGCCCGGCGCCATTGCCGTGGTCGCCGCCTTTGCCGTCGTGGCCTACGTTTTCACGATTGTTCCCTTCAGCTTCGGCTATCTCGTCAGCTTCTATTTCTTCACCGTGGTGCTCGGCTATCTCTGGCTGAACAGCTATTCGGATTTGAACTACGATCACAGGCTGGGCGGGCTTTCCGCGGCCGCTTCGTGGATCGCATTCGCAGCGCCCGCCCTCTTCATACGCGGGCCGATCAGGCAGAGATTTTCGATTCCGCCCGCGGCGTTCGACCGCTTCCTGATGCTCATCCTTGCGGTCGGCGCCGCAACGGTCGCGGTCGGCGCGCTGTACAGCTTCAAGGTCGTTTCGCTGGACGAAATCTATGACTTCCGCGAGGGCCTGAGATTGCCGGGGCTGCTCAATTACGGGATCGGGATCACCTCGAATGCACTGCTGCCCTTTGCATTCGGCTGCTTTGTGATGCGCGGGAACTATCTGCGGGCCGCCCTCGCACTGGTTCTGATGCTGCTGTTCTTTCCGATCACGCTCAGCAAACTGACGCTCTTCGCGCCGGCATGGCTTGCGGCCACCGCGATCCTTTCGAGGATTTTCACAATCAGGCTTGCCGTCGTCATCTCGCTGTTCGCGCCACTTGCTCGCTGGCGTGTTGCTGTTGGTTCTGTTCGGCAAGTCCGGGCTGGCCTATTTCGACCTCGTCAACTTCCGGATGATCGCGGTGCCTTCCAATGCCATCGACATCTACAACGATTTCTTTTTCACCCACGACCCGACGTATTTCTGCCAGATCACGTTGCTGAAGCAGATCATGCCTTGTCCATATCAGGAACAATTGTCGCTGGTGATGGCGAAGGCGTACGACCTCGGCAATTTCAACGCGTCGCTGTTTGCAACCGAGGGCATCGCGTCGGTGGGAACGTTGTTCGCGCCGGTTTCCGTGTTCTTGTGCGGCCTGGTGATCGCGCTGGCAAACCGGCTTTCCGCAGGGCTGCCGCCCAGCCTGGTGCTGATTTCCGGCGCAGTCATCCCGCAGGTCGCTCTCAACGTTCCGCTATCGACCACGCTGCTTTCGCATGGCGCGGCGGTGCTGTTCCTGCTCTGGTACCTGACGCCGCGCGCGATGTTCGAACACCAGGAGGCGGGCCTCGCCGTTGCCTATGGCGACGGCGATACCGGCAAGGCCTGCACGGCCTCGCGATAGCCGCCGGGCCTGCTATTGACGGTGCGGATTCGACCAACTACCACTCGCGCCGGAGGTTCGGATGCAGCGGGTTCTGATTACCGGAGGCGCCGGCTTTATCGGCCAAAACCTCGTGCATGCGTGGCGTACCGCACGGCCCGACGACCGCCTGGTCGTGGTCGATGCCATGACGTATGCCGCCAACGTCCGCAGCCTCGAGCCGCTGATCGCCGATCGCAGCATCGCCTTCGTCAAGGGCGACATCGGAGACGCGGATCTGATGCGCCGCCTGTTCGATGAACACCGCTTCACCCGTGTCGCCCATCTCGCCGCCGAGTCCCACGTCGATCGCTCCATCGCCGACCCCGAGGCATTCCTGCAGACCAACGTGCTCGGCACATTCACGCTGTTGAAGGCAGCGCTCGATGCCTGGCGCGCGACCGCGGCAACCGACAGCGCGCGCTTCCTGCATGTCTCCACCGACGAGGTCTACGGCTCGCTCGGCCCGAGCGATCCGGCGTTCACGGAATCCTCGCCCTACCGCCCGAACTCGCCCTATGCCGCGAGCAAGGCAGCGAGCGATCATCTGGTGCGCTCGTTCGTCGAAACCTACAAACTGCCGGCGCTGATCACCAATTGCTCGAACAATTACGGCCCATATCAGCATCCGGAAAAACTGATTCCGCTGATGATCATCCATGCGCTGGAGGGAAAGCCGCTGCCGGTCTATGGCGACGGCTCCAATGTCCGCGACTGGCTGCACGTTTCGGATCATTGCGGCGCGCTGATAAACGTGATCGAGCGCGGCCGTGTCGGGGAAACCTACAATGTCGGCGGCGGCAACGAACAGAACAACCGCGACGTCGTCGGCCTGATCTGCGACCTGATCGATCGCGCCCTCGCCGCGGATGCAGGGCTCGCCTCGCGCTTTCCGCCTGTGCCCGGCAGCCACCGGAGCTTCCTGCCGTTCGCTGATCAGCTTCGTGACCGACCGGCCCGGCCACGACCATCGCTACGCGATCAACGCTGCAAAACTCGCGGACGAACTCGACAGCCGCTGCAGCATCGACTTCGCCGGCGGGCTCGGCCAGACCGTGCGCTGGTATCTCGATCACGAAGAATGGTGGCGCGACGTCACCAGCGGCGCCTACAAGGCCTGGATCGACAAGAATTACAGTTTCCGGATCGCGGTCTAGGGCGCCATGCGCATCCTCGTGCTCAACGCGGACTATCCGCGATTTCTGGTCTGGCTTTATCGCCGCGAGCCCGGACTCGAAACCGCGTCCTATGCCGGACAGATGGCGGCGCGAAACGCCAGCCTGTTCGGCGTCGCCGATTTCTACTCCAGGAACTTTGCCGCGGCCGGCCACGATGCCGCGGAAATCCACGTCAACAATCCGTGGCTGCAGTCGGCCTGGGCCCGCGAACACGGCATGGCCGTCGCGCCCGCGGAATCGCGTGAGGCTTCCGCCACCGCCGCGCTCCCGGGATGGCTGCAACGCCTGATTACGCCGTTCAAGCCACTGCTGCGGCCGCTGGCGCGCAAGGTTGGCCTTAGCCCAAAACTCGATCGCGAGGCTGAGACGGTCCTGCTGGCGCAGATCGAGGATTTCCGGCCCGACTTGGTCATCAACCAGGACATTTTCCACATCGACACCGCGCCTCGCCCGCCGCATCAAGGCGATCGGCCGCCCGATCCTGATCGGCCAGGTCGGCATCGAGCCGCCGCGCGGACAGGATTGGACCGTCTACGATCTCATGCTCTCGCAACTCTCCTCGACGGTAGCCTTGTTTCGCCGCGCCGGCGTGCGTTCGGAAGTCTCCCACCTCGCATTCGAGCCCGCCGTGCTCGACGCGCTGCCCGCGCCGCCATCGATGGATATCGACGTTTCCTTTGTCGGCACGGTGTCGCCGGACCACCGGCAGCGCATCGCTTTGCTGGAGGCCGTCGCCGGGCGCTACGACCTGAAACTGTTCGGCAGCAAGCCGCAGGCGCTGGCTGCGAACTCGCCGCTGCATCGCTGCTTTCAGGGCGAGGTCTGGGGCGCCGACATGTATCAGACGCTGCGGCGCTCGCGCGTCACGCTGAATTCGCATATCGATTTTGCCGGCCAGGAGGCCGGCAACATGCGGCTGTTCGAGGCCACCGGCGCCGGCGCGTTTCTGTTGACCGATTTCAAGGACAATCTTCCGTCGCTGTTTGCGCCGGATCGGGAAGTCTCGGTGTGGCGATCGATCGACGACTGCCTCGCCGGCATTGGGCGGGCATTGCGGGATGACGGCGCGCGCAGCGAAATCGCAAGCGCCGGCCATGCGCGGACGATGGCGCAGCATACCTATCGTCATCGCACGCGGGAGATCCTCGGGTTCGTCGAACAATTGCAGGCACGCCGATGAAACTTCCCCGCCCCGTCAGGCAGATCGCGAAACGCCTCATCGCGGTCACGCCGATCGTACGCCGCCATTTTCTGTTCTCGACCGACTATCAAGTGCTCGCCGGCGAAGACGATGCGCGGCGCGTCTCGGCTATTTCGGGCGGATGGCTCGCCGCGCGCACGGTGAACCGTCAGGAGCGCGCCTATCGGAGCCTGCTCGCCGCCATGAAGCGCGGCGAACCGCGGCTTGATTTCAAGGTCGCGGCGGAAGCCGTCGCGGCGACGGGAATCGCAAATCCGCGCCTGCTCGAGGTCGGCTGCGGAAGCGGCTACTATTCGGAGGTGCTTGCCACGCTGCTTCCGGGCGGCATCCAGTACACCGGCATCGACTACTCCGATGCCATGATCGCGCGCGCCCGCGCCCGTTATCCGTCGGCCGCATTCGAAGTTGCCGACGCTACCCGGCTGCCATATGCCGACGGCGCCTTCGATATCGTCTTCAACGGCGTATCGCTCATGCACATCATCGATTATCGGGCGGCGATCCGCGAGGCCGCGCGTGTCGCGTCACGATACTGCATCTTTCACACCGTGCCCGTCTTCGACGATTATTCCACGACCTACCTGCGAAAATACGCTTACGGCGCCCCGGTCGTCGAAATTGTCTTCGGCAAGCAGGAATTCATGTCGCTATGCCGAACCGCGGGGCTGCGCTTCGAGCGGAAATGGCCCGGCATTCCCTACGATGTGCACGAAGTAACGGGTCATCATTCGACGACCGAGACCTATCTGTTCGCCACCCGATAGGTTCGGGTCACCGGCGGATCGCATGTTTCTCCGGCGTTACAGCGGCGCGAGGATGGTTTTGACGAACGGGTTCAGCACATCGTCCATCAAGGCAAGCTCCTTGATCTGACTGAGGCTCGCCCAGCAAAACATGGTCAGGTCTTTCGCGATGACACGCTCGTCATCGACAAACGCAATGACGTTGACGTTGGATTTCTGCCAGAACCGGCCGCCCTCCTCGTTATGCGACGCCCGGTAGACGATCCGCAGGCCGGTCCCGGCATTGAGGGCGTCGACCATCGGAGGGGACTTGCCGGCGTGGGCGCGCCTGATATTCGACCACGTGCTTTGAACGGTCGGACCCAGTTGCAGAATGCCGATATTGCCGGGCTCGGCCTTGGCATGCAGAAGAAATTCAACGCCCCTGCCGGCGACTTCGCGGGCAAACAGCCCGAGCAGGCCTCCGTCCAGCTGCGTGAAGATCGGCTGGTCCCATGACTTCACCTCGCGCAGGTCGCTCGTGCTCTCGATCCTGACGCCCTCTATCCCGAAGAACTGACCGCTCTTGTGACGGACGTTGCCTTCACCGTCGCGCGACCAGTCGCGAACCTGATCGAGTCCGATCAGTTGCGCCCTGAACTCGATTGAATCGCGCAGCCCCCGGTACCAGTCCAGCACGGGCGCCGGATCCCTTGGCTCGATCGCCAATGACGCGGCGATGCGTTCCCGGAACCAGTCGAGATGCACGCGTTCGGCCATCAAACCACTTCCTTCAATACGTCGATCACCGTGTCGACTTCCTCGTCCTTCAAATGGGGATACATCGGCAGGGAGAAAATCCGCTGCGCCTTGCGCTCGGCGACCGGAAATTGCCCTTCGCGGTAGCCAAGGTCGGCGGTGCCGCGCATCGTATGAATCGGCCAGCGATAGGAAACATTGCAATTGATGTCGCGCTTGGCCAGCCGCTCCAGCACGCCGTCGCGGTCCGACGGGTGCTCGACCACGTACACATAATAGCTGTGGCGGCTGTGCGCGTTCTCGCGCGGCAACACCAGACCGCTGCCGGCGAGCCCGCGGTCATAACGCGCGGCGATCGCGCGGCGGCGCTCGATCCAGCCGTCAATCAGCGGCAGCTTCAGCGACAGAATCGCCGCCTGCACCTCGTCGAGGCGGGAATTGTAGCCATGCCGCTCGGAATAATAGACGGTTTCCATGCCGTAGAAGCGCAAGCTGCGGGCGAGATGGATCACCGCCTCGTCGTTGCTCATCACCATGCCGCCGTCGCCATAGGCCCCGAGTACCTTGGTCGGGTAGAACGAGAACGAGGACGCGTCGCCGACGCTGCCCGACTGGTGGTTCTTGTAAAGCGCGCCCTGGGACTGCGCGCAATCCTCCATCACCTTCAGCCCGTGCCTGGCGGCAATCGCCATCAGGGGATCGAGATCGACGCACTGACCATAGAGGTGGACGGGAATGATCGCCGTGGTGCGCGGCGTGATGGCCGCCTCGACCTGCTCAACGTCCATCAGGAAGTCGTCGTCGCGCACGTCGACGAACACCGGCGTCGCGCCAAGCGTGCGGATCGCGGACACCGTCGGCACCGCCGTATTGGGCACCGTGATGACTTCATCGCCGGCCTTCACGCCCAATGCGGCCAGCGCAATATAGATAGCGTCGGTTCCGCTGTTCACGCCGACGCCGCCGCTGACACCCAGATAGGCCGCCATCTCGCGTTCGAATTTGATGCCCTCCTGGCCCAGCACCAGCCGGCCGGAGCGGAATACCCGGTCCACCGCGGCGAGGATCCCGTCGCGCAGTTCGTCGTATTCCCGCAAATAGTCCCAGACGTTGATTGGCATTGCGTTATCTTCTCACGAGTGTTGACGCATCGTCGAGCGCATCGGCGATCAGGGCGCGGCATTGCGCGTCGGCCAAAAGATCGCGATACAACGTTTCGCGCTCACCGCCCGAGATCGCATGGGTTGCCGCCTCCAGGAAGTGCATGAAAACATCGGCGGGCTCGAACGTCACGGTGGCCTCGATATTGCGTATGCGCCGCCGCCACTCGATCGCATGATCGGCGGGCGGGCTCAACAGCCGCTCCGTCATCACAGAGCCTGAACGCGCCACGACGAGCAAGCGGTTTTGATATTCGCCCTCGAAGCTGAAATGGCCGGAAAAGGCCGCGCCATTGCTCAGCCGCGCCTGCAGCGTGAAACCCATGTCGACGCCGGTTTCGGGATGGCCGCCGCCCGGCAATGCCGCGACCCGCGACGGCAGGCCGCCGCCAAGTGTCCGCATCAGGGTGGCGGCGTAAGGGCCCATATCCAGCAGGCATCCACCGCCAAGATCGGGGTGATTGCGAAAATTGTCGATCGGCAACGGAGGGATCACGAACTGGGCGCTGGCCAGCGTCAGCGGGCCGTGTTCGGCGACAAAGCCGCACAGCGCCGCGAAATGCGGATGATAGCCGAACACGGTGGCCTCGGCGAACAGCAGCCCGGCGCGGCGGGCTTCGCTGACGGCACGTTCGCACGCCTCGCGCGTGATCATCGCGGGCTTGTCGACGATCACGTGGCGGCCGGCGGCCAGCGCCTCGAATATCCATCGCTCGTGCAACGCGTTGGGCAGCGAAACGTAGACCAGATCGGAATCGCTTTCGCGCAGCGCGGTGTCGTAATCGGCAAAGAAGCGCCCGCGCTTCGGCCAATCGCCAGGCGCGGCACGGCCTTTGCTCGCGATCGAGATTTCATCGATCGCCGAAACTTTCGCCGCGGCCGGGATCACGCGCCGTTGCGCGATGGAGGAATAGCCGAGGATCAACAGCCGCATGCTTGGTCCCGGCGGAGACGGCGCGGAAAACGCTGTGGCGCGAACATCAGCAACGGTTTCCCCCCAGATGCGACATCGAAGGTGCTATCGGTCACAGCGGCGCAATCACGGTGCGTACGTAAGGTCCGACGATGTTGTCCAGCAATATCATCTGCTTGATCTGAGATAAACTGGCCCACCGGTAGTTCGATTGATCGATCGTCAACCGGCTGCTGTCGTCGATGAACAGGATCATGTTTTCGTTCGATTTTCGCCAGAACCGTGCGCCCTCCTCATTGTGCATCGACCGATAGATGATGCGGACGTTCTCGCTGGGGTCGAGCAGCTCGACGAACGGCGCCTGCCGCGCATTCGGCAGCCCGCGGATGGTGTGCCAGGTGCTCTGGATCGTGGAACTGAACTGCAGATAGCCGATGTTGCCTGGTTCGGCCTTGGCCTGAAGCAGGAATTCGACGCCCCGATCCGGCGTCTCCCGGCACAGCAATGCGAGCACGCCGCCTTCCGGCTGAGTCAGGATCGGTTGATCCCAGCCGGATATTTCCCTCACCCCCGGCACGCTGCGCACCCGGACACCTTCGATACCGAAGAACCGGCCCTTGGTGCTGCAAATATTGCCCTCGTCGTCACGATGCCAATCGGCAACCTCGCGCAGCGGAATCAATTCGGCCGAAAACGGAACTTCCTTCCGCCTCCGCTCCAGCCAATTGAGCAGATCGGCGGGATCGGTCGGCTCTATCGCGAGCGATATCCGCAACCGTTCGCGCAGCCAGTCGATGTGTTTCTGTTCGGACATTCAGCTCATCGCCCTCAGTGCACCGTACCGTCGAGTACGAAGAATGCCCTTCCGGTGACGATATCCAGAAGCTGAAGCGCGCGGAGCCGAAGATTGCGAACGGCGTTTATCAGGCGCCGCAGGATGTCGACGGCGACAGCTCGGCCATGCGGCGTCGCGTCGGATACCCGCAGGACCGGATCGACCTTCCGCTCGATCGCCAGCAACTCGTTGACATACGGCGCATAGATACCCTTGCGGATGGCCGCGGAAAACGGCGCACGGAACACGCGATGGCTGTTGAAGACAAACCAGCGCAGTCCCCTCTTCACACCCTGGAAGTGGAAAAATATCAGCGGACAGGCCTCGTCGATCGTCACCTTGCCGGCGCGAAGATCGATCCGGTAGTTGCCGATATTCCAGGGGGCAAGATTGGCCCCGGGGTTTTCGATGACGGCGACCCGCGCGGACCGGCCTGCAAAGGAATCCAGGTAACCCTGATCGGCAAAGCGCCCGCCATCGACGTAGTCATGGCACCATTCAATGCATTTGCTCCGCCACCATTTGATGACGGCGATTCCATCGGCATCGTTGCGAACTCCGACCCAGCCGACATTGTAGGTTCCGAACTTCAGCAACCGTTTCAGTTTCGGCGTATACCGGTGCGGAATAATCGCGATCGCCGCGTCCTTCAACTCGTCGAAAATCGCATCCGGACTCTCGAAGAAGTACAGGTCGCCGTCGAGATACGTCACCCATTCGGCGTCGGGTTCCTTCGACAGAACGAACAGCATCCACGCCGGAGAACAGGTGAAGTAATACTCGATCACGCTGCGCGTCGATCGGGTGGCGGCGACCTCGGGGTCCGCGGCTTCGAATTCGGCGATCGGCAGCGGCATCAGGCCCGGCAGATCGAGTGCGACCAGGGTGCGATAACAGGCGTCGCTCAGGCACAGCACCCACAGCCGGGAACCCGTCGCGTGCCGCTGCAGCGAATGATACAGCGCAAGACCTCGCGACAGGTAGTTGTGATCGAAATAGGTGCAGTAGACGCGGTCTGCCATCAGGCCCATCGCAGGTCGGATTGGAAAATGCGCCGGCGGATCGTGGAAGTTCTTCGTTCCGGCGCGTTGGAACGGCCATTCCTACAGCACCGGTTGCGGCCGCGCAACGCGGCCGGATTGACCCGTAAACCGTTGTCGCCGCTTTACTTCTGCCGGAAGGGCGAAAGCATTTTGTCGGCGCCATGACGCATGCTAACGAGGGCCGCTTCGGGGTCTCGATCCGGCTCACATCACCGACGAGTTTGGCGCATGAATCGCAAGGGCATCATATTGGCGGGCGGCCGCGGGACGCGGCTGCATCCCCTGACGCTTGCGACATCGAAGCAGTTGCTGCCGGTCTACGACAAACCGCTGATCTACTATCCGCTGACCACGCTGATGCTTGCCGGCATCCGCGAATATCTGATCATCACCACGCCCGAGGAAGCTGGACAGTTCAAGCGACTGCTCGGCGACGGCAAGCGATGGGGCATCGAATTGTCCTATGCGGTGCAGGATCAGCCTGGCGGAATTGCAGAAGCATTCCTGATCGGCAAGGAGTTTCTCGCCGGAAGCCCGTCGGCTCTGATCCTTGGCGACAATATCTTCTATGGCGACAATCTGCGGGCATTGCTGCGCGACTCGGCGCGGCAAGAGCGAGGAGCAACGGTGTTTGCATCCTGGGTCGACGACCCCGAACGTTACGGCATTGTCGAATTCGACGCCGCGCACCGCCCGCTGCGAATCGTCGAGAAGCCGAAGGCGCCGAAATCGAACTATGCGGTCACCGGGCTCTATTTCTACGACGGGCGCGTGACCGACGTGGTGCGCGAGATGAAGCCGTCGGCCCGCGGCGAACTCGAGATCACCGATCTGAACCAGTGGTATCTCGAACGCGGCGATCTGCATGTCGAGCGGTTCGGCCGCGGTTATGCGTGGCTCGATGCCGGCACGCATGAATTGCTGCTGGAAGCCTCGCAGTTCATCCACATCGTGGAAAAGCGCCAGGGCCTGAAGATCGCCTGCCCGGAGGAAGTCGCCTTCATCCAGGGTTTCATCGATGCCGCGCAATTGCTGCGGCTTGCCGAACCGCTGAAGGGCACCGGCTACGGGCAATATTTGATCCGTGCGGCTTCGCTCTAAGGCATGATCGCGCCGCGCTTCAGCGCGGGATCGCATCCGATAGCCGGTTGCGAAAATTCCTGCTCACGAGCGGACTGGCCGCGAGCGCGACAGCAGCCAGCCACAGCGCGCATTCGGTGATGAAGTGCAAGAGCCCGGTGCCCGGCACCAGCGAACGGATGATGCCGCCCAGCGCCCACCCGGCCAGCATGACCATGACGAACAGCAACGGCCAGAAAAGCAACGTGCCTGACCGGCCGTGCCAGCGTTTCCCTGATGATGACGATCGTCAGTAGTCCAAATTGAATCAGCAGGTCGCTGGCGACGAGCGCAATCGCCGCGCCCAGCGGCCCCATCGGCGGCGTCAGGGCCAGCGCCAGCACCACGAAGACCGTGAGCTGCAACCCCTTGCTGCGCGCCAGCAGATCGCCGCGATTGCTGTAATTGGCAAATGCCAGCGCAAGGACCGAGGGCGCGGCGGCGCCGGCGCCGATCAACAGCGTCATGGTCAGCACGGGATCGTACGGGATCACCCCATGGGTCCAGAGCGCGAAAAAATCCGGCCAGAACGCCAGCAGGCCCGACACCACGGCACCCGCCAGCAGCATCACGAACACCGAGGCGCGCGCGTAAAGCCGCTGCAGCGCCTCCCGGGCGCCGATGGCATAGTCATGGCCGAGTTCGGCCGCCAGCGGCAGCGACGCCTGCAGGCAAAGCGCCCGCACCAGCCCGGCGACGACGCGGGTCAGCCCCCATTGCGCCACCGCGACGCGATCGGTCACGAACACGCTGACCAGGAGCACCGGCAGGTTGAGCAGCGCGATCTCGGTGCCGCCGGCTATTGCGAACGGAAACGCGCGGCCAAACTGGCCGGCGATCCAGCGCCAGGACAGCGTCCGGACACGCACCCCGCACAGGAACGGAAACCGGCGATAGGCGTCGACCAGCACGAAATAGCCCAGCACCAGCGCCTGCGGCACCACATAGGCAATACAGACCGCCAGCAGGCTCCCGGTGGTGACGATTGCAACGATCTGCGCAATCTGGCCGGCGAACATGCCGGACGATTGCAGCCAGACCGGCACGCCGTAGACGCCGCGGGCGCGGTAGAGCGCCGCCGTCAGGAATGAGGGCAGACCGAGCAACACGCCGGCCGTCATCACCGCAAACGCCACGTCGAAATTCTCGATTTCCGCAAATCCGAGGATGCGCGAGGGATGGAAAACAAACGTGCCGGCCAGCACCACGGCGATCAGCAGCGCGGTCAGGACAAGGTAGATGCGCAGCATCGCGGCGTAGTAGCGCGCGGTCCGGCCATCGGGGTCGACGCCTGCCTTGAAGGCCAGGAAGCGGTTGATCGCGCGCAGCTGAAGCCCGGCATCGGCGATGAACACGAGGTTGCCGGCCGCATAGAGCGCGAGCCAGGCCGCAAGCGTGTCGCCGCTCCAGAAATGCAGGAAGACCGGAATCAGCGCAACCTGCTGCGTGATCCCCAGCAGCAACTGCACGAGATTTGCGGACCAGCCTTGCAGGATTTGTTGCAGGCGGCTGGAAACGCTCACCATGAAATCGATCGACCCCGACGTGAGACCGACGCAATGACGCTGTCATTTATATTTCGGACATTGTCCATCGGCGTTTCCATAATCTCAAGCTGTACAGACTAGACTGAGATTAAGGTGAAATCCACCGAGCCCGTGGCCGCGGCGAAGGTTGCCATTCGACCGGTCCCGCAAAAGAAAACGCCGCTTTCGGGTCCGAGGTCCGCGCAGCATCCTAGCGAATGTCCGGATCACCGCCGACGTCACCAACAATGCGGCCCAAGATGAACAGCCGGCTGGTCGGCACCAGCAATCGTGTGATCCAGGTCGATCCAAAGACCGGGTTAGCGCGTTAAGGGCGTGGTCCCAGAATGGAAGGCCAGCAAGCCGCTCTCAGCCTGATGCTGCCGTCGTCGCGCCAGCCATGGCGGGATACCGGCATTGGCGGGGCCGCGACGGGCTCGGCCTCGGCGACATCAAACTCGCCGCCGTGGCGGGCGCGTGGCTCGGCTGTGACGATCCTGGCGGTGCTGGAACTGGCAACGCTGGCCGCGATCGCCGCCTACGTTGCGCGGCCAAACCGAAAGATGCGCTTCGCAACCTGTCCCGAATGGATGCATTCCTGATCATGGCGTATTTCCGCTGCCTTGCATTTGCAGCAGACTAATCAGGCAGGACAGGAAAATCCACCCGTCCCGCCTCGGCCCGGGACATCGATCGATTCGGATTGGCCGGCGATCGCGGTTGCTCTCGATGCAATAAAAAGCGCCGGAAGGGAAAACCCTTCCGGCGCTCGAATATTGGCCCTGAGGCTGGTTTACTTCGTGGTCATGGTACCTGTCGCGGCGGCTCCGGCGGAGGCAATGGGGGAGACCTTGTTGTCGCCGCCGCTCAGGAAGACGCCGCCGCCGGCCAGGGCGAAGGCGGCCGTGTTGTTGAAGAACTGGTTGCCGGTTGCCGTGATGATGGCTCCGCTGGCGGATGCGTTCATGCCGTTAACGGCGCAGTTCGCAAACATGCTATCGGAGGCGTTTACGGTGGCCCCGGCGGTGGTGGCAATCATGCAGTTCAGTTATTCTCGAACGAGGACTTGGTGACACTGGCAGTCACACTTGCGCCGTTTGCCGCCACGCCATTGCCGGCAATGCCGACGAAAGTGCTCCTCTCAATCGCGACGACCAGGGCCGCAGTCGAGGTCAGATTGATCCCGGTCGCGCATTCCGTGAAGTAGCTGTCCCTCACGTAAAGAATGCCAAGGGCGGTCTTGTTGACATCGACGCAAAAACCATTTTGGCCCTGCACGACCACACGGTCGAGATGAAGCTCCCGCCCGGCCAGGAAGCGGATGCCGTTGAGGCCCGGTGACGTTCCAATGGTTCCCTGGATCACCAGATTGCGCAGCACCACCTTGTCGTTGACGCCGGCGTTGATGATCACGCCGTTGAGCCGGCGTTCAGGATGCCGCCCGAAACCCCGGTGCAATCGATCGTCATCGACTTGGTGATCGTCACTGCACCGAACCCGCCCGGATCGAGGCAATCGATCTCGCCACCGTTGGCGGTCTTCGAAATCGCGCCGGCGAAGGTCTTGCAGGGTGCCGTGCGGCTGCATGGATTGGCGTCATCGCCGACGCCCGACACCCAGGTTCGGGTCGCCTGGGCATGTGCCGAGGTGGTGGGAAGGGAAACGATCGCGCACAATCCAAAAAGGCTAAGCAATAGACTGGATTTTTTCATGGGAGCCCTCAAAGAGTTGGGATACGAGTGACACCGTGCCGCAATCGGCACGCCTGACGGTGGGGTCGGGTAGAGTGGTCAGCACGCAATACTAGTGTTGGAGCTGGATCATCCATTGCTGCAACTGCTTCATATCGCAGCTTGATGCAATGGGACGATGTTATCGGCATAATTGACCTAATTGTCGGAAGGTCCGGCCGAAAAAAATGTATCAATGGAATTGCCGCCCCCTTCCATTAGTTCGTCGCACGATCCCGCCTCGGGTTTAATGCAGTTGACAATATTTCTACTTAAGATTGACATCAATATTGGTGCCGGCAGCCTGGGAAATCCGCTCCTGCGCTTCGGCGAGGCGTTCGGCGATATGCCGGCTGGACCACGGCCTATGACGGCTTGCCGGCCCCAGCGCCGGTCCAGCCGCCGGCCAAAAGCCGCTGGAACTAAGGCTTTGCGGTTGCTGCCGTTTATTTGGGTTTCACGATCCAGTATCGCCGACCGGTGGACCGTGGGTTGGTATTGTCGCTGGATGAAAAGATAAACCCCTCGCCCGTCCAGTGGGAGAACCGGCCGCCGCCAAGTTCGGCAATTGTCACGTGCACGCTGCGCGCGGGACCGAGCGGCCGATCATTCTCGTAGATGATAAAAGGCGACGTACGAGGCTCATCGACCGAATCCAGAAAACGACTGAAGGTCAGGGACCTTGACGGCGAAAGCGAGTTTGCTGCCGTAGAAATACTCAAACGGCGGCGAAAGTTGCGCGACGGTGCCGGCGGGCGGCGCCGGAGGGGTATGGGAATAAACAAAAAAAGCGCCAATCGCGAAATAGGCGACGAAAAACAGCAATCCAAGCACGAATGGTTTTGTGGCATTCGACATAGGGGATTCCTACCATCGCAGCCCTGCAGCGAGCAACCGCAGCATGGCTTCATTCCAGTCTTTGTGCCTTCCGAAAAAAACTCAGCCAGCAATCCGGTCCCTTGAAATCGCATTCCGGCCGCCTGGAAGGGTCGTGCCGGGTACTTCTGGACGATGGCGAGCACCGGCGCGAAGTAACGCTCGACAGGCCCAATCTCGGCATTTACATCCCACCCATGATCTGGAGCGCACAACACAGCTACCCGCCGGACGCAATGCTGCTTGTCTTCGCCTCAGAGTACTATGACCCCGGTGATTACATCCGCACTTGCGAAGAGTTCTGCATGAGCGCGACGCATCTGCTAACCAAACCCTGACATAGGAGGCTCCCTCGAAATGTCCTTCCCGCGCGCTTCCCAGGCCCTCTCCCGCTTTACCGTGCTCGATCTGACCCGCGTCCGCTCGGGGCCGACCTGCGTGCGCCAGCTCGCGGACTGGGGCGCCAATGTCATCAAGATCGATGCGCTGCTGGAGGACGCCGGGGGCGAACAGCCGGGCGGCCCGCGCCGCGGCTCCGACTTCCAGAATTTGCACCGCAACAAGCGCGCGATGACGCTGAACCTGAAGGACCCCAAGGGGCTCGCGGTGTTCAAGCGGCTGGCGGAGAAGGCCGACGTCGTGGTCGAAAACTTCCGGCCCGACGTGAAGGCAAAGCTCGGCATCGACTATGAGAGCCTGAAGAAGATCAATCCGCGCCTCGTCTATGGCAGTATTTCCGGCTTCGGCCAGGACGGCCCCTATCACAAGCGCCCCGGCTTCGATCAGATCGCGCAGGGCATGGGCGGGCTGATGTCGGTCACCGGCGCGCCCGGCGAAGGCCCGATGCGGGTCGGCATTCCCGTGGCCGATCTCACAGCCGGGACTTTTTTGCGCCACCGGCATTTTGACCGCGCTGCTGGAGCGCGACGTCTCCGGCGAAGGCCAGTGGGTGCAGACCTCGCTGCTGCAGGCGCAGATCTTCATGCTGGATTTCCAGGCCTCGCGCTGGCTGATGGAAAAGGAAGTGGCAAAACAGGCCGGCAACAATCACCCGACCTCGATCCCGACCGGCGTGTTCAGAACCTCGGACGGCTACATCAACATCGCCACCACAGGCGGCCGCATCTGGGAGCGCTGCGCGCAGGCAATCGGCGCGCCGGAGCTCGTCACCAACCCCGACTACGCCACCGCGCCGGCACGCTCGAAAAACCGCGACGCGCTGAACGCGTTGATCGACAAGCTCACCCGGAAGAAATCGACGGAAACCTGGGTCAAGGAACTGAACGACGCCGGCGTGCCCTGCGGGCCGATCTATTCCATCGACCAGATGTTCGAGGATGCCCAGGTGAAACATCTCGGCATCGCCCAGCATGTGCCGAACGACGAGAACCGTCACATCCAGCTGGTCGGCCAGCCCGTCACCCTGTCGCGCACGCCGAGCAGGATGGCGGCGCGCCCGCCGGAATTCGGTGAACAGACCGAAGAGGTGCTCGCCGAATTCGGTTTTGCCGAGAGCGAGATCGCGTCGCTGCGGGAAGCCAGGGTGGTCTAGAGCGTTTCAAGCGAAAGCCTGCCCCGCACTTGATGCGGGGTGGATACCGGTTCGCGTGAAAAACGCGTCAAAAACAGAAAGCTCTGTCGCGAGGTCTCCGATTTCCATGAAAAAAGCCCCGGACATCCGGGGCTTTTTTGCATCGCCTTCGAGCGTGCGACGCGCTATGGGCCGACCGGTCCGTTAAAGTGATAGTTCACGCCGACGCGCAGGATGTTGTCGGTGACGTGTGAACTGATGCCGGTCGCCAGAAAGGTCCCCGGAGCCGGGGTAAGGATCGGGGTAACCCCGCGCAACGAAACCGTCCCGAAATCGATGTAGAGATATTCGAGCTTGGCCGTCCAGTTGCCGCCGATCCAGCCTTCGATGCCCGCACCGATGGTGTAGCCGACGCGCGTGCTGCTGCCGCTGATCACCGTCCCGACTGGCGTGAGTATCACGGTGTTGGTGCCCTGATCGCCCGTGATGTTGATGCCGTTGATAGCCATGGAAGACCTGATCTCGCCATAAGCAAGACCGCCGGTGACGTACAACAGGACGTTCGGCGTCACGGTGCCGCCGACACGGCCGCGAACGGTGCCGAACCACGCCAGGCTCTGGTTCAGACGATTGAAAACCGGCGCAGCAGCGGTATGGAAGTCAGGCGTGTCGCCCTGATGGCCCGGGGCGCAGGCGCTGCTGAAAGGCGGTGGGCCGCCAAGGCTGCCGCCGCCGCAGGAAAAGGGACTGCTGCCCTTCTGGCCGGAACCCTGGATATCGGTTTCAAAGCCGAACACGAACCTGCCCTGCTGCCAATTGTAGCCGAACTGGCCGCCGCCGATGACGCCGTCCATGTTGAAGCGGTTGGCGTCCGTGGCCAGCACCGCGCCGGTCGTGGCGTTTTCAAACGTCGTAAGCGTGGAAGAACTTCCCCAGCTGTAGCCGAGATTGCCGCCGACATAGAAACCGGTCCAGCTATAGATCGGCGAGACGGCCGCGGCAGGCCCGTTGGCCGCAATGAGCGATACGACAGCCGCCATTCCCAAAAGGCCGTACTTCATCAAAAGTCCCCACACGGATTCGAAGCAATAGCGGCAGAATATCCTGTTTCATCGCGGCCTCCTGTCGCGCGAGTGCCACACTGGAACAGGAAACCCTTCCAGGGAACCGGCCCGCGAGGGCCTTTGCGCCTGCACGGGTGTGATAAATTCGACACGACGGGCAAATCACTTCTGATTTTCAGAAATCGTGTCAAGCCCTGGAAGCAAAAATATTTTCGCTGGTCATTTCTGAAAAACAGAATTATAAACCTCTCCGTCTCATCCCCAAGGAGGGGCGTTGGCCATCGTCACCAAGCGTTGGGATGGGATGCGGTGGACGCGGCAGCGTCAGGCGCTTTTTGCGCCGGGACGAAGCGCTGTTCGCGTACGGCGAAGTCGTGTGGTCCTGGCGCCGCGATGCTGGCGCCAAGTCGACGGGAAGCAATCCCGCTGGCGACGGTGACAACAAGCCCGCTCCACCGGGGAGAGCACGAAGTAAGCCGTAAAGCCATTGCGCAGGGGATGTCGGAGTGTTTCCGCTCACCTGTATGCTCGTGTGCGCCAAATGCGCAATTCTTGGCACACGAGACCGCGGGTGCAGCGTGCACCCGGCATTCCCTGCGCCCTCTGTTCGCAGAGGGGCAACGAGATAGCAAACCTCGGGCAAACATGCCGCGAGATCGTGAACGCATACTCTCTCGCCACTCGTCCTTGTGCGCAAGCAGGGACCCATACGCCGCGGCGGAAGTGATTCAAAAGGCTGGTCGAGCAACTCCGTGAACACTATGAAGCCGCTGTGCTTACTGGGTCCCTGCCGGTTACGCAGGGACGACGATGGAGCACGCTACGCCGCCTTCGGCCGCAGCATCCGCGAAAACCCGCTGAACACGCGATCGATCACCGGCCAGAACAACAGCACGATCGCCAGCGTCGTGATCGAGCCGACGAGACCGTTCGACCAGAACACCTTCATGTTGCCGCCGGAGCCGATCATCGACAGGCGGAACGCATCCTCGGCGCGGTTGCCGAGCACCAGCGCCAGCGTGAACGGCGCCAAGGGAATGCCGATCTTCTTGAAGACGTAGCCGACGATGCCGAAGCCGAGCATCAGCCAGATGTCGAACATCGCATTCTGGATCGCGTACGCCCCGATCGCGCAGGAGACGACGATCATCGGCGCCACCGCTGCGAACGGCACCCGCAGGATGGAGGCGAAGACCGGCACTGTCGTGAGCACCAGCACGAGGCCGACGACATTGCCGAGATACATCGAGGCAATGAGACCCCAGACGAAGTCCTTGTGCTCGACGAACAGCAGCGGCCCGGGATTGAGGCCCCACACCATCAACCCGCCGAGCAGGATCGCGGCGGTGCCGGAGCCGGGAATGCCGAGCGCCAGCATCGGCAGCAGCGCGGAGGTGCCGGAAGCATGCGCGGCGGTTTCCGGGGCGAACACGCCCTCGATGCGGCCCTTGCCAAAGCTGTCGGGGTCCTTGGAAAAACGCTTGGCGAGATTGTAGCCCATGAAGGACGCCGCGATCGCGCCGCCCGGCGTGATGCCGAGCCAGCAGCCGATGAAGGACGAGCGCAGCAGCGTCACCCAGTATTTTGGCAGGTCCTTCCAGACCGACAGCACGACGCGCAACGAGATGCCGGCGGCGTGGCCGCGCAGCGCCAGCCGCTCTTCCATGGTGAGCAGGATTTCGCTGATGCCGAACAGGCCGATCACGGCGACGAGGAAGTTGACGCCGCGCAACAGCTCGGCGGTGCCAAAGGTCATGCGGAGCTGGCCCGACACGGTGTCCATGCCGATGCCGGCCAGCAGCAAGCCGAGCGACATCGAGATGACCGTCTTGTGCTTGGCCTCGCGCCCGAGCCCGACAAAGGAGCAGAAGGTGAGCAGATACACCGCAAAAAATTCCGGCGGGCCGAATTTCAGCGCGAACGACGAGATCATCGGCGCCAGGAACGTGATCAGCAGCACCGCGACCAGCGAGCCGATAAAGGACGAGGTGAAGGCGGCGGTCAGCGCTTCGGCCGCCTTGCCCTGCTGCGCCATCGGATAGCCGTCAAAGGTGGTCGCGACCGACCAGGCCTCACCGGGGATGTTGAACAGGATCGAGGTGATGGCGCCGCCGAACAGCGCGCCCCAGTAGATGCAGGACAGCATCACGATCGCCGAGGTCGGATCCATCGTGAAGGTGAGCGGCAGCAGGATCGCGACGCCGTTGGGCCCGCCGAGGCCCGGCAGCACGCCGACGAAAATGCCGAGCACCAGCCCGACCATCATCAACAGCAGCGTCTTCCAGGTCAGCAGCACGGCGAAACCGTGCATCAAGAGGCCGAAGGCTTCCATCAGCGGAGTCCTCTCGGCCGGTCAGCGGCCGAGGGCCGCTTCAAGCGGCCCCTTCGGCATGATGACGTCGAACGCGACGTCGAACACGATGAACATCGCGGCGGTGAAGATGAAGGCGGTGAGCAGCGACTTCCACAGCGCGATCTTGCCGACCAGCCGCATGAAGGCGGAGATCAGCAGGAAACTCGCGACATAGATTCCGAGGAATTGGGTGGCAAGCACGAACAGCACGGTCGGCACGAACACCGCGAGCACGCGGCGAAGCTGCGCCCGCGTGACGAAGGTCTCGGCCGCTTCCTTGCGCGAAAGAAACGCCGCGACGATGCCGTAAAGGCTCGCCGAGCCGAGGATGATGGAGAGATAGAACGGAAAGTAGCCGGCTTGCGGACCGGTCGAACTCCCAGCCGGCGCCGGTGCGCCAGTTGTCGAAGCCGAGCGTCAGGGCGATCGCAAGCAGCAGCAGGCATACGACGACATCGACGATGCGGTTGCTGGTCACCGCGGGCGAATTGGCCTCGGGCGCGGTCGGATCGTCGACGACGATTTCGATATCGGTATTGGACATGGAGGTCAGGTATCCAGAATGCCAGAGCCTTCGGGATACGTGCCGATATCGCCGCCGTCAATGACCGTTGGCGCGCTCCGGAAATGCGCTCGCAAGTGCAGCACGCTCCGGCTTCAGCACACCGCGCTCGGTGATCAACCCCGTCACCAGCCGCGCCGGGGTGACGTCGAAGGCGTAATTGGCGGCCGGAGAACCGTCGGGAACGATGCGAACGGTTTCGATGCGGCCGTCCGCGGTGCGGCCGGTCATGTCGGTGACTTCTGTGGCGCTGCGCTGCTCGATCGGAATCTGCTTCACGCCGTCATCGATACTAAAGTCGATAGTCGGCGACGGCAGTGCAACATAGAACGGCACGCCGTTGTCGTGCGCGGCGAGCGCCTTCAGATAGGTTCCGATCTTGTTGCAGACATCGCCATTGGCGGTCACCCGGTCGGTTCCGACGATGGCGAGGTCGACCATGCGATGCTGCATCAGATGGCCGCCGGTGTTGTCGGCAATGACGGTGTGGCGCACGCCGTGATGGCCGAGTTCCCAGGCGGTCAGCGAGGCGCCCTGATTGCGCGGCCGGGTCTCGTCGACCCAGACATGAATGGCGAGGCCGCCATCATGCGCCTGATAGATCGGCGAGGTCGCGGTGCCCCAATCGACGGTGGCGAGCCAGCCGGCGTTGCAATGGGTGAGCACGTTGACGGGTTCGCCTGGCTTTTTCCCGGCGGCAATGGCCTTGATCAGTTCGAGGCCGTGCCGGCCGATATCGCGGTTGATGGCGACGTCTTCCTCGGCGATTTCGCGGGCGCGCGCGTAGGCAGCGTCCGCGCGGGCCGAGGGCGGCAACGGTCGCAGCAGCCGCGTCATCTCGTCGAGCGCCCATTTCAGATTGATCGCGGTCGGCCGCGTCGCGATCAGCAGTTTGTAGGCCTGATCGAGCGCCGCATCGGAATTTTCCGCCCGCATCGCCAGCGCGACGCCATAGGCGGCGGTGGCGCCGATCAGCGGCGCACCGCGCACCAGCATGGAGCGGATCGCGTCTGCCGCCTCAGTTGCGTTCAGTCAGTCGCGCGACAATGAATTCATGCGGCAGCCGCCGCTGGTCGATCGCGCCGACCGTAAATCCGTCTGGCTCGAGCCAGATACTGCGAAAGTGGCGGCCGTCGACCTTCATTCGCGAAAAATCCTCCCTGCGACGGCGTCGAGCTTTTTCAGCAGCGCCGGATCGCGCGCCTCGGGCGCCGTGATCAGCGCATTGTCGAGCGCGCGGTCGGAACCGATCGGGCACGGCTCGTGCTGGCGCGGAAAATCCCGCGCAAGGCGCGCGACGAGCGCCTTGGCCTTCTCGGCGTTGGAGTTCAGCACGCGGATAATGTCCTGCACGGTGACGGCGTCATGAGCAGGATGCCAGCAATCGAAATCGGTGACCATGGCGACGCTGGCGTAGCAAATCTCCGCCTCGCGGGCGAGCTTGGCTTCCGGCATGTTGGTCATGCCGATCACCGAAAAACCCTGCGCCTTGTAGGTCAGGCTCTCGGCGAGGCTCGAGAACTGCGGACCTTCCATGCAGACATAGGTGCCGCCATCGGCCACGGCGATTCCCTCGGCCCTCGCCGCCGCCGCGAGACGCACGCGCAGCAGCGGCGATACCGGGTGGGCCATCGAGACATGGGCGACGCAGCCCCGGCCGAAAAACGAGCTCTCGCGCCTGTAGGTGCGATCGACGAACTGATCGACCAGCACAAAGCTGCCCGGCGGCAGCTCTTCCCTGAACGAGCCGCAGGCCGAGAGCGCAACGAGGTCGGTAACCCCTGCCCGCTTCAGCGCGTCGATATTGGCGCGGTAATTGATGTCGGAAGGCGACAGGACGTGCCCCTTGCCGTGGCGCGGCAGGAATACGATCGGCAGTCCGGCAAGGGTGCCACGACGCAATGGCGCGGACGGCTCGCCCCACGGGCTCTTGATCGCCTCGTCGCGGACATTTTCCAGGCCCGGCAGGTCGTAAATCCCGGACCCCCCGATAATGCCAAGCACGGCATCGGTCATGACTTCTCCCGATCAAGCTTTTCCGGGAGATGTTCGACTATATGGCGGTGCAATAATCAACCCTTGTTCTTGGCCGCGAAGCACGTTGATATGCCCGGCCATGAAAGACCGGGACAAGCGACAATCCATCATCGATGCCTGCCTGCGCATGAATGCGCTTGGCATCAATCAGGGCACATCGGGCAATATCAGCGTCCGTCACGGCGACGGATTGCTGATCACGCCGACCAGCACGCCCTACGAGACGATGCGGCCGGAGCATATCGTCCATATGAGCCTCGACGGCGCGCACGATCCGGCCCGGCGTCCGTCGAGCGAATGGCGGTTTCATCGCGATATCCTGAAGGCGCGGCCGGACGTCGAAGCCGTGGTGCACGCACACCCGACCTACTGCACGGCGCTCGCAATCATGGGCATGGAAATTCCGCCGGTGCATTACATGATCGCCTGCGCCGGTGGCGATACCATCCGCTGCGCGCCCTATGCGACCTTCGGTACCCAGGAATTGTCGGAACATGCCGTGCGCGCGCTGGAGGGCCGGTTCGCCTGCCTGCTCGCCCATCACGGCATGATCGCCGTCGGGCCTTCGCTTGCAAAGGCGATGTGGCTGGCGGTCGAGGTCGAGACGCTGGCGCGGCAATATCACGCGTGCCTGCAGATCGGAAAACCGCCGCTGCTGTCGAAGGAGGAGATCGAAAAGGTACGTGTCCGCATGGCCGGTTATGGCCATGCGGACAGTTAGGGATTCACTCCGCCGGGTTACTTCGCCACAAACCCCGCTTCGTTCATCAGTTGGGCATTGAGCTTGTCGTCCTCCTCGAGGAACTGCAGCATGTCCTTGCCGGTGAGGAAGATCGGCTTCAGCGCCTGCTTCTCCATGTAGTCCTTGTACTCCGAGGTCTGCGTCACCTTCTGGAACAGATCGACGTAAAACGCCTGCTGATCCGGGGTGACCTTGCCGGGCAGGAACATGGCGCGCAGCATCAGATACTGCACGTCGAGGCCCTCTTCCTTGCAGGTCGGGATATCGTTCCACGACTGCGTCTCGGTCACCTTGGTCTTGTAGGAGATGCGCTCCTTGTCGAACACGCAGAGCGCACGCACCTGCCCCGCCCGCCAGACTTCGAGGTTTTCGGAGGGGTTGTTGACGTTGGACTCGGTGTGGCCGCCGACCAGCTGCGTCGCCGCCTCGCCGCCGGACTTGTAGGGCAGATAGGAGAATTTCGCGCCGGTCTTCTGCTCCATGAACACGGTGAGCACGTGGTCCTCGCGTTTGGAGCCGGTACCGCCCATCTTGAACGGCGAACCCGCGGCCTTGGCGGCGGCGACGAAATCCTTCACGGTCTTCGGACCGGAGGCGTTGTCCCACAGCACGAACTGATCGAGCGCGACGACCGAAACCGGCGTCAGCTCGCGCCAGTTGAACGGAATTTTGGCCGACAGCGGCAGCATGTAGATCAGCGAATAGGCGATCAGCACCTTGTTGGCATCGCCGTCGCTGGACTTCATGTACATCAGCGCTTCGGCACCCGAGGCGCCGCCCTTGAGCGACACCACCATCGGCTGCTTCATCAGGTTGTTCTTCTGGATCGCGGCCTGCATCATCCGCGCCATCTGGTCGGAGGCGCCACCGGCGCCGGCGGCGACCACGATCTCGACCGGCTTGGTCGGTTCCCAGGCGGCAAGCGCCGGCGCGCTCACGAAAACGGCCGTCGCGGCGGCCGCGGCTTTCAGCAAATGTCCCACGTGTTTCTTCCCTATGTCTTTGTTTATTTTGATGAAAAAGATATCACCCTTGCCCGCATTGTGCTGGCTAACGCATATCAGTTCAAGCC
>CAVSXQ010000030.1:0-46930 GCA_963731915.1 uncultured Alphaproteobacteria bacterium
CTTGTTGTTATTGGCGCCTATCACAGGGGGAGTGCCGACCGATGTCAAGCGCATTGCGCTGCGTCGACCCGGCGCAGGCAAATTTGACGACCGGCCAAGCCTGCAACGCAGGGTTACGTCGCCAGCTGCATTTCCAGAAAAGCTGTGACGAAGCGCGGCATCGCATCTGATATGTCGCTTCGCTTGCGCACGAGATGGATTGCACATAATTCGGGCGACGACTCCAACGCGAGATTGGCCTCTATCTTCGCGCGCAGCGCTTCACCTGACATGTCGACCTGCAATATCCGGATCATGGCGATCGACGTGCCGGTATCGATGAGTCCCAGTGCCCGCCGGTGCGATATTCGGCCGGCTTCAGCCCCGTCTCCTCCTCGACTTCGCGCATGACGCTGCCGGGAATGTCGAGCATGCCATCCCTGACATCGCCGGGATCGGGCGTTCCGGACGGAAAATAGATGCGCCCGGCATTCGACGTGTGGCTGGCCATCTCACCGAGCGCGAAGGCACCGTCGGATGCGCGCAACGCGCCCATGCCAAATCCGTTGAACACATGCCTGTCGGGAAAGCCCCAGTCGCGCCACGCCAGAAAACTGGCGAAATCGGTCTCGAAATATTCCGCACCGAGACACGCGCCGGCGAACACCGGATTGCAGCCGAGCAGGATGCGGCCATTCCACATCTTCGGCTTGTCACGCTGCTTCGCGGCGAAATGCGCCGATATCTCGGCTTGCCGCGTTTCCGCGAACAGCCACGGCCGCGGCTTCACTTGGAGATCGAGCGTCGTGACGCGATGAACGACCGGCGAACTCACCGGCGCGGACTACTTCGTGCCCGTCCCCGTGGTCTTCTTCGCGTTCTCGACGAACGTGTTGGTGTAGGTCTTGGTCACGTCGATATTGGCTTTTGCGACTTCCGGCGAGCCCAGGCTGAACACCGCCAACACGGCATCGGCGCCCTTCGGATCCATCTTGCCGGTCTTCGAATACATCGGGATCGTGTTCTTCAGCGCCGCGAGATAAAGCTCCTTGTTCTTGCCGACGACCTCCTCCGGCATTTTTGCCATGATCTCTTCCGGCGTATGCGAGTGGATCCAGTCCAGCGTGTTGACGATCGCAGTGGTCAGCGCCTGGGCTTCCTTCTCGTGCGACTTGATCCAGGCAACCGTCGTATAGAGCGCGCCGCCCGGATATTCGCCGCCCAGCATTTCGATCGTGTCCTTCTGCGTGCGGGTGTCGGCCAGGATCTTGAGGTCCTTGTACTCGCCCTGCAGCACCGTGACGGAGGGATCGAGCATCACGGCAGCTTCGATCTGGCCCTGCTGCATGGCCGCAACCGCGGTGGCGCCGAGGCCGACGCCGATCACGGACGCGCTGGTCGGATCGAGGCCGTTCTTCTTCAGAAGATATTTCAGGAAGAAATCGGTCGAAGAGCCCGGCGCAGTGACGCCGACCTTCTTGCCGGCGAGGTCCTTGATCGACTTGATATCCGCCGTGTGTTTTGGCGAGACCACCAGCACGAACCCGGGGTAGCGGTCATAGACCACAAAGGACTGCAGCTCCTGCTTCTTGGCGGCGAGATTGACGCAATGGTCGAAATAGCCGGAGACCACGTCGGCGCTGCCGCCGAGCACGGCTTTGAGCGCATCCGAGCCGCCCTTGAGGTCGACCAGCTCGACGGCGAGCCCGGCCTTTTCGTATTCGCCGAGCTGCTTTGCCAGCACGGTCGGCAGATAGCACAGGCAGGAGCCGCCCCCGATCGCGATCGTGACCTTGCTTTGCGCTGCGGCAAAGCCCGAGGTGAGCATCAGCGCCAGCAGCGTTCCGGCCAGCCGGCCAAACAATTTTCGCATCGGTTCCTCCATTTTGGCCGGGAAGATAGTGCAGTACGACCGGCTTGAGAAGGCGGCTATCGACTGGGAGCGCGTACTCATAAATGCGCAATGTCCGCTCTTGGGGAGTAAAGCAGACATGCGCTGGTCACTCCGGAATGTCGCCTTTTGACCCGAAGCAGAAGTCCGGTCTGCCGCCGATATCGAGCTTGCCTCTGTCCCATCCGTGGTTTCATTGCCTGCGGTCGCAACTTTGCGCTAAAGCCTGAAATCACTATGCAAAGCCCCAAATGACTGCGCGCGTCAACACAACTACTCTCGCCCACAACTATCGCCCCGATATCGACGGATTGCGGGCGGTGGCCGTGCTTTCGGTCGTGATCTTTCACGCCTTCCCTGATGAAGCGTGGCTTCCTGGCGGCTTTGTCGGCGTAGACGTGTTTTTCGTCATCTCCGGCTATCTCATCTCAAAAATCCTATTCAGTGAAATCGAGCAGCACCGGTTTTCCTTACCGCGCTTTTATGGGCGCCGCATCAGGCGCATCTTTCCCGCCCTCGCTGTTTGCCTCGCCGCGGTGTTGGCGTATGGCTTCGTCGTGTTGATGCCCTCCGAACTTGCTCAACTCGGCAAGCAAGTGTTTTTCGGGGCCAGCTTCCTGTCCAACTTCGCGCTCTGGAGCGAGAGCGGATATTTTGACAGTGCCGCTACTTCAAAGCCGCTACTGCATCTTTGGTCGTTGGGCATCGAGGAGCAGTTCTATATCCTCTGGCCACCGCTGCTTTGGGTCGCCTTCAAACTAAAGGCCGCGATTGGGCGGCTGATAGCTGTGCTGTTCGTGGCTTCCTTTGCGGTCAATATCGCGCTCTCACTCACTGACATATCGAGCGATTTCTACCTGCCGGTCTCGCGCTTCTGGGAACTGCTGGCCGGTGCAGCACTGGCTTGGCGCCGGGATATCACGCTCGAGCGCGGGTCTTAAGGATGCGGTTTCCTTGGCGGGCATTGCAGCTATCCTGGTGTCTGCGATATTTTTTACATCGGAGATGCGCTTTCCGGGCTGGCTCGCTTTGCTGCCTGTATGCGGTTCGGTTGCCATCATTCTGGCCGGGCCGAATGCCATCGCTAACAGAATCTATCCTTTCAAACCGCGTCGCGGTGTCCATAGGACTTATCAGCTATCCGCTATATCTGTGGCACTGGCCACTAATCGCCTTCTCTTATGTCATCCGGGGGAAGCCGCCGACTTCCTTTATGGCCTTCGGAATTGTGATTGCGAGTTTGCTGTTAGCTTGGGCGACATACCGTTTCATTGAACACCCTGTTCGCTTTGGCTCGAATCGCCCGCGGCGCACTCGGATTGTCGCGGCCTGCGTCGCCGCGCTTGGTGCCTGCGGCTTGGCGGTATGGGTCGCCGGTGGTGTGCCGCAACGCTTTACCGCCAGCCTCGATCTGGAAAAGATGAACGCCGCCACGCTCGACCAGATCTACGCGCCGACGAACGGCATGAACGTTCTGGAGTATAATAGCCGCGGATATTCCATGGTGGCTCAAATCGGCCAAGGCGCTCGCAAAGTAGCACTGGCCGGCAACAGTGCGATGTTTCACTACGGCCCTCGTTTGCAGCAACTCGCAGACGAAGGGCGGTTGGCGGTCCGTGCTTATTTCGTGACAGGCCCAGCATGCCCGTTGGTGCCTGGCGTGATCGCCAGCGATCTATATGCATACTGCGCCAACGTCGCGAACAGATTGTCGGAGTTGGTACAAAGAGAGAAGGTGCAAACGGTCGTTCTCGGTCCTCATTATTGGCCCAGGAAAAATGCCTTCATCGAACGGGAGGGCAAGTCTATTCCTCTGGATGGGGGAGAGGAAGGGAGGCATGCTTTTTATGCCAACCTCGAAGATTATGTTCGCAAACTGAAACTGAATGCGACAGTTTACCTCGTGCTAGGTGCCCCGCAGTCGCTTACAGGCCTAAACCCTCAACGTATGGTCACGCGAGGTGTCACCGGGATTCGCGTCGATCCGAATGCTGAGAAGTCCGTGCCGATTGCCGACTTGCGAGCGCCTTATGCTCGGCATGACGCTGATCTGCGTGCCGTCGCGGAGCGCACCGGAGCAAAGCTGCTGGATGTCTTTCCCGACGTCTGCGGGAACGGTGAAACGTGCTCACCCTTTTTCGGAGCACGCGAGCCGAAATTTACAGACGGTCTCCATCTGCGTCCTGTCTTCGTGCGCGAGCATGTGCGCTTCCTCGATTTCCTGTTGATGTAATTGCCTCCTCCAACTCTCAATGATGTCCAGGAGTTCACTCTCGCAAAGGCCTGGAGCACGCCGCCAAAAAGCAATGGGACCCGCTGAAGCTCGGAGGCTCGTCGCCGGCGCGCAACCGTGCCAACCGGGCTTTATTCCATCCGATACCGCCGAATTTTTTGGCCGGGCCTGCCAGGCGCGGGCGGGCTGCCAACTGGTCAAGGCGAGCCGCGCGGCATAGCATCCCCGGCACAGAAACGCCCAAAGGGAGGACTGCCCATGAATCGCATTACCGCCGCGCTTTCGCTTGCTGTTGCCTTTGCCGCCGGCTGCGGCGTCACCCATTTCCTGCGGCCCGCCTGGCCGCCGACAACATGACCGCACAGGTCATCAGCACCGGCGAAATGGAAGGCGACGCGATCAGCCCGGCCGCAGCCAACGGCATGCGCAACAAGCTGTTGGGTGCCGCCGACGGCATGACGATCTCTATCCAGGACGGCAGCCCGCCCAAGCACATGCATCCCAATACCCACGAGATCCAGTACATCCTCGCCGGTACCGGGACGATCTGGCTCGGCGACAAGGAAGTGAAGGTAAAGCCCGGCGACCTCGTCATCATCCCGAAGGGAACACCGCATGGCGGCACCAAACCGGACGGCCGCACCATCAAGGCGATCGCGATCAAGACGCCGCCGCAGGCGCCCGACGATACGAAGATGCTGAACTGACTCTCGTCATTCCGGGGCGAGCGAAGCGAGAGCTTTGGTGCGCAATTGCGCACCAGAGAATCCATAACCACGATCGTGAGTATGGATTCCGGGCCTGCGCCCAAGCGGGCGCAGCCCGCAATGACGACCGGGGAGTTACCCCCTGCCCTCCGCCGACATCGGCCGCCAGACCAGCAGCCGCCGCTCGACCAGCGTGACGCCAAAATCAATCAGGATGACGAAGGCCGACAGTACGAACATGCCGGCGAATACGGCGGCGACGTCAAAAATGCCTTCGGCCTGCTGGATCAAATAGCCGAGGCCGGCGGCTGAACCCAGATATTCGCCGACAACAGCGCCGACCACGGCAAAGCCCACGGCAGTGTGCAGCGAGGAGAACATCCAGGACAGCGCGGAGGGCCAATAGACGTGCCGCGTCAGTTGCCGCTCGCTCATGCCGAGCATGCGGCCATTGTCCAGCACCGTGGGCGAGACTTCCTTGACGCCCTGATAGACGTTGAAGAACACGATGAAGAACACCAGCGTGACGCCGAGCGCAACCTTCGACCAGATGCCGAGGCCGAGCCACAGGGTGAAGATCGGCGCCAGCACCACGCGCGGCAGCGCGTTGACCATCTTGACATAGGGATCGAACACCGCGGCGACGCGCGGCTGACGCGCGAACCAGAAGCCGACCAGCACGCCGCCGGTCGAGCCGATCACGAAGGCGAGCACCAATTCCCACAGCGTAATGATGAGATGTTTCCAGATCGTGCCGGTGTAAAACCATTTGTAGATCTGCTGGCCGACCTCGATCGGGGTGGAGAAGAAGAACGGCGGCAGCAGCATTTTTCCGAACACCGGCACGGTGGCGAAGAACTGCCACAGGGAGAGCGCGACGACGGCGACCAGTATCTGCAATGCGAGAAGCGTCAGGCGCGACATCAGCCTGCCCCTACCGCTTGCGAGGATTGCACGTAGCCCTTCATCACCTCGTCCTTCAGCATGCTCCAGATTTCCCGGTGCAGTTCGTGAAACTCTTTTTCCATCCGCACTTCGGAAATGTCGCGCGGACGGCTTATCGGCACCCGCCAGTCGCCGATGATGCGCGCGGATGGCCCCGCCGACATGATGACGACGCGGTCGGCGAGCGCGATTGCCTCCTCCAGATCGTGGGTGACGAACAGCACCGCCTTGCGGTCGGCGTTCCAGAGTTCGAGCAGGAGATTGCCCATGATCTGGCGGGTCTGGGCATCGAGCGGCCCGAACGGCTCGTCCATCAAGAGTATCTTGGGATCGCGGATCAGGACCTGGGCGAGGCCAACGCGTTTTCTTTGGCCGCCCGAGAGCATGTGCGGATAGCGGTTGCCGAAAGCGCCGAGGCCGACCTGCGTCAGCCATGCCTGCGCACGCTCGCGCGCCTCGGCATGCGGCACGCCCTTGATCTCGAGCCCGATCGCGACATTGTCGAGCGCGGTCTTCCACGGAAACAGCGCATCGGCCTGGAACAGATAGCCGGCGTCGCGGTTCAGCCCGGTGAGCGGGGCATCGAAAATCCGCACCGAGCCTGATGCCGGCCTGAGCAGCCCGGCGGCGACGTTGAGCAGCGTCGATTTTCCGCAGCCGGTGGGACCGACGATGGCGACGAACTCGCCATGTTCCACGGAGAGCCGGGCCTGTTCGACCGCGGTATAGACGCGCTGGTCGGCCAGGCGGAACGCCACCGTCGCGTCCTCGAGCGCGACCGCCGTCGGCTTTGCCGTGTTCACCCGCATTACCTCCACGTTTGGGGTGATGCCTTAGCCTCTCGCGCAGATAAGTTCAACGCGGCAGCGTGACGTGGTAGTTGATGCTTACCCTCCCCGGAGGGAGAGGTAAGAACCCCGAGGCTCTGAGTAGCTGAATGCCAACCACCCCGCTGATCGCCTACACGCATGTGGCCAAGACGTTCGACGGCGGCCGCGTGGTGGCGGTCGACGACGTCTCGCTCGAGGTCGCCGAGGGCGAATTCCTGGCCATCGTCGGCGGCTCCGGTTCGGGCAAGACCACGCTGCTGCGGCTGGCCAACCGGCTGATCGAGGCGGACGGCGGCCGCATCACGGTCGAGGGTGAGGACGTCAGCCGCGCCGATCCGATCTCGTTGCGGCGGCGCATCGGTTATGTGTTCCAGAGCGGCGGGCTGTTTCCGCATATGAGCGTGGCCGGCAATGTCGGCGTCACGCCAAAACTGCTCGGCTGGGACGCCCCGGAAATATCCGCGCGCGTCGACGAATTGCTCGACCTGGTCCGGCTCGACCGCGCGCAATATCGCGACCGCCTGCCGCACGAATTGTCGGGCGGGCAGCGCCAGCGCGTCGGCGTGGCGCGGGCGCTCGCCGCCAAACCGCGCATCGTGCTGATGGACGAGCCGTTCGGCGCGCTCGATCCCCTCACCCGCGACGCGCTCGGCGACGATTATCGCAGCCTGCATCGCGAACTCGGCCTGACCACGGTCATGATCACGCACGACATGACGGAGGCGATTTTGCTGGCCGACCGCGTCGCGGTCATGCGTGACGGCAAATTGTTGGCGCAGGGCACGCCTGCGGAGCTTTCGAACAGCGGTGATGCCTATGTCGGCGAATTGTTGCGCACGCCGCGGCGGCAGGCCGAACGGCTGGGCGCGCTGTTGCCGCGGGATGGCGCGGCATGAGCCTGTTGTCAGACCCGCGCTGGAGCGAGGCGCTTTCGCATCTGCCGGATTATCTCGGCAATCACGTGCGCGTCAGCGTCACCGCGCTGGCGCTCGGGCTCGCGGTCAGCCTGCCCCTCGCGATTCTCTCGCGCAACCGGCCGCTGCTGCGCGGCGCGCTGCTCGGGCTTGCCAGCATCGTGCAGACGGTGCCGGGGCTGGCGCTGCTCGCGCTGTTCTATCCGCTGCTGCTGGCGCTGGCGGCATTGTCGCTGTCGTGGTTCGGCGTTGGTTTTTCCGCGTTCGGATTTTTGCCCGCCGTGCTGGCGCTGGCGCTTTATTCGATGCTGCCGGTGCTGCGCAACACCATCACGGGTTTGCAGGGCGTCGATGCCGCCATCCTCGAGGCCGCGCAGGGCGTCGGCATGACGCCAGGACAATCGCTGTTTTCGGTCGAACTGCCGCTGGCGCTGCCGGTCATGATGGCGGGCATCCGCACCGCGGCGGTGTGGGTGATCGGCACCGCGACGCTGTCGACGCCGATCGGCCAGACCAGCCTCGGCAACTACATCTTTGCGGGGCTGCAGACCCAGAACTGGGTCTTTGTGCTGTTCGGCTGCCTGGCCGCCGCAGCGCTCGCGCTGGCAGTCGATCAATTGCTGGCGCTGATCGAGAACGGCATCCGCAACCGCAGCCGGCTTCGGACCGCACTCGGCGGCATCGGCATCGCGGCGCTGGTCGCGGTAACGCTGGTGCCGGCGCTGGCGCGCTCGTCGTCGACCTATATCGTCGGCGCGAAAACCTTCACCGAGCAATATGTGCTGTCGGCGCTGATCGCGCAGCGGCTGCGCGCGGCGGAGTTTTCTGCGGCCTCGCGCGAAGGGCTCGGCTCCAACGTGATCTTCGATGCGCTGGCGGCTGGCGATATCGACGTCTATGTCGACTATTCCGGTACGCTGTGGGCCAACCAGTTTCACCGCAGCGATATCCGGCCGCGCGAAGAGCTGCTTGTCGAGTTGAAGGCCATGCTGGCAAAGCAGAACATCACACTGCTGGGCGAACTCGGTTTCGAGAACGCCTATGCGCTGGTGATGCCGCGCAAGCGCGCAACCGAGCTCGGCATCAAGAGCATCGCCGACCTCGTCCCGCGCGCGACGACGCTTTCGATCGCGGGCGACTATGAATTTTTCTCGCGCCCGGAATGGGCCGGGATCCGCAAGGCCTACGGGCTCGCGTTCCGCACCCAGCGGCAGATGCAGCCGGATTTCATGTATGCCGCCGTCGCTTCAGGTGAAGTCGATGTGATCGCCGGCTACACCAGCGACGGGCTGATCGCAAAATACGATCTGGTGGTGCTGGAGGATCCCAAACGCGCGATCCCGCCCTATGACGCCATCATGCTGCTGGCGCCGAAGCGCGCCGGTGACGAGAAGCTGAAGTCGGCGCTGCAGCCGCTGCTCGGCAGGATCGATATCGCCAATATGCGCGAAGCCAACCTGCGCGCGGCCGGCAACGATGCATCGAGTTCGCCGGACGCGGTGGCGCGCTGGCTGTGGGAGAAGATCGGGAAGACGCTAGGTAGAACTGCGGTCAGGCAAACGCGGTCGCGAGGAAGCCGGCGATGATCGCGAAGCTCAAGATATATTTCACCGTGTAGTAGACGGTCTTGTTCCACGCCTTCATCCGCTTGCCGAGCAGCCGCACGTGGTAGACATAGCCGAAAATCTTGTTGAGCCAGCCGACGCGCTCGCCCTCTTCGTTCTGGGTCGCGCTCTCGTTGATGATGTTGCGGCTGACCCAGCGGTTGACTGATGTCATCGCCCGCATGCGCAAGGGACGCTCGACGTCGCAGAACAGGATGATGCGGTCATCGCTGGTGGTGTTCTCGGCATAGTGCAGATAGGTCTCGTCGAACAGCAGATCCTCGCCCTCGCGCCAGGAATATGCCTGTCCGTCGATGAAGATACGGCATTCGCCCGGCGTCTTCGGCACCACCAGCCCGAGGTGGTAGCGCAACGAACCGGCATAGGGATCGCGGTGCTGCACCAGCTTGCCGCCACTCGGCAGATTGGCAAACATCGCGCCCTTGACGGTCGGAATCGAGTTGAGCAGTTCGACCGTCTTCGGGCAGTTGGCCATCGCCGACGGCAGCGGCGCCCCGTACCATTTCAGATAGAACCGCTTCCAGCCGGTGCGGAAGAACGAGTTGAAGCCCCAGTCATTGTATTTGTCGGCGGCCTTGATCTGCCCCTGCGCGAACAACACCAGCGCCTCGTCGCGGATCGTCTGCCAGTTCTCGCGCAGCATCGCCAGTTCGGGGAGCGATTGCTGCTCCAGAATGGGCCGGTTGGGCACCGCGGAGAACATGTACATCAGCACGTTGTAGGGCGCCATGATGGTGGAATGGTCGGAGAACTGACGCCAGAATCCGAGCCGCACCTTGCCGCGGAAATGAACGGCAATGGCGGAGGCAACGTAGGCCCAGACCACCCAAAATTGCGGTGCGAACAGACGCGTCATGACGGGGAAAACCCGCTAAAACCACCCTACAATCCGGAAACGCTAGCAAAGATCGCCGGGGGCCTCAAGGCCGCGGCTTTCGAACGGACCCGGCTACAATCCGTTGATCAACCCGGCCTCGATCAGGAGACGATTGAAGCGGCGGGCTTCAGCGCCCTTGCTGCAAGCGTAGAACTCGCCGTTGCAGCGGAGCATGATCTTCTTCTGTTCGGCGAACGAGGGATCGAGCGGCACCCCGGCGGCGTCCTGGATCACGATCGGCAGGTAGGCGGCATCCAGCGTATCCAGCGCCGACGACAAATTGACGGGGCGGAAGTTGACGGTGTCGATCGCGTAATAGGTGGAGAAGTAGCGCGGGTCCGATGCCATCAGGCGTTTGCCGAGCGTAGCGCGGTCGATGCCGGGCTCCAGCAGCTTTTGCGAGATCGCGGGCTGGTGATCGCCGAAGCGCAGGATCAGGAATTGCTCGTCGGGATAATCCCGCTTCAGCCGCGCGACGAATTTTTCGTAGTCCTGCGCGGTCATGGTTTGCCGGCGGATGAATTCGTCGGTCTCCGCGGTGTTGCCGGGCGGCGTCCAGTCCGGCGTCAGCTCGGGCCGGTAGACATCGGTCCATGGGAAGTGGTTGGCCGTCAGATACAAATACATGAAGACGGGCGCGCGCGACGGCACTTCGCGCGAAAACACCTTCAGCGCCTGGTCGAAATAAAAGCTGTCGGGCTGCATGTCCTCGCTGACGCCCATCTCGGCCATGTCGATGAACTGTTCGACGCCGGCCGCCTTCTGGAAGGTGCGGGCGCCGAGGAAGTCGCCATAGGTCGGATAGAGCGAGACGGTCTTGTAGCCGCAGCGTTGCAGCGCAGCGGGCAGTCCGCGCGTCACCCTACCCGCGGCAATGCGCGTCACATAAAATTTGAGGTCGCCGAACGAACGCGCCGACAGCCCGGTCACGATGTTGAACTCGGTGTACCAGGTGGGGCCGCCGGTGGCTTCGGCCACCATGGTGCGCTGCTTGCCGTCGACGGATTTGAAGAAATCGGCATAGCCCGAGGGCACCTTGATGCCGGGCGCCGCCCTGACATCGAAGCTCAACTCATCGAGCAGCATGATGATGTGCGGCCGTTTCACCGAAGCATCGCACGCCTCCGGCAACGGAAGCACGCTCGCGGCGGCGTGCGCGCCGCGCGCCAGAGGCAGCGCGGGCTGCGTCGGCGGATCGGCCTCGATCCAGCCGGTCGAGGAGAGGCGCGACACCGCGACCACGCCCGATCGAGCGAGGTTGGAAATGTGGTTGATGCCCTGGAACGGCTCCCACGGCTGCTCCGGTTTTGCCAGTGCCATCGCCGCGATCGAGACGCTGGCGAAGGCGAGCAGCGCAAGCGAGATTTTTCGGCTGACACGGAACGGATCGGTGCGCCAGATCAGCCAGAAGACCGGGACGGCCGCGACGGCGGCGACCACGAGCGGCATTTTCAGGCGCGGGAATACCGACAGCACGAACGAAAAGGTATCGCGGTCGATCAGCAGGAAATCGAGGAAGGTGAGCGAAAGCTGCAGGATGTCGAACTTGAAGCGCGAGCACGCGATCAGCGCCACCGTGATCATCAGCGACAGCGCGGCCGCAATGCCGGGCCGTGGCAGGACCAGCAGCACCAGACAGTTGGCGGCGAGCCAGGCCAGCAGCGACAGCGCGATCGCGAACGGGCCGTATTCCGTGGAAAGCAGCGCATACAGCGCCGCCAGATGCAGCGCGGCGACGCAGCCAATGCCGATCACCTGCCGCCAGGTCCAGACCCGGCCGGCCTCCCTTCCCGCGTCAGCTTTGCCGGTTTCTGTCATTTCGCTACCCGGCTAGAGGTTCTTCACGAAACCCGCCTCGATCAGCAGGCGGTTGAAGCGTCGCGCCTCGGCGCCGTCCTTGCAAGCGTAGAACAGGCCCTTGCAGCGCAGCATGATGTTCTTCTGTTCCTCGAAGGAGGGATCCAGCGGGATGCCGGCGGCTTCCTGGATCACCAGCGGCAGATAGGGCGCATCGACCGTGTCCATCACGGCCGGGCTCTTCACCGGCTGAAAATTCAGCGCGTCGATGGCGTAGTAGGTCGTGAAGTATTTTGGATCGTAAGTGTCGAACTTGCGGGCGACGCTGGCTTCGTCGAGGCCGGGATCGAGTAGATTCGAGGAAAACTCCGGCTGGTGATCGCCGTAGCGCACGATCAGGAACGGCTGGTCGGGGAATTTCTTCTTCAACTCGCTGACGAAGTTTTTGTATTGCTCGGCGCTCATGGCCTGGCGGCGCAGATATTCGTCGACCATCGGCTCGTTGCCGGGCGCGCGCCATGACGGCAGCAGGTCGGGGCGGAATTTGGTTTCCCATGGAAAATGATTGGCGGCGAGATAGACGAAGGTGAACAGCGGCGTCTTGACCGGCTGCTCGCCGATCAGCCTTACGGCCTTGTCGTAGAAGAAGCTGTCGGGCTCGATGCCCTTGGCGCCGAGATCCTTTGCATCATAGGAAGTGCTGGATGCCGGTCGAGGTGTGGAAGCCGCGCGCGCTCATGAAGGCGCCATAGGCCGGATAGAGCGAAACGGTGTTGTAGCCGCAGCGGCGCAACGCCATCGGCAGGCCACGCTCGACCCGGCCCGAGGCGATGCGGGTGACGAAATAGGAGAAGCGCCCGAACGAGCGCGAGGAAAGGCCGGCCAGCACGTTATACTCGGCCATCCAGCTCGCGCCGCCGCTGCTCTCGGCCAGGAACTTTCGCTCCTTGCCGTCGAACGACTTGAAGTGGCTGCCGTAGCCCGGCGGCACCTTGACACCTGCAGCCTGGCGAATATCCCAGCTGCTCTCGTCATGGATCATGATGATGTGCGGGCGGCGCCCGGCCACGTGGCAGGAATCCTCCAGTGGCACTTTCAGCCGTTCGGCGGTGACGGCAGCCGATTCCATGAAGCCATAGTTCATGAAGTCGGCGGCCGCGGTCACGCCGGAGTGCGCGAACTTCGAGAGATAGCCGTCATCGGAATAGCCGCGCCAGGCGTCATCCGGCCAATAGATGGCCTGCCCCGCCAAAACGGCAAGACAAGCCAAAAAACCTGCCACCGCCGGCAGGCGGCGGATGCGGAACGGATCGAGCCACCACAGCCCATACATCAGCGGCAGGGTGACAAACGCGGCCGCGATCACGTTCCAGCGCAGGTTAGGAAAGATCGTAAACAGGAACGCCGCGGTATCGCGGTCGATCACCATCACGTCGACGAAGTTCGCCGTCATCTGCGCGACGTCGTGCTTCAGCCGCGACAGCAGCACCAGCACGACGACCAGCGTCAGCGACAGCGCGCCCGACAAAGCCGGCCGCCGCAGCAGCCCGATGAAGAGGAAATTGAGGATGCCCCAGGCGAGCAGAAAACCGGTGCGCGATGCGAAGTCGGTCTCGGTCCGCAGCAGGATGACCAGCGCGCCCAGATGCGGCATCGCCACCGCCAGCAGCCGCCAAATACCGATCGCCGCAATGCCGCGGGCGGCAACGGTTGCTGCAGATGGACCGGGATTTGGCGCGGGCGCCATGGGCAGGACGCAACACAATCCGGTGCAATACGAAAACCTTGGCTGGCGACGGCCAGGAGGCGCACGGCGGGGGCCGGAATTCACCGCGTGTCATAAAAACGTAGTGGAATCGTCATGAACACGCAATGAATTTGCCGATTCCACGCTGGACTCGGTAAACGTATGGCTACGCCTAAAGTCTGAGCGCCGGCTACGCAGTTCAGCGGGCGCTGCCGACCGTTCCTTCGGAGGGGTTCGCTGCCGGTGGCGGAGCATCATTCTTGACCGTCGAACCCGGCGTGCCGCTCGGCCCGGGATTGATCGGAACATGGCTGACGTTCCACGGTCCCCAGGCCAGGATGACCAACAGCAGGGCAATGGCAGCGATGCCGGCAGCAAACGCGGTGCCGCGTGTCGAGTTCTCCTTCTGGCGTTCATCCATGGCGATCTTCCACTCCGTTATGGTTATTGGTTGCACGGCTTCAGCGTCTTGACGGCGTCCTCGGCCTCGGCGCGGGTCTTGTAGATCGTATCGCTCGCAACCGTGATGTTGGGCGTATCGGTGCGCGGTGTCTCATCGACGACCGTGCACTTCTTGGTCAGCGAATTCAGCACGATGTAGAAGGCCGGTCCCCTCGCGGGCTGCGCGAAGGCAACGCCGCCGAGGGTCAGCAGCACCAGGCCGGTCAAAACAGGTTTCATCGCCATCTCCAGGCGCCGCTCAGGACGCCAAACGAATTACGCTGACGATCAACACCAGCACGATCGCGCCGATGAGGCCGCTGATAAACACCCAGCGCCGCAGCGGCGTGTTGAGAATGATCTCACCGCCCCGCGCCTTCTCGGCAGGATAGGGTTCCTTCGGCGGCGGTGCGGGTTGCGGCGGACCTTCCCTGACCATGCTGCGACCTCCGTGGCGGATGTGCAGCCCTCGGGGAAACGCCGGCGCCTCGGGCATCGTTCCCGCGTCACACCGTCCCGGAGTTCCCGCCAAGAAAATCCGCCGTGGATTGGAACCCGAGCCGTTTTTTTGAGTTTTGGTCGGGCACCGGACAGACAGCGTTTTTGAAGCAGTTTTATTTTTTCGCCATGCCCAGGATGACGAAACCCGATCCCGAGCTGCTACCGGCCCACCGTCCGCGTTGTCCAGACTGCCAGATGCGGATGATGACGACCGCCGTCGCGTCCGGCCCTGAAGGTTTCGAGCATCGTACCTTCGAATGCCCGAAATGCGGTCACGCCGAAACCCGGGTCGTGGCCAGCGATCCCCGTCGACCCGACGCCGCCGGCTGGACCACCGACCAGGCGGCGCAGCGTGCCGTGGAAGACGCCACCAACCGCCCGGACAACCATCAGCGCAAATAGCACTTCCATGCCCCGACCGATCAGAGATCCACGCCCGAAGCTCGACCTGGAAACCGAGGCGATGGCTGCGCTGGAAGCCGCACGCGACATGCCGCCCGGTCCCGAGCGAACGGAGGCGATGAAGCGCGCCGGCATTTTGCGAAACGCAGCCGACCTTACGGGTCTGCTTTTCGCCAAACGAGGAAGGCCGCCGAAAACCTGAAACAAACGCGAGCACATTTGAGGAGGACCATGATTGCCGACAAATTCGATTCCCGGACACGCGCCAATATGGAGGTTGCCCTCGATCGGGCCTGCGCATTGCTGCCCACCGGCGCCGAGCAACACGAAAATCGCCGTTACATCGCGAACCGGATTCTCAAATGCGCCGAACGCGGCGATGTCACCCTGAGCGGGCTGACCGAGGCCGGCGAGCGCGCGGCGCAGGAACTTGGCGAACGTCTGGCGCGACCGAAGGCTTCGAAGGCCAAAGCGCACAAGCGCGGAAGCGTCAGTCCGCTCCAGCGAAATATCGAATGATGGAAAAGGTTGCGACGGCGACAAGCGCGGTTAGCGCGCAGGAAGACCATACGCGAACGGCGACCTGAATCAGGTTGAAGCGCTCTTCAGGTTGGGGGCCGGACATTGTGTGTCAGCCGCTCTACGGATTCCGATTTCAGGGGATCGGCAACCGTCTTCGTCTCGACAGCATCGCATTTCGGGCATTCGAACGTTCGCGTCTCCGAGCCGTCGGGCAGCGGTGAGATCCGGGCGAGCATCATGCGTGTCCGGCACCGTGCACAGCGCGGCCGTTCGATCGGCGTGAGTATCAAGGGTGTGTCTGGCATGGCGATTCATCCCGTCCCGCGTGCGCGCATCGCTGATCGCAGCGCAACATGGGCAGCCAGCGATCGAAGCGTCGCAAACAACTCAGCGGTTCAAATTAGATATTTCGACAATTCGAACGTCTGTCCGGTACGGCGACATAGTCGAATTATTTCCTTGCTATGTCCGGTAGTTGACGTACCGTTCGGAGATTATCGGATATCCATCAGGGCACCGATAGCTGAGAGTTCTTTGCGCTCCCGCCTGTCCCCAGGAGAGCGCACAATGAAGAACCTTCTCCTCAGCATGCTTTCGCCGTCCGATCGGAAGAC
This sequence comes from uncultured Alphaproteobacteria bacterium, assembly GCA_963731915.1. Lineage (GTDB taxonomy): Bacteria > Pseudomonadota > Alphaproteobacteria > Rhizobiales > Xanthobacteraceae > Bradyrhizobium. The sequence goes on from CAVSXQ010000030.1 coordinate 16,026, forward strand.
TCTTGAGCCGCATATGAAGTTGGCTCGCTTCGAACAGCAACATGTGCTGTTCGACGCCGACGAACAGATCGGCCACGTCTACTTCCCGATCAACGCGGTTATCTCGCTGGTCGTTACGCTTTCAACCGGCGAAACGATCGAGGCCGCGATGGTCGGCATGGATGGCGTGGTGGGCGCGTCAGCCGCACTGAACGGAAAGGTGTCGCTCAGCCGCGGCATCGTTCAACTGAGCGGCGATATTGTCGTGTGCGATATCGACGCGCTGAAGTCCGTCGCGCTGCAAAATCCGAAACTGCTTTCCCTGCTCATTCGACACGAGCAAACCGTGTATGCGCAGGCGCAGCAATCGGCGGCGTGTTTCGCCACCCATCTGGTGGAAGCAAGGCTGTGCCGCTGGCTGTTGCGCGCCAGGGATTTGTCTGCCAGCGACAACCTTCCCTTCACGCAGGAATATCTCGGGCAAATGCTCGGCGTGAGAAGGACCAGCGTCACCGCGGTCGCACATACGCTGCAGGAAGCCGGCCTGATCAAATATGCCCGCGGCAAGATCCAGGTCCTGGACGGCAAAGGACTGCAGGAAAGCGCCTGCGAATGCTACGGATCGGTCAAGGCGCTCTATAAAAGCCTGATTTTAAACGCTTAAAAATAGCGTGAGGTTGTCCCGTTCAGGACAAACGACTCCGGGCTAGCGCCGCGCGATGCCGCCGATGAACAGGTCGAGGATCGCTTCCGCCGTGCGCTCGGCCTCTGCCTCGTTGACGCCCCAGCGCGAAAAATGGCCGTCGATATTCATGCGGGCAAAGCCATAGACCAGCGCACGGCCTGCGATCTGGACCTGCCTCAGGTCAGCCGAACGCAACTGCCCCTTGGCAAAGGCCTCCTCCAGCGTGCGGCCGGTCAGGCCGATCAGTTCGCTGTTGGCGCGCGATACATCCGGCGACTTGTCGTGATCGAAAAAGCGGCGGCTGGAGATGATTTCGAAATGCGTCGGGTTGCGCATCGCCCAGCGCAGATAGGCAAGACCAATGTGGCGAAACCGCTGCAGCGGATCGTCCGCAGGCGCTTCCGCGATCCCCGCCTCGATCTCGGCATGAAGCCGCCGCTGCGGCCTCTTCCGCCGCCGCATTCATCAGCGCGGCGCGGCTCGGAAAATGCCGGAACGGCGCCCCCGGCGAGACGCCGGCGCGGCGCGCGGCCTCGCGCACGCTGACGGCATCCGGACCGCCCTCGCCGACCAGTTGCAGCGCCGCATCGATCAGCACGCGGCGCAGATCGCCGTGGTGATACGGCTTTGCCGCCGACACGCGGCGGCGCGGTTTTGCGGATGAGCGTTTGGTGGCACGGCGCATCAACTCTCCTAACATCACTCGAACGTGAATGTAAGCGCCGATTACACCGATTGACCCGGTTCGCGCCCGCCATGTAACTGTCGATTACATCAGGGGAGGACGTCATGACATCGCATCGGCAGAACTGGTTCGAAGGCTGGCGGCTGTTTTGGGTGTTGACCCTGACGCTTGCAGCGCTCTGCGTCTGGATCGCCTCGATGCGGCAGTTCGAGGTCGACGGCGTGCGCATGGTGATCCGCTTCACCGCGCGGACCTCGCTGTTGTTCTTCTGCCTCGCCTTCTCCGCGGCTGCACTGGCGCGACTCTGGCCGAACGGCTGGACGCGATGGCAGCGCCGCAACCGCCGCTATCTCGGCGTGACGTTCGCCGCCTCGCACGGCCTCCACGCCATCGCGATCGCCAGTTTTGCCGTCATGGACCCGGTTGGCTACGCGGCGGCGACCTCGGCGACCTCCTACATTTTCGGTGGCCTCGGCTATGCCTTCATTGTCGCGATGGCTGCAACCTCGTTCGACCGCTCCGCGCGAGCGATCGGCCCGCGTGCCTGGCGCCTGCTGCACCTCACCGGCGGCTATTATCTGCTGTTTCAGTTCATGATTTCGTTCGGCAAGCGGATTCCCGATATGCCGCTCTACGCGCTGTTCCTGATCCCGCTGGTGGCGGTGTTCGCGCTGCGCATGATCAGCATGGCGGCAAAGGCCGCGCCTCGAACGGCACAGGCGGGATAGCGCCCGGGATCACTCTTCCCCGACCAGATGAAACTGCCGGCCGAGCCGGTGGTGCACCGTGATCACGGCGCGGTCGACATCGCTGATCAGGCTGTCGCCGAGGATGACGTTGGGGATTTCCCAGTTGCGCCCGCCCCGCGCATTCGGCAGCGCCTGAAGACCGGTGACGCGCGCCGTCTCGCAGCCGGGCTGGCTGCGCAGCGCTTCGCCGGCAAGCTCCGTCAGTTCCGCCCTGCTTTTTCCGGTCGTCATGCCGGCGGCGGCATCAGGCCGACGCGCTTTGCGATGATCCTGTCGACCATGCGCTTGGGCAGAATGGCGACCATGAAATGCCGCATCGGGTCGGGCACGATCTGGTAGCGCACCTTTGGGCTGGCCGAGGTCAGCGCCTCAAAGATCCGCTCGGCGATCTTCTCGGCGGGCAGTCCCATTTCGCCAAGCTGCAGCATGAATTTCCGCATGCCCTGCAGCGCCGCGAAATAGGGCGAGTTCTTGTAGGGGGAGATATCGAGCTCCTCGGCCTTGCTCCAGATCGGCGTCTTCACCGCGCCCGGCGCCACGATGATGACGTCGATGCCGAACAGCATCAATTCCCGGCGCAAGCCTTCCGAAAATCCCTCGATGGCGTGCTTCGACGCCGAATAGGCCGACGTCAGCGGATTGCCGTTTTTGCCGGCGACCGAAGAGATCATCACGATCCGCCCGGGCGGCCCCTTCAGCGAGCGGTCGGCGCCGAGCAGCGGGGCGAACGCCTGCGTTGCGATGATCGGCCCGATCACGTTGACGTCCATCTGGCGGCGGAATTCGTCGGCGGCCAGTCCGAGCACGGGACCCGCCACCGCGATGCCGGCATTGTTGACGAGGCCGGCGAGCTTTTCGCCATTCAGCGCCGCGCGGACGTCGCGGGCGGCCGCCAGCACGGCGGCCTCGTCGGTGACGTCGAACAACAACGGCGTGAAATTGGCGCCGAATTCGCTCCTGAGGCGGTCGGCGTCGGCCTGCTTGCGGACGCTGCCGAACACGCGAAAGCCGCGGTCGAGCAGCAGTTTTGCGGTGGCCCAGCCGATGCCGGTGGATGCGCCGGTGACGACGACGGATTTCATGTGTGCTTCCCCTCTGGTCCCGGCCTATGTCGGCATGGCCGCAAGGCGGCGCAAGTATCGGACGGTGCGGGAAAATGCCGCCTGGAGGCGAACCCTTGAGGTCACGTCAAGTTGTGGCGGGTGATTTATCGCGCATTGCGCGTGCAGCGCCAACACATCGTTAGCCTTAGCTCGCACAATTGCATCGCACTGTAGTTCTACGGGCTTCCGGCTTAACCCAGGCGTAAGGGGGCGATGGCGATTGTCCCTTGGAAACCTGACAATAACCAACGGGCTGCCCACAATGCCGCAACAGCCGGCGCTTTCAATCATCGGCGAACTCGAGGATGCGGTAAATGGCGGCTCGCCCGCCAAACGCGTCGCAACCTTGCGGCGGGTGACGGACCTCTTCATGCATGACGGGGAGCGTCTCAGCGAAGAACAGGTCAAGGTCTTCGACGACGTGCTGTGCCTGTTGATCGCCCGGGTCGAAACCCGGGCCCGGGCCGAGCTCAGCAAGCGGCTGGCGCCGGTCGACTACGCCCCATTCGAGGTCATCGAGCAGCTCGCCTCCGACGACGCGATCGAGGTCGCCGGCGAGGTGCTGACCCATTCCAGCCGGCTCGGCACCGACGCGCTGGTCAAGATCGCCCGCACCAAGGGGCAAGACCATTTGATGGCGATTTCGGCCCGCGCCGATCTGCCAGAGGCCGTGACCGACGTCATCGTCGACCGCGGCGAGGGCAAGGTCATCCGCCAGCTTGCCAACAACGCCAGCGCGCGCTTCTCGGAAGCCGGCTATTCCGGCATCGTCGCCCGCGCCAATGGGGACGATGAGTTGATCGAGATCCTCGGGCTCCGTATCGATCTGCCGGTCAAATTCCTGCGCGATCTGCTGCGGCGCGCCAAGGAGGCCGTCCGCGCCCGGTTGCTCGCCCTCGCCCCCCGCACCATTCAGGAGGAGATCAGGCGGGTGCTGGACGATATCGCAAAGGAAGCTCCGGTGCTGCCCACCCGCGATTTCAGCCTGGCCGAGCAGCTCGTCAAACTGATGAAGGACCTGGGCGAGCTCGATGGCGCGGCGATCGTCAAGTTTGTCGGTGCCCGCAAGTTCGACGAAGTCGCAGCCAGCCTCGCCGCCCTCAACGACGTCCCGACCGATCTGATGGCCCGCGTGCTTGAAGGTCCCCGTGCCGACCTGATCCTCATCCCCTGCAAATCGGTCGGCCTCGAATGGCTCGTGGTCGCGACCATCCTGCGCCACCGGCCATTCCCGCAGCCGATCAGCGAGCGTTCGCTTTGGCAGGCCGACTTCGACTACGGCAGGCTGTCCAGGGAAACTGCGCAGCGCACCATCCGCTTCTGGCAGCTTCATAACCGCATCGAGCGGCCGGGTCCGGCCGCGGCTTGAGCCGTATCGCCGACTTCAATTCAAGAAAGTGGATGAGCTGTCAGCCTTTGGGCGCCGAGATCGCTCAAGCCGGCTTTTCTCGGGACTTCTCTGCGCACGAGAATGCACATTAAGTGAACCTGCTTCGACTCGGAAACAAAAAGGCTTTTTCAATTCGAGAATTCACTCGAACTGGTTCGCACCAAGAATGTGATTGAACTGTCAGTTCTTCATTTCCGGGCCGGAAGATTTTGCTCAACGGCACCGGTGAAGAGTCTGGATGAAGTGATCAACGGCGAGACCGCTTGCGCGATCTCGCCGTGAATATGCCCCGCAAGATTTAATTTTCCGTGTTGCCGCGCCGCCTGCACTCAGGCCGCACGCACGGTGTTCAGGAACTTGCCGACCTCCAGCTTGAGGCGGTTGCTCTCAAGCGACAGCGACTGCGCGGACGCAAGGACCTGCGATGACGCCGAACCGGTTTCGCTGGCACCCTGTTGCACATCGGCGATGTTCGACGCCACCTGCTGGGTGCCCACGGCGGCCTGCTGCACGTTGCGCGCCACCTCCTGGGTGGCGGCGCCCTGCTCCTCGATCGCGGCTGCAATGGCCGTGGCGATCTCGGAAATCCGGCCGATGGTCACCCCGATCTCCCCGATCGCGGCCACCGAGTCCTCCGTCGCATTCTGGATGCCGCCGATCTGCTTGCGGATTTCATCGGTCGCCTTCGCCGTCTGCTCGGCCAGCGCCTTGACCTCGGAGGCCACGACGGCGAAGCCGCGCCCCGCCTCGCCGGCCCGCGCCGCCTCGATCGTGGCATTGAGCGCCAGCAGGTTGGTCTGAGCGGCAACGCTGTTGATCAATTCGACCACGTCACCGATCCGGTTTGCCGCGGTCGACAGTTCGTTGACGCGATCATGGGTCTTGCGGGCCTGCTCGACTGCCTGACCGGCAATTTTAGAGGATTCCTGCACCTGCCGGCTGATCTCGTTGACCGAGGACGCCATCTCCTCGCTGGCGGAGGCCACCGACTGGACGTTGGTCGAGGCTTCCTCCGAGGCCGCGGCGACCATCGTTGCGAGTTCCTGCGACCGGGTAGCCGTCACGGTCAGGCTCCCGGCTGAGGCCTCCAGCTCGGTCGACGCCGAGGAAACGACATCGATGATCTCGCCAACCGCGCTCTCGAATTCATCGGCAAGCCGGCCCATGGCGGCCAGTTTTTCTTCCCGGGCGGCTTTCTCGAGCGCTTCCCGTTCGGCCTGCATGTTGCGAACCCTGAGCGCATTCTCCTTGAAGACGAGCAAGGCGCGCGCCATCGAACCCATTTCATCGCGGCGGTCGGCGCAGGGCACGACGACCGAGGTCTCGCCGCCGGCCAATCCGCTCATGGCCTCGGTCATCTGGCCGAGCGAGCGAACGATGCGGCTTATCACCATCCAGAAGGTGGCTGCCGCAAGCAGCAGCGAAAACGCCATCAGGATGGCGTTGAGAACCAGCGTCCGCAGGCTGTTGTGCTGCGCGGCCTGCGACAGGCGCGCCGCCTCCTGGCTTGCCGCGACGCTCAGCGCGATCACTTCGTCGATCGCCGCGGTCGACTGGCTGAACCATTCAGCGGAATTCATCGGATAGCTGCCGCCGCCGAGCCCCGCGGCATAGACCGCCTTGCGGGTTTCCTCAAAACGCTGGAACACTTTTTCACGCAAGCTGCCGGTTGCCGCCGACAGCGGCGGCGCGGTCGACGATTTGGCGGCGTAGGCCTGCACATAGTCCCACGCGGCTTCCACCCGGCCCCGGAACATGCCGAGCGTGCTGATCTGCTGGGCGTTCATCGGCTTGCCGCCGGCGATGAGAGCCGCCACCGCCGCGCGCTCGCGGCCCAGATATTCGCTCATGATCCAGACGAAGTGCTTGAGGTTTTGCAGGCTCGACAAACGCGCCTGCACGTTGTCCTCGTCCATGGCGGCGGCCACGCGCAGATTCTGGCTCGCCACGATCATCGCTGTGATGGTCGGCGCCCATTGCGCCACCACGTTGGCCTGACGCGCGGCCGAGGGTTTTGCCATTTCGCCATCCGCTTGGCGCCGAAGCGCGGCAAGCTGATCGAACGCGCGCTTTGCGGCGGCGATCAATTCGTCGCGATGGGCAAATTGCTGGGACGCCATGCGGCCGAGCGCGCGCTCAAACGGCTGGTCGGACAATTTGCGAAAATTCGCGATCGCCGCGATCTGCTCGTTGGTGGCGGGATTGGCGGCGTTGAGCGCCAGGTTGGTGGCGCCGCGCTCGCGGGCCCACTGGCCCGCGCTGTCGAGCAGCAGGTCGGCGGTCTCGTTGACCTCCGCGGCGCCGGACGCCGTCGCGCGATCGATGCTTGCATTGTGCAAGACATAGCCGGAGACCGCGAGCCCAAGCAGCGAAAGCAGGGCAACGGCCGCGATCAGGAGATTACGAATATTCCAGACGGTCGCAACTTCGGCGGAAGGATTCATGGCGAGATGCCTTCATCGAGAAAAATTGGTACCAAAGGGATCGACGCCGAAATTGCGAAACGCGGAACGCGGAATACTCCGCGGAGATCTTGAAGTCTCTGATCGGTCGTCGACCGAATCATGCTCTCGATGTGCTTAATTTCGTATGAATTCGCCGGTGGGGCACGTCTCATGCCGTCGCATTTTGCGCTTGCTCAGCAATCAGTAATAGCAAGCCGTCTTGCTGCTTCGCTTTGCTTGATGATTTTTCGATCGGATGATGGAAAGCAACGGCGCGTCGTCACCGTATAACTACGGTATCGAAAATGATTGTGCGGATATGACGCCACAAAACAGTTGCGCGGCAGACAGCCTTTGCTGCCTGCCGCGCGATATCGTCGAGATCGCGGCTGCGCGATCTCTAACTTCAGGACCTAGGGCTCAGTTCTTCGTCTTGTCGACGAGAGCGCCCTTCTTGATCATCGAGATCGCGCCTGCGCGATCTCGCATCTTGAAGGTGGATCAAGCCCTAGTTCTTGGCCTTGTCCACCAAGGCGCCCTTCTTGATCCACGGCATCATGTCGCGGAGTTTCTCGCCGACTTCCTCGATCGGGTGGGTGGCGAGCTTGGCGCGGGTGGCCTTGAACGAGGTCTGGTTGACCTTGTTCTCCAGCATCCAGTCGCGCGCGAATTTGCCGGACTGGATGTCGGCGAGCACACGCTTCATCTCGGCCTTGGTCTCCGCGGTGACGATGCGCGGGCCGGTGACGTATTCGCCGTATTCGGCGGTGTTGGAGATCGAGTAGTTCATGTTGGCGATGCCGCCTTCATAGATCAGATCGACGATCAGCTTCACTTCGTGCAGGCATTCGAAATACGCCATCTCGGGCGCATAGCCGGCTTCGACCAGGGTCTCGTAACCGCCCTTAATCAGTTCGACCAGGCCGCCGCACAGCACCACCTGCTCGCCGAACAGGTCGGTCTCGCACTCTTCCTTGAACGAGGTCTCGATGATGCCGGCGCGGCCGCCGCCGATTGCCGAGGCATAGCTCAGCCCGAGGTCATGGGCATTGCCGGAGGGGTCCTTGTGGATCGCGATCAGGCAGGGCACGCCGCCGCCGCGCTGGTATTCCGAGCGTACGGTGTGGCCGGGGCCCTTCGGCGCGATCATCAGCACGTCGAGATCGGCGCGCGGGTCGAGCAGGTTGAAGTGCACGTTGAGGCCGTGCGCGAACACCAGCGCGGCACCCTTCTTCATGTTGTCGTGCAGGTGGTCGCGGTAGATGTCGCCCTGCAATTCGTCCGGCGTGAGCATCATCACGAGGTCGGCCCATTTGGCGGCTTCGGCGACTTCCATCACCTTGAAGCCGGCGGTCTCCGCCTTCTTGGCCGAGGCCGAGCCCTTGCGCAGCGCGATGGCCACTTCCTTGACGCCGGAATCCTTCAGGTTCAGCGCATGGGCGTGGCCCTGGCTGCCATAGCCGACGATGACGACCTTCTTGCCTTTGATCAGGTTCAGGTCGGCGTCGCGATCGTAATAAACACGCATGGGTCATTTCCCCTTGGTCGGTGGCCAAATCGGCCGGTTAATCAGGCTGTTAGGTGGATGGGACCGCCGGTCGCCCGCGAATTTCCGGCGTTGTCTAGAGCATTTTTCCCGCGAGGGGAAACCCGTTTCTGCATGGCGCGGTGCGGCATCATGCGTCCATGAAGACCGGATAGAGCGAGGCCAGCAGCAACAGCGCCATCACGATGTTGAAGGCCCGCACCGCCCGGGGTGAGGTCAGGATCGGCCGCAGCGCGGTTCCGAACAGCGCCCAGGTCGTGCAGGACACCGCCCCCAGGATCAGGCTGAGCACGACCTGGATCACGATGTTGAGGGGAAAGGCGGCGATCGCCGCATAGGCGGTGATGGTGCCGATCACCATCACCCAGCCTTTGGCGTTGACCCACTGGAACATCGCGGCGCCCCAGAAGGTCATGGGGCCGCGGCCGCTGCCTCTTCGCCCGGTTCGGGCGGCTCGGACATGGCGATAGGGCGGCGAGATAAATCAGATAGACGACGCCGGCATATTTGAGGATCGTCTGCAGGATCGGATAGGCGATGAAGACGGTGCCGAGCCCAAGTCCGACCGCGCCGACCATGAAGGCGAAGCCGACGGTGATCCCCACGATATGCGGGATGGTGCGGCGGAAGCCGTAGGTCAGGCCCGACGACAGCAGCATGATGTTGTTCGGCCCCGGCGTGAAGAACATCACGGTGGCGAACATGATGAAAGCGATCAGCAGCGATTGCGACATCCGACCTCACGCGATCTTGGGCAGCGCTTGCGCGCGCCGGGCCAGCAGCATGATGGCGATGCCGCAGATGGCGGTGACCATGCCGGCCAGCCGCAACGGGCCAAAGGTTTCGCCGAACACAATGCTCGAGGATGCCGAACCCACGAACGGCACCAGCAGCGCGAACGGCACCACCTGCGCCGCCGGATAATCCCGCAACAGCCGGCCCCACAGCCAATAGGCGATGCTGGTGGAAAGGCCGCCGAGGAACAGCATGCAGATGAGCCCGGTCAGCGACATCTGCGACAGCGCCGTCCAGGTCGGCTGCGGCCCGTTGGAGACAAGGGTCAGCGCTGCCAGCGGGATCGCAGCCGCAAGGCACAGCCAGGCGAACAAATCGTACATCCGCACGTTTTGCGCACGGCGCAGCAGCAGGTTTCCGATTGCAAAGCTGACCGGCGAGATCATCAGCACGGCAAAGGCACCGACGCTGAAATCATAACCGACGGTACCGCAGATCATCAGCAGGCCTGCCGTGGCGATGCCGATACCGACCGTCTGCATCCGCGTCGGCAATTCGGCAAACAGCAGCGCGGCAAAGCCGATGGTGAACAGCGCCTGGCTCTGCACGATCACGCTGGAGAGGCCCACGGGCACGCCGCCGGCGATCGCAAAGGCCTGCGACAGGAACTGGCCGAGAAACAGCGTGAAACTGATCGCGATCAGCAGCGGCCAGGAAACATCGGGCTTGCGCACGAACAGGCAAGGCAGCGCCGCGATGGCAAAGCGCAGCGTGGTCATCAGCTCCGGCGAAAATTCGTTGAGCGCGATCCGGCTCGCGACGAACGCAAGGCCCCAGATCACCGCCACGAAGACGGCAATTAAGACGTCGGCCGGTTTCATTTTCCTGGCTCTTTTTTGTCTTAGCTCTGTTCGCCGGATTTCGGTTTGCGCAGAAGATAAGTGCCGTGCAGGGGGGCGTGATAGTCGACCGAGACGAGCTGGAAGCCGACATCGGTCAGCATGCGCTCGATCACCCAGCCGAAAGTCGAATACTCGTCGCGCATATGGGTGACGACGCTTTCGCGGTCGAAGTCGTGATTCTTGATCGAGAAATCCGCCCAGCCCTCGACGTCGCGTTCGGTGCCGTCGGGCATGCTGACGAAGACGATGTCGCGCAGGTAGAAATTCGCGCCCGGCTTCAGCGCGTTGTAGATCCGCGACAGCGCCACCGCCTTCCAGAAATCCGGCAGATGATGCAGCGTGAACTCGCTGACGATCAGATCATACGAGTTCGGCTTGTAGGCAAAGCTGAGCATGCCCGCCGGCTGGGTGCGGACCGCGACCTTGCGGTCGCGCGCCTGGATGTTGGCGAGCGCGAGCATCGCCGGCGAAATATCTATTGCGTCGACCTCGGCGCCCATCAGCGCCGCTTCGCAGGCCAGTACGCCGTTGCCGCAGCCGATATCGGCGACGCGCCAGCCGCGTTGTACGCCGAGCATGGTCAGCGCGGCGCGGGCGCGGATGTCACTGTCGTCATGCCGGTCGTAGATCGCGGCGACGGCGGAATCGAGCCCCAGTCGCCGCCGTTGCGTGTAGTACCAGTCGCGCGCCAGCATGTTACATCCCCTCTGGCCCGCGCCCGATGGCGGCGACGCCGGTGCGCGACACCTCGACAAGGCCGAGCGGGCGCATCAGGTCGATAAACTGGCTGATCTTGGCCGAGTTGCCTGTGATCTCGAACACAAAACTTTCCGTGGTGGCGTCGATCACGCGGGCGCGGAACGCATCCGCCAGCCGCAGCGCCTCGACGCGGTGATCGCCGCCGCCGCGCACCTTCACCATCGCAAGCTCGCGCTCGATCGAGCGGCCGGTCAGCGTCATGTCGACGACGCGGTAGATCGGGACCATGCGGTCGAGCTGGTGCTTGATCTGCTCGATCACCATCGGCGTTCCCGTGGTGACGATGGTGATGCGGGAGAGATGTTTCTGGCTCTCGGTCTCCGAGACGGTGAGGCTTTCGATGTTGTAGCCGCGGCCCGAGAACAGCCCGATCACGCGCGCGAGCACGCCCGGCTCGTTCTGCACGAGCACCGAAAGCGTATGCGACTCGTTCGGATCGTGGCGCTCTTCGAGGAAATAGGCGGATGCCGGCTGGTTCATTGTCGTTCCCTTACATTCCTTGTCAGGCTACGGCCCTTTGGCCGGCAGCAGCGACATCCGTTCCGACCCATTTGCGGAACAGATCGAAATCGATATTGCCGCCGCTCAGGATCAGGCCGACGCGTTTTCCCGCGAGCTTCGTCTTTTCCTGCAGCGCGGCCGCCAGCGCCGCGGCGCCGGCGCCTTCGGCGAGGTTATGGGTATCGGTCCAGTAGGCGCGGATGGCGGCGCCTATTTCATCGTCGCTGACCTGCACGATACGCGAGGCGCCCTTGCGGATGATCGCCAGCGCTTCCGGATCGGGAACGCGCGTCGCCATGCCGTCGGCCAGCGTGTTGCTGGTTTTGGTGGTGATCATGGTGCGGGCCGCGAACGACAGCGCGTAGGACGGCGCTTCGGTCGATTGCACGCCGACGATTTCGGTCTTCAGGCCGAGCAGGTCGCGCGCCATGATGCAGCCGCAGATGCCGGAGCCCTGCCCGATCGGCACATAGAGGATGTCGAGATCCGGCGCCTTGCGCAGCAGTTCGAGGGCGTAGGTGGCGACGCCGAGCACCAGATCGCGATGAAACGACGGCACCATGTGCAGTCCGGCCGCTTCGGCCCGGCGGCCGGCTTCCTCGCGCGCCGCCTGAAAATCCTCGCCATGCTCGACCAGCTCGGCGCCGAACGCGCGCATGGCGCGGTTCTTCTCGACCGAGTTGCCATGCGGCACATAGATCATCGCCGGCACGCCGTAGCGGCTGGCGGCGAACGCAAGGCTCTGGCCGTGATTGCCGCGCGTGGCGGAAATGATGCCGGGCGAATTCGGCTGCTCGCGCTTCAGCCGCTCGAGATAGACCAGCCCGCCGCGCACCTTGAAGGCGCCGATCGGCGTGTGGTTCTCGTGCTTGACCACGACGGACGCACCCAGCCGCTGCGCCAACAGCGGCCAGGCATGCGCGGGCGTCGGCGGCATCGCCTGCGCCCCGATCGATCTCGTCGCTGCGCGCAGATCCGAAGTTAGCGGCGAGATCGAACATCATTGGCACTTCACCTCACACAAGCGCCTTGCCGCCGGCGAAGGCGGTGGCGGTGGCCTCATCGGTGGCTTCCTCCGGCAACAGCATCTCGTTATGCGCCTTGCCGGACGGAATCATCGGGAAGCAGTTTTCCAGCGCGGCGACACGGCAGTCGAACAGCACCGGCCGCTTCACCTTGATCATCTCCTTGATCGCGCCATCGAGATCGCCGGGCTTGATCGCCTGCAGGCCGACGCAGCCAAAGGCCTCCGCCAGCTTGACGAAATCCGGCAGCGCCTCGGAATAGGAATGCGACAGCCGGTTGCCGTGGAGCAATTGCTGCCACTGCCGCACCATGCCCATGTACTGGTTGTTGAGGATGAAGATCTTGATCGGCAGTTCGTACTGAACCGCCGTCGACATCTCCTGCATGGTCATCTGCACCGAGGCATCGCCCGCGATGTCGATGACGAGGCTGTCGGGATGGGCGACCTGCACGCCGAGCGCCGCCGGCAGGCCGTAGCCCATGGTGCCGAGGCCGCCTGAGGTCATCCAGCGGTGCGGCTCCTCGAAGCCGAAGAACTGCGCCGCCCACATCTGGTGCTGGCCGACTTCGGTCGTGATGTAGGTGTCATGGCCGCGCGTCGCCTCGAACAGGCGTTGGATCGCGTATTGCGGCAGGATGATGTCCTTGCTCTTCCGGTAGGACAGCGAGTTGCGCGCGCGCCAGATCGCGATCTGCTGCCACCACGACTTGATGTCGGGCTTTTTCGCTTCCGCCTTGAACACCTGCAGCAGGTCGCCGAGCACATTGGCGCAGTCGCCGATGATCGGCACGTCGACGCGGATGTTCTTGTTGATCGAGGACGGGTCGATGTCGATGTGGATCTTCTTCGAGTGCGGCGAGAACGCATCGACGCGGCCGGTGATGCGGTCGTCGAAGCGCGCGCCGACGCACAGCATGACGTCGCAATCATGCATCGCCATGTTGGACTCGTAGGTGCCGTGCATGCCGAGCATGCCGAGCCAGTTCTTGCCCGACGCCGGATAGGCGCCGAGCCCCATCAGGGTCGAGGTGATCGGAAAACCCGTCACCTGCACCAGCTCGCGCAGCAGTTTTGAGGCCTCGAGCCCGGAATTGATGACGCCGCCGCCGCTGTAGATCACGGGGCGTTTGGCGCCGGCGAGCAGCGCCACCGCTTTGCGGATCTGCGCGGCATCGCCCTTGACGCGCGGCGTGTAGGACACGTGCACGTCCGACTTGCGCGGCGGATGGTAGGTGCCGGTGGCGAACTGCACATCCTTGGGCACGTCGACCAGCACCGGGCCGGGACGGCCGGAGCTTGCGACGTAGAACGCCTCGTGCAGCACCATGGCGAGATCGTTGACGTCGCGCACCAGCCAGTTGTGCTTGGTGCAGGGCCGCGTGATGCCGACGGTGTCGCATTCCTGGAACGCGTCATTGCCGATCAGATGCGTCGGCACCTGCCCGGTGATGCAGACCAGCGGAATCGAATCCATCAGCGCGTCGGTCAGCGGCGTCACCATGTTGGTGGCGCCGGGACCCGAGGTCACCAGCACGACGCCGGGCTTGCCGGTGGAGCGCGCATAGCCTTCGGCGGCGTGGCCGGCGCCCTGCTCGTGCCGCACCAGGATGTGCTCGACCTCGCTCTGCTGGAAGATCTCGTCATAGATCGGAAGCACCGCGCCGCCGGGATAACCGAAAAGGTGCTGCACGCCGTGATCGATCAGCGCGCGGACGATCATCGCGGCGCCCGTCATCTGGTTCGGATCGTGGCTGTTGTCACTCATGGCTTGCTCCGGATGCGCGTTTCGCGCGGTCTTTTCGGTTGTCTGTTTCGGGAAATAAAAAAGGGCCCCAGAGGCCCCATGCGCACCGCCTGAATGTGGATGGCCCTAGCCATCCCCGGCGGTGCACCTGGGTACGACGACGATAAGGAGTTTGGTAATAATATTACGCATTTGGCGGCTCAGACTTCCCAAAGGTTGCGCGGGTTATAGCCGCATGCCTTTGAAAGTCAAGGCAAGGCGGCTATTGGCGCGATTTCGAGAGATTAGCGGGGTTCCGGGCGTTCGGCGAGTGCGAATTTGCTGCAGATGGCACAAAACCTCGTCATGGCAGCCCCCCAGAGGCCGATCAGTGGCCGGAAGCGAGCTCGACGGCGGGATGACGGTTCTTCCAGCCACTCCCTCGCCGCCTCCGGCTTCACCCACTCGAATTCCGGGAGCTGATGTCTGAACCAGGTGAATTGCCGCTTGGCGTAATGGCGGGTGTCGGCGCGGCCGATCTCGGCGGCGGCCTGCCGCGTGAGTCTCGCCGCGCAGATGCCGGATCAATGCCGGCACGCCGTGGGCCTTCATCGCCGGCAACAGCGGATCGAGGTTTCGCCCCGCAAGCCGCTCGACCTCCTCCAGCGCGCCCGCTTCCAGCATCCGATCGAACCGCGCATCGATCCGCGCATAAAGCGCGTCGCGCTCCGGGGCGAGGAACAGCGCGAAAAATTCGCCCGGCGGCAGCAGCGGCGGCAGACCTTCGCGATGCCAGTCCGGCAACGAGCGCCCGGTGGCCTCGATCACTTCCAGCGCACGCGCAATGCGGGTGCGGTCGCGCGGTTTCAGGCGCTCCGCCGATACGGGATCATGCCTCGCCAGTTCGGCATGCAGCGCCTCGACACCATCACGCTCCAGCCGCGCGCGCACGCCCTCGCGTATCTCCGCAGGGATCGGCGGCACCGCCGACAGCCCGCGCGTCAGCGCCTTGAAATAGAGGCCGGAACCGCCGACAAAAATCGGCAAGCATTTTTGCGCCCGCGCTTCTGCCAGCACCTTTGCGGCATCGGCCACCCAGGCGCCGGCGGAGAAATTCACGGATGCGTCGACATGGCCGTAGAGCCGGTGCGGCGCGCGCGCCTCCTCTTCCGGTGTCGGCCGCGCCGTGATGATGCGGAGATCGCGATAGACCTGCATGGAATCGGTATTGATGACGATGCCGCCTGCTTTTTGCGCGAGTTCGAGCGCCAGGGCCGACTTGCCGCTGGCGGTCGGCCCTGCGATAAGCACGGCCTTGCTCAAACCCAGCGAATTCGCCTGCATGTCCCTCGTCGCCACGCTCATCTGCAATCCCGCCAACCCCGCGCTCGATTCCACCATCGTCGACGGCGCGCTCGCCGTGCTGCCCTCGCCCGGCACGCCAGCGTGGCTGTTCAACGAAGTCGCGGTCGACATCCCCTTTACCGGAAGCGAGGATATCAAGGCCGTTGAGGCGCGCCTGCGCGAGGCCCGCGGCGACCTGCCGATCGATATCGTGGTACAGCCTGCAGCATTCCGGCGCAAAAAGCTTTTTCTGGCCGACATGGATTCCACCATGATCGGCCAGGAATGCATCGACGAACTGGCCGATTTCGCCGGGCTGAAGGCGCATGTCGCCGCCATCACCGAACGCGCGATGCGCGGCGAGATCGAATTCGAGCCGGCGCTGCGCGAGCGTGTCGCGCTGCTCAGGGATATGCCGGTCGGCGTGGTCGACGAAGTCCTGCAAAAGCGCATCACGCCGACGCCGGGCGGCCGCGAGCTGGTCATGACCATGCGCGCCCATGGCGGCTACACCTGCCTGATCTCGGGCGGTTTTACGCTGTTCACCAACGCGGTCGCCGCGATGATCGGGTTTCAGGAAAACCGCGCCAACGAGCTGTTGGTCAGCGACGGCAAGCTCACCGGCGAGGTCCGCGAACCGATCCTCGGCCGCGCCACCAAACTCGCGACCCTGATCGAACTCACCGAATCCTTCGACCTCGACGACATCGACACGCTGGTGACCGGCGACGGCGCCAACGACCTCGGCATGATCCAGGCCGCGGGGCTGGGCGTGGCGTATCACGCCAAGCCGGCGGTGGCGGCCGCCGCCGCGGCGCGGATCGATTTTGGGGATCTCACGGCGCTGTTGTATGCGCAGGGGTATCGCAGGGACGAGTTTGTGGAGGGATAGTTCCCCTCGCTCGTCATCACCCGCGAAAGCGGGTGATCCAGCATTCCACAAGAGCGATGAAGTGCTAGGCTTGATCGGCCGCGGCGTACTGGATGCCCCGCCTTCGCGGGGCATGCAACGGAGCGTTTGACAGCGCGCGTACGGCGCTACTGCACGCTCAGCGCCACGAAGCGCAGTTCGCCCTCGCCGTTGGCGACCAGCAGCAGCACCGACTTCTTGCCGTCCTTTTTCAACTGATCGACGCGCTTCTTGATGTCGCCGGCGTTAGCGACGGCTTCCTGCGCCACTTCGACGATGACGTCGCCGGCCGACAGGCGCTTCTCGGCGGCATCGGAGGCGTTGTCGACGCCGGTGATGATGACGCCCTTGACGCTGTCCTTGATCTTGTACTTGGTGCGCAGATCCTTGCTCAGCGCCGCCAGATCGAGGCCGAGCGCCTTTTGCGTGACCGGCTTCTCGGCGGGATCCTCCTTGGTCTTGACCGCGGCTTCCTTTGCCTTCTCGGTGTCCTCGAGCCGGCCGAGCTTGACCTTGCGGGACTCCTCCTTGCCCTTGCGGATGATGACGACATCGACATCCTTGCCGACCGCGGTGTCGGCGACGACGCGCGAAAGATCCTTCGGGTCCTTGATGTCCTTGCCGTCGAACTTGACGACGACGTCGCCCGGCTCGATGCCGGCCGGCTTGGCCGGGCCCTTCTCATCGATACCCGCCACCAGCGCGCCGCGCGCCGGCTTGATGTTGAGGCTCTCGGCGATCTCGTCGGTGACCTGCTGGATGCGGACGCCGAGCCAGCCGCGGCGCAGCTCGCCGAACTGACGGAGCTGATCCACGACACCGGCGACCGTCTTGGACGGCACCGCAAAGCCGAGGCCGATCGAGCCGCCGGTCGGCGAGATGATCAGCGTGTTGACGCCGACCACTTCGCCTTCGAGGTTGAACAGCGGTCCGCCGGAATTGCCGCGATTGATCGAGGCGTCGGTCTGGATGTAGCTGTCATACGGGCCCTGGCTGATGTCGCGGTTCTTGGCCGAGACGATGCCGGCGGTGACCGAGCCGCCGAGGCTGAACGGGTTGCCGATCGCGATCACCCATTCGCCGAGACGCAGCTTGTCGGAATCGCCGAACTTGACCGCGACCAGCGGCTTCAAGGGCTTGAATTTCAGGACGGCAAGGTCGGTTTTCTTGTCGACGCCGACCAGTTCGGCCTTGATCTTGGTGCCGTCGTTCATGATGACGTTGATTTCGTCGGCATCCGCGATGACGTGATTATTGGTCACGACGACGCCGGCGGTATCGACGATGAAACCGGAGCCGAGCGAGTTGGTCTTGCGCGGCTGGAACTCGCGGTTCGATTCGCCGCCCTTGCCGCCCGGTCCGCCGCGGCGGTTCTTGAAGAAATCGTCGAAAAATTCCTCGAACGGCGAACCCGGCGGCACTTGCGGGCTCGCGCCGCGATCGCCGCCGCCGCCACCCTTGGCTTCGACGGTCTGCGAGGTCGAGATGTTGACGACGGCGTCGATCACCTTCTCGGCGATATCGGCGATGCCGTCCGGACCGCGCGCAAACGCCGGCGCCGTGGCCAACACGCTGGCGGCACCAATCGTCATCGCAGCCCCGAACAGGCGCAGGCGACGGCTAAGGGCTGGGCTGGCACCGGTCATATCGGCTTCTCTCCAAGGCAAATCGGGGACGGAATCTGGGACCACAGTGCGCCCGAACCGGGCGGCGGCGCAAGCATGTGACCGGGACATTTCGGCGAAAAACCGGCGGTTCGCGCCTCACGATTGCGTTGATTCCAGGCAGGCTTTTCGTTTGAGCATGATCCCTCGGGTCGAGCCCGAGGGCATGCTTTTAGGAAAACCGATGCCCATTTGCGCTGAGCGGCCTTCGGGTCCGGATCATGCTCTAGCGCCGCACCAGCCAGATCAGCAGCAGGCCGGCAACGGCAGACCCAATGCCCACCGCGCGCAGGATGTTGTCCGGCGTCACCGCCGCGCTCTTCATGGCCCGACGCATCCAGGAAGGGCTCGCCGCGAACAACAGGCCTTCCAGCACGAACAGGATTCCCAGACCGATGAGGAAGTCGGCGAACGCTATGGACCTCATCGGACGGCAGCCTCCCCGCGTGATGTTGCTTTTTTGCTTAGTAAAAGGCCGCGAAGCCTAACGCGCTTCGCGGCCCAAGTCTTTACTGCTTTGACGCTTTGACGTCGCTCTACTGCTTCGGCGCGGCGGCCGCACCGCCGAACTTGCCCGACGAGCTGCCGAAGAACCGGAAGAAGTCGGAATCGGGCCGCAGCAGGAAGCGGGTGTCGTTGCTCTTCAAACTATTCTCATACGCTGTCATCGAGCGGTAGAAGGCAAAGAAGTCGGGATCCTTGCCGTACGCATCGGCGAACAGCCGGTTGCGCTCGGCATCGCCGGCGCCGCGCACCTGTTCGGCGGTAGAGTTGGCGTCGGCGACGATGACGGTCGCCTCGCGGTCGGCCTTGGCCCGGGTCTCCTGCCCCTTCTGATTGCCCTGCGCGCGGAACTCGGCGGCCTGGCGCTGCCGCTCGGTCTGCATCCGCTGGTAGACCGCCTGGCTGTTGGCTTCCGGCAGGTCGGCGCGGCGGATCCGCACGTCCACCACCTGGATGCCGTAGCCGTCGGCCTCCTTGTCGAGCTGCTCGCGGATCTTCACCATCAGGTTTTCGCGCTCGTCGCGGACGATCTGGGTCAAGGTGGCCTCGCCGAGCACCCGGCGCAGCGACGCGTTGAGCAGCGTCGTGAGCTGGATGTTGGCGGCCTGGATCGAGCCGATGCTCTGGTAGAACCGCAGCGCGTTCTTGATCTTGTAGCGGGCAAACGCATCGACCACCAGCCGCCGGCTGTCGGCGGCGATGACTTCCTGCGACGGGTTTTCGAGGTCGAGGATGCGCTTGTCGATCGAGATCACGGTGTCGATGAACGGCGCCTTGAAGTTAAGTCCGGGCTCGGTGACGACGCGGATCGGTTCGCCCAATCGCACCAGCAGCACCTGTTCGGTCTGCGCTACCGTGAACACCGAACTGTAGCCGAGGATGAGGACGATAAACAGCAACAGCAAGGAAGCGACGCCTGCAACGGGGGACCTCATCGGTTGCCTCCCTGCTGCGGCTGGCCTGCGGTCGATTGCGGCGGACGCCGCGGCGTCAGTTCGTTGAGGGGCAGATAGGGCACGATGCTCTGCCCGCCGGATGAACCGCCGTCATAGACCAGCTTTTCGGCAGCGCCGAGGATGCGCTCCATCGTTTCCAGATAGATGCGCTGGCGCGTCACGTCGGGGGCCTTCCTGTATTCGTCATAGACTTTTTCGAAGCGCGCGCTCTGGCCCTTGGCTTCGGCGACCGCCTGCTCCTTGTAGCCTTCCGCCACCTGGAGGATCTGCGAGGCGCGGCCGCGTGCTTCCGGCACGACACGGTTGGCGTAGGTCTGGGCTTCGTTCTGCGCGCGCTGCGCATCGGCCTGCGCCGCCTGCACGTCGCGGAATGCGTCGATCACCTGCGCCGGCGGATCGACCTTCTGCATCTGCACCTGCGTGATCTGGACGCCGGAGCCGTAGTAGTCGAGCGTCTTCTGCATCAGCTCCTGCACGTTGCTTTCGGTCAGCGTGCGGGCGCCGGTCAGGATCGGCTGGATCTCGGAGCGGCCGATCACTTCGCGCATCGCGCTTTCGGCGACCGCCTTCACGGTGCCTTCGGGGTTCTGGATGTTGAACAGATAATTGCCGACACCGTCAGGCTTGATCCGCCACAGCACGGTGAAGTCGACGTCGACGATGTTCTCGTCGCCGGTCAGCATCAGGCTCTCTTCCGGCACATCGCGCATGGTGCGGCCACGCCGCGCCGGATCGTCGATCAGGGTCATGCCGATCGAGATGGTGGAGACGCGCAGCGCCTTCGGCAGCAGCACGGTCTCGATCGGATATGGCAGGTGATAGTTGAGGCCGGGCTGCACGGTGCGCACATGCTTGCCGAAGCGCAGCACGACGCCGAGTTCTTCGGACTGGACGCGGAAGAATCCGGACAAACCCCAGATCGCCAGCGCGCCGATCAGGATCAGCGCGATGCCCATGCCGCTGAAATGACCGCCCGGCAGGATCTGCTGGATCTTGTCCTGGCCGCGGCGCAGAAGGTCTTCAAGGTCAGGCGGCCGTGGCCCGACCGATTGCGGTCCCGAGCCCCACGGCCCTTTCGGACCCGAGCCCCAGGGGCCCCCGCCTTGATTCTTCCACGGCATTCGAACCTCTCTTCCGCAGGCCGGCCCGGCACGGGCGCCCGCCTCGCAAACTCAGCCCGGCTTTATAGGGGACCGCTTGGGCCCTTACAACGCGCTGCCTGCCCTCAAACCAGCTAGGCTTGAGGCAGGAAAAGTCAATGTAAACATTGGTTAGCGCAGTTAACGTGATCCGCGCCGACGATATGTCACATAGGAAAAGCCGGCGCTGTCGTCGGGACCGGCCGGATTCCTGATGCGTGCGACTTCCTCCCATTGCGCCTGATCGATGGCGGGAAAGCGCGTGTCCCCGTCGGGCCGGGCATGGACCTCCGTGATCTCCAGCCGGTCGGCGGCATCCCACCATTGCGCATAGATTTCCGCGCCGCCGATGATGGCGATCTCGGTGGCGAAACGCCGCAGCGCATCGCCGGTCGCGATCGCGCGGGCATCGGCATAGGAATTGGTCACGATGGCGCCCGCGGCGCGAAAATCGGCGTCGCGGGTCACAACGATGTTGGTTCGATGGGGAAGTGGCCTGCGCAAGGACTCAAAGGTCTTGCGGCCCATCACGATCGGCTTGTTGATCGTGATCGCCTTCAAGCGCTGCTGATCTGTCTTCAGCCGCCATGGAATCGCACCACCGGCGCCGATCACGCCGTTCTCGGCGACAGCGACAACGAGGACGATTTCCATCAGCGCGTTCCCTGTGCAAGCGCAGTGAGCGCCGGACCGCCGACCCGGCACACCGTCCATTCATCCATCAGGACGGCCCCGAGCGACTTGTAGAATTCAATCGACGGCGTATTCCAGTCCAGCACCGACCACTGCAACCGCGACCAGCCATTCGTCACGCACTGCTTCGCGAGATGCGCCAGCAGCGCTTTGCCGATGCCGTTGCCGCGCTGCGCCGGACGGACGAACAGGTCTTCCAGATAGATGCCGGACCGGCCGCTGAACGTTGAAAAATTGACAAACCAGACCGCGAAGCCGGCCGGCTCACCGTTCCACTCCGCGATTTCGCAGAACTGCCTTGGATTGCCGCCAAACAGCGCCGCGTCGATATCAGCCTCGGTTGCTTCCACTTCGTGGAGCAGCTTCTCATATTCGGCAAGTTCGCGAATAAAAGACAGGACAAGCCCCGCTTCACCGGGGTGCGCGCGGCGGATCGTAAGAGCCATCTAATAACCGCTCACACCGCGACCTCGGCCTTGATGTGCGGATGCGGGTCGTAGTTTTCGAGCACAAAATCCTCGTAGCGGAAGGCGAAGATGTCCTTCACGCCGGGAGCGATCTTCATGACCGGCAATGGCCGCGTCGGCCGCGTCAGTTGCAGCTTCGCCTGCTCGAGATGGTTCGAATAGAGATGCGCATCGCCGAGCGAGTGCACGAAATCGCCGGGCTTCAAACCCGTGACCTGTGCGACCATCATGGTGAGCAGCGCATAGGAGGCGATGTTGAAGGGCACGCCGAGAAACACGTCGGCCGAGCGCTGGTAGAGCTGGCACGACAACTTTCCGTTGGCGACATAGAACTGGAACAGGCAGTGGCAGGGCGGCAGCGCCATCTTGTCGACATCGGCCGGATTCCAGGCACTGACGATCAGCCGGCGCAAATCCGGATTGCGCTTGATCATGTCGACGACGTTGGAAATCTGGTCGATGGTGCGTCCGTCCGGCGCCGGCCAGGAGCGCCACTGCGAGCCGTAGACCGGGCCGAGATCGCCATTGGCGTCGGCCCACTCATCCCAGATCGAGACGCCGTGGTCCTTGAGGTATTTGATGTTGGTGTCGCCCTTGAGGAACCACAGCAGCTCGTGCACGATCGACTTCAGCGGCAGCCGCTTGGTGGTCAGCATCGGAAAGCCGGCCTGCAGGTTGAAGCGCATCTGATGGCCGAACACCGACAGCGTGCCGGTGCCGGTGCGGTCGTGCTTTTCCGCGCCGTCGGCAAGAATACGTTCGAGCAGGTCGTGATACTGGTTCATGGCGTCCGGTCATGCCCTTCCGAGGGAAGCGCGAATTTAGCGGCCGGGCCGGGCCGTCCATAGGGTCCGACTCGATTCCGTATGTGAATTATACAGAAAAATGTCGACGGTTCGCAGCAACGACAAGGGGCGGAACCTCAAGGCTCCGCCCCTTTAATCCCTTGGCCTAAGTGGCTCAATTCGCTGGCTTAAGCACCGGCGTCCATTTGGCGATCTCGCTGTTTACCAGCTTGCCCAGCGCCTGCGGGGTACGGTCGGCGGGCGCCGGGATCACGCTGCCGAGTTCGAGCAGGCGCTTCTTGACCGTCTCGTCGTCGAGCGCCTTGGCCGCCGCGGCATTCAGCTTGGCGATAATCTCCGGCGAGGTGCCTTTCGGCGCGAAGATCGCGTTCCAGGCCTGGGCCTGGAATTCCGGCAAGCCGCCCTCCTTGGTGGTGGGAACGTCAGGCAGCGACGGATTGCGGTCAGCCGTTGCGACCGCATAGGCCTTGATGGTGCCGCCGGTGACCTGGGGCACGGCGTTGACAATCTGGTCGCACATGTAATCGACCTGTCCGCCGACCAGTGCGTTCATCGCCGGGCCGGTGCCGTTGAAGGGAACGCTGATCGGCTTGATCTTGAGGATCAATTCCAGGAGCTGGCACGAGACGTGCGAAACCGAGCCGATGCCGGCATGCGCCGCGTTGACCTTGCTCTCATTGGCCTTCACGTAGGCGATGAATTCCTTGAGATCCTTTGGCGGAAAGTCCTTGCGCGCCAGGATCAGGATCGGCGTGCCGGCAAGCAGTGCAACAGGCTCAAAATCCTTTTCCGGATGATAGGCGAGCTTGGGATACAGCGGCACCGACGCTGCGTGGGTGCCCATATGCCCGGTGATCAACGTATAGCCGTCATTGGTGGCGCGGGCCGCGCGGGTGGTGGCGGTGGTGCCGCCGGCGCCGACCACGTTTTCGATGATGATGGCCTGACCGAGCGTCTGCGCCATATGCCCGGTGACGATGCGCGCGATGACGTCGGTCGGGCCGCCGGCTGCGAACGGCACGATCATGGTGATGTTACGCGTCGGGTAGGTCTGTGCATGGCCCTGCCCGGCCCATGCACCCAGCGCGGCGATGACTGCGAAACAACCGCCCGCGAGCGAGCGACCAGACCAATTCATTCGATATCTCCAGGAAACTTCCGTTAAAGGGGCCCGGCCCCGCCGGGCCGGAGTTTTCATCCTATAGCACCGCGCCCGAAGTCGATTCCGACTCCGGGCTGCGACGCGCCGACGCAGGTCAGTTCTCGGACTCCACAAACACCTCGTCGCGTTTCTTGCGCAGCGACGGTAATACCGCCAGCACCAGCAGGAACGTGGCGAGCCCGATCAGCACCGCCGAGAGCGGCCGGGTGAGGAAGACCGACCAGTCGCCGCGCGAGATCAACAACGCCCGGCGCAGATTCTCTTCCATCAGCGGCCCGAGCACCATTCCAAGCAGCAGCGGTGCCGGTTCGAAATCATGCTTGATCAGCCAATAACCAACCAGTCCGAACACGCCCGCCAGGACCACGTCGACCGGCGCATTGTTCACCGAATAGATGCCGATGGCGCAGAACACCACGATCGAGGGGAACATCAGCCGATACGGCACGCGCAGCAGCCGCACCCAGATCCCGACCAGCGGCAGGTTGATGATCAGCAGCATCAAATTGCCGACCCACATCGAGGCGATCATGCCCCACACCAGCTCGGGCTGCTTCTGCATCACCTGCGGTCCCGGCACGATGCCGTGGATCGTCATCGCGCCGACCATCAGCGCCATCACCGCATTGGGCGGAATGCCGAGCGTCAATAGCGGGATGAACGAAGTCTGCGCCGCCGCGTTGTTGGCGCTTTCCGGCGCCGCGACGCCTTCGATCGCACCGCGGCCGAACTTCTGCGGGTGCTTGGAGACCTTCTTTTCCAGGGTATAGGCCGCGAACGACGCGATGACCGCGCCGCCGCCCGGCAGAATGCCGAGGATCGATCCCAACACCGTGCCTCGCCCAATCGCCGGCGCCGCAGCGATGAGATCCGCTTTGGTCGGCATCAGGCCGGTGACCTTGTCCTGCACCAGCTTGCGGTCGGCTTCACCTCCCGCATCGAGATTGCGGATGATCTCGGCGAACCCGAACAAACCCATCGCGACCGTGGCAAAGCCGAGGCCGTCTGCCAGTTCGGGGATGTTGAAGGCCATCCGCGACGCGCCGGTTTCGATGTCGGACCCGACCATGGACAGCAGCAGACCAAGCACGATCATCGCAATGGCCTTCAGCACCGATCCCTTGGCGAGCACCACGGCGAAGATCAGGCCGAGCACCATCAGCGAGAAGTATTCAGCCGGCCCGAACGCCAGCGCGACCTTGGTCAAGGGACCGCCGAGCAAGGCGATCAGTACGGTCGCGACGCAGCCCGCAAAGAACGAGCCGATCGCGGCGATCGCCAGCGCCGGGCCTGCCCGGCCCTGCTTGGCCATCTGGAAACCGTCGAGCGCGGTCACCACGGAACCGGCCTCGCCGGGAATGTTGACCAGGATCGAGGTGGTGGAGCCGCCATATTGCGCACCGTAGTAGATGCCGGCGAGCATGATCAGCGCGCCGACCGGCGGCAGACCGAAGGTGATCGGCAACAGCATGGCGACCGTGGCGATGGTGCCGATGCCCGGCAACACGCCGACCAGCGTGCCGACCAGCGCGCCGATCAGGCACAGCAGGATGTTGGCGGGAATCGGAATCGACATGCCGCCAAGAAAAGCGGGCGTCCACTGCACGATCTGGAAGACGACGCCGAAGCCAAGAGCAAGGTTTGAAAGAACGTCACCCATCGCACCCTCACCGGATCATGAATTTCGGCAGCATCTGCAAGGGCAGACCCAGCGCGTAGGGAAACAACAGGCTGCAGAAAGCCGTCAGGCAAACGGCGACGATAATGGTTTCCTTCCATTTCGTTTCCGGCGTGCCCAGCGCGGCGATCATGAAGCTCGCGAACGCCGTGACGATCAGGCCCATCGGACGGATCATCAGCGCAAAGGCGAGAATCGCCATCGAGACGAACAACGGGCCGCGCCAGGCATAGTGCGAAAGGTGCGCACCCTCGCTAACGATGCCGACGACCATCACCGCGAGGCCCAGTCCGAGCAGCAAAAAGGCGAACATACGGGGCGCGGTTCCGGCCCCGAACGAAAATCCACGCATGCCCTGCAGGTCGCTCGATGCCCACAATGCGAACAACGCGATGGCAGCCATCGCCAGGCCGCCAATGAAGTCCTGCGGACCACGAATCCATTTTGGCATGATTGATTCGACCGGCCCATGGCCCGGCGCGTCACTCATCGCACTCCCTCCCCGTACAAAGCGTCTGGCCGCTCTATGGATGGCGGTTGATCTGTCCCGACCCTTGCCTAGCGATTTTCGTCAGCTAACGCCAGCAAAACCCAAAACGGCCCCGGCCGCCAGCATCCAGAGCGGGTCAAGTCTTGTGCAGAGGTCTCGTTGAACTCCTGCGCCGTCATCCGGCGGTGCTGACCGAGGACGCAGCTTTGGCGCGGGAGTATCCGGCTCCGGGACGGCAGCCGGTGGGAGACCCGGGAACGTGGCGCGAAAACCAGCACGCGTTTCGGCCAAGACCAACCCAATTCGGCGCGTTCCGGGGCGTTCGATGTCCAAAATGCGCGGAAAGCGGCTCTATTTTTCTCAACCTTTGCCGCCTATATTGAGGATGCCGGTTCGCCGGCTATGGAAATAAATGGCCGTCGCAATAAACCATTCGGACCCGGGGGCGGTACCCGGCGCCTCCACCCAAGCCCAGCCCTTTCCGCTGGGTTTCGGCGGGGGCGAAATAGGATCGACGAGGGCGTAAAGGGCGTGTTTTTTCTCGGTATGGTTCCGCCGTTATCGGGCTAATGCAATAGTTGCCAATGACAACTATGCTCCGGTTGCTCAGGCTGCGTAACGCGGTTTGAAAGACCATCTTAAAGTCCTGACGGGTTAAGCTCCGTCAGGCGGGGTTCGGAGGCACCTGGCAACAGAAGCCTCCACTTTATTTTGTTCATCGCCCGGCATCTCCTGCCGCAATTTCCATCGACAACACCTGCTGACCTTGGCCTGTGGCCGGGGTAGCATGTATGCCAAAGGCGAGTCGGGCGACCGGCCGCAATGTCTGAACATCCAGTTGCCCAAGGGAAGCCCATGCCGACCGATCACATCCGATACGACGTGCTGGCGCGCGACGCGCTGCGCGGAGTGCTGCGCCGCGTGCTAAGCGACGCCGCCGAACACGGCCTGCCCGGCGAGCACCACTTCTTCATCACCTTTCTGTCGAAGGCCGACGGCGTAAAACTCTCGCCGCGCCTGCTCGCGCAGTATCCGGAAGAAATGACGATCATTCTGCAGCACCAGTTCTGGGATCTGGTGGTGACCGAGGATCGCTTCGAGGTCGGGCTTTCGTTCGGCGGAGTGCCGGAGCGGCTGGTGGTGCCGTTCGCCTCGATCAAGAGTTTCTTCGATCCTTCGGTGCAGTTCGGCCTGCAGTTCGAGCCGCAGGAGATGGCCGGCGAAATGCCGGCATCGGCCAACCTTCCCGCCGTGCCGCCCGCCTCCGGCCTGCCGGTGGCCGCGCCGGCCGCCGAGGAGCCACCGCGAGGCAATGAGGGTGCGACTGTGGTGCGGATCGATCGCTTCCGTAAGAAATAATCCAGACACACGAATTCGCCGACGCTGTAAGATGCACGTTCCGCCTCAGGCGTAACGGAAATCCTTCATGACTCGACCAGCAGCATCTTCGCGATCCAAGTCCACCCGCAGCGAGACCGATAGTTTCGGTCCGATCGACGTCCAGGCCGATCGCTATTGGGGCGCGCAGACCGAACGCAGCCGGCAAAACTTCCGCATCGGCAAGGATCGCATGCCGATGCCGATCGTGCATGCGCTCGGCATCGTCAAGCTGGCGTCAGCCGAGACCAACCGTGAACTCGGCCTGCTCGATGCGCGCCGCGCCGGCGCCATCATCCGCGCCGCGCGCGAGGTGATCGACGGCAAGCTCGACGATCATTTTCCGCTGGTGGTCTGGCAGACGGGTTCGGGCACCCAGACCAACATGAACCTCAACGAGGTGATCGCCAATCGCGCCAATGAGATGCTCGGCGGCAAGTTAGGGGCCAAGGAGCCGGTTCACCCCAACGACCACGTCAACATGAGCCAGTCGTCGAACGATTCCTTTCCGACGGCGATGCATATCGCGGCCACCCTCCGCATCGTCGCAGATCTCATTCCCGCGCTCGGCGAACTGCATCGCGAGTTGCGCAGGAAGGAAAAGGCGTTCGCAAAAATCGTCAAGATCGGGCGCACCCACACCCAGGACGCGACGCCGCTGACGCTGGGGCAGGAATTTTCCGGCTACGCCGCGCAGGTCGAGAGCGGCATCGAGCGGTTGCGCGTGGCGGTGAAAGATCTCCATCCGCTGGCGCAAGGCGGTACTGCCGTCGGCACCGGTCTCAATTCGAAACCGAAATTTGCCAGATCGTTTGCGAAGCATGTCGCTGACATCACGAAACTGCCCTTCACCAGCGCGGCCAACAAGTTCGAGGCGCTGGCCTCCAACGACGCCTATGTGCTGGTGCATGGCGCGATCAATTCGGTGGCGACCGGACTGTTCAAGATCGCCAACGACATCCGCCTGCTGGGCTCCGGTCCGCGCTCGGGTCTTGGCGAGTTGATCTTGCCGGAGAACGAGCCGGGTTCCTCGATCATGCCGGGCAAGGTCAACCCGACCCAGTGCGAGGCCCTGACCATGGTGTGCTGCCAGGTGTTCGGCAATCACACCGCCATCACGGTGGCGGGCAGCCAGGGGCATTTCGAGCTGAACGTCTATAAACCCGTGCTGGCATATTGTATGATGCATTCCATTCAATTGCTGTCCGACGCCGCGCGCTCCTTCACCGAGCACTGCGTGAGCGGAATACGCGCCGACGAGAAACGCATCCGGGATTTGATGGAGCGATCACTGATGCTGGTGACCGCGCTCGCGCCGAAAATCGGCTACGACAACGCAGCGAAAGTCGCTAAATCGGCGCACGCGCGCGGAACGACGTTGAAAGAAGAAGCTTTGCGGCTTGGGTTTGTATCCGCTGCAGAATTCGACCGCCTGGTGCAGCCGGACAAAATGACACACCCGGGCTGAACGACTGCGCGAAACACCCCGAAAAATTACGGGGTCTTGTTATAATTATAGATCATAACACCTAAAGACGGAGGCCGATCGGCTATCGCCGTTGCAGCTCTGCGTGATACAGCACAAAAAATTTCGTTTTCGCAGAGCGAAACTTATTTTTTGGTGCTATCAGAGGGCAATACACGGGGATTCCTGGATGGCTATTAAGTCTATTTGCACGCCGCGCTTTCGCGCCTATTTCCTTAATCAGTTATCGCACCTTGCAGTCTTTGGTTGATGGAGACGGGCATGGGGGACGTGGTCAATTTGAAACGCTTCAGGAAGCGCGCCGAGAAGGAACAATCGGCGCAGCAGGCCGACGCCAATCGCGCGAAATTCGGCCGCAGCAAATCCGAACGCGCCGCTGAACAGCAGCGTAGCGAACGTGCCGCTGACTTGCTGGATCAGCATCGGCTCGACGGCGGAGAGGCGTCATGAAGTCGCCTGTCGTCAAACGTTCGATCGTCGTCGCCGGCCACAAGACCAGCGTCAGCCTCGAAGAGGCGTTCTGGAACGGCATGAAGGAAATCTCGGGGCTGCGCGACATGACGCTGTCGGAACTCGTCGGCGAGATCGACAGCAACCGCCAGCAAGGCAATCTGTCGTCCGCGATCCGGCTTTTCGTGCTGGATTATTTCCGCTCGCGCGCCATGTCGGCCGCGGCGCCGGAGACCAGGCCGCAAGCCTGATCCGTCACACCGGGTACGGGCGCTCCACACCGTGAAGCGCCCGCTATTCTCTTTGCGCTCCGCGAGGGCTCAATAAACGAGGCCGCTGCCCGGCTGTTTTTCGAGCGCTTCCGCCAGCGATTGGTATTCCTCGCACCCCGTGCCGCAAATCGCGGCGATCCGGCTCAAATGATATTGCGCGGAATCGCGGTTGCCCTGCTCGATCTGCCACAGGCCGTAATATTGCCAGGTCAGCACATGGTTGGGGTCTGATTTCAGGGCGCGCTCGTACCAGGTTTGCGAGAGCTTGTAGTCGCCGAGCTTGCGGTAGGAATAGCCGATCAGATTGGCAACGCTGGCGACATCGTCGCGGCCGAGCGCCTTGAGCTGCTCGATACCGGAGACGTAATCGTTAGCCTGATAGATCGTTGCATAGGCCGCGCGGTATCCGTCGGCAAAAGCCGGATCGCTGACGCCGGACTGTTTTTGCGGCTTCTTCTTGCCCTTCTGGCTGGTTCGGCCGGCGGGCGGCGGTTTCGTATCCGGTGGGGGCGGCGTGGCCGAAGGATCAGGGCCGCCTCCGCCGCCGCCGGCGGCAAGAGCGGGACCGACAGGATGCGCGGCGATCAGCGCCATCGAGAGTAGGGCCGGCGTCAACAGCTTGATCCCGAACCTCATCATACGAACCTCCGTGCTTGCGTGTTCCCCTTTGAGCAAAACCCCGTCTTGCCGCTGACATTCCCGCGATTTCCCGGCGATTTTCCTGTGTTTTTTCTAAGTTTTCCTTGGGCTGAAGCAAACGTGCAGGGTCATTCTTACAATCGTTCTAAGGTAACGCCGTCGTTCATCCGCTGCGCTTGACCTGTCAGGGCGCGGTTGAAATGACAGGTCATGACCGATGCAAACGATACGCGTCCGCAATTGCCGCTGGGATTGGCCAAGCGCGGCTTCTCGGGCGTGATTCACCGCATTGCCGCCGCCGAAGCCGGCTCCGCGCTGTCTGATATCGAGCTCGAAAGCCGGCTGATCGAGATGGGCTTTGTCGAGGGCGCGCGGGTGCAAGTGCTGCATGAGGGCGCCATCGGGCGCGATCCGATCGCCGTCCGCGTCGAAAACGTCACCATCGCCGTTCGCCGCCGCGAGGCGATGGCCATCATTGTCGCCTGAGCTGCCTGACATCACGCCATGGAAGCTCCACTGATGCATCTGGCCCTGGTCGGCACGCCGAACAGCGGAAAAACCTCGTTGTTCAATGCGCTGACCGGCAGCCGGCAAAAGGTCGCGAATTATCCCGGCGTCACCGTAGAGCGCAAGGAAGGCT
>CAVSXQ010000031.1:0-179022 GCA_963731915.1 uncultured Alphaproteobacteria bacterium
TGGCATTGCCAGCCCCGAGCAGGTTCATCCGGGAAGGCACGACGGGCGCGTTCATGCCCCGCCTCCCGTCATTGGCGGCCTTGCGTGCCGCAACGCCCGCGCGCCAGCGATCCCACAGGCCCAGCACGCCATCCGGCGAGAACAGCACGATCGCCAGGAAGCCGATCCCGATGATCAGCTTGAAGCGATCCGCCGAGAATCCGAAAAAGCCGAGAATGTCGGTCGAGAACACTTGCAGCAATACGTAGATGAAAGCGCCGATAAACGGTCCGAGCGGACGGCGCATCCCGCCGACTACCGCGACCACGAGCACATCGATCGCGGAGGAAATACCGATCGTGCCCGGCGCGATCTGCGCATTCTGCCAGACCAGAAGAATGCCGCCCGTGGAGGCGAAAACGCTCGCCAGGGCGTAGGCCGCCACGCGATGGGCGGTCACGTTGAAACCCAGTGCCGCCATGCGGCGCGGGTTGTCGCGCACGCCCTGAAGGGCGAGCCCGAAGGGAGAGCGCGCGAGATAGACGACTGCGCCGTAGCAAAGAGCGGCGCAGGCGAGGGTGAGGTAGTAGAAAGGCAGGGGTTCGCGCCAGTTCACGCCGAAAAGCTGCGGCGGCAACACGAGGTTGAACCCGGAATAGCCGTTGAAGACCGAGTAGTTCTGTCGTGTGAAATAGAAGAAGGCCGCCGCGATCGCGAGCGTGATCATGATCGTGTAGATGCCATCCGTGCGAACGGCGAGCGCGCCGGATATCGTCGCGAAAAGAGCCGCGATCAGGAAGGCGGCCGGAAGCACGATCCACCAGGAGAGGCCGAGACTGACATTGGCCGCGCCGGACGGCCCAAGGATTGCGACCATGTAGCCGGCCATTCCGGCAATCGACATTTGCAGCAGGCTCACCATTCCGCCATAGCCGGCGAGGAACATCAGGCTGAGCCCGATCATGCCCAGAATGAAGGTCCAGCCCATGATCTGGAACAGCCAGAAATTGTTGGCCACGATCGGCAGCAACAGCAGGATCAACCCGAAGATCCACCAAGGGGCGGGAATGCGCTCGGACCACATCCGCTGGTCGACGGGGCTGGCGAAGCGAGGGGCTTGATCGGCAACCGACATGTCCTATCGCCTCGTTCCCAGAAGGCCCTGCGGCCGAAACGCCAGCACCGCCGCCATGATGAGGAAGGTGAGAACGATCGAATAGGTCGGCGCGTAGACAAACCCCATCTGCTCGGCCACCCCGATGATCAGCGCGCCCAAAGCCGCGCCGACGATCGACCCCATGCCTCCGACGATCACCACCACGAGGCTCGCCAGCAGGAAACGCGTATCCTCGCCCGGCGACAGCGACTGGAACGTGGCACCGATGATCCCCGCGATACCGGCAAGCCCGGCGCCGAAGCCGAACACCGCCAGAAACACCAGGTGGATGCGCACGCCGGAAGCGGCCAGCATCTCACGGTCGTCCACGCCCGCACGGATCAGCATGCCAAGCGCGGTGCGGTTCAAAACAAGCCACATCGCGATGCCGATCACGATTGCCGCGACCAGGATCCAGATGCGCACGGACGGGTAGCGCAGCCAGGTGACCGCGCCGGTCGAGTCGTTGACGTTGCTCACGAGGGGCAATTCCATCGGCCCCTGCAGGAATTGCGGAGCGAGGATCGAATACGATTGCCCGCCCCACCACCAGAGCATGAGGTCGGCAAACACGATCGAAAGCCCGATGCTGACCAGCGTCTGGCGGAGCTCTTCGCCTTCCATTTTCGAGAAGATGAAGAACTGCATCAAGAGCCCGATCAGCGCCACGACGATGAACACAATCGGAAATGCCAGCAGCCACGAACCCGAGGCGGTCGCGATCTCGTAGCCGAGATATCCGCCGATCAGGAACAATGAGCCATGCGCGAGATTGACGACGCGCATCAGGCCGAAAATCAGCGTGAAGCCGGCTGCTACGAGGAAATAGAGCGCGCCAAGCGTGATGCCGCCCAAAAGTGCATTCAGGAAGATCTGCTTGCGGCCCCAACTCGCCACCAGTTCGGGTGGCCAGGGGGCCAGCACAAGCCACAGGAACGCTGCGACCAGAAGGATGATGATCAGGCTCCAGAGCGGATAGCGCTTGATGAAATTGTCCATCTCAGAACGGCCCGGCAGCTTCCCGTGGCGGACCTTCGCCACCGTTGGAATGAAGGCTAGATTGAAGTTCCCGACCTGTCTTTTCCCAAACGTCTTTTCTTTAGCCCGAACGTCTCTTCTTTCGAGTGCCGCGCCTCGTGTCTCGATCAGTGCGCGAGGCCCGCGACACTGCGCCGGTAGGCGCTCGGCGGCACGACGCCATTGGCGATGAAGAACCGCGAGAAGCTCGCCGGGGTCGCAAAGCCGAGATCAAAGCCCGATTTCGGAAACCGTTTCCGCGCCTCTGGCCAATCGCTCGATCGCGCGCTCCATGCGCAGTGCATTGCGGAAGATCGTGGGGGGCAGGCCCATCTGCTCGCGAAACAGCTTGAAGAAATGCGGGCGCGAAAGGCCGGCGTTCCGCGAAATCTCTGCAAGGTCGACGGGTTCGCCGAGCCTCTCGCTCAGCAGGTTGATCGCGCGCCTCAGGCGGAAATCACGCAATCCCGAGCACTGGGCAGCCGGCCTGTCGCCCGCGCTCGTCCACTGCCAGGTTTGATCGAAGGCCGCCTGGGTAAGGGCACTGAGCCGGTCTTCGAAAGAGCCATCGCTGCCGCCATGGGCGGCGAGGAGCCGCGCCGTTTCCAGGACGAGCCGGGTAATGTGGTCGTTCATTTCGACGGTCGAGCGGCCGAAGCGCAGGATTTCGAAGGCCGTGTGGCTCGCATCGACAAACCAGCCCGGGCGGATGTAGAGAACGAGCGTCAGCGTTGGTTCCCGGCGGTCGATCGGCGCGAAATAATGCGGTTGCCATGGGCTGATTGCCGTCGCGCTCCAGGGTCGTGAGCGGCAGGGTCTTGCCATCGACAACCACGCTGGCGACCGGTCCGCTGACGTGAAAGATCAGATGCCCCTCGCGATGGGCATGCGGCACCATCGGCCGATCCAGTTCATAGAGGCAAGCGCGCCCGAACGCACCATGTGCGACCGCGTGAGCAATACTCATCGGTTTCCTCCCCGCCCATCTTTGTGCGCGGTAATGGAAGAATGTATAAGGAGATCGCGTTGTGACAACAGGCAAATTGCCCCGGCCGCCGCCGGTCCAGGCCGTTTGCCTCGCGCCGGGTGCTGCTCGTTCGTGCTCACCAGGCGGCCTCGAGAATGCGACGGCAGTCGCCGGGGGTCAGCCGGCGGGGATTGGCAAGGGCTCCGGGGTCGTTCGCTGCCATTTCCGCAAAACGGTCGAACCGAGCCGGATCGATCCCGATCTCGCGCAAGGAGGTCGGCATGCCGATGGCGCGGGCGAAAGCTCCGATTGCGGTGCTGAAGTGCGGCTCCCGCGTTGATCTGGCGAAGGTTTCGGCCATGGTGGCGTATCGATCGCCCACGGCTTCGGTGTTGAAGTCGGCCATGGCCGCCATCAATGGCGCATGGAGATCGCCATGCAGGACGCCGGGTCCAAGTTCAGCCTTGATCGGATGTGCAAGCGCATCGACCCCGCCAACCGCTTTTTCCAGCGCGAGCCCGGCCGTCAATGCCGCGGCCATCAATTCGCGCTGCGCTTCCCGGTGAGTGGGCGAAGCAAGCGCCACGGGTAGCCAGCGCGTGAGCCGCTTTGTGGCCTCCAGCGCAAGCGCGTCTGCCGGCGGGTGGTAGACGGGGCTGGCATAGGCCTCGATGGCATGGACCAGCACCTCCATGGCCGCGGCGGCGAGGCGGCGGGAGGGCGCTCCCTCAAGTACCGTCGGATCGGCGATTACCCGGTCGGGGCGAGGGCAGGTGACCGGCTGGCCTTGCCCCAGGCGTACCCGCCGCGCCAACCCGAAATCGCAAAGGCTGGCAGGAACCGCGATCAGCGTGAGGCGTTCGCCCCGCCGCAATGCATGTTCCGCAGCGAGCCGCGCCTGCCCGACGGCCGCAGTTCCACCCACGGCGATGAGCGTGCCTGTCCGGATGTCGCTCAAGGCGCTCAGGATCCGGGAGGTTGCTTCTCCATGAGGGCTGGCATGATCGGTCCGCGCCAGGCTGATCGCCGTCTGGCTGAGCGACTCCTGCACGCGCGCGCAAACGGCCGCGCTTCCCGGCTCGTCGTCGACGAGTACCAGCGCCCGAGAGAGCGGCCCCACTTCCTCGGGAAGCGCGTCCTCGATCGCAGCTTCTGCGAAATGGGTGCGTGTGAGATAGCCGATCAGGGTCATCGGAGACGCTCCCGGCGCGTCCGCTGCATGGAGTCCGCAATGGCGGAATTCCCGAAGGAAGGGGCGGCCGGCTGAGAGCGCCGGCCACCGAAGATTGACACCGAGGGCAGGCGCGCTCAGCCGCCCGCGCGCAGCTTGGCGCAGTCAACCACAGTCGCGCGACGGCAGCCCGATGGCCCGGAACTGATCCGTCGTCATGCCGAGCGTCTGGTTCACGTTTTCGGTCTTGGCGACCATCTTGCTGGTCATGTTGCCATCCGGCCCATCGACCACTTCGTTGACGAAGACCGTTCCGGTCGCCTGCCGGTTTTCGTTCAGCGTGATCTTGCCGATCGGGCTGTCGAGCTGAAGCTTGTTGAGGGCTTCCTTGAACTTTGCCTGCCCGTTCGACAGATCGCCTCCGGCCGCTTCGAGCCCTTTGATGGCGGCGTGCGTGGCGACGTAGTAGCCCAGGCCGAAGAGCGAAGGCGACGGGAGGCGCTTGTCGGCGGGGAAGGTGTCCTGATAGAGCTTCACATATGAAGTCCAGGCCGGGTCGGTATTGTCGGCGGCGAAGGGGCCCGAAGTCGGCGTGCCCTTCAGCACGTCTTTCGCGCGACCCTTCGCCGTCAGAACCGTCTGGTCGGCCATGATGGTGCCGCCGATCAGGCGGGTCTTTTCACCGGCCTGCTGATATTGATTGAGGAAGTTGATCGCATCCGTGCCGCCAAGGCCCAGATAGATCGCATCCACATTGTCCGGCAGCTGCGCGATGATGCCGCCGAAATCCGACTGGCCGAGCGGCTGCCAGAAGCGCTGGACGATGTCGCCGCCCGACTTGCAGAAATCCACCGCAAAGCCCATGAAGTTCGTGTAGCCGAACGAGTAATCGGCTGCGATCGTTGCCACCTTCTTCCAGCCCTTCGTCTTCACGACGTAATTGCCGAGGCCGAAGCCCCATTGCGAGCCGTCGAGGTTGAAGCGGTAGAAGTTCGGTGCGGGATCGACCCATGTCGTCTCGAGCGCGCCGGAAATGCCGTTGATCACCACCTTGTCGGGAATGGTCTTGGCGAAGTCGCGCATGGCGATGCCTTCCGAGCCGGAAAGCGGGCCGATGATGAAGTCGACCTTGTCCTGCTCCACGAGCTTGCGGGCCATACGGATCGTGGTGTCGGGTTTGGTATCCGTCGGAGCGACGACGGTTTCGATCTTCTTGCCGGCAATGGTGTTGTTCACCTGCTTGAGAGCCAGTTCGACATTGCGGACACCATCCTGGCCACCGGTCGCGAAGGCGCCTTCCAGCGCCACCAGAATGCCGATCTTGATGGTGCCGCTCTGGGCGAGAGCTGCGCCGGGCAGCATAAGGGCGGCCACCGCGACGGCGCCGAGCAGAGACTTGCGCATTGTTGTTCCTCCTCCCTGTGACGCGGAAGGGAGAACCCGGCAACCACGCCGGACCTTCCCCATGCGCGCCTCGTAACGCGCCCGCTGGGCGCGCCTTCGGGAAAGCTGCCGCTCAAAGCCGAAGCCGCCCATATCCAAGCGTCTTATTTTCGCGGGCGCTGTCATGCGCGGGGAGTGCCTGAAGAGGATCGGCTTCTCGCGCTTGGGCGGACGATGCTTCACTACAAGCGGATCACGCCATGTGCCGGAGCGGCGCGATAGAGTTCGTCGACCAGATGTGCGCGATTTTTCAGGACCATCCGCCGATTGACCGATGCCTTGTCGGTAATTTCTCCGCCATCCACCGAGGGTGGATCGGCGAGAATTCGAAAAGCGGAAATTCGGGTTGAGGACGTGGTATTCTGGTTGTAGCGCTCCAGCGCCCACTTGATGTGGGTGAGAATTCCGATGTCTGTCGCAAGCCGTGCAGGATCTGCGAGCGCGCTCACATCCTGCACGTGGGCCCGGGCGGCCTCCTTGTTGATCCAGCCGAGGATTGTGACCGCGTCGCGATTTTCTCCCGCGATGACGATCTCCTGGAGCAGGGGCCTGGTGGCCGTCAGCACCGCAAGCCTGACGTCGCCGGTCATCACCCATGTGCCGCTGGTCAATTTGAAGTTTTCGTTGAGCCTGCCGGCAAATCGCAGGCCGACCGAAGGCTCCGCCGGATCGATGAAGGTAGCGGCATCGCCGGTGCAGTAGAATCCTTCATCGTCGAAGGTCGTGGCGCCGGGATCCTGGCCGCCGAGGTAGCCCGGCGTGACGCTTGGGCCCCTCACTCTCACTTCGTAGCGATCTCCGTTCGGTACCAGTTTCAACTCGAGACCCGGCATCGGAAGACCAAGCTCGGCCGATTGTTCGGTTGGCCAGTATGTCATGGTGATGTTGAGCGCGGTTTCGGTCGAGCCGTATGCCGAAAAAAACGGAATGCGTTTTCCAACCGCTGCAACGGCGAGCTTCTGGAACCGTTCAACCAGCTCTGCCTGTGCGGCGGCCCCGCCGGTACTTATGCGCTCAAGCCGTTCGAACACCGAGCGGCTCAGGCCGGCATCCCCTTCCATCGCCTCGACCAGCAATGCCAGGCCAGCAGGCACGTTCACCATCGAGGTAGGTGATACCTCGCGCAGCGCGGCGATCGTCAGGTGGAAGGCGTCGGGGGTCGGACGGCCCGGATCGATGTAGAGCGAGCCTCCCGCCTTCAAGACGGTGTTGAAGATCGCGTTGCCGCCCGTTGTGTGATGCCAGGGCAGCCATTCGACCTGAACCGGAAACTCCGCGGTCCGAGGTCCGGGAAAGATCGAGCGGGTCATCGCAACCGAGCTTGTCAGCATGCGGTGGGTGTTGATGGCGCCTTTCGGCGATCCCGTCGATCCCGACGTAAACAGGATCTTTGCGGCCATATCCGGCTCCACGGCCAGGAAAGCCTCCGTGAAGGTCTGGTTCGGCGCGCTTGCCTCAAGGCTGGCGAGAGAGAACGTGGCGTCATGGTCGTCTGCTGAAACCCACTTCGCGTCGGCAAACTCGGGGATGCCGCGCACATGCGCGAAAGGTGCATAACGCTGCACGAACACCGCCTCGGGCCGCAACACTTGCGCGATCTTCAGGAGCCGGTCGCGCGCGGCGGGCAATAGCGAGTAGCTCGGTGAAATCGGCGCAATGGCCAGACCGATCGCCATGCCCGCCATCATCATCAGGGCGTGCTCGATCGAATTGCCCGACAGGATGGCAAGACGGCCTCCCTTGGACAACCCGAGATCCAGCAACGATTGACCGATCGCCTGGGTTCGTGCCCATCCGTCGGCATAGCTGAGCGTTTCCCAGCGATTGGCGCCGTTTCGCTGGGCGAGCCAGGTCCGGTCCGGAGCCTCTCGCGACCATCGTTCGAGGTTGTCGCAAATCGAGCGCTCGTACTCCACAAGAGCAATGTCGGATTGAAGGAGAACCGCGCCATCCGGCCGCTTCTCGACCTTGAGGGACCTCGGCCCGGATGGCATCGGCCGGTAGGGCGCTTCCGACCATCCGTTGGCTGTAACTGTCACAGAGATCTCCGGAGGGTTTTCGTTTTGCGCGCAGATCCGGCGCAGCCGGCAATCTCGTCGCTGGCACGGCTGCCAGCTTCGTCGATTTCGTTACGTGGTACTCGGCAGTTCCGTGTTTTTGACGGTATGATACTTATAAGTACCAGTCGGCCGGGTTACTGCGCGCCGCCGCTCTTCTTGCTCTCGCGGTAGTCGCCAAACTGCTTGTCACGCAGCGACAGCGCCTGGCGCACGCCCTTTGCAAACTCGTTGCGATAGGTAACGCTTGTCTCCGTGGTGAAGGCGAGCGCCTGAACCATGGTGCCGGCACGTATCGCTGCGCGGACACCCATGATCTCCATGGCCTGATGCATCGAACGCTTGTTCAACAGCTGCAATTCGGACGGGATCTTTGCGACGCGTTCGGCGATATCGAGCACCCGTTCCTCCAGCTCCGCGAGCGGAAAGGCGCGATTGGCAAAACCCTTTTGCGCGGCCTCAGTGCCGCTGATGGAGTCGCCGGTCAGCATCATTTCCATCGCATCCCTCAGCCCCATCATCCAGGGATGAAACTGCATGTCCGGAGGACTCATGGATCGCACCGGCGGGTAGCCGATCTGCGCATCCTCAGCCACATAGACCAGGTCGCAGGCGGTAGCGAGTTCGCTGCCGCCAGCCAGGCAATAGCCGTGCACCTGGGCAATGACCGGCTTGCCCAGGTCCCAGATGCGGAAAGAGCCTTCGATGACATGACGGGGCCATTGGCCGGGGCCATCAGGCGTGTAGTAGGGCTGATTCTGATCGTTGCCGCCGCTAAGCTGATATCCCGATGAAAAGCAGGTGCCGGCGCCGCGCAGAATGCTGACGCGGATAGTTGGATCGCGATCGGCGTCCTCCAGCGCCTCGAGCAGCGCCCCGCGCAACTGGTTGGAGAGGGCGTTGCGCTTTTCAGGCCGGTTCAGCGTGATCCGCCGCACGTTCGGTCGCGGTTGATCGATCAGCAGTAGTTCTGGTCCACTCATGGAATTCTCTCCAAACGTCTTGGTAAGATTGACATTGACTGCATCGAGGCGAGTGCGCCTCTC
This sequence comes from uncultured Alphaproteobacteria bacterium, assembly GCA_963731915.1. Classification (GTDB taxonomy): domain Bacteria; phylum Pseudomonadota; class Alphaproteobacteria; order Rhizobiales; family Xanthobacteraceae; genus Bradyrhizobium. The sequence continues at coordinate 8,837 of CAVSXQ010000031.1, forward strand.
ATCGTGCGCCAGGCCGGATCAGTCGGTCGACATATCGTCGGTCATGGTGGATCCGAAGCGTCGCCAACGCTCACCATCGAACTGCATCATCCGGAACTCCTTGCTGATGCGATAGTCCGTCGGTGAGGTCGATGCGCCCGTTGCGGCGGGGTCGGTGATATCGGTGACGACGTTACTGAGATTTGTCGCCACCTTCATCACGTTTTCGCGCGTGAGATTGTCGCCACACTTGATAAGGATATGCTCCATCATCTGGGCGGCTGCATAACCATAGGAGTTGAACAGCGAGAGCTTTTCGCCCGCCGGATAGTATTTTTCCATGAAGCTGAAATATCGCTTCATGCCGGGATCGTCCTGCCATTGCGGATCGGTCGGGTTCTTCGAGAAATTGAGGGCGGAGACGCTGATGATGCCCTTGGAATTCTCGATGCCGGCCGGCGCCAGCACTTCGCTGACCGAAACCGAACCGCCGCTCAGGATATGGACGGGCTTCCAGCCAAGTTCGGCGGTCTTCTTGATCGCTTGCGATGCGAATTTCGGCGTCGACGCATTGAGGAGCACGTTGGCGCCCGAACTCTTCAGCATCACCATCTGCGAATCGATCGTCGGATCGATCACCTCGTAGCCTGCTTCCGCAACGACCATCGACGCCTTCTTGCCGAGTCCGTCCTTCAATCCCTTGAGGTAATCCTTGCCGTAATCGCCGTTCTGGTAGATCACGGCGATCTTCGCATTGGGATGGTTGTCGAGGATATATCTCGCAAAGATGTGGCCCTCGGACTGGTAGCTTGCATTGAAGCCCATGGTCCATGGGTATTCCCTGGGATTGCTGAACCGGTCCGCGCCGCTCGAGGCAAGCAGTTGCGGTACTTTCTTCTGGTTCAGATATTTTTGAGCTGCCGCATTGGGCACCGTCCCGAGCATCTGAAAAATGAGCAGAACCTCGTCGCTCTCGATCAGTTTGCGAACCTGTTCGATCGTCTTCACCGGGTTGTAGGCATCGTCGTAGGAAATCAGGTTGATCTTTCGCCCGTTGATGCCGCCGCGCTCGTTGACCATGCGGAAATAGGCGGCTTGCACCTTGCCGATCGTGCTAAGGGACGAAACGGGGCCGCTGTACGGCATCGTCTGCCCCAGCTTGATTTCCGTATCGCTTGCGCCGGGATCGTAGGCTTTCTGGGCGAACGCGGGTGCGCTCGAAAGCATCAGCAGTGCTGTCGCCGCCAGAAACCCGCGCCGCGTCATTCTTGATGATACCGACATTCATTCCTCCTCTGAAGTCCGAAGACCGCGGTCAGCAAAGCGTGCCGGGTCTCATCGTGCGCCGCTTTGCGCGCTCAGTTGGTCATTCCGTGTTTCGCGATCAAAGCGCGCGCCTTCGTCCTTGAAGTACTTGCTGAAGAATTCCTTCAGGCTCGTGGGCGGCGCGCCGGTGACTTCTTCCACCACCGAGGTCGGCCCATAGTTCAGACGCCCGAGCCGTCCCTTCTCGTAAAGTTTTTCGAGATGGTTTGCCAAATGCGGGGGTGCACCCCGGTCCAGCCAGCTCTTTTTCCACTTGGCCGGATCGATATCGATATACTTGATCGGCTTGCCGAGGACGTCGGTGAGGACTGCTGCGACCTGCTCGAGCGTCAGATTGGCCCCGCCGGTGAGCATATAGGGACCAGTGGCGAAGCGTTCCGGTTCGAGCGCAATCGCGGCGGCGACGCGACTTACATCGTAGGCCGCAATCATCGAGACCTTCTTGTCGTTGAACGGTGCGATCAAGGCGCCTTGCGCGCGCACGCCCGGACCGAACACCAGCGAGAGCTGCTCCATGAACATCGCCGGAAGAAGATGCGACGTCGGCACTCCCGACCAGTCGAAAATCATCTCGCCCAATCTATGCAGCCGGGTCGCAGGACTCAGGATCGGATCGACGGTGCCCCATTGCGAAAGGTTGATGACCCGCTTGACCGAGGCCTCACGCGCGCAATGCGCAAAAACCGTGGTTGCTTGCAGCAAGACTTCGAAAACCGGCGGACAGAAATAGGCGACGTCGACGCCCTGCATGGCGCTGCGAACCGCATCTTCGTCCAGGAAGTCGCCCTTGACGATTTCGGCTCCGGCTTCGGCAAGCTTTTGCGAGCGCTCGTCGTCCTTGCGCACCATCGCCCTGACGGGTGCGCCGCGCTTCAACAGCAGCTCAGCGAGGTGTCTGCCCGTTGCACCAACGACGCCGGTGGCGCCCGTGACCAGAACCGGCTTCATGCTGCTTCACTCGATAGGTACGTCATGCCGATGTGTCCTCCCACGCCGCGCCCTTTTGGGTACCAGTCGGTATCAATCTGCTCGAACCTATGGTACGGTATGGTACCTCGTCAAGCGGAAATGTTGTGGGCGTCGGGAGGCCGGCAGTTGGCGTCAATGCTGCAGGTGCTTCCAGCGTTGGGAGACAACGATCTTGATTGTTTCCCTGCGCGCACGAGCAAACGCGGTTTTCGCGTCGTCAATCCTGCCGCCCCGGCGTTGGCGCGTCCGGCTAATCGGCTGAAGGGGTCATCTCAGGTTGATCCGGCTCCAGATATAACTGCAGGAAGGCTTCGGCGGCGTCGCGTGCGCGTCGCGCAATCTCGCGAGGGGTCGGCCGGTCCACGACGCGAAGCAGCAGGCTTATCATCAGGTTGCCCCAGAGCAATCCGGCAAAACGCTCGGCCATCTCGGCAGGCTTGCCGCTGACCAGTCCGAACGAGCGGGCACGGGTCATTACCTCTCGCAAGGCGCCACGGCCGGTCTCGCCTGCGATGGCGTCGAGTGCCCGCGCGACCTCGGGCGTGCGTATCGCCTCGGCGATGGCCAATCGAAATACAGCGATAACAGTGGGATCGCTCACTTCTTGCAGGATCTGCGTCCCGAACGCCTGCAGCGCACGCGCGAGCGCCTCCCGGTCGTGCGGTTCGGGCAGGCCGGCGGGCACCCGTAGCCGCTTGGCGCGCTCGCCGATGCATGCGACGAGCATTTCCTGCTTGTTGCCAACCAGGGAATAGAGTTCTCGCTTTGAGACGCGCGCACGCGTCGCGATCTCAAGCGTACTGGCCTGCGCGTGGCCGCTCTCCATGAAGGCGGAGAACGCCGCGTCGAGAATGCGCTGGCGAACCGGGGTTTCATCTTCCCGATGGGAAGCAGATTTCGCTGCCATCATCTTTTCCTTGACTCGGTACTTAATGGTACCGTAGGGTTCTTTGACCGCTCGATACTACCTAGTACCCGATATCGGGCAGATGTAAAGGAGCTGCAGCCTTCAGGTTCGCGACGAATCCGGAGGTGGCGGAGGTTTTTTTGGGGATCCTCGATGAGCTGCTCCACTGCTCGTGAGGGGACGATGACGTCGAGAATGGAGTTAGCCGTGACACCTGTGGACATGGTTCAGAGGTTTCGGACCGATCTTCCCGAGGCGCGTTTCGGATGACCGCCTCCACTTCAGCCCGGCGCCTTGGCGCCGGGCCCTTTTTTGATGAGCCGGAAATGTCGATTGAAGTGGCGCTGTCGTCGGCCGAACGGATTCATGGCCGCGAAAAGCGGCGTCAGATCATGACCGGCGCGCTTCAGGTGTTTCTCACGCGCGGATTTGATGCAGCGAGCATGAGCGAAATTGCCCGTTGCGCTGCAGTTTCAAAAGGTACCCTTTACACATATTTTCAAAGCAAGGAGAGCTTGTTTGAGGCGATCGCCAGCGAGGCATCTGCAGGACAGGCCGAGCAACTGTTTTCGCTTGATCCGAACGATCACGATGTTGGCGCCGTTTTGCGGCAGCTGGGCCGCAAGTTCGTCAAGCTGATATGCAGCGCTGACAGCATTGCGCCGCTACGGGCAGTGATTGGCGTGTCGGAACGGATGCCGAGGATGGGCCGGCTGTTCTATCGGAGAGGGCATGAGGCCGGGGTGGCAGCGATTCAACGGTATCTCGAGCATCAAGTCGCCGCCGGGATCCTGAACATCGATGATTGCGAGCTAGCGGCTGCCCAGTTCCTGGATTCCACACACTCCACCATTTTCAAGCCGCTGCTGCTGAACGCGGCTGCGGCGCCGGACGATGACCGTATCCACCATGTGGTGGAAATCGCCGTGCAAACATTTCTGGCCGCGTACCAGCCATGGGACGCGTGACGGGGGAAAAGATGGTCGTTCCTTATCGCGAAAACGCCTATGCCCCGCGCGAGGTTCTGGTTGAGAAACTTTCGTCCGGTGCGATGGTGTTGCGTTCGCCCCTGGCGTTTGTGGAGGGGGAGCCAACGATATGCAACTACCTGCCGCGATGGGCCATTGAAGCGGCCGATCGTATTTTTCTCGGCGAACGGGACAAGGCGGGCGGCTGGAACACCATTACCTACGGCGCTGCCTGGGATACGGTGAGCCGGCTTGGCGCGGGACTGATTCAACTCGGTGCGCGGCCAGGTTCGCGGGTCGCGCTGCTGTCAGGCAATTCGATCGACCACGCCTTGCTGACGCTGGCCACGATGTCGATCGGCGCGATTGCGGTGCCGGTTTCGCCGAACTATTCGCTGCTGGACGGGGGGCTGGCGCGGCTGGCCGAAATCGCCGAAATCATCCGGCCCGATTTCTGCTTCGCGCAATCGTGGAAAGCGTTCCACAAAGCTCTCGACGTGCCTCCCATCGGTGCCGCGACGCTGCTCAGCACCGAGGAATACGCCGGCTCCCTTACGCTCGCCGAGCTTGCCGATCAGGCGAGCACCGCGCGGTTTCATGAGCTTCATAATGCGCTGACGCCCGATACGACCGCAAAGATCCTGTTCACCTCTGGTTCGACCGGCTCTCCCAAAGGCGTGATCAATACGCATCGCATGCTGGCATCAGTGGTCACCATGGCAACGCAGCTGGCGCCGCCAGACGATCAACCGCCGGTCCAGCTGGAATGGTTGCCGTGGCATCACACCATGGGCGGCAATGCCACGTTGAACGGCACGATCCGGTCGGGCGGCACGCTGTACATCGATGACGGCCGCCCGACGCCGCAATTGTTCGGCAAGACCGTCGCAAACCTCAAGGAGATTTCGCCGACTTCGCTGTTCAACGTGCCGGCCGGCTTCGCAATGCTCGCAGACGCGCTGGAGCAGGACGAAGAGTTGTGCCGCAAGGTTTTCGACCGTCTGAAACGCATGACCTATGGCGGCGCTGCGATCCCGGCCTCCGTTCTCGAACGCCTGCAGGCCAAAGCCGCGCAAACCGTCGGGTTCCGGATTCCGATCATGTGCGGCTACGGTTTGACCGAGACGGCGCCGACGGTTTCGGTGACGCATTGGCCGAGCGAGACCTCCGGCGAGATCGGCCTGCCGCTGCCGGGGCTTGAGCTGAAACTGCAACCCGTCGGCGATGAATATGAACTGCGGGTACGAGGCCGGACGGTCACGCCGGGATATTTCGGGTTGGAACATCTGAACAAGGAAATCTTCGACGAGGAAGGTTTTTACCGGACCGGAGACTCTGGTCGACTTCAACGACCGAGGCGACCCTTCACGGGGGCTTCGCTTTGTCGGACGGCTCGCCGAGAATTTCAAACTCGCCACCGGCACCTGGGTCAATGTCGGCGAAGTCAGGCTGGCGCTGCTGAATGCGACCGGCGGCGCGCTGCAGGACATCGTCGTCGTCGGTGAAAATGAGGACGCGCTCGCGCTACTGGCGTGGCCGCATCCGGACGGCTGCAGGCCGTTTCTCGAGAATCCGGACGCATCCCGTACCATGCAGGCGATCGTCGAGGATAACGGGCTGAGGCAACATGTTGCGAGCTGCCTCGCAACTCATAACGCCAAGGTCACCACGAGCATGCGCATCGGCGCTTTTCTGCTTTCGGCCGAGTTGCCGTCACTGGCTGCCGGCGAGATCACCGACAAGGCCTATGTCAACCAGCGCGCGGTATTGCGAAACAGGGCCGCAGCCATTGCAGCACTCAAGAGCCGTTCCGATGCGCATCGCGTTGTCAGGGTTCACTGAGAAATCGTGATGCATTGACAGCGATGGCTTGGTCTGGCCTCAGTGTAACATGACATCAGGGAACGACGATTACGCGTTACTCGTTGCGACCGTACGCGAGGCTGGAAGCCTGGCCATGCAGTATTTCCAGACCGAAATGAAGGTCTGGGAAAAAGAAGGCGGCACGCCGGTCAGCGATGCCGACATCGCGGTCAACACACTCATACAGCGGCGGCTTGGCGAGGCGCGGCCGGATTACGGCTGGCTGTCCGAAGAGACAGCGGACGATCCGGCACGGCTGGATCGCCGCCGGGTTTGGTTGGTCGATCCGATCGACGGGACGCGTGCGTTCCTGCAAGGCGTGCCCCACTTCTGTCATGCGGTGGCGCTGGTGGAAGACGGCCGTCCGATCGCGGCTGCTCTTTATAATCCGGCGGCCGACGAGTTCTATGAGGCGGCGGCCGGGCAGGGGGCAAGGCTGAACGGACAGCCGATCCATGTCAGCGATCGGCATGAAATAGCCGGCTGCCGCATGGCGGCCTTTGCACCGTTGTTCCGCCATCCGGCATGGCGCGAGGCCTGGCCGGAGATGGACATCATTCAGCGCGACTCGGTGGCCTATCGGCTTGCATTGGTCGCAAGTGGCGTGGCGGACGCCGCTCTCGGCCTCAATGCCAAGTATGACTGGGACCTGGCCGCTGCCGATCTGATCGTTCATGAAGCCGGCGGCCTTGTCGGTTCACATACCGGTCAGCTGTTCACCTACAACGGGGTTGAGCCGCTGCATCGGAGTTTTCTCGCGGCTGGACCTGCCATGCACGCCGCGTTGCTCGCCCGGATCGGCAGCGTCAAGCTGCCACGTGGTCGATCCAGCTAGATCACACCGCTCTTGCGCAGCGCCGCGATTTCGTTGGCGTCATAGCCGAGCTTCGCCATGATGCGATCGGTGTGCTCGCCCAGCGTTGGCGCGCGATGGCGGATCTCGCCTGGAGTGTCGGAGAGCCACACCGGCACACGGCTGATCGGCGCCGGCCGCGGCAAACCCGGGTAGTCGACCTGCTGAAAAAAGCCCATGGCCTTGACATGGGGATCGTCGAGCGCCTGTTGCGGGGACAGCACGGGCCCGGCCGGAATCTTGGCGCGGCCGAGAATATCCAGCGCCTCGGCCGTGGTGTAGTCCGCACACCAGCGGCTCATTCGCTCGCCAAGCACGACGCCATTGTCGCCGCGGGATAGATCATCCCTGAAACGCGGATCGGTTAGCCAGCATTCCTCGCCCATCAGCTTTGCCCAGCGCTTGTACAATTGCTGGCCGATGACCTGCGTCAGGATCCATCCGTCCCTGGTCTGGAAGAGATTGACGGGTCCGGCCGTCTGGCCCCGGTTACCGGTGGGTACACGGTCAGCCCTAATCACCGCCTGTTCGATCAGGGCGGCATTGGTCAGCGTAAGCGCGGTCGCGAGCAACGCACCTTCCACGATTTGACCGCGTCCGGTCTGTTGTCGCGCCATCAACGCGGCCATCGTTCCGAACGCGCAATGCAGCGCGGTCGAAAAATCCACCCAGGCAACGGCGGCGCGATAGGGCTGATCCGGCTCACCGGTCATGTAGACCGCGCCGGACATCACCTGACCGATACCGTCGAACCCGACCCGGTCGCTGTAGGGGCCGCCGCGCCCGTAAGCTGACGCGGTTGTAAGAATGATGTCGGGCTTCGTCGCCACAAGGCTCTCATAGTCAAGCCGCATGGCGCTGAGCGTCTGAGGCGGCAGGTTGGCGATCACGACGTCGGCGGTTTTGACCAGCCGCCGCACGATCTCGCGCCCGTCGTCCGTCATCGGATCGACGGTCATGCCGAGCTTGTTGCGGTTCATCTGGAGAAACAGCGCGCCGTCGCCGGCATCGCTCACCGGAGCCTGATAGCGATCTTCGCTGCCCTCCCGCTTCTCGATACGGATCACTTCGGCGCCGTGCTCGGCCAGCAGTGCCGCACAATAAGGGCCTGCGATATAGCGCCCGAAATCGAGCACGCGGATACCTTCAAGGATTCCCGGCATCTCACCCCATCAAAATGCAGCGCTTCAGCCGCGTGCGCGAAGGCTCATCATCGGATATGTCTCGTAGCAGGCACCGACTTTCGCCATTATCATCGGATCTCCCGCCGTCAAGGCGTTGATGTCCTCGTCATCAGCAATCCCAAACAGCGAAAGACCGAATCCGCCGGCAGGGTCCATCACCGGTCCATGCGCAACTACCTTGCCCGTCTCAAGCAGTCCTTGCAAGTATGCCCCATGCTCCCTGAAGAGCTTTGGTCTCGTCGGGCGTCATCGTCTTCACGAAATCCTTGCGCGGCGGAAAAAACTTGCAGAAAAAATACTTCACTTGCGTATCCCCCCTCTAGCCGGGCGCTCGCGACAGGCCGGATTTCATCGCTTTGGAGAATCCCGCCAAGAGCCACGTCGACCAGCCGACGAAATACCCGGCGCTGATGCCGGAAACGCCGAGATCCCATGGCGCCAGCGTATCGCGCAAATCCGGATGCACGGTGACGGCGAAAGTAAGCACGAATTTCGCCGCGAAGATTGCGAGATTCCGGATCAGTGGAACGTAGCTCCCGGGCAGACAGACCCGCCGCTCGACGGCATCAACGACAACGCTGCGATTCCGCGTGGTAACCACCGCGATCGCGACACCGGCGATCGCCGCGACCGCGAAGCTGAGGATGGGAAGGACATCCGGCTTCGCGCGCAACAGCGTCAGGACGCCCCAGACAGTGAAGGCGACAGGTGCGATCAACGCGACCGGCAGCGGCACATAACGTGTCTTCAACGCCCGGATGCCGATGGCGATCAGGAGGCCAAGCAGCGGAAATACCCACCAAGGAATTCCGCTCACGATTGCAAGTACACCATTCATGTTTGCTATTTTCCGATTTTTGGAATGTTGGTTGCGGTAGCGTCGTCAGCCCGGCAGGCTGCGGACGAAGTCAATGATCGCGGTACTGACCTCGTTCGGGCGCTCCTGCTGGGTCCAGTGACCGCAGCCCGGAAGCATCTGTATGCCGCGCAAATTCGGCACGAAGTTTTTCAGGTTGGCGAGAAGCTGATCCGTGCCCGGAAAGGACACCACGAAGTCGCGATCGCCCGCGACATACAGCGCCGGAATGGTTACCTGTGCACCGGCAAGCGACGCCTGGATCTCCCAGTTGCGATCGAGGTTGCGATAGTAATTGAGACCGCCGCGGAAGCCGGTACGTTTGAACTCGGCGCCATAAAAATCGAGATCGCTCTCGGTGATCCAGCCAGGCAATGTCGCCGGCGGCGCCGGACCTTGCAGGAATCCGCCACCCTTTTGCACCATGCCGAGGCTTGGAGCGGCAACAGCCGCACCGCTTGCCGCGGCGGCCGCGCGGGCGGCAGCCGCTGCGGCGGCAGCGTCGCCCGATGCGCCAAACAGCATGCTGCGGATGGTCCGGCGCGGATCGCGCTCGAATTCCGCCTCGGCCAGACCAGGCTCCTGGAAGTACAGTTGATAGAACTGCGCGTTCTCCGCGCGCGGCATCACGCTGGTCGGTCGCGCCTTTCCGCGCGGCCGGAACGGCACGCTGAGCGCTGCGACCCCGCGAAAGCGGTCCGGGCGCATCAGCGCCGCCTGCCAGGCAACATTGGCGCCCCAGTCATGCCCGACAATGACGGCCGTCGGCGCCTTGAGCGCGTCGAGAATGCCGACCATGTCGCCGACCAGGTGAAAGATCGTGTACTGGTCGATTGCCTCAGGCGCGTCGGTCTTGCCATAGCCGCGCATATCGGGGGCGACGACATGGAAACCGGCCTCAGCGATGGCGTCGATCTGCCGGCGCCAGGAATACCAGGATTCCGGGAAACCATGGGCCAGCAGCACCAGCGGCCCGGAGCCTTTCTCGGCGATATTGATGCGGATTCCGTTGGCTTCGATCATTCGCTGCGTTGGTTCGCTCATGCCTGCACCTCGCTTTGAAGTTTCTCCGAACGCGTCAGACGAGACGGCATTCATCAAGGGGGGCAGCAACAAGGATGATGTTGCGCCTAACAATAATTGCCGTCTGTCCATCGCGGGCTCCTGTCGTATCTCAAAGCGTTTTCAAGCGAAGTGGATACCGGTTCGCGTGAAGAAAACGCGTCAAACAAAAAGCTAGAGCCCCGTTCCGATTCAATCGGAACGGAAAAGGCTCTAGGCCGAGGCCTTCACCGGCGCCGTTGCCAGTTCTTTCTGGTACTGCTCGCGCACGAACTGCTCGAACGTCTTGGGTTTTGCCCCGCCGACCTTTTCGATCGTGTCCGTCACCGCGAAGCGCGCGCGCTCCGGCGACAGGTTGGAGTTGCGGATCGATTTCCAGAGCGCGGAGAGATGTTCGACCGAGTGGGCGTTGTAGCCACGCCCGAGCGCTTCGGCGCGCCACTCATCGTCGGTGGTTTCTGCGTAATGAACGTCCTTGTTGTAGACGCGCGCAAAACTTCCGACGATGTCCTTCAGGGCGATAGCCGTTCCGATCATCGGATAGGCCGTCCCCGCCGTTAACGAGGGGCTGGTCAACAGGCCGACGGCAACACGCGCGACGTCTTCGCCGGCGACGAGCGGAAGCACGTTGGTTTCCGGACCCCAGGGCAGACGGATTGCCCCTTGCGCCGGCAGGCTCTGGCGGACAAGGCGCGCGAGGTTTTCGTAAAACACGGTCGCCCTGATATGCACCTCGCCGACGCCGGCCCATGCAAAGACCTGCTCGGACAGGAAATTCTGCCGCATGCGGGGCGTCGGTGCTTCCGTCGAGGACTGGAACATCACCAGATTGACGACGCGGGAAATGCCCTCTTCCTTTGCCGCGTAGGCCATCGCCGCCGTCGCGTCTCCGAGCCCGTCCTGCACGGGGTAGGCGTAATAAACCGACGAAACTCCCTTCACCGCCTGCATGACGTTCCTCACGTCGAGGAAGTCGCCGACGAATATTTCGGCGCCGAGAGCCTTCAACGCATCGGAGCGCTCGTCGATCTTGCGCACAAAGGCGCGCACCGGAATTTTGCGCGCCAGCAGCAATTCGGCGACATGGCGGCCGGTCTTGCCTTGGGTGCCGCCGGCCGCTGAAGTGACGAGAAAAGGTTTTGTCATGGCTATCTCCCTTGTGTTTTCAGGCCGGTCAGGCCGATTTCGCCGTCAGTTCGCTCGCGCCCTGGCGCACAAACGCCTCCAGGGTGGTGGGCTTGGCGCCACCGATTTTTTCGATGGTGTCGGTCACCGCAAATCTCGCCTTCGCCGGATCGAGGCCCGCGGAGCGCAGCGCCTTCCACAGCGAGGAGAGATGTTCGATGGCGTGCGTGTTGTAGCCCCGCGCCAGCACGTCGCCGCGCCACTGCTCGTCGGTGATTTCCTCGTAGCCGATGTTCTTGCCGAGCACGCGCGCGAAGGTCGCGATGATTTCCCGCAGCGAAATCGCCGCGCCGACCAGCCGATAGGGCGTTCCGGCGATCAGGGAGGGAGCGGTCAACAGGCCGACGGAAACCCGCGCCACATCTTCGCCTGCGACCATCGGGAAGATGGTGTCTTCCTTGCCCCAGGGCAGCCGGATCGCCCCTTGCGCCGGGATGCTGTTGCGAACCAGCGATCCCAGATTTTCGTAGAACACCGCGCCCCTGACATGCACCGCGCCTATTCCCGCCCATTCAAAAATCTGTTCGGACAGATAGTTTTCACGCATGCGCGGTGTCGGGGCATCGGCGGTCGATTGCAGCATCACGAGATTGACGAGGCGGGTAATGCCTTCTTCGCGCGCTGCAACAGCCATGGCCCCGGTGGCGCCGAGCAGCCCGTCCTGCACCGGATAGGCAAAATAAACCGATGCAACGCCCTGCACCGCACGCTTGACGGATCGAACGTCGAGAAAATCGCCCTGGAATATTTCGGCGCCGAGCGCTTTCAGTTGATCCGAGCGTTCATCGATGCTGCGGACGAAGGCGCGAACCGGAACGCCGCGTGCGAGCAGCAGTTCAGCCACCCGCCGCCCGGTCTTGCCTCCCTTGCCGCCGGCGGCCGAGGTGACGAGAATTGGTTTCGTCATGGTCGTGTTCCTTTACGTCCGTCCGATGTTGGTACCGGATAGTATCATCTGCCGGGACCATATGGTACTAAAAAGTACCGAGTCAAGGAAAACATGCGGCCGCCAGGATTTCCGGCCAAAGCGTTTTCAAGCGAAGTGGGGTACCGGTTCGCGTGAAGAAAACGCGTCAAAAACAAAAAGATAGAGCCCCGTTCCCATTCGATCGGAACGGAAAAGGCTCTGGCAGGGAATTTGCGGGCAGCGGAAGTCGCGGGCTGCGTTCGCGCTCGCGTCAATGTGTTCCGCGGCCGCCGGTCTCGTAGCCATGCAAGGCTTGCCGGCCGGAGCAGGCACACTTTAAAACGGTGTATCAACCGAGGGCGTTCGGCCTTGAAGACACATCAAGCGACAGTTTGCTCCGTTCATTCTTTTCTGGCGGCGATCGCCGCAGTGCTGCTGTTTGCGCTTCCTGCTATCGCTGCGGAAACAACGCCGCAGCAACCGGCCATCCCGGCGGCAGAGCTCTATCGCGCGCAGACCATCGTGACGGGGCAGGGCGAAGCAAACCGCCTCATTGGCTTCGCATCGTGCCTGCAAGACGTTCTCGTCAAGCTAAGCGGTATGCTGCGGCTCGCGGGCGACCCGCGCCTCGACGCGTACAAAGCCGATACGGCGAGAATGGTTCGTGCCTTTTCCTATCGCGATGAAAAGGGCGGCAAGCCGAAGAACGACGAACAGGGCACGCGGGACCGGTCGTTCTTTCTGACCGTCGATTTCGATGAGACTGATATCAACGGCATTCTTGCGAAGCTGGGCGTCAAGCCATGGCTTGCCCGCCGCCCGGTACTCGCTGTCTTCGTGGAGATGCAGCAGGGCGCGAGACGATATGTGGTTGCCGGCGACTCCAAGCAGACGGATCTGCAGCGGGATGCGCTGCTCGCGGCCGCGGCCAAACGGGGAATGCCCGTCGTGCTGCCCGAGACGGCCGCGCTCGCCGGCGTCGGCGCCAATGAGCTCGCGCTTGCGAATATCGCGCCCGCAAAACTGGCTGAAGCCGCAGGCCAGCGGGGCGGCGAGGTTGTGCTGACCGCCCGCCTGGTCTGGGACGATCAGGAGCTGCGGTGGAACACGGACTGGCAACTCGATTGGCAGGGCAACCCGCATCGATGGCGGCTTGCAGCCGTCACCTTTGACGAGGCCTTTCGGCAAGGCATCGGTGGCGCGGCCCAAATCCTCGCCGGGCAGCAGTGACGCGGCGCAATGCCTGGTAAGGCTACGGATCTTGATTCCGCCATTCGACGGCGTGAACGGTCAGCGGCCCGGCACACCAACCCGAATGCGATACAGCGATGTCGATGCCGTGATGAACAGGCTCCGGTAGTCCGCATCACCCCATGTGAAATTCGCGGTCCCCTCCGGCACCTTGATAACGCCCAGACATTCGCCTGATGGATCGAAGACGTGGATGCCACCCGGCCCACAGCAGTACAAATTGCCTTCGCTGTCGACCTTCATGCCATCGGGAGCGCCCGGACCTTCACCGGTGGTTTCGGCCCAGACGCGGCCGCGATCGAGCGTGCCGTCGGGCTGAACGTCGAACATGCGGATGTGACCGCGCTCTGTGTCGTTCACGAACAGATGCTCCTCGTCATGCGAGAAGCAAAGGCCGTTCGGCTGCCCGAAGTCATCCGCGAGGAGCTTCAACGTCCCGGCGTCGGGATCGAGCCTGTAGACACCCCGGAAGCCAAGTTCGGGTGGCCGGGGAACGCCGTAGAACTCGATCCTGCCATATGTCGGATCGGTGAAGTAGATCGCGCCGTCCCGTGGCGACCACGATATCGTTCGGACTGTTCAGCTCCTTGCCTTCATGGTGGCTGGCCAGCACCGTGATGCGCCCGTCCGGCTCCGTGCGTGTGACGCGGCTGGTCGCGTGCTCGCAAGCGAGCAGCCTGCCTTCGCGGTCCCATGTCAGGCCGTTCGACTTGTTGCTCGGATTCCTGAACTCGACGACACCGCTTTCTGCGGACCAGCGGCGGATCCGGTCCCCCGGCATGTCGCTGAACAGCAGATACTTGCCCGCTTCATTCCACAGCGGGCCCTCGGTGAACAGGAAGTCGGTGCCGAGCTTCTCGAATTCAACCGACGGGCCGACGACGGACGCGAACGAAGGATGACGAATTTCAACCGTCATGTCTTCGATTTCCCGGCCGCCGCCTTCTGAAGTTCGCTCACGCGCGCCGCGCCGACATACCAGTCGTCAGCGGTGACATCCTCGAACACCACCCAGACCGCTTCTTTTGGCAGTTGCGCGACCTCGCTGACGGCCGCGGTGACGCGCCGGGAAATCTCGTCTTTGCGCTCCTGCGAATGGCCCTTCAGAATTCTGATGTTGACGAACGGCATGGGGACGTCCTCCTTTGTGGGTGAACTTTCAAACTCAAACAACGGGTGGTGCAAGCGCCAGCAATTCCTCGCGTAGCCGGGGATCGTCGCGCAATGCGGATGCCGGTCCGGAAAAACGCACCTCGCCTTTTTGCAGGACGTAAACGCGGTCGGCCAGCGCGAGGCAGAAGCCCAGCGCCTGTTCCGCCAGCAGGATCGTGAGGCCCTGGCGCTTGAGGTTCGAGACCTGTTGCAACAGCGACTCCACCACGAGCGGCGCCAGACCCTCCGAGGGTTCGTCGAGCAGGAGCAGGTCGGGGTTGCACATCAGCGTGCGGCCGATCGTCAGCATCTGCTGCTCGCCGCCGGAAAGAAAACCGCTGCGTCGGCTCGCGAGCTCACGCAGCTTCGGAAAGAAATCGAACACGGCCTCGATATTCCATGGGCCCTGGCGTTGCGACGCCCGGCCCGCGACGTCGAGATTCTCGATCACCGTCAGGTCGGCAAATACCCGGCGATCTTCGGGGACGAATCCAATCCCGGACCGCGCGATCCGGAAGGGCTGCCAGCCGGTGATGTCCTTGCCCTTCCAGAGGACCTTGCCGGCGGAAGGCGGCGTCAAACCCATGATCGAGCGCATGGTGGTGCTTTTGCCGACGCCATTGCGGCCGAGCAGGCAGACACATTCTCCCTGATGAACTTCGATCGAAACACCGAACAGCGCGCGCGAGTGGCCGTACGAGGTGTGAATGTCCCTGACTTCGAGCATCGCCGTCATTGGTGCTGCTCTCCGAGATAGACCCTTCGAACCTCGGGATTGCCGCGTACTTCCACCGGCGTTCCCGCGGCGATCAGCCGGCCCTGATGCAGGACCGCGATCTTCTGCGCGATGGCGAAGACGACGTCCATGTCGTGTTCGGTGAACAGCAGCGTGAGCTCGCGCTCCAGCGCGATTTGCTGAAGCAGTTCGATGGTGGCCCGTGTTTCGGAAGCCGACATGCCTGCGGTCGGCTCGTCGAGCAGCAGCATTTTGGGATCGGCAGCCAGTGCAAGGCCAAGTTCGAGTTGCTTCTGGTTGCCGTAGGACAGCGTTCCGCTGACCGTATCGGCCTGACCGAGCAGTCCGAGCGAGCGCAGCAGAGTGCGGGTTTCGTCTTCGAATATATTGCGCGACCTCAGCCAGAAATTCGGGCCGGCGCGGCGGTGGGCGATGAACGCGGCCTGCACATTCTCGAACACGGTGAGCTTCGGAAATATGTTGGCATGTTGAAACGAGCGGCCCATGCCCATGCGGCATATGGCCGACGGTGCCGCACCGGTGATGTCATTGCTGTCGAAGCGCACCTGCCCGGTCTCGGGGCGAATGTGCCCGGTAATCAGGTTGAACAGCGTCGATTTGCCGGCCCCGTTCGGACCGATGACGGCCGCGATCTGGCGCCGCTCGACGGAGAAGCTCACATCCGCGATGGCGACGAAGCCGCTGAAGGTCCGGCGCAGGCCGCTGACTTCAAGCATCGCGCCGCCTCCCGCGTCCGCCGATGACGCTGACGAGCGTTCCGAGGATGCCCGCCGGAAAGGCATACAGCAGCACGATGAGAATCAGCCCCAGCACCATCGGCCAGAACTCGGTGTACGACGTAATCTGCTGGTTCAGCGCGGTCAGCGTGAACGCGCCGACGAGCGGGCCCCAGAACTGGCCCATGCCGCCAAGGATCACCATGATCAGCACCTCGGCGGACTTCGACCAGTACCCAAAATCCGGAAAGACGCCGCGGTTGAAGATTCCGAACAGCGCGCCGGCCAGCCCGGCAAAGATGCCGGCCACGACGAAGGCGGCCAGCTCGTAGCGGCGCACATGAATGCCGATGAACTCGGCACGCTCAGGGTTTTCCCGGATCGTCGTCAGTATCCGCCCGAAAGGCGATTCCGAAATCCGGCGCAGGATCAGAAAGCAGATGCCAACCAATACCAGCGTCAGATAAAAATAGTGCTCGCCGACCCGCATGTTGCCGAGCCCCGGGATCTTCGCCATCCAGCCGAGGTCCGGATAAGGCACATTGGCAAGCCCCTGTTCGCCGCCGGTGACGTCGTTCCATTTGAAGCATATCGCCCAGACGATCTGCGCGAAGGCGAGCGTGAGCATCGCAAAATAGATCTTTGTCAGGCGAACGCAGAAGAATCCGAAGATCAGTGCCATAAGCCCGGCGACAACGCCGGCCGCGACGAATCCCGCCGCGAACGGCACGCCGTGATTCTTCATCAGGATGGCGCAGGTATACGCACCGGCCGCGAAGTATGCGGCGTGCCCGAACGAGACCAAGCCGGTGGTTCCGAGCAGGAGGTTCAGGCTGGTCGCAAACAGCGCAAGGATCAGGATGTCGGTCGCGAGCGACGTGTAGAACCGCGAGGCGAGCAGGGGAATGCACAGCGCCGCCGCAAATGCGATCAACGTCCACGGTACGCGCCTGACGATGCGGTCCATCATCGCGACAACGGCTTTCCGAACAGCCCCCAGGGGCGGATGATCAGGATGATCGCCATCAGGGCATAAACCGCGAAGATCGAGAAGCGCGGGAAGATGAGAATGCCAAAGGAAAGAAACTGCCCGTAGATCAGCGCACCGATGAATGTTCCCCAGAGCGAGCCGAGGCCGCCGATCACGATCACGATAAAGGCTTCAACGATGATCTCGACATCCATGCCGGGAACGACCGTCTTGATCGGCGTCACGAGCGCGCCCGCCAACCCTGCGAGAAACGATCCGGCTGCGAAGGCGGTGGTGTAGATGCGGCCGACATTGCCGCCGAGCGCGCCCAGCATTTCCCTGTCCAGCGCGGCGGCCCGCACCATCCGCCCGATGTTGGTCCGGTGCAGCACCAGCCATATCGTGAAGGCAAGCGCCGGGCCCAGCAGCATGATGAGCAAATTGTAGTGGGGGATGATCGCTCCAAACAGCGTCAGCGAGCCGGCGAGGCTCGGCGGCCGCGAGACGGATAGCTGCTGCGTGCCCCATATCATTTTCGCGGCGTCGGCAAGGACCAGCACCACGGCATAGGTGAACAGCAACTGATAGAGTTCTTCGCGTCCGTAGAGCCGGGAGAGCAGGAAGCGCTCGATCAGCGCGCCCAGCAGCGCCACGGCAAGCGCCGAGGCGAACACGGCGAACCAGAAGCTGCCGGAGGCAGGGCCCAGGATATGGACGAGTTGCCAGGCGAGATAGGCGCCGATCATATAGAAGGAACCGTGCGCGAAATTGAGAATGCGCAGGATGCCGAAGATCAGCGACAGGCCGGAGGCGATGAGAAACAGGAACATCGCCGCGGTGAGGCCGCCGAGAAACTGGCCGAAAAGGAATGAACTATCCATCTGCTAAGCGACGTTCGACAATCTGATGACACCGGAAATCCGATCGGCAGTCTCGACAAGGAGGCGCGTCCATTCGGGCACTTTCTCTTTTCGGAATCGCACTTTCGGCATCGCGAC
Organism: uncultured Alphaproteobacteria bacterium; assembly: GCA_963731915.1. Taxonomy (GTDB): domain Bacteria; phylum Pseudomonadota; class Alphaproteobacteria; order Rhizobiales; family Xanthobacteraceae; genus Bradyrhizobium. The sequence goes on from CAVSXQ010000031.1 coordinate 26,740, forward strand.
GCTGACCGACGCAACAACGCGACCCGAACCATTCCGGATCGGCGCACCGATGCAGCACACGTCGTCGGACCACTCCTGCTCATCGAGCGCGAAGCCGCTCCTTCTTATTTTTGCGAGATCGGCAAGCAGTTGCTTCGGATCGGTGATGCTTCTCTGCGTGGCCGCGGGAAATATGCCGCGTGCAAGAAATTCACCCAACTCGCGCTGGTCCAGAAACGCCAGCATCGCCTTGCCCGTGGCTGTGCACGATGCTGGTTCACGGCGTCCAATACCGCCCGATACCGTCAACGGGCGGTAGCCAGTCGCGGTGAAGACCTCCACCACCTCCCAATCGCTCAGGACCGCGAGATGGGCGGTCTCGCCTATGGCATCGCGGAGTTTTTCAACGAACGGCTGAGAAACGCTGACCAGATCCATGTTCCTGGCGTAGGAGCTGCCGAGTTCGAACAACCGCGGCCCCAGCGTGTAGGCACGTGTTTCCTGGTTTTGCTCGAGGTATTGGCGGTGCGCCAGCGTCTGAAGCAGGCGATGCGCCGTGCTCACATTGATGCCGGTGATCATGGCGACCTCCGATACGGTGGCCGGCCTGCCAAGCGTCCCAAGGTGCTCGAGAATATCGAGCACCTTGGCGACCGTCTTGACTGCCGAGCCTTCCTGCTTGCGACTGACGGGGCGAACCACTTCCGGCCTTCGATCCCTTAGTTCACGAATGACGTGGGATCGACATAAACCGGCTTTTCCATCACGGCGAACGGATAGCGCGGGTCCTTCACCATCTTGCCCCAGAACTGGCCGCGATTGGCCGACTGCGTCTTGGGATCGATGGTCTGCTTGCCGATCGGCGTGTCGACGGTGATGCCCATCAGCGCCTTGGCGACATCGTCCGACTTGGTGCTGTTGGCCTTCTTGATTCCCTCGACCAGCACCTGCATCGCGACATAACCGATCGCGGGCCAGGACGAAGGCTGCTCCTGGTTGGTGTACTTCTTCAGGCGCTCGATGAATTGCTTGTGCTGCGGCGGGCCCTCATCCCACTGGAAGATGTCGTAGGCGTTGCCCCAGATTCCGAGCGGATAATCGTCGCCGATTGCTTTTGCGGATTCGATCGAGCCGGCTTCGCCGCCCGCGATGAAGTTGAGCTTGATGGAGTCGAAATAGCCGAGCGGCTTGGCCTGCTTGATGAAGGTCACGAAATGGCCGCCCCAGAGCGAGCTGAACACCGCTTCCGGCTTCTTCGAAAGCTGGGCGTTGATGAACGGCGTGTAGTCGGCTTCGCCGAGCTTGGGCCACTGCTGATCGACGATCTCCACCTCAGGCTTGATTTTCTTGAGATGCGCGACGAACGCGGCCGTCACTTCCTGCCCGTAGGCATAATCCGGACTCATGGTCGCGACACGCTTGACGTTCAGCTTGGCGATCAGCGCCGCCGCCGAGCGGCCCTCGATCGTCGTCGTGGTGGAGGTCCGGAAAATATAGGGATGAATATTCTGCGGCGACATCAGCGCTTCCGGCTTCGACACCGGCGCGATGAACACGATCTTGTTTTCCTTTGCGATCGGCGAGACAGCCGGGCCTTCGGCGGCGGTGAAGGTGCCGACGATGAAATCAACCTCGTCCTTCAGCACCATTTCGCGCGCGACGCGTACGGCTTCGTCCGCATTGCCCTTGCTGTCCTTTGAGATCAATTGCAGCTTCTTGCCGAGGACGCCGCCTTGCGCGTTGACCTCGTCGACAAACATCTGCGCGCCCTTGAGCGTCGGCTCCCCGAACAGTGCGCCGGGCCCCGACAGGATCATGGGCATTCCGATCTTGATTTGGTCAGCCGCGTTGGCTGCCAAGGGTATGCAAGCGGTGATGCGAGCAGCGCTGCAATCGCCAGCGATATCAGGCGTTTCATATGTGCCTCCCAGGCGGATGTTTCCTCGAAAGCGCCTTGCCGAAGGCCGGTGGCGCTTTTCATTTCATATATTGAAATAGCATCTTACTTATTGAAACGATGGCACGGCGATTGATCGAGGCGCAACACTTCGCGAAACGGCGCGTGAATTGGTCGCAGCAACGGGATTCGCGTGATCGCCGGAAGCCCGCAACGCAAGCTGATGCAGCATCCTCAATAAGGCGCTAGAACAGGACGGCAAAACAACACAGAAGAAACCGACCGGGAGTCTAAGGAAATGCCGCTGCCCAGAGAAGATGTCGAGGCGACCACGCCGAAATTCCTGCGCGACAAGTACGCCATTGTCGGCGTCGGCGAGACCGACTACACGCGCGGCTCGGACAAGTCGACGCGGGCGCTCGCATCGATCGCGGTGCGCAACGCCATGATCGACGCGGGCCTCAAGGCCTCCGAGATCGACGGCATGCTGTCGTATCAATTCAACGACTCGGTGTTCTCGCCCTTCGTCGCCGGCGACCTCGGCATCCGGCTCAATTTCTACATGGACGTGTTCGGCGGGGGATCGTCGACCGAGGCGCTGATCGGGATTGCGATCGGCGTCATCGAGGCCGGCATGTGCAAGACGGTGGTGATCTTCCGCTCCATGAACGGTTTTTCGCAGGTGCGGATCGGCGGCACCGGCGTCCGCTCTGCGGTGCCCGTCTCGGGCGACATGATGCATAGCCGCGCCTATGGCTGGCAGAGCGCAGGGCAGATGTTCGCGCCGACTTTCATGCGTCACATGCATGATTTCGGCACGTCAGCCGAGCAGGTCGCGCATGTCCGCGTGGCCCACTCTCATCACGCCTCGAACAATCCAAAAGCCTATTACAAGAAGCGCGTCACGGCGGAGGAGGTCGTGGGCAGCCGCATGATCTGCAAACCGCTGCATCTGCTCGACTGCTGCGTGGAAACCGATAACGCCAATGCCATCATCGTCACCTCGGCGGAACGGGCGAAAGATCTGAAGCATCCGCTGGTGCGGATCCGCGGCGTGGTGGGCCGCTGCTCAAAACCGCGACCTGACATGCACTACCAGACAGGTCCCATTTCGACCGTTGCCGGTCACTACGCCAGGGACATTCTGTGGCCGAATGCCGGCGTGAGCCCGCAGGACGTCGATCTCACCGGCTCCTATGACGCCTTCACCTTCACCACCATGCTGCAACTCGAGGATTACGGTTTCTGCACGAAGGGCGAGGGCGGCCACTACGTCTCCGACGGCACCATCATGCTCGGTGGAAAACGGCCGAACAACACGTCGGGCGGCCATCTCTGCGAAGGCTATACCCACGGCATCGCCATGGTGATCGAGAACGTGCGCCAGCTCCGCCACGATGCGGACGATTCTTGCCCGATCGGGCCCGATGGCAGGCGGCAGCACAGCTACGATTATCGCGAGGGCGGCTGTCGCCAGGTGAAGAACGCGGAAGTTTCGGCCAATCTCGGTTGGGCGATGCCCGGTACGGGATCGGCCATGGTGATGCGGAGGGGGTGAGAGATGATATCCGCGCAATATCTCGGCATGCCGCTTGAGATCAATGATCTCGACCATGAGAATCTCGACTACTTCGCCTTTTGTGCAAAACACGACTTCCGCCTGCAGCGCTGCGCCGCGTGCAAGCTGCTGCGCTACCCGCCGTGCACCGCGTGCCCCTGGTGCACCGAACTGAAATCGGAATGGGTGTCGGTCGAGGGTCGCGGCACCGTGCATTCCTACACCGAAGTCCACCACGCCATTCAACCGGCTTTCAAGCAGTACACGCCCTATCTCGTGCTGCTGGTCGAACTGGACACGCAGAGCGGCGTGCCGACCAAGGAAGAAGGCCTCCGCGTGATCGGCAATCTGGTGCGGCCGGACGGCGTGCTCGCGCCGAAGACCGAGGTCGAGCGGGTAGGCATCGGCACCCGCGTGCGCATGGTGTTCACCGATGTCGCGCCAGGGCTTTCGCTGCCGCAGTGGACCATTGACGAGAGCGCCGCCGCCGGCCCGCCGTGGCGATACCGCGGGTAGCTAATCGATCGAAATATTGGCCTCGCGTGCGACCTTGGTCCAGCGCTCGGTTTCCAGACGCATCATGTTTCCGAATTGCTGCGGCGTCATGATTTCGGCTTCCGCGCCCTCATTGGTGAGAAACGTGGCGAGTTCGGGTGAGGCCAGGATTTTGCCGATCTCGGCGTTGAGCGCGTTGACGATATCCCGGGGCATCCCGGCCGGTCCCGCAATGCCCCACCACGTCTCCAGGTCGGCGCCCGATGCCCCCGCCTCCGCGAGGGTGGGCACATCGGGCAGCAGCGCCGTTCGCCGGCTGCTCGTCACCGCAAGGGTCCTGATCTGGCCGCTTCGGACCAGTTGCAGCGCCTGCGGAATGCTCGATACGAACATGTCGACATGGCCGCCGACGAGATCGTTGAGCGCCGGCGCACCGCCCTTGTAGGGAGAATTCGCTCTGCATACGGCTTCATAGAACTCTATACAGCTCACCGTAACCGCTTGATGCGTTGACGGAAATTCCATCCTGCGCTACCGGGGTCATAAGGCACTTCACCCCGCTTCCGGGACTACGCCGGGACTTTTTGGACAGACAGGATCATCACCATGGCACGCCAACTCCGCAGCAGCACACTCGAACTCAAGAACCGCACGCGCGAAACTGGAGCGGCGAACGAAACCGTACTGGTTCACGGTCGCGAACGAAATCAGTCTCGGCTAATCGACGGAGCGCAAGATCGGCCCATGCAGATCCGCATCCTGCTTTTTGCCATCGCTATCGATGTAGAAAAACTCGTCGGAACTCCGCGCCCGGTTTGTGAGCTTTGATCTCATCGCGCAATTGTTGGCGGAGTTCCACGAGAACCGGCGCGATGGCCTCCAGCGTGACCACCGAATGTTTCCGCATGAACCGCTCGACCGTCGCCTCGATCTCGGCCGATGTCACGGCACCCGGTTGCTTCGCGATCTCGTCACGGACAATCTGCTTGACCTCATCGAGCGTCGGCGTCTTCGGCGGCATGCCGCGCGACCAGTCCGATAAGAGTCCATCATCGCGATGCGCGCGGTGCTCGATCTTGACGTCGGCGATACGCGCGACGCTGGCCCAGCCCTTGTGGATCTCGGCACGGCGGCGCTCGCGTTCGTTTTCGTCGGTCATGGCGTCACCATGTGGTGCCGGAGATGTACTGCGCGCCGCCGCTTCGCACGCCCCACGCGCAGCGGAGGATCAACTTGAGCAGCATCTGATCAGATTGAAACGCGCTGATGACCGGCGCGGCGACGACGGGCGGCGTTCCAGCCGCGACGATGGCCAACGGATTTGTGTCGTAATGCGGTGCCGCGTTCTTCGACGTGTAGATTTGCGCCGCGCCATCGTACCCGGTGGCGACAGCTTCGGGCGCGACCATGATCACGGTGCCAACAGGCAGCGTGATGGTGCTGTAGATCGCATGAGGCACCGGCTGCGGCGGCAGCGTCTGCAGCGCCTCGCACTGCTCGGGATGCGCAACGATGATTGCGCCTTCGCTGTCGATCCCCGCGCTAGCGATTGCGCCCACCAGTTTTTTCAAGTCGCCGACCAGCGCGCCGATTCCGCCGACAGTAGTCGCGCCGATTGGTGTCGCTCCGTAGAGCAAACCGGGCGGGCGTAGATCATCGCCCGCGACGTTAGAAAACACTGCGCGGTCGAGCGCAAACCGTGCGGTGTCCGTCATCAGGCGGCTGATGATCGAATGCGCGGCTTCGACCGAATAATCGTTCAACTCGCTGGTGATTGGGACAATGAACGTCAACTTTTTCGTCGGGCCGATGACCGTCGCATCGAAGTCGCCGTCGACGACAGGAATGCGGCCACCTTCGCCCACCCAGACCGGCTCCGGCATCGATGCCATATGCGTCAGCGAATAGGTATGCCGTCCAGCAAAATCGAGTTTCACTCCGGCCTGCGAAAACAGTTTCGCGGCGGCGCTTGGCGCGGCGATGCTCGGCAACACCGACACGGCTTGCAGCATTGGCAATCCATCGTTGGTGTCCATCGGCAAAATCGCAGCGCGCGTGAGCACGGTGGCGACCGCGTCGTTCCAGTTCGCGCGGATGATGCTCTCGGCGGGATTCTTTCTTCAGCGCGCCCAGCGCAATGGCGCTGCACATCCGCATCACGGAAAGCCGGGTCTCGCGCGCAAGCGCATTGAGATCAGCGCGTAGTGGAATTCCTTGAGGGCGAGGTGCGTTCATGCCGCGCAACATGGCACAGCTTCCCGGCGGACCGTTCCCGTCGCCAAGTGGAAGCCGCGCGACCTATCGACGTTCCGATCATCGGAGGCCGCCTGACATGCCCCGCCAAGCCGCCGCCGCCCAAGGTTTCTCGACCGGCACAAACGGGACCCGCGCGCTGCTGAAGCCGCCCGAGGATCTCGACCGGAACGAGCGAACCGAATTCGTCAGCCTGATCGCAGGCGCTGCGCCTTCGCATTTCCTGCCGTCCGACGTTCCGCTGATCGCTGCCTATGCAAAGGCCATCGTCGCCGAGCGACGCGCGGCCTCTGAACTCGACCGCGAGCCGGTCGTCAGCAGCCCGACCGGCGACCGGCCGTCGCCATGGTTGGCGGTCTGGGTCAGCAAGTGCAGAGCGATGACGACGCTGAGCCGAATGTTGAGCTTGTCGCCCGGCGGTCGCGTGCCGAGCAAGTCGCCCGAGCCGGAAGCGCCGCTTTCCTATTTCCAAAAGCTCGCCTTGGAGAAGCGCAATGGCGAACCTGAGCCCAATTGATCGCACCGCGTTCGATCAGGCCCTCGTGATCGCGCGCAAGGACCCGGCCTATAGCCGTCGCATCGACCAACAACTCGCGGCTGGCGCTGGTCACGACGAAGTTGGCCGATCCGCCGCCTACCATTGCCAGATCGTTTAGTTGGGTTTGCAGCCGTGGGAAACGCCGCCTTGTTTCAGCATGGCCCGCCCGGCCATCAGCGATCATGAACGCGCCTCGCGGGATCTGCTCAAGCGCATGATCGATGCCGGTGTCTCGCGCTGGCATCCCGATCCGTTGCTGGCCATCAGCGAAGCCGAGCAGCGCCGGACGAAGTGGGACCGCTGAAACCTTCGGCAGCCGAACATTTCGAAATCTACCGTGGCGGTACACTTCCCCATGGTGACAGTGGCGCTGAGTTGAGAAACTTAACCAAGCAAAAACGGTAAAGAAACTTTACAGTTTTTTTGCGGACGCTGACCAAGTTCAGAAACTTTACTTGGCAACTCCCCATGTGGCTGATGTCGGAATCAGAAACCGTGCTGTTCCTCGCGACCGTCGCGCTCAGACTTGAGTCAGGAACGTGAGTTGCGTTCGCGGAACGCGGCTTGTCGGCATCTGTCGTCGCAAAATCTGCGCGCCCATTGCCAACGGCGCTGAACGAGCGCGAGCCGCGCGGCTCCCTCGATCAACTTGCCGCAGTGCTCGCATCGCGGCGGTGGCATGTCCTGCTTGGCCGCGTGGCGTTCAGCCATGCGAATCGCGGTGAGCCTGCTGATTTGCTCGCGGTGCTGCTTGGCCTTGCACTCGTCACATGTCCGCATCACGAGCGGGTTGCCATCGGTCAGCATCCGTTTGCCGCAGTACCTTGCAGCCGTCGATCACTTCGCGCATTCGGATGCCTCCGTAACGCTTCGTGGCTAACCGGGATAATTGTCCCGCCAAGCCATTAGGCGTTACGGACTGCGGACTGTCAACTGGCCGTAACGCTTCGTGGCACGTTACTGCATCGTCACCCGCGCCGCCTCGACCGTGATCTTCGCCGACTTGCCGCAGGCGTCCGAGCTGATGCACGTCACGACCAACGGCGGCAGCATGCGCAACCTGTTCGCCTTCGCGGGACCGCTGCAGACCTGTTCGATGTCGTCGTGGCCGTAGCGCGTCACGCTCGCGGTGCCGCGCGCGTCGAGCACGACGAGATGAAACTGCCGCTCGAATCCGCAGTCATCGACAAAGCGGCTGATCATCTCGGCGAAGCGTTGCTGGTCGCGCTCGTTCATGACGGGATGGTAGCATGAGGTGTGAATCAGGTAGAGTGCCAAGGGCAGCGCTCAGGGGGCAGACAATGGTTTCGTTTGATGAAGGACAACAGGTGCTGCACTGGCACGGTAGCGCGTGGCATCGCATCGCTTGGGACGACTGGATGGGTTTTCGCGCGCTGGGCTCTCCCTTCGCGCCACTTCCTTTCGTGACCGCTGGCGAGCACTGTTTCGTGGTGTGCGCCGTCCAAGACGGTCGCCTCTACAACATCCTTCCACACCGCTACCTGATCGACCGGGATGGCCGCATCGCTGATGACCGCTATTTCGGCGTGCTTTCAGATGGCGAGATCGAACGCTATGAAGCATTGAACAAGCGGCACTATGAGTATCCGCAAGCTGATCCACTGAACGATGAGGAGCAGAGCGAGTTCGATGCGATCAGAGATCGCCTGTGGCGCTCATGGTTGCCGCCTGTCGAGGCCGTCCGCGAATTGACGCGCGCGGCTGTCGCGCTGCCGGACGAAAACGACGCTGCTTGGAGAGTGCTGGAGGCTTGCGGCATCTCGCGCGGCGTGTCCCGGCTGCGGTCCTGATCGCCTTAGCGGCTCGTTGTGACCCTGCCGACATTGCGCCCGCGATCATCGTAGATCGTCTTCGTGTTGCCGCTGCTGCTCTCGCGGCTGGCCCCAGCTGGTGTTACACGGACCAGCGATGCTTGTTTTGATAAATGATGTTCTTGATCGCTCTCGCGAGAACGAAACAATCAGACGAACCCGTATTGTCGTCTAGATGGGTTCGAAGGCCGCCCAGCAAAAAGCCCATTGGTTTCGAGCCCGGCGCTTGACCACAGAGAGGACACTTGATCCGCTGCTCACCATCTTTAGGGCGGCTTTGAATTTCCTCACGAGCTATGTCCATCGTCTTGTCGATGACGTCCAGTCTCCACTCGTTCAGTTCGCTCCAATTCTTGGCTTGTCCGTACCGCAATAGTTTCACGACAGGCTCGGGCCGCGTCAGGATGAGTTGGATGCCGGTAAGCCAAAGCTCTTCCTCCAGCCGCTCGATCTTGGAATCCCGTGGATCGTCAAGCCTGCTCAATCTCTGTCCTTTCTCAATACGTTTGAACGGCGGCTTGTGCAGGTCGTTGTCGAACACGGGGTTGCAGCGGCTGTCCAGTTCGTCGTCGTCCGAGGTTCTTGGTCGCAGGATTCGTCATGCGCGCATCGTAGCGCGACCATCGCGCCCGCCGCCAGCCTCCAACGCCAACTCGCTGGACCGGGCCGACGTCTTGGGACGCGGCCAGCGACGGGCTTCACCATCCTATACGGCCCTCTATGGCGCTGCCATAACGGCGGGATGGCCAGCCTGAAAGCTGGCCGGGACTCTGGCGGGACTGCCGCGATGACACCAATTCACAACATATTGAAGGAGCAGCACTTTTGCCGCTCAAAGGGGCCTAAGTCGTTGCCCTTGTAGGCAACATGCATGAACCTCACTCCCGCCGAATGCGCGATCAGCTCGGTCGAAATCTGATTGATGCTGCCGAGACCGGCCGAGGCGTAGGTGATCTGGCCGGGTTTGCTCCTGGCGAGAGCGAACAGCTCGCTCGCCGATGCGACCTGCAGCCTGGTCGATGTCGTGAGCAGCAGCGGCGCGCGGCCAATGAAGGCAACCGGCGTGAAATCCCTGGCCGTATCGAACGGCATGGTCTTCCTGATCGCCGGGTTGACGGTGAAGGTCGGCGACACCAAGAGCAGCGTGTAGCCATCCGGCGCCGCCTTGGCCACGGCAGCGGTGCCGATCAGGGCGCCGGCGCCGCCGCGGTTTTCGACCACGACCGGCTGCCCCCACGCCTCCGAAAGCTTCTTGCCGATGGCGCGGCCGACCAGATCGTTCGACCCCCGGGCACGAACGGAATGATCAGGGTGATCTGCCGGGACGGATAGGTTTGCGCGCGCGCTGCCGGGCCTGCGAGGACAAGCGCCAGGGAAAGGAAAGCACCAAGCAATGCTCCAGCCCTGATCATGACAGGCGTCTCCCGCGCCTGATGTTATCCCAAGCGCGCACTCGAAAATGACCTATAATCGTCCTGCCCGCGACCGGTATTTCAACCGTCACAGCCGTTTTCACGTCAAGGACAAGCGCAAGGACAAGCGATGGACTTCCAGCTCACCGAACAGCAGCGACGGATGGTCGCCGCGGTGCGCGACCTCGCTCAGGGAGAGTTCAAGGCTAACGCGCAAAAATACATGGATGGTACGTTTCCCTGGGAAAACATGAAGAAGCTCGCCGGGATCGGCGTGCTCGGCATGTCGGTGCCGGAAGAATATGGCGGCCTGGGCTTGCCGGTATTCGATACCGCGCTGGTGCTCGAGGAGATTGCCAAGACCTGCTATGTGACCGCGATGGCCACCCTCGGCGAGGCCGGCGTTCAGACCCGTGTGATCGCGACCTACGCGCCATCGAGCCATTCGCGAGCGCATTCTGCCAAAAGTCGTCTCCGGCGATTGCATATTGGCCGTCTGCATGACCGAGCCGCACGCCGGCACCGATGTGGCGAACTACCGGACCAACGCCGTCATCAGGGGTGACCGCGTCATTCTCAACGGCACCAAGACGCTGATCAGCCGGGCCAGGGAGGCCGGCATGTTCGTCATCTTCACGCGCATCGACTCCAAGCCCGGCCGCGAGGGTATCGGCTGCGTTCTGCTGGAGCCGGACACGCCGGGTTTCGAGGTGACCGGGACCTACCACACCATGGGCGGCGAAAACCTGCACGAGATCCAGTTCAACGATTGCGAATTGCCGCTGGAAAATCTCGTCATTCGCGATGACGGCTTTCGCAAGCTGCTGAACTGCCTTCAACACGCAGCGCTGCCTCAATCCGAGCATATCGCTGGGGCTGGCCGAAGGCGCTTTTGAGGAAGCCCGCAACTATGTCCGGGACCGGACGGTGTTCGGAAAGCCGATCGGCGACTATCAAGGGGCGCGCTGGAAGCTTGCGGAGATGTACCGCGAGATCGAGACCGCCCGCAGCATCCTCTATCGCGCCTGTATCACCGCCAATCCATTTCCCGATCCCTTGATGGCGGCGGTGGCCAAGATCACCTGCAACGAGATGTCCAACCGCGTCACGTCAGAGGCGATCCAGCTGCACGGCGGCTTCGGCTTCACCGACGAATACGCGGTATCGCGTCTCTATCGCGGCGCGCGCTATGGCACGCTCGGCGGCGGCACCTCCGAGACGCTGCGCGATCTGATCGGCAAGCGGATCATGGACGCGGCGGAGACCGGCGCGGAACTGCTGGCCTATGACATGATGAACGGGGCGTGATCACTCGCGTTTCCTTCATTCCGCCTTCTTTTCCGATGGGAAATTGCCGCAATCGCAGGGAAAGCTGCGATCAGTGTCGGCACGTCGGGGGGCGAGTATGGACAACTACCAATTTTACCTGTTGGACCGCCAGGGCCGGACCGCAAAGCCGCCGCGCGTTGCGCCATTCAAGAATGATGAAGCAGCCCTGGCTGAAGCGCGGAAGGCGCTTGGCGACCAGACGATTGAGATTTGGCAGGGCGACCGCTGTGTGGCGACCTTGCTGCATATGCAGAGGGTCGCCTGAGTTTATCCTCTCCGCTGGATGTACCGCGAGATCGAGACGGCCCGCAGCATCCTCTATCGCGCCTGTATCACAGCCAAGTCCATTTCCCGATCCCCTGATGGCGGCGGTGGCCAGGATCACCTGCAACGAGATCCAGCCGCGTCACGTCAGAGGCGATCCAGCTGCACGGCGGCTTCGGCTTCACCGACGAATACGCGGTATCGCGTCTCTATCGCGGCGCGCGCTATGGCACGCTCGGCGGCGGTACCTCCGAGACGCTGCGCGATCTGATCGGCAAGCGGATCATGGATGCGGCGGAGACGGGCGGCGGAGCTGCTGGCGTATGACATGATGAACGGCTGCTCCTGATCGACACGTCGCTTTGCACGGATTGGCAACTCGATTGGCAGGACAGGCCGCATCGATGGCAGCTTGCGGCCGTCACCTTTGACGAGGCTTTCCGGCAAGGCATCGGCGCCGCCGCACAAATCCTCGCCGGGGAGTAGTGACGAGACGCAATTAGGTAAGGCAGCGGATTTTGATTCCGTCATTCGGAGGATCGATCCCGTCCCAGCCAGGTTAAAACGTCTCGGTAACCTTGCTCAGGCGAGGGGGACGATCCGGATCAAATCCGTGGGCGCGTGCCGTCTGCTCGATCATCCGATAGGCCGGAACGAGCATGGTGATCGGGTCAGTGGCGGGGTCATCGTCGCGCAGCCACGGCAGCGAACCATGCGGTCCGCCGCACAGATGCAGCGCGATCTTTTGCTCGCGCAACTCCTGTGCCAGCGCGTCTACTGCGGCGGCTGTTTCGTCCATGATCCGCATCATGACGACCGGCGTGCGCGAAGAAAGGGCGGCTCGCGGCCCGTGCTGCAGCTCGGCGGCGGACAGACCGATCGAGGGCAGGCGCAGGACTTCCGAAAGCTTGAGCGCGATCTCCCGCGCCGAGCCGAGTGCCATGCCCCGTGCAGCCACAAAGACGGCCGACGCCCTGGCGAGATCATCGGCAATTTCGGACCATTCAAGCGCCAGCCCCCGGTCGAGCCGCTCGGGCAGTCTGTCGAGAGCGGACCGAAGCGCGCGATCATCAGCCAGCTCCGCTACAAGCGCAGTGCCCGCAGCCATCGAGCCGATCACGGTCTTGGTCGCCGCTATGGAGCGCTCCTGGCCTGCTTCGACTGGAACAACGAACTCCGCTTCATCGGCCACTGGCGAGGATGCCGCATTGACGATGGCGATGGTGCGGGCGCCTGCGGCGCGCGCCGATCTCGTCGCTGCGACTAGATCCGGGCTGCGTCCGGATTGCGAGATCACGATGAACAGCGCATTGCGCAGCTTCAAGGGCGTGCGAAATGCCGTGGTCACCGAGGGGGCGCTGGCTGACACGGGAAGGCGAAGCCGGGTCTCAACAAGATATCTCAGGAACACGCCGGCGTGTCCCGAGCTTCCCCGGCCGCACACGACGCACAGGGGCGCAGCGCCAATCCCGATTTGCGCTGCGATGTCACGCGTGGCGGGACGGTTATGGACAATCCTGGCGACGACGTCGGCACTTTCTCCGATCTCATCGGCCATCGCCGAAGTCGTCATGGCTTAACCGCTCCACCCTGCTTTCGCGCGGGCGGCGCCTTGGGATTTCGGTCACGTTCCTTGGCCAGCTCGGCAAGGACGCGGCGCAGATTGCCGTCGCATCGGCTCAAGGTCGTCTCGGCATCAGCCTTGCCGATAGCGAGCGCCAGAAGGACTGCCGTCTTGATGTCTCCCTCCGCCTGCTCGAGCGAGCGTGCCGCCTGCGATGGATCGCAGTGCGCGATCTGGGCAACCATGGCCTCGGCGCGCCGCTTCAGCTTGGCATTGGTCGGCTGCATGTTCACCATCATGCCGCGATAGACCCGCCCGAGCTGCAGCATGATGCCCGAGGACATCAGGTTGAGCACGACCTTCTGCGCCGTTCCCGCTTTCATCCGCGTGGAGCCCGCGATCTGTTCGCGGCCGGTCTCGACCAGGATCGGAAACCTTGCCGATTCCAGCAGTGCGGTGCCGGGATTGTTGGCGACACCGATCGTCACGGCACCGCAGGAGCCTGCCTGCTGCAGCGCCGCCACCGTGAATGGCGTCGTTCCGCTGGCCGCCACCGCAATCACCACGTCGTGCGCGGTGAGCCGTGCGGCATTGACTTGCTTGATTGCGTCGTCGACATCGTCCTCCGCGCCCTCGATGCTGGTGACAAACGCGCTGTCGCCGCCGGCGACGATGAAGTGCACCCGCTCGCTGGGCCAGGCGAAGGTCGGCATCAGCTCGGCGCCGTCCTGGACGGCCACCCGGCCGGAGGTGCCGGCGCCGACATATACAATGCGTCCGCGATCGCCGAGCGCGGCCTTCGCTGCCTCGGTAGCCGCCGTGATGGACGGCAGCGCGTGCCCGATCGCCGCGACCGCCGCAAGCTGGCCCTCCCACATGGCTTGCATCGCCGAGGAAAGCGACCACGCATCAAGATCGGCAAAGCGGGGGTCGATTTCCTCGGTGGCCATGAGGTGGATCCATGTCCCCTTAAACGTGGAACTTTGCAGCCTGTTCATCGGCGATTTCCCTTCTAGGCACGGCGAGCCGCCCGCGCGCCACCAGCAGTGCGCCGGCCGCGGCATCGGCATCGGGACACTTCAGGCGGTCGCGCAGATCCGGCGTGAGCCAGGGCGCAATGGCGTCGGCGAGCCCGCCCACGAGCGAGAGCCGCTCGATGCCCCTGGCCAGAAACAGATCGAGGAGGTCGCCGATGGCGTCGGCCGCGCGCTCGACAATGCGGCGACCGATCGGGTCGCCTTGGTTGGCGTGCCGCATCACGATGGGAGCGAAAGCAGCGTAGTCCGTGGCCCTTGCTTCTTCAGACCAGGCCACCGCCTGATAGGGATCGTGATCGAATGCGTCCAGCACCTCGGAAAGCAAGGACGTAAGCTCGCCGCGGCGATCTGCGGCGCGCAGCGCCAGCCGTACGACCTGCAGGCCGATGTCGGCGCCGCTGCCTTCGTCCGAAACCGGAAAGCCGTAACCCGCGAGACGGATTTCGCGGCCGCCGATCAGGCCGACGCCAACCGAGCCCGTGCCGGCCACCACGATGGCGCCGTCAGCGCCGCTGTGGGCGCCGAGACAGGCGGCCATGCCGTCACTGATGAAGATGACGGACGCAAAGGGATGCGTGATCTTGTTGAGCGCCGCCTCCGCGCCGCGGCGGCCAAGGCCCGCAAGGCCGATCGCCGCGTGCATCCGGGCGAAATCCGCGCGCGCAAGGCCGGCCTTTGCGGCTGCGGCCTCGGTGGCTTCCATGATCGACCGCCACGCCTTCTCCACGCCGATGCGCGTCGTGGCGGGCCCGGAGCTTGCTTCACCGAGCAGCCTGCCGTTTTTGTCTTCGATCCGGGCACGGCAGCGGGTTCCGCCCCCGTCAATGCCCAGATACGTGGTATCTTTTGTTGCCATGAAAGTTAACGCCAGGGCCTCGTTCCGGGTCCTGTCAAAAGCCCTCCGGGGTAGATATGCAGTCCTGAACGGCACTCCTCTCACGAGTTCGTGACCGCCATGCTCGGATGAATGTTGATGGACTACGCTGGGTCTTCCTGCTCTCTCACCGTTGCTGCGCAGCACATCTTTGACGGCGCCGATATGCGCGGGCCGGGATCGGTCAGGATTTCGAACGGCCGGATTGAAAGCGTCATCTTCGGCGAGGCCGCCTCGCGCGGGTCCATCCAGTTGCCGCCAGATGCGATCCTGGCCCCCGGATTCATCGACATCCAGGTCAATGGCGGCGGCGGCATTCTTCTCAACGACCAGCCAACGGAAGCCGGCGTGCGGCGGATCGTCGAAGCGCATCGCAAGGCGGGGACCACGGGCTGCCTGCCGACGCTGATCACGGATCGCAGCGAGGTCATCAGGCAATTAGCTGATGTCGCGCAGGCTTGTTTGAAAATGCCCGGTGTGCTCGGCTTTCATCTCGAAGGCCCCGCCCTTAACCGTTCCCGCAAGGGCATTCACTCGGAGTCCGGGATACGCGTACCCGATGGCCGCGATCGCGCCGCCATCAAGAGCTTCGGCGGTTGCGGCCGCTCTGTCCTGACGTTGGCCCCGGAATGCGTGCCTGCGTCCATGATCGAGGAATTCATCGGCGCTGGACTAATTATCGCTGCCGGCCATAGCGAGGCCACCGCGGCCGAGATGGCGCAGGCGGCCGCTCTCGGGGTGCGAGGTGTGACACATCTGTTCAATGCCATGTCGCAGCTGCAGGCGCGGGAGCCTGGGCTGGTGGGCGCCGCGCTTGCGGACGACAGGCTGTTTGCCGGGATCATCTGCGACGGCATCCATGTCGACGCTACCAGCTTGCACATCGCCTTCCGTTGCAAGGGCCGCGATCGATTGATGCTGGTCACCGATGCCATGCCGCTGGTGGGCGCGAACGAGACGCAGTTCACGCTGCAGGGAAGGCAGATAAATTTGCAAAGCAAGCGGCTGACAGGCCCCGATGGCACGCTCGCAGGCGCTCATCTCACGATGATCGAGGCGGTGCGGAACGCAGTCGGTCTTCTCGGCGTCGCCCTGGCCGACGCGCTCGTGATGGCCTCGCGAACGCCGGCGGTGTTTCTCGGCCTTGAATCCGAACTTGGCCGGATCGCGCCCGGCTATCGCGCCGACCTCGTCGCATTCAATAAGAACTTTGAAGTGATCGGCACATGGGTAGAAGGTGCCGGTTCGAGCCGGGCCTTGCACTGAGGCGAGATGCGAAACCATCCTATCATCGTGCAAAAATATGGCGGCGCCTGTCTCGAGACACCGGCGAAAATTCGCAGCGTCGCCTCAAACCTCGCCGATCTGCACGGCCGCGGTCATCGCGTCGTTGCAATCGTCTCCGCGATGGGCAGGACCACCGACCAGTTGATCGCCATGGCCTATCAGGTCAGCCCCCATCCCAACCGGCGCGAGCTCGACATGCTGCTCACGACCGGCGAGCGCATCAGCATGGCCCTGATGAGCATGGCGCTGTCAGATCTCGGCGTGCCGGCGATCAGTTTCACCGGCAGCCAAGCCGGTGTGATGACCGACAACTCCCATTCCGCCGCGCGCATTCTCGACGTGCGGCCGGTTCGTGTGCGCGAGGAGCTCGATCGCGGGCGCATTGTGGTGCTGGCCGGATTTCAGGGCGTCAATCCCGTGACAAAGGAAATCACCACGCTCGGCCGCGGCGGCAGCGACACCACCGCGGTCGCGATGGCCGCGGCGCTGCAGGCCGAACGCTGCGAGATCATCAAGGAAGTCGACGGCGTCTGCTCGGCCGATCCGCGCATCGTGCCGGAGGCAAGGCCGCTCCGCCGGCTCGATTTTGCGGCGCTGTCCGAAATGTGTTTCTGGGGTGCGAAGGTCCTGCATTTTCGCAGCGTGGCGCTGGCGCAAAGCCGGAACGTCCCTCTGGTGCTGAAGCAGTGGGGCGGCGCCGGGCACTCAACGCAGGTGATGAAGGAGGTTGCAGGCATGGAGAGCGGAAAGGTTCTGGCCGTCAACTCGATGGCCCGCATCGAGCACGTGGAAATCGATTCCACCGATCTTAATCACGGGTTTGAGAAGTTCGCGCAGCATCTGAGGCAAAATAGTCTGTCTTGGCCGCAGCTTCTGTCATCGCGCTTCGCCGCCGGAAAAACCTGCATGAGCATGGCCTGCGATTCGGAGTGGCTCGACGCCCTCTTGCGTACGCTGGAGGGGCCTGAGGATCTGCGCCGGCGGTGCGAGGCTTCAAGCTCCGTCAGCCTCACCTGCTTCGGCGGCGTTTCCTCGGAGATGCCGTTCAGGGCGCTGCAGATTCTCGCCCGGCACGGGATTGTCGCCGACAGTTACGTCCTGTCACCGCATTCGGTAAGCCTGTTCGTGCCTGTGGAGGGCCGGGAGGCCGCAGTGAGGGCTTTGCATGCGTTGGTGCAGCAGGCGTGAATGCGGCGAGAACCCTGCCGGCTTCGCGAGAGGATCGCCGTACTGCTTTTGGCTTCGTGCGCGATGATCTGCATAGCGAAATGCTTGCGCACCTGACGGTCATTTTTGCGCGCTTCTGCGTACCTCGGCTCGGGTGCCACATTTATGTTTAGCTGGAGCGCGCCCTGGCGGTTCACGCGCGTGAACGCACCGTTCTCACTTGGTGCAAATTGATTAGTACGTAGTAGTGCCGCCTTTGAATATGGGTAGCAAACGCAAGCACATCCGCTGCGTCTAGAATCTAATTTCTTAAACAATCTCAAGCTGATTTGGGCTGTCAGTCCAGCAAGCAAAATATTTCGCTTTACATTTCTGAAAATCAGAATTATAACCCTCGCCGTCTCGTGCCCACCAGAGGGGCGTATCGCCATCGTCACGACACGTTGGGCGCGGGATGCGATGGACGCAGCGGTCAAAGGCGAATGGTTCTGCTGCGTACGGCGAAGTCGTGTGGTCCTGGCGCCGCGATGCTGGCGCTAAGTTGGCGGGAAGTATCCGCCGATGACGGTGACAACAAGCCCGCTCCACCGGGGAGAGCACGAAGTAAGCCGTAAAGCCATTGCGCGGGGGATGCCGGAGTGTTTCCGCTGAACCTGTATGCTCGTGTGCGCCAAATGCGCAATTCTTGGCACACGAGACCGCGGGTGCAGCGTGCACCCGGCATTCCCTGCGCCCTCTCTGCAAGAGAGGGACAACGAGATTGCAAAGCCCGGGCGAAATCGTGCCGCGGGAATGCAACTTGCTGTCATGTCCGCGGAGGCGGATCGACCAGTATCCATGGCCGCAGTGATGGAACCGATAAGCAGCGGCGTACCGGATGGCCCGCCGGAGTCTGGCAACTTGGCTCGGCGAGGGCGAGACCGCGGTGGCGGGACGAACCACTATGTGCGGGGGCTAAACTGGCTGTCCCGGGTGCCATTTCTGCCTCAGCACGCCCAAATTGCGCTGCCGTTGCGGATCGCCATACCTCCGCCGTTTTGCAGTCGCTACTCCGAAGTACGGCAAAAAAGCGGTGTGATTTGGCGGAATGCATCACCATCCAGGTTCCCATGATCCCGTCCTCGTCGCGCTGTCGATCCTGATCGCGGCGCTTGCCTCCTACACGGCGCTCGATCTCGCGACCCGCATGCGGGCTGCTTCAGGCCCCGCCAGCCTGGGCTGGCTCGGCGCTGCGGCCGTCGCCATGGGGGGCGGCATCTGGTCCATGCATTTCGTGGCCATGCTGGCCTTCAGCCTGCCCGGGATGGATGTCTCGTACGATCCGCTGCTGACGGTACTCTCGCTCACCGTTCCGATTCTGGTCGCCGCCGCCGCGTTCGTCGTCGTCAGCCGGCAGCCGAACGCGCTCGTCGTTGCCGGCATTGCCATGGGGCTCGCGATCTCCGGCATGCACTACACCGGCATGAGCGCGATGCGGATGGCGGCTTCGATCCACTACGATCCGGTCTGGGTCGCGCTCTCCATCGCGATTGCGATCGGCGCGTCCATCGTGGCGTTGCGGCTCGCCTTTCACATGACGAGCGTGCTCGAGCGCGTATCGGCCGGCGCCGTCATGGGCATGGCGATCTCCGGGATGCACTACGCGGCCATGCAGGGCTCCTCCTTCATTCCCATGGATGCCGGCCTCGTCCGCGCAGGAAACGGCACCGTCGGGCAGGCCCCGCTCGCGTTCCTGATCGCCGGCACCACGATCATGGTCCTCATCATCGGGCTCGCTGCGGCCGTGGTCGACCGCTTCTCGGCGGAACGCGCGGAGCGCGAAGCCGAAGCGCTCCGGCGAAGCGAGGAGAGATTCCGGCTGCTGGTGGAGGGGGTGGCCGATCACGCCATCTTCATGCTCGACCCCGAGGGGCGGGTGGCGAACTGGAATCTCGGCGCCGGCAGGCTGATCGGCTACGGCGACGAGATCGTAGGCACCCACTACGCCATCCTTCACACCGAGCAGGACCGCGACGGCGGCGTTCCCGATGCCGTGCTGCTCGACGCGAGGGGGGAAGGAAAGTCGGAAGGCGAAGGCTGGCGCGTCCGCAAGGACGGCAGCCGCTTCTGGGCTGAAGCGACAATTCAGGTGGTGCGAAACGAGGGCGGCGAGACGATCGGCTTTGCCAAAATCGTTCGCGACGTGACGGAACGCCGGCTTGCCCAGGAAGCGCTGGAGCGCACGCGCGATGCGCTCGCGATATCGCAGAAGATGGAGACCATCGGACAGTTGACCGGCGGCGTCGCGCACGACTTCAACAACATCCTCGCCATTATCCTGGGCAGCCTCGAACTCGCCAAGAAGCGCCTGCAGGTGGAAGATCCCAGGGTCCAGCGGCTGCTCGACAATGCGATGCAGAGTGCGCTGCGCGGTGCCTCGCTGACCCAGCGCATGCTTGCCTTCGCGCGCAAGCAGGACCTCAAGCCCGTGGTGGTGGATGTCCCGGAGCTGGTGCGCGGAATGGCCACGCTGCTGAAGTTTGATCCGGGCATCCGGGTCGAGACCCGTTTTCCGGCCGAACTCTCCAAGGTGAAGGTCGACGCCAACCAGCTCGAGCTCGCGGTCCTTAACCTCGCCGTCAATGCGCGCGATGCGATAACAGCTGGAGGCAGCGTCATCAGCATCGCTGCACGCGAAGAGCATGCCGTCGATGGCCTTGCGGCGGGACGATACGTCGCGCTGTCGGTGAGCGACACCGGCTGCGGCATGGACGAGGAGACCCTGAAGCATGCCCAGGAGCCGTTCTTCACCACCAAAGGCGTCGGCAAGGGAACCGGATTAGGCCTCTCGATGGTGAAGGGACTAGCCGAGCAGTCCGGCGGCATGCTGCTGCTGAAGAGCCGGATCGGCGAAGGGACCATCGCCGAGATCTGGCTGCCCGTCTCGCAGGAGGAGCAGGTGGCGGCGCCTCACGCGGCGCGCCGCCGCGTTCCGTGCCCCGCAACGGCCGGCCCGTCTCCGTGCTGGCCGTCGATGATGACCTTCTTGTTCTCGACAACATTGCAGCGATGCTGGAAGACCTCGGCCATGCCGTCATCGAGGCGCGCTCCGGCGAGGAGGCCGTGCAGCTGCTGCGCCGCACGCCGAAGATCGACATCGTGGTGACCGATTACGCCATGCCGGGAATGAACGGGCTGCAGCTTGCCGAGGCGGTGGCCGTCGAGCGTCCCGGCACGGCCGTGGTGATCTGCTCGGGATATGCCGAGCTTCCGGGCTCCATGCGGCTCGACCTGCCGCGCATTTCCAAGCCCTTCGACCAGACCGCACTCGCCGCCGCCATCGAAGAGGCGATGCGCGCACAGGCGGATGCGCCCTCGCTTTTGGCGGTGCAGCCGAAGCGGGCCTGATCACCAGTCCGGCAATCCAAACTCACGACTGTTTGAGGTATCCCGCCTGCCAACCAAGCGCCGCGCCAACCCATCTTAAGTTCTTAAAAAGAATGGAAGAGTCGCCCTCGATCGAAGGCCCCTGCTGTCGCCTGTTTCAGGAAGCGCTTGACGGGTTCAAAAAAAGAACTGTAGTCTCCTGCCAAGAACGGCCGCGCGAGACGGCCGCAGATCGGCAAATCAGAGGGAGACATCCGAAATGTTCAGAGCATGGCAAGCCGCGTTCGCATTGGTATCCGCATTGGTGTTGGTCCCGGGATCACCGGCATCTGCAGCCGACACCCCCGGCGTCACCGCAACGGAAGTCAAGGTCGGCGGGATTTTCCCGTTCAGCGGACCGGCCTCGTCGATCGGTCTGGTCGGCCGGGGAATTCTCGCCTACGTCCAGTCGGTCAACGATCGCGGCGGCATCAACGGCAGGAAGATCAACTACATTGCCTATGACGATGCCTACAGCCCGCCAAAGGCGGTGGAGCACGCGCGAAAACTGGTCGAAAGCGACGAAGTGGCTTTCATGTTCAGCCAGCTCGGCACGCCCGGCAACACGGCGGTCGCGAAATATCTGATCTCGAAGAGCGTGCCCGCGATCGCGATCGTTTCCGGATCGAACAAGTTCACCAATGTTGCGGATTTCCCGCTGACCACGACCAGCCTGGTCAGCTTCGATACCGAAGGGAAAATCTACGCCAAGTTTTTGACCAGGACGCTGCCCGAACGCGAAATACGCGATCCTTTATCAGAACGACGATCTCGGCAAAGACTACGTCAATGCCTTTAGAACGCTGCTGAAGGGCGAGTTCGACAAGAAGGTCGTGGCCGCCGCCTATGAAATCAACGACCCGACCGTGGATTCGCAGGTCGTCAATCTGAAAAGCTCGGGCGCGGAAGCGCTGCTGGTGGCGGGGACACCGAAGTTTGCGGCGCAAGCAATCCGCAAGGCCTCCGAAATCGGCTGGAAGCCGACGATCCTGCTGAATTACCCGTCGAGCTCGGTTGGCGCGACGCTGAAGCCTGCGGGCCTCGACAAGTCGACCGGCGTCATCGTCGGAACCATCACGATGGATCCGACCGACGCCCAGTGGGACAACAACGAAGGAATGAAGAATTTCCGCACCTTCGTCGACAAGTACATGCCCGGGATCGACATCGCCGATACCAACTATTTGTTCGGCTACACGCAGGCCATGCTGCTCGAACAACTGATCAAGCAATGCGGCAACGATCTGTCGCGCGAAAACATCATCAAGCAGGCCAGGAACCTGAAGGATGTCGTTCTGCCGACGGTGCTGCCCGGCATCAGGATCAATACAGTCGGCCAAGATCAACATGAACTTTACCCAGATGCGGCTGCAGCGCTGGACCGGCACGCGCTGGGACCAGTTCAGCGACGTCCTCGACGCCGCATCCGAGTGAACGCCGCGAAACGCCGACGACAACAACAGAAGAGGGCGCCATGAAGGGACTGATGCAAAATCAGCCATTGCTGCTTTCGTCACTGCTGAAGCATGCGGATCGGTTCCATGCGAAAACGGAGATCGTCTCGCGTACGGTCGAAGGCCCGATCCATCGCTATGGCTATGCGGATGCGGCGCGCCGCGCCCGAAAACTGGCCGATGCGCTGCGCCGGCATGGCGTTGCGCCCGGCGACCGCGTCGCTACGCTTGCCTGGAACAATTTCCGGCATTTCGAAATCGAGCACGGCGTCACCGGTCTTGGCGCCGTGTGGCACGCGATCAATCCGCGGCTGATCCCAAGCCAGATCTCCTACATCGTCAACCATGCCGAAGACAGCGTGCTGTGCTTCGACAGCACGTTTCTTCCCATGGTTGAAAAGCTGGCAAAGGAATGGCCGACCGTCGGCCTCTATGTCCTGATGGTGGACCGGGCATCGATGCCGGCGAGTTCTCTGCCAAACCTCGTGTGCTATGAAGAGTTCATCGGCACGGGTGACAGCGCATTCGAATGGCCCGAGTTCGACGAACTGTCCGCGTCGTCGCTGTTCTACACCTCGGGCACAACAGGCAATCCCAAGGGCGTGCTCTATTCGCATCGCTCCGACGTGCTGCACGCGCTTACGCTCGGCGGGGCCACCGGTTTTGGATTCATGGCGCAGGATACCATCCTGCCGATGACGCCGATGTTCCACGCCAATGGCGCCTGGGGATTTACCCATGCAGCCCCGATGGTGGGCGCAAAGCTGGTATTGCCGGGCCCGAAACTGGACGCGGCCAGCATCGCTGAATTGATTGAAGGCGAGGGCGTCACCGTCACCGCCGGCGTGCCGACGCTGTACAACAATCTGCTGAAATATCTCGAGGAGCAGGGACGCGGCGCCGGCACGTTGAAGCGCATCGCGGTTGCGGGATCGGCGCCCGCGCCACGCATGATCGAAGGCTTCGAACGGCTCGGCGTTTCCGTCAACCATGTCTGGGGGATGACGGAAACCAGTCCCAGCGGGACGTCGCCGCAGCCATCGCGGCGGACGGCGAAGCTTTCATCCCAAGAGCAAGTCGCCCGAAAGACTTCGCAAGGCCACCCGCTCTACGGCGTCGATCTGAAAATCGCCGACGAGTTCGGCAATGAGCTGCCGCGTGACGGCAAATCCGCCGGACGGCTGATGGCTCGCGGACCCTGGATCATCAGCGGCTACTATCGCGACGAAAAACCGCTGCTTCAGGATGGCTGGTTCGACAGCGGCGACATTGCCGTGCTTGACGACGACAATACCGTTCGCCTGACCGATCGCGCCAAGGACGTCATCAAGTCGGGTGGCGAGTGGATCAGTTCGATCGACGTGGAGAACCTCGCCATGGGATGCCCGGGCGTGGCGGAGGCCGCGGTGGTCGGCATACCCCATCCGAAATGGGAAGAGCGGCCGTTGCTTGTTGTCGTGCGGATTGCCGGCGCGACCGTGACCGCGCAATCGATCGCGGCGCATCTGGAAGGCAAGATCGCCAAATGGTGGATGCCCGACGATGTCGTGTTCATCGACGCGCTCAGCTATGGCGCAACCGGCAAGATCCAGAAGATGGAATTGCGCCGCCGCTTCGCCGGCCATTATTCGCCAGTCGCGCGGTCGACCGCGTGAAACGTCAGGCCGCCTGCTTGCCCGACTTGGCCTTGGCCGCCTTGTCGGCGGCACCTCTTGGCGGACCGGGACGCGCGCCGGGACCCGGAAGGGTAAGGACCTCCTTGGCGTGAAGCGGCTCGTTGCATTCGGAGCACACCATCACGGGATCGAAGATCTTTCCGCATTTGCGATGCTCGTGCAGCAGCGGCCGGCCGCGCTCGTCGACCATGTGGGTATCGCCCCAATGCACCAGCGCCATCATGATCGGATAGAGGTCGAGGCCCTTTTGGGTCAGGATGTATTCATGCCGCTTGGGCGATTCCTGATAGGGGATGCGGCGCAGCACGCCTTGCCGGACCAGTTTCTTCAGCCGTTCGGCGAGCAAATGCCGGGTGATCCCGAGCACCGACTGAAATCCCTCGAACCGCCGCGTGCGCAGAAAGCACTCCCGCAGGATCAGAAGGGTCCAGCGATCGCCGATCACCCCGATGGTGCGGGCCAGCGAACACGGCTCTTCCTCAAGGGCGTCCCATTTCATTCCTGCTCTCCAGTCCTCACGACATATCCATCCGCTCGAATCGAGTAAGCGGTACCGCGCTGCCGTGTCATTCTAAATAGGCACCTTTGATGAGACAACCACCGAAAGAGCCTCGAATTGCCCAAATAACCTAGCCGGTAGCAGCTTTAATTGACAGTTCGTTTTTAGAACTGTATGAACAATCCGTAGCCAAAGCAAGGCTCGTGGCGGCCCGCAGGGTTCGCTGACCACACAACGCTACCCAAGGAGAGGCCGGTGGTAAGTCCCCTCAAAGTGGAATTTCAGTTCGATTTCGGCAGCCCGAATGCGTATCTGGCGGAACTCGCCCTGCCGGCCATCGAACGGCGCACCGGGGTCAAGTTCGAATACGTTCCGGTGCTGCTCGGCGGCATCTACAAGGCGACCAACAATATGTCGCCGGCCGAGTCCCTGCGCGGGATCAAGAACAAGCCCGAATACCAGGCGCTGGAGACGCAGCGCTTCCTTCGCCGCCACAACATCACAAAATTCCGGATGAATCCGTTTTTCCCGGTCAATACCCTGATGCTGATGCGGGGCGCCGTCGCGGCGCAGTTCGAGGGCATGTTCGAACCTTATTTTCGCGCCGCCTACCATCACATGTGGGAAGAACCCAAGAAGATGGACGATATCGAAATCTTCCGTAGTGCCTTCGCCGCATCGGGCATCGATATCGAACGGCTGATGGCGCGTGCGCAGCAGGATGACGTCAAGAAGCGGCTGATCGATTTGACGACCGACGCGGTCAATCGCGGCGCATTCGGTTCGCCCACCTTCTTCGTCGGCAAGGAAATGTTCTTCGGCAAGGATCAACTCCGCGACGTCGAGGAATCGATTGTCGAGCAGACCAGCCGCGCGATGCCAAAAACCGCCTGAGATCACGACCGCCGCCGCAAATTTGCGGTGGAAATAAGCGGGTCGAAGGACAACAATGGATGACCGTCGTTCCCGGTGCGGAACGCAATAAAGGGAGAATGTCATGCCCGGCCCACTCAGCGGTGTTCGCGTGCTCGATCTGACCGGCGTGGTGTCGGGTCCTTACGCGACCATGTTCCTGGCGGACCAGGGCGCCGACGTGCTCAAGATCGAGCCGATCGGCGGCGATATCACCCGCCGCAGCCGCGCCACCATCGACAAGGGCGGCGAGTTCTCCGCGCTGTTCATCTCTTCCAATCGCGGCAAGCGTTCGCTCTCGATCGACGTCAAGAGCACGGCCGGCCGCGAAGTCCTGGCCAAGCTGGTCGCGCAGGCCGACGTGCTGGTGCAGAATTTCCGCCCCGGCACCATGGAGCGGCTCGGCCTCGGCGCCGACGAATTGCGCCAGCGGCATCCGCGCCTGATTTACGTCTCGATCAGCGGCGTCGGCGACACCGGGCCTTATGTGAAGAAGCGGGTTTACGACCCGATCATCCAGGGGCTGTCAGGCTTTGCCGACATCCAGTCGCAGCCGGTGACCAACCGTCCGCAAATGATCCGCACCATCGTCTGCGACAAGACCACGGCGGTGTTTACCGCGCAGGCGGTCTCGTCCGCGCTCTACGCCCGGGAGAAAACCGGGCAGGGCGACCACATCCATGTTGCGATGCTGGACGCCATGATTTCGTATCTGTGGCCGGAAGGCATGATGCAGTACACGGTCGTCGGCGCCGAGGCCGCCTCGGCCGATCCGAACGACCGTCCGGATCTCGTGTTCAAGACCAGCGACGGCTACATCACGGCCGGCACCATCTCCGATTCCGAATGGCAGGGTTTTTGCCGGGCGTCGGGCGATCCCGAACTTGCCAAGGATCCGCGCTTTGCGACGCCGTCGGCGCGTTCGGTCAACGCCACCGCCCGCATCAACAAGATGGCGGAATACATCGCCCAGCACACCACCGCCGAATGGCTGGAACGGCTCGATGCCGCCGACGTTCCCTGCGCGCCGATCCTGCGCCGCGGCGAGATCATCCATAACGAGCAGGTGGTCGCGCGCGACATCATCGCGGAGTTCGATCAGCCGATGGTCGGGCGGGTGCGGCAGCCAAAGCCTGCGGCGCAGTTCGAAATCAACAAGGCCGCGATCGGCGGACCGGCGCCCCGCGTTGGCGAGCACACACGCGAAGTGTTGCGCGATCTCGGTTACGACGACGGCGCTATCGACAAGATGGTCAGCGAAAAATCGGTCCGGGTAGCGGTGTAATCCGGTCAGGCTTTTTGTTGCACCGGCACGATCGGCGCCAGCGGGACATTCGCTTCCTTGGCGCGCTGATAGGCGGGCCGTGCCTGGATGCGTTCGAGATAGGGGTGTGCGTTGTCGCAAATGCCGACGCCGTAGGCGATCGCCCAATCGAGGCAGGTCGTCAGCAGGATGTCGGCGCTGGTGAACTTGTCGCCCATCAGGAACTGCCGGCCGTCGCCGAGCGCGACCTCGACATGGCGTAACTGCTCGCGAAAATACTCACCGGCCTTGGCGACGACCTCGGGCGCAACGCCGTAGATCGGACCGAGCGCATCCGCCCGGTGCCGGCGCATGACGTAAAGGCTGGTGGAGTCGAGTTCAGTGACGATAAAGAAGCACCATTCCAGCCAGGCCGCGTATTCGCGCGGCGGTTCCGGAATCAGCGATCGCTCCGGCGTCGAATACATTCGCGAGAGGTAGGCGACGATCGCCGCACTTTCGCCGATACAGAAGTCGCCGTCCTGCAGCAGCGGCACCTTTTGACGCGGGTTGAGTTTGGTGTATTCCGCCGTCTTGGTCTCGCCGGTGCGCGGTCCGATCGGTATCGTCTTGTAGGTCAGGCCCAGTTCCTGCATGGCCCAGTGCGGCCGAATCGTGCGGCTGGTTCCTACGCCCCATATTGTCAGGTCCGGCATTGGGTCCTCCTACCATTTCTCCACGGACGGCCGTAGATCGAGCTCGTGGGTCCAGCCGTCCCGGGTTTGCTGATGTGCGAACCAATAGGCTTCCGCGATGGACGACGTCTTCGTCAGGCTGTCCGCCGGGATTTCGCTGGCCTCGATCCCTTTCGCCGCTTTCATGCGCTGATGGATCGCCTCGCTGTCCACGCCGGCGTCGATCAGCAGATGCACGACATGGATATTCTTGGGCCCGAGTTCGCGCGCCATCGCCTGCGCCACCGCGCGAAGTCCGAATTTCGCGGAGGAGAATGCCGCAAAACCCTGGCCGCCACGAACGCTGGCGGTAGCTCCGGTAAAGAAGATGGTGCCGCGGCCGCGCGAAAGCATGTAGCGCGCTGCCTCGCGCCCGACCAGAAAACCGCCGTAACAGGCAAGTTCCCAGGCCTTGAAGAACAGTTTTTCAGTAGTCTCCAACAGCGGCTTGTTGACGTTCGATCCGGCGTTGAAGAGACAAATCTCGATCGGCCCGATGTTCTTTTCGACGTCCGCGAACAGGTTCTGAACCTCGGCTTCCTGACGGGCATCGACGCTGAACGCGTGGGCCTCGAGGCCCGCGGCCTTCAGTTCGTCGACCAGTGCTTGCGACTTGGCGGCGTCGCGCCGGCAGATGCAGACGGCATAGCCGCCCTTGGCAAAGCGCCGGGCCACGGCCGCGCCGATGGCGTCGCCCGCGCCGACCAGTATTGCTACGCCGCGACCCTTCCGCCATCCTCGTCTCCCATAAGTTCTTATTTAGTACCTAATCAATACCGGCCTTTCGGATCATTGTAAACCGGGTTTGTCGGCTGGTTCTGCTAACAAGCATCTGTCGCCATTTCCTCACCGTTCAGTGAGTGGCCCGGCCAGAATAGCGATTGACAAGTTCTAAAAAAGAACCTTTAGTTGGGAAGTCGATAAGGCCGCGGGAAGGCGGCGCAACGAATTTGGGAGGTTGGCCGTGGCGAAGCAGTCGGAAGCGATCCGTCTCGTCGAGATCGCCGCTGAGATTCCTCGCCGCATTCATCAGGTCGTCGACCCCCATGTCTCCAGCACGCCCGACCGCGTTGCGCTGGTCGAGGAGGGGACTTCGTGGACGTTATGGCGAACTCGACCGCTCGGTCGCGGATGTCGCCGCTGCACTTAAATCGCTCGGCGTCAGGGCCGGCGACCGCATGATCATCGTCAGCGAAAACTGCATCGCGCTGGCCGCCCTGCTGCTGGCGGCAAGCCGGATCGACGCATGGGCGATCGTCGCCAATCCCAGATTGTCGCCGCGCGAGCTGGACCAGATCCGCGATCACAGCGGCGCGCGGCGGATGTTTTTGACCCCGGAGGTTTCCAGGGAGGCGGCGGCGCATGCGGAGCGCTATGGTGCCGAGGTGCGCCAGTTGGGGCCTTTCAGGGCGATCGGTGTCGGCGCGCTGAACGAGGCCACCGACGGCCGAGCCGGTCGAGAAGGATCCGGCAAAACAGGTCGCCGTTCTGATCTACACATCGGGAACCACGGGTACGCCCAAAGGCGTGATGCTCACCCACGAAAACCTGCTCATCAGCGCGAAGACCACGGCGGATTTCCGCCGGATGGAGGCAAGCGACAAGGTGTATATCGTGCTGCCGATCTCGCACATCGTCGGCATTTCCTTGTTGATCATGACCCTGATGGTCGGCGGCACGGTCCGGCTGGTCAGCAAGTATGATCCCGCTGCGCTGGCCAAGGCGATCGCCGAGGAGGGAATCACCATCCTCAACGGCGTGCCTGCGACCTATCAGCGCCTGCTGGAATACAAGGCGGTGGCGGGCCTCAAGAAGCTCGAGCGCGGATCGCTGCGGCTGATCGCGGTGGCCGGCGCGCCGCTCGACCTCGATTTGAAGTCGCGCGTCGAACGCGAGTTCGGTCTGCCGCTTTCCAACGGTTACGGCATCACCGAGTGCTCGCCCGGAATATCCGGGGTGCGCTTCGATGCGCCCCGCGGCGACCAGGCGGTCGGAACGGTGCTGCCGGGCGTCGAGGCCCGCGTCAGGACCATCGACGGCATACCGGTGGCGAATGGTGAGGTCGGCGAACTTCATGTGCGAGGCCGCAATGTAATGCGCGGCTACTACCGCGCGCCTGATCTCACGGCGAAGGCGATCGATTTGCAGGGCTGGTTCAATACCGGCGACCTCGCGCGCTTCGACGGCGATTGTCTCTATATCGTCGGCCGCACCAAGGAAATGATCATCCGTTCCGGCTTCAACGTCTATCCGGCGGAAGTCGAGGCCGTGCTCAATTCGCACAAGGACGTAGTGCAGTCCGCCGTGGTCGGCCGCGCCGTCGACGGCAATGAGGAAGTTGTCGCCTTCGTGCAACTCATGCAGGGGTCGCGGACAAAACCATCCGACCTGATGGCCTTCGCCAGCCCGACAACTCACCTCATACAAACGACCGTCGGAAATCATCGTGCTCGATGCCTTGCCGGCCACTTCAACCGGAAAAATCCTCAAGCATAAGCTCGCAGAATCCCTGCAGAGCGGGTGATTAAGCCGCGGATTGGCCGGCGAGTGCCGGCGCCGATCCGGAAGACGACAGACTCTAACCTGACCGGGAGAATACCTTGCAGAAGAGAAACGCGACCGTGGCCGTGATCGGCGCCGGTGACTATATCGGCGGCGAAATCGCAAAGAAGTTTGCGTCGCAGGGATTCACGGTGTTCGCCGGGCGCCGCAATGGCGCCAAGCTCGAACCGCTGGTGAAGGAGATCGAGGCGGCCGGCGGCGAAATCCACGCGCGCTCGCTCGACGCGCGCAAGGAAGAAGAGATCACGGCGTTCCTCGGCGATGCCGACAAGCATGCGCCGCTGGAGGTCTGCATCTTCAATATCGGCGCCAACGTCAATTTCCCCATTCTGGATACGACCGAGCGCGTATTCCGAAAGGTCTGGGAAATGGCCTGTTACTCCGGCTTCCTGGCGGGCCGCGAAGCAGCGCGCCTGATGCTGCCGCGCGGCAAAGGCAACATCTTCTTCACCGGCGCGACCGCGTCCTTGCGCGGCGGAACCGGATATGCGGCATTCGCCAGCGCCAAGTTCGGCCTGCGCGCGGTCGCGCAAGCCACCGCGCGCGAACTGGGCCCGAAGAACATCCACGTCGCCCATCTCATCATCGACTCCGGCGTCAATACCGAATGGGTGCGCCAGCGGCGGATCGAGGCGCTGGGGCCGGGCGCGCTGGACGATCCCGATCTGCTGATGCCGCCGTCCTCGGTCGCGGAATCCTACTGGCAGCTCTACCAGCAGCCGAAGAGCGCCTGGACCTTCGAGCTGGAAATACGCCCGTTCGGCGAGAAGTGGTAGCGGGAGCGTCGCGGTGGAACTCAGCCTTTCCAGAGAGGACGCGGCGTTTCGCGACGAGGTGCGCGCCTTCATCGCGGAGAACTATCCGCAGGAAATGCGCGTTCCCAACCCCGAGACCGACCTGACCAAGGAGCAGATGCTGCTGTGGCACCGGATCCTCCACAGGAAGGGATGGATCGCGCCGCTGTGGCCGAAGGAATATGGCGGACCGGGCTGGTCGATCACGCAGCGCTTCCTCTTCGAACAGGAGACATCGCGTGCCGGGACGCTGCCGCCGCTGGCGTTCAGCGTCACCATGGTCGGCCCGGTGATCTACACGTTTGGCAATGAAGCGCAGAAGAAGAAATTTCTGCCGCGAATTCTCTCGGGCGAGGACTGGTGGTGCCAGGGGTACTCGGAGCCGGGCTCGGGCTCCGATTTGGCATCGGTCCGGACCAAAGCGGTTCGTGACGGCAATCACTACGTCGTCAACGGTCACAAGACCTGGACGACACTGGCGCAGCATGCCGACTGGATTTTCTGCCTGGTGCGGACCGACCCCACGGCTAAGCCGCAGGCCGGCATTTCGTTCCTGCTGATCGACATGAAATCGCCCGGCGTGACCGTGCGGCCCATCATCACCATCGACGGCTCGCACGAGGTCAACGATGTCTTTCTCGAAGACGTGCGCGTTCCCGTCGAGAACCTGATCGGCGAGGAAAACAAGGGTTGGACCTACGCAAAATTCCTGCTCGGCAACGAGCGCACCAGCATGGCCGGCATCGGGCGCTCAACGCGTTACCTGAACCGGCTCAAGCAGATCGTGAAGACCGAGATCGACTGAGGACGATCCGTCGTATGGCGAGTTCATCAAGGACATCGCACGCGTCGAGCTCGACGTGCTGGCGCTGGAGGCAACGGAGTTGCGCGTCGTCGCCCAGATGTCGCGCGGCATCAATCCGGGACCAGCGGCCTCGCTGTTCAAGATCCGCGGCACCGAGATCTTTCAGCGCATCACCGATCTGACCCATCAGGCGATCGGCAATTACGGCCTTGCCATTCGCGAGCATCCGGTCAGCGCCAATCATTTCATGCCGGGCCCGGACTACGGGCACACCGCGTCCGAAAAATACCTGAACTCACGCAAGCTCAGCATCTACGGCGGATCGAACGAGATCCAGCGCAACATCATCGCAAAAGCGGTGCTGGGCCTGTAACCGCATCGCACGAGGTATCAGATGGATATCCAGCTCACCGAAGAACAGGAATTGCTTCGATCCAGCATTCAGCGGCTGCTGCGCGATCGGTATGATTTCGACACCCGCCGCAAGATCGTGGCAACCGACGAGGGATGGAGCAGGGCACATTGGAAAGCCTTTGCCGAACTTGGCTTGTGCGCGGCCCCGTTCCGGGAAAGCGCCGGCGGCCTTGGCGGCGGTCCGCTGGCGACGATGATCGTCATGCAGGAGTTCGGCCGCCATCTGGTGGTCGAGCCGTTTTTCGAGACTGTGGTTCTCGCAGGCGGCCTCATCGAGGAGATCGGTTCGAAGGCGCAGCGCGAAGCATTTCTGTCCGACATCATGGCCGGTAAATCGATCTGGACGCTGGCCTGGGCGGAAGGGCGCTCACGCTACGATTTCAACAACATCGCCACGACCGCGCGGCGCCAGGGTGAGAACTACGTTCTGAGCGGCACCAAGGCCGCGGTGATCGGCGCGCCGTGGGCTGACAAGCTGATCGTGTCGGCCCGCACCTCGGGCGATCCGCGCGATCGCGGCGGCATCAGCCTGTTCGTCGTGGATCGCCATTCGCCCAATCTCCATTTGCAGGGTTTCAAGACCATCGATGGCCGGCGCGCCGCCGAAGTCACGCTGATGAATGTGCAGGTTCCGGCGAGCCAGCTCCTGGGGACAGAAGGCGAGGGCATCGCCGCGCTGGAAGCCTGCCGCGACCGCGCCATCGCCGCGCTCTGCGCGGAAGCGGTAGGCGCCATGACCGAGCTGAATTCGGCGACGCTGGAATACAGCAAGACCCGCAAGCAGTTCGGCGTCGCGCTCGGGAGTTTTCAGGTGCTGCAGCACCGCATGGTCGACATGTTCATCGCGCTCGAAGAGGCGATCTCGCTCACCCAGCATGTGAACCTCAGTCTCGCGGCCGGGGAGCCGCATGGATCGAGGCTGGCATCCGGCGCCAAGACCAAGGTCGGTTACGCCGCGCGCTTCGTCGCCGAGCAGGCGATCCAGCTGCACGGCGGCATGGGCATGAGCGACGAATTGAATGTCGGCCACTACTTCAAGCGAATCTCCGCCATCAATGTCCAGTTCGGCGATCCCACCTATCACCTGATGCGCTACGCGCGACAGGACGAATCCAACGTCGCTTCCGATGCGGTTCGCAAGGCCGCGTCCAATCAGAGGTAAGAGAATGACTGATGCTGTGATCGTCTCGACGGCCCGCACGCCCATCGGCAAGGCTTACAAGGGAGCGCTGAACAATACCGAAGGCGCAACCCTGTTGGGTCATGCCATCTCGTCCGCGCTGTCGCGGGCGAAGGTCGATCCTGCCGAGGTGGAAGATGTCGTGATGGGCTGCGCCATGCAGCAGGGCACCACCGGCACCAACATTGCGCGCAAGGCGCTGCTGCGCGCGGGACTGCCGGTGACGACAGCCGGAACGACCATCGATCGCCAGTGCGCCTCCGGCCTGCAGGCGATTGCGTTGGCCGCCCGTTCGGTGATTTTCGACGGCGTCGAAGTCGCGATCGGCGGCGGCGGCGAGTCCATCAGCCTGGTGCAAAACAACCAGATGAACAATTTTCACGCCGTCGATCCGGAGCTGCTCGCCATGAAAGGCGACGCCTATATGGCGATGCTGGATACCGCCGAGATCGTGGCGAAGCGGTATGACATCTCGCGTGAGCGTCAGGACGAATATAGCCTCGAGAGCCAGCGCCGCACGGCATCGGCCCGGCAGGGCGGCCGGTTCAACGACGAACTCGCGCCGATCAAGACCACGATGGCGGTTACCGACAAGGCCACCGGGGCCGTGTCCTATCAGCAGGTGACGCTCTCGACCGATGAGGGGCCGCGTCCCGATACGACCGCCGAAGGCCTCGCCACCGTCAAGCCGGCAAAGGGCCCGGGTTTCACGATCACCGGCGGCAATGCCAGCCAGCTTTCGGACGGCGCCAGTGCGGCCGTCATCATGAGCGACAAGCTCGCGGCGCAAAAGGGCCTGAAACCGCTCGGCATCTTCCGCGGCTTCGTTGCGGCCGGCTGCGAACCCGACGAGATGGGGGTCGGCCCGGTCTACGCCGTACCGCGGCTTCTCAAGCGGCATGGACTGAAGATCGACGATATCGATCTCTGGGAGCTGAACGAGGCCTTTGCGGTGCAGGTGATCTATTGCCGCGACAAGCTCGGCATCGATCCGGAAAAGCTCAACGTCAACGGCGGCTCGATTGCGGTCGGTCATCCCTATGGCATGACCGGCGCGCGCCTGACCGGCCACGCCCTGATCGAGGGCCGCCGGCGCAAGGCCAAATACGCCGTCGTCACCATGTGCGTCGGCGGCGGCATGGGAGCCGCGGGCCTGCTCGAAATCGTCCATTGACCGCAAGCAACGGGCCAGCAAAGCTCGGCCATCGCAAACCTATTGGAGGCCAACGTGAAGACAGCAATTACGGAGATGTTCGGCATCGAACATCCGATCATCCAGGGCGGCATGCATTTTGTCGGATTTGCCGAACTCGCCGCCGCGGTGTCGAATGCCGGAGGGCTCGGGATCATCACCGGCCTGACGCAGAAGACGCCGGAATTGCTGGCCAAGGAGATCGCGCGCTGCCATGACATGACGGACAAGCCGTTCGGCGTGAACCTGACCTTCCTGCCGTCCTTCACCGCGCCGCCCTATCCGGAATATATCGCCGCCATCCGGGAAGGCGGCATCAAGATCGTGGAGACCGCAGGACGCAGCCCGGAGCAATACATGCCGGCGCTGAAGGCGGCCGGCATCAAGGTCATCCACAAATGCACCTCGGTCCGGCATTCGCTGAAGGCCGAGCAGATCGGCTGCGATGCCGTCAGCGTCGACGGTTTCGAATGCGGCGGCCATCCCGGCGAAGATGACATGCCCAACATGATCCTGCTGCCGCGCGCGGCCGAAGAGCTGAAGATTCCGTTCGTGGCCTCGGGCGGCATGGCGGACGCGCGCAGCCTCGTCGCGGCGCTTGCGCTCGGCGCAGCCGGCATGAACATGGGCACGCGCTTCATCGCCACCAAGGAAGCGCCCGGTGCATGACAACGTCAAGCAGGCGCTGGTCGCCGCGAGCGAGCTCGATACCAGGCTTGTGATGCGCGCGATCAGGAACACCGAGCGCGTGCTGAAGAACAAGGGCGTCGATCGCCTGCTCGAGATCGAGCGTGAAAAAGGCAGGAGCCTCAAGATCGAGGATATCCACGATCAGGTCGCGGGCGTCTATCCCAAGGTCATGATCGACGGCGACATGGATGCGGGCGCCTGGAGCTGCGGCATGGTGGCCGGATTGATCAAGGACGTTCCGACCGTCAAGGAGCTGATCGACCGCATCATGGCCGACGCCGAACGCATTATCCTGCAGCGGCTGGCGGGATTTGTCGGCGTCGAACACAAGACGGCATTGAAGGTCGCGTAAAGTCCTTCGCGGCGCGAGTGAGCAAGGGAGCGTGAAATGACGGAGTTCCGGATCGAGATCGACACTGGTACCGGCGAGTTGTTGTGCGAAATCCGGGACCGTGTCGCGGTCATCACGCTCAACCGCCCGGAGGCGCGTAACGCGCTCTCCGATCATCTGACGCCGGCCTTGCGGCGGATGATCAAGCAATGCGGCGACGATGCCAACGTCGGCGCGTTGCTGATCACTGGCGCGGGCACGGCCTTTTGTGCCGGCGGCGACGTCAAGGGCATGGGCAACAATTCGAACAAGAAGGAAATATCGTTCGAGGAGCGCGTTGCCGATCTCCAGACCAAGCAGCGCACCTTGACCGGTGCGCTGGTGGCGGTGCGAAAGCCGACGATCGCAGCGCTTCCGGGACCGGCGGCCGGCGCCGGGATGGCGCTTGCGCTCGCCTGCGATATCCGCATTGCCGCTGAATCCGCGATCATGTCCACGGGATATGCCCGCATCGGGCTGACCGGGGACTATGGCATCGCGTGGCTATTGACCCGGCTGGTCGGAACGTCGCGGGCGCGGGAATTGATGTTCCTGTCGGAACGGATCGATGCGCGCCGCTGC
This sequence comes from uncultured Alphaproteobacteria bacterium, assembly GCA_963731915.1. Classification (GTDB taxonomy): domain Bacteria; phylum Pseudomonadota; class Alphaproteobacteria; order Rhizobiales; family Xanthobacteraceae; genus Bradyrhizobium. The sequence goes on from CAVSXQ010000031.1 coordinate 62,738, forward strand.
GAGGCGCTCGGTCTGGTCAACCGGGTGGTGCCCGACACCGAACTGCGCGAAGCCGCGTTCGCGCTTGCAAAATCGCTGTCGGAGGGGCCGTCGATTGCGCTGGCCCGCATCAAGGACAACCTCGACCACGCCGTGTCGGCCGACTTCCTGGATTCGATGGACCAGGAGGCGGAGAATATGGTCCGCTCGGCGCGAACGACCGATCACAAGGAGGCGGTGCGCGCCTTCATCGACAAGCGCAAACCGGCCTTCGTCGGGCAATAAGGTATCTGGCAACAAGTCCCCAGTCGACCGTCCCCTTAATGCTGTTGCATTGAATGATGATATATCATCTAATATGGCGCCATCGCAACCGACGTCTGGTGCGCCGATGCCTTGTAAAACCCTGTTCCGACGATACCGGTCCTGGCGAGGCTCCGGTGGCTGACAAACCCATTGCCATTGTTACGGGTGTCGGTCCCGGCACCGGATCCGCGATTGTCCGGCGCTTCGCGCGCGAGGGATTTCGCGTCATCGCGCTGGCCCGGTCGCCGGAACGAATCCGCGCGCTGGAGCAGGAGCTTCCTGACACGCATGCGGTGATCTGCGATGTCTCCAGCGAGAGCCAGGTCGCGGAAGCCGTTGCTGACGTCCGCAAACGATACGGTTCCCCGAATCTGCTGATCCATAACGCGGTGGGAGGCGGGTGGGGGACGTTTCTCGAAATCGAGCCGAAATTGCTCGATCGGAATTTTCAGGTCAATGTCATGGGCCTGCTCTATCTGGCGCGCGAAGTGGCGCCGGACATGATCAAGGCGGGCAATGGCGCGATCCTCGTCACCGGCAACACCTCTTCCATTCGCGGCAAGGCGAATTTTGCCGGCTTCGCCCCGACCAAGGCGGCCCAGCGCATTCTGTCGGAATCGATCGCGCGCGATCTCGGACCGCGCGGCGTCCACGTCGCCTATGTCCTGATCGACGCCGTGATCGACGTGCCGCGAATGCGCGAACGCTATCGCGACACGCCGGACGCGTTCTTTATCAAGCCATCGGCCATCGCCGACGAGCTGTGGCACCTCTATAACCAGGATCGTTCGGCATGGTCGTTCCTGACCGAGCTTCGGCCATTCGGCGAAAAATGGTGAGGTGAGCATGCTTGCCGCTGCCTCCCGATTTCCTGCGAATTTTTCGCGGAGCCGGCAATGCGCTACGTGAAGGGCCATGGGCCGGAGACCCGGAGGCGGATTATCGAAAAAGCCTCTCTTGCCCTGCGTCAACGCGGCGCCGACGGCATCAGCCTGGTTGATTTGATGAGGCGCGCGGGTCTCACCCGTGGCGGTTTCTACTTCTATTTCGAATCGCGGGAAGCGCTCGGCGGTCGAGGCATCTGCCCTTGCAATGGATCAAATAATCTCCCATTGGCGCGAGCTCCTGAAGGGAATTCCGCCCAACGAGCGCTTTGACGTCGTCGTTGAGTCATATCTGAGCCCCGGTCATCGTGATGATTGGGCACATGGGTGCGTGTTGCCCGCCCTGGGCGCCGACCTCGCGCGCTCAGGCGAGGAAGCACGCCGCATATTCGCCGGCAAGCTCGACGAAATGATCGGCGTCCTCGCCCGGTTGTTTCCGGAAAAATCGCTGAAGCAGGCGCGCCGGATCGCCGCCGGTGCGCTGGCAACCATGATGGGTTCGATCGCGCTCGCGCGTGCAGTCAGCGACCAGAAGCTATCCGACGACGTTCTCGCGGCCGGACGGCAGACGTTGCGCCGTAGCCGCGCGCGGCAGGTAATTGCGACCACACGGAGAAGTCGACATGACCGGCATCTGGCATAAGACGGCCTGCAATCTCTGTTACGTCAATTGCGGGATCGAGGTGCTGGTCAATGACGGGCATGTCGAGAAGGTCCGGGGTGACCGGTCCAGCCCGAAATCGCAGGGCTACCTCTGCAACAAGGCCGCGCGCATTCCCTACTATGCGCACCACAAGGACCGGCTCACCACGCCACTGCGTCGTCGCGCCGACGGAGGTTTCGACGCCATCGAGTGGGACGTGGCGATTGCGGAGATCGCGGAGCGGGTGCGCAGCCTCGTTGATCGCCACGGCGGCAAGAGCATGGCGCTCTATGGCGGTGGCGGCCAGGGCAACCATGCCGGTGGCGCCTATGCCAATGCGTTCCTGCGCGCGCTCGGCTCGCGCAATGTTTTCAATGCGCTGTCGCAGGAGAAAACCGGCGACTTCTGGATCAACGGGCACATGTTCGGCAGCCAGACTTGCCACACCGCCGAAGATGTCCACCACTGCGATCTGCTCCTTGTGATCGGTGCCAATCCGTGGATTGCGCACGGCTTCCCCAATGCCCGCGACCATCTCAACCAGATCCGCAAGGATCCCGGCCGAAAACTCATTGTGGTCGATCCGCGCCGGTCGGAGACTGCCGAGATGGCCGATCTGCATCTCGCGGTTCGCCCGGGCGCCGATGCGTTTCTGTTGGGCGCGCTGTTGGCAACGCTGGTCCGGTCCGATGCGATCGACCATGACTTCATCAGCGAGCACACGGTCGGTTACGCCGAGGTGAGGCAGGCGTTGCTGGATATCCCGGTGGAGGAGTGGGCCGCCGCGGCGGAGATTTCAATTGCCGATATCGAGCGCTGCGCCGCCATGATCGCGGCCGCAAAAGCCATGGTGGTTCGCGTCGAGCTCGGCATTCAGCAGGGCGTCAACTCGACGCTCAACTCGTACCTCGAAAAGCTCCTGATCATGCTGACCGGCAGCTTTGGCCGCAAGGGCACCAACCAGCTGCATAGCTGGCTGCAGCCGCTGTGGGGCAATTCGCCGGGGCAGAAATTTTCGCCGACCGGCGATGAGGTCATTGGCGGGCTGTTGCCACCCAACATCTTTCCGGATGCGGTGCTCGGCGAGCATCCCGACCGGTTGCGCGGCGTCTGGATCGACAGCTCCAATCCGGCCAACACCGCGGCCAATACCGAAGCCGTTGAACGCGCGCTGCGATCGCTCGAGCTTTGCGTGGTGGTGGATGTCGCCATGACCGAGACCGCGCGGCTCGCGCATTATGTGTTGCCGGCCTCTTCGCAGTACGAGAAGACCGAGTTCACGCTGTTCAACTTCGAATTCCCGACCAACTATTTTCACGTCCGCGCCGGCGTATTGCCGCCGCTCGAAGGCACGTTGCCGGAACCTGAAATCTACACGCGGCTTGCCCGGGCATTGGGTTTTCTGCCCGGCGACAATGTGCTGGCGCCGCTAAGGGAAGCCGCCCGGCGTTCGCGGGTGGAATTCGCCGCGGCGTTTCGCGCCTTTATCGGCGAAAATCCGTCCGTAGCAGCGGTCGCGCCGCTGGTGCTGTACCATACGCTCGGACAAACGCTGCCCGACGGCACGGCGGCCGCAGCACCGATGTGGAACGCAGCGCTGCTTTGCGCAAAACGGTCGCCGCAAGCGGTGCGGCGGGCGATCGGCGCGTCGGATGACATTCCGGATCAGGCGCTGGGCGACGCGCTGTTCGACGCCATCGTTGGCGCGCGGCAAGGCGCGGCCATCACGCACCACGAATACGCGAGGTCTGGTCTCTGGTCGGCCATCCCGATCGCAAGGTGCGGCTCGCGGTGCCCGGCATGCTCGAATGGCTCGCACGTCTGGATCCCGAGACTGCGGGCGCGCCGAAGGAATTTCCGTTCATGCTGGCGGCCGGGCAGCGGCGCATGTTCAATGCCAATCAGATATTTCGCGATCCGGCGTGGCGCCGCGACGATCCGGACGGCGCGTTGTTGATCAATTCAGCTGACCTCGGCGAGTTGGGTGCCAGCGATGGCGACTGGATCGCCATTGAATCGGCGGTCGGACGTCTCATCGTCCGTTGCAAGATCGACGACTCCATGCGGAACGGCCAACTCGCGCTTCCGCATGGCTACGGTCAGTCCTATCCCGCAGCCGACGGCGAGCGTCTTACCAGCGGGCCGCGGATCAACCTGCTCACCGAGAGCGGCAATCGCGATCCCATCGCCGGCACGCCCTATCACAAGCACGTCGCCGTTCGCCTGTCGCTCGCACCGGCTCATGAGGCGGCAGCGTGCCAGCTGCAGTCCGAACGCATTCACGCACGCGCAGCGGCGGGGCATTAGCTCAGCGATGCCAACGCCCTCGCAACCTCGGTCTTGACCAGATGCTTGCGGTAATCCGCCGAGGCGTAATGGTCCGACAGGCACTCGGCCTGTTCACTGGCAAGCAAGGCGGCCCGTGCAATGATTTCGCTCGATAGCGGCTTGCCGATCAGATGCGCGCTGGCGGAATCCGCCGCAAACGCCCGGCCGGTTGCGCCGGTGATCGCGATCGCGGCTTCCGAAACGAGCGCCTTCGCGCAGGCACAGCGCGACGGCGACACCGACCACGGCATAGCCGCTCGCGGGATGGCGGATCTTGCGATAGCGGAACTGCGCAGCTGGGTTGGGACGGGGAATGTGGATCGCCACCAGCACTTCTCCTGGCTCGAGCGCGGTGGTCATGATGTCGACGAAAAAATCCTTTGCCGCGACACGCCTCCGGCCCGCCGGGCCGGCCAGCTCCAGTTCGGCCTTCAGGGCGACAACGACCGCCGGCCAGTCGGCCGCAGGGTCGGCATTTGCCAGCGAGCCGCCGATCGTGCCGCGATTGCGCACCTGCGGGTCGGCGATGATGTCGGCTGCTTGGTGGAAGATCGGCAGCACCTTTCGCAGCGGCTCTGACATCAGCAGTTCGGCATGGGTGGTCAGCGCGCCGATCCGGATGCGGTCGCCGATTTCGATTCCTTTCAGTTCCTCGATCCCGGTGATGTCGATCAGCAGCGCCGGCGATGCCAGCCGCAGTTTCAGTGTCGGGATCAGCGTATGGCCGCCGGCCACCAGCTTGCTGCCGTCGAGGTCTTTCTGCAGCAGGCCGATGGCCTCTACGAGCGAGCTTGCGCGGACATAGTCGAATGACGCCGGGATCATCGGCCTGCTCCTTCGCGTGCGGTCCGGATCGCCGACCAGACGCGCGGCGGCGTCATCGGCATGTCGAGATGCTTGATCCCGAACGGTGAAAGCGCATCGAGCACGGCGTGAACCATGCATGGCGGCGCCGCGATCGATCCACTCTCGCCGATGCCCTTGACGCCGATCGGGTTGGTGGGGGAGGGCGTCTCTTGAAACAGCGACCGGATGCCGGGAACGTGTTCGGCGCGCGGCACCGCATAGTCGAGCAGCGATCCCGTCATCAACTGCCCGCTATCGGGATCGTAGCTCACTTCTTCATAAAGCGCCTGCGCGATGCCCTGCACGACGCCGCCGTGAATTTGACCCGCGGCAAGCAGCGGATTGATGATGGTGCCGGCGTCGTCGACGGCGACATAATCGAGGATGTCCACGATCCCGGTCTCCGGATCGACCTCGACATAGGCCATGTGGATTCCCGACGGCGCGCCCATGCCCTTTGGATCGTAAAACACGGTTTCGTCGAGACCCGGCTCCATTCCGTCCGGCAGCTTGTGGCCGACATAGGCCATGCGGGCCACCTTGCCGAATGTCAACGGCGCGATGTCGGTCCCCGGAATGGTGAACTGGCCGGCCTGGTACGAAACATCCGCTTCGTCCACTTCCAGCATGCCGGCTGCGATCTTCTTTGCCTTTGCGACCACACGGGTGGAGGAGACATGAACGCCGGATCCGCCGACCGCCATGGAGCGGGAGTTGAAGGTGCCGTGACCGGCTTGCACTTGCCGTGTGTCGCCCTGCACCACGTCGATGTGCTCGATCGGAATCTGCAGGACGTCGGCGGCGATTTGCGCCAGCGACGTCACATGGCCGTGGCCCTGGCTCATGGAGCCGGAAAAGATCGTCACCCGGCCGCCGGAGTCGACGCTGACCCGGGCGCTTTCCCAGCCGCCGCGGTTAAAGCCCATCAGCGAGAGGCGGCGTGACGGCGCCATGCCGCACATATGGGTGTAGGCCGCAACCCCGATGCCGCGATAGCGGCCTTTCGCGCGCAATTGATCGCGTTCGCTGCTGCGCGCTGCGTAGTCGAAGGCTTCCATCGCCTTGGCCAGGCAACCCTCATAGTCGCCGCTGTCGTACATCACCGCGGGCCCGTTGTAGGGCCTGTACGGAAAATCAGCGCGCTGAATGAAATTCCGTTGACGAATCTCGACCTGATCGAGGTTGAGGTGACGCGCGACCGCGTCGATCGCCCGTTCGGCGATGTAGGCGCCCTCGGGCCGGCCATATCCGCGATAGGCGTCAACCGGCACGGTGTTGGTCACGACCACCCGGGAGCGCGCCGCATAATGCTCGATCTTGTAGGCGCCGGTCCCGAAATTGATCGTGTTCACGGTCGGCCCGCCGCTTGCCATGTTCGACAGATAGGCGCCGACATTGCCCAGCGTCTCGAGCTTCAGGCCGAGTATCTTGCCGTCGTTGCGAAAGGCGATCTCCATCGTCTCGGTATGCGCCCGGCCATGGTTGGTGGATTGATGGCTTTCGGAGCGCGATTCCCACCATTTGACGGGCACGCCGAGCAAGCGCGCCAGATACGGGCAGAGCAATTCCTCCGGATAGAGGTGCATCTTCGCGCCAAAACCGCCGCCGATATCAGGCGCCACGACCCGCAACTGATGTTCGGAAATGCCGACGGTGTCGGCGATCCAGCGGCGGTGCATGTGAGGCACCTGGCTCTGCAAATACAGCGTCAGGGTGCCGTCGACATTGGGCTCCGCGAGAATGGAGCGCGTTTCCATGCAGGTCGGGATCAGCCGGTTGTTGGCGACGCGAAGCGTGATGACCTGGTCGGCTTCGCGCGCCGCCTTGGCGTAGTCGCCGCCGCCCATCTTGTAGACGGTGGTGATGTTGTTCGGCACATTGTCGTGCAGTTGCGGGGCGCCGTCGCGGATCGCGGCTTCCTCGTCGATCACGGCCGGAAGCGTTTCATAGTCGACATCGATCAGCCCGATCGCATCGTGCGCCATGGCCTGGGTTTCGGCGACCACGAGGGCTACGCATTCGCCGACGAAACGAACCCGGTCGATGGCGACGACCGGCCTGTCCGGCACCTTGGTGCCCGGTATGATCCAGTTGGGAACGATCGAGCCGATCTTGCCGGCGAGGTCGGCGCCCGACAACACAAGGCGCACGCCCGGCGCGGCCTTTGCCGCCGAGAGATCGATTTGCCTGATGACGGCATGCGCATGAGGCGATCGCAGCACCGCCATATGCAGCATGCCCGGCGCCTTGATGTCGTCGGTATAGCGGCCTTTGCCGGTGACGAACTTGAAGTCTTCACGCCGCCGCAACGGCTGGCCGACATACTTTGTCGCAATGGCTTCAGTCATGGTGATGCGCCTCGGGGCTAAGGGATTGGACTGCGCGCACGATGTTGGTGTAGCCGGTACAGCGGCAGATGTTGCCGGCGAGGTGGTGGCGGATCTCGCTCTCGGTCGGATTTTGGTTCTGCCTGAGCAACTGGCGGACGGCCATGATCATCCCCGGCGTGCAGAAGCCGCACTGCAGGGCGTGGTGCTCATGGAAAGCCGCCTGTATCGGGTGCAGGGCGCCGCCGCCGGGCGCGAGACCCTCGATTGTCGTGATCGACGAGCCGTTGGCCATCACGGCTAAAACCGTGCAGGATTTGACGGCCTGTCCGTCGATATCGACGGTGCAGGCGCCGCATTGCGAGGTGTCGCACCCGACATGGGTTCCGGTGAGGCCGAGATCGTCGCGGAGCAGATGAACCAGAAGTTTGCGTGCCTCGACCGTGGCGGTCCGGCGTGCGCCGTTCACGTCGATGGTTACGACGTGCTGCTTTTCATCGGTATCGATCATTTGATACTCCGGCGGGCGAGGGCCAATCACGAGAAACGGACATCGGCGATTTCGATCGCCACGAACACCGGATCGGGAATTGAGGTGCCGTCGGCGTTCCGGCGCAGCGCTCGCCGCCGCGTGGCCACCTTGATCCCCAGGAAATCCCTGTAGTCGTCGAGGTAATGCGCCGTCGGTGCGCCGCCGGCGACAGGCGCGCTGTAGTCCACCCGGCGAATCAGGCCGCCACCATCGACGTGGAAAACCTGCTCGGCGCAGTGCGTGGCGATATGATCCGGGAATGTGACCTTGAGCCGCCGGCGCTGGTCGCCGTTCTCGTCCCAGGGTTCGATTTCTTCCGTACGAAATCCGGATAGCGCGAAGATGAAGGGCGTATTGAGGTAATTCCACATCGCGTAACCGCTGAAATAGGCGAGATGCAAATCGTCCCACGGGGTTTCGACGGTGTGGCCGTCAAAGGCCGCGCGCGGATTTTTGCGATCCTTGACGGTCTTTCCGTCAAGCGTTTCGATTGCCGTGCGGTCGGGAGTCCATGAACTGCGCATGCCTTCGCCGGTGAACGGCTGGTAGCTGATCCATTGTTTGCCGGCGGCGGCCGTGACGTGGACGTTCTTCAGCGCCAGCGGCCATCCCTTTCGGGCCCACAGCCCGCCGGTGATGGACATGTCACCCTCGATGGTTTTCACTTTATTCCAGCGTTCGATGCCGCCGTGGGCATCGATGACAAGGTCGCGAAGCTCACTCATGTTCATGGTCCCATTCCGTTGAAGGTGATGGCCCCGCGATCCCCGGGGGCGGCCTGCCGAAGTGGAGATAGCGGTCGACAGCAAGTCACTCTAATGATAAGAGTGACTAGGAGGCAAGTGTTTTATGAAGTCAAAAAGCTTTGAGGGGATGGCGTGCTCGATCGCCGGCGTCCTGGAGGCGATCGGCGACCGCTGGGCCGTCTTGATCCTGCGCGACCTTTCGCTCGGATTGAGCAGGTACGAGGATTTGCGCCGGTCGACTGATGTCACCAACGCAACCTTGTCCGACCGGCTAAGACACCTTGAGGACCATGAATTGGTCGAGCGGCGGCAATACCAGACCAATCCCGAGCGATATGAATATGTTCTGACCGCGAAGGGCAGGGACACTATCCTGGTGCTGCAGGCACTGCTGCAGGTGGGCGACAAATGGGCGGTTTCCGGCGATGCCGGGCCGCCACTCAGATTTGTCGATCGAAAGACCGGACATGCGGTGAAGCTTGCGAGGGTCGACAACGAGACCGGGCAACGCGTCAAGCTTCAGGATGTGCAGCCGCAAGCCGGCCCCGGCGCCGACGAATTGGTGCGGTGGCGCCTGACTCATTTCCGGAAATAGCAGCCGGTCAGGCCGGACCTTGGTCTGCAAGCGGAGCGGGTCAGTCATGTGAAATGATAATCATCATCTAATTTGTCGCAGCATGACTTGCAAAATGAAAGTCATGCTGTAAGCTGACTGCAATGAACAAGCAGGGCGCGCATCGCGGCGTCCAACAATGGAGGTGCGTGGTGTCCGAGGATGCACTGATTACGCGCGAGCAGCGCGGCAATATTGCCGTTTTGACCATGGTCTATCGGCCCTACAATCTGCTGGGGCCAAAACTCATCAATGCCATCGTCGAACAGGTCGAAGCGGCGCGAGATGCCGGCAGCCGGGCGATCGTCATTCGCAGCGGGCTGCGGCATTTCTCCGCCGGCGCCGATCTCGACATCTTCGACAAGCGCGTCGAGCAGGGCAGTGGCGATTCCGGCAGCGAGAACCGCCGCCTGAACGGCGTCGAGTTCCTCCGCTTCATGGAGTTGCTGCCGATCCCGCTGATCGCGAGCATTCATGGCGTCTGCCTCGGCGGCGGCCTGGAACTGGCGCTGTGCTGCGACTACATCATCGCGGCGTCGTCGGCAAAAATCGGTTCGGTGGAGGCGACGCTTGGACTGCATCCATTGCTCGGCGGCATCCAGCGCCAGGTGCAGCGTATCGGCGCGTTGCGCGCCAAGGAGATGTCGATGCTGGCGCGGCGCTACGATGCGCCGACGCTGGAAAAATGGGGCCTGATCAATCTCACGGTGCCCGAGGAGTCGCTGGAGAAGGCGACGATGGCGATCGCGGAAGAGTTCGCGCAAGGCCCGACGCTCGCCCACGCCGCGACCAAGGAACTGGCCCACATCGCCGTCAACGAAGGCGTGACCGCGGCCGACGAGGCGATGGCGAGGGTGCAGGCGCCGATCTGGGCTTCGGAAGATCTGAAGACCGGGCTTGCCTCGTTCCGCAAGAACGGGCCTGGCCTCGCCAAATTCGCGGGGCGCTGATCATGGCCGGTCCTCTCAGCGGAATTCGCGTCGTCGACTTTTCCCGCGTGCTCGCCGGTCCGTTGTGCGCGCGGACCTTGCAGGATCTCGGCGCCGAGGTCATCAAGGTCGAGCCGCCAAGCCCGGACGTGTCGCGCTTTGCCTTTCCGTCCACCGACGGCATGTCCGGCTATTATGCGCAGCAGAACGCCGGCAAACGCAATGTCAGCATCAACCTGAACATTCCCGGCGCCTATGATCTGGCGCTGAAGCTCTGCGACACCGCCGATATCGTGGTGGAGAATTTTCGCGCGGGCACGCTCGGCTTCTTCGGCCTCGACTACGCGACGCTGTCGAAGCGCAATCCGAGGCTGATCTATGCGTCGATCACCGGCTACGGGCAGAGCGGTCCCTGGCGCAGCCGGATGGCCTATGCTCCGACGGTGCAGGCCGAAGCCGGTTTCACCGAGAACAGCGTTCGCCACTATGGCGAGGCCTTGACGGAGCCGCGCACCGACAGTCTCTCGCATGCCGACGTCTATGCCGGATTGCAGGCGGTGATCGCCATCCTCGCCGCGCTGCACAGCCGCAAGACGACCGGGCAGGGCCAGTATATCGACGTCGCGATGGCGGCGACCCTGCTCGCGGTCAACGAACGCGCCCATGTCGACCTGTCGGATGACGACATCGGCGCCGAGCCCGCGGTGCTCGGCGCCACCGATTGCTCGTTCTTCACGGGTCCGCAGGGCGAGCACTTCACCGTCGCTACCAGCATTATCGGCAGCCGGACGTTTCCGTCCTGGCTGCGCGCGATGCGGCGCGTCGATCTGATGGAGGATCCGCGGTTTTCCAGCGCCGCGGCGCGGCGGCTGAATTTCGGCGCGTTGCACCAGATCATCCAGTCCTGGATGCTGACATTCCCTGATATGGCGACGCTCGATGCGCAGTTCGACGAAGCCAAGATCGCGATGGGCGAAATCCGCTCGATCAAGGAACTGACGAAGTCGGAGTGGAGCGACTATTGGGGTGCGGTACAGCTCGTTCCGGATCGCAGCGGCGGCGAATACCGATTGCCGGGCCGTCCCTGGCATTTCTCCGGCGATGAGCTGACGCCGATCGGCACGCCGGCTTTCCAGGGCGAACACAACAAGGAGGTGTTCCGCGAACTCGGCGTGAGCGAGGCGGAACTGCAAAGGCTTTCCGAGACGGGCGTGCTGGTGACGCACCGCCGCGCGCTCGAGCCGGAGGCCGCGGTCAAGCCACAGGCCGCCGGCGGGCCAGGCGGCCTGACGGCGGCTTGATCCCTGGCGCAAAGCGATTTGACGAACGAAAAGGGGCGGGCCGACAGCACGTCCCTCCTGCTATAAGTGATCGGGAATCACCGGGACAAAGGACTACGAGACCTACCGTGAAGCGTTCCCGTCTGACCAATAAGGAGTGCTCGATCGCCCGCGCCATGGAGGTGGTCGGCGATCGCTGGTCGATCCTGCTGCTGCGGGAAGCCTATTACGGCACAAAGCGGTTCGACGAGTTTCAATACTATCTCGGCGTGGCGCCGAACATTCTCAGCGCGCGGCTGAAGAAGTTCGTCGATCTCGGCATGATGACGCGCGTGCCGTTGCCGGAGCATGGCGGCCGTTACGAATATGTGTTGACCAAAAAGGGCCGCGATTTTTTCCCGACTTATCTCGCCCTCAAGAAATGGGGCGACGACTGGCTGGCGGAGTCGGCAGGGCCGCAGGTGGTTTTCAGGGATCGCGCAAACGGGCGGCAGATCGAATATCCCGCCTTGCTGTCCGCGCGCGGCGAGCCGTTGCAGCTTGAAGACGTCGAGATTGTTGCGGGCTCCGGTGCGGTGCCTTTCAATCAAAAGCGATTTGGCGGGCAACTCCCGCACGCGAAGGTCAAACCGGAACGCATCCGTCGGGTTCGGCGCAAGGCTGCGACCGATAAAAGCAAATAGCGGTGCTTAAGGCAGGGATTCCCGAATGATGTCCAAGCGGCTTCTCGATTGCCGCCTCAGGAAAGGCCCTTGATCTTCTTGCACGGTGTCGACGAGCCGGATGACATCTGGACGATGCCGACGATGGATTTGATCGACTGCATTTCCTTGCGGGTGAGAAAGCGCAGCGTGGCCCGCGGATAATTGTCGCAGAATTGCGAAAGCGTGGCCGCGGTTGCGGGGATGCTGTCCTGCTTGGGCACCACCGCGATGCCGCCATCCCTGAGGATATAGGCATCCTTGACGTTCGACATGGAAGCTGTGGCCGAGCAGATCTTGAACAGGTCGTTATAGGCCTGTGGCGGCAGGGTCAGGTCGCCGCCGGGACTGCCGAGCAGATATTCGCGGCTGCGGCGGCAGTTCTCGCTTTCGGCGCGCGCCGCATTGGTGGCGAGCATCAGGAGGGCGACGATCGTGACCAGCCGAATCATGCAGTCATCGCGATGGCTTGCTGCGCGCGGTCGTTCGTGCAGGACAATCCATATGTCGCCGCGGCGCATCGCTCCCACGACAGGTTTCGCGCGTGGACGCTCGCGCCGCCGGCGAGAATCGCCCGCAGGTTCTGGTCGCCGGCAGAGATCGGCAATAGCTTTCGAAATGCTCTCGACGTCGGGTGGAACCAGGATTCCGGTCTCGCCGGCCAGAACGGCGTCGGGCACGCCGCCGACCGCAGTGGCAACGCTTGGCAGGCCGCCGGCCGCGGCCTCGAGATAGACCAGGCCAAATCCCTGACCCGGCCGGAGATTCCGGCAGGCCTGTGAGACAGAACATGTCCGCCGCGCCGTAGATGTCGCGGATATCTTCGTTGCGCAGCGCGCCGAGCAGGCGGACATCGACATCAGCCGCATCGGCCAGGCGCCGTAACGCCGCGACATGGCCGGCCTCGCCGTCGGGACCGATCACCAGCCAGCTGATGCGCTTGCGCAAATCGTCGGGCAGCGCGGCCAGCGCGGCGAGCGTAAGATGATGTCCCTTGCGATGCGTCAGCCGCGCGACGGTGACGATCACGAGCCGGTCCGGTGCCAGCCGGTATGCGTGGCGAACCACAGCGCGCGGTCTGCGCGGGCCGAACCAGAAATCGGACACGCCGAGCCGCACCGCGCTGACGCGGCGTGCGTCGATGGCAAACCTTTCGCGGAACAGGCTTTGGGTATAGCGGCTGTTGGCGACGACCTGGGTTCGCGGTCCGAAAACGCCGGCGCTGCGGATCGCGAGCCGCTTCAGCGGCGTCTGGGTCTCGTTGATCTCGGTGCCGTGCACGGTCATCACCACGCGGGCCTGGGTCCGCCATCGCGAAAGCGCCAGTGGGATGAAGAACGGCCAGTCGGCGGCATGAACCACGTCGTAGCTGTTCCCGCGGACCTTGCTTCGGGCCAGCATGATCTTGGCCGGGAGATCCCGCATCGAATGCAGGCCGCCGCGAAAGCGCACCACCTCGAAGGGCAGGGATGCGTCGTCGTCGGCGGTGGCCCACGCATAATCAGGAGCCACGACCTTCACCCGCGCACCAAGGCGGGTGGCGGCGGACGCGATCTCGCCGGCGTAGGTACCGATACCTCCGGTCGCCGGGGCAAACTCGCTGGTCAGCATCAGGATGTTCACGTGAGATGTCCTCAATAAGCCGGCGAGGCCCCCGTCATCCCGCGCGCATCCTGGATTTCCTGGTGATAGCGAAACACGCGCGCCAGCTGCGTCATCGGCGTAAATGGCTTGATGGCGCCTGCGATCCGCACGGCATTCATCTCGCCGGCATCGATCGCATCGCGGACATCGATGAAGCGATCAACGAGGGCTTCCGCCATGTCCCCGGTCGAGCCGGCCCGCGTCACCAGATATCCGCTTTCGCCATGGAGGATGACCGGCTCGAGCTGCGGCAGATGCATCGCTACGACCGGGCGGCCCACCGCCAGGGTTTCCAGAACGAAGCGCGGCATGCCTTCAAATTCGGAGGTGAGGATACCGGCGTGCGCGGATGCCAGCGTCGCGGCCATCCCGGCCGCATCCTTGAAGCCGTGGCGGGCAGTGATGTCCTTGATGGCGGCAAATTCGGCGAAGCGGCTGGGATCGCTGGTGCCGATATAGTCGAAGACGACGTCACCGTTCAGCCGCCGGCGCAGGCGATCGATGGTGCGGAACATCAGCGGCGGATCCTTGAATTCATCCAGCCTGCCCGCGAACACGATACGGAACGGCGAGGTGCCGTCAGGCATCGGCTGTGGCTTGAAGATGTCGGTATTCACCCAGGTCCAGAGCGTGTCGATCTTGTCCTTGCGTTGCGGATAGGTCCTTTGCAGCCGCTCCGTAATGAACGGATTGACGCAAAGGAATTTGTCGCTCATTGCGACCGCAAAGCGCTCTCCGGTGTTGTGGACGAAGGAATATTTCCGGAGCAGCGAATCGATCTGCAGCTTCGGCACGCCTTCGCCGTGCAGCATCTGCACGAACGGCAGCCTGAGAATGGCCGGCAGCCAGGAAAATTCCACCCGCCGCAGATCGACCGAGCAGCGCCGTGCCCGGATCAGCCGGGCGATCGGCCCGAAATGGCGCAGCAGCGCCATGAAGAACTGGCCGGTCAGGGATGTGCGGACGGTGCGGGCCGCCTCGCGCGCCTGCTGGTCGGTGTAGTGCAGGATCGGCAGGAATTCGAAGGTGCGACCGCGGAAGGTCAGGTTGTGAATTTCGCCGAGCTTGAGATCGCCGCGCGAATCCACGCCGATGAAGAGCAGGTCGGTATCGGCGGGATGGAAGGTGATGAAGTCGCGGATATAGGTTTCGAGGCCGCCAACCTTTTCACCGCGCGGGTCGAAGGGGTGGATGAGGCAGATCTGGTAGCGCCTTGACGGGGCTGGCATTACGGGCGCGAAGCGCGAGCGTCAGTGTGGAAGTCATGCCGCTTTCCTCATGCGTGCGTTGACGATTTGCGGAATGGTGCGGGCGATAAGCCGCGGAACGACGGTCATGCAGCGCGCGTAGCGGGGCGCCAGCCTGCGCGGTTCGTGAGAATCCGCCAAGCCCATTCCAGACCGATCTTCTGGGTGATGGCGGGTGCGCGGATCTGCTTGCCGGCAATGAAGTCGAGCCCGGCCCCGATGCACAGCATCCCGGTTCCATTCAGTTCGTCGAGGCAGCGCGCGGCGAACACTTCCTGGCGCGGCGCGCCGAGCGCAACGAAACAAAGCCGCGCACCGGAGGCGCGAATGCTCTCGATGGCATGGTCGGCTTCGCCCGAGTAAGGGTCGAAGTCAGGGCCGGGAGCAAGATATCCCGCCACCTTCAACCCCTTGAATTGTTCAGACAGCCGCCTTGCCGAGGTCGCGAGCGTTGGTTCCGTCGAACCAAGAAAGAAAATCGGCAATCCTCTTCTGCGCGCTTCCTGACATACGGGCTCGACGAGATCGGCTCCCGTCGTTCGCTCGATCCTTGCGCCTAACAAACGACTTAACACGACGATCGGAAAGCCGTCGGCCGTGACAAAACGCGCGCGGCGATAGGCGGCGCGGAAGTCGGCGCGTTGCTGAAGCTGAACGACATGATCTAGATTGAGTGTGCAGACGCTGAAGTTGTCGCCGACCTGTGCGGCAGACACGATGGAATTGACGGCCTGAGGAAGCGAGGCGATGTTTATCTCAATGCCGTCCACAGTAAGGCTGGGGCGTGGCGGCGTCGGTGGTTCCAACATGTCGATCTCCTGATGACAATGTGGCCGAGGTATGCGTGCATAGAAGCCGACGACATGCCCATTGCTTCAGCGATGGGAACTCGATGCCGAAAAACTTTCCTCGACGAGCATCGTCACGAAATCGAACTATTGCGACGCAACGATGGCGATGTCGCTTCGCGATATCTTCGATGCAGCGACGACTGATTCACGTAATGGAGATCAGTCATGCAGATGCTGACGCGACGAACTGCGATTGCGGCTATCGCCGGTGCGGGTGTTGCCGCCCGCGCGAAGCTGCTGGAAAGCGGCGCCGTCGCAAGGGCTCGGTTCGATTGCCGCGAAAAATGGATTTGTATTCGGCGCGGCGGCGGGGCCCGTCATCGACAAGGACGTCGCCTATCGCGAGCTCTACACCACGCATACAGAAATTGTTACGACCGACATCGCGATGAAGATGGGAACCATTGTGCCGCGCCGGGACCGAAGCGATTCGAAAGTGCCGATCGGCTGCTGCAGTTTTGTGCAGGCTATCGCATTCCGATGCGCGGCCATTGCCTGATCTGGAACGATTGGGTTCCGCAGTGGGTCAGGAGCATGAGCGTTCCGGAACGACAGGCATTCTTCGACGGCTATATCGAGGAAGTCGCCGCACGTTATGCAGGGAAGCTGCATTCATGGGATGTCGTCAACGAGCCGTTCTGGCCGGGCCACAAGGCCCCCGGCGGTTACAGGCTCGGGCCCTGGTACGATGCGTTCGGAACCGGTTATGTGCGTCGCGCCTTCGAGCGGGTAGCTGCGGTCGATAAGAAGACCAAACTGGTTCTTAACGAGGCGCAGACCGAACGCGACGATGAGGTGGGACTGGCCGTGCGCCGCGGCCTGTTGCAGCTGGTGGACGAACTGCGCGATGCCGGCGTGCCGTTGCACGCCGTCGGGCTGCAGGGTCATTTGCAGCCGCGCTATCCTCACAGCCCCGCGCGATTCATCGAGTTTGTTCACGCGCTGGCCGACCGCAAGGTCGATATCTACATCACCGAGTTCGACGTGCGTGACGACACGTTCCCGGATGACATTCCGACGCGCGACGCCATGATCGCCGAAACGGCCGAGAAGTTCCTGAACAATGTGTTGCGCATTCCCGCGGTCAAGATGGTGATCGCCTGGGAACTTGCCGACAACTATTCGTTCTATACCGATGCGGCCAGAAAAAAGGATCCTCTCGCACAGCGGCTGCCCCGGCCGCTGCCGTTCGATTTATCGATGCAAAAAAAGCCGCTCTGGTTCGCAATGGCGCGCGCTTTCGAAAGCGCGAGGCGGACATGAGACGCTTTGCGCCCGTTCAGGCCTGCTGCGGGCGGGCGCGAAGCATGCGGAATAGCGACGGCGCGTAGAGCAGGGCGAGCGTGGCGAGATAGGCACCGGCGCCGGCGCCGATATGCGCGACAAGATGCATCAACGTCGGCGCTTCCGGGAACAACTGCAGCAGGCAGGTCATTGCGATGGTCGCCAGCGCGATGCGCGCCATGTGTCCGACCGGCAGCGTCAGGCCGAATTTCGTAAATCCGATCGTAAAGCTCGCAATCGCGCCTGCGAGCGCGGCGGCGACGGTTGCGGCAGCGGCGCCCGTGAGCCCCCAATAGCGGAACCCGATGACGCTGAAGATCACCGTCAGCGTCGCGTCAACAGCGGCGATCACCATCATCCAGCGCGTACGGTTGTGCAGCAGGAACACCTGGTCGCCAAAATGGGCGCGCAGGTTGCGGAGCGCGCCCGACAGCGTCGCAAGAGGAAGAATGGCGAGCGTCACCTGCTGAAACGGCGGCGCGATCAGCAGATGCACGATTTCCGTGCGCAGCATGAAGATGCCGGTGAGGCTTGGCGCCAGGATCGCGACCAGCAGCGCGCTGTTGTCGGCGAGTTGGCGCATCGCGGCCTGGCTGCCGCCGTGTTCCATGGTTCGCACGGCGATCGGAAGGCGGCGGCCGTCACCAGCATCGCGGCAACCGCGGCGGCGCGCTGTCCGAGGCCATAGCCGACGGCGAACAGACCGGCCGCGGCCACGCCCGCCATCTCGTTGACGATGAACCGCGACGCATTGAGCCCGACCCAGCCGAGCGCGCCGCCGACAATCAGCGGAATGCCGTAGCGCAGCGCATGTCCGACGATCTCGCGATCGATCGGCCAGAGGCTGCGGCCGTGGCCGATCTTCGGCAGAACCACGAGAGCTGCAAGAAGTTGCGCGAAGGCATAGCCCGCGAGCGGCCATTCGGCGGATTGACCGAACAGCTTGATCAAGAGCAGGCCCAGGACAAAGCCAACCGACGGGCCGAATACCTGCTGGATCGAATACACGCCGATCTGATGACGGACCCGGGCGCGCTCGCCGATATAGACGTTGAGCGAGCGGGTAATCACATAGCCGACGCTGGCGAGAAGAATGGCGGTCTTGGCACCGGGCGCGATCACAAGCAGCAGGACGCCGACTATGGCGATGCTCTGCAGGGCGACTGACAACAGCAGGACTGCGTTCTCGGTGCGGTAAAAGCGCGGCGAGTTGGCGTCCTCTTGATAGCGGCCGGAAAAGCGCAGCGCGTATTGCGACCACCAGGCGAGAAAGCCGATCTGCAACAATTTGTGCGTGGCGGTGACCAGCGTGAGAACGCCCAGCGTGCGTTCGTCGACAGATGAGTCGAGACGATCATCGCGATCAGCTGGAACAGCGGTCCGACGAATTGCGCGGGCAGATATAGCAGGGTGTGCCGCAGCAACATGGCTATGCTCCCAGCCAGCGCAGGGCACGGCGGGAGGCGACCCGACGGACCATCATCAGCGCGGTGATGCTGATCAGGACGGTTACGCCTGACGTCACCGCGGCGTTCAGGAAAGGCCCGAGTGGCGCAGCGCCGCGTGGTCGCGCAGGGCCATGACGACGAAGATGTGCCAGAGATAGATGAAATAGCTGCCCGAACCGATCGCGGCGAGCATCGGCGATGTCGTTTGCATGGCGAAGAGCCAGCAGCAGAGCAGCGTGGCATAGCAGAAGAAGGCCATCGAATTGTAGGCGGCCGCGTCGCCGATGCCGCCAATCCGAACCGACGCGTAGATCAGATACGCGATCAAGGTTGCGCAGCCGAAAAGGGCGCGCATGCCGGGCTGGGTGAGATTGCCGGCCATCGCCGCCAAAGCCCCTGCGGCCATGAACGAGAACCAGAAAGGAATGTCGCGGATGCGGACTTCCTCGACCAGGAATCCGCGAGGCCGACGCGGGCCAGCGCCGGGTCGAGGTAACTCCCGGTGACGAGGCCGGCCGCGATTGCGAGAATCAGGACAGCGGCAAGCTGCTGCTTCGACCAAGGCGCGGCGCCGGCAATGGCGAGAATCAGCCACATGGCGGCGGTGCAGCCGACATAGACAAAGACATAATAGTAGACGAGGACGTAAGCGAACCCGAACCTCGCCAGTGTTGTCGTGACACGATGGTCCATCGCCGGATTATGCAACGCCATGTAGAGATAGGCGGCGGCGAAGGCGATCGCGTAAGGGATCAGCGCCGCCGTTATCCGGCCAGCGAGCGGCACACGCCCGGAAAGCGCGGTCAGGTATCCCGATGCGAACAGGAACACGGGCACGCAGGGCCGCAGCGCTGCGTCCACAGCGACTGCCCAGGGCGTATCGAGCGGCTGCTGCAGCGAATGGATTCTCGATTACCATCAAGATGGCGATACCGCGCATGGTGTCGATAACCAGATCACGGCCGAGCTGGGCGGGGGGGCGCGCGGATTTGCTACCGCAACCCAGTCCGCCGCTTGTCGCGCCGCCACGGTCATCTCCTGCAGCCTCCTGCCGGGAGATCGCGGGCACCGTAACGGGATGGCGTTGAAAGCGACGGTCGAAGGCGTCGGTCAGAAACCGCCGCAACGGCGTTTCGAAATAGCGCAGCGAAAGCACGCTTGCGGCCGCGAGGGCGACGACGGCCACGGGAGCGAGCAGCAGCTTGGCGTCGGTTAAGGACCGGAGAAAGCAGGCGCGAGCCAAAGGTAAGAACGATCGTCGCGACGGGGATGTGCAGCATATAGCAGGAGTAGGTCAGCTGCGACCAGCGGTCGAAGCCGATTTTTGAAAACAGGGTTGAACGGCCGCCGCAATCGAGCTGGCTTGCGAGCAAGGCGATCGCGTAGATCGCGACCAGCGCCGCCATCGGCGGCAGCAACCAGCCAAGCATGATGAATGCGGTAAGCGATGCGATAAGAGTTCCCGGCATGACCGGCCAGCGTGCAATCTGATCGCGGAACAGGTAACAGGCGACACCGAGATTGAAGGCCGGCAGGGCCCGGAAGGCGCCGCCCACATTGATCCAGTCGGCCCAGGATGCTGTTCCCGCAAATTCCGGCATACAGGCTGTTGGCCAGCGCTGAAACTACGACCAGTGGGGACAATCAGCGCCCTGGCGCCGGGCGGCGATCGCTGCGACCAGCGGAAACAGCAGGTAGCAGAACATTTCCGCCGACAGCGACCAACTCGGGAAATTGAAGGTCAACCGCTCGCCGTCGACGGCATGCAGGAGCAGAAGCTGTGCAGGCAGGTCGGAAAGCGGGTAGCGCGCCGGATTGTCGGTCGGGGCGAGGCCGGAGTGAAGGGTGAGCGCAATGACCACGTAGAAGGCAAGCGTCGCCAGATGCAGCGGATAGATCCTCGCGATTCGGCGCCACAGGAAGCGTCCCGTCGACGCGGCGTCACCGACACGATCCAGGTACTGACGGGCAATGACGAAGCCGGAGACGACAAAGAACAGGTCCACGAACAGGTTGAAGTGCCTGGTATGGTCGATCATGAACCGGCCGAAATGCTGGTCCTTGAAGTAGTCCGAATAGTGCAGAACGACGACGGCGCAGGCTGCGACAATCCGCAGTCCGTCCAGATGTCTTGTTGTGCTCGTGGTTTGTCCAAAGGAACGGGGTCCGGACGTTGGGCGATCAGCGGGCGGGCCGGCGCCCGTGCGGCGCCGTTGTGACGTGCGTGCGGGGGACCGTCTCCGTGCCGGCGAGATTCCCGATCAGGTCAATGACGACGTCGCGATCGCCGGCGGCGAGGGCGTTCCAGCGCTTCAGATTCTGTTCCGCGAGCGTGGCGTAACGCGCGCGCCATCCGGCACCGGACAGTGCGGCTGCGATGCGCCCCGCCGCCGACACCGGTTCGGTCGGATCGATATAGATGCCGGAAATGCCGAGCACCTCGCGGAAGATCGAGGCGTCGGGCGCAACGATCGGCAGACCCGCATACTGGGCCTCGAGCAGGGGCAGGCCGAGGCCTTCGTCGTGCGAGGTGCAGATAAACAGATCGGCAGCATCGAGCAGCTCCCTGAACCGTGTGGACCGGCTGATATCCATGCAGCGTCACGCTTGGTATGGTCTTGAGCATCCCTCCAATCGTCGCCCCAGCCCTGTCGGCCGACGATATCCAGCGTGGCGCCCGCGAAACCTTGCGCGCGCAACGCGCTGACGACGGTCGCGGCCGCGCCGTAATTTTTTCGCGGTTCCACGGTCCCGAGCGTCACGAGGCGGAGCGGTTGCGGCTTTGCGTTCCGTACCGCGCGCGCGCCGCCGATTGCAGGCCGAACACATTGCGGACCGGCGGCCGGTACAGCGTGACTTCGGCATCGCGGACGGCAATGCGCTTCGAGCTTGCGGCGGGTGTCGCTGGAATTGGCCAGGAAGCGCGGATAGTGGCGCAGCGCGAGCTTGAAAGGCGCGGCCATGTAGAGCCGGGCCCGGGCGTTGAGGTCGGCGCGCCGCGTCAGCAGGAAATCGTCGTGGATGTAGGGCAGGACCCGCGCGGCGAACGGCCGTAGCAGCGGACTGGGCGGAAATCCCGGACACAGCAAGATACGAGGACGAGGTGGCAAGCCGCATCGGCAAGCCCAGGGTTTGCCTGGTCACCATCTGACGGGTGCCGCGTGCGGTCACCGGTACGATATCGAGCGGCGCGAGCGCGGCGGCGGAGAACAGTTCGAGCGTGATGCGCTCGAGGCCGGTGACGTGACGTCCGAGATGGGTGTTGTCGACATAGATCGCCATGCGTTGTCCTGATCGCCAAAGGGTTATGCCGGAATCGGCCGGTATCCGCCGCGCGCAGCGGCAGGCGCCGGCGCCACGGCGCGCGGCTGGCTGCGCGGCAGCAGAAGCGAAATGAGGATGATGAATTGCGCCAGCTGGATGTTCTTGGACGAGAAGCTGACCGAGCTCGCAGCGATCACGGCGATCAGCAGGACGATTGCCCACACGGCGTTGTCCGAGCGGCGAATCACCTCGATGAAGAAGCAGACCAGCCCGATCGTCAGCAGGGCGGTGTGAATGAGGCCGAACTGCACGATGCCGGAAATCCAGAAATTCTCGATACCGTAGTTGAGGCCGAGCTGGCTTTGCAGCGCGTTGACGCGGACCGGGCTGGGCCCGAGCAGCAATTCGTGCCAGTCGAAATGCGACAGCAGGTTGAAGGTCGCATAGCGGCGCCAGCGTGCTGCCTTTGTCGGACGAAAAGCGCAACAGCATCTTGTCGAAGATGCCGAGATCGAGCGCGGCGAACAGGATGGCGCAGGCGGCAAAGAAGACGCAGATCGCGACGATCGCCACAGGTAGCGCCACGCGCTTGCCACGCATCAGCCGCACCGCTTCAATCCCGGCGCACAGCGCAATGATCGCCAGCGTCGTGACCAGCGAGGTGCGGCCGCCAAACGCCATCAGCGAGGCGAGGCAGAAGGCGATCAACGGCAGCCGCAGCGCGAGCCGGCGGGCAAAGCGCGGGGCGCAGCACCAGCGCCATGACATAGGCGGCGATCAGGCCGGATGCGGTGAGGGGATGGCCGAGCAGCGCCGCCGAGCGCCATTCTCCCAACACGACGATGTTTCCCATCGTCAACGGGATCAGCCGGTGGCCGGAGAAATACTCGTAATATCCGAGCACGATGTTCACCAGGACGGTGAGATGAACGGCCCCGACCAGCAGCACTTCCGCTGCGACGGCGCTAGTTCCCAGATCACCAGACACAGCGCGACCGGCAGCAGAAAGGTGTCGATGATCACTGTGAACGGTCGCTCGAGCACGAACATCTGGACCAGCAGCAAGAACCAGCACGCCGATCGACGATCAGCAGCTTCGCCGGAAAGCATCCGGTCGGTCTCGCCGATCGGCCCGCGGCTGCGCAGCAGCAACAGCGCGAAGGCGAGGAAGGTGAAATAAGTGACGGGGTGCAGCTTCTCGTAGAAATTGCCTCCCGCCGTGAGGTAATGGATCTTCCAGTTGGTCAACATCACCGAGGAATAACAGATGCGCGATGACCGCGAGCAGCATCGATCCGTCGCGAGCCATTGGATGAATCGATCCGAACTGATGGCGCGAGCCTGCGCGAGGAGGGCGGGCAAACCCTTGTCGCGGCCGCCGCGCGCCGATGCCGGGGCAGGCCGGCCGTCGCAGGAGCGGTGCGCGGAAGTGGGTCATCGGCGTGCGCGCGATCACTTCGCCACTCCGGGACTGAGGCTCGCCATGCCATAGGGCTTGAGATAAGCCGAACTGCGGTAAAGTCGTAGAACTGCAGGCGGCTGAGATCGACCTGGGTCAGCACGTTCCCAGGATGCGGTCGCTGACCGGAGACAGCAGGTTGATGGTGTGCGAGAGCACCTCGCCGGGGGTCTGGTCCCACGCGGCGCCAGGATGATGCGATCGGCCAGTGCCGCCAGGCGCGGCCATCGACCAGCGGCACCAGCGGCGGTGAATCGATGATGATCAGCTCATAGCGGCGGCGCAGGTAGTCGAGGACATCGACACCGTTCGGAAAACATCAGCTCGGTGATGCCTCGACCTGCTTGACCGCGGTCGACGGCAGGATTGACAGGCCGGTACTGCGGTCCACCAGATAGCCTGCTCCGCCGAAGCACGGCCCAATGCCACTTCAAGCAGGCCGGCGTCGGCCCGCGGACACAATGCGCGGGTCAAATGCGGATTCCGAAGGTCGCCGTCGATCAGGAGGGTGCGGATGCCGAGCGTGGCCAGCGACTGGGCGAGATTGCCGGCAAGCGTGGTCTTGCCTTCGCTGTCGAGCGCAGAACCGACGAGGATACCTTGACCGGCTGCACGCGCATCGTGCGCTGAATCGCGAGACGAACGGAACGGATCGCTTCGGCAAAGAACGTGCCGGGACGGTCGATCGCGTACCGCATCAGGGGAGGCTGCAGCGCGGGCGGCAGCAGCTTCATGGTCTTGCGGTCGTAGCGCGCCAGTTCGTCGTGGCCACGGCGGGCCCGCGCGGCGAGTTCGCGCGCGTTGATCGACGGCACGGCGGCAAGCGCCGGCACGCCTGGAGATCCCTCCGCCTGTTCGAGCGTCTTGACGCGGCCGTCGAGATAGTCGGCGAGAAAGGCCGACACGGCGCCGGCGCCGAGCCCGAGCATGACAGCGAGACCGAGGATCAGCATCGTTTTCGGCGAGGATGGCCGGATCGGGACGCTGGGCCTTGGTGACGATCCGGGAATCCGGCATCTGCAGCGTCTCTTGCGCCGTCGCTTCCTTGGAGCGCGCCAGATAGCTATTCGTAGAGCGTGCGGTTGGCCTCCGCCTCGCGCTGCAACTCGCGCAGCCGCACCTGGGCCTGGCCGGAGGACGTCGAGACGCCCTGGAGCTGGTCGAGACTCTGTTGCAACGACGCCTCGCGGGAGCGTGCGAAGCCGTAGTCGTCCTGGTGCTGTCGAGGATCCGCCGGATCTCGTCGTTGATCAGCTTCTGGGTGTCCGCAACTGCGCGCGCACATTGGCCACCAGCGGGTGTCGCCGCCGTATTTGCTCGACATATCGGTCTCGTTCTTGGCGATGTCGGCGTATTGGGTGCGCAGCTTGATGATCATCTCGGACGAGATGGCGGCGTTGATGCGCGGGGTCGCCACCGGATTTGGCAATCTGCTGCACCTGATCATATTTTGCGCGCGCCTCTCCGGTCTGCACGCGTGCGGTGATCAGCTTGTTGTTGAGGCGGTGATCTGCTGGTCGTTGACCGTGACGCCCTGCGACACCGTCAGATTGTTGGTCGAACGAAAATCCTCGACCGCCTTCTCGGACGCGACCACCCTCGATTTCAAATCGTTGATCTGGCCGCCGAGCCAGGTGGCTGCGATCCGCGTTGCCTCGTATTTGGAGCGACCTGCTCCTCGAAATAGGCGTCCGCGATCGCGTTGGCGATGGACGCGGCCTTCTGTGGCGATTTCGAGCTGACATTGATGTCGACGAGAAGGTCGTGCCCTGCCGGGTGACTTTCATTCGCTTCTGCAGGATTTCCACCGATCTCGAACGCGCGGCGTCCTCGGGATTTGCCCCGTCACCCGGTCCGCTGCTGCTGAACGCCGCCTGATCGGGTCGAGCAGGCCGGGCGCGGCGTAAACTCCTGATCGTCGGTCAGCTTCAGCTTGCGCACCACGCGCTCGAGGATCGCCACGGACTGGATCAGCAGGGTCTGGCTTTCGATCGTGGCATCGTCGGTGCCGAATTCGACAGCACCGACTGATTGGTCTCGACCACATTGGCGCGGCGCGGATCGACCAGCACCGTCGATGTCGCCGTGTATAGCGTGCAGACCACCGCGAATAGACAAACGCCAGCCCGACCAGCACGGCAGGGGGCAGCGCCACCAGCCGGAAACGGCGGCGCAGAATGCGCGCCATTTCCCGCAAATCGAACGTTGGTTGCAGCCGGCCCTCGGCGACGATGGGGCTGGCCTCTTCCTGGACAGGATAAAGCGGTTCAGAACTGCGCTGTAACATTCAATCCCACCCGATGTTTGTCGAAGTTGAAGACGGCACGTCGCTGCTGCGCGCGGTGAACTGGTAGTAGGCGGAAATCGAACTGAAGCGATTGAGCAGGTATTTGACACGAGCGTCCGACGTCGCGACATTGTCCTTGCGCAATTGGCCGAAGAAGCGGTCCTTCTCATATCCGCGGCCAGTGACACGATGACGTTGCGGCGCAGTTCGTAGTCGAGGCCGATCTGCAGGCGTTGGCGAGCACGCCGGTGGCGCTGGTGTCGGAGGTCTGCGTGACGAGCTGCTCGGCCTTGAAATGGATGTCGAGCAGGCGGTTCGGCCGCCATGTCAGCCCGGGCGCGATAGGAGGGGCCATCGATGGTGCCGATCGTCGGGTCGTCGAAGTGCTGCTGGACGTGTCCGATGCCGAACTCGCCGGTGATCAGAGCCCAGGCCAACAGTGATTCCGGACAGCGCCCGGTAGCCCTGCGAATCCAGGGTGTGCCGGGGACGCCGCGAATGTCGCGCTGATTGCGTTCGACGCCGGCGAACCAGCCGAGGACGGAGAGAAGGCGTAGTCCACCCGGCTGTGGAGCGAGTAGATCTGGCCGTCGCGGCTGTCCTGATTCATGGTGCCGTTCTGCGTAAGGGCAGAGCCGAAGTCGAGAAATGGTATCGAAATCCGATCGACGTCGTCAGCCGGTTGAACTGCTTGCGCAGCGTGACGTCGCCGGACATCAAATTGTACGGCGTCGGCGTGATGGCATTGGCCGGCGAAGTCACGTCCCGACGCCCTCGTTGAGATGCGCGATCTGGAAGTTCGAGAGGACGGCGAGGTCGTGGGCGATGTCGAACCAGGCATTGCCCTTGAGGCTGGCATTGGTCTGGTTGAGGCTGGAATACTGATTATAGACGGTTGACTGGGTGTCCAGCTTCGAATCGATTTCATGCCGCTCCCACAGCGTGCGGGCGCGTAGGCAGGGTTCGAACACCGCCGCGACGTCCGATCGCGCCGCGGTGCTCGTCGAAAACACGTTACTGTCGAAGAAGCCGCCGGAAATCAGCGACGGGTTGAACATCCAGGAGCCGGCGCGGATGCCGACAGGCCATAGCCGGGGTGCTGCCGCTTCTTCACGGGCATGTCCTCCGGCGGAATTTCTCACGGCTGTCGGGATCGCTCAGATCGGGTGGCGCGGTCGCTTCGAAGATGTTGCGCGTTCCACGGCGAAGCGATTTCCTCTTTGGTCCAGGGAATGGCCTGCGCGTTGGCGGACGCCCCCAATCCGAGCAGGATCGCGACCACCGGTGCCGGCGTGACGATCAGTCCCCGGCGGTCCAGTCGGTCCGCCGAGCGCGGGCTTGCTCCACGTGTTCCAACGTCCCCCAATCCCGTCACTGCGAACCTAAAACCCATTACTCATCTCTTGCGGAAGATTTCCAAGCGGGGCGAACGAAGCGGAGCGTTCGCCAATGGCTCAGGAAATCATCACGGCTGCACACAAAGAGAGCGCGCCTTGCGGCGGCTCCGTACCGTCACCGTGTTACGGAGCATCGCGCTGATCGTAGAAAGACCCTGCCCGCAGTGAAACGCGGCGTGGCGGCGAAAAGTTTTCTGCATTGCAAAATGTTTTTACGCGTCGCAACAAGTCGAGACTGTTACGAATCGTAAGCGCGCCCGTTGAGCGCAAGCGAAGCCGTGCCGGATTGCCGGTTCGCGCTAGAAGAAACATTCCCGAACTCAAATGTTGTCGCCAGGAAAAACCGGAACGGGTGCATCGAGCGCGATGGTTTCTTCGACACCGGCGCCGGCGCGGCGCAGGTAGACCTTGTTCTCGTTGGCGCGATAGGTGAACCGCCGGCGCTGGCGACCGCGTCCATCACGGTCAGGCCAAGACGATAGGGTATTCGCCGCTCTTCTTGACTTCGCGGTAATAGGGCCGTATGTGGCGATCTCGACATTCACGCGAGGGTCGCGCACGATTCCTTTCGACAGCGCAGATGTGATCGAACGCTCGAGTTGCCGCGTCGTCGCGCCCGCGGCCTTGATATGTCCGCCAGCGGCACCGATACGTGGCCGCCGGCGTCGATCTCATACTCACCGGATATGTCGGATTTGCCGTAGACCTCAGCCGAATCCTGTCATTCGGTCCGAGCACATAGGTGGCTGCCGATGACGGTGCGAGAGCCTGTGTCTCCGCCGAAGCCGGTGCAGGAATTCCCGTTCCGATGCCGGAAGCGATGAGAAGACATAAGATAGAGAGTAACGACAGGCCTGCGATGTGGGACAATCGTTGCTGCATGACTGCATCTCCGCCGAACAGCGCCAGTAACAGCCGCAGATGATAGGGAATAAAACACGGCAAAAAAATGTGATGCAAAGTTCCACGCGCGCGATGGCAAACGTGACGAGCGGTTCCTGTGTCCGCGAGCGGACGCTAGCGATTTATAAAATCAGGATCGAAGTGCCTTCGAATGCGGCACAGGTGAGAGTTCCCGTCTTCCACGCGCCGGTGTCGATGTTGATGCGGTTGTGCCTGATATCGGGATGCGGCACCGGCGTGTGACCATGCACGATGAACTTGCCGTGGTCCTGATCCGAGTTGAGGAATTCGCGACGGATCCAGAGCAGATCGTTGGCGGCCTGCTGCTCGATCGGAATGCCGGGACGGATGCCGGCATGCACGAACAGAAAGTCGCCGCAGCAATAGCTGTTGTGCAGGCATTGCAGGAACAGTTGGTGGGTTCGCGGAAACGCGGCGAGAAAGCGGCGGCGCAGATCTGCCGTAGGTTCTCCGTTACGTGGTTGAACAGCGTAGGAGGCGAGGGTTTGAAGGGCACCCAATTGATGCCAGTGCTCAAAGCCAGAATGATCCCTAGGAATTGCTCCAGCGGGCTTCGTGATTGCCGCGTAGGCACACCGCACCATTCTCGACCATGCGCATGGCCAATGCGTCGATCACCGTTCTGGAATCCGGCCCGCGATCGATGTAGTCGCCCAGATAAACCTCGACTGCATATTCAATGGGCCTGCGCCGGATATCGTCCTCGATACGCGCAATGGCTTCCATCATGAGGTCTGCGCGGCCGTGAATATCGCCGACGGCATAGATGCGCGTGTTCGCCGGTGTTGAGGCGGCGATGGATCGTGATTTTGCACGATGCGGCGATGGCATCGTGCAAGGTTCGACCATGGAACCGTTCCCCGGTAAATCCAAAGCCGGCAAGCCGTGAGGGTGCCGCAAGTCCTAGCAAGAAGGGCGCGCTAGAAAACACGAGTCGGATCAGGACGATGATCACGATCCAGGCAACTGCATTTGCGATGAGAATGCAGTTTCGAAGCTTGTGATCGGGCGCGTCATGCGGTTCCAGCAGCGGGCCGCTTGCGTGTTCAGCGATCATCGTTTCCTCCCTGGAAAGAAGTTCCGGGGTGACGACTCGTTGGCTGCTGACGATTCGACCTTCCGAAGCGTGGCTGTCATCGGCGAACTCATGACGCGTCCTTGCGAACGGGCGCGCCACGCAGGCTACGAGACGTCGTTTAGTTTTCAATGAACGAGGTTGCTCAAAACGGCGGCGAAACGAATATCAAAGTAACAATGAGATGCTGCGCTGGTTCGCTGAAGAAATCGAATCCATTTCATGCAGGAGTTCCAGACTTTACGTTTCTGCATGGCAGCGTCGAGTCGAACGCAGCACAAGAAGCGTGCAATCCAAACTAACCGCTTCCGAACAAAAACAATTCCCGCATCGCACAATTTGTTGAATCGTTGCGCTGCAAAACCCTCCGCAACAATTTCGCAGAGTTGCCCCATTTCGTTCAAAGAGTTCGGAAAATTTTAATCGATGGCGTCAGCGTGCGCTGCTGTCGTGACGCAGTGCAAGACCCCGAACCGATTGTTCCCCGTCGCGTGTGCGTGACATTCCCGGGATTCCAGCAGAGAGCGAGAGAGCAATGGCCTCCATCGTCACAGCCCGATTGATCAGGGTAATGTTACGCCGCTTTGGAAGGCGCGCTCCCAGATTTCGATGCGGCCCGTCGAATATGCCGGCGCCAGCGCGTATAGCGCATACCGGACCCGGCATCCGCGCCGCCTGCGGATCGAACCGTCCGCTTCGATCTCAAAGCGGATATTCGACATCGTCGTCGCCGGCGCGGCGCTGCTGTTTTTCGCACCTCTGCTGATTGCGGTCGCGATTGCCATCAAGGCGACTTCGCGGGGGCCCGTGCTGTTCGTCCAGCGCCGATACGGATACAGAAATCGATCGTTTCGGATCTACAAATTCCGCACGATGCGAACTGAAGCCGGTGATATCAGAGGCGTCCGGCAGACAGTGCAGGGCGACTCCCGGGTTACCCCGATCGGAAGAATTCTCCGCAAGACCAGCCTCGACGAGATTCCGCAATTGCTCAATGTGCTCAAGGGCGACATGTCGCTGGTGGGGCCGCGTCCGCATGTCCCGGGCATGCTGGCTGCGGAACTGGCTTACGAAGACCTCGTGCCGTATTACTTCCAGCGCCATTGCGCGCGTCCCGGAATCACCGGCCTTGCGCAGGTGAGCGGCTGCCGGGGCAGCACGGTCGATCCAAATCGCGCGATCTCGCGAATCGATTACGACCTCCACTACATCGAGAAATGGTCGTTGCGCATGGACATCATGATCATCGTGCGCACGATCCGCCGCGAATTTATCTCCGGCAGCGGTTTCTAGGCGGTGAATCGGTCCATGCATGGGGGCGAGACGATGACGCACGCGCGCGGCCGCATAGTTCCCGTCCTGCTGTCCGGCGGCTCGGGATCGCGGCTCTGGCCGCTGTCCCGCGAAACCTATCCGAAGCAATTGCTGTCCTTGCTCGGCGAAAAGACGTTGTTGCAGCAAACCGCGTTGCGGGTCGGAGATCCCCTGCTGTTCGCAGATCCCGTGGTGGTCGCGAATGCTGAACATCGCTTTGTCATCGGCGAACAATTGCGCGCGGTGGGAGTATCGAATCCGACGATCGTGCTCGAGCCGTTCGGAAGAAACACCGCGCCGGCGGTCGCGATTGCGGCGCTTCTCGCCAGCCAGGAGGATCCCGACGCGATGATCCTGGCGATGCCGGTCGATCATTGGGTCAGCGATCACGCGGCATTCCGCGCCGCGGTCGCCTCGGGCCTGCCGGCGGCGCGGCGCGGGCGGTTCGTGCTGTTCGGTCTGCGCCCGACTGCGCCGGTTACCGGATTTGGTTACATCCGCATGGGCGAAGAAACCGCAGCCATCCCCGCCGTCCGCGACGTCGCAGGCTTTGTCGAAAAGCCGGATCTGACGATGGTTGAGCGGCTATTGGCCGGCAATGAGCTATCTCTGGAACAGCGGCATTTTCCTGCTGCCCGTGCGGCAGTTCATCGACGAACTTGCGAGCGCGAGCCGGAGATGCTGTCGGCGTGCCGGAAGGCGCTGGCGGCGGCGAGCCGCGATCTGGATTTCCTGCGCCTCGAGCGAGAATGCCTTCGAGCGCGTGCCCGTCGATCTCGATCGACTATGCGGTGATGGAGCGCACCGAGCGCGCCGCGGTGGTTCTGCCCGTACGTTCGCCTGGTCCGATATCGGATCCTGGGCGGCGCTTTGGGAAGCCTCGCCGCGGGACGCGGCTGGCAATGCTCTGCGTCGGCGACGCGGTGATCGAGGACCCGCGGCTGCTATGTGCGCAGCGACGGCATCGCTCACCGCCGTCGTCGGCCTCGAGGACGTGATCGTGGTCGCCACACCCGATGCGGTGCTGGTGACCGCGCGGAGCCGGCCAGGATGTGAAGCAAGCTGGTGGCCGCGATGCGCGAAAGGCAGCGTCCGGAGGCGCAGCGAGCACTCGCGTGCTACCGGCCCTGGGGCTGGTACAGCGGATCGACACGGGGCGAGCGATTCCAGGTGAAGCGCATCATGGTCAAGCCGGGCGGCAGGCTCTCCCTGCAGAAGCACTTCCACCGCGCCGAGCACTGGGTCGTGGTCAACGGCACCGCCGAGGTGACCGTGAAGACGAGAGCGTGTTGCTGCGCGAGAACGAGATCGTCTATATTCCGCTTGGCGCGATGCATCGCCTCGAGCAATCCCGGGCAAGCATTCCGCTTGAACTGATCGAGGTCCAGTCGGGCGCCTATCTCGGCGAGGACGACATCGTCCGGTCGAGGACATCTACGAGCGGGCGTGAGGCCCGCTTTAAGCGCGCGAAACGAGGAAATTCGGCGATGAATGCAACGCGACTAGCCAAGAATTCTGGCTGAAAGAAGCATTCCCGTCGATCTGGCTGCATTGGTATTTGATGCATCGTCCGAAATCGGCGGAGCGGGAACTATCGTATCTCGGCAAGGTCGTGCCGTCGGACGCCATCACTGTCGATGTCGGAGCCAATTGCGGCTTGTACACGCGCCGGCTGGCACGTCTTTCCAGGCAGGTGCATGCCTTCGAGCCGTCCCGGACATGGCCAGGCGCCGCTCATGCACGTCCGCCTCCAATGTGCGCGTCCATGAGCTGGCGCTGTCGGATCACGCCGGCGAAGCGGACCTTCTGATCCCGCAGGGCGAGAACGGATTGGTTTACGGCCTCGCGTCGCTTGAGCCGCAGATCAATTCACTTAGCGAGCAGGTGGTGTCGGATCACGTTCCGGTCGCGCGCCTCGATGCCGTCGTGCGCCAGGACGTGGCCTTCGTGAAGATCGACGTGGAAGGACACGAACTCAGCGTTCTCAATGGCGCGGTCGGCCTGCTGGAACGCAGCCAGCCGGTGTTCCTGGTCGAAGCGGAAGACCGGCACCGCACTGAAGCGACGCGATCGGTATTCGAGTTTTTCCGGAATTGATCCTATCGCGGCTTCTTCCTCCGGGAGAATGACGTCGTCGCGATCGACGAATTCCGCGCCGAGGATCTTCAGAACGAAGGCGCCCTGCAGCCGGATGGCGGCCGCAAGGCCGGGCAGTGCTACGTCAACAATTTCTTCTTCCCGCCGCACCTTGACGGCGAGTTGATACTCAACAGCTGATCGGTGTTTCGCCGCAGACGGGATATCTCAGACAGGATCATGAATGCACATTGCGATGATCGGGCCGGTTACGTCGGTCTGGTGTCCGGGGCGTGCTTTGCCGATTTCGGGCACACGTGTCTGCGTGGACAAGGACGAGGACAAGATCGCGGCGCTCAAGCGCGGCGAGATGCCGATCTTCGAGCCCGGGCTTGCCGAACTGGTCGCCGAAGAACGTCAGGCGAGGGCCGGCTCTCCTTCACCACGAGATCTCAAGCGGCCGTCGCCGAGGCCGACGTCGTCTTCATCGCGGTCGGGACGCCGTCGCGCCGCGGCGACGGCCATGCGGACCTCAGCTTACGTCTATGCGGCGGCCCGCGAGATCGCCGACGGCGGTCCCGGGCTTCACGGTCGTGGTGACCAAATCGACCGTCCCGGTCGGCACCGGCGACGAGGTCGAGCGCATCATCCGCGAGACACGGCCGGACGCCGAGTTTGCGGTCGTCTCGAACCCCGAATTCCTGCGCGAGGGCGCGGCAATCCAGGACTTCAAGCATCCCGACCGCATCGTCATCGGCACCGAGGATGAGCGTGCGCAAGGCGGTGATGAGCGAGGTCTATCGGCCGCTCTACCTCAACGCGGCGCCGATGCTCTTCACCTCGCGCCGCACGGCCGAGCTCACCAAGTATGCGGCCAACGCCTTCCTCGCGACCAAGATCACCTTCATCAACGAGATCGCCGACCTGTGCGAGAAGGTCGGCGCCAACGTCCAGGAGGTGGCGCGCGGCATCGGCCTCGACAACCGCATCGGCGTCGAAGTTCCTGCACGCCGGCCCGGGCTTCGGCGGCTCGTGCTTCCCCAAGGACACGCTGGCGCTGATCAAGACGGCGCAGGATCACGACGCGCCGCTGCGGATCGTCGAGACCGTGGTCGCGGTCAACGACAGCGCAAGCGCGCCATGGCGCGCAAGGTCATGCACGCCGTGCGGCGGCAACGTGCGCGGCAAGACCATCGCGGTGCTCGGCCTCACCTTCAAGCCGAACACCGACGATATGCGCGATGCGCCTCGCTCTCGCTCATCCCGGCGCTGCAGGACGGGGGCGCGAAGGTGCGCGCCTACGACCCGGACGGGATGGAGCAGGCGCGAGAAGTGTCTCGAGAACGTCACGTTCGCGCAGCGGACCCCTACGCTTGCGCCGAGGGCGCCGACGCACTGGTGATCGTGACGGAGTGGGAGCAGTTCCGCGCGCTCGACCTCAAGGAGATGGCCTCCATCACGACTTGTCCGGTCATTGTGGATCTGCGCAACATCTATTCGCCGGAAGAAGTGATGCGCAACGGATTTCACTATTGCGGGGTCGGCCGGCCGAAATCGCTGGAGTATCAGCTTCAGTGAAGCAACAGGCGGCCGACGCTTTCGCTGCCGCCGCTTCCCGGTCGGACCACGACGATTTCGCCGCTCGCCGGCGAGATACCGGTGAGCGCCGCAATATTTGCACCATGCGTAACGACGAGGAGAATCCTGTTTCCGGCCCATCGGTCGATGACGGCGCGGGCGCCGGCGGTGAGCGATTGTCGCTGATCGCTCAGCACGACCACATTGCCGAATGTCGCCTCGGCCGTGACCGGTCCGAGCTGCAGCAGCGTTGCCGTTTCCATGCAGCGGCACCATGGCGAGGAAATGATTTGTTCAAACCCAATCCCTTCGGATTTGAGCCGCCTGCCTATGTTGCGGCGTCCTCGCGTCCCCTGGCGCTGAGATTGCGCTGCGTGGCGCAGTCGTCGATGCGAAAACCCTGCGGGATCGCCGACACCGCCCGGGGGCATCCGCATGGCGCATCAGGGCGACATGGCGGCCGGCGCGCAACGCCGCCCACGCCTCGGCCTCGCCGGCGCCGGCGCGATCAGCCGCGGAGGCTGAAGCCGAGCAGGATGACGAAGATGATAAAGCGGATGCGGCGCATGGCGGCGTGGCTCCGTCACAAATAGGCGATCAGACGTCCGGCACAGACGACGCAGATCCACAGCAGAAGCGATACGAACGCTGTGACCTTGGCGCTTACCGGGCACGTCGAGGTGCCCCAGAGAGCAATACGCCGCCACGGGCCGGCATGGGCAATCACGACGGTGACCAGCGCGAGCGTGATCAGCAGCGCCTTGACCTGGAACGCCGGATTGCGCACGACATGCGAGGCATCGGCGCTGAACAACAGGAATCCCATGCTGATTGCGAGCAGAAAACCGAAACGCGACAAGGGCAGCAGCAGTTGCGCCATCGGCTGGACCGGTATCGCACGTCCCAATCCGAGTAATCGCAAATCGAGCGCGATGATCGATCCCACCAGCACGACAAAGCCGATAATGTGCAATATCTCGACCGCGGGATAGAGCGCGGGCGAACTGCGCATCGCATGCCCCAGCGCGCTTTCCTGCAAGGCCAGAAAGATCGGCGGGGGCTGCTGTTCCACGCCGGCCTACCGCAATTCGACGCGTTTGTCGTCGACGATGATGTATTCGATCCGTGCTTCATCCGGCTTGGTGGTGTGGGGATAGCCGAACACGGTGCAGGTCTTGCCGACTGCGATCATATCCGGCGTGACGCCGCGTGCCTGCATGCGGAAGGGCGGCGCCAGCACGAAGTGCCAGTGCTTGCCGTCGACCTCCATCTCGATCTCGCAGTGCGGATTCTCGTAGCTCGATTTCAGGATCTTGCCGGTGAGCGTGAACGATTTCGACGTGTCGTAGCCGCCCCAGCCGTGGTGGGCGATCGCGGCGCTTGGGGCAAGGGCAGCCGCCAGCGCGAGGAACAGACGACGGGTGATTGGTGCCATGAGCGGTCTCCCGCTATATATAAGGACAACACCGGTCTCGCCCGGTTCTTACCGCGGTTTGCACAACGGTTCAAACGCCCCGGCCAACTCAGGCTGCGCCTTGTTCCCGCCGCGCGCGCATTTCATCCGACGGTTTGATGTCCCGCGAGCGGCTGTAGATCGCGATCGCCACCATCAGCACCACGGTCAGCACGCCGAACAGCGCGCGATAGGCGTCTTCACTGCGGGCGCCGCCGGCCAGCGGTTCGAAGGCGCCGATGACGATGCCGGACAAGGTCTGCATGCAGGCGACGCCGAGCATCACGGCGGTGTTGATCGTCGCCATGCCGCGCCCGATCAGCCGGTCCGGAAAGATGCCGCGGCCATGCGTCATCACCATGGTGCTGGACGCCGCGAAGAAACCCATGCCGAGGATGGCGCTGATCGGCACCCAGACGGGCGGGCGGGACGCCAGCGCCAGAACGGCGAGCGTGGAGATGGTCGCGAGCGTGCCGCCGACGGCGATCCATTTGCGGGTATCAAGTACGCGGTCCAGCGGGCCAAAGGCAATGATCCCCACCTGATAGGTAATGACGGCGGCGAGCAGCACGTTGCCGGCCTCGATCGGACTGAGGCCATACACCTCGCGCAGGAATGGCCCGCCCCACAAGCCTTGCACGGTGAACACGCAGGCGTAGTTGCAGAAATTCATCGCCAGGATAGGTCTCAGGCGCTGGTTGCTCAGCACCTCGACGAGGCCTTGCAGCATCTGGCGCGGTGACTCCGGGGTGCGGCCGAGAAAGGGATGGCCGGGCGGCGCATCGCGCACGATCAGCCAGACCGCGATGGTGGCCAGCGCGATGAAGACGACGACAGCACCGAACGCCGCGCGCCAGCCGACCGCCTGCGAGGCCCATGCCAGCGGCGTGGTGGCGACGAGATTGCCGAGCAGCCCGATCGACAGCACCATGGCGGTGAGCGTGGAGAAGCGATCCGGCGGAAACCATCGCGAGATCACCACCATGCTGCCGATCAGCATGACGCCAAACCCCGCGCCCATCAGGACGCGGCCGGTGAGCAGGACCGGCCAGGTCGGCGCCAGGGTGAAGATGGCGGCGCCTGTCGTGGCGAGGATGAGCATGCCGGCGACCGTGAGCCGCGGGCCAAAATGGTCGAACAGGAAGCCGCAGGGAATCTGCATGGCGGCGAAGCCGAAGAAGAAGGCGCCGGTCAGCGCACCCAGGGCTTCGGGACCGATCGCGAGGTCGCGCATCAGGTCGAGGCCGATGGTGACGTTGGCAGCGCGGAAAAAATGGCTGCCGACGTAGGCGCTAGCCAATGTCGCGACAATAATCAGGCCCCGGCGGTGGGGGAAGGGGCGCCGCACGGCGGACTGTATCGACAGGGTTATGTCCCGCTTCTTGTTGAAAATTGCCCGGCAGGCAGTCTGAACCGGGACCCTATGCGGGCTTGGTGTGCAGTTCAAGCAGGTAACTGACGGCGCACGCGGTTTCGCCCGTTGTGATGAGGCCGTCCTTTGCTATCCTCCGCACTCAAAATGCCGGGAGAGAAGCATGGGTCGGAAAATAGCGATTGTCGGAGCAGGCGCCGTCGGCGGGTATGCCGGTGCGCACATGGTGCAGGCGGGCGAGGACGTGACGTTCATCGATCCATGGCCCGAACATGTCGAGCATATGCGCAAGCACGGCCTGTGCGTCACCCATGCCCGGGATGTTGCGGAGTTCTCGGTGCCGGTGCGCGCGCTGCACGTCACCGACGCGCAGCAACTGGCAAAGGAGGCGCCGGTCGACATCGCCTTTGTGTGCATGAAGTCCTACGACACGGCCTGGGCTACCATGCTGATCCGGCAGTATCTGGCGCCGGACGGCTACGTCGTGTCACTGCAGAACTGCATGAACGAAGAGACGATCGCCGGCATCGTCGGCTGGGGCAAGACGCTTGGCTGCATCGCCAGCAGCATCACGGTCAATCTGCCGGAGCCCGGGCACATTCACCGTGGCGCCGGCAAGCACGGCGCTGCGCACACCGTGTTTCGCGCCGGCGAAGTGCACGGCCGGATCACGCAACGGGCGGAAGAGGTTTGCCGCCTGGTCGCTTACACCGACAGCGCCAAGGTCACCGGCAATCTGTGGGGCGAGCGCTGGTCGAAACTGGTTGCCAACGTCATGGGCAACGGGCTCTCTGCCTGCACCGGCCTGCCCGGCGGCGAGATGCTGCAAAATGAGCCGATCCGCCGCTTCTCCACCCGGCTCGGCAGCGAGGCGATCCGCGTCGGCCAGGCGCACGGCTATCAACTGGAAGAGATTCTGCACCTGCCGCCCGAGACGATCGCGCGTGCCGGCGAGGGCGATGAGGCCGCGATGCGCGTCTGCGACGAACAGCGCTTCGAGGACGGCAAACGCACCGCCGCCGGGCAGCGTCCTTCCATGGGCCAGGACATGCAGAAGGGCCGGCGCACCGAGATCGAATTCATCAACGGTCATGTGGTGCGCGAGGGCGAAAAAGTCGGCATCTCCTGCACCGCCAACGCCGTGCTGACGGATATCGTCAAGCGCGTGGAACGCAAGGAACTGAGCCCCGATCCGCGGCACATCACCGAGTTGCGGCTCAATTGAGTTGCTGAGCGGGATTGGGCTGCTTCTGCCTCTCCCCGCAAGCGGGGCGAGGTGACTAATTTAGTCCTCGCTCGCCTTGAACCGTCCCAGCCCCTTCATCACGAACGGCGCGATCAGGGCGATCAGCGCGATGGCCAGCAGCGTTGCCGACATCGGGCTTTGCAGCAGCGTCATGGGATCGCCGAGGCTGATCGACAGCGCGCGGCGCAGCTGGCTTTCGGCGATGGGGCCGAGGATGAGACCGACGACAACAGGCGCGATCGGGAAATCGAACCTGCGCATCAAGAAGCCCAACACGCCAAAGCCCGCCAGCATCGACAGCTCCACCACCGACGGCTTTGCCGCGATGGTGCCCATGGTCGCGAACACCAGAATCCCGGCGTAAAGCCATGGCTGCGGAATCGCCAGCAATTTCACCCACAGGCCGACCAGCGGCAGGTTGAGAACCAGCAGCATGACATTGGCGATGAACAGGCTTGCGATCAGGCCCCACACCAGATCGGGCCGCTCGGCAAACAGCAGCGGTCCCGGGTTCAGCCCGTATTGCTGAAAGCCCGCCAGCATCATCGCAGCCGTTGCCGATGTCGGAAGCCCGAGCGTCAGCAACGGCACCAGCGTGCCCGCGGCGGAGGCGTTATTCGCAGCCTCCGGCCCCGCGACGCCTTCGATCGCGCCCTTGCCAAACTCCTCCGGATGTTTGGCCAGCCGTCTCTCGGTGGAGTAGGACAGAAACGTCGGAATCTCCGCGCCGCCGGCGGGCAGTGCGCCGATCGGAAAACCGAACATCGTGCCGCGCAGCCACGGTTTCCATGACCGCTGCCAGTCCTGCTTCGTCATCCACAGCGAGCCGCGCACCGGCTCGAGCTTTTCCTCGGTGTGATGACGGCGCGAGGCGACGTAGAGCGCTTCGCCCACGGCGAACAGGCCGACCGCAAGCGTCGTCACTTCGACGCCGTCGAGCAGTTCGGGGATGCCGAAGGCCAATCTCGCCTGGCCGGTGAGCTTGTCGATGCCAACAAGCCCGAGCGTCAACCCGATGAACAGGCTGGTCAGGCCGCGGATCGGCGAATCCCCGAAGGTGGCCGACACCGTGACAAAGGCCACGCACATCAGCGCGAAATAATCCTCAGGCCCGAAGCGCACCGCGACGTCGACCAGCCACGGCGCGAGAAAGGCGAGGCCAATGGTGGCCAAGGTCCCAGCGACAAACGAGCCGATCGCTGCCGTGGCAAGCGCAGGCCCGCCGCGGCCGGCCTTGGCCATCTTGTTGCCCTCGAGCGCGGTCGCCATCGATGCGCTCTCGCCGGGCGTGTTGATCAGGATGGCGGTGGTCGATCCGCCATACATGCCGCCGTAATAGATGCCGGCGAACATGATCAGCGAGCCGCCGGGATCGAGCTTGTAGGTCACCGGCAGCAGCAGCGCCACGGTGAGCGCGGGACCGATGCCGGGCAGCACGCCCACCGCGGTGCCGAGGAACACGCCGATCAGCGCATAAAGCAAATTCATCGGCTGGACGGCGACGGCCATGCCGTGGGCGAGCGCGGCAAACGTTTCCATTACATTAGCCTTTCCAGAGGGCCGGCGGGAAGGCTCAGCGTCAGCAGCTTGTCGAACGCGAGATAAATCAGGGTGGTCAGCACGAGTGCGATGGCGGTATCGGCGAGGATCGCGCGCCGTCCAAAGGCTGCCGACGTGGTGACGAACAGCGCCGATGTCGCAAGGATGAAGCCGCCGCCAAACCCGATGATGGCGATCAGCAGCGCAAGCCCGGCGAGGATCAGCCACACCGCCTTGGGGTCGGCGCTCTCGCGCGGCGGCAGATTGCCGCGCAGCGCGTCGATCAGATTGCCGATCGCGAGAAGGCCGAGCCCGACGGCGATGACGACCGGCATCACCTCGGGCCCCATTCCGTACATCGTGGTGGTTTGCAGTTGGCGCGAGTCCCATACCAGCACCACAGCAAGTGCTGCGAGCGCGAGCGCAATGACGACGCCGGCACGATCGACGCGCCGCGACGCCGGCGCTTGCGGAAGGTCCGTCATGATTTGACGAGCCCGACCGACTTCAGCACGTCGGTGACGCGGACAATTTCCTTTTTCAGGAAGTCCGCGAACGCATCGCCGCCGAGATAGGCGTCGTCCCATCCCTTCTGCTTGAGGATATCCTTCCAGGCGTCGGACTTGGCCATCTTCTCCACCGCGTCGCCCAGCTTCTTGCGCTGCTCCGGCGTGATGCCGGGAGGGGCGACCACCGAGCGCCAGTTGGCCAGCACGAGGTCGATGCCTTGCTCCTTGAAGGTCGGGATATCGACGCCGGGTATGCGCTTTTCCGACGTGACGCCGAGCGCGCGCAGCTTGCCGGATTTGATCTGACCGTCATATTCGCTCATTCCCGAAATCCCGGCGGTGACTTTCGCGCCAAGAATGGCCGCCAGCGACTCGCCGCCTCCGGAAAACGGAATGTAGTTGACCTTCTTGGCGTCGGCGCCGATCGCGCCCGCGAACAGCGCCGCCATCACATGGTCGACGCCGCCGGCCGAGCCGCCGGCAAAGGTTACCTTGGCGATGTCGGCCTTCAGCGCGGCGGCAAGATCCTGCGCCGTCTTGATCGGCGAATTCGCCGGCACGACGATCACCTGGATTTCTTCCGTGAGGCGCGCGATCGGCGTCACCTGCTCGAGCGTGACCGGCGATTTGTTCATGGCGAGCGCGCCGACCATGACAAAGCCGTTCACCATCATCTGGTTGCCGTCGCCCTTGGCGCCATTGACGAACTGCGCGATGCCCACGCTGCCGCCGGCGCCGGCCACGTTGGTCACCTGCACGCTGCGCGCGACACCAGAGGCGACAAGGGCCTGCTGCATCGCTCGCGCAGTCTGATCCCATCCGCCGCCGGGCGCCGCGGGCGCCATCAGCTTGAGTTCGAGCTGCTGGGCGAGGGCCGGACCGCCCGCCATAAGGGTGAGCGCGACGGTTGCGCCAAGCAGGCGCTTAGTGACTGGGATCATTGAGGTTTCCTCCACGCATGGCGCGCAGCGGCTGCGCGTCAATTCGTCGCATTTCAGCCGGAAAACCGGCCGCTGTCCAGAAGGAACGGCTCGTCGTTTTTCGCGGAGCAGATGACGGCCCGGAAAGCGCTATAGAGGGCCACCTGGAACTGGGTGAGAGACGCAGATCATGAACGTCGCGATCATGGGCGCCGGCGCCATCGGTTGTTACTTCGGTGCGTTGCTGGCGCGCGCTGGTCATTCCGTTGTCCTGATCGGACGTCCCGTTCATGTCGATGCGATCAACAAGAACGGCTTGCTGCTCGAGACCAAGACGTTCCGCGGCTATCTTCCCGCACGCGCGGCGACCGAGCCGTCTGCGGTCGCGACCGCCGACCTCGTCCTGTTCTGCGTCAAGTCGCAGGACACCGAGAGCGCAGGGCGAGCGATGGCGTCGCATCTCAAGCCGGGCGCGATCGTCCTCAACATACAGAACGGCGTCGACAACGCCGAACGTCTGCAAGAAGCCATCGGCCGCGCTGTGACGCCGACGGTGGTGTATGTCGGCACGGAAATGGCGGGGCCGGGGCATGTCAGGCATCACGGGCCCGGCGAACTCGTCATCGGCGCCGGACCGGAAAGCGACAAGCTTGCCGGCCGTGATCACAGAGGCCGGTCACCCGGCGCGGGTCGCCGGGAACGTCCCGGAAATTCTCTGGCACAAGCTGATCACCAACTGTGCCTACAACGCGTTGTCGGCGGTCTCGCAATTGCCCTACGGGCAGATGGTGGAAGTGGAAGGTGCAAAGGACGTCATGCGCAACGCCGTTGAGGAAAGCGTCGCGGTCGCGCGCGCCTGCAACGTCGCGGTGCCGGACGATATTCTCGAAAGGGTGTCGGCGGTGGCGCGCAACATGCCCGGCCAGTC
This sequence comes from uncultured Alphaproteobacteria bacterium, assembly GCA_963731915.1. Lineage (GTDB taxonomy): Bacteria > Pseudomonadota > Alphaproteobacteria > Rhizobiales > Xanthobacteraceae > Bradyrhizobium. The sequence goes on from CAVSXQ010000031.1 coordinate 104,667, forward strand.
CTCATCGACGGCGCAGGATCTCGCGCGCGGCAAATCCACCGAGATCGACTATCTCAACGGCTATGTGGTGCGAAAGGGCGCCAGCCTCGGCATATCAACGCCAACCAATCTGGCGCTGCAGGTGATGGTCAAGCTGCGCGAGCGCAGCCGAATAGAAATATTCGGATGCGCTTCGATAGAGATAGAGCGGGATGCTGAAGAAGCCAGGGGACCGGCCGTCATGCCGAGCCGGCCAATGCCGGGGAATTTCAGCGCCGGCCGGCGAACATCGAATCCCAGTACCGCGCCGAAGAAATTGATCTCGAACCCCTCGACCCAGCCGATGGTGAGGCCGAGATAGCCGCCGAGCGAAACGAAAACGCCGGTGCCGGACGCGGTCATGCCGAACCAGTCGCCATCATAGGGAAAGTCCTTGCCGACCGCGGTCGGCGGCAGCACTGCCTTGAGTTCGGGAACGGCGTTGAGCGCGGCCTGCACAAACGTGTTCGAGTTCGGCCCCGGCCAGGGACTGTAGTCGCCATAGGAGCGGAACTTGTAGTTCTCGACGACCTGGCGAATCCGGGGAATGAGCAGGGCGGCTTTTTCGCCATCGACCGCGACCACCGTCTCGGGCACGGCGCCGAACCAGCGGGCATCAGCGGCAAAGCCGTTGGTGCGGATCGGTTCGCCCCAGGCGGTGTAGTCGTATCGTGTGTAGGTTGCCGCGCCCTTTTCCTTGATGACGATCCAGCTATGGACCGCAAAAATGCTCTTCCAGCGCAGCGTGCGGGCGGCATAGACGCGGATGAGGGCCTCAGGGTTTTCGGATGCCCGCGGCAACAGTCCGGCGCTGGAACGGTCCGCGGTCTGCCAGCCACCCCGGACGTCTCCCGCCCAGAAATAGCGCGCGGCCGATACGCCGATCGGCACGAATACCAGCAACAGGAAGATGGTCACGTATTTTCTCAAGGGCGGCGGGCGGTCGGAGAGGGAGGTCTTCTCTCTATATAGGTCGGCATTGCCGCGCCTGCCAGTTCGCTGAAACGGCTGTCTCAGCGCACGATATCGCCCCATTCCGGGCAGGCGCGCTGGTCCACCGGCACAAGCCAGGCCTTGTAGTTGGTCTTGTCGATGACTTCGGCCGGCAGCATCACCTTTTCCGGCAAAGGCTCCTTCTTCAGGTAGCGCACCGCCGCACGCGTCGCGGTGCAGCCGATCTTGAACATGTTGAAATCGACGGAGGCGAGGATCGCGCCGGCCTCGATCTGTTTGACCGCCGGCAGGATGCCGTTGATGCCGATCACGACCGACGTCCGGTTGGCGGCCTTCAGGGCCTCCAGCGCGCCCAGCGCCATGCTGTCATTGGCCGAGAGCACCGCATCGATCTCCGGATGCTCACGCAGCAGTTTCTCCATCACGCCCTTCGCATCGGCCTGCTGATAGTTGCCGATCCCGGAGCCGAGAACCTTGATCCCGGAGAATTCAGCGAAGCGCACGCTGATAGCCGCGCACGCGCTCCCGGTTGGTCGGAGCGGCCGGCGTTCCCTCGATGATGACAATCCTGCCCTTGCCGCCGAGATGCTCGAACAGATAGCGCGCCTCGCGGTATCCGATCTCGAAATCGTCGGCGCCGACATAGGTGACGAATTGTCCCGGCAGCGGGTTGGAAACCAGCACGATCGGAATTTTGGCCTCGTTGAGCTGCTTCACCGAGTCCACCATCGCGACGTCGTCGACCGGAATGAAGATGATGACATCAGGCTTGTCCTTGAGCACCTGCCCGACCATCGCCTTTTGCTCGTCGACATTGTCAGGTTTGTTCGGAACGAAGTGCACGATGCGTACGCCCGCCGCCTTGCCGATCCGGTCGGCGGCGATCCGGAACGCCTCGTAAGCCGGATTGGTGGAATTCTTGGTGAAGACGGCAATCGTCATCTGGTCAGCGGCTTTGGCGGGACTTGTGAGCATCAAACCTCCTAACATCGCTGCCATCAGGTATCGCATCGTCGCCTCCTCATGATCCCGTCATTGCGAGGAGCGAAGCGACGAAGCAATCCAGCTTCTCGTCTCGCAATGATGGCTGTGGGTGTTACAAGCCAAAGAATCTTCTTCCGGTATTCGAGGTCGGTCAGCAGCGGCGCCGCAGGCCCCTGGTGGAACACTTTTCCGCGCTCCAGCGCGAAGACGCGGTCGGCCAGCGCCAGCACCAGGTCGAGATTGTGCTCGACGATGACGATGGAGGTGTGGCGGCGCAGGAGGTCGAACACCCTGAACAGCTCGATGATCACGGCAGGCGCCAGGCCCTCGAACGGCTCGTCCAGCAGCAGCAGTTTGACATTGCCCGACATCGCGCGCGCCACCGCCACCATCTGCTGCTCGCCGCCGGAGAGATAATCCGCCGCGACATCCATGCGCTCGCTCAGGCGCGGGAAATAGTCGAGGATCTGTTGCTCGCTCCACACCACGCCGCTGCTGCCGTCGGTCTTGCGCGCCAGCCGCCCGAGCGCGAGATTTTCCCGCACCGTCATGCCGGCAAACAGCCCGCGGCCCTGCGGCACATAGCCGATGCCCATCCGCGCGATGTCGGGCGCGGGCAGTCCGGCGATGCCGCGTCCTTCGTATTCGATGCGTGCCGGAGGCCGGCGGCACCAGCCCGGCCAGCGTCTTCAAGAGCGTCGACTTGCCGGCGCCGTTGCGGCCGAGCAGCGCGACGATCTCGCCGTCGCGGACGTCGAGCGTGGCGTCGTGCAGGATATGGCTCTTGCCATAGAAGGCGTTGACGCCCTCGAAACGCAGCACCTGCGCGGCCTCTTGCTTTGCGGCATCGGTTCTGCTGTGCTCGACTTCGGGAACGCCGGTGCCGGTATAGACTTCCTGCACGCGGCGGTCGCGGCGCACGGCCTTGGGCGTGCCGGTCATCAGCACTTCGCCCTGGTTCATGACAGTGACGACTTGCGAAAATCCGAGCACGCGGTCGATGTCGTGCTCGACGATCAGCACCGGAATATTTTGCGCGACGTTTTTGATCAGGTTCGACACCCGCTCGCGCTCGGCGGCGGCAAGGCCGGCGAGCGGCTCGTCGAGCAGCAGCACCTGCGGCCTGGAGCCGAGCGCGATGCCGAGATCGACCAGCCGCTGCCCGCCATAGGACAGTTCGCCGCCCTCGATGGTCTCGATGCCTTCGAGGCCGAGGAATTTGATCAGCTCCGCGGTCTCGGCGTGGACTTCCGGAAAAGCGTCGATGTCGCGCCAGATATTGAAGCGCATCTTGTGCCGCGCCTGCAGCGACAGCCGCAGATTTTCGTAGATCGAAAGCTCGCGGAACAAATTGGTGATCTGGAACGAGCGCGCCAGGCCCCGATGGCAGATCAGGTCGGACGGTACGCCCTGGATTTCGCGGCCGCTGAGACGAATGGTGCCACCGTCAGGCGCGTAGAGCCCGGAGACGAGGTTGAACAGCGTGGTTTTTCCAGCGCCGTTCGGGCCGATCAGCGCATGGATTTGGCCGGCACCGATCGTCAGGCTCGCATTCGTTACGGCGCGGATGCCGCCGAACTTTTTTGAAACGCGCTCTACCTCGAGTACCGTTCCCCTGAGACCTTCGGGCCGCAAAAAGGCCGGCAGCGGCAGGCCCTCGTAAATTTTACGCTTGCTCATCGCGGCAGCTTCTTCCGGCGCCGGCCACAGGCGGCGGCTGATGGTGGCCCAGATGCCGACAAGGCCGCCCGGCGAATACAGCACGAAGGCTGTAAAGATCAGGCCGAACCACAGCAGCCAGTTCGAGGTCCAGATCGAAAACAATTCGCGGAACAGGATGAAGAACAGCGCGCCGAGCGCCGGTCCCAGCATGCTGCGCATGCCGCCGATCACCACGATGGCGAGCAGTTCGCCGGAGAACGGCACCGACACCGCTTCGGCCGAAACCAGATAGTTCTGGAACCCGATCAGCCCGCCGGCAAGGCCAGTGACCACGGCCGAGATCACGAACACCGCGAGCTTGTAGCGCTCGACCGGATAGCCCTGAAAAGTCGCGCGCAACTGGTTCTCGCGGATCGCCACCAGCACATGGCCGAACGGCGAGCGCGCCAGCCGCAGCAGCAGATACAGCACGCCGAGCGAGATCACGGAGACGACGATGTAGTAATTGAGCGCGTTGTCGAGATTGAACGGCCCGATGCTGCCGCGCTTGAGGCCGCCGAGACCGTCCTCGCCGCCGGTAAGTCCGGTCCAGCGGAAGGCGGTGGTGTAGGCGAGCGCGGACAGCGCCAGCGTCAGCAGCGAAAAATACACCCCGCGGCGGCGCAGGATGACGGCTCCGACGAAGGCGGCCGCCGCGGCGACGACGATCATCGACAGCAGCAGCGGCAGCCAGATATCGCCGCGGAACCAGTTGAGCTGGATCAGCCCCGCGGCATAGGCGCCGATGCCGAACCAGGTGCCATGGCCGAACGACACCAGCCCGGTATAGCCGACGCAGAGATTGAGTCCCATCGCCGCCACGGCGAGCGCCACCACCATGGTGCCGGTGTTGTAGGACAGCCCGAGCGCGTAGAGCGCGAACGGCAGCGGCGATGACCGCGAGCGCAGCCAGCAACAGCGGCCGGTATTTTGTCGCTGTCGATACCGTCATTCGAATTTCTCGATCCGTTCGCCGAGCAGGCCGCGCGGGCGCACCAAGAGCACCAGGAACATCAGCACGTAGATCGAGGCTTCTCCGGCGGCGGGCTCGAAATGAATGGTGATGCCGCGCACCACGCCAACCAGCAGCGCGGCGATCACCACGCCCCAGAAACTGCCGAGGCCGCCGATCACGACCACGACAAAGGCGATCGTGATGATCTCGGCGCCCATCGCCGGATGCACGGTCGAGATCGGCGCAAAGAACACGCCGGCGAGCGCCGCCATGCCGACGCCGAGCATCACGATCGCGGTCATGTAGGGTTGCAGCCGGATCCCGAGCGCCGCGACCATGTCGGGCCGCTGGATGCCGGCGCGGACCACGCGTCCGAACGAGGTCTTGTGCAGCAGCAGCCAGACGCCGATCAGCACGGCGGCGACCACCGCGAGAATGAGCAGGCGGTAGCGCGAGAACAGGAAGTCGCCGACGATGACCGAGCCGCGAAACGCCGGCGCGATCGAGGCCGGCAGCGGCGGCGAGCCCCAGATGATGCGGATCGCCTGTTCGGCGACCATGGCGAGCGCAAAGGTCACGAGCAGGCTCAGGATCGGATCCGATGTGTAGAAGCGGCGCAGGATGAAGCGCTCGAACAGGATTCCGAGCAGTGCGACCGCCAGGGGTGAAATCGCCACCGCCGCGCCAAAGCCGAGATAGTTTGTGATCTCGACCGAAAGATAGGCGCCGAGCGCATAGAACGCGCCATGGGCGAGATTGACCACGCCGCCGACGCTGAAGATCAGCGATAGCCCCAGCGCAATCAGGAGGTAATAGCCTCCGAGCACGAGGCCATTCACCACCTGTTCCAGCAAGAAGGTGAACTGCATGGACGTGCTGCCAACTCCATAGCGTTTTCAAGCGAAGTGGGAACCGGTTCGCGTGAAGAAAACGCGTCAAATAACAAGGAAAAAGCGGCGCCGGCTTGTCGGTGCCGGCGCCGCGAACAAGCTGCGCGCGAAAACTGCCGCTAGGCCTTCATCTCGCAGGGGTTTTGCGTCTTGGTCGGGTAGATCGTCTCCAGCGGCTGGCCCGCCACCGGCACGGCCTCGCCGAGCACCAGCATGTCCCACTTGTCCTTCATCTCGCCCTTTGGCTTCACCGTGAAGGGATAGGCCTCCTGCACCAGTTGGTGGTCCCAGGAGCGGAAATAAGCCTTTCGCGCCTTCATGATGTCGAACTCGGTCTGCTTCTCGAAATGCGCGATCAGCGCGTCGCTCTCGGTCGACTTCGTCGTCTCGATCGCCTGCGCCAGCATCTTCAGCGTGATGTATTCGATCCAGGCGTGGTTCTCCGGCGGTTTGCCGTACTTCTTGGTGAAGGCTTCGACGAAGGCTTTCGAGGCCGGATTGTCCAGCGTGTGATACCAGACCGTCGGCCAGGTCCCGCTCAGATTGCCTTCGCCCATCGCCCAGGCGTCGCCGGTGTTGAGGTTGAAGCCGACCAGCGGGTAGGGGAGGCCGAACTCGGCATATTGCTTCACGAGATTGGTGACCTGGTTGCCGGCAAGGTTGCAGCAGACCACGTCGGGCTTCGCTTGCCGGACCTTCAGCAGATACGGGCTGAAGTCGGTGACATCGGTCGCGATCAGCTCGTCGCCGATCAGGTTGGCGCCGTTGGCGTCGAAGAACGACTTTGCCGCCTTCAGGAGGTCATGGCCGAAGATGTAGTCCGCGGTGAGCGTGAAGAACTTTTTGCCTTTCACCATGCCCTTCTGATTGAGCGCGGTGCCGACCGCATTGACCATCACCGTGTTCGGGATGTCGCAGTGGAAGGAGTATTTGTTGCAGTTCTTGCCGCGCAGCGCATCGGAGCGGGCGCCGGTGGAGAAGAACACTTTCTTGTTGCGCTCGGCGACCTGCATGATGGTCAGCGATGACGCGGACGAGATTTCGCCGAGCAGCACCACGGCGCCGTCCTGCTCGATCATGCGCTGCGCCTTGGTCGAGGCGGTCGCGGGGTTGACCGAGTCTTCCGAGATCAGGTCGATCTGCTTGCCCGTGATGCCGCCGGCCGCGTTGATCTCTTCGGCGGCCATTTTCACGCCCAGCTGGGCATAGCCGCCGATCGCGCCGAGAAAGCCGGTGAGCGGCACAAGGTGGCCGATCTTGATCCGAGTGGCTTGCGCGCGGACGATCGCGGGAAATCCGATGCTCGAGGCGCCGGCAAACGCGGCGCCACCCTTCAACAACGTACGTCGGCTGTAGCTGACCATGGCAGTCCTCCCTCTTGGTGACGTCGCGACGTCTTGCCCAGATCGCGCATGCGACGATGTGAGAGACGCTTCTCTATTATGGGAAGATATTTCCGGACGCAGCCGCCGCTGTCAACGCCAAATGCGTCGTAGTTGAAGCAGCCGACCTGAAAGAGGGGATTAGCGCTTGGCGCCGAATTCGGCGGAAAGCCGATTCGCAGCCAGCTGCACCTGCTTGGCGCGGGTCTTAAGCACCTCGTCCGTCATCCGCCAGATCGGCCCGGAGATGCCGAGCGCCCCAATCACGTCGCCGGTGAAATTGAACACGGGCACCGCGACGCAGCGCACTTCGGAATTGAACTCGCCGTCGTCGATGGCCACCGCGCTGCGCCTGATATCGGCGATCTCGCGCAGCAACACCGCGGGATCGGTGATCGATTTCCTGGTCGAGGGCTTCAGTTCGACCCGTTCAAGGAAGCGCTTGAGTTGATCCGGACGCAGCGAAGCCAGGATGATCTTTCCCAGCGCCGTGCAATGGGCCGGGCGGACCACGCCAACCCGGTCGGTGAGCTGGAAGGCGCCGGTGCCGCTGGTGCGTGCGATGACGATGACGGCATCGCCCATCCGCACGGCAAAATGGCCGCTTTCGCCGCTCTCCCGCGACAGATCCTCCAGTATCGGGGTAGCGAGATTGACCATCTCGATCTCGTCGAGCGCGCTCGCCGCCAGCGCGAACAACGGCCGGCCGACGCGGTAGCGTTTCGAATCACGCTCCTGCCTGACATAGCCGAGCGAGACCATGGTCTTGGCGAGGTGGAAGGTCGTGGAATTGTGCAGGCCGACGCGCTTGCTGAGATCGGCAAGCCCAATGCCTTCGCGGTGCCGCGCGACTTCTTCGAGGATCGCAAAGGCGCGGCCGAGCGACTGCACGCCGCCGCGCTGGCGGTCCTCGGCGTCGTCGTCGATATTCGCCTCGCTCGATTGCACGAGGCGGGCGATGGAGGTCTTGCGCGGACTGGCCGGCTTCTCGCTCGTCTTCGGCTTGGTGCGCGCCTTCACGAATTTTCTCTCCCCATGGACGGTGTGCGGACTCTAGCAGGCCGTCCGCGCCGGTGCACAGCATCAAGCGCGGTTGGCCGACAGCCCGCGGCTTCGGTGTCAGGCCGTCGCGGTCGTCTAGCTGACCATACCACAATAGCAATTGACGTACAGTATTATGAGAAATAGGGTCGCGGCCCTGCGATGGCAACAAGATGCGGAATGCGACCGTCGCCGTTGAGCCCAAGGAGAACGCGACCGATGCCAGCCAATATGCTCAACGGGGCTCAGGTCATCGTCGACTATCTGATCCAGGAAAAGGTGCCGCAGGTGTTCGGCCTGTGCGGCCACGGCAACATCCAGTTCATCGACGCGCTCTATGAGCGCTCCCACGACATCAAGACTATTTCCGTGCACCACGAGAGCGTTGCCGGCTTCATGGCCGACGTCTACTATCGCGTCTCGGGACGGCCGACTGCGACCTTCACGTCCTGCGGGCCGGGCTCGGCCAACCTGCCGATCTCGCTCGGCAACGCCTTTCTGGACTCGGTCCCCTTCATGGCGGTGACCGGCAACGTGCCGACCAGCCAGTTCAACCGCGGCGCGTTCCAGGAACTGTACCGGCACTATCAGGCCGATTTTCCTTCCACCGTGCGCTCCTATTGCAAAAAAGTGTTCCAGCCGACGCGCGGCGAGATGGTGCCGCTCGCGGTGCGGCAGGCCTGGAAGACCATGACCACGGGCCGTCCCGGCCCTGTCGTGCTCGACGTGCCCTTTGACGTGTTCATGGAATCGGCCGCTGAGGAGGCGCCGAACGCGTTGGCCTGGAACGGCAACATCTCGAGCCGTTGCGGCGCCGATCCCGAAGGCGTCGTGAAAGCGGTCGACATGCTGCTCGGCGCCGAGCGGCCGGTGATGCTGGTGGGGCAGGGCGTGCGCTATGGCGGCGCCGCGCAGGAATTGTTGAAACTCGCCGAGCGGCTGCAGATTCCGGTCGCGGCTTCGGCCAGCGGCATGGGCGCAATCAACGCCAACCATCCGCTCGCACTTGGTCTCGTCGCGCGCGCCGGGCATTACCAGGCCAATCACGCGACGCGGCAGGCCGACGTGCTGCTGGCGCTTGGCGTGCGCTTCGACGACCGCACCTCGAGTTCCTGGATTCCCGGTTACTCCTTCACCATTCCGCCGACGCGGCTGATCCATGTCGACATCGATCCCGAAGAGATCGGCCGCAATTATCCCGTTGCGCTTGGCCTGATGGCGGATGTGCGCATCTTCCTGCAGCAAATCCATGCCGAACTCGACCGTCGCGCCGATCTCACCAAGCGCGCCGATGCCCGCAAAAAATGGCTGGCGCAGATCGATACCTATCGCAAGGAATGGGACAGGTTCGTCGCACCCGGCTTTTCCGACGACACCACGCCGATCAATCCGCAGCGCGCCGCGCTCGAGATCGACAAGGCGCTGCCGGAAGACGCCATCCTCGTCAGCGACATCGGCGTGCACCACAACTGGCTGCTCGGTTTCTGCAAGCCGAGGCGGCCGGATTCGCTGATCGGCTCGATGGGGTTTGGCCCGATGGGCTTTGGCGTCGCCGGCGTGATGGGCGCGAAATTCGCAGCACCCGATCGGCCCTGCGTATCGGTGTGCGGCGACGGCGCGTTCTTCATGCACGCCAACGTGCTGGGCACGGCGGTGGAATATAATCTGCCCGTGGTCTGGGTGGTCTGGAACAATTACGCCTATGCCTCGATCCGCGGCCTGCAGCGCGGCTATCTCGGCGGCCGCGAGCTCGCGACCGATTTCCACGATCCCCTCAGCGGCGAGCGCTACAATCCGGATTTTGCCGCGATGGCGCGCGCCTGCGGCGTCGAAGGCGTCCGCGTCGATCGCGCCGCCGATATCGGCGAAGCCATCCGCAAGGGGATTGCCGCCAACAAGCCCTATCTGATCGACGTCGATATCGCCGCCGACATCAATCCCGCCGGCGCCGGCGTCTGGGAGCTTCCCGGCCTCGGCCGCAGCAAGCCCGGCATCGGCGTGCAGTTCGAGCCGACCTGATCAGCAAGAAGTGAAATTCAGAGGAAATGCGCATGCAGCTTGCAGGCAAGAAAGTCGTGGTGGTCGGCGGCTCGTCCGGCATCGGTCTTGCGACCGCGGAACTGGCAAAGCGGGAAGGCGCCGACGTCATCATCGCGTCGCGCAACGCCGAACGCCTCGATGCGATCGCCGAGAAGATGAACGCCATTGCGATCCCGGCGGATGTCACCAACGATGAAAGCGTTGCAAGACTGTTCAAAAGCTGCGGCCCGGTCGACCATGTCGTGGTCACCGCCGCCCAATTGCGCACCGGGCCGTTCAAGTCGGTGGCGATGGAAGACGTCCGCTCGACCATGGAAGGAAAATTCTGGGGCGCCTGGCGCGTCGCGCGCGCGGCCGATATCCGCCCCGGCGGATCGCTGACGCTGGTCTCCGGCTTTCTCAGCATTCGCCCGCGTCCGAACTCGGCCATCGTCAGTGCCGCCAATGGCGCGCTGGAGTCGCTGGCACGCGCGCTCGCGCTGGAACTGGCGCCGGTGCGCGTCAACGCGGTTTCGCCTGGGATCATCGACACGCCGATCCGCGCCGCGATGCCGGAAGAGGCGCGGCGCGAGATGCTGGCGAAAACCGCTGCGGCGCTGCCGGTCGGCCGGGTAGGGGTGGGCGATGATATCGCGCGGCAAATCCTCGGCTTCATGACGATCGGATTTGTCACGGGATCGATCGTCTATGTCGATGGCGGGGCGTTGATTAGTTAGAGCATGATCCCGAAAAGTGGGAACCGGTTTTCGGATAAGATCATGCTCAAGAAATAAATGGAGGCGCGATGGCCTTGGAAGCAAACGGCGCCTTCATCCGCAACATCGCCGAAGTGCCCTGGCGCGAATTCCCCAATCATTTCGGCGGCGCGCTGTCAAAGCCGCTGGTCATGCCGGAGACCGCGGGCTCGCGCCGCATCGATTACCGGATTTCGATGTACCAGCCGATGGCCTATGTCGCGCGGCACAGCCATCGCGTTCAGGAACAGATCTATCATGTGCTCGAAGGCGAGGGCTTGATGGAGATCGCGGGAAAGAGCCAAGTCGTGCGCAAGCACGACTTCATTTTCCTGCCGCCCGGCGTGGAGCACGCCATTTCCAATTCGGGCCTGTCCGATCTGGTGTTTCTGGTGATCACGTCGCCGGTGACCGACGACGAGGCGCCGGTCTGATCGAGGTCGTCACCTTATGCTGAATAAGGATGTGACGGCGCTGCAGGCCAAGCCGCGAGGCCATTGAACCGGTTCAGCTATTCGGACAGGACAACCCCAGCCACGAAAGATGAGGTATCGACTCCGCGTCGAACGGTGCTAAGCCCCTCGCAGCGTCCTCAACAACAAGAAACTTCATGAACAGGGGTACCGAGTTCAAGGAAATCGGGACGCAAACCGGGAAGGAAACCGGGAAGCAACTCGGTGAGCGCGCCCTGATCTTCGCCCTGCTGGCGCTGGCCTTCGGGCACATGCTCTCGACCCTGCTGCGAACCATCCCCGCGCTCAGCCTCGATTTGATGGCGGCCGATTTCGGCACGCCGCCGCAGACGCTCGCCAGCCTGACGTCGATCTATCATTTCGCATTCGCTGCCGCGCAAGTCCCGGTCGGCGCCGCGATGGACCGGTTCGGCATCCGCCCGGTCTCGTTGAGCCTGCTCGCGGGCACGGTCGTGGGCGCGGCGGCGTCGGGTCTGGCGAGGGGGCCGGAGGCGTTTCTGCTCGGGCAATTCGTGCTCGGCGTCGCCACGTCGGGCATGCTGATGTGTCCGATGACACTCGCGGCAAAACAGGTCTCGGCCGCCCGTTTCGGCCTCTGGTCGGGCATCATCCTCTCGGTCGGCAATATCGGCATGCTGGTCTCGTCGAGCCCGCTGGCCTGGGTCATCGAGCAGTTCGGCTGGCGCGCGAGCTTTTGGCTGTCGGCGATATTCGGGCTGCTCGTCGCCGTCGCCGTATTCCTGCTGGTTCCCCGAACCGATCCGTCGCACACCGACAATTCGTCACCGCTTTCCCAGATGACGGAAGTGTTGCGTCTCGGATTGTCGCGCCCGCTGCGCGGTCTCATTGCGCTGGGGCTGGTCTCGCTGGCGGCGCCGCTGGTGATGAGGGGCTTGTGGAGCGGACCCTGGCTGATGGACGTCAAGGGTCTTGGCCGCATCGAGGCGGGCAACGCGCTCGGCCTGTTCACGCTGGCGCTGATCGTCGGGCCGCTGCTGATCGGAATTTTCGACAGGAGGTTTGGTCATCGCCGCGCGGTGCTCGCGATCGCGCATCTCGCTGCGGCGGGTGCGCTCATCCTGATGGCCGCCGGCGCGCCGCATCTCTTCGCTTCAAGTCTGTTCGCCGTCACCATGATGCCGCCGCTCTATGATCTCTCCCTCTTCGTCCTGATGGGCCTCGCCATGTCGGCGCAACCGCTGCTGTTCGGTATGACCCGCCAACTCGTCGAACCCCAGAATGCCGGCAAGGCGCTGTCGGCGATCAACCTCGCCTTTTTCCTTGGGGCGGCATTTATGCAATCCGTGACCGGCCTGGTTGCGGGAGCTTTTGGCTTGCCTGCGGTGCTGATTTTCATGGCGTTGGCGTTGGTTGTCGGGTCAATCCTGTTTTTGGCATACACCTAGGCAATTGCCTGCCTGTACGGAGCCCGGGCAGGGGGCTAGATTGCCGGCCAACGCGAACAAGCAAGCCGCGCGAATGGGAGGATTTTCATGAAACACGCCTACGTGCCCCGCACCACCACCTACAGCCTCAACCCGGAAGACGAACTCAACGACCTCCGCATGTCGGAAAAGGTCCGGCCGCTGTACGACCACGTCCGGCAGTTCATCCGCGAAACGGTTGAGCCGATGGCGGTCGAATTCTACCGGCATGGCGAGAAGAAGACCGATCGCTGGAGCTTTACGCCGGACCAGCTCGCGGTGCTGCAAACGGCCAAGGACAAGGCCAAGGAAGTCGGCCTTTGGAACTTCTTCCTGCCCGATGCCGAGACCGGCGAGGGCCTGTCCAATCTGGATTATGCCTATATCGCGGCCGAACTGGGAAAAAGCCCGCTCGCCTCCGAGAGCATGAATTGCTCGGCGCCTGACACCGGCAACATGGAAGTGCTCGAGCGCGTCGGCACCAAGGAGCAGAAGGAGAAGTGGCTGAAGCCGTTGCTCGCCGGTGAAATCCGCTCCGCCTACGCGATGACCGAGCCGAACGTCGCCTCATCCGACGCCAAGAACATCTCGACGTCGGCAAAGCTCGTCGGTGACGAATGGGTGATCAACGGCGAAAAATACTACATCTCCGGTCTCGGCGATCCCCGCTGCAAGATCATGATCGTGATGGTGAAGACCAGTCCGGATGCTGCGCCGAGCAAGCAGCAGTCGCAGATCCTGGTGCCCAAGGACACGCCCGGCGTCGAGATTTTGGGCCCCATGCACGTGTTCGGTCACGACCACGCGCCGCGCGGCCACATGCACCTGCGCTTCAACAATGTTCGCGTGCCCAAGGAGAACATGCTGCTCGGCGAGGGCCGCGGCTTCGAAATCTCGCAGGTCCGCCTCGGCCCCGGCCGCATCCATCACTGCATGCGCACCATCGGCAAGGCCGAAAAGGCGCTCGATATGATGGTGACTCGCGGCCTCACGCGCGAGGCTTTTGGCAAGAAGATCGCCCATCTCGGCGGCAACCTGCAGATCATCGCGCAAGCGCGCTGCGAGATCGAGGCGATGCGGCTGATGGTGCTGAAGGCGGCGAAAGCGATGGACGTGCTCGGCAACAAGGAAGCGCGCATCTGGGTCAGCATGGTCAAGGCCATGGTGCCCGAGCGCGCCTGCAAGGTGATCGACCAGGCCATCCAGATGCACGGCGCCACCGGCATCTCGCAATGGACCCCGCTCGCCGAAATGTACCAGGACGTCCGCCATCTGCGCTTCGCCGACGGTCCAGACGAGGTGCACTGGATGGTGGTCGGTCGGCATGAGCTGAGCATGCCGTAAGGCAGCTTATTCTAGCTGATCGTAAATCCCACACGGGGGAAGTGGACCACCACTTCTCCCGCGCGGTCGTCTTGGCGCCGAATCGAAATATGCTGTGCCGACAGCGAGACGATCGCGCCGCGAATGTCGGTTTTCCAGGCGTCATCGGAATGAACCGAGACGACATCGCCGGGCTTGCGGCCGTTGGGATCGCTCGGATCGGCCGCCGTCTTCGCCTGCGGGGTTGACCGGGTGCCGATCTCCAGCGCTTCCGCCGTCGATATTTCGCTGCGCGTGCCATGGCCAAACGCCTGGATGCGCTTTTCCCATGCCGATGTCAGCGGAAAATGGCCGAGTATGGGCTCGATCTCCGGCATGCTCTGCCGCGCGTACCACGCGTTCATGTAAGCGTTGACGTCGGCGAGGCTGAACTCGCCGAGCAGAAACTTCCTGCCGTCGGAAAGCTGCGCCTCGATCCAGTCGGCATTGGCGCGGAACTGGTCGCGCATCTGCGGGATAACAGCCGTCATCGCCGCGACGTCGAATTTGGCGCCGCGCAGCTTTGAGCGGTCGTCGATGAAATCCTGCGGAACCTTGTCGCCGAGCGAGCCGAACACGAGAGCGACGGTGTTCTGGAAGAACGCCCGGTCGGTCCACATCCCGAGTGCCCAGGGAATGCCGGCGTCGCCGCCGGGAAACAGCGTCGGGTTCGGAAACCGCGCTTCAAGCTCGCGGATGATGATCTGGGTGTCGCAAAAAATATCCGCGCCGATCTGCATGACGGGAGTCCGTCGATAGCCGCCGGTCAGCGGCATCAGGTCCGGCCGCGGCATGATCCGCGAGATCAGGCACGATTTCCACGCGATCTTCTTGTAGCCGAAAATGACGCGGATTTTTTCCGAGAAGGGCGATGCATCGAAGTGATGCAAGATGATGTCGCTGGAGGAAGTCACTGGCTACAGCGATCCCTTACACATGCACCGCCGTGCGCACCCGCCCGGCATTGCCGAACACGCGCAAATATCGATCGACCTCGGACTGAATCCCCGTCGCCTTCTCCGGATTGTCCGACAGCTTCACCGCCGGCCGTCCGTCCACCGACGTCACCTTGCAGACGATCGAGATCGGATCGAGATCGTTGGTGCCATCGGGCGCGCAGCCGATGAAATCATTGGTGAGGTTGGTGCCCCAGCCAAAGCTGATGCGGACGCGGCCGGCGAAGTGGCGGTAGGTTTCCTCGATCGAGCCGACATCCATGCCGTCGGAAAACACCAGCAGTTTCTCGCGGGGGTCGCGGCCCTTCTGCTTCCACCATTTGATGATCTCTTCGCCCGCCATGATCGGCGGCGCGGAGTCCGGGCGAAAACCGGTCCAGTCGGCGACCCAGTCCGGCGCGTCGCGCAAAAACACTTTTGTGCCGAACGCGTCGGGCAGGGCGATCAGGAGATTGCCGC
Organism: uncultured Alphaproteobacteria bacterium; assembly: GCA_963731915.1. Lineage (GTDB taxonomy): Bacteria > Pseudomonadota > Alphaproteobacteria > Rhizobiales > Xanthobacteraceae > Bradyrhizobium. The sequence continues at coordinate 120,040 of CAVSXQ010000031.1, forward strand.
CATAGGTGTGACGCCACTGGTCGAGGATGCGATAGGGCGCCCAGCGCAGTTCGGTGTCGTCGTTGGCGAGCGCTGCCGCCACCATCGGCAGTTCATGCGCGTTGGTGCCGATCGCTTCGAGATCGTTGTCCATCGCCATCAGCACATTCGAGGTACCGGTGAAGGAGGAGCCGAGACCTTCCTTGACCGCCTCGACGCACCAGCGCTGCCACAGAAACCGTGACGCCGCCGCGTGCCGAAATCCGACAGCCGCAGATTTTCCAGCTTGCGCAGCCGCTCGACCTTGCTCCACAGCTTGGCCTTGGCGCGCGCATAGAGCACGTCGAGCTCGAAGCGGCCCTTGCCCTTCATCACCTGGCGCGAGCGCAGCTCGTTCAAAATGGCGAGCGCCGGGATTTCCCACATCGTGGTGTGGGTCCACGGCCCGTGAAAGTGCAGCTCGTACTGGCCGTCGACCTTGGTGAGCTCGTATTCGGGCAGGCGAAAAGCGGCGAGCCAGTTGATGAAGTCGCCCGAGAACATCTGGGTCTTGCCGTAGAACGTGTTACCGGCGAGCCAGATCAGTTCTTTCTTGGAAAAGCGGATAGAGCGGGCATGGTCGAGTTGGGCGCGCAGCTCGCCTTCGTCGATCACTTCGGCGAGGCGCACATGCCTGCTGCGGTTGATGACCGAAAACGTGACCTGCTGGTCCGGGTAAAATTCCCGGATCATCTGCAGCATCAGCAGCTTGTAGAAATCGGTATCCAGCAGGCTGCGCACGATCGGGTCGAGCCGAAAACCGTGGTTGTAGGTCCGCGTCGCGATGTCGGTAAAGGTGCTCATGGCGGGACTTTATCGCGTTGGGGAACCCGCAACCAGTGCCGGGCCGGGCATGAATGACCTGCAATTTAATGCAATGCGGCCGATTTTGCCCTTGCAATCGCGGCATCCACGCCGGTCCAGGCCGGCTTTCCCGGCGCGAACTGCTGCCGCAGCCATGAGACGAGCTCGGCGACCTGCCGGTCGGTCATGCTGTCCTTGAAGGCCGGCATATAGCCGAGGTCGCTGGAGGCAGGCTGGGCGATGCCGTGCAAAATCACCTGGATCAGATTGTCGGGCATGGCGCTGTGCAGATTGCTGTTGAGCGACAGCGACGGCCGGCTGCCGAACAAAGCGGGGCCGCCGACCTCATGGCACACCGCGCAGGCGCCCTGGTACAGCCGCGCGCCGGTGGACGAGGCGGCAACGGTGCGCGTGGCGGTCGCGCTTTCGAGTTGGGTGGCGAGCGCCTGCTGCGCCGGTGTGTCGATGGCCGTGTTGAAGGAGGCGAGGTAGACCGCCATGGCGCGGATGTCCTCGTCGGGCAGCGCTTTCAATTCCTTCACGACCGGCGCCATCGGTCCGGCAGCTGTGCCGTGAAAGCGCGACTCGCCGGATCGCAAATAGGCGAACAGTTCATCCTCGCTCCACGGGATCGGCGCCTGCGACAGCGAGGTCAGCGCGGGGGCTTCCCATCCTTCCGCAAAACCGCCGGCGAGATAGCGGGTCGCGTTTTCCGCACCGAGTTCGTTGCGCGGTGAGTGGCACGCGCCGCAATGGCCGAGACCTTCGACGAGATAGGCGCCGCGATTCCACACTTCGGACTTTGTCGCGTCGGGCCGGAACGGTTGCGGCGTGTGGAACAGCGCATTCCAGCCGGCCATCAGCGGCCGCTGGTTGAACGGGAAGGCGAGGGCATTTGCCGGCGTTTCCGCGCGCACCGGCGTCTGCGCCATCAGGAAAGCGTAGAGCGCCTGCAGATCGGCATCATCAGTTTTGGCAAAATGCGTGTAGGGGAATGCCGGATAGAGATGCTTGCCGTCGCGATGAATGCCCTCGCGCATCGAGCGCTCGAAGGCGGGATAGGACCAGTTGCCGATCCCGGTCTTTTCGTCCGGCGTGATGTTGGTGCTGTAGATGATTCCGAACGGCGTCTGCATCGGCCGTCCGCCGGCATTGACCGCGCCGCCCGTGCTGGTGTGGCAGACCATGCAATCGCCGAGCGCGGCAAGTTGCTGGCCGCGGGCAATGGTCGCGGCGGAAAACACCGATGGATCCGGACGCGCAATCGGCGCGATCGCCCGCCATGGCAACGCCGCGGTGCCGATGGCAATCGCCGTCGCGCATGCCGCAGCGAGCCCGGCGAACACGCCGGGCCGTACGGCGAACGGATTCTTCCATTTGTTTTGGGGTGCCGCAGGTGCCGGCAACGCCTCGGGCGCAGCCGGCGCTTCGCCATGCAACCCCCTGAGGATGCGTTCCGGCGTGAACGGCAGTTCGCGAAACCGCACGCCGGTCGCATCAAAGATCGCATTGGCAATCGCCGCCGCGCTCGGCACGGATGCGGACTCGCCGACGCCGAGCGGCGGCTGGTCCTGGCGCGGCAGCATCAGCACGTCGATCTTGGGCACGTCGGGGAATTTGATGATGGGGTAGGCGCCCCATTCGCGCGCCGTCACGGAAGTGCGGTCGAACGAGACTTCTTCCATCAGCGCGCGGCTGGTGGACTGGATGACGTTGCCGTGGATCTGGTGCCGCACGCCGTCCGGGTTGATCATCAACCCGGAATCCTGGCCCGCGACCACCCGCGTCACGCTGACATCGCCGGTCGCCTTGTTGACGGCGACGTCGGCAATCCAGGCCGACCATGCCGCGCCGTAACCGGGAAACTTGCTGTGCACGTAGAGCGCATAGGCAAAGCCGCGCCCGCGCACGATGTCGCCTTCGGCCGCCGGTTCCTGCCACACCGGCCGCGGCTTCCAGCCCGCGCGTTCGGCCACCGCGTTGACGAGGTCGATCGCGCGCTTGTCCTTCAAATAGCGCAGCCGGTATTCGATCGGATCGACGCCGGCTTCGGTCGCGACCTCGTCGATGTAGGACTCATGCGCAAACGTGTTCGGCAGCGCCGAGACGCCGCGGAACCACGACGCGCGCACGATCGGCGGCATGTCGTTCGCCACCACGCGCATGTGCTCGTAGTCGTAAGGCGGGATCGCGGTGCGGTCGCCCATCTCGAACACGGCGGGATCAGGCGCGATCCGCCCGGTCAGCAACAGCGCCAGCGTCGGCGCGCCGTTGGAGGGATAGCGCGTGGCAAAGTCGTAGGCCGCAACGCTGCCGTCGGCGTTCATGCCGCCATTGACGTCCATCAACTGCGCGGTGCCCTTTGGCTCCCACGCATGTTCCTGCTCGCGCGTGAGCTGCACGCGGACCGGACGGCCGACCGCGCGCGACAGCAGCAGCGCATCGGCGGTGACGTCGTCGGCGCAGTTGCGGCCGTAGCAGCCGGCGGCCTCCAGCCGGATGACTTCTATTTCGCCTTCCGGCTTGTCGATCAGCAGCGCGAGGTCGGTGCGAAGGATGTGCGGGTTCTGCGTGCCGGACCACACGCGGATATTTCCGTCCCGATAGTCGGCGACCGCACAGCTTGGCCCGATCGAGGCGTGCATCTGGTAGGGCCAGACATACGTCCGTTGCATCGGCTTTGCGGCGGCCGCAATCGCGGCATCGACATCGCCCTTGTCGATCAGCGTGCGCGGCGTCGAGGGATTGGCGCGCAGCGCCGTCTCGATATCGGCGAGATCGGGCAGCACCGGCGTCTTCTTCCAGCTCAGTTTGAGCTGCGCCGCCGCCTTGATGGCGTTCTCCTCGCGCTCGGCGACCACGCCGACGAAATCGCCGATCCTGATAACCGCGACCAGCCCCGGAATATGTTTTACCGAGGCCTCATCCACCGCAATCAGGCTGGTGCCGACAAACGCCCCCGCATCGACGCCGGCATAGGGCGGGCGCACCACGCGGCCATGCAGCATGCCGGGCACGCGCACATCGTGCACATACACCAGTTCGCCGGTCGCCTTGGCCGGCAGGTCGACGCGCGGCACCGATTGACCGACGATGCTGTAGGCGCTGACATCCTTCACCGTGACGTCGTCGGCCAGTTCCAGCCGGATTTCTTCGCCCACGATCAACTCGCCATAGCTGACGCTGCGGTTATCTTTGCCGCGCACCAGCCCGTCTTCGATGGTGAGATCGCCGACCGGAACTTCCAGCCGCTCCGCCGCGCGCGCGATCAGGAATTGCCGCGCCTGCGCCGCCGCCTTGCGCAGGGGCACGGCGGTGATCTGGATGGTTTCACTGGCAATCGTCGCGCCCTGGTTGGGTACCTCCGAGGTATCGCCGAGCACGACGACGACACGCGCAAAGGACACGTCGAGTTCTTCGGCGACGATCTGCCCGAGCGCGGTGCGGATGCCGGTGCCGAGATCGACATGGCCGTTGTAGGCGCTCACCGATCCATCTGACGTGATCTTGATAAAGGTCTCGAATGCGCCGTTAGCGCCGGGACGCACTACCGTCAGTATGCCCTCCGGCCGCCATCAGTCGTGCGCCTCCAGCACATGGCCGGCGGCCCGCAGCGCCGCGCGCGCGATTTCGATATGCGCGCCGCAGCGGCATAGATTGTAGCGCAGCGCTTCCAGCACCTCCGTCTCGGACGGTTGTGGCGTTCGCGCGAGCAGCGCCTTGGTGGTGATGATCATGCCGTTGAGGCAATAGCCGCATTGCGCGGCCTGCTCGTCGATAAACGCCTGCTGCACGGGATCGGGACGCTCGCGGGAGCCAAGGCCTTCGAGCGTCACAATGTCGCGGCCGGTGCAGCCTTCGATTGGAATGACGCAGGAGCGCGCCGCGACGCCGTCGATCAGCACGGCGCAGGCGCCGCACTCGCCGAGCCCGCAGCCATATTTCGGACCGTTCAGTTCGAGATCGTTGCGCAGCACGTAAAGCAAGGCGGTGTCGGGAGCGGCCTCGACGTCATGGTTTTTGCCGTTGACGATCAGCCGCATCGTGCTCGCGTTCCCCGTCAAGCCGCAGCGTCGCGCTGCCAAATCCGCGTCCGGAGACTACCGTTTGTATACAAACGTGCAAGCCGGGGCCTGCCGCGCTGCAACGCAATGCCCGCTTTGTGGACAACGGCCGCAGGCAATCTGAGTTTTTATTCGGCAGTGGTCATTTTTCGCCAAATCGCCCGCTTGACAGCTTTCCGCCTCACGCGCAGGATCATTCGTATACGAACGAACCCCGTCAAGCCGGAAACGGGGATATGATCGGGGCGGGGCGAGTGCAGGCCTGTTCATGACTGACAACGCGATCCCAGCCGTCATCGGCGACAAGATCCGCTGCGATGCGTGTCCGGTGATGTGCTACATCAAGCCGGGCGCGGCGGGTGCCTGCGACCGTTATGCCAATCACGATGGCGAACTGGTGCGCGTCGATCCGCACATCGTGCTGGAGCGCACGGTCGAGCATGGCGGACGGCTGGTGCCGTTCCAGGCCGGCGGCGACTGGGACGGCAAGATCGTCAAACAGCCCGATGTCTTCGTCACCGCGATCGGCGCCGGCACCACCTATCCCGATTACAAGCCCGCGCCCTTCATCGTGTCGTCGGAGATCGACGGCGTCGACATGGTCACCGTCGTGACCGAAGGAATCTTCAGCTATTGCGGCGTCAAGGTGAAGATCGACACCGATCGCCATTTGGGCCCGGAAACCGCAATCGTGCGCGCGCAAGGCGAGGCGGTCGGCCACGTCACCACGGGCGAATACGGCTCGCAGATGCTGTCGCTCGGCGGCGTGCATCATCTCACCGGCGGTTCCAAGAAAGAAGGCCGCGTCACCTGCGACACGCTGATGGATCTCAGCAATTGCAAGCCAGTCGAGCTCACCATCGACGGCGGCGCCACCGTGGTGGTGCAGGCCGGCTATGCCCCGATCGTCAATGGCGTCGCCGAAGAGCGCATGCGCGTCGGCTGCGGCTCGGCCACCATCGGCATGTTCGCAAAGCAATGGCACGGCAAGGTCGATGAAGTCGTCGTCGTCGACGATCACATCACCGGCGTGCTGAGCGAGCATCAGGCCGGCAAGCTGCTCGACATTCCCGATACCGGGATCAAGATGAAGGGGCGGCGCTCGACGCCGGGCCGCTATTTCCAGGTCGCCGAGCCCGGCACGGGGTGGGGCGGCACCAACATCTCCGATCCGCTCTCGGTGCTCGGGCCGTTCAACGCCAAAGAGGCGCGGCCGGGCCTCACCATGCTGATGGTGTCGACCACCGGCGAGCATGCCGCCTATTACGTGCTCGACGAGGCCTTGCGGCCGGTTGAAACCGAGATGCCGCGCGAGCTGCGTTTTTCGGTCGAGCGCATCCAGGAAAATTGCGAGCCGGCGCTGTGCACGGTGCTGTTCATGGGCGGCGCCGGCGGATCGCTGCGCGCCGGGGTCACCGACAATCCGGTGCGGCTGACGCGTTCGGTCAAGGAAGCGCTGACGCGCGTCACCAGCGGCGGCGCGCCTGTTTATGTCTGGCCCGGCGGCGGCATCACCTTCATGGTCGATGTCACGCAGATGCCGGCCGGTGCGTTCGGTTACGTGCCGACGCCCGCATTGGTGGCGCCGATCGAGTTCACGCTAAAGCTGTCGGATTATGCCGCGCTCGGCGGCCACATGGATTATGTCCGCCCGCTGGCGTCGCTCAGGGATAATGCGGAACTCCGCTCCGTGCCGCATATGCCGGGACGGCGCGCATGAAACGCCTCCCGCAAATCGCGCTTCTCGCCGACGGCAAGCGGCTGCATTTGCAGGACGGCCCGATCGATTTGATCGTGGAGGCGAAGGGGACCGAGGCGAATGTTCGCGCGGCCTATGACGCCGCGGCCCGGCGCTTCACCGGCCTGCTCGATGAACTCTGCGAGGAGCTGACCGAGCTGCGCCAGCCGGCCGATCCGGTGCGCTGTTCGCTGAAGGGCGTTGTCGCGCGGCGCATGCATGCGGCGGTGGCGCCGTTTGCCGCGGCAGAATTCATCACGCCGATGGCGGCGGTGGCCGGCAGCGTCGCCGAGGAAATTCTTGCCGCCATGCTCCGCGCCGCATCGCTCGACCGCGCCTATGTCAACAATGGCGGCGACATCGCGCTGCATCTGACCGGCCGCGAGCAATTCTCCGTCGGCCTGATGGACCGGCCGGACGCGCAGGGCGTCATGCGCGCCATCACCATCGATGCCGACGATGTTTCGCGCGGCGTCGCCACCTCGGGCCGCCATGGCCGCAGCTTTTCGCTCGGCATTGCCGACGCCGTCACCGTGCTGGCGCGCACCGCCGTCGCAGGCCGACGCCGCCGCCACCATCATCGCCAATGCCGTCGATCTGCCCGGCCATCCCGCGATTCTCCGCGTTCCCGCCAACGAATTGCAGCCCGACAGCGATCTCGGCGCGCGGCTCGTCACCCGCGACGTCGGCGCTCTGTCGGCGGACGAGATCGAAGCCGCGCTGGACGCCGGTACACGCCGCGCGCGGCAGTTGCTGGCCGCGGGACTGATCGAAGGCGCGGCATTGCGTCTCCTTGGCGAGACCGTCGTGGTAGGCGCAAAGGGAATAGCAGGGATCGCAAGCCATTCACAGAGATGCCGTACAGGGCTTGGCTCATGCGTGAGCGGGAACAGGGTTGATAGCGATGAGCGCGGTTATCCGAAAAATCGTCACCGTGGTCGAGGAAACCCATCTGGAGATGGGCAAGACGATTTCGCCGCCGACGCGGCGCGCGGCGGCGATCGCCGTGATCGAAAACCCCTTTGCCGGAAAATATGTCGAGGATCTTTCGCCGCTGATCGCGATCGGCGAGGAGCTCGGTGAGTTGCTGTCGAAGCGCGCGGTCGCGGCGCTCGGCATCGACGGCGGCAAGGCGCAGAGCTATGGCAAGGCCGCCGCCGTCGGCGAGAACGGCGAACTGGAACATGCGGCTGCGATCCTTCATCCAAAAATGGGCGCGCCGGTGCGAAAGGTGCTGACCAAGGGCGCGGCATTGATCCCGTCGTCGAAAAAGCGCAGCGGCCCCGGCACCACGCTGGACATTCCGCTCGGCCACAAGGACGCGGCCTTCGTGCGCAGCCATTTTGACGGCATGGAAGTGCAGATCAACGACGCGCCGCGCGCCAACGAGATCATGGTCGCGGTCGCCGTCACCGATTCCGGCCGGCCGCTGCCGCGCGTCGGCGGGCTGACGACAGCGGAAGTCAAAGGCGAGGACGGTCTTCGGTAATTTTCTTCAACAGTGGAGGCAAGGGATGCGTAGAGGGATGGTAAGTTATTTTCTGGCAGCGGGTCTGGCGATCGCGGTCGCCGGCATGGCAAATTCCGCCATGGCGCAAGGCGAGATCAAGATCGGCGAGATCAACAGCTATTCGCTGTTGCCGGCCTTCACCGAGCCTTATCGAAAAGGCTGGCAGCTCGCGGTCGAGGAGGTCAACGCGGCCGGCGGCATCAACGGCAAGAAACTCGTCGTCGTCTCCAAGGATGACGGCGGCAAGCCGGCCGACGCGCAGACCGCGGCCAACGAGCTGGTGTCGAGCGAGAACGTCGCGATGCTCACCGGCACGTTCCTGTCCAACATCGGCTTGGCGGTCTCTGACTTCGCCAACCAGAAGAAAGTGTTCTTCCTGGCGGCGGAGCCTCTGACCGACGCCATCACCTGGTCGAAGGGCAACCGCTACACCTTCCGCCTGCGTCCTTCCAACTACATGCAGGCGGCGATGCTGGTGGAAGCAGCAAGCAAACTGCCGGCCAAACGCTGGGCCACGGTCGCGCCGAACTATGAATACGGTCAGTCCGCGGTTGCGGTGTTCAAGAAACTGATGTCGGAGAAGCGGCCCGATATCCAGTGGGTCGACGAGCAGTGGCCGCCGCAGGGCAAGATCGACGCAGGTCCCGTGGTGCAGGCGCTCGCGCAGGCCAATCCCGAAGCGATCCTCAACGTCACTTTCGGCGCCGACCTCGTGAAATTCGTGCGCGAAGGCAATACCCGCGGCCTGTTCAAGGGTCGCGAGGTCGTTTCCTTCCTCACCGGCGAGCCGGAATATCTCGATCCGCTCAAGGACGAGACGCCGGAAGGCTGGCTCGTCACCGGTTATCCCTGGTACGACATCAAGACGCCGGACCACGACAAGTTCCTGAAGGCCTATCAGGCCAAGTTCAACGACTATCCGCGGCTCGGCTCGATCGTCGGCTACCAGACCATCAAGGCCGCGGCCGCGATCCTTGCCAAGGCGAATTCGACCGATCCGGAAAAGCTGATCGCCGCCGCCGAGGGTCTGTCGATGGGCTCGCCGTTCGGCGAGATCACCTTCCGCAAGATCGACCATCAGTCGACGCTCGGCGCTTACGTCGGCAAGACCGCGCTGAAGGACGGCAAGGGCGTCATGGTCGGGTCATCCTACAAGAAGGGCTCCGACTATCTGCCCAGCGACGCCGAAGTCGAGAAGCTGCGCCCGAAGGATTGAGTCGCTCTTCTCCCTCCCCCGCCTTGCGGGAGAGGGCGGCTGCGGCGCTCCGCTGCCTGCAACATCGGGGCCTCGATGGTCCGAGACCCCCTCGCGCGGATCACGCGCGATCCGACCTCCTCACCATGGGGCGAGGTAACTACCAGCCCTCATCCTGAGGAGGCGCGAAAGCGCCGTCTCGAAGGATGAAGCCACCACACGAAGCGCGCGAGCCACAAACCGCACATGGCCTTTTACTTCGTCCAGTTCCTGACCGGTCTCGCCAGCGCGGCGTCGCTGTTTCTGGTCGCCTCCGGCCTGTCGATCATCTTCGGCGTCACCCGCATCGTGAATTTTGCCCACGGCGCGTTCTATATGATCGGCGCCTATGTCGCGTTCACGCTCGACCGAGCGCTTTTCCGGCGCGCTCGGTTTTTGGGGCGGCATCGTCGCCGCCGCGCTGGTCGTCGCCGTGGTCGGCGTGCTGGTCGAAATGGTGCTGCTGCGCCGAATCTATCATTCGCCGGAACTGTTTCAGTTGCTCGCCACCTTCGGCCTGACGCTGATGGTCGAGGACCTCGTGGTGCTGATCTGGGGCCCGGACGATCTGCTCGGCCGCCGCGCGCCGGGCTTCAAGGGCGCGGTCGATTTCTTCGGCCAGAACATCCCGACCTATGATTTGTTCCTGATCGTGCTCGGCCCGGTCGTGCTCGGCGTCCTCTGGCTTTTGTTCCAGCGCACCCGCTGGGGCATTCTGGTGCGCGCGGCGACGCAGGACCGCGACATGGTCGCAGCGCTCGGCGTCAATCAAAAGTGGCTGTTCACATCGGTGTTTGCCGTCGGCGTCTTCCTCGCGGCCCTCGGCGGTGCGCTGCAGATTCCGCGCGACGCCGTGCATCACGCCATGGATTTGCGCATCATCGTCGAAGTCTTCGTGGTGGTGGTGATCGGCGGCCTCGGCAGCATCATCGGCGCCTTTGTCGCCGCCGTGCTGGTGTCCGAACTCAACGCCTTCGGCATTCTCATCTTCCCGAAGATATCCATCATCCTGGTGTTCCTGGTGATGGCGGTGGTGCTGATCGTGCGGCCCTGGGGCCTGTTCGGCAAGCCGGAGGCGCCCGCGCGCCGCTCGCCGGGGCTGACGGTCAATCCGTGGCGGCCGATGACGTCAGGCGAACGCATCGCCGCTTTTGCCGGATTGGCAGTCGCCGCGATGCTGCCATTCGTCGCCGGCAATTATGCGCTCACCGTCGGCTCGGAAATCGCGATCTTCGTGATCTTTGCCGTCAGCCTGCATTTCCTGATGTCGGTCGGCGGGCTCGCCTCGTTCGGCCACGCCGCCTATTTCGGGCTGGGCGCCTATGGCGTCGCGTTCCTCGCCAAGGCGGCGGGGCTGCCGATGATCGTCTCGCTGCTGCTCGGCCCCTTGCTCGGCTGCCTCGGCGCCGCCGTGTTCGGCTTCTTCTGCGTTCAATTGTCCGGCGTCTATTTCGCGATGCTGACGCTGGCCTTTGCGCAGATCGTGTGGTCGATCGCATTCCAGTGGGTGGCGGTGACCGGCGGCGACAACGGCATTTTGGGCGTCTGGCCGGACAAATGGGCGGCGGGTCCCGCGAGCTTCTACTGGCTGTCGCTGGCGGTAGCCGCGCTCGCGGTCGTCATCCTGCGCGTCATCGTGTTCTCGCCGTTCGGCTATGCGCTGCGGGCGACGCGCGATTCGCTGCTGCGCAGCGAAGCCATCGGCATCAACGCCAAGCGCATGCAATGGACCGCGTTCGTGATCGCGGGCACCGTTGCGGGCGTCGCCGGCGCGCTGTTCGCCTACCTCAAGGGCAGCGTCTTCCCTGACAACATGGGCATCGCGCTGTCGGTCGATGCGCTGGTCATGGTGCTGCTCGGCGGCGTCGAGACCGTGTCCGGCGCCGTGATCGGCGCCATCGTCTTCAAGGCGGCCAACATCTGGCTGGTGAGCCAGACCGACTGGTCGAAACTGGTGCTGGGCGGATTCATCGTCCTGATCGTCATCGCCTTTCCCAAGGGCATCGTCGGCACGCTGGAATCCCTCATCAGCCGCCGCAAAACCGCTTCGCCAAAATCGCCGCTCGCCACCTCCCGCATCGAGACCGCCGAATGAGCACGCCGGAAACATTGCTGTCGGTCGAAGGGCTCTCAAAATCCTATGGCGGCGTGCACGCCGTGCGCAACGTCTCGTTCGCACTGAAGGCCGGCGAGATCCTGGCGCTGATCGGGCCGAACGGCGCCGGCAAGAGCACCTGTTTCGATATGCTCAACGGCCAGAACATGCCGGACTCCGGCCGCATCCATCTGCTCGGCAAGGATACCGTCGGCCAAAAGCCGCGCGCGATCTGGCGCCTTGGCGTCGGCCGCACCTTTCAGATAACAGCGACATTCCCGACCATGACCGTGCGCGAGAATGTGCAGGTCGCACTGGTGTCCTACGGAAAGCAGCTCTTCAATCTGTTCGCCTCGGCGCCGAAATTCGCGCGCGACGAGGCCGGGCGGCTGCTCGACCTCGTCGGCATGGGCGGCTATGCGGAGCGGCCTTGCGGCGAACTCGCCTATGGCGATCTCAAGCGGCTGGAACTGGCGGTCGCGCTGGCGAATGAACCCAAGCTGCTGTTGATGGACGAGCCGACCGCCGGCATGGCCCCGCGCGAGCGCATCGATCTGATGGCGCTCACCGCAAGGATCGCGCGGGAAAAATCGATCGGCGTGCTCTTCACCGAACACGACATGGACGTGGTGTTCGAACACGCCGACCGTATCCTGGTGCTCAACCGCGGCAGCCTGATCGCGGAGGGGACACCGGAAGAAGTGCGCGCCAACCCGCAGGTGCGCGCGGTTTATCTCGGCGAAGGTCTGGTCTACGACGCGCGTCACCGCGAGGGAGCCTCCGCATGAAGCTCTCCGTCGAGGCGCTCAACAGTTTTTACGGGCCCGCCCATATCCTGTTCGATATCGCGCTCGAGGTCGGCGAGGGCGAGGTGGTCGCGCTGCTCGGGCGCAACGGCGCCGGCAAATCCACCACCTTCCGCTCCATCGTCGGTCTGGTCGAAAACCGTTTTGGCCGCATCGTCTTCGAGGGCAGGGACGTCTCGAACGAGCCGACCCACGCCATCGTGCGCGGCGGCCTCGGTTACGTCCCGGAAGAGCGCCGCATCTTTACGGATCTGACCGTCGAGGAAAATCTCGAAGTCGGCCGTCAGCCGAAGCGGGAAAACGCGCCGCACTGGACCCGCGAAAAGCTGTTTTCGCTGTTCCCAAATCTGGGCGAGATGCGCAACCGCCCCGGCGGCCGCATGAGCGGCGGCGAGCAGCAGATGCTGACCATCGCCCGCACCCTGATGGGCAACCCTTCGCTGGTGCTGCTGGATGAGCCTTCCGAAGGCCTGTCGCCAAAAATCGTCGAACAGATGGTCGATGCCATCCTCGCCATGAAGAAGGAAGGCGTCAGCATCGTCGTGTCAGAGCAAAATCTGCATTTCGCGCGGTTGATATCCGACCGCGCCTATATCATCGAGCGCGGCCGGATCTGCTTTGGCGGCACCATGGCTGAGCTCGACGCGCGGCCGGATATCCGCGACGCGCATCTGTCGCTTTGAGCAAAGCGTTTTCAAGCGGGGCCTGTCCCGCACTTGATGCGGGATGGGTACCGGTTCGCGTAAAGAAAACGCGTCAAAATAAGAGGCGCTAGCGGCGCAAACTGGAAAAGGGTGGGGGACAAGATGGCAAGGAGCGTCGCGGTCAAGCGGAGCGCAAAACCGTCGAGGCCGTCCTATATCCTCGATGAACAGATCGGTTTTATCCTGCGCCAGGTCTGGCAGCGCCACGCCACGATCTTTGCGCGCGACATCGGCATCAACCTGACGCCGACGCAATGGGCGGCATTGGCAAAACTCACCGAGACCGGGCCGTGCTCGCAGAACCAGCTTGGCCGCCTGACTGCGATGGACGTCGCCACCATCAAGGGCGTGATCGACCGCCTCACCGCGCGCGGCCTCACGGAAACCAGCCCCGATCCGGAAGACGGCCGCCGCTTATTGGTCAGCCTCACCCGCGCCGGTCAGCAACTGGCGGAAAAAGCTGCGCCGAATGCGCTGGCGATATCAAAGGAAACGCTGGCGCCGTTGGACACGAAAGAGCGCGAGATGCTGATGGGGCTGCTGAGCAAGCTGCGGTGATATGTCGGGGGCGGTCCGTTTTTTATGGGAGTGAGTAGCAACGCCTGGAAGTGAACATTGAACGAGGCGTTCACAGGAGCGGATTCCTGAGTGGGAAACTCGTCTTCGGCATTGCGGTGCTGCTGGTCATTGGCGTGACAATGGCAATCCTGATCCAACCACCTGCATGGATCGTACTGCTGCTCGGGTCGATGGCATTGGCTGCGCTCTACATTGTCGCAAGGCGGTATTCACGTTACGACCCGCTGGATCCGCGCTTCGGCAGTTGCATCCCGCCGATTCAGAAGCTGCCAATAGACCGGTAGCGGCCTCCTCGGAACTCACAAGTCGCAGCCAACGCTACGGGCTTGCGCCGACTTGCCTCACGCCATGAGGGCCACATTCCTGAACGCCTTCAGGAGGGCTCGTTCCAGCTTTCCGTCCATGCCGCACAAAACCTTGTAGGCGTCCTGGCGCGACATTTGCTGCCGGTATGGCCTCAACTCAATGAGAGCGGCGAAGATGTCGGCGATCGTGAGCAATCTCACCAGATCGGATATCTTCGACGCCGTCAGCCCGTCGGGATAGCCGGAACCATCAAGATATTCGTGGTGGTGCCTGACGCCATCGAGGATCTCCGGCGTTATGCCTGGGAGACCCTTCAACAGCTCGTATCCGATCGCCGGGTGGCTCTGCATGATCTCTTCTTCGCCGGGATCGAGTTGCCCGGGTTTGTCGAGGATCGACAGCGGAATACGGGCTTTGCCGATATCATGAAGGGTTGCTGCGATCCCGAGCCGCTTGACGTCCGGCTTGTTGAAGCCGATATCCAGGGCGAATGCGACCGCTACTCCCGTGACCAGCAGGCAATGCTGGAATGTTCCTTCATGATAGCGGCGGACATCGTCAAGCCAGGTGCTGAGCCCGTCTTTCTCGATGCCGTGGATGATCTGCGATGTGGCATTTTCCGCGTCCGAGAGATTGATCGATTTTCCTTGCCGTATCGCTGCGAACATCGATGCGAGGGCCGCCGCGCTGCTCGCGATCTCGCTTGGTGTGTTGGCGCAGCCGCCCTTCGTTGTCTTCGCTTCGATCTGGGCCAGCTTGACGATGATTTCCTTCGGACCGGAAACGATGGAGGTCGCTCCCAGCGCCAGCGCCTGCGCGATCATGGAGCGAACGTCGTTCTTGACGACGAAAAGCTTCTCCGGGATGCCCCGCAGATCCTGCTGCAACACGACCCTGATCTGTTCGACGCGGGTCATCTGCCGCAGGTCCGCGTCGATCATCAGGATGCTCCCTGGATTGATCTGCGCGGCGCCATTTTCCAATAGCTGGTAGACAACAAGATACTGCGGTTCCAGCATCGCGCGGATAGCCGGAATCTTCGTGGCCTCGTCGGTGACGAAATGAACCAGCATTTCACGAGCCAGAACGGAATAAACGAATATCGAAATCCTAATAGCCGGTTATTGTAGGCGACCCTTGGTAACCAAGGGCTAAATCTGCCTACGTATTTCCACTGAGAACACATGGGGTTAAGTCCGGATTTCGTCGGTTCCCAGCCGGAATTTTCAGGAGCCGGGTGATGCCCGAACAGACCATTCGCTTCGACGACGGCGCTGCCTACGAACAGATGATGGGCATCTGGAGCCGGCTCGCCGGCGAGATATTTCTGCAGTGGCTGGCGCCGCCTCCAAAGTTGCGATGGATCGACGTTGGCTGCGGCAACGGGGCTTTCACCGAATTGCTGGTCGAGCGGTGCACGCCGTCGGAGGTGCAGGGGATCGATCCATCCGAAGCACAACTCGCCTTTGCGCGCACGAGGCCGGCCGGCCGCGTGGCAAGATTTTCGCGGGGCGATGCCATGGCGCTGCCCTTTCCCGGCGATCGTTTCGACGCAGCCGTCATGGCGCTGGTGCTGGTGTTCGTTGCCGATCCGCGCAAGGGCGTCGATGAAATGGTCCGGGTGGTCCGCCCCGGCGGTATCGTCGCCACTTACATGTGGGACATGCTTGGCGGCGGTTTCCCGCTGGATCCGATCATCGCGGAGATGCGGGAGATGGGCATTGCGCCGCAGCGCCCACCCCGGATGGAAGCGTCCCGAATGGATGCGCTGCGCGACATGTGGACAGGCGCCGGGCTCGAGGGTTTGGAGACACGGGAGATCGCGGTGCGCCGCACCTTCGTGCATTTCGATGACCTTTGGTCGTCAAACCTGAAGTCACCCACCGTGGGGGTCACGGTTGCGGCGATGGCAGCTGACGATGTCGAAACGCTCAAGAACCGGTTGCGTGCCCGTCTGCCGGCAGACGCCAGGGGGCGCATCGCCTGCGATGCGCGCGCTCACGCGATCAGGGGGCGTGTGGTCTCCTGAGCTGGCTGCGATGATACGCGGGGATGCCGGTACCCCGGCGCCGGACTAGGCGCTGAAACCTTGATCTAGCTCAACGCTCGCACCCCACACGGGACGACCGTCAGGCAGCAAGGCAGGACGAGCATGCTGAAAAGTCTCTCAGTAATTGCCGCACTATTGCTCTTGATGGGCTGTGGCAGCTTTGACGAAGCCAAAGAGCATGCGACGTGTCAAAAAGCGCACCCGAACGATCAGGCCGCGGCCGATAAATGTCTCAAAGCCGCCACCGGTAAATGGGCGGAAGCCCACGCGTGGTTGCCTCGGGTGACACAAAGACGAGAGCCAGCGCCCTAGGCGACACTCTCAATGCCAAAACAGGATAGCCACGATCAGCCCCACTGTTACGGCGCCCAAGCAAACCACCACCACGACGAACAACCGTTCTTGCAGCATGGCGCAGAAATAACGGGCCGCATGTGGTCTTTGCTATGCAATTTCGACCCGGTGCGGCCTACAACGTGACAATCACGTAGGCGCATCCGGCCGCCAAAAACATCAGCCAAAGGACAGAGAGCTGGAAGAGCAAGCTGTGGTTTTTCATGGTGCCGCCGACCCATGTTGCGCCCGCATAGTCGCAACGATTTCATGCGGTGCGGACTACGCCTTGATCGAAATCAAGCCGTGCAGATTGGGACAAGGCGGGGGTTTAGTTGGCGACGTGACGGCCTTACTGAAACACGATATACGTGAAGAAGTACGCCACCGCGACAACCAACAAACCGAAGTTGAGCGCAATGCCGATGGTGATCCAATTCATCGCGGCAACTTAGGGCAATGCCGGCGAGACTGTTATTGTCCCAAAGGGCGGTAGCGCAGTCCTTAATGCATCAGCCGCCAAAAGACGAAGCCAGTACCGAGGGTAATCGCAGTTGAAATCAACAGTGATGCCGCGATTATCTTAAACCATTCCCAATACGACACTGCGCAGTCCCTGTCGGCATCATTACCGCACTTGATTGTCGGGGAACTGGCGACGTGCCGATATGGGCTGCCGCGCATGGTCCCACACGATTTACCGCTGGTTTGACAGGGGCGGGGTCGAAAAAAACCCCGCGATCGCAGGGCCAGCGGAGCGTCAACTTTTTTACATGTCTTTTAAGAATTTATTCTCAACCGCTGGCATCGTCGGTCGACTTTGGCTCTACCGGGTCGACCCAAGCCGGAACGCTGGTTGATGGAATTATTTGTCTCGGTGAATGAGGCACCATGGTGCCAGCCGAGACGATCAGACCTTCATCAAGTTTCTCTCTCGCGAAGACCTTTGCTTGTACCTCTGAACTAAATGTCTGGGTTGCCCGATGGCGTCGCATTTTGACGCGGGCCCTTCGCACTTCAAAAGTTACGAACCACGTGTGTTGCTTATCCATCATAGCCGGCAAAGCTTGTTTGCATGTGCGGCAGCGATTTGGCTCATTGGAGATACGGCCCCAGTCCCTTGGGAGACTGAGGCCGTCGGGGGTTTTTTGCCTGTACCGTGGGCCGGTACCCAGCCATCCAATCTCAAGAACCGTGGTCGGGACAGTTGTCCTGAAGCACACTGTCCCAAGGTACAGTGTCCTGATTTCAATTCCCGGGATGTCCTAATCGTCCGTGGGGGCGGCCGCCTTAATACGGATAGTACCGGTTCGGGCAAACCCAGTTGCCGTAAGCGTCGTAGCCGCAGCCGCCGCGATAGTAGGCTCCCGCCGCAGCGGCGCCGACCGCAGCCGCGCCCACCGCCGCCGCACCGTATCCGCGATAGCCGTAACCCCGATAGCCATAACCTCGAGCACCGTACGCCACGCGTCCGCCGCGCACTGCGACAGCGCCGCCCCGATAGCCTCGAACTGCAACCGCGCCGCCGCGATAGCCGGCACCACCGCCTCGATAGCCGGCACCGCCGCGACCGCGAGCCTCGGCATCATCGGGGATTAAACAGGCGGTGAGCAGAACGACTGCGGCAAGAGGAGTAAGAATATAGCGGAGCATGACCGGAACCTCCCTACGAACTCTCCAGGCTCTGGAGGCTGCGGCGCTCACAGCGCGGGAGGTTGATGTAAATCAACGGAACCATGGCTCTTCGAGCTACGTCGCCGGCTGCACGATCAAGGACAAAAACTATGTTATGGCCGTGGAAGTGGGCCATCCTGGGGCTCGCCGCGCTTCTCGCGGTTGGGGTGGGTGTAGAGCTCTATCTCTCCGTCTCTGCGATACCGCCTCGCTGATCCAGAACGAACGAGGCCGGGTCCTCACTCGATCAATAACCGCGTGTTTACTTTGCGGGTTCGGTTACCGCTGGCGTTAACTCCGACACAGACGGTTCGCGATATGCACTGTCCCGGAAGTACAGGCTGGCCATAAAGCAGGCGGCCGCGGCGACCATGCAGATGATAGCCGCCCGTCGAGACCGGGCTATGCCCTCAGTTCGTTCATCTGCTGTCATGCCGCGCACCCATGACCCAAGATCAACTCTACCACCGATCTTGCAAACCGTCCCTTGCGCTCGCACGCGACCAAGACGCCGCATTTCTCAATATCGCACTTGCGTGACGCCCGAGCAGCGCGAGGCGATGCTGATCCAGGTTGTCGGGCACCTGTGCACCATGAGCCTCGAACTGACGCAGGAAGCGAACCGGCTGTCAGTCGCGTTGGCGCGGTGCAGCGGAATGACGGATTGACGTAACCGTGCAAGTCGCTACTTTTTTATGCAACTTGGCCGCTGGTTTTCGCCACCGATTTGACCCATGATGAATTGCGGCATTGAGGCCGGTTGGGGGCTTCCGTGTCGAACTGGGAATGGGTCAAGCTAATCGCGTTGTCGCTTCTGATATCCATCGCGATCACGGCCAGCTTCGCCGCCGTATGGTGGTGGCTGATGAAATAAGGCTCTGGAACAGCCTCTTTGTCGCGCTCAACCTTATCATGGCGGCCGTCGCTGCGGCAGCCTTGCTGCTTGTGCTGTTCACGTAAGGCTACCAAAATGGCGGCCTTTTTCATTCTCAATCTCAATGCCAAAACAATAGAGCTGCGGTCAGAGCCACCGACAGGGCGCCCATGCAAACCACCATCATCACGAAAAAACTTTCCTGCACCATCGGCGCAAGATACTGGAAGGCTGGTCTTGTCGGCCACGATACGTCGGTGTGCTGCGATATACCTGGGTACAGTGCCCGATTGACGGCGGGGTGCGCGCCGCGTCGCGCTGAATGATAGCGACGCTCGGCGGCGCGGCGATGCGATTTACCGATTGCTCGACGCCATGCTGCGCACCGTCGAGGACACCAGCAAGCGATTGCGCAAATGCGACGAGTGGGCCCGCGATCATCCGGGATAAGCGTGCGATTTCGGCGCGCCAGAAGCGGATCAGCGAGGCCCGGAGTGCCTAGGA
Source organism: uncultured Alphaproteobacteria bacterium (assembly GCA_963731915.1). GTDB lineage: Bacteria > Pseudomonadota > Alphaproteobacteria > Rhizobiales > Xanthobacteraceae > Bradyrhizobium. Next base: position 139,333 of record CAVSXQ010000031.1, read on the forward strand.
GTCCGGGCCTCGCGACCAAACAGCCCCTGAAGCATTCGGTGTGATGACCAAACGCTATCCCCCTGCTGTCCGCGAGTGCTTTATACGCACGATCGCGTGCGCAACTAAATCCGGGTCACTACGGTGTTCCCCGACCTCGCGTGGCCTGGAACCGATTTGCCGGGGAGAACAATCTTCGTCGTCCCTGCTCCCGTGCGCAATTGCGCATTAGGCAAGGACGACGGGCAGAGAGTCGAGCGGATCACTTCGGCACAATCTCCGGCACCCGTCCCGCCGGCGGCGTATTGCGGCTGCGTTGGGTGCGCACGATGCCGTCGATGATGGTCATGCCGACGCCGGGCAGGTCGCCGAGCTGCACGCTGTCCAGAATGTTCTTGCCCGGCGAGTGCTGCGCCTTGTCCATGATGACGAAATCGGCGGAGCGGCCGATCTCGACGATGCCGCAATCCAGCTCGCGCATCCGCGCCGTGTTGCCGGTCGCAAGGCAGAACGCGATTTCCGCCGGCAGGTCGCCGAGCGAGGACAGCATCGACACCATGCGCAAGATGCCGAGCGGCTGCACGCCGGAGCCGGCCGGCGCGTCGGTGCCGAGGATGACGCGATGCAGATCGCCCATCTCGCGCGCGGTGCGCAGCGTGAACAGCGCCGAGCGCTCATTGCCGTTGTGCACCAGTTCGAGCCCGCGCTTGCAGCCCTCGCAGATGCAGCGGATCTGGTCGTCGGGCAGCGCGGTGTGGCCGCCATTGATGTGGCCGATCACGTCGGTGTCGGCTTCCAGCACCACGTCCTTGTCGATCAGGCCGGAGCCGGGGATCGACGGCCCGCCGGTATGGATGGTGCTCTGAATGCCGTACTTGCGCGCCCAGCCCACCATTTTCCGCGCGGTAGGTCCGTCCTTGACGCCGCCAAGGCCGACTTCGCCGAGCAGCTTGACGCCGGCTGCCGCCAACTCCTTGAAATCGTCCTCGACCATTTCGCATTCGATGACGGGCGCGCCGGCATGCACTTTTACGCCGCCGGGCCGCAGCGTCCAGAACGCGCGCTGCGCAAAAATCGCCATCGCCTTCAGCCCGACGACGTCGCGCGGCCGGCCGGGCATGTGCACTTCGCCGGCGGAGATCATGGTGGTGACGCCGCCATGCAGATAGCTGTCGATCCAGTTGAACTGGTTCTGCCGCGGCGTCCAGTCGCCGGCCACAGGGTGGACGTGGCTGTCGATCAGGCCCGGCGCCACCGTGGTGCCGTTGGCATCGACGATCGTGGTAGCGCCTTCGGTGTTGACGTCCTTGAGCGCGGCCGATTGCGGTGATCTTGCCGTTCTCGGCGACGATGGTGTCGGCATCCAGGATCGGCTTTTCCAGCGCCCCCGACAGCAGCAGCCCGATATTGCGGATCACCAGCTTGCTGGGGCCGGTTGCCTGGGGTGCATCGTGAGCCATCGGGTTTGTCCTTTTCCTTCAATGCCTTCGCGGGGCCGCAAGTCATCTTGCCCGCGGCTTGACGCCGGGATCAAGCTGGATTATTCATTTGTATACAAACAATCGTATACTAACGAATTGTCCGGCAAAATCGGTCTTCAGGCAAGAGGGATCGGCGATGAGCAACTTCAACCAGGAAAGCGTCCTCAGCGTCCATCACTGGACCGACAACCTGTTCTCTTTCACCACCACCCGCGATCCCTCGTTCCGTTTCCGCAACGGCGAGTTCACCATGATCGGGCTGAAGGTCGGCGAAAAGCCGCTGCTGCGCGCCTACAGCGTCGCCAGCGCCAATTACGAAGACACGCTCGAATTCTTTTCGATCAAGGTGCCGGACGGTCCGCTGACCTCAAAACTCCAGCATCTGAAGCAGGGCGACGAGATCATCGTCAGCCGCAAGGCCACCGGCACGCTGGTGATCGACAATCTCGAATCCGGCCGCAATCTCTATCTGATCGGCACCGGCACCGGGCTGGCGCCGTTTCTTGAGCGTGATCAAGGATCCCGAGACCTACGAGCGGTTCGAAAAGATCGTGCTGCTGCACGGCTGCCGCCGCGTCGCCGAACTCGCCTATGGCGAGATGATCACGGAGAAATTGCCGAACGACGAACTGATCGGCGACCTCGTGCGCAACCAGCTGGTCTATTACCCGACCGTGACGCGCGATCCGTTCCGCAACCGCGGCCGCATCACCGACCTGATCAATTCCGGCAAACTGTTTGCCGATATCGGCCTTGCCTCGCTCGAGCCCGCGCATGACCGCGTCATGATCTGCGGCAGCCCGGCGCTGGTCGCCGACACCCGCGCGCTGCTGACGGGCAGGGGGTTTGTCGAAGGCAATCACGGCGAGGCGGCGCAGTTCGTGGTCGAGAAGGCGTTTGCGGAGCGCTGACGGCCTCAAGGTGTGGACGTCACGGCGGCGATGCGGCATTAACTCTCGCTGCGTAACCCAGTGAGGTCAGACTTGAACGCCGACAGCCACACCATCCGCGCCGGCGGCATTGAGGCCACCATCAAGGCCCATGGCGCCGAGCTTTGTTCGCTGAAAAATCCCGAAGGCCTCGAATTGCTTTGGCAGGCCGGACCGGAATGGCCGCGCCACGCACCGTTGCTGTTTCCGATCGTCGGACAGTTGAAGAATGACCAGCTGAAACATCAGGGCAAGATCTACCCGATGGAGAAGCACGGGGTCGCGCGCGATCACAGGTTCGACTGGGTTGAACAGAACCCCGCTTCCTGCAGTCTTGTCCTCAACGACAACGCCGAGACCCGCTCGCGCTATCCGTTCCCGTTCCGGCTCGCCGTGACCTACACGGATAACGGACAGCGAACTGGATGTGTCTCTTGAAGTCACGAATACCGGCAACGAGATGATGCCGGCCTCGATCGGCGGGCACCCGGCCTTCAAATGGCCGCTGCTCCCGGGATTGGCGAAGGAAGATTATTCGCTGACGTTCTCCGACGAGGAGCCGGCGCCGATCCGCAGGATCAAGGACGGTCTGATGCGCGCGAAGCCGGAACCGAATCCGATTCGCGGCAAGACGCTGAAGCTCTCAGAAAGCCTGTTCGATGACGACGCCATCATCCTCGACAAGCTCGCGAGCAAATCCGTCCGCTTCGCGGCGGATCGCGGTCCGTCGATCGAGATGTCGTGGGAGGGGTTTCCTCAGCTTGGCGTCTGGTCAAAGCTCGGCGGCGCCCCGTTCCTCTGCATCGAGCCGTGGCATGGATTTGCCAGCCCGGTGGATTTCGACGGCGAGTTCGCCGACAAGCCGGGCGTCATGCATTTCGCTCCGGCGGAGCAACGGAAATTCCACTATCGGATACGCGTGGATTGAACCGATCGGGAAACTAGTTGAACGCCATGCCGCCGCTCATCGCGACGGTCTGGCCGGTCATGTAGGGATTTTGGACCAGCAGCATCACGGCCGACGCCACTTCGTCGGCGGTGCCGAAGCGGCCCAGCGGAATCCGGTTCGCCAGTTGGGGCGCTCCTTTCATCATGTCGGTCTCGATCAGCGACGGCGCCACCGCATTGACCGTGATGCCTTCCTTGACGAGGCGGGCCGCGTAGCCGCGGGTGAGGCCTTCGATGCCGGCCTTCGAGGCATTGTAATGCGGCCCGATCGAACCCGCGCCGCGCGCCGCGCCCGAGGATATGTTGACAATGCGTCCCCATTTTTTCGCGCGCATCGCGGGCAGCACGGCTTGCGTGACGAGGAACACGGATTTCAGATTGACCGCGATGGTCTTGTCAAAATCCTCCTCGGTGAGATCGTCGACCCCGCGGGTGATGGCGATGCCGGCATTGTTGACGAGGATGTCGATCGGCCCGAGTTCGGATGCCGCCTGTTCGACCATTCTGGTGACCGCGTCGGTTTGCGAAACATCAGCCGCGATCGCCATCGCCCGGCCGCCCGCGCCGGTGATGTCTTTCACCAGCGCATCCGCCTCGGCGGCGCGCTCGCGGTAATTGACGGCGACCGCGGCGCCGGCTCCGGCCAGCGCCCGCACGATCGCAGCACCAATGCCGCGCGAGCCGCCCGTCACCAGGGCGGTGCGCCCGCGCAAGTTTTCCGTCGTCATGGACACCTCCGGCCAAACCCTTACAAATCGACGCCAGTATATGGCTGGAATGGACCTTGCTTCCAGCACCTGCGGCTGCAATGGATATTGACCAGCCATGTCCAGTCACCAACGAGAAGCGAGCAATGAGCCAACTGATTGTCCGTGCCGGCGAGTTCACGTTCCAGGCCCGGTTTGAGGAACAACTGGCGCCGAAGACGGTTGCGGCGTTCCGCAAGGCGATGCCGTTCGAAAGCCAGGCGATCCATGTGCGCTGGAGCGGCGAGGGCGTCTGGATGCCGCTCGGCGATCTCGATTTCGGCGTCTCCTATGAGAACCACACCAGCTATCCGGCGCCGGGCCAGATCATCCTCTATCCCGGCGGCATCAGCGAAACCGAAATTTTGCTGGCCTATGGCGGCGTGCATTTCGCCAGCAAGATGGGCCAGCTCGCCGGCAACCATTTTATCACGCTGACCTCGGGTCTCGAAAATCTCGCCAGCTTCGGCAAGACCGTGCTGTGGAAGGGCGCGCAAAAAATCCGCTTCGAGGAAATCTAGGTGAGCGAGGCAGAATACCCGCGCGACCTCCGCGGCTACGGCCGCAATCCGCCCGATCCGCGCTGGCCGGGCAATGCCCGCGTCGCCGTGCAGTTCGTGGTGAATTTCGAGGAGGGCGGCGAGAACAATATCTTGCATGGCGACCGCGCCTCGGAAGCGTTTTTGTCGGACGTGCTGGGCGCGCAGCCCTGGCCGGGCCGGCGCCACCCCAATATCGAGTCGATGTTCGAATATGGCTCGCGCGCCGGGTTCTGGCGGCTGTGGCGGATGTTCACCGAGCGAAAACTGCCAACCACCGTGTTCGGCGTCGCCACCGCGCTGAAGCGCAATCCGGAAGTGGTCGCGGCGATGAAGGAGGCGGGCTGGGATATCGCCAGCCACAGCCTGAAGTGGATCGAGCACAAGGACATGACGGAGGCGGAGGAGCGGCGGGAAATCGCCGAGGCGATCCGCGTCCACACCGAGGCCACCGGCGAGCGCCCGCTCGGCTGGTACACCGGCCGTTCGTCCATCAACACCGTGCGGCTGGTGATGGAGGCCGGCGGCTTCCTGTATTCCTGCGATTCCTATGCCGACGATCTGCCGTACTGGATCAAGGGCCCGGCCGGGCCGCATCTGATCATCCCTTACACGCTCGACGCCAACGACATGCGTTTCGTCAACCCGCAGGGCTTTGGCGGCGGCGAAGAGTTCTTCACCTATCTCAAGGACAGCTTTGACGTGCTCTACGCCGAGGGCGAGACCTCGCCGAAGATGATGTCGGTCGGCCTGCACTGCCGGCTGGTCGGCCGGCCCGGCCGCGCCGCCGCGCTGATGCGGTTTCTGGATTACATCGCAAAGCACGAGCGGGTCTGGGTGCCGACCCGGTTGCAGATCGCGCAGCATTGGCACGCCAACCTCAAGCATCTTGCCGATCAGCCGCGGGGTTCCGCATGAAGGCGGGAGCTGGGCAATCCGGCAGCCCGGCCTTGAAGAACGATCTTGGCGATGCGATCGTCAGCCGGATCAACGAACTGGCCGCGATCTCGGAAACGCCAAAGCATCTGACGCGGATTTTTCTCTCGCCGGAGCATCGCGCGGCGGCCGATCTGCTCCTCGGATGGATGCGCGACGCCGGCATGAGCGCGCATCTCGATGCGATCGGCAATGTCTGCGGCCGCTATGAAGGCGAGCGTCCCGGCTTGCCGTGCCTGATGCTGGGATCGCATTACGACACCGTGCGCGACGCCGGCAAATGGGACGGCCCGCTCGGCGTGATCACGGCGATCGCCTGCGTCGCCGACCTGCACCGGCGGGGGCGGCGGCTGCCTTATGCGGTCGAGGTCATCGGTTTTGCCGACGAGGAGGGCGTGCGGTTTTCGTCCACGCTGCTGGGCAGCCGCGCGGTCGCGGGAACTTTTGACGCGAGCGTGCTGAATGCGCGCGACAGGGCCGGCATCTCGATGCGTGAGGCGCTGGCGCAGTTCGGTCTCGATCCCCTGCATATCGGCGCGGCGGCCCGCACCCGCCGCGAGCTTCACGCCTATGTGGAACTGCACATCGAACAGGGGCCGGTGCTGGAGCAGCAAAATCTTGCCGTCGGCGTGGTGACGGCGATTGCGGGCGCGACGCGTCTTGCGGTCAGCCTGACCGGCATGGCCGGGCACGCCGGCACGGTGCCGATGGCGCTGCGGCGCGATGCGCTGGCGGGCGCGGCCGAATGCATCGCCGCCATCGAGGCGTTCTGCAAGGCCGACGAGCGGCGGACTGGTCGGAACCGTCGGCACCATCAACGCGGCGCCCGGCGCGACCAATGTCATCCCGGGGCAGGTCTCCTTCACCATCGACATCCGCGCGCCCACGGATGCGCCGCGCAAGCTCGCCGTCGCCGAAATCGTCCGGCAGATCGAGGCCATCGCAAAGCGCCGGGCCCTGACATTGCAGATCGATGTCACCCACGAGAACCGCACCGTGCCATGCGCGCCCTGGCTGAAGGCGCAGGTGGCGGACGCGGTCGCCGCCGAAGGCTATCCCGTGTTCGAACTGCCGAGCGGGGCAGGGCATGACGGCATGGCGATGATCGACATATCAGACGTCGCCATGATCTTTGTGCGCTGCCGCGGCGGCATCAGCCATCACCCCGACGAGCATGTCGAGGTCGGCGATGCCGACGCCGGCGCGCGGGTGCTGCTGCGATTGATAGAGAGCTTCCGCCCTGACACCTAACTTCTTGTTTGAAAGGCGTCTTTATTAAGCCCGGTTGCTTCGAAAGCGCTTTAACCCGCCGTCACATCCACCAGTTCCTCGCCATCGAGCACGCGCTGCGCCCTGGCGCGGTCGAGATCGCCTTCCCACGCCGCGACGACGACGGTGGCGACGCAATTGCCGATCAGATTGCCGAGCGCGCGGGCCATGCCGATGAACCAGTCGACCGACAGCACCAGCACGAGGCCGATCGCGGGAATGCTCGGCACCGCGTTGAGCGTCGCCGCCAGGATCACGATCGCGGAACCCGGCACGCCGTGCGCCCCCTTGGAGGTGATCAGCGACACGCCGAGCACCAGCAGCAGGTCGCCGAACGTCAGCGGCGTATTGGTCGCCTGCGCGATGAACACCACCGCCAGCGTCAGGTAGATCGAAAAGGCATCCAGGTTGAACGAATAGCCGGTGGGGATCACGAGGCCCACCACCGAGTCCTTTACCCCGAGCGCTTCCAGCTTGCGCATCACCTGGGGCAGCACGGAATCGGAGGAGGCGGTGGCCAGCACGATCGTCAGTTCCTCGCGCAGATAGCCGAGGAACTTGAAGATGTTGACGCCGACCAGCGCCAGCACGCCGCCGAGCACGCCGAGAATGAAGACCGCGACCGAGACGTAGAACAGCGCAACCAGCGAAAGCAGCTGCTTGAGCGAACCGACGCCATACTTGCCGACGGTATAGGCCACGGCCCCCAGCACGCCGAGCGGAGCCAGCCGCACGATCAGTCCCATGGTGCGGAACAGCACGGTCGATACCGCCTCGATGAAGGAGGTGATCTTCTCGCCCTTTTCGCCGCCGACCAGCGCCAGGCTGGTGCCGAACAGCACCGCGAAGAACAGCACCTGCAGCACGTCGTTGCGTGCAGCGCGTCGAACGAAGTGGAGGGGATGATGTTGAGCAGAAAGCTGCCGATGCCGCCGCCCTGCAGCTTGTGCGCATTGTCGGCATAGGTGGTGAGCGCCTTGGGATCCAGCGTCGACGGGTTGATGTTCATGCCGTGGCCGGGGCCGAACAGATAGGCCAGCAGCAGCCCGACAATGAGCGCGATCGTGGTCATCACCTCGAAATAGATCAACGCCTTGACGCCGACCCGCCCGACCTTCTTGAGGTCGCCCGCGCCGGCAATGCCGTGCACGACCACGCAAAAGACGATCGGCGCCACGATCATCGAAATCAGTTTCAGGAACGCGTCGCTGAAAATCTTGAGCCCGATGGCGAAATCGGGCGCGGCCATGCCGAGCACGATACCGAGCAACAGCGCAACGAGGACCTGTACGAACAGGGAGGCGTAAAGCGGTTTCCGCGTCCCGGTAGCGGCAGCGGTTATGGTCGTCATCGGAGGCTCCCCGTCAGGTTCGGTTCTACGCGGCGACGCGCAGCAACAACCGTGCCAGCCGTCGGGACGGTTGTGCAGGCGAAATCCGATAAGCGCGCGCCCAAAGAATGGGCAGATGCGCGCTAAAGGTTTTCGCGGATCACGAATTGAAGGGCGCGAGCTGCTTAACCAACAAACTGAAATCGCAATCGATTTTGCTTTTGGCGAGACGCGACGGCGCGTTGTGCACAATGGCATGCCGCTTGCTTGGATTGAGAATTATCTCGTCTAGGGCGCGTGGACATGACGAACGCACGGGGCACCATCGTTGCGGAGCCGGAGCCGATCGATCTCGACTGGGCCGCCACCGCACTCGTCATCATCGACATGCAGCGCGATTTCATGGAGCCGGGTGGCTTTGGCGAAACCCTCGGCAACGATGTCTCGCAGCTCGCACGCGCGGTAAAACCGATAAGCGCGGTGCTGGCGGCGGCGCGCGACACCGGCATGCTGGTCGTGCACACCCGCGAGGGACATCTGCCCGATCTCTCCGATGCGCCGCCCGCAAAAATCGAGCGCGGCGCGCCGAGCAAGCGGATCGGCGATCCCGGTCCGATGGGGCGCATCCTCATTCGCGGCGAGGCCGGCCACGACATCATTGACGAACTCTATCCGCTCGACAGCGAGATCGTGATCGACAAGCCGGGCAAGGGCGCGTTCTACGCCACCGAACTCGGCGACGTCCTGCAGAATTACGGCATCGAAAATCTGCTGGTGTGCGGCGTCACCACCGAGGTGTGCGTCAACACCACCGTGCGCGAAGCCAACGACCGCGGCTATCGCTGCGTCGTGATCGCGGACGGCTGCGCGTCCTACTTCCCCGAATTCCACGAGATGGGCCTGAAGATGATCAAGGCCCAGGGCGGCATCTTTGGCTGGGTCGCGGACTTAGCGGCGATTCTAAAGGCGATGACAGCGGAGACTGCAAGCAAACGGGCAGTGGGGGCATCACGATGAGCACGACGATGACGGCAGGCAAAGGCGATTTCAAACCCGCATTATGGACTCCGGGCGACTGGAACGCGTTCTTCGGCTTCGGCACCAACATCCTCGTCAACATGCTGGTGCTGACGGGATTGTTGCGCTTCGTGCTGAAGATGCCGGACTAGCCTCGTGTTCGGCCGCATCCTGCCCGCGCTCGGGCTGATGATGTGCCTCTCGACCATGTATTATGCGTGGCTCGCCTATCGGCTGGCGCAACAGACCGGCCGCAACGACGTCTGCGCGCTGCCGTCGGGCGTCAGCGTCCCGCACATGTTCATCGTCACCTTCGTCATCATGCTGCCGATCACGCTGAAGACCGGCGACCCCGTGAAGGGCTGGTCGGCCGGTCTGGTCTGGGTGTTCTTCCAGAGCTTTATCCTGATGATCGGCGGCTTCATCGCGCCGTACATCAGGAGAATTACGCCGCGTGCAGCATTGCTCGGCACGCTCGCGGGCGTCTCCGTCACCTTCATCTCGATGCGGCCGGCGCTGGAAATGTACATGACGCCGCAGATCGGCCTGGTCTGCTTCGCCATCATCCTGGCGAGCTGGTTCGGCGGCGTGAGATACCCGAAGGGAATTCCTGCGGGGCTCGTCGCGATCGCGGCCGGCATGCTGATCGCATGGGGATCGAACCTGTTCGGGCTGGGTCTGGGTGGCCTCAGCCTCAAGGGCCTCGGCGATGCCTTTGCGAACTTCGGCTTCTCGGTTCCGATTCCGGCAATCGGCCACGTGTTCTCGGGCTTCGAATTCCTCGGCATCATCCTGGTCACTGCGATCCCGTTCGGCATCTACGATCTGGTCGAAGCCATGGACAACGTCGAAAGCGCAGAAGCCGCGGGCGACGAGTATCCCACCACGCGCGTTCTGACCGCCGACGGCGTCGTCAGCCTGATCGGCTGTCTGATGGGCAATCCCTTTATCAACGCGGTCTATATCGGCCATCCCGGCTGGAAGGCGATGGGCGGCCGGATCGGCTATTCGGCGGCAACCGGCATCATGGTGATCGTGCTGTCATGGTTCGGCATCATCTCGGTGCTGCTGGCATTGGTGCCGGTGGTCGCGATCTCGCCGATCCTGCTCTATATCGGCATGCTGATCGGCGCGCAGGCGTTCCAGACCACGCCGGTCAAGCATGCACCGGCGGTGGTGCTCGCGCTGACACCGCATCTGGCGGCCTGGGCGAAGCTGCAGATCGACACCATGCTGGGCGCGACGCTCACCGCCGCGCAAAAGGTCGGTGGGCTTGCCGCCGACAAGGCGGGTGAGGTCAAGGCGGCTGCGATCGCTGCGCTGCCGCAGCAGGGCGTGCTCTACCACGGGCTCGATGTGATGGGCGGCGGTTCGATCCTCACTGGGCTGGTGCTGGGCGCCATCGGCGTGTTCGTGATCGAGCGCGATTTCGTCAAGGCCGCGGGCTTTGCGCTGGCCGGTGCGGTGCTGACCTATTTCGGCTTCATGCACGGCGAGGCCGTCGGCATCGGCGGCGGACTGGGCGTGACGCCGGCGGTCGCGCTGGCCTATGCGGTCGTCGCCGCGATGTTCTTCGGGCTGGCGAAGTCGGAAACTGTTTCGGTTTCGCATTCGGAGACGCCGGTCGCTGCACCGGCGGAATGAAGTTCGCATCGAGACGGCGGCCGGCGTTCAATCGCCGGCCGGCGTCTTGGTCGAGAACTGCGGAAAAACCTTTGCGACGATCGGACCATCGGTCCGCCAGGAATGGCATCCGTTGAGGAAGAACGGCGGCTCCGTCTGCTCGCGATGGCTGTCCATGGAGTCGCCTCCGTCGGGTGTTTTTCCATAGGACATGGTCTGGAACAGCGTGGTGACGGCCGGGCCCAGCAATTCCGACAAATGGGTACAGGTCTCCAGCCGCCCGATCTTGCGCCGGACCAGTTCGCGCCAGCCCTTTCCGATCTGTTCGCCGACCAGGCGCTGCAAAATGCCTTCGACTTCGATGCAGGTAGGGAAGGGCGTCGACTGCATCGTGGTCTCAGCCTCAACGATCGCCAGTTGATCATCGACCGCCAGCCGCAGGCGGATGTCGTGCACGGGCTCACCGGGTGGAATATCCCCACGGAACTGGTCGCGCTGCACGAACGGCTTTGTATCGACCAGCCGCGCTTCGACCTCCCATAGTCCGTCATCGCGAAGGAAGCCGGTGCACTCGACCGATCGTCGGTGCATCAGGCGGCGTGCGCTTGCTTTGCCGCCGTCGTCGGGCGTTTGCATGGAAAATTGTTCCGCTTTCGGGTTCGTTCGTGCCATTCCAAGCGGCAGCGGGCGCGGATGTCAATTGCCGGACGGGCAGGGGCCGTCAACCGATTCTGACGACCATCTTTCCGAGCGCGGAACGGCTTTGCATGGTTTTGAACGCATCGCGAAAATCGGCTAACGGAAATACCTGGCCGACGACGGGAACAAGCTTCTTCTCACTCAGCCATGCGAAGAGCTGGGCGGTGACGCGCTTTTCCGCTTCTGGTTCGCGGCGGGTGATCTGCGCGGCGTCGACGCCGGTGAGCACGCCTCCCTTCAGCAGCGGCAGATTGAACGGCAGGGCCGGGATGCTGCCGGCGGCAAAGCCGACGACGACGTGGCGGCCGTTCCAGGCGATCGAACGAAACGCCTGCACGGAAACATCGCCGCCGACGGGATCAAAAATCACGTCGGGACCGTGGCCATTCGTGGTGTCCTTGAGCGCATCGCGCCAGTTGGCCTGCGTATAATCGATCGTTGCATCGGCGCCGTGATCGGCGGCGAATTTTCGCTTGGCTTCGGTGGAAGCGGCGGCGATGACGCGCGCGCCCATCAGCTTGCCGACCTGAATGGCGGCGATGCCAGTGCCGCCGGCCGCGCCAAGGACCAGTAGCTGTTCACCGGCGCGCAGCGAAGCACGTTCGCCGAGCGCATAGAGCGCGGTGAGATAATTGGTGCGGAAGGCGGCTGCGACTTCCGGTGCGATGCCATCCGGCATCGTCGTGACGGCAGCCGCGGGCACCGTGATGTATTCAGCGAGCGCGCCTGAACGCGTCATGCCCATCACGGGCGTGCCCCGCGCAAATCCCGTGACGTCGCCGGCCACCTCGTCAACGAGGCCGGCAAATTCCGTTCCGGGCGTGAAGGGCAGGGTATCCTTGGTTTGATACAGCCCCTGAACCTTGAGGCCGTCGACAAAGCCGATGCTCGCCGCCTGAATTTTCACACGCACCTGGCCGCCGGAGACATCCGGCAGCGCGACATCCTTCAGCCCGACATTGTCGATGGTGTCGAATTTTTCGACGACGACGGCTTTCATTCACGCAGGCTCCGGCTGGCAACACTCGCGCGATCTATCCCGATGTGGCCAGCCGTGGCAAGGCGCGGTCAGCTCACCCGCCGCTGCTGGTTTTCCCAGAACGGCTTGCGCAGCTCGCGCTTCAGTATCTTGCCGGCGCCGGAGAGCGGCAGCGGCGTGCCTGATATGTCCACGCTGCGCGGGCACTTGTAGCCGGCGATCAGCGTCTTGCAGAACTCCATCAACTCGTCGGGCGTGGCGTTCGACGCCGCTCCTGGTCACCACGATGGCATGAACCTGCTCGCCCCAGCGCTCGCTGGGGATGCCGATCACGGCGCATTGCGCCACCGCCGGATGCTGCGCCAGCGCGTTCTCGACCTCGGCGGAATAGACGTTCTCGCCGCCGGAGATGATCATGTCCTTGACCCGGTCGACCACATAGACAAAGCCGTGCTCGTCCATGTAGCCGCCGTCGCCGGTGTGCATCCAGCCGTCGATGATGGCTTTTGCGGTTTCTTCCGGGCGCTCCCAATAACCCATCATCACATTGTCGCCGCGCACCGCGATCTCGCCGACGGTGCCGCAGGGAAGGGGGTTGTCGTCGGCATCGACGATCTTGATTTCGCAGCCGAGCGTGGCCCGGCCGGCGGCGCGGTGGCGTCCCCTGGCGCGGCCATCGCCGATATGTTCCTTCCAGTGCAGGATCGTCGCGATCGGCGATAGTTCGGTCATGCCGTAGGCCTGCGTGAACTCCACATTGGGCAGGGCCTTCATGGCGCGGGCCAGCACGGCCTCGCTGATCGGGGAGGCGCCGTAGGCGATGTTCTTCAGCGAAGACAGGTCGTAGGAGGACAGCGACGGCTGATCGACGAACATCTGGATCATGGTCGGCACCAGCAGCACGTGGGTGACGCGCTCCTTCTGCATCGCTGCGGCAACGCCGTCCGGCGTAAACCCCTGGATGATCACGTTAGAGCCGCCGCTCAGCAGGATCGAATACATCGCCGCGCCATTGGCGAGATGGAACATCGGGGCGGCATGCAGATAGGTCGCGGTGCCCGGAAACATGCCCTCGCTCAACGCATTGAGCGCGTTGACCATCAGATTGCCGTGGCTGAGCATGACGCCCTTGGAGCGGCCGGTGGTGCCGCCGGTGTAGAAGATGCCGGCGAGATCGGCGCCGTCACACATCGCGTCCGGCATCGGTGCATTGCGCGCGACCAGCGTCTCGTAATTCTCCATGCCGGCAGGCGTTTCACCGTCGTCGGCAAAGACCAGCTTCAGGCCGGGAAGGGCCTTGGCCAGCGCGATTCCAACGGGCGCAAACGCCTTGTCGACGAACAGGATGTTCGGGCGGCAATCGCGCATGGCGTCTTCGTTCTCGAGAGGGCTCCAGCGGATGTTGAGCGGCACGATCACCGTGCCGGACCAGCCGGCGGCGAGATAGAGCTCGAGATAGCGATCGGAATTGAGCGAGAGTATCGCGACGCGATCGCCATCCCCGGCGCCGAGCGAGCGGATGGCGGCGGCGAGGCGCGCCACGCGCTCGCCCACTTGCCGCCAGGTCTGCCGCCGGTCGCCGCAGACGATGGCAAGCCCGTCCGGATTGATCTGCAAGCGCGCGCCTTAAACCCTGGGTGATATTCATCGCGATACTCCCCTTGATCTCTTGCTTTTGCCGGGCGGCTTGACCGCCTTCTTTCTCGTTGGTCGTGCTGCGAGCCCCTCGGTGAGGCGGATCGCAAATTCGCCTGCAATGGCCTCTGCCGACAAGGCCCCGCCGGGCTGAAACCAGTGGCCGATCCAGTTCAGCGAGCCGGCGATCGCAAAGGCGGAAAGCTTCGCATCACACGGCTTGATCGAGCCGTCGGCAATACCGGATCTGATGTAATCGCGAAAAGCCCGGTCGATCTTCTTTTTTGCGAGTTGCACGATCTTTCTGTTGTGTTCGGTCAGGTCGCGCACGTCGAACCGCACCAGGCTCTTGCCGTAGTCGGTGGTCATGACCTCGGCATAGCTGACGATCAGCTTGCGCAGTTTGGCCAGCCCGGAGCCGCCGCCGGAGGCGATTTCGCCGAGGCAATCGTCGACCCGCTCCTGCCCGATCGCCCAGCATTCGTACAGTATCTCGTCCTTGCCGCCGAAATAATTATACAGCGCAGGTTTGGTGACGTTCAGCCGTTCGGCGACGTCGTTCAGGGTGGTGCCGTGGTAGCCCTGCTCGAGAAACAACTGCACCGCCGTCCGCAGCACCGCCTCGCGCTTTTCGTCGCGCGCACGGCGCCGGCTTTCAAAGGGCATCCAGGGCGACTGGCCGGAGGGAAGGGGTTGTCCGTCCATCTTGAATTCTGTCCGCGGTGCATTGACTCGAAGGGTGAGGCCCGTATATTACCCATGGGTAATAAATAGTCCAGCGGGTAATTTGGGAGGACAACAATGACGTCTCGCGCCTGTGTCGCCGGTGTCGGCATGATCCCGTTCGTCAAGCCCGGCGCCAACGCGCCGTATCATGTGATGGGGGCGGAGGCGGCAAAGCTCGCGCTCGCCGATGCCGGTCTCGATTACGGCAAGGTGCAGCAGGCCTATGTCGGCTACGTCTATGGCAACTCCACCTGCGGACAGCGCGCGCTCTATCCGGTCGGCATGACCGGGATCCCGATCGTCAACGTCAACAACAACTGCTCGACCGGATCGACCGCGCTGTTCCTGGCGCGGCAGGCGATCGAGTCGGGCGCGGCCGATTGCGTGATGGCGCTCGGCTTCGAGCAGATGAAGCCCGGCGCGCTCGGCGCTGTCTTCACCGACCGGCCCAGCGCGTTCGACGATTTTGATGCGGCGGCCGACAAGCTCGTGGATGCGCCCGGTGTGCCGCTGGCGCTGCGCTATTTCGGCGGTGCGGGCTTGAGCCACATGAAGAAATACGGCACGCCGCTGTCTTCCTTCGCAAAAGTCCGCGCCAAGGCGAGCCGGCACGCCAAAAACAATCCGCTGGCATTGTTCCGCAAGGAAGTCACCGCCGACGACGTCATGAACGACCAGGTGATCTGGCCCGGCGTGATGACCCGGCTGATGGCCTGTCCGCCGACCTGCGGCGGCGCGGCGGCGATACTTGTTTCGGAAAAGTTTGCCGACAAGCATGGCTTGCGCAAGGACGTTCGCATTGCCGCGCAGGCGATGACGACGGATACCGCTTCCACCTTCGGCGCGGGCGACATGATGCAGGTGGTCGGCTTCGACATGGCGCGCGATGCCGCCAACAAGGTGTACGAGGCCGCCGGCATCGGGCCCGGTGATCTCGACGTTGTCGAGCTGCACGACTGTTTTGCGCAAAACGAGCTGATCACCTATGAGGGCCTCGGCCTCTGCAAGGAAGGCGAGGCGGCGCGCTTCATCGATGATGGCGACAACACCTATGGCGGCAGGATCGTGACCAATCCGTCAGGCGGGCTGCTCTCGAAGGGCCATCCGCTCGGCGCCACCGGTCTGGCGCAGTGCTATGAGCTGACGCGGCAATTGCGCGGCACCGCGCAGGCGACGCAGGTGGAGGGCGCGCGGATTGGCCTGCAGCACAATCTCGGCCTCGGCGGCGCGTGCGTCGTGACGCTCTATCAGCGCGTCTGAGGCAAGAAATGGTCGATCAATCCGCCGTCGGGCGTGCCTTCACGCCGGTCACCGCGCACGTCGAGCCCGGGCGCCTGCGCTTTTTCCTCAACACGCTCGGGGAGAACAATCCCGTTTACCGCGACGCCGAGGCGGCGCCGGTGCCGCCGACTTACCTGTTTTGCCTGGAGATGATGGACGCTGCGGAGCCGTTCGAGTTCCTGACCGCGCTTGATATCGACCTCGCCCGCGTGCTGCATGGCGAGCAGCGGTTCGATTACCACGCGCCCGTCGTGGTCGGCGACACCCTGACGTTCAAGCCGAAGGTCACGAGCGTCACCGAGAAGAAGGGTGGGGCGATGACGCTGGTCGTGGTCGAAACCAGGGTGACCAACCAGAACGGCGTTCACGTCGCGGATGTTTCGCGGACCGTCGTCATTCGCAATGCGAGGCCATCATGACGTTGTCTGTTGGCGAACGCATCGTTCACAAAAAATTCCCGCCGATCACGCGTCACCGGCTGGCGCTGTATTGCGGGGCGTCGGGCGATCACAACCCAATTCACGTCGATCTGGACTTTGCCAAGAAGGCCGGATTTCCGGATGTGTTTTCGCACGGCATGCTGGTCATGGCCTATCTCGGCCAGGCACTGACCGACGCCATCGCGCCGTCCCGCATCCGCTCGTTCTCGACGCGCTTTGCCGCGATCACGCAGCTTGGGGCCACGCTGACCTGCGAGGGCACCGTCGCCGAGCTGCTGGAGCATAACGGCGAAAAGCGGGCGCGCATCGCGCTGACCACCAAAGACGAGGCCGGCGAGACGAAGCTCGCGGGCGAAGCCATTGTTGCGCTGTAGACAGGGGAACAGATGTCAAAGTTGAAGGGAAAAGTCGCGCTTGTCACCGGCTCCGGCCGCGGCATCGGCCGCGCGATCGCGCTGAAGCTTGCCAGCGAAGGCGCAAAACTCGTGGTCAACGATCTCGACGCCGCGCCGGGCGATGCGGTGGCGGCCGAAATCAGGGCCGCGGGCGGCGAGGCGGTCGCGGTCAATGGCAGCGTGTCGGAGCCGGGCTTTGCCGATCGTTTCGTCGCTGCCGGGATAACCGAGTTCGGCGGCCTCGACATCATCGTCAACAATGCCGGCTATACCTGGGACTCGACGATCCAGAAGATGACGGACGAGCAGTTCCAGGCCATGCTCGATGTGCATCTCGTCGCACCGTTCCGTATCCTGCGCGCGGCCTCCGAGCCGATCCGGGTGCTGGCGAAGAAGGAAGCGGAAGCCGGCCGCGAGGTGTTCCGCAAGGTTGTGAACATCTCTTCCATCGCGGGCCTCTACGGCAATGCGGGGCAGGCCAGCTATTCGTCCGCCAAGGCGTCGCTGGTCGGGCTGACCCGGACCATGTGCAAGGAGTGGGGGCGCTACAAGGTCAACGTCAATTGTGTTGCGTTTGGCCTGATCAATACCCGCCTGACCCAGCCGATCGAGGCGCAGCAGAAAACGATCGACGTCGCCGGGCGCGACATCAAGGTCGGCGTGCAGCCGCAGATGCTCGACGCCATGGCCAGGATGATCCCGCTCGGCCGCGGCGGCACCCCGGAAGAGGCGGCGGACGCGGTTTATCTGTTCTGCAGCCCGGAATCGAACTACATCAGTGGTCAGGTGATCGTCGCCGGCGGCGGTCTCATCGTCTGACAGCGCGGAGTTTTTATGCAGTACCGATCTTCCTGGATGACCGAGGAACTGGACACGTTTCGCGACCAGTTTCGCAAATTCCTCGCCAAGGATCTGGCGCCGCACGCCGAAAAATGGCGCGACCAGAAGCTGGTCGACCGCTCGGCCTGGCGGGCGCTCGGCGAGATGGGCGCGCTGCTGCCGAGCGTGCCGGAAGCCTATGGCGGCCTGGGCGCCACCTTCGCCTATGACGCCGCCGTGCTTGAGGATATCGAAAGCGTGGTGCCGGAAGTCACGACCGGTGTCTCCGTGCACAGCGCCATCGTCGCGCATTACATCCTCAATTATGGATCCGAGGAGCAGAAACTGCGCTGGCTGCCCAAGATGGCGACCGGCGAATTCGTCGGCGCCATCGCGATGACCGAACCCGGCACCGGCTCCGACCTGCAGGCCGTTAAGACGACGGCGAAGAAACAGGGCAATTCCTACGTCATCAACGGCCAGAAGACCTTTATCACCAACGGTCAGGCCGCCGACCTCGTCATCGTCGTAGCGCGAACCGGTGGGCCGGGGGCAAAAGGCCTGTCGTTGATCGTGGTCGAGGCGGGCGCCGAAGGCTTTAAGCGCGGGCGCAACCTCGACAAGATCGGGCTGCATGCATCGGATACGTCAGAGCTGTTTTTCGACAACGTGACGGTGCCGCCAGAAAACCTGCTCGGCAACGAGGAGGGCAACGGCTTTGTGCAGTTGATGCAGCAATTGCCGCAGGAGCGGCTGTCGCTCGCGATCGGCGCGGTGGCATCGATGGAGCGCGCGGTAAACGTGACGGCGGAATATACCAAAGAACGCACCGCTTTCGGAAAACCGCTGATCGAATTCCAGAATACCGCCTTCAAGCTCGCCGAGCGCAAGACGGAAGCCGTGATCGCACGCGTGTTTGTCGACTGGTGCGTGGAGCGGCTGGTGGCCGGCGATCTCGATACGGTAACGGCCTCGATGGCCAAATGGTGGTGCTCGCAAAAACAGGTCGAAACCGCGGATGAATGCCTGCAGCTTCATGGCGGCTACGGCTACATGCAGGAATATCCGATCTCGCGGATGTTCATCGATGCGCGGATCCAGAAGATCTATGGTGGCACCAACGAAATCATGAAGGTGTTGATCGCGCGGTCGCTCTGATCGAGCGTTGAGCAGGTCTCAGGCGGAGCCGAGCAGCACGACGCCAACGACCAGGGTGAGGCATCCGGCAATGCGCCACGCATTGACCGGTTCCCGCAAAAGTACCATTCCGAACATGGCGCCCACCATCATTGACATTTCGCGTGCGGGCGCCACCAGGCTAAGCGGGGCCCCCATTTCGATTGCCGAAAGAACGAGAATGTAGGAGAGCGGCGACAGCAGGCCGACGCATATTCCCAACACCCAATGGCCTCGCATCGCGATCCGCAGGCGGGCAGGGTTCGACAGCACCACCGGCGCCAGCATCAGGAAGCGCAGAAAGTTCGAAAACCAGTCGAGCACGACGGGGTGAATGCCAAGCACCTTGACGCCGTAGCCGTCGACCACGGTATAGCATGCGATCAGCGAGCCGGTCGCAGCACCCCAGCGCACGCCTTCCTGTCCCTTGGGGCGCCGGAAGGCGGAGAGATCGCCTTGCGTCGAGATGAAGCCGATCCCGATAACGACGGCGAGCAGGCCGAGCACGCCGAGCGATGTCGGAGTTTCCCGCAGCACAACGAACGCGCCGATCGACGACAACAATGGGCCGGTGCCGCGCGCGATCGGATAGACGACGGAGAGGTCGGCGACCTGATAGCCGCGCTGGAGGCAGAGGCTATAAGCGAGGTGAATGGCGGCGCTCAGCGCAAGGCAGGCCGCCACCGGCCAGCTCCAGATATGTTCGTGCCTGACCAGAACCCATATCAGCCAGGGCAGGTAAGCAACGCAGGCAACGAGGGAGTAAACGAAGACAAAAGCCTGCCCGGCCGCGGCGGCGCGCTTGGACAGCAAATTCCAGGTCGCGTGAATGAAGGCGGCGAGGATAACGAGGGCGAGAGGGGCAAGCGTCATGAGACCTCCGGGCCTTGCGGGCACGAACAAGATCTCGACATCTCCTCCTCTGGGCTTTTCTCCCTCGGGTGCAGCCGCGGGTTTGCCGCGGTGTCCGCAACGCTTGGACCAGCGACGGCCTTGAACCGTCCGGAACCCTAGTTGCCACTCAGTCGATCAAGGCAAGATATCGCCCCAAGCAACGGCCCGGTCAACCGGAATTGTCGCCATGTGGATAGCTGCGCGTTAGCTATTCCTGACGCGCTGAAAGTGATGATTGCCGCAGGCCGGGCATCCTGCTGATTTCAGCGCCTCGATGGTCGGCGGAATCGAATCCGTTACCCAGGCTCCAGCGTCTCTTGCATTGCGTACAGGCGTAGCGCCGGACGCGCGGATTGACCTCGGCGGTATAGAGCGCGCCTTGCCATTTCTCGATCGGGTGCGGTTTTCCCGGTGGCGACCAGTTCGTGCAACTCGCTGGTCGATCCCAGGATCGAGGCGCCGGCGTAGGCGTTGAAGGCGGGATAAAGCGCCGATGTTGCGACCCCAAGCGAGGTCAGCGCCTGCTGCAGTTTTAGACGATCGGGCGGCGAGGTGTGGCCGAACGACAGCATGCCGTAGCCGCGGCCGTGATCCAGCGCTTCGACGCCGCGGCGCACGAACAGGGATGCACCGGCGATGGTGTAGGGCGGATCGGTCTCGAACGCGTCGAAGGCATCCAGAAATTCGCTCGCCAGCGGATCGCGCAGATCGTGCGGCACGATCTCGATCGCAAAACCGACCGCGTCGGCCGCTTGCTTGAGAAAGGCGACACGCTCGGGATCGAGTTCGAACACGGTCAGCCGGCGCGGCAATTCCTTGGCCGCAAGCATGCGGCCGAACAATCCGATCGCCAGCGCGACCGAGTCGTCATCGCCGAGTATCGCGATGCGCCGGCCTTCCAGCGCGCCCGACCGATAGAGCAGCGCCGCCCGCCGCACCGACGTTTCGGCCGCGCACGGCGCCTGGTCCAGCGTCACGTCGACGCGCGGGGCGGCGGCGAGATGAGTTTCCATCGCGCGGACGACCGGCTCGAGCGCATCCGGTAATCGTTCTTTCGGCGTGAGCGGGACTTCAATTGACAGCAGCGCGCCAAAGCCCAGCCTTTCGCGGACCCATTCTTCGCCGCTCGGCGTGAAGGCCAGGCCATGCTGGCGCATCAGCACGCCGCGCTTTTCCAGCTCACGGCGCACCGCGGTTGCGACCGGAAGCGGCAGCCGCGCCTCGCGCGCGGCATCGGCCAGCCGGCCGGATTCGCCCCGATGCACGGCGCGCAGCAACGCCTCGACGCCCGCGACCCCTTCGCGAAGCGAGGTCGCTTCCGCCACCTCCTGCAGGATTTTGTCGTTCAAGTCAGGATATCCTTAATTCTCGCTTCGCGCCTGCCAATTGCACGCCCCGGCGGCCCGTACTAAGCCTCTTTCCAGCCAGATCATACCGGACGAAAAGGCGGAAGCCCAAAATGCTGATGACACAAGTTCTCGCCGATGCCTATCGCTGCGAGGCCGCGATCGAGGATGCGGACGCATTGATGACGGCCGCGATCGCGGGCGCTGCGGCGGTGGGGGCGACCGTCGTCGGCGAGACGACGGTACGCTACGTTCCGCACGGCCTGACAATTGGCGTGTTCCTGGCGGAATCGCACATCGTGCTGTCGACCTGGCCGGAGCACCGGCTGCTGCTGATCGACACGCTGCTGTGCAATCCCGACATGGACGCCGATGTTGCCATCGACGAGATCGTGCGGCGATTATGTCCTGATGGAGAGGTGGTGCGCCAGCGCATTCCGCGCCGGATCGCCGATGGGCCAGGTGCCTGACCTGCTCAGGAACCCCCCCGGCCAGCGAATTCGCATTTGAGGAGAGAAGCGATGGATTTGAAGGGCGCGGTTGCACTGGTGACGGGCGGCAATGGCGGGCTGGGGCAGCGCATCTGCCACGCGCTCGCGCAGGAGGGCGCGCATATAGCAGTCATGTACGCTCGCAGCCGCGACCAGGCGGAAAGCATCGCCAGCGAACTAACGTCGCGGTATCAAGTCAACGCTCACGCGTTCGCCTGTGACATCACCGACGGCGCGGCCGTGGATCGGCTGGTAGGCGAGGTCACCCGGGCCTTCGGCCGCCTTGATGTTCTGATCAATGATGCCGCCTACAACGTCTCGATCCCCTTCGGCGATCTCGACAGTCTGACGCCGGAGGTGTGGAGCAAGATCATGGCCGTCAACCTGACAGGGCCGATGCACCTCACCAAGGCGGTAGCCCCTGTCATGAAGGCCCAGGGGCGAGGCCGCATCGTCAACATCGCTTCGGTCGCAGGACTGAGCCCAACCGGCTCTTCGATCGCCTATGCCGTGTCGAAGGCGGGCCTCATTCATCTGACGCGTTGCATGGCCGTGGCGCTGGCGCCCGAGACGCTGGTCAACTGCGTGGCGCCGGGCCTACTGGAGGGCACGCGCGCGACAGCCAATCTGCGGCCCGAGCAGGTCGAGCGCTCCGCATCGGCCTCGCTGCTGAAGAAGCCAGCCGACAAGGATGACTGCGCCGACATGGTGGTCGCCATGTGCCGCACCGAGACTATGACCGGCCAGACCGTCGTCATCGACGCCGGACGGATCTTCCACTGAGGTTTGATCGATGGTTGTCTGGTCTCCTTTTCAATTCAATAGCGGACGAGAGATGGCAAATCGGTTTGCGATCGCTCCGCTGACAACCGATTCTTCCCATGAAGACGGGACAGCCACCGAACAGGAACTCGAATTTATCCGGCGGCGTGCCGCCGGCGGATTCGGAGCCACCATTTCTTCCGCCGCTTACGTCGCACAGGACGGGCGCTCCTGGCAGGGAATAGGTGCGGCACATGACGGACACTCGTCCAGTCTCCGCCGGCTCGCTGAAGCAATGCGTGCTGCAGGAGGTCTTGCGATCCTCCAGATCTACGATGGTGGCCGCATCTCGAAGCCCGAGCTGATCGGTGAGCAAAGTATGCGGGCGCCTTCCGCAGTTGCGTCGTTGCGTCCCGGAGCCAAGACGCCGAAGGCGATGACTTCAGATGAAGTTGAAAACCTGATTGCAAGCTTTCGAGGGGCGGCTTCGCTGGCTCGAAAAGCCGGTTTCGACGGCGTTGAGATTCACGGAGCCAACCACTACGCGGTTCATCAGTTCTTTTCACCGCGGGCCAATCATCGCGTCGACAAATGGGGAGGCACGCTTGCAAAGCGCATGAACTTTCCTCTCGCTGTCGCGCAGGCCGTTCGCGACGCACTCGGTCCAAAGCTGATCGCAGGGTTTCGCGTGACGCCATTTGAGGCCGAAGCGGACGGTTATACGCTTGAGGACGCCAAACTGCTTTGCAATGAACTTGCCGGGTTGGGTCTCGACTACATCTCCGTTTCGCTCGATGATTATCGGAAGAGCCGGCCTACGGGAGAGACCCGTGTCTATAATGGTCCGGTCGAGAAGATTGATGCCCCGGCAGAGAGTCCGATTACGGAATTTGCCCGCGTCATAGCGGGCCGCAGTGCGGTCATGGCAAGCGGGGGAATCAAGACGTGCGTGGATGCCGAGGGGGCGATCAAACTGGGAGCCGATCTGGTTGCGGTAGGACGCGCTGTGGTGGTTGATCCGGAGTGGCTTTCCAAAGTCCGAAGCAAGAGTGAAGCATCGATCCTTGCGGGACTGCCGAAGGATGAACGCGAGATAGCCGGAGCTTTAAGCATTCCTCCGCGAATGGTCGAATATTTGTTGAGCCGTCCAGGTTGGATCCCTCGCCTTTAGAGCTGGCCTTAACGTTCGATAGGAATTCAGCGCGCGATCCCGGCGATCAGCGGGACCGCCATTGACCGGACCCGATGCTGGCGCAGAAAGACAAATAATTGGCATACCTCAGCAAGCTTCCTTCCGACCTTGCTTGCTATGCTATGGGCATGTGCGCTTAGCGCCCGCTGGGCCTGAGCGAACGGATTAGCCGCGCGGCGATCTCAGTGGAGAGGTTGCCTAAGCCGCAGCGCTCAGCGCTCAAACTCATATTTTCAAGGTCTGACATGAACAGCACGTCCGAGAGGATGCTGACCGAACTGCTAGTTGCGAGAGCGTTCTTCAAACTCTCGTCCATTCCAGCGGAAAATTCGGCAGCGGTGGTTTCGCTCGCTTCGGTTGGCAACTGCGAGATCCGTATGCTTCGGGGGTCGCAGACCGATCCGGAAACGACGGCGCTGTTCTGGCTGGAGCTATTCGATCACGGCGCAGGAAGGTCCATTGACAGCTTCCGATGCGACAAGATCGAAGACGCTGCGCCCATATTTGAATACATGATGTTTCAGGCAACTGGATTGAACAGTCCCGACCCCGACGGGGCGGAAGCGCCATTCGGTGAGGAGATGGTTCCCGACCCAATGGCCGCCGCGACTGATTGGCTTGATGCCTACCGTGCGGCCACACTTTCCATAGTGGATTTCTATGCGTCCGATGCAACGCTTGAATGCGACTGCGACGGAAAGATAGAACTGCGCGGAAGAGAGGCTATCGCTGCGTACTGGCGTCAGCGCTTCAATGAAAATCCTGCGGGCGAGCTCACGGATTTGCAGCGGGACGGCAATGACGTTGTCGTCAACTATCGTGTGCCGGACGGCATCGTGCAGGCGATCCTGATGTTCGATGCGGGCGGAATGATCGAGCGTAGTCGATGCAGCCCGCTCGATGGCTAGATGGCGGCCATCAATGAACGAGGCCGGCCGCGGTGCGATCTCAATGCCAGAACAACGCAGCCACGGTCAGCGCCACCGATAGCGCGCCCGAACAAACCACCAGTACTATGAACAACCGTTCCTGCACCATCGGTGCAAGATACTGGAAGGGTGGTCTTGTCGGCCACGATACATCGGTGTGCTGCTATATACCTAGGTACAGTGGATAGCGTTCTTGCCGTCCGGCATTGCGTCCCGCACGTCGGTCAAGACACAGCGTCCAGGACGCCAATCCGCTCGGCCAGAGATACCAGTTCTGCCACGGATCGGACTTGCGTTTTCTCCATCACCCGACTGCGGTGGGCCTTGATCGTGCGTTCCGAGGTTCCGAGTTCATGCGCGATCCGCTTGTTGCTCCGGCCTCGCACCACCAGATCGAACACCTGCCGCTCGCGTGGCGTCAATGTCGCCACCAGCGTCAACATTTCTTGCAGCCTGACTTTCTGGCCACGCACTACTTCATGACGCGCTACAGCCCGCTCGACTGCTTGAACAAGGTCATCCGACGATACGGGTTTGAGTAGAAAATCCACAGCGCCCGCCTTGATGGCTTTCACCGCGATTGGAATATCGGTATGACCCGTGAGAAAAACGATTGGAAGCGTTGAGCCAAGCTCGCGCAGGCGATGGTGGAGTTCTGGTCCGCTCAATCCCGGTATCCGCACATCGAGGAGAACGCAGCTCGGGACGTCTTCGCTCGGCAACCGATCGAGCAAGCGCTCGGCCGAAGCATAGGTCGCCACTTCGTAGCCCGCCTGCTTTAAACGACGTTCAATCGCCGCTCGGAAAGCTGCATCGTCATCGACTACATGCACCAACCCAGGCACGGAGTATTCCCCAACGCTACGGTGCGAACCAGCGGTTCTGCATCATTGCGCACGGTATAGTAGAAGTACGGCTGACCTATTCGTGACAATTTCGGCCGAGAGCCATGCAACTCTGGCTCCGTAATTCTACGGATCGCTCACGAAGTGAGCAGCGCGTAGGCCAGCACGTAGGCGCCGCCGGCTGCCAGGAATACCAGCCAGAAAAGTGAGATCCGATAGATCAAGCTATCGCCCTTCATGGTGCCGCCGCTCCATGTTCTGTCCCATAGCCGGGACATTTCATGCGTTGCGGGCTGGCGCTTTGATCCGGATCAAGCGACCAGATTGAGACAAAGCGGTCATTTCGCGAGCCACCACCATACGGCGGCGGCGGTGGCGGCCGTGATCGCGGTTGATATCAATAGCGACAACGCGATCAGCTTGACCCATTCCCAGTTCGACACGCTCGCGCATTCCCCCAGTTCCCCGGTGGAACTCCTAGGGCAATGCCGGCCGCATTGTTATTGTCCCGAAGGGACAAGGCTGGCCGCGCACAGCCCACTGGTGCGGCGGGCGAGGATGGCCCGGCGTTGGCCGCCGGATTAGGCTGGGACGGCGGCCGGTCGCGGGCGGGACCTCAATCTTAGCCCGCCTTC
Organism: uncultured Alphaproteobacteria bacterium; assembly: GCA_963731915.1. Taxonomy (GTDB): domain Bacteria; phylum Pseudomonadota; class Alphaproteobacteria; order Rhizobiales; family Xanthobacteraceae; genus Bradyrhizobium. The sequence continues at coordinate 165,374 of CAVSXQ010000031.1, forward strand.
TTGTCCGACAGATCGATCGCCTTCTCATAGAAGATCTGCGCCGGCACAAAGCCGATCCGGGCCAGCACCGCCTTCATCGGCTCGTTGGTCGCGCGGGTGCGGAACACCACGCGGTCGAGCTTTTCCCTGCGGCAAAAATCGAACACGGCTTCAGCCAGCTTGTCGGCCGTGCCGGTGCCGCGCTGCGACGGGCTGACAAAGATGCTGTGGAAGTCGGCGTAGCTTTCCTTGGTGATGAAATTCTGCCGCTTGCTGACATAGGCCCAGCCGACCGGACCGGTGCCGTCGTCGGCGACGAAGGTCGCCGCGTTACGGTCGTCGATCAGCTTGCCGACCTTTTTCTTGTAAAAGGCCAGATCGGTGATCGGATCGTCCGGAAAGGAGATGGCTGCGATGTCGCGCTCAAAGGCCGCGACGGTCTCGATGTCCTCGGCCTTGAGCGGCCGCAGGCGGGCCTGTGGTTTGTCGGTCATTTCTCACTCGTTCCAGAACGTGATGACGTTTCTTCAAATCGTCATCCCGCCCTATCTTTTCGTTTGAGCATGCTCTCTTCGGAAAACCGGTGCCCACTTTTCCGGATCATGCTGGTGTGCCCGTCAAAAATACTTCGTAGCGGACCGTCTTGCCAGCGAACTGATGCGACGGTTTTGGTGATTCCAGCAAGGGCTGTGCCCGCAGCGGCCATTTCAGCACCACGCGCTCGCGGGCCGACGCTCAGCGCGACCTGCATCAGTTCATGGGAATCTTCGTCCGCACCGACGAGGCCGCTCAGGAGCCGCATTTCCTGTTTCACCAGCGCCGTGTTCTGCCGTGGCGGGTGCATGGGATCGACGATCACGATTTCGGGCCGAAGTTCGGACAAGCGGTCCCGGGCGTCGCCATGGATCAGCGTCATGCGCGAAACGACCTCGGCGAGATCGGGTGAGGCACTTCTCGCGCGTGCCAGCGCATCGCTCAGCAGCGCATGAACTTCCGCGGAACGCTCCAGCATCACAATTCTGGCGCCGGCCGACGCCAGCAGGAAGGAGTCGCGGCCAAGGCCGGCGGTGGCGTCGACCACGGTCGGCATGCGATCTTTCTTCAATCCGGCGGCCTTCACGAGCGGATGGGCGCGCGCGGCTCCTTGCCGGAAGCGATAGCCGACGGCGCCGCCGGCAAAATCAAGGCGCAATGGCGCGGTGGCTGGTCTCATGATTCCGTTCAGTTTGACGCCCTCGTCGAGATGCGCGCCGGATTTTAGCACAATAAAGCTGCGGCCGACTTCGTCCCATTTCTGGGGTACACGGCGGCAACGGCAGCTTTCGGTAAAGTGGAACGACATAAAATCAATCTAAGATTGTGAGATCGCTTGCTAAAGCAGGCTTGCGGCCCGCGACGGCGGGGTGGACAACTGCTATGCTGACGATAGTTCCGTCCAAGAAGTGCCCAGTGACCTCTGCATGAACACGAGCGAGCAACCGACAGGTGATCCCGGCCGGCTCGCCCCAGGCGATGCCCCACTCATCGCGGAACCCGGGGGCGGAAGTAACCGGGCAGGGTCCATTCCGCTGCCGAGCGAGCGCAAATTCGTTACAATTTTATTCGCCGACGCGGTCGAGTCCACCAAGCTGGTCGAAGCGATGGACCCGGAGGAGGCCGCCGACCGCCTTGGGCCGCTGATCCAGGCGATGGTGAGTGGCATCCATAAATATGGCGGCACCGTCATCCGATCGGAAGGGGATGCGATCGTTGCCCTGTTCGGCGCCCCGCATGCCTATGAAGACCACGCGGTGCGAGCCTGTCATTCCGCGATCTCGATCCAGGAGCACGTCGCCGAACTCAACGACAGTGCCCTGAACGTCCGGGTGGCCCTCAATTCGGGGGAGGTCATGGTCCGCCCGATGGTTCGCGATGTCTCGGTCGAATATGAGGTGACCGGGATTCCCATGCACATCGCCAGCCGGGTCGAGAAGCTGACGGCGCCCGGCAAGATTTACGCGACGCGCGCGACCATCCAGCTCGTTGAAGGCCTCGTCAACACGACGCGGCTGGGTGATTTCGAGGTAAGAGGCCTGTCCGACACGATCGAGTTGTTCGAGGTTTCCTCGCTGCCGCTGTCCTCGGCGCCGTGGGATGCCCGGCTGGCGCTCGGCCTGACGCCGTTCGTCAATCGCGGCTTTGAAAGAAACGTGCTCTTGAATGCGGCGGAGTCGGCAAGGGCAGGCAAAGGCCAGCTCATCGAGCTCATTGGCGACGCCGGCGTTGGCAAGTCGCGCCTTGTCCACGAACTCGCCAATGCCTCGATATCGGCCGACTGCAGGCTCCTGATCGGCGGGACCGCGAGCTACGCGCAGAGCTACCCGTATTTCTCCTTCAGGAACCTTTTCCGGAAGGAGTTCGGCATCACCGGTCAGGACGACGATGCCGTGGTGGGAGAAAAGCTTGCCGCCCGATTGTCCGCCGATCCGTCACTGGCGCACCTCGTTTCGGCTTTTCGCGCGCTGCTCGGCCTGCGGGCGACCGATCCGGCGTGGCGGGAAATCGATCCGGTCGAGCGCCGCCGGCTGACCATTGCGGCCGCGCGGGAATTTATCCTCAGCCTCGCCCGCCAGGCGCCCGTCATCTGCATTCTCGAAGACATGCAATGGATGGACGACGAGAGCCGCGCGACGCTGGATTACCTTGTTCGCGGCATCGACGGCGCCAGGATTCTCATTTGCGTCACCTCGCGGGCGGGATCGGCGTCGCTTGGGAATTACGGCGGATACTACACAAGAATACCCATTCAGCCGCTCGATGAGTCCTTTTCACTCGGCATGATCGATCATCTCTTGAGCGGCGCCCCGAACCTCGCGGAATTCAGGCGTCAGGTCGTCAGCAAAGCGCAAGGCAACCCGCTGTTTCTGGAAGAACTGGCGCGAATGTTGAACGGGCCGGCCGTACCGAGGGCGGGAGACTTGCCGTCCGCTCCGCTGCAGCAAATCAATTCTCAGGTTCCGAATACAATCCAGTCGGTGATCGCCGCGCGCATTGATCGCCTTTCGGGAATCGAGAAGGAGGTGTTGCAGGTTGCCTCGGTGGTGGGCGGCGACGTGCCGGCATCGGTACTTGGACGCCTGACCGGCCTAACCAGCGCAATGCTCGAGAAAACGCTCGGCTCGCTCGATGCCGCGAAATTTCTCTTCAATTCGAGACCGCCGCCGGAGGGCGAGTACTCATTTTATCACGCGCTGACCCAGGAAGTCGCCTATCGCAGCCTGCTCAAGGAGCGGCGGCGGCAGCTTCATGCGGCGGCATGCGATGTCTTTGCGGAGCTGCATGCCGGGCGGACCGAGAAGGTCGCGGAATTGCTGGCTTACCACGCGGAGCTCGGCGGGCTTTGGGAGCAGGCGGCTCTCTATCTGCGTCAGTGCGGTATCAGTGCGATCGAACGATCCGCCTATCGGGAAGCGATCGGGTTCCTGGAGCGGGCGCTGGAAGCGCTTGGCCGCCTTCCGGCGGCCAAGTCGCGCGCAGAGATGTCGATCGAGCTGCGCCTCAGCCTGCGCATCGCGCTTGGCGCGACCGGCGATTACCGCCGCCTCAACGAGCATCTTTCCGTGGCCGAGCAGGATGCGGTCCTCATCAATGACAGGCAACGGCTGGGAGCAATTTGTATCGCCAGAACCCACGTCCACAACATGCTGGGCGACGTCGAGGAAGCGATCTCGAACGGCCTGCGCGCGTGCGATCTCGCCAGGACCAATGATGACGCCGTGCAATCCCTGACCGCGAACTACTTCCTGGCGCAAGCCCACGAGTTTCACGGCGACTACGGCGCTGCCGTCCGGATGCTGAGCGGCGACCTGGCCGATCTGCGTCAGACGTATCGCCATACACGGCTGGGAATGACGGGCACCATCTCCGTTCTGCACACGAGCCTGCTCTCGCACAGCGCGGCCTATCGCGGCGCGTTTACGGAAGCCGAAGCGCACGCCTGCGAAGCCTGCGCCATCGCCGAGGAAACCGGCCGGCCCTATGACGTCGGTGTCGCGCATTTTGGCGACGGCATCGTGAAGATTTGCCGGGGCAGGGCTGAAGAGGCGATAGCTTCGCTGGAGACCGGCTGGCGGTCCTGCGAGGCGGCGGGGATCAATGCGCTGCTCCCCATGATCGGCGGCAGGCTTGGATTTGCCTATGCCATCAACGGCCAACTCGAGAAGGGGGCGGAACTGCTCGAATTCTCGCGGCTTCGATCGACCGGTGCGGTCCATGTCCATTGCTGGTCGCTGGCCTTCTCGGGATGGGTCGAGCATCGCCGTGGCGCCACCACAACCGGTCTGACGCGGCAGCACCAGGCACTGCAACTCGCCAGGCAGCACGGCTATCGGGGCATCGAGGTCTGGGCGCTCTGGCTGCTCGGGACGATGTTCCGCGCGAACGATCGCCTCGAAGAGGCGCGCGATACCCTCAGGGATGCCGCCGCTCTCGCCAAATCCCTCGAAATGCGCTTACATTCTGCCTATTGTTACGAGGCGCTGGCCGAAGTGTCCGGTTTGCTGGGCCAATCCGACGAAGCCGCCGCGGCACGCGATTTGGCTGCCCGTCTGCCGGACGACGGTGCGGCGTTCGGCAAGCTGGTGCTGCGAACGTGACCTGATCTTGACCAAGTATTATCGACAAGGGGAATGCGATGGCCGAAGCCGATGATAACCTGAAGCTGATACAGAAGGTTACGTTTCTCTGGGTCAACAAGAGATTCGAGGAAATCCTGCCGCTTATTGCCGACGATGCCGTGTATGTCATCGCGCGCGGCAGCCTCGAAAAATTCAGTCCGCTGTTCGGCACGTTTCGCGGCAAGTACGAGATCCAGCGCTGGTATGAAAGCAATCAGCAGGTTGAGGCGATCGGCGGTATCCGTCCGTTCTGCCTGATCGGCGATCTCGGCGAATTCATCCCCGCGGGAAATCACGTCATCAATTTCGGCACGATGACGGAGACAAAAACCGAGCCCGCGTGCGACTGGACCTCGATCTGGACTGTCAGGGGCGGCTTGATCAAGAGCTGCACCATGGTGATGGATTCGGCCACTGCCTTTCTGAAACTGAAGCGCGCCGATCCTACACTGGTGCTTGAGTAGCTGGACGCCTTATCCCGGCCAGCACTGACCGCCGCCGTCGATCCGCAATACCTGGCCCGAAACGAACGCGCCCAGCGGACCCGCGAACACTTCGACGACGCGCGCGACTTCATCGACGGTCGCGATGCGATCGAGCGTGCCCGTTTCGACCATCCGGTTCTCATCGACGGCGCGCGTGCCGAGGAAGCGGCCGGTGCGGGTGTCGCCTGGCGCGATGCAGTTCACGGCGATGTCGTAGCTGCGCAACTGGTCGGCGAGGCAGCGGGTGTAGTGAGTCATGCCGGCCTTCGCCACCGCATAGATCGAGGAATTGGTACGGCCCTTGAAGGCGGCGACCGAGCCGATGGTGACGATACGGCCGCGCCGCCGCTGCATCATGCCGCGCGCCACCGCCTGGCAGGTGAGGATCGTGCTCAGCAGATTGCGGTCGAGCACCGCGCGGACATCTTCTTCCCTGATATTGACGGCGTCGTTGGGATTGGGCTTGCCGCCCGCGGCCGCGATGTCGCCGCCGGCGTTGTGCACGAGGATGTCGATCGGCCCGAGCACCTTCTCGCTTTCGGCGACCACACGCGCGATGTCTTCGCCTTTGGTGAGGTCGCCGAGCACGCGATGGGCGCGGACGCCGAATTCCTTGCCGACGTCCTGCGCCACCGCCGTCAGGGTGGTGCCTTCGCCATATTCCGCCGGACCGTTTTCGCGCATGCCATGGATGGCGATGTCGGCGCCCAGTGCGGCAAGCTTTTCGGCAAAGGCGCGGCCGAGCCCGCGTCCGGCGCCGGTCACCAGCGCGATCTTGCCCGCCAACGGTCGAGTGCCGTCATGTGACGTCATGTCATTCTCCCTGGGGATTGCAGTGTCAGTCTGCGATGAGATCGAGGCTGATGGCGAGAGCCTGAACCAGGCACATCGGCGCGACAAGGGTGCGCAGCGCCGGCTCCGGCATGTCCTGGATCTCGAACACGACTTTTGCACCTTCGACGATCGGGCTAAGCAGGCTGTCGGTGATCGAAATTGCGGGAACGCCGCGCGCGACCAGTTCCGGGAACAGCCGCGCAGTGTCCGGATAGTAGTTGCGGAAACTGATGGCGACCAGCGCATCATCGGTGCCGGCCGGATGCGATTGCTCGCGAATGCTGCCGCCGATGCCGTCGAGCAGCACGACGCGCCGGCCGAGCTTGCGCAGCACATAGGCCAGATGCGTGGCGACCGGAAACGAGCCGCCGAGGCCGAGCAGATAGATGTCGCGTGCCTTCGCCAGGATCGCGGTTGCCGCATCCAGTTCGCGCGCATGCGCCGACTGGCTGAGCGTCACCAGCGCCGACTGCGCTTCCGCGACGAAGCGTCCGAGCACGGCGGCGGGCTTGCGGCCGAGGATCGATTTTTCCTCGTGCTTCATGCGCGCAAGCCGCGCCTTGTAGCTCGGCGCTACGCCGGCCACGAGGCGCGAGCGAAACACCTGCTGCATTTCGGTGAAGCCGCCAAAGCCCAGCGCGTGCGCGAAACGGACGATGGCCGAGGGCGGAACGCCGGAGCGCTCCGCGACTTCCGCGACCGTGCCGAGCGCGACCTCGGTCGGATGGTCGAGCACGAATTCGGCGATTTGCTGCAGCCGCCCGGACAGCGCGCGGTGCCGCGAGGCAATCGCACCGCGCAATTCGTCGTAGCTCATCGCTTTGTCGGCAGCCTTGTTCATGGCCTGAGCCTACCTCATTTCAGCCGTTTCGCCGTTTGGTTCAAATATTCCACTTTACAGGTCATGATAGAACGTTCATTCTATCTTCCGCAACAAGAAAACCAAACGGACCAGGGAGGGAGTCATGACGAAGCGTGAAATCTCGCGGCGAAGCGTCCTGAAGGGCAGCTTGATGGCCAGCGCCATCGGCGGCACGGCCAGTTTCTTCGGCCCGTGGAAGGAAAACCGGGTGTGGGCGCAGGGCGCCGCCAAACCGATCAAGCTCGGGCTTACCTGCGATGCCAGCGGTCAGTACGGCAACAGCGGCCAGGACGATATGCGCGGCATCGTGATGGCGATCGACGAGTTCAATGCCAAGGGCGGTGTGCTCGGCCGCAAGGTCACCTGGGTCACCGCCGACACTGAAACCACGCCGGCGACCGGCAGCCGCATCGCCGAGCGCTTCATCACCCGGGAAGACTGCACGATCCTGATCGGCGCGGTGCATTCCGGCGTCGCCAACGCCATTACCCAGGTCGCCGCCAAGAACGGCGTGATCTACCTCAACACCAATTCCTCCGCGCCGAGCGAGGCGGGCGAGAACTGCTCGCGCATCAAGTTCGTGTGGGACGGCAACGGCACCAATTTTTCCAAGGCCTCGGTGAAGAACGCGGTCGAGTTCGATCGGCAAGAACTGGATGCTGCTGACCAACGATTATGTCTGGGGCCACACCACATCGGCGTCGACCAAGGCGCAGGTCGAGGGCGCCGGCGGCAAGATCATGGACAATCTGCTGGTGCCGCAGAACACCCGCGACTTCACGGCGTACCTGCTCAAGATCCAGCAGGCCAAGCCGGACGTGGTGGCGACCGCGATCGGCGGCGACGACATCAAGGCGCTGCGCGAGCAGGTCGCCCAACTCAAGCTCGACGGCAAGCCGGCCTGGATCAACAACCAGCAGGACTGGCCCGACGTGTGGGGCGCGCCCAACAGCCTGTTCGGCGTGTTCGGCACCACCTGGTATCACAAGCTGCCGCTGCCCGGCGTCGCTGATTTCGTCAAGAAGTGGCAGGCCACCAACAAGGACGGCTCGATCCCGGTGCCCGGCAACGTGTCCTACAACGGCTACATGGCGACGCGCGAATTGCTGAAGGCGATCGAACGCGCGGGTTCGACCAACAACATCAAGATCATCAAGGAACTCGAGAACCTGAAGATCTCCGCCACCGACCGCATGCAGCATTTCGACGCCTACATGGATCCGGTCACACATCAGATGCAGCAGACGATCTATCTGGCGCGCCGCAATGCCAAGCCGTCGGACAATACCGACCTCTACGAAATCATCAGCTGGACCGAGCCGAAGGTCGCCGCGGATACCGATGGCGCGGCCAAGTGCAAGCTCGTTCCCTATGAGCAGGTGCCGACGGTCGATTCCTGATCTCCGCGCAACGATCTTCGCATCGCGTGCTGCCCGGACTCTCCGCTGGAGTCCGGGCAGGCGTCTTGCAAACAATGATAACGAGACCAAAACTTGTTTGATCTTCTTCCTCATATCCTCAACGGCCTGACGCTCGGCCTGTTGTTTGCGCTGATTGCGCTCGGCTTCATGCTGATCGTCGGGCTGATGGAGCAAATCAACCTCGCGCACGGCTCGCTGTTTGCGCTCGGCGCCTATGTCGCCATGCAGCTCATGGGCTCGCGCCCGCCGTTTCCGGCCGAGATCGCCAAAGCGTGGCTCGCGCTTCCGCTCGGCTGGCGCTACGCCGCGACGCTGATCATCGCGCCCGCTGTCGTCGGACTGGTCGGCATGGCCATCGAATTCTGCATGCGCCGCACCTACGGCAAGGATCCGCTCTACGGCCTGTTGCTGACCTTCGGCGCGGCGATGGTGATCGAGGAGGCGATCCGGCTGACCTGGGGCACCCGCGACTATGTCCTGCAGGTGCCGCAAGCCGTCAGCGGCGGATTTCTGTTCGGCGATCTGATCTGGTCGACCTATCGCTTCTATGCGGCCGGGCATTGCCATTGCGATCATCGGTCTCGTCTGGCTGTTGATCGAGAAAACGCCGTTCGGCGCCACCGTCAAGGCCGGCGCCCATGACAGCGAAATCGTGCGCGCGCTCGGAATCAATCTCACGCGGTTGCGGCTGATGGTGTTCGTGTTCGGCACCGTGCTGGCGGCGATCGCCGGCATCATCGTCGCGCCGATCTGGGGCATCCGTCCGCATATGGGCGTCGACGCGGTGATCCCGGCGTTTCTGGTGATCGTGCTCGGTGGCGTCGGCAGTTTTTGGGGCGCCGTCGTTGCGGGGCTATTGGTCGGGCTCTGCGTCGGGCTATCCGGCGCCTACGCATCGGAATGGTCGCTGCTGTCGATGTACATCCTCCTGGTCGCCGTGGTGAGCGTGCGCGCCCGCGGCCTGTGGGGCAAGAAGAGCGTGCTCGAAGCATGACCATGCCATCATCGACTTCATCCGATGCTTCACGGCTCGTCACCCCGGCGATGCTGGTGCTCTGGCTGGTGCTCGCCACGGTGCCGCTGTGGATCGCGCGTGTCGGGCTTTATCCCTATCTCGGCATCGAAATCCTGATCTGGTCGCTTTACGCGCTGGCTTTCAATCTGGTGCTGGGCACGGCCGGGCTGCCGTCGTTCGGCCACGGCGCTTATTTCGGCATCGGCGCCTATGCGTTCGGGCTGTGCCAGTTCAACGTCGTGGCGAATCTATGGGTTTGCCTTGCGGCTTCGGCTGCGATTGCCGGGCTTGCCGGCGTGCTGGTAGCGCTGTTCATCTCGCACCGGCGCGGCATCTACTACGCCTTCATGACGATCGCCTTCGGCCAGATTTTTTGGACGCTGGCGATCAAGTCCCACAAAGTCACCGGCGGCGAGGACGGCCTGTTGAAGATCGCGCGGCTGCCGGCCGATTTCGGCGTTGCCTCGTTCGATCTCACCGACAATGTCGCGTTCTACTACTTCGTCCTTGTGGTGTTCGCGCTCGGCGTGATCGGGTTATGGCGGCTGGTGCATTCGCCCTATGGCCGCGTCGTCGCCGCGATCCGCCAAAGCGAAACCCGCGCCGCGCATCTCGGCTATCACGTCTGGCTCTACAAGGTGTCGATCTTCACGCTGTCGGCCGCGATCTCGGGACTCGCCGGCGGCCTGTTTGCCATGGCGCAACTCGCCGCCTTTCCCGACGTGATGAGCCTGCACCAATCCGGCTATGTCGTGATGATGACGCTGGTCGGCGGCGGCCTCGTCAGCTTCTGGGGGCCGGTGGTCGGCGTGTTCGTGTTCCTGATCGCGCGCGACGTGATCGGCGCCTTGACCAATGCATGGATGCTCTATTTCGGCCTGCTGTTCATGGTCATCGTGCTGTTCCGGCCGGAGGGCATCGCCGGCGCGGTCACTGCCGCGTTCCAGAAGCGCTCGGAGATCGGCCGGCAGGGCCACTCGGCGATGCGTCTGTTGTTCGGAGGCAAGTGATGGCGCTGATCGAAGCAACAGGCGTGCACGTCCGCTTCGGCGACCGCGTGGTGCTGGAAAGCATCGACCTTGCGGTGCCCGAGGGCGAATTCCACGGCCTGATGGGGCCGAACGGCGCCGGCAAGACCACGTTCTTCAACGTGCTGACCGGCCGCGTAAAGCCCAGCCGCGGCTCGATCCGGCTCGGCGGCGAGGACGTCACCGGCCTCAGCCCGCACCGGATCGCCACGCGAGGTGTCGCGCGCTCGTTCCAGATCATGACCCTGTTTGACGAATTTTCCGCGCGCGAGAACGTGACGGTCGGCCTTCCCGCGTTTCGCGCGCGGGGCTTCGATATGCGCCGCGCCGCCGCCGGCGATAACGGTCTTTGCAGACAAGGCGCACGAAGTTCTTGCCGCCGTCGGTCTCGCCGACAAGGCCGAAATCCGCGCAAAGGATCTCTCCTACGGCGATCGCCGCGCGCTGGAGATCGCGGTGGCGCTGGCGCAGGGCCCGCGGGTGCTTTGCCTCGACGAGCCGACCTCCGGCCTCGGCTCCGACGGCGTGCGAAGGCTGACGGAGATGGTCGCCCGCCTGAAGGGCAAGCTGACGATCGTCGCGATCGAGCACGACATGGAATTTTTGTTTTCGCTCGCCGACCGAATCTCGGTGATCCATTGGGGCCAGGTGGTGGCGCGCGGCACGCCGCACGAACTGCAGCAGAACGAGTGGGTCAAACGTTCCAACCTCGGACGGTTCGCATGATCCTCGAAGTGGATGCGGTCGATACCTACTACGGCGAGACGCAGGCGCTGTTCGGCGCCTCACTGGCGGTGGAGCGCGCAAAGGTGTTTGCGTTGCTCGGCCCCAACGGCGCCGGCAAGACCACCATGCTGCGCTCCATCCTCGGGCTGACCCGGCCGCGGCGCGGCACCGTGCGGTTCGAAGGCCGCGACGTCACACGCAGCGCCGACCCACGAGATCGCGCGCGCCGGTCTCGGCTGGGTGCCGGACGACCGGCGGCTGTGCCCGACGCTGACGGTGGCGCGCAATCTGAAGATCGCGCAGAAGCGCACGCCGTTCCGCGCCTGGACCATCAAGGAGACGTGCGAAATCTTCTCGCCGCTCGAATACCTGATGGAGCGCGACTGCGAAAATCTGTCGGGCGGCGAGATGCAGATGGTGGCGATCGCGCGCGCGCTGGTCGGCTCGCCCGGCCTGATCCTGTTCGACGAGCCGAGCCAGGGGCTGGCGCCAAAGATCGTCGGCGACGTGCTGGCGACCATCGTCAGGCTGAGGAAGGAGGGCGTCGCCTCGCTGATCGTCGAACAGAATGCCGAAATCGCGTTGTCGGTTGCCGATCATGCCGCCGTCATCGATCGCGGCCGGATCGCCTGGACCGGCGATGCCGCCACCTTGCGCGAAGACACCGCGCTGCGCCAGCGACTGCTTGGAGTGAACTGATGGCTTCGCCGTTGCTCGCCCTCGATCAGGTCCGAAAAGTCTATACGCGCGGCCGCGTCGTCCGCCGGCCGACCTTCACGCTGCAAGCCGATCTCGTCATCGACGGCCGGGGATCGTCGGCGTGGTCGGACCGAACGGCGCCGGCAAGACCACGCTGTTCGAAATGATGACCGGCTCGAACGCGCCATCCGCGGGCCGGGTCTATATTGCCGGCACCGAATTCATCGCGTGAAATATCGCGAGCGCGACCGGCTGGCGATCCACTATCACCAATCCTATCAGGTGCGCCGGTTCCGCAAGCTGGTGCCATCGGCCTTGCTGGAGCCGTCGCCGACGGCGGCTCCCATGGTGCATCTGTTCGACGAGCCGCAGTTCAACCTGCAGGACGGCTATATCGGCTTCATGCTGGATTTCTTCCGCCGGCTGCGCGACGAGGGCAGGCTGGTGATCCTTGCCTGCACCCGACCGCGGCCTGGCACCTTGAAATCCTCGCCGAGATCGCCGAGCAGTTTCTGCTGGTGGCCGATGGCGGCGTGACCAGGAAGCCGGATTTTCGCGCGCTGGTGGCAGAGCCGCGTTTCAGAAATTATCTCGGGCCCGAGATGACCAAAGCCGCAGAGGCGCTTTGCGAGGGATCGCCGCATTGAGCTATTGTAACGCGAAGGCCCTATTGAGCACTGGGATTCAATCTCCGCCACAGTCTAAAAAGGGCGCCTGAAGTCCCACCACCTGTCCATTCGCATTCACAAACCAATAAGAGGGAGGCTCCGTTGGCCTATTCCAACACTCAGCTATTCATTGCCGGCAAATGGCGGCCGGCCCAGTCGGGCAAAGTGCTCGAGGTGCTCAACCCCGCCACCGAAGAGGTGATCGGCACGGTTGCGCACGCCAGCCAGGCCGACCTCGACGAGGCGCTCGCCGCCGCTGCCGCTGGCTTCAAGGTCTGGCGCGCGGTGGCGCCGTTCGAGCGCTGCCGCATCATGCGCAAGGCCGCCGCCATCATGCGCGAGCGCAACGAAGAAATCGCGCCGCTTCTGACCATGGAGCAGGGCAAGACCTTGGCCGAAGCCAGGATGGAAGCGATGGCCGCCGCCGACGTCATCGAGTGGTTTGCCGAGGAAGCCAAGCGCTCCTATGGCCGCATCATCCCGGCACGCGGGCCGGGCATCTACCAGCTTGCGATGAAAGAGCCGGTCGGTCCGGTCGCAGCCTTCACGCCGTGGAATTTCCCGATCAACCAGGTCGTGCGCAAGATGTCCGCCGCGCTCGCCGCCGGCTGCTCGATCATCGTCAAGGCGCCGGAAGAGACGCCGGCTTCGCCCGCGCAACTGATCCGCGCCTTCGCCGATGCCGGCGTGCCCGATGGCGTGATCAATCTGGTCTACGGCGTGCCGTCGGAGATTTCCGAGTACCTGATCCCGCATCCGATCATCCGCAAAATCTCCTTCACCGGTTCGACCAACATCGGCAAGCAGCTCAATGCGTTGGCGGGCCTTCACATGAAACGCGCCACCATGGAGCTTGGCGGTCATGCGCCGGCGATGGTGTTCAAGGACGCCGATGTGACCAGCGCTGCAAAGATCCTGGTGGCGGCGAAGTATCGCAACGCCGGCCAGGTCTGCATCTCGCCGACGCGCATGCTGGTGCAGGATGACGTGTTCAAGGAGTTCGTCGACAAGTTCGTCGAGGGCGCCAAGGCGGTCAAGGTCGGCAACGGCATGGATTCCAGTTCGACGATGGGATCGCTGGCCAATCCTCGCCGCGTCACCGCGATCGAAGGCATGGTGCAGGATGCCGTCAGCAAGGGCGCCAAGCTCGAGCGGCGTCACGCGTCGGCAACAAGGGCTACTTCTACGAGCCGACCGTGGTCAGTGACGTGCCGAAGAACGCGCACGCCATGAACGAGGAGCCGTTCGGCCGCTCGCCCTGATCTCGCCGCTTCTCC
>CAVSXQ010000032.1:0-76846 GCA_963731915.1 uncultured Alphaproteobacteria bacterium
TAAATACTGACGCTATTTCGTTTCCCAGCACGACAAGCGGGTTAAACGCGGTGGAAGAATCTTGGTGCGTCGTTTTGGTGCTGACAACGAAAAGATGCACACCTTCTGCCTCTCCCGACCTGACCCCGTTCACTCCCGATTCCAATGCCACTGGTTGGTCGGAATGTCCGTCAAGGCGACCGGCCAGTTGCGGATAGGCTGTGGACGTTACGACTGGCATTTCAACGAGGACGGCAAGGTTGGAAAGCTCGTCATCAACATCGACGTCATGAAGGTCTTATCGGGCACCGAACTCGATGCCGTGATGTGTTGGCTGTCTTCACTTCCTTATCCGTGGTGCAGCTCAAGCCAGGCTCTCGAGTCGTTTCCTGCGAATAATGACTTGTCAGAGATCGAAGCCCACCTAAAGCAGGTTCAATAGCCGGCCGGATAAGGTCCGCGAAGCTGCGAATAGGGGTGCCAATGCAACGGCGCTATTTCCTCGGTTTTGTCGGTGGTGCGGTGGCGTTGCCATTGGCGGCGACGGCGCAGCAGCTCGAGCGGGTCCGACGAATTGCGGTGATGATGCCGCTGGCCGGGGACGATCCGGTCGCTAAGGCGCGCATCGCGGCCTTCCTACAGGGGCTCCAGCAACTGAGTTCGACTGACGGTCACAGCACACGGATCGACTACCGCTGGACGGTCGGAGATGCCGATCGAACTCGCAAAGACGCGGCGGAATTGGTCGCGCTCGCGCCAGATGTCATTATGGTCACCAGCAGCCTACCGACGGTGGCGTTTCAACAGGCGACGCGCACGGTACCGATTGTGTTCGTGCTTGTTGCCGATCCGGTTGGCTCCGGAATTGCCGAGACCATGGCGCGGCCGGGCGGCAACGCAACGGGGTTTACACCGTTCGAATACGCAACAGCAGGAAAATACTTAGAACTTCTAAAGGAGCTCGCACCAGGCGTGACGCGCGTTGCAGTCACCGAGGATGTTACAGCGGTCGGTGCGGTTGGACAGTTGGCGGCGATCCGATCGGTGGCTCCGTCGTTAGGTGTGGAGGTGAACCCCCTTGATGCGCGCGACGCGGGCGCAATCGAGCGCGCCATAGCGGCGTTCGCCGGATCGAATGGCGGCCTGATCGTAACGGCAATTCCGGCTGCTAACATCCATCGGGAATTGTTTATCGCTCTCACGGCGCGATACCGATTGCCCGCTGTCTACCCGTATCGACCCAACGTTACTGGCGGAGGTCTAGCGTCTTATGGGCCGGATCAGTTCGACATCTACCGCCGGGCCGCCGGCTACGTGGATCGCATCCTGAAGGGAGTAAACCAGGCGATCTGCCGGTGCAGGCTCCGATCAAGTACGAATTGGTAATCAATCTCAAGACCGCCAAAGAGCTCGGCCTTGACGTGCCGCCTGGGCTGCTTGGTCGCGCCGACGAAGTCATCGAATAGAATGATGTCCGCTTCTGCCACTTAGCGGACATGCGGATCCTTGCGCCCGGTGTCTGCTTTCGCCGAAAAAACGGACATTCGCGGCCGGGCCGTCAGGTCGACTTCTGACCCCAACCGGACATCCCCCTTTAGAGCGGCCATCTAGCCCGCTACGATGGCCTGTCCAGGGCCTTGGGAGGCGAACATGCAGCGGCGGCAGTTCATCACAACGTCGGCTCTGCGCGATGGTTCGGCTTCTTGAGGAGCTGGCCCAACGGGCACCGAGCGTGCCGCGCAATGGATTTCTCGGTCTGGGGCGAGGCCGCAGAGATCGCGTGCGCAACTAAATCCGGGTCACTACGGTGTTCCCCGACCTCGCGTGGCCTGGAACGGATTTTGCCGGGGAGAACAATCTTCGCCGTCCCTGCTCCCGTGCGCAATTGCGCATTAGGCAAGGACGACGGGGAGAGAGTCGCGCGGATCACTTCCCCACAATCTCCGGCACCCGTCCCGCCGGCGGCGTGTTGCGGCTGCGCTGGGTGCGCACGATGCCGTCGATGATGGTCATGCCGACGCCGGGGAGGTCGCCGAGCTGCACGCTGTCCAGAATGTTCTTGCCCGGCGAATGCTGCGCCATGTCCATGATGACGAAATCCGCGGAGCGGCCGACCTCGACGATGCCGCAATCGAGCTCCCGCATCCGCGCGGTGTTGCCGGTCGCAAGGCAGAACGCGATCTCCGCCGGCAATTCGCCGAGCGAGGACAGCATCGACACCATGCGCAAAATGCCGAGCGGCTGCACGCCGGAGCCGGCCGGCGCGTCGGTGCCGAGGATGACGCGATGCAGATCGCCCATCTCGCGCGCGGTGCGCAGCGTGAACAGCGCCGAGCGCTCATTGCCGTTGTGCACCAGTTCGAGCCCGCGCTTGCAGCCCTCGCAGATGCAGCGGATCTGGTCGTCGGGCAGGGCGGTGTGGCCGCCATTGATGTGGCCGACCACGTCGGTGTCGGCCTCCAGCACCACGTCCTTGTCGATCAGGCCCGGAGCCGGGGATCGAAGGTCCGCCGGTATGGATGGTGCTTTGAATGCCGTATTTGCGCGCCCAGCCCACCATCTTGCGCGCGGTCGGGCCGTCCTTGACGCCGCCGAGTCCGACTTCGCCGAGCAGTTTGACGCCGGCCGCGGCCAACTCCTTGAAATCGTCCTCGACCATTTCGCATTCGATCACGGGCGCGCCGGCATGCACCTTCACCCCGCCGGGCCGCAGCGTCCAGAACGCGCGCTGCGCAAAGATCGCCATCGCCTTCAGGCCGACGACGTCGCGCGGCCGGCCGGGCATGTGCACCTCGCCGGCGGAGATCATGGTGGTGACGCCGCCATGCAGATAGCTGTCGATCCAGTTGAACTGGTTCTGCCGCGGCGTCCAGTCGCCGGCGACGGGATGGACGTGGCTGTCGATCAGGCCGGGCGCCACCGTGGTGCCGTTGGCGTCGACGATGGTGGTGGCGCCTTCGGTGTTGACGTCCTTGAGGCGGCCGATGGCAGTGATCTTGCCGTTCTCGGCGACGATGGTGTCGGCATCCAGGATCGGCTTTTCCAGCGCCCCCGACAGCAGCAGGCCGATGTTGCGGATCACCAGCTTGCTCGGGCCGGTTGCCTGGGGTGCATCGTGGGCCATCGGGTTTGTCCTTTTCGTTCAATGCCTTCGCGGGGCCGCCAGCCATCTTGCGCGCGGCTTGACGCCGGGATCAAGCTGGATTATTCATTTGTATACGAACAATCGTATACTAACGAATTGTCCGGCAAAATCGGTCTTCAGGCAAGCGGGATCGGCGATGAGCAATTTCAACCAGGAAAACGTCCTCAGCGTCCATCACTGGACCGACAACCTGTTCAGCTTCACCACCACCCGCGATCCCTCGTTCCGTTTCCGCAACGGCGAGTTCACCATGATCGGGCTGAAGGTCGGCGAAAAGCCGCTGCTGCGCGCCTACAGCGTCGCCAGCGCCAATTACGAAGACACGCTCGAATTCTTCTCGATCAAGGTGCCGGACGGCCCGCTGACCTCGCGGCTCCAGCACCTGCAGGTCGGCGATCCCATCATCGTCAGCCGCAAGGCGACCGGCACGCTGGTGATCGACAATCTCGAATCCGGCCGCAACCTCTATCTGATCGGCACCGGCACGGGCCTCGCGCCGTTCCTCTCCGTGATCAAGGATCCCGAGACCTACGAGCGCTTCGAAAAGGTGGTGCTGCTGCACGGCTGCCGCCGCGTCGCCGAACTCGCCTATGGCGAGATGATCACGGAAAAACTGCCGAACGACGAACTGATCGGCGACTACATGCGCAACCAGCTGGTCTATTACCCGACCGTGACGCGCGATCCCTTCCGCAACCGCGGCCGCATCACCGACCTGATCAATTCGGGCAAACTGTTTGCCGATATCGGCCTTGCCTCGCTCGAGCCCGCGCACGACCGCGTCATGATCTGCGGCAGCCCGGCGCTGGTCGCCGACACCCGCGCGCTGCTGACGGGCCGTGGCTTTGTCGAAGGCAATCACGGCGAGGCCGCGCAGTTCGTGGTCGAGAAGGCGTTTGCCGAGCGCTGAACTCTCCTCCCCGGCGCAGGGCATTTACTGGGCGTGATGGCAGACTGCCATCACGCTCTTTCTTTAGGGGATCAGCGCTGCGGCCCCATCAGCCGGTCGTCATTCTCGGCGCAGAGCACGTGGTGGTGCAGATTGGCGATCCACTGACGGCCCGACACGGTCATGTTGAGATATTTGATCGCGCCGCCGAGATGGTCGGACACCGTGTTCCAGTAGAAGCTCGGATAGCGGTCGATCAGATCGGCCGGCGAGGAATAGCCGAGCTGGCGGTTCATGCCGATTTCCTCGAACTCCCAGAACAGTGCATTCGCTTTGCGGGAGTAGAGAGGATCGCCGAGCTGGCCGATCAGGTCGGCGGCCTGCACCAGCCGCGGCTCCTTGGAAAGTTCGGATGTGTCCTTGGTCGGCAGCGGCGGAAAGCGCGTGCACTCGATCGCATCCGCCACGCGTTTGGCATCGATTAGCGGGGACTTGGCGAGCCGCTCATGGGCAAAGATCTTGGAACGATCGATATGATAGGGCGTCAGCGCGGCATCCGACGCGCCTCGCGGAAGCTCGACGGTGTTGCCTTTCTCGTTGATGATGAATTCATCGGCGGTGTCGCCGCTCAGCACGCCGCGCATATAGCCGATGTCGTGCAGCAGGCAGGCCACGATCAGGTGGGCGTAGTCTTCGGGCTCGATGCGATGCGCCAGCGCCATGCCCTGCAGGATGTCGCGACCGACCAGGGTGACCTGATAGGTGTGCTCGTAATTGTGATAGAGCGCGTCGCTGCGGGCGAGGCATTCGATGGTGCTGCGCGCCAGGCTGCCGAGCCGCTCGGCGAGGTCGTCGTTGGTCTTGCCGAAAATACGGCGAAAGTCCTTGGTAAGGAAACCACCAAGCTTCTTGGCTGCCGATGCGGTGACTGTTTTCACCCAACGCCTCCCACGCCGATAGCGATCCTAGCATTTCCGGGAAAAACTAGAAGCAGGAAAGCGGCGCGTCCGGTGGTGTCAGGGGAGGGGTGTTTCGCCGCTCTTGCGAAGTGTTGGTGTAGCAGCGCGCCATCAGGGTGGGTTGTGCCGTTCACATCAGTTGAACGCCATGCCGCCGCTCATCGCGATGGTCTGGCCGGTCATGTAGGGATTCCGAATCAGCAGCATCACCGCGGCGGCGACTTCCTCAGTGGTGCCGAAGCGGCCGAGCGGAATCCGGCTCACCAGTTGCGGCTGGCCCTTCATCATGTCGGTCTCGATCAGCGACGGCGCCACCGCGTTGACGGTGATGCCCTCCTTGACCAGCCGCGCCGCATAACCCCGCGTAAGACCCTCCATGCCGGCCTTCGAGGCGTTGTAGTGCGGCCCGATCGCGCCGGCGCCGCGCGCCGCGCCCGAGGAGATGTTGACGATGCGTCCCCATTTTTTCGCGCGCATGTCAGGCAGCACCGCCTGGGTGACGAGGAAGGCGGACTTCAGGTTCACCGCAATGGTCCTGTCAAAATCCTCTTCCGTGAGATCGTCGACGCCGCGGGTGATGGCGATGCCGGCATTGTTGACGAGGATGTCGATCGGCCCCAATTCGGATTTGACACGCTCCATCATGGCGGCGACCGCGCCTCCTTGCGAGACATCCGCCGCGATCGCCAGCGCCTTGCCACCGGCGCCGGCGATGTCCTTGGCAAGCGCATCCGCCTCGCTGGCGCGCTCGCGATAGTTGATGGCGACGGCAGCGCCAGCCCCGGCCAGCGCCCGCACGATGGCGGCTCCAATGCCGCGCGAGCCTCCGGTCACAAGCGCGACATGTCCGCGCAGATTTTCCGTCGTCATGAATGTCTCCCACACCGCACCAGGGCCGGAACCACTATATGGCCTGATTGGTCCTTGCTTCCAGCACCCGCGGCTGCAATGGATGTTTGCCGAAACCGCAAGCCATCGATGAGATACGATCAATGAGCCAACCGATTGTCCGCGCCGGAACAGGAACCGAAGGCGCAAAACTCGGCGATCTCATCGTTCGCCGCATCGACGAACTGGCAAAGATTTCCGAAACGCCGGAACATCTGGCGCGGATATTTCTCACCGAGCAGCATCGCGCGGCGGCCGACCTGCTTGCTGTCCTGGATGCGTGAAGCCGGCATGAGCGCGCATCTCGACGCGATCGGCAATGTCTGCGGCCGTTACGAGGGCGAGCGTCCGGGCGCACCATGCCTGATGCTGGGCTCGCATTACGATACCGTGCGCGATGCCGGCAAATGGGACGGCCCGCTCGGCGTGATCACGGCGATTGCCTGCGTGGCCGATCTGCACCGGCGCGGCAAGCGGCTGCCGTTCGCGGTCGAGGTCACCGGCTTTGCCGACGAGGAGGGCGTTCGCTTTGCGTCCACGCTGCTGGGCAGCCGTGCGGTTGCGGGCACGTTTGACGAAGGCGTGCTGAACGTGCGTGACCGCGCCGGCATCTCGATGGCGCGAAGCGCTGAAAAAATTCGGGCTCGATCCAAAACATGTCGGTGCTGCCGCGCGCACCCGCCGCGAGTTGCTCGGCTATGTCGAACTGCACATCGAGCAGGGGCCGGTGCTGGAGCAAAAAAATCTTGCCGTCGGCGTAGTGACGGCGATTGCGGGGGCGACACGGCTTGCCGCCAGTCTCACGGGCATGGCCGGTCATGCCGGCACGGTGCCGATGGCGCTGCGCCGCGACGCGCTCGCCGGTGCCGCCGAATGCATCGTCGCGGTCGAGGAGTTTTGCAAGGCCGACCACGGCGGCCTCGTCGGCACCGTTGGCTATATCGATGCCAAGCCCGGCGCCACCAATGTGATTCCGGGGCGGGTGTCCTTCACCCTCGATATCCGTGCGCCCAGCGACGCGCACCGCAAGAAGGCCGTCTCCGATATCGTGCGTCGGATCGAGGCGATCGCCAAACGGCGGCAATTGGCGCTGCAGCTCGACGTCACCCATGAGAACCGCACCGCGCCCTGCGCGCCCTGGCTGAAGGAGCAGGTCGCCGAAGCGGTCGCCGCGGAAGGTTTTCCGGTGTTCGAACTGCCGAGCGGGGCCGGGCATGACGGCATGGCGATGATCGACATCGCCGACGTCGCCATGATCTTCGTGCGCTGCCGCGGCGGCATCAGCCATCACCCGGACGAGCATGTCGAGCCTGATGATGCCGACGCCGGCGCGCGGGTGCTGTTGCGGTTGATCGAGAATTTCCGGCCAAAAACCGCCTGAAACAGGGTGCCGGCAGGCCCCGGAGAAGAAAACCCTATTCCAGAGAGAAGGGACGAAAGACGCTTCCAAACCCCTCCCGCAAAAGGCATTTCGCTTCCCTTGCTTTGCCGCCGGATGTCGCGACATTAGGCGGCAGCAACGGAAGCCATCATGAGCCACCCCGCATTCGATCCTTTTGGAGAGCCGGTTCCCGCGGTCGCACCAGCGATCGCCTCGGATCGCCCTGCAAATTGGCTGAAATCGGCCGGTACCAGCGTGTTCTGGGCGCTGGTGGCGGGCATCGTGCTGGCCCGCGCCGTCTATTTCGAGCCGGGCAGCTTCAGCTTCGATCGCGCGGTTGCCTGGGTGCAGGGCGTGTTCGCCTTCCTCTGAGGCTGCACAGCCTGACTCGCGTGCCTCTCATGTGCATGCCTGCGAAAAAATATTAGCCACACGAGCCGTCAGCCGTATAAAATCTTCTCCAAAAGAGGGATTTTGTGGCTCAAGACACTAAAGGACCGGCTGGCAAGGGGCAGGTCCCCGGCATCTCCGGCCGCGTCGTTTCCCTTATTCCCGGCATCGCCCTGTGCGGCCTGATCACGCTGGTATCGATCGGCGTCCAGCACGTCGAAGAGCGCTATTTCGATCATCCCTATGTCGAAGCCCTCGTCATCGCCATCCTGCTCGGCATGGCGGTGCGCACCGCCTGGCAGCCGTCGGCGCGCTGGCTCTCCGGCATCGCCTTCAGCGCCAAACAGCTGCTCGAAGTCGCGGTCATGCTGCTGGGGGCCTCGGTCAGCTTTGCCGCGGTCATGGCATCCGGCCTTACCCTGATCGCCGCGATTATCGCCACCGTCGCGATCATGCTGGCGGTCAGCTACGGCCTCAGCCGCATGCTCGGGCTTTCCACAAAACTCTCGATCCTGATCGCCTGCGGCAATTCGATCTGCGGCAATTCGGCGATTGCGGCCGTGGCGCCCGTGATCGGCGCCGATGGCGACGACATCGCCTCGTCGATCTCCTTCACCGCGATCCTCGGCGTGCTGATGGTGCTGGGCCTGCCGCTGCTGATCCCGCTGCTGGAATTGTCGGCGACGCAATACGGCATCCTCGCCGGGCTCACCGTCTATGCCGTGCCGCAGGTGCTGGCGGCGACCGTGCCGGCCGGCATCGTCAGCACCCAGATCGGCACGCTGGTGAAACTGGTGCGCGTGTTGATGCTGGGGCCGATCGTGGTCGCCCTCTCGCTGGTGGCGGCGCAGCGCCGCAAGCGCAATGCGGACGCGACCAAGGCGCCGCCGATCAGCCCGTTCAAGCTGGTGCCGTGGTTCATCATCGGCTTCCTGCTGCTCGCCGCGCTGCGATCGCTGCATCTCGTGCCCGATTTTGCCATCGCGCCGGTGACCAAGACGGCGACCATCCTGACCGTCCTCTCCATGGCGGCGCTGGGCCTCGGCGTCGACGTGCGCGTGCTGTCGACCGTCGGCGGCAGGGTGACGGCCGCCGTGACATTGTCGCTGATGCTGTTGCTCGCGCTCAGCCTCGGGCTCGTGCACTTCTTCAAGTAGCAGCCGCCTATCAAATGAGCAGATGCACGTCGCGGCATCGCCGTGCCGGAAACTGGCTGCTCGCGCGATCGGAATTGAACGAATTGAAATCGCAGCAAATTCAGTTGCGCAGCCGGCGCGGGCCGCGTTGTACACAATGGCATAGGCCTTGCTTCGCTCCTGACGAGAGTTCTCTCGCCCGGGGTGCGGTTCATGGCGAACGCAAGAGGTGCAGCACACGGCATCGTCGTTGCCGAGCCGGAGCCGATCGAACTCGACTGGACCGCCACCGCGCTCGTCATCATCGACATGCAGCGCGATTTCATGGAGCCGGGCGGCTTCGGCGAAACGCTCGGCAATGATGTCTCGCAGCTCGCGCGCGCGGTAAAGCCGATCGCCGCTGTGCTGGCGGCGGCGCGCGACA
This sequence comes from uncultured Alphaproteobacteria bacterium, assembly GCA_963731915.1. Lineage (GTDB taxonomy): Bacteria > Pseudomonadota > Alphaproteobacteria > Rhizobiales > Xanthobacteraceae > Bradyrhizobium. The sequence goes on from CAVSXQ010000032.1 coordinate 9,192, forward strand.
GCGGCATGCTGGTCGTGCACACCCGCGAGGGACATCTGCCCGATCTCTCCGACGCGCCGCCCGCAAAAATCGAGCGCGGCGCGCCGAGCAAGCGGATCGGCGATCCCGGCCCGATGGGCCGCATCCTCATTCGCGGCGAAGCCGGCCACGACATCATTCCCGAGCTCTATCCGATTGCCGGCGAGATCGTGATCGACAAGCCGGGCAAGGGCGCGTTCTACGCCACCGGACTCGGCGAGGTCCTGCAGGAGCACGGCATCGAGAACCTGCTGGTGTGCGGCGTCACCACCGAGGTCTGCGTCAACACCACCGTGCGCGAGGCCAACGACCGCGGCTATCGCTGCGTCGTGATCGCGGACGGCTGCGCCTCCTACTTCCCCGAATTCCACGAGATGGGCCTGAAGATGATCAAGGCCCAGGGCGGCATTTTCGGCTGGGTCGCGGACTCCGCGGCAATTCTCAAGGCGATGACGACGGAGACTGTTGGCAAACGGGCAGTGGGGGCATCACGATGAGCACGATAGCGACGGCAGGCAAAGGCGACTTCAAGCCCGCGTTGTGGACGCCGGGCGACTGGAACGCGTTCTTCGGCTTCGGCACCAACATCCTCGTCAACATGCTGGTGCTGACCGGCTTGTTGCGCTTCGTGCTGAAGATGCCGGACTCCCTGGTGTTCGGCCGCATCCTGCCCGCGCTCGGGCTGATGATGTGCCTCTCGACCATGTACTACGCGTGGCTCGCCTATCGGCTGGCGCAAAAGACCGGCCGCAATGACGTCTGCGCGCTGCCGTCGGGCGTCAGCGTGCCGCACATGTTCATCGTCACCTTCGTGATCATGCTGCCGATCACGCTCAAGACCGGCGATCCCGTCAAGGGCTGGTCGGCGGGCCTGGTCTGGGTGTTCTTCCAGAGCTTCATCCTGATGATCGGCGGCTTCATCGCGCCGTACATCCGAAAAATCACGCCGCGCGCGGCGCTGCTCGGCACGCTGGCCGGCGTCTCCGTTACCTTCATCTCGATGCGGCCGGCGCTGGAAATGTTCATGACGCCGCAGATCGGTCTGGTCTGCTTCGCCATCATCCTCGCGAGCTGGTTCGGCGGCGTGAAATATCCGAAGGGGATTCCGGCCGGCCTCGTCGCGATTGCCGCGGGCATGCTGATCGCATGGGGATCGAACCTGTTCGGGCTCGGGCTTGGCGGCCTCAGCCTCAAGGGCCTCGGCGATGCCTTCGCCAATTTCGGCTTCTCCGTTCCCATTCCGGCGATCGGCCAGGTGTTCTCGGGCTTCGAATTCCTCGGCATCATCCTGGTGACCGCGATCCCGTTCGGCATCTACGATCTCGTCGAGGCCATGGACAATGTCGAAAGCGCGGAAGCCGCCGGCGACGAATATCCGACCACGCGCGTGCTGACCGCCGACGGCGTCGTCAGCCTGATCGGCTGCCTGATGGGCAATCCCTTCATCAACGCGGTCTATATCGGCCATCCCGGCTGGAAGGCGATGGGCGGCCGCATCGGCTATTCGGCGGCGACCGGCATCATGGTGGTGCTGCTGTCATGGTTCGGCATCATCTCGGTGCTGCTGGCGCTGGTGCCTGTTGTCGCGATCTCGCCGATCCTGCTCTATATCGGCATGCTGATCGGCGCGCAGGCGTTCCAGACCACGCCGGTAAAACATGCGCCGGCGGTGGTGCTCGCCTTCACGCCGCATCTGGCGGCCTGGGCCAAGCTGCAGATCGACACCATGCTGGGCTCGACGCTGTCAGCCGCGCAGAAGGTCGGTGGAATGGCGGCCGACAAGGCGGGCGAGGTGAAGGCGGCTGCGATCGCGGCGTTGCCGCAGCAGGGCGTGCTCTACCACGGGCTAGAGGTGATGGGCGGCGGATCGATCCTCACCGGCCTCGTGCTCGGTGCGATCGGCGTGTTCGTGATCGAGCGCGACTTTGTGAAAGCCGCAGCCTTCGCGCTCGCGGGCGCGGTGCTGACCTATTTCGGCTTCATGCATGGCGAAGCCGTCGGCATCGGCGGCGGACTGGGCGTGACGCCGGCGGTGGCGCTGGCCTATGCGGTCGTTGCCGCGTTGTTCATGGGACTGGCGAAATCCGAAACGGTCTCCGTTTCACGTTCGCGATGCGCCGGTCGCCGCGCCCGCGGAATAGGAAGCGAGCCAGCCGCGGCCGGCGTTCAATCGCCGGCCGGCGTCCTGGTCGAAAACTGCGGAAAGATCTCTGCGACGATGGGGCCGTCGGTCCGCCAGGAGTGGCAGCCGTTGATGAAGAACGGCGGCTCCTTCTGCTCGCGATGGCTGTCCATGGAGTCGCCGCCGTCGGGCGACTTGCCGTACGACATGGTCTGGAACAGCGTGGTGACGGCCGGGCCCAACAGCTCGGACAGATGGGTGCAGGTCTCCAGCCGTCCGATCTTGCGGCGGACCAGTTCGCCCCAGCCTTTGCCGATCTGCTCGCCGACCAGGCGCTGCAAAATGCCCTCGACCTCGATGCAGGTGGGGAAGGGCGTCGCCTGCATCGTCGTCTCGGCTTCGACGGATGGTCAGTTGATCGTCCACCGCAAGCCGCAGGCGGATGTCGTGCACGGGTTCGCCGGGTGGAATTTCGCCGCGGAACTGGTCGCGCTGCACGAACGGTTTGTGTCGACCAGCCTCGCCTCGACTTCCCAAAGTCCGTCGTCGCGAAGGAAGCCGGTGCACTCGACCGAGCGGCGATGCATCAGGCGGCGCGCGTTTGCTTTACCGCCATTGTCGGGCGTTTGCATGGAAAAATGTTCCGCTTGCGGGTTCGTCACTGCCATTCCAAGCGGCGGCGGGCGCGGATGTCAATTGCCGGACGGCGAGGGGCCGTCAGCCGATCCTGACCACCATCTTCCCAAGCGCTGAGCGGCTTTGCATGGCCTTGAACGCGTCGCGAAAATCGGCGAAGGAAAATACCTGGCCGACGACGGGAACAAGCTTCTTCTCGCTCAGCCAAGTGAAGAGCTGGGCGGTGACGCGCTTTTCCGCTTCCGGTTCGCGGCGGGCGATCTGGGCGGCGTCGACGCCGGTCAGCACGCCGCCTTTCAGCAGCGGCAGATTGAACGGCAGGGCCGGGATGGTGCCGGCGGCAAAGCCGACGACGAGTGGCGGCCGTTCCAGGCGATCGAGCGAAACGCCTGCACGGAGACATCGCCGCCGACGGGATCGAAGATCACGTCGGCGCCGTGGCCGTTCGTCGCCTCCTTGAGCGCATCGCGCCAGTTGGCTTGCGTGTAGTCAATCGTCGCATCGGCGCCGTGATCGGCGGCGAATTTTCGCTTGGCTTCGGTGGAGGCGGCGGCGATGACGCGCGCGCCCATCAGCTTGCCGACCTGAATGGCGGCGATGCCGGTGCCGCCGGCCGCGCCGAGGACCAGCAGCTGTTCGCCGGCGCGCAGCGAAGCACGTTCTCCGAGCGCATAGAGCGCGGTGAGATAATTGGTGCGGAAGGCGGCAGCGACTTCCGGCGCGATGCCATCAGGTATCGCCGTGACGGCGGCGGCAGGCACCGTGATGTATTCGGCCAGCGCGCCCGAACGCGTCATGCCCATCACGGGCGTGCCGCGCGCAAAGCCGCCCACGTCGCCAGCCGCTTCGTCAACGACGCCGGCGAACTCCGTTCCGGGCGTGAAGGGCAGAGGGATCCTTGGTCTGATAGAGCCCCTGAACCTTGAGGCCGTCGACAAAGCCGATGCTGGTGGCCTGGATTTTTACGCGCACCTGCCCGCTGGAAACTTCGGGCAGGGCGACGTCCTTCAGTCCGATATTGTCGATCGCATCGTATTTTTCGACGACGACGGCTTTCATTCGCGCAAGCTCCAGCTGACATCACTCGCGCGATCTATCCTGATGCCGTCAGCCGTGGCAAGGCGGTTCAGCTCACCCGCCGCTGCTGGTTCTCCCAGAACGGCTTTCGCAGCTCGCGCTTCAGGATCTTGCCGGCGCCGGACAGCGGCAGTGGCGTGGTCGTGATGTCGACGCTGCGCGGGCACTTGTAGCCGGCGATCAGCGTCTTGCAGAATTCGATCAGCTCGTCGGGCGTGGCACTGGCGCCGCTCTTGGTGACGACGACGGCGTGAACCTGCTCGCCCCAGCGCTCGCTGGGAATGCCGATCACGGCGCATTGCGCCACGGCCGGATGCTGCGCCAGCGCGTTCTCGACCTCGGCGGAATAGACGTTCTCGCCGCCGGAAATGATCATGTCCTTGACGCGGTCGACCACGTAGACAAAGCCGTCCTCGTCCATGTAGCCGCCGTCGCCGGTATGCATCCAGCCGTCGATGACAGCCTTTGCGGTCTCTTCCGGCCGCTCCCAATAGCCCATCATGACGTTGTCGCCGCGCACCGCGATCTCGCCGACGGTGCCTGATGGAACGACCTTGTCGTCGGCATCGACGATCTTGATCTCGCAGCCGAGCGTGGCGCGGCCGGCGCCGCGATGCCGGCCCTTGGCGCGGCCGTCGCCAATATGCTCCTTCCAATGCAGCATCGTTGCGATCGGCGACAGTTCGGTCATGCCGTAGGCCTGCGTGAACTGCACATTCGGCAGGGCCTTCATGGCGCGACTGAGCACCGCATCGCTGATGACGGAGGCGCCGTAGGAGATACCCTTCAAGCGACGACAGGTCGTAGTCGCCGAGCTTGGGATGATCGACGAACATCTGGATCATGGTCGGCACCAGCAGCACGTCGGTGACGCGGTCCTTCTGGATCGCGGCCGCCACGCCGTCGGGCGTAAAGCCCTGGATGACCACATTGGAGCCGCCGCTGCAGCAGCACCGAATACATCGCCGCGCCATTGGCGAGGTGGAACATCGGTGCGGCATGCAGGTAGATCGAGCTGCTCGGCCACATGCCTTCGCCGAGCGCGTTCAGCGCATTGACCATCAGATTGCCATGGCTGAGCATCACGCCCTTGGAACGGCCGGTGGTGCCGCCGGTGTAGAAGATGCCGGCAGAGATCGGCGCTCTCGCGCATCGCGTCCGGCATCGGCGCGCTGCGCGCGATCAGCGTCTCGTAATTCTCCATGCCGGCGGGCGTCTCGCCGTCGTCGGCATAGACCAGCTTCAGGCCCGGGATGGCCTTGGCCAGCGTGGTGCCGACCGGTGCAAAAGCCTTGTCGACGAACAGGATGTTGGCGCGGCAATCGCGCATGGCGTCCTCGTTCTCGAGCGGGACTCCAGCGGATGTTGAGCGGCACGATCACCGTGCCGGACCAGCCGGCGGCGAGATAGAGCTCGAGATAGCGGTCGGAGTTCAGCGACAGCACGCGACGCGATCGCCCGGCTGCGCGCCGAGCGCGCGGATGCCGGCGGCGAGGCGTGCGACGCGGTCGCCGACCTCGCGCCAGGTTTTTCGCCGCTCGCCGCAGACGATGGCAAGGCCGTTCGGATTGATCTGCAGCGCGCGCCGCAGGCCGTGGGTGATGTTCATCGCGATCCTCCCTTTACTCGCTTTACTTTCGCCGGCGGTTTGTCCGCCTTCTTGCGTGTCGATTTCGTCGCGATGCCTTCGGTCAGGCGTATCGCGAATTCTTCGGCGATGGCCTCCGCCGGCAGCTTGCCGCCGGGCTGGAACCAGTGGCCGATCCAGTTCAGCGAGCCCGCGATCGCGAAGGCGGACAGCTTTGCGATCGCACGGCTTGATCGAGCCGTCGGCGATGCCCGTCCCTGATATAGTCGCGGAAGGCGCGGTCGATCTTCCTCTTGGCGGGCTGGACGATCTTCCTGTTGTGCTCGGTGAGGTCGCGCACGTCGAAGCGCACGAGGCTCTTGCCGTAGTCGGTGGTCATCACCTCGGCATAGCTGACGATCAGCTTGCGCAGCTTTGCAAGCCCGGTGCCGCCGCCGGCCGCGATCTCCGTCGATGTCGTCGTCGACGCGCTCCTGTGCCGATCGCCCAGCACTCGTACAGGATCTCGTCCTTGCCGCGGAAGTAATTGTAGAGCGCGGGCTTTGTGATGTTCAGCCGTTCGGCGACGTCGTTGAGCGTGGTGCCGTGATAGCCCTGCTCGAGAAACAGCTGCACCGCCGTGCGCAGCACGGCCTCGCGCTTTTCGTCGCGGGCGCGGCGCCGGCTTTCGAACGGCATCCAGGGCGACTGGCTGGAAGGCGAGGGCGGCCGTCCATGTTTCAATCCGTTGTGCGGTGCATTGACTCTGAAGGCTGACGGCCCGTATATTACCCACGGGTAATAAATAGTCCAGCGGGTAATTTTCGGGAGGACAGTCCATGACGTCTCGCGCCTATGTCGCCGGTGTCGGCATGATCCCGTTCGTCAAGCCCGGCGCCAACGCGCCGTATCATGTGATGGGAGCGGAGGCGGCGAAGCTCGCGCTCGCCGATGCCGGCCTCGATTACGGCAAGGTGCAGCAGGCCTATGTCGGCTACGTCTATGGCGATTCCACCTGCGGCCAGCGCGCGCTCTATCCGGTCGGCATGACCGGCATCCCGATCGTCAACGTCAACAACAACTGCTCGACCGGCTCGACCGCGCTGTTCCTGGCGCGGCAGGCGATCGAGTCGGGCGCGGCCGATTGCGTGATGGCGCTCGGGTTCGAGCAGATGAAGCCCGGCGCGCTCGGGGCCGTCTTCACCGACCGGCCCAGCGCGTTCGACGATTTCGATGCGGCGGCCGACAAGCTGGTCGATGCGCCCGGCGTGCCGCTGGCGCTGCGCTATTTCGGCGGCGCGGGCCTCAGCCACATGAAGAAGTACGGCACGCCGCTGTCGTCCTTCGCAAAGGTGCGCGCCAAGGCGAGCCGTCACGCCAAGAACAATCCGCTGGCGCTGTTCCGGAAGGAAGTCACCGCCGACGACGTCATGAACGACCAGGTGATCTGGCCCGGCGTGATGACGCGGCTGATGGCCTGCCCGCCGACCTGCGGCGGCGCGGCGGCGATCCTGGTCTCGGAGAAATTCGCCGACCAGCACGGCCTGCGCAAGGACGTCCGCATCCGCGGCGCAGGCGATGACGACGGATACGGCGTCCACCTTCGGCGCCGGCGACATGATGCAGGTGGTCGGCTTCGACATGGCGCGCGATGCCGCGAACAAGGTCTACGAGGCGGCCGGCATCGGTCCTGAGGATCTCGACGTCGTCGAACTGCACGATTGTTTTGCCCACAACGAGCTGATCACCTATGAAGGCCTCGGCCTGTGCGGAGGAGGGCGAGGCGGCGCGCTTCATCGACGACGGCGACAACACCTATGGCGGCCGGATCGTGACCAATCCCTCCGGCGGGCTGCTGTCGAAGGGCCATCCGCTCGGCGCCACCGGGCTCGCGCAATGCTACGAGCTGACGCGGCAGTTGCGCGGCACGGCGCAGGCGACCCAGGTCGAAGGCGCGCGGATCGGCCTGCAGCACAATCTCGGCCTCGGCGGCGCCTGCGTCGTGACGCTCTACGAACGCGCCTGAGGTTCGCGATGGTCGATCAATCCGCCGTCGGGCGTGCGTTCACGCCGGTCACCGCGCGCGTCGAGCCGGGGCGCCTGCGCTTCTTCCTCAACACGCTCGGCGAGAACAATCCGCGTCTACCGCGACGAGGAAGCCGCGCAGGCAGCCGGATATGCGGCGCCGGCAGTGCCGCCGACCTATCTGTTCTGCCTGGAGATGATGGACGCGACCGAGCCGTTCGAGTTCCTGACGGCGCTCGACATCGATCTCGCCCGCGTGCTGCATGGCGAGCAGCGGTTTGACTATCACGCGCCCGTGGCGGTCGGCGACACCCTGACATTCCGGCCGAAGGTCACCAGCGTGACCGAAAAGAAGGGCGGCGCGATGACGCTGATCGTGGTCGAGACCGAAGTCACCAACCAGAACGGCGTTCACGTCGCGGATGCTCTCGCGCACCGTCGTGGTGCGCAATGCGAGGCCGTCATGAGCATTGTCCGTATGGCGAACGCATCGTCCACAAGGAGTTTCCGCCGATCACGCGGCACCGGCTGGCGCTGTATTGCGGCGCGTCGGGCGATCACAATCCGATCCATGTCGATCTGGATTTTGCCAAGAAGGCCGGTTTTCCGGATGTGTTCTCGCACGGCATGCTGGTGATGGCCTATCTCGGCCAGGCGCTGACGGATGCGGTGGCGCCGTCGCGCATCCGTTCGTTCTCGACGCGGTTCGCCGCGATCACGCAACTCGGCGCCACGCTGACCTGCGAGGGCACGGTCGCCGAGTTGCTCGAGCACAACGGCGAGAAGCGGGCGCGGCATCGCGCTGACCACCAAGGATGAAGCCGGCGAGATCAAGCTCGCGGGCGAAGCCGTCTATCGCGCTCTAGAAAGGAAGAGGGATCATGTCGAAACTCAAGGGAAAGGTCGCGCTGGTCACCGGCTCCGGCCGCGGCATCGGCCGCGCGATTGCGCTGAAGCTCGCGAGCGAAGGCGCCAAGCTCGTGGTCAACGATCTCGATGCCGCGCCCGGCGATGCCGTGGCCGCCGAGATCAAGGCGGCGGGCGGCGAGGCGGTCGCAGTCAATGGCAGCGTGTCGGAAGCGGGCTTTGCCGATCGTTTCGTCGGCGCCGGGATGACCGAGTTCGGCGGGCTCGACATCATCGTCAACAATGCCGGCTATACCTGGGACTCGACGATCCAGAAGATGACCGACGAGCAGTTCCAGGCCATGCTGGACGTCCATCTCGTCGCGCCGTTCCGCATCCTGCGCGCGGCATCCGAGCCGATCCGGGTGATGGCGAAGAAGGAAGCCGAGGCCGGGCGCGAGGTGTTTCGCAAGGTCGTGAACATCTCCTCGATCGCGGGTCTCTACGGCAATGCCGGGCAGGCCAGCTATTCCTCGGCCAAGGCGTCGCTGGTCGGGCTGACCCGCACCATGTGCAAGGAGTGGGGACGCTACAAGGTCAACGTCAATTGCGTCGCGTTCGGCCTGATCAACACCCGCCTGACCCAGCCGATCGAGACGCAGCAGAAAACCATCGACGTCGCCGGCCGCGACATCAAGGTCGGCGTGCAGCCGCAGATGCTGGAAGCGATGGCGCAGGATGATCCCGCTCGGCCGCGGCGGTACGCCGGAGGAGGCGGCGGACGCGGTCTATCTGTTCTGCAGCCCGGAATCGAACTACATCAGTGGTCAGGTGATCGTCGCCGGCGGCGGTCTCATCGTCTGACAACGAGGGTTTTATGCAGTACCGATCTTCCTGGATGACCGAGGAACTGGACACCTTTCGCGACCAGTTCCGCAAATTCCTCGCCAAGGATCTGGCGCCGCATGCCGAGAAATGGCGCGAGCAGAAGATGGTCGACCGCTTCGGCCTGGCGCGGGCTTGGCGAGATGGGCGCGCTGCTGCCGAGCGTGCCGGAGGCCTATGGCGGGCTTAGGGGCCACCTTCGCCTATGATGCGGCCGTGCTCGAAGACATCGAGAGCGTGGTGCCGGAGGTCACGACCGGCGTGTCCGTGCACAGCGCCATCGTCGCCCATTACATCCTCAATTACGGCTCCGAGGAGCAGAAGAAGCGCTGGCTGCCGAAGATGGCGTCCGGCGAAATGGTCGGCGCCATCGCCATGACCGAGCCGGGCACCGGCTCCGACCTGCAAGCCGTCAAGACCACGGCGAAGAAGCAGGGCAATTCCTACGTCATCAACGGCCAGAAGACGTTTATCACCAACGGCCAGGCCGCCGATCTCGTCATCGTGGTGGCGCGCACCGGCGGGCCGGGCGCCAAGGGCCTGTCGCTGATCGTGGTCGAGACCGAGGGCGCCGAGGGCTATCGGCGCGGGCGCAACCTCGACAAGATCGGGCTGCATGCCTCCGATACGTCAGAGCTGTTTTTCGACAATGTCGACGGTGCCGCCGGAAAACCTGCTCGGCAACGAGGAAGGCAACGGCTTCGTGCAGCTGATGCAGCAATTGCCGCAGGAGCGCCTCTCGCTCGCGGTCGGCGCGGTCGCCTCGATGGAGCGCGCGGTCAAGGTGACGGCCGACTACACCAAGGAGCGCACCGCGTTCGGCAAGCCGCTGATCGAATTCCAGAACACCGCCTTCAAGCTCGCCGAGCGCAAGACCGAAGCCGATGATCGCGCGCGTCTTCGTCGACTGGTGCGTGGAGCGGCTGGTCGCCGGCGATCTCGATACCGTCACCGCCTCGATGGCGAAATGGTGGTGCTCGCAAAAGCAGGTCGAGACCGCGGACGAATGCCTGCAGCTGCATGGCGGCTACGGCTACATGCAGGAATACCCGATCTCGCGGATGTTCATCGATGCGCGGATCCAGAAGATCTATGGCGGCACCAACGAGATCATGAAGCTGTTGATCTCGCGCTCGTTGTAATTCTCTCTAGAGTTACTGCGGGCGATCGGTCTTCTTTCCAAGAACGAGAGTCCAGCCGCTGCCGGTGCGCACCAGCTCGGCTTCCTGATCGTACGAAGTCGTGTCGTTGACCCACGCCTTCATTGCGATGCGTGTGTCGTCCTGCCAGCCTATGATCTCCCAGTTCTCGTACTGTTTGGCCTTATATTTGAACTCCGGATTTGGAGGATCGCTTTCCATCGACCAAACTGCGATGTCGAAGTCGCGCTCGCCCGCATCGTTCTGATCGATCGCGACCAGAAACTTTGCCTTTGGCGATACCGCCAAAATGTCGGACACGACAATTTCGCTGCCAGTGAGTTGGTTGACAAACAAGTAGTCCGCACCCTCGTAATATCCTTTTGTGACCAGGAACGATCGGGTCTGAGGGAAATACCGAGTTATTCTGAAGCGACGCACTTCTCGACGTTGCAGCCTTACACGCGGCATTGTCGCCAACATACGCTTTGGAACGCCACCAAAGAGCTTGAGTGTCAGCTTGTCGCCGTTGCGCTCGAACATTCCCTTTAACTTAGTCGCGCATGCGGGCTCCTCGATATTGTCCTTGTTCTCGCATACGATGGGTGCCGGAACGTAACCGGCTTGTCCAAGACACGGGCCAGTCAGCAGCGATGCGCGGATAACAATGATCGAAGCAAAGAGATGTTTCATGCAGAGTGCTGCCCAAGAACTAGCTTCCCATTGTAGCTTCCGCCCGGCCACGACGGCTAGAGCTAGCTTCCAGGATTCTTAACGCGCTGGAAATGGTGGTTGCCGCAGGCGGGACATCCGGCGGATTTCAGCGCCTCGATCGTCGGCGGGATATTGTCGGTGCCGAGGCTCCAGCGCCGCTTGCACTGGGTGCAGGCGTAGAGCCGGACGCGCGGATTGACCTCGGCAGTGTAAAGCGCGCCTTGCCATTTCTCGGCCGGCGCGGTTCTCCCGGTCGCGATCAGTTCGTGCAGCTCGCTGGTCGATCCCAAAATCGAGGCGCCGGCATAGGCGTTGAAGGCGGGATAGAGCGCTGTGGTGGCGACGCCGAGCGATGTCAGCGCTTGCTGTAATTTCAGGCGATCGGGCGGCGAGGTGTGGCCGAACGACAGCATGCCGTAGCCGCGGCCATGATCCAGCGCCTCGACGCCGCGGCGCACGAACAGGGATGCGCCGGCGATGGTGTAGGGCGGATCGGTCTCAAAGGTGTCGAAGGCATCTTGAAATTCTGGCGCCAGCGGATCGCGCAGATCGTGCGGTACCAGCTCGATCGCAAAGCCGATCGTCTCTGCCGCCTGCTTGAGGAAGGCGACGCGCTCGGGATCGAGTTCGAACACAGTGAGACGGCGCGGCAGTTCCTTGCCGGCCAGCATGCGGCCGAACAATCCGATGGATAGCGCGACGGAATCGTCATCGCCAAAGATCGCGATCCGCCGGCCCTCCAGTGCGCCCGACCGGTAGAGCAGCGCCGCGCGCCGGATCGAGGTCTCGGCGGAGCACGGCGCCTGATCCAGCGTGACGTCGACGCGCGGGGCGGCGGCGAGATGGGTTTCCATCTCGCGCACCAGCGGCTCCAGCGCCTCCGGCAGGCGCGCCTTTGGCGTCAGCGGAACGTCGATCGACAGCAGCGCGCCAAAACCCAGTTCTTCGCGGACCCATTCTTCGCCGCTCTCGGTAAAGGCAAGGCCGTGCTGGCGCATCAGGACGCCGCGCTTTTCCAGCTCGCGGCGTACGGCGGTCGCGACCGGCAACGGCAGGCGAGCCTCGCGCGCGGCATCGGCCAGCCGGCCACTTTCGTTGCGATGTACGGCACGCAGCAGCGCCTCGACGCCGGCGGTGCCTTCGCGCAGCGAGGTCGCTTCTGCCACTTCCTGCAGGATTTTGTCGTTCAAGCGCGGATATTCCTTGCTCGTGGGCCGGCCGCGGATTGCACGCTCTGCCCGCGCGTACTAAGGCACACTATACAGGACGACAAGCGAAAGACCTCAAAAATGCTGATGATACAAGTCCTCGCCGATGCCTATCGCTGCGGGGCGGGAATCGAGGATGCGGACGCGCTGATGGCCGCCGCGATTGCGGGCGCTGCCGCGGTGGGCGCGACCGTGGTCGGCGAGAGCACAGTGCGCTATGTGCCGCACGGGCTGACGATCGCCGTGTTCCTGGCGGAATCGCACATCGTGCTGACGACCTGGCCCGAGCACCGGCTGCTGCTGATCGACACGCTGCTCTGCAATCCCGACATGGATCCGGATGTCTGCCATCGACGAGATCGTGCGGCGGCTATGTCCCGACGGCGAGGTGGTGCGCCAGCGCATCCCACGCCGCATTGCGGATGGGCCGACGCGCCTAGTGCCTTCTTGTCGGACAGATCGATCGCCTTCTCATAAAAAATCTGCGCCGGCACAAAACCAATTCTGGCCAGCACCGCCTTCATCGGCTCGTTGGTGGCGCGGGTGCGGAACACGACGCGGTCGAGCTTTTCCTTGCGGCAATAGTCAAACACCGCCTCCGACAGCAAGTCGGCGGTGCCACTGCCGCGCTGCGACGGGTGCACAAAAATGCTGTGGAAGTCGGCGTAGCTTTCCTTGGTGATAAAGTTCTGCCGCTTGCTGACATAGGCCCAGCCGACCGGGCCGGTGCCGTCGTCGGCGACAAAGGTCGCGGCGTTGCGGTCGTCGATCAGCTTGCCGACCTTTTTCTTGTAGAAGGCCAGATCCGTGATCGGATCGTCCGGAAAGGAGATGGCGGCGATATCGCGCTCAAAGGCGGCGACGATCTCGATGTCCTCTGCCTTGAGCGGACGCAGCTTTCGCTTTCGGTTTTTCGGTCATTTCACTTTCACTCATTCTCTTGTGCCCGTCAAAAATACTTCGTAGCGGACCGTCTTGCCAGTGAACTGATGCGACGGTTTTGGCAATTCCAGCAGGGGCGCCGCCCGCAGCGGCCATTTCAGGACCACGCGCTCGCGGGCGGAAGCCAGCGCGACCTGCATGAGTTCGTGCGCATCCTCGTCCGCGCCGACGATGCCGCTCAGCAGCCGCATTTCCTGCTTCACCAGCGCCGTATTCTGCCGCGGCGGGTGCATGGGATCCATGATCACCACGTCCGGCCGAAGTTCTGGCAATCGCTCCTTTGCATCGCCATGGACCAGCGTCATGCGCGCAACGACCTCGGCGAGTTCCGGCGATGCCGCGCTCGCGCGCGCCAGCGCATCCGTCAGCAGCGCATGCACTTCCGCGGAACGCTCCAGCATCACCACCTCCGCGCCGACCGAAGCCAGCAGGAATGAGTCACGCCCGAGGCCGGCAGTGGCATCGACGACACGGGGAATGCGATCCTTCTTGAATCCGGCGGCCTTCACCAGCGGATGGCCGCGGCCGTGGCCGTGCCGAAAACGGTAGCCGACGGCGCCGCCCGCGAAATCAAGCCGCAACTGGCCGGTGTTCAAGCTCATATTCGACGGTACAGCAAAAAAGCCGCCCGCGGTCAAAGGTATAACCCTAACCCGGCCAGCACTGCCCGCCGCCGTCGATCCGCAGCACCTGGCCCGAGACGAAGGCGCCCATGGGGCCTGCAAAGAACTCGACCACGCGCGCGACTTCATCGACGGTCGCGATGCGGTCGAGCGTGCCGGTTTCGACCATCCTGACCTCGATCGACCGCGCGTGTGCCGAGGAACCGGCCGGTGCGGGTATCGCCGGGCGCGATGCAGTTCACCGCGATATCGTAGGGGCGCAACTGGTCGGCGAGGCAGCGGGTGTAGTGGGTCATGCCGGCCTTCGCGACCGCATAGATCGACCCATTGGTGCGGCCCTTGAAGGCGGCGACCGAGCCGATGGTGACGATGCGGCCGCGCCGCCGTTCCATCATGCCGCGCGCCACCGCCTGGCAGGTGAGGATGGTGGAGAGCAGATTGCGGTCAAGCACCGCGCGCACGTCCTCTTCCTTGATGTTGACGGCGTCGTTCGGATTGGGCTTTCCGCCCGCGGCCGCGATATCGCCGCCGGCATTGTGCACGAGGATGTCGATCGGCCCGAGCGCCTTCTCGCTCTCGGCGACCACGCGCGCGATGTCCTCGCTCTTGGTGAGGTCGCCGAGCACGCGATGGGCGCGGACGCCATATGCCTTGCCGACTTCCTGCGCCACCGCCGTCAGCGTCGTGCCCTCGCCATATTCGGCCGGGCCGTTCTCGCGCATGCCATGGATAGCGATGTCGGCGCCGAGGCCGGCGAGCTTTTCGGCAAAGGCGCGGCCGAGCCCGCGTCCGGCGCCGGTCACCAGCGCGATCTTTCCCGTCAACGGTCGAGCGCCGTCATGTGACGTCATGTCATTCTCCTTGGGGATTGAGAGTGTCAGTCTGCGGTGAGGTCGAGGCTGATGGCGAGAGCCTGGACCAGGCACATCGGCGCGACAAGGGTTCGTAGCGCCGGCTCCGGCATGTCCTGGATCTCGAACACGACCTTTGCCCCTTCGACGATCGGGCTGAGCAGGCTGTCGGTGATCGAAATCGCAGGAACGCCGCGCGCGACCAGTTCCGGAAACAGCCGCGCGGTGTCCGGATAGTAGTTGCGAAAGCTGATGGCGACGAGCGCGTCATCCGTGCTTGCCGGGTGCGATTGCTCATGAATGCTGCCGCCGATGCCGTCGAGCAGCACCACGCGCCGGCCGAGTTTGCGCAGCACATAGGCGAGGTGCGTGGCGACCGGGAACGAGCCGCCGAGGCCGAGCAGATAGATGTCGCGCGCCTTCGCCAGGATCGCGGTCGCGGCATCCAGTTCGCGCGCATGCGCCGACTGGCTGAGCGCCACCAGCGCTGATTGCGCTTCCGACACAAAACGCGAGAGCACCGCCGCCGGCTTGCGGCCAAGCACCGATTTCTCCTCGCTCTTCATGCGGGCGAGGCGCGCCTTGTAGCTCGGCGCCACCCCCGCGACGAGGCGCGAGCGGAACACCTGTTGCATCTCGGTGAAGCCGCCGAAGCCGATCGCATGCGCGAATCGTACGATGGCGGAGGGCGGTACGCCGGAACGTTCCGCCACTTCCGCCACCGTGCCGAGCGCGACGTCGGTCGGATGATCGAGCACGAACTCCGCGATCTGCTGCAGGCGGCCGGACAGCGCGCGATGCCGCTGCGCGATCGCGCCGCGCAACTCGTCGTAGCTCATGGCGCCGGATGGCTTGTTCATCGGGAAAGTCTCTCCAAGGGTCACCCTTTTAGCGGCATTCCACCATTTGGATCAAATATTCCAGTTTACAGTCAAGATAGAATGTATATTCTATTCGCCGCAACAAAGAAAACTTTGACCGGAGGGAGCGATGAAAAAGCATCAGATTTCGCGGCGCGGCGTTCTGAAGGGCAGCCTGATGGCGAGCGTCATCGGCGGCACCGGCAGCTTCTTCGGACCCTGGAAGGAAAATGCCTGGGCGCAGGGAGCGGCCAAGCCGATCAAGCTCGGTCTGACCTGCGATGCCAGCGGCCAGTACGGCAACAGCGGCCAGGACGATATGCGCGGCATCGTGATGGCGATCGACGAAGTCAACGCCAAAGGCGGCGTGCTCGGCCGCAAGGTCACCTGGGTCACCGCCGACACCGAAACCACGCCGGCGACCGGCAGCCGCATCGCCGAGCGCTTCATCACCCGGGAAGACTGCACGATCCTGATCGGCGCGGTGCATTCCGGCGTCGCCAACGCCATCACCCAGGTCGCCGCGAAGAACGGCGTGATCTATCTCAACACCAATTCCTCCGCGCCGAGCGAGGCGGGCGAGAACTGCTCGCGCATCAAGTTCGTGTGGGACGGCAACGGCACCAATTTCTCCAAGGCATCGGTGAAGAACGCGGTCAATTCGATCGGCAAGAACTGGATGCTGCTGACCAACGATTACGTCTGGGGCCACACCACGTCGGCGGCGACCAAGGCGCAGGTCGAAGGCTCCGGCGGCAAGATCATGGACAATCTGCTGGTGCCGCAGAACACCCGCGACTTCACGGCCTATTTGCTGAAGATCCAGCAGGCCAAGCCCGATGTGGTGGCCACCGCGATCGGCGGCGACGACATCAAGGCGCTGCGCGAGCAGGTCGCGCAGCTCAAGCTCGACGGCAAGCCGGCCTGGATCAACAACCAGCAGGACTGGCCCGACGTGTGGGGCGCGCCCGAACAGCCTGTTCGGCGTGTTCGGCACCACCTGGTATCACAAGCTGCCGCTGCCCGGCGTCGCGGATTTCGTGAAGAAATGGCAGGCCACCAACAAGGAAGGCTCGATCCCGGTACCCGGCAACGTGTCCTACAACGGCTACATGGCGACGCGCGAATTGCTGAAAGCAATCGAACGCGTGGGTTCGACCAACAACGTCAAGATCATCAAGGAGCTCGAAAACCTGAAGGTCTCGGCCACCGACCGGATGCAGCATTTTGATGCCTGGATGGACCCGGTCACGCATCAGCTCCAGCAGACGATCTATCTGGCGCGGCGCAATGCCAAGCCAGTGGACAATACCGACCTCTACGAACTCATCAGCTGGACCGAGCCGAAGGTGGCCGCCGATACCGATGCCAACGCCAAGTGCAAGCTCGTTCCCTATGAGCAGGTGCCGACGGTCGATTCCTGATCTCTGTCGGCATCGATCTTCGCATGACGCGCTGCCCGGACCTCCATCGAGGCCGGGCAAGCGTCTCGCAATCAATGATAACGAGACCAAAAACTTGTTTGATCTCCTTCCTCACATCCTCAACGGCCTGACGCTCGGGCTGTTGTTCGCGCTGATCGCGCTCGGCTTCATGCTGATCGTCGGGCTGATGGAGCAAATCAACCTGGCGCACGGCTCGCTGTTTGCGCTGGGCGCTTATTTCGCCATGCAACTCATGGGATCGCGTCCGCCTTTTCCGGCCGATATCGCAAAGGCCTGGCTCGCGCTTCCGCTCGGCTGGCGCTATGCCGCAACGCTGGTCATCGCGCCCGCGTTGGTCGGACTGGTCGGCATCGCCATCGAGTTCTGCATGCGCCGTACCTACGGCAAGGATCCGCTCTACGGCCTGTTGCTGACTTTCGGCGCGGCGATGGTGATCGAGGAAGCGATCCGGCTGACCTGGGGTACCCGCGATTACGTCCTGCAGGTGCCGCAAGCCGTCAGCGGCGGCTTTCTGTTCGCCGACCTGATCTGGTCGACCTATCGCTTCTACGCCGCGGGCATTGCGGTTGCGATCATCGGCCTCGTCTGGCTGCTGATCGAGAAGACGCCATTCGGCGCCACCGTCAAGGCCGGCGCGCATGACAGCGAAATCGTGCGCGCGCTTGGAATCAATCTCACGCGGTTGCGGCTGCTGGTGTTCGTGTTCGGCACCGTGCTGGCGGCGATCGCCGGCATCATCGTCGCGCCGATCTGGGGCATCCGTCCGCATATGGGTGTCGACGCTGTGATCCCGGCGTTTCTGGTCATCGTGCTCGGCGGCGTCGGCAGCTTTTGGGGCGCCGTCGTTGCGGGCCTGCTGGTCGGGCTCTGCGTCGGGCTATCAGGTGCCTATGCATCGGAATGGTCGCTGCTGTCGATGTACATCCTGCTGGTGGCGGTGGTGAGCGTTCGCGCCCGCGGCCTGTGGGGCAAGAAGAGCGTGCTCGAAGCATGACCATGCCATCATCGACATTCATCCGATGCCACCCGGCTCGTCACTCCGACGATGCTGGTGTTCTGGCTGGTGCTCGCCACGGTGCCGCTGTGGATCGCGCGCGTCGGGCTTTATCCCTATCTCGGCATCGAAATCCTGATCTGGTCGCTCTACGCGCTGGCGTTCAACCTGGTGCTGGGCACGGCCGGCCTGCCGTCGTTCGGCCACGGCGCCTATTTCGGCATCGGCGCCTATGCGTTCGGGCTCTGCCAGTTCAACGTCTTGGCCAATCTCTGGGTTTGCCTTGCGGCCGCGGCTGCGGTTGCCGGGCTGGCCGGCGTGCTGGTGGCGCTGTTCATCTCGCACCGGCGCGGCATCTACTACGCCTTCATGACGATCGCCTTCGGCCAGATTTTTTGGACGCTGGCGATCAAGTCGCACAAGATCACCGGGGGCGAGGACGGGCTGCTGAAGATCGCGCGGCTGCCCGCCGATTTCGGCTTCGCCTCGTTCGATCTCACCGACAATGTCGCGTTCTACTATTTCGTGCTGATCGTGTTCGCGCTCGGCGTGATCGGACTGTGGCGGCTGGTGAATTCGCCCTATGGCCGCATCGTCGCCGCGATCCGCCAAAGCGAAACCCGCGCCGCGCATCTCGGCTATCACGTCTGGCTCTACAAGGTGTCGATCTTCAGCCTGTCGGCCGCGGTCTCCGGGCTCGCCGGCGGTCTGTTTGCCATGGCGCAGCTTGCTGCATTCCCCGACGTGATGAGCCTGCATCAATCCGGCTACGTCGTGATGATGACGCTGGTCGGCGGCGGGCTCGTCAGCTTCTGGGGGCCGGTGGTCGGCGTGTTCGTGTTCCTGATCGCGCGCGACGTGATCGGCGCCTTGACCAATGCATGGATGCTGTATTTCGGCCTGCTGTTCATGGTCATCGTGCTGTTCCGTCCCGAAGGCATCGCCGGCGCCGTCAGCGCTGCGTTCCAGAAGCGCTCGGAGATCGGCCGGCAGGGCCACTCGGCGATGCGCCTGCTGTTCGGAGGCAAGCCATGACGCTGATCGAGGCAACGGGTGTGCATGTCCGCTTCGGCGACCGCGTGGTGCTGGAAAGCATCGACCTTGCGGTGCCCGAAGGCGAATTCCACGGCTTGATGGGGCCGAACGGCGCCGGGAAGACCACGTTCTTCAACGTGCTCACCGGCCGCGTCAAACCCAGCCGCGGCTCGGTCCGGCTCGGCGGCGAGGATGTTACCGGGCTCAGCCCGCACCGGATCGCCACGCGCGGTATCGCGCGCTCGTTCCAGATCATGACCCTGTTCGACGAATTTTCCGCGCGCGAGAACGTGACCGTGGGCCTGCCGGCGTTTCGTGCGCGAGGCTTTGACATGCGCCGCGCTGCCGCGGGCGACAACAGCCTTGCCGACAAGGCGACCGAAATTCTCGCCGCCGTCGGTCTCGCCGACAAGGCCGAGATCCGCGCCAAGGACCTCTCCTATGGCGATCGCCGCGCGCTGGAGATTGCGGTGGCGCTTGCGCAGGGGCCGCGGGTGCTTTGTCTGGACGAGCCGACGTCGGGCCTCGGCTCGGATGGCGTGCGAAGGCTGACGGAAATGGTCGCCCGCCTGAAGGGCAAGCTGACGATCGTTGCGATCGAGCACGACATGGAATTTTTGTTCTCGCTGGCCGACCGCATCTCGGTGATCCATTGGGGCCAGGTGGTGGCGCGCGGCACGCCGCATGAACTGCAGCAGAACGAGTGGGTCAAACGTTCCAACCTCGGACGGTTCGCATGATCCTCGAAGTGGATGCGCGTCGATACCTTTTATGGCGAAACGCAGGCGCTGTTCGGCGCTTCGCTGGCGGTGGAGCGCGCAAAGGTGTTTGCGCTGCTCGGTCCGAACGGGGCCGGCAAGACCACCATGCTGCGTTCCATCCTCGGCTTGACCCGGCCGCGGCGCGGTACCGTCCGGTTCGACGGCCGCGAGGTCACGCGCAGCGCCACCCACGAGATCGCGCGCGCTGGTCTCGGCTGGGTGCCCGACGACCGGCGGCTGTGCCCGACCCTGACGGTAGCGCGCAATCTGAAGATCGCGCAGAAGCGCACGCCGTTTCGCGCCTGGAGCATCAAGGAGACCTGCGAGATTTTCTCGCCGCTCGAATATCTGATGGAGCGGGACTGCGAAAACCTGTCGGGCGGCGAGATGCAGATGGTGGCGATCGCCCGCGCGCTGGTCGGCTCGCCCGGCCTCGTCCTGTTCGACGAGCCGAGCCAGGGGCTGGCGCCAAAGATCGTCGGCGACGTGCTGGCGACGATCCGCAGGATGAAGGGGGAAGGGATCGCCTCGCTGGTCGTGGAACAGAACGCCGAGATCGCGCTGTCGGTCGCCGATCATGCCGCCGTCATCGATCGCGGCAGGATCGTGTGGAGCGGCGATGCCGCGACGCTGCGTGACGACGCGGCGCTGCGCCAGCGCCTGCTGGGGGTGCAGTGATGGACGCGCCGCTGCTTCACCTCGAGAACGTCAGAAAAGTCTACACGCGCGGGCGGCTGGTACGCCGTCCGACCTTCAAGCTCGAAGCCGACCTTGTGCTGGATAGGCCGGGGATCGTTGGCGTGGTCGGACCCAACGGTGCGGGAAAGACCACCTTGTTCGAGATGATGACAGGCTCGAACGCCCCGACCTCCGGGCGGGTTTTCGTGGCGGGTGCCGACATCCATCGGATCAAGTACCGCGAGCGCGACAGGCTCGCGATCCACTATCACCAATCCTACCAGGTGCGCAGGTTCAGGAAGCTGGTACCGTCGGCCCTGCTGGAGCCGTCGCCGACGGCGGCTCCGATGGTGCATCTGTTCGATGAACCGCAGTTCAACCTGCAGGACGGCTATATCGGCTTCATGCTGGATTTCTTCCGCCGGCTGCGCGACGAGGGCAGGCTGGTGATCCTGTGCCTGCACCCGACCGCGGCCTGGCACCTTGAAATCCTGGCTGAGATCGCCGAGGAGTTTTTGCTGGTGGCCGATGGCGGCGTGACCAGAAAGCCGGATTTTCGCACGCTGGTCGCAGAGCCGCGTTTCCGCAGCTATCTCGGACCCGAGATGACCAAAGCCGCCGAGGCGCTTTGTCAGGGATCGCCGCATTGAGCTATTGTAGGGCGAGGGCCCTATTGAGCACTGGCATTCAATCGGTGCTGCAGTTTAAAAGGGCACCTGAAGTCCCACCATCAGTCCATTCGGCAATCACAAACCAATAAGAGGGAGGCTGCGTTGGCCTATTCCAACACACAACTATTCATTGGCGGCAAATGGCGGCCGGCGCAGTCGGGGAAAGTGCTCGAGGTACTCAACCCCGCCACCGAAGAGGTGATCGGCACGGTTGCCCATGCCAGCCAGGCCGACCTCGATGAGGCGCTCGCAGCGGCTGCTGCCGGTTTCAAGGTCTGGCGCGCGGTCGCGCCGTTCGAGCGCTGCCGCATCATGCGCAAGGCCGCTGCCATCATGCGCGAGCGCAACGAAGAAATCGCGCCGCTCCTGACCATGGAGCAGGGCAAGACCCTGGCCGAAGCCAAGATGGAAGCGATGGCGGCCGCCGACGTGATCGAGTGGTTCGCCGAAGAAGCCAAGCGCTCCTATGGCCGCATCATTCCGGCGCGCGGCCCCGGCATCTACCAGCTCGCGATGAAGGAGCCGGTCGGCCCGGTCGCGGCATTCACGCCGTGGAATTTCCCGATCAACCAGGTCGTGCGCAAGCTGTCCGCGGCGCTTGCTGCCGGCTGCTCGATCATCGTCAAGGCGCCGGAAGAGACGCCGGCTTCGCCCGCGCAATTGATCCGCGCCTTTGCCGATGCCGGCGTGCCCGACGGCGTGATCAATCTGGTCTACGGCATACCGGCGGAAATTTCCGAATACCTGATCCCGCATCCGGTGATCCGAAAGATCTCCTTCACCGGTTCGACCAATATCGGCAAGCAGCTCAACGCGCTGGCGGGCCTGCACATGAAGCGCGCCACCATGGAGCTCGGCGGCCATGCGCCGGCCATGGTGTTCAAGGACGCGGATGTGGCCAGTGCGGCGAAGATTTTGGTGGCGGCAAAATATCGCAACGCCGGCCAGGTCTGCATCTCGCCGACCCGCATGCTGGTGCAGGACGACGTGTTCAAGGAATTCGTCGACAAGTTCGTCGAGGGCGCCAAGGCGGTCAAGGTCGGCAACGGCATGGACTCCAGCTCCACGATGGGATCGCTCGCCAATCCGCGCCGCGTCACCGCGATCGAAGGCATGGTGCAGGACGCCGTCAGCAAGGGCGCCAAGCTCGAGACCGGCGGTCACCGCGTCGGCAACAAGGGTTACTTCTTCGAGCCGACCGTGGTCAGCGACGTGCCGAAGAACGCGCGCGCCATGAACGAGGAGCCGTTCGGGCCGCTCGCCCTGATCTCCCGCTTCTCGAGCCTCGATGAAGTGGTGGAGGAGGCGAACCGGCTGCCCTTCGGGCTGGCGTCCTATGCCTTCACCAGCTCGACCAAGACCGCGACCGCGATCGGCTCGCAGGTCGAGGCCGGCATGATGTCGATCAACAGCCTTTGGGCTCGCGCTGCCCGAGGTGCCGTTCGGCGGCATGAAGGATTCCGGCTACGGCTCGGAGGGCGGCACGGAGGCCATGGAAGCCTACTTCAACACCAAGTTCATCTCGCAGACCGGGGTCTGATCGGCCCCTTCAGCGGCGAGGAATCGACTGCAAGGCCGCGCCCGGGAATCGCCGGGCGCGGCTTTTTTTGCAGGCTTTTTCGAACGAATCAGTTTACTGCCAATATGCTCTAGCAAGGCCGTGGAACAAGCGGCTGTGCGAGAATCCACGGCAAAATAAGGCATTTCTCGCACTGCGATGGCGGTTTTTTACGAAGATAGCTGTGCAGAATGTCGAAAAAGCCTGTTTTTCTAGGCATTTTCAGCCATATCGTGCGGCTTCCAGAAATCAATGGAGCAATCATGGCTACCCAAATGTCCAAGTCGCAGCTGATCGAGAAGATCTCGACCACCACCGAACTCTCCAAGCGCGACGTCAAGAACGTGATGGATACGCTCGTCGACGTCGGTCACAAGGAGCTCAAGAAGAACGGCCTGTTCCTGGTGCCGGGCTTCGCCAAGTTCGTCGTGGTCAAGAAGCCGGCGACCAAGGCGCGCAAGGGCACCAACCCCTTCACGGGCGAGGAGATGATGTTCAAGGCCAAGCCGGCCCGGAAGATCGTCAGGGCCCGGCCCGTCAAGGCTGCCAAGGACGCGGTCTGATAACGAAAAGGCCTCCGGTGACGGAGGCCTTTTTGCTTGGGGTCCTGAGGCCCGCGCGGGTTAGACCACCGGCGAACGGCCGCCATCGACATTGATGGCGGTGCCGGTGATGTAGGAGCCTTGATCCGACGCCAGGAAGCAGGCGAGGTTGGCGAATTCCTCCGCGGTGCCCATGCGCCCCATCGGGACGGCCTTGGCCAGATCGCGCGTGAAGGCGTCGAAATCCGATATCCGGCGCCGTCTTGGCGTGCCGCTTCACCCATTGATCGCTGACGATCAGGCCGACCAGCATCGCATTGACGAGGATGTTGTGCGCGGCGCCTTCGTTCGCCATCGCCTTGGTCAGCGCCATGCCGGCCGCGCGGGAGACCGAGGTGGGCGTCGAGGCCGCCGCCGGCGCCTTGGCGCCGATGTTGAGCACGTTGATGATGCGGCCCCATTTGCGCTGTTTCATGCCCGGCCAGACCAGCCGCGAGAGGCGGATCGCCGCGAACAGCTTCAGCTCAAGGTCTTCCTGCCAGATCTCGTCGGTCACGGTCTCGAACGGCATCGCGCGCGAGGTGCCGGCGTTGTTGACGAGGATGTCGACCTTGCCGTGGTCCTTCACGATCCTGTCGTAGGTCGCGGAAATATCTGACGCTTTCGAGACGTCGCAAACGTAATCCTGAACTTGAAGACCGTCTTTTGCGAGCGCCTCGCGCGCCGCTTTAAGATCGGCCGCGCCGCGGGCGAGGATCGCAACCTTGGCGCCGGACTCGGCAAAGCGCCGCGCCACCGCGATGCCGATACCCTTGCTGCCGCCGGTGACGACGGCCACGCGATCCTTCATCGTGATCTGCATGTTGTTGTCCTTTTTGATGAGATCAGTTCTTCAGCGCCTCCAGCAGTTCATCCGGCCGTTCCGCCATCATCATGTGGCCGGCGCCCGAAAGGATCACCGTGCGGGCAGTTCGGCACGGCCGCGGCCAGCGCCTTGCCGGCCTTGGCGGGAGTCATCATGTCGCGCTCGCCGAGGATGACGGTGGTGGGCACCGCGACCGGTCGCCGCGGCGGCCAGCGCGTTCTGGTAGGCGTTGCAGGCGGAGAGGTCGCTGAACAGCACGCCGGGCCGGCATTGCTGCAGCACGCGCTGCGCGCCGCTGTGCATCCAGAGCCCCGGCGCAAGGCTGCCGCC
This sequence comes from uncultured Alphaproteobacteria bacterium, assembly GCA_963731915.1. Classification (GTDB taxonomy): domain Bacteria; phylum Pseudomonadota; class Alphaproteobacteria; order Rhizobiales; family Xanthobacteraceae; genus Bradyrhizobium. Next base: position 33,584 of record CAVSXQ010000032.1, read on the forward strand.
GAGCTCGGCCGCAAAGCCGAGGCCCCAGATCGACACCATGTCGATGGCGGCGGGATCGTTGGCTTCGGCGGCCTTCAGCAGATCGGGACCGACGGTCATGGTGGCGGCGGTGCCGATCAGGCCGAGGCGCGGAGACCTTTGCCGGATGCCGCGCCGACGTCTCGAGCGCGATCAGCGAGCCCATGGAATGGCCGACCAGTTTTGCCTTCGGCGCCTTGGCGGCATCGAGCAGGGCGGCGGTCCAGTCCGCCATATCGGCGATGGTCGGCAGCGCCTTGCCGGCGGAGCGGCCATGGCCGGGCAGGTCCGGCGCCAGCACGGAAAAGCCGTGATGGGCGAACCAGCGGCTGTGCAGCGCCCAGGTCGAATGATCAAAGCCCGCGCCGTGCAGCATCACCACCGCAGGCAGGGACGGATCGAACGGGCGGCCGCCGGTGGCGACAAAGATATCAACGCCGTTGACGGAAAGCTGCATGGCTCAAACCCTCTGCGAGGCGCGCAGCGCCTGACCGAGATCGTCGATGATGTCCTGACGCGCCTTCGATGCCGACCGACAGCCGCACCAGTTCCTCGCCGACGCCGGCGGCCTTCAACTGCGCGGCGTCCATCTGCTGATGCGTGGTGCTGGCGGGGTGGATCACCAGCGTCTTGGCGTCGCCGACATTGGCGAGATGGCTGATCATTCGCAGCGACTCGATGAACTTCTTGCCGGCCGGCCCGGCCGCCCTTGATGCCGAAACTGACGATCGATCCGGCGCCGCGCGGCAGCAGCTTTTTCGCTAGCTCATGATCCGGATGATCTTCCAGCGCCGGATGCAGCACCCACTCGACGCCCTTGTTGGCCTTCAGGAATTCGAGCACGGCAAGCGTATTCGCCATGTGCCGGTCCATGCGCACGCCGAGCGTCTCGACGCCCTGCAAGCAGCTGGAACGCATTGGTCGGCGACAGGCACGCGCCGAAATCGCGCAGGCCCTCGGTGCGCGCCCGCATGATGAAGGCGGCCTGGCCGAACTGCTCGTCGAAGACGATGCCGTGATAGCCGGCATAGGGTTCGGTCAGCACAGGGAATTTGCCGGAGCCGTGCCAGTCGAACCGGCCGCCATCGACGATGACGCCGCCGATCGCGATGCCGTGGCCGCCGATCCATTTGGTCGCCGAATTCATCGCGATGTCGGCGCCGAGATCGATCGGCTTGCTGAGGTAGGGCGTCGCAAACGTGTTGTCGATCAACAGCGGGATCTTTGCGTCATGCGCGATCTGCGCGACCGCCGGGATGTCCAGCACCTCCAGCCCGGGATTGCCGATGGTCTCGCCGATCACCAGCCGCGTGTTCGGCCGGATCGCGGCGCGGAATTCGTCGAGCGCGCGCGGCTTGACGAAGGTGGTGGTGATGCCGAAGCGCGGCAGCGTGTGCGCCAAGAGGTTGATGGTGCCGCCATAGAGCGAGGCGGAGGCGACGATATGATCGCCCGCATTCATCAGCGTCGCGATCGCCAGATGCATCGCCGCCATGCCGCTGGCGGTGCAGATCGCGCCGACGCCGTTTTCCAGCGCCGCCAGCCGCTCCTCGAGCACCGCCGTCGTCGGGTTCGAGATGCGGGTGTAGATGTGGCCGGCCCGCTCGAGGTTGAACAGCGCCGCCGCGTGATCGGAATCCTGAAACACGTAGGACGTGGTCTGGTAGATCGGGACGGCGCGCGCGCCCGTCACGGGGTCGGGATGCTGGCCGGCGTGCAGGCTCAGGGTCTCAAAGGCGGGCGGTTTGGGTGCTGGCATGTTGGTCTCGCAGGAGGAGCGCGCGGGGCAGGGCGTTTTGCCACAGATTATGACAGAGCGTTAGCCTGCAACGCCGCCCGGATTTGCGAAATTTGCCCTGTAAAAGTCGCCAATGGGTGGGTAGCCTCATGGCGGTAGCGTGTTCCGACTGACAGTCCAAGAAAATGCCAATCAAGAACCTGCGTCCGGTATCACTCCTTGCGGTCGCGCTGCTGATGTCGGCTCCCGCAGCGGCGCAGCAGGATGGCCGAAATCCGCATCGGCAACATCATGCCCTATACCGGCCCGCTGGCGGCATTTGCGGCCATCGGCCGGGCTGAAGCCGCGTATTTCGACATGATCAACGCGCGCGGCGGTATCAACGGGCGCAGGATCAAATTCATTTCCGTCGACAACAGCTCGAGCCCGCGGGACGCCGTGGAGCGGACGCGCGAGCTGGTCGAGAAGGAAAAAGTACTCTTCATGTTCGGCTCGTTCGGCACGCCGGACAATCTCGCCACCCGCCAATACCTCAACGAGAAAAAGATCCCGCAATTGTTCATCGCCTCCGGTGACGAGGAATGGGCGCATCCCCGGCGTTTTCCATGGACGATGGGATGGCAGCCGGCGTTCCGGACCGAGGGCCGGGTGTTCGCAAACTATATCCAGGTCGCCTATCCCGAACGCAAGATCGCGGTGCTCTGGGAGAACGATCAGTTCGGGCGCGACCTGTACAAGGGACTGCGCGAGGGTCTCGGCGATACCGCAAGCAGGATTGTTTCCGACCTTGCTTTTGACGTTTCCGACAACTCTATCGACAGCCAGGTCGAGATCCTGAAAGACAGCGGCGCGGAAATTCTCGTCTTCAACGGCTCGCCTGCCAAGGCTGCCCGCGCCATCCGCAAGGTAGCCGAACTGGACTGGCATCCGGTGTTCCTGCTGAACAATGCCTCTGCCTCGATCGCCAGCGCGCTGCGGCCTGCCGGCCTGCAGAATGCCGTCGGCGTGATCTCCTCCGCCTTCCTGAAGGACGCCGGCGACTCCATGTGGAAGGAAGATCCCGCCATCAAGGAGTGGTCAGCCTTCATGGACAAATACTATCCCGACGGCGACAAGGACGACGGCTATGCGCTGTACGGCTATGCCGCGGCCGAGACGATGGTCCAGGTGCTGACCCAGTGCGGCGGCGATCTTACGCGAGAGAACATCATGAAGCAGGCAGCCTCGCTCAGGGATTATCGCGCTTCGGCCGTGTTGCCGGGAATTGCGATCAATACCGGCCCGAGGGATTTCCGGCCCATCAAGCAGATGCGCCTGGTGCAATTTGACGGTGATGCGTGGCAGCCGATCGGCGACGTGATCGATAGCGCCTTCACCAGCCCTTCCCGGGGATAACTGATCTCGAATCCGGTTCAATTTCGTCTATAAGGGCTTCATGTATCCCGATCCAAATTCCCGCTCACAGAAAATGTACGATCGCGCGCTGTCGAGCCTGCCCGGCGGCAATACGCGCACGACCGTATTCATGAAGCCCTATCCGATCTACGCCGCGCGCGGCGAGGGCTGCCGCGTCTTCGACCTCGACGGCAACGCCTTCATCGACTGCATCAACAATTTTACCTCGCTGATTCACGGCCACGCCCATCCGGCGCTGATCAAGGCCGCGACCGATCAACTGGCGCTGGGATCGGCGTTCGGCCTGCCGACGCAGTCGGAGGTGGAGCTGGCGGAATTGCTGGCGGCGCGGCTGCCGTCGGTCGATCAGTTGCGCTTCACCAATTCAGGCACCGAGGCGGTGATGATGGCGTTGAAGGCCGCGCGCGCCTTCACCGGCCGGCCAAAAATCGCCAAATGCGAAGGCGCCTATCATGGCTCCTATGATTACGCCGAGGTGAGCCTCGATCCCACGCCGGAGCAATGGGGCCGCAACGCCCCGGTTTCGGTCGCTTACGCCAGGGGCACGCCGGATAATGTTCTGGCTGATGTCGTCGCCATTCCCTTCAATGATGCCGAGGCCGCGGTCAGCCTGATCCGCGAGCACGGGCCTGAACTCGCCTGCGTCCTCATCGATCCCATGCCCAACCGGGCGGGTCTCGCGCCAGCCGACAAGGCGTATGTGCAGGCGCTGCGCGACGTCACGCGCGAGGTCGGCGCACTGCTGATCTTCGACGAAGTGATCACCTTCCGGCTCGGCTATGCCGGTGCGCAGGGGATTTGGGATATCGAGCCTGATTTGACCACGCTTGGAAAGATCATGGGCGGCGGCTTTCCGGTCGGCGCGGTCGGTGGCCGCAAGGATGTCATGGCAGTGTTCGACCCGCGGCCGGGAAAACCGATGCTGCCGCATGGCGGCACGTTTTCCGCCAATCCGGTGACGATGCGCGCGGGTCTCGCCGCCATGGAATTGCTCGACCACGCCGCCTTCGCGCGTCTCGATGCGATGGGTGAGGCGGTCCGATCAGGCATCAACGGCGCCTTCCGGCGTAACAGTGTTCCCGGCGGCACGGTCGGGCTGGGCTCGCTGCTAAAAATCCATTTTGCCGATCGTCCGGTGCGCGACTATCGCTCGGCCTACCTCACCGAACAGGAGGCGCAGCGGCAGGCGATCTTCAACCGCGGGCTGCTCAATCGCGGCGTGCTGGCGGCGGGCTATGGATTGATGGCACTATCGACGCCGATGCTTGATGCCGATATTGATGCGATTATCGAGGCGGCGTCGGGCGCGCTCGCCGACGTGTCGGCTACACTTTGACGAAAGATTCCCAGGCAAGCATGGCGCCCAAAATCGATCCCATCACGCGTTCCGTCGTCCAGCACCGGCTTGGCTCGATCGTGAAGGAAATGGGCGAAGCCATGCTTCGCACCTCCTATTCCCAAATCCTCAATTCCAGCCGCGATTTCTCGCTGGCGATCTGCGACACCCGCGCCCGCCTGATCGCGCAGGCCGAACACATTCCGGTGCATGTCGGCGCGCTGCCCTGGGCGACGCGCGCGGTCGAGGAGCGCTTCAAGGATATTGCGCCCGGCGACGTCATCCTGCTCAACGATCCCTATCATGGCGGCAGCCATCTGCCGGACCTGACCGCCTTCGTGCCGATCTTCGACGGCGGCAAGCGCCTGCTCTGGACCATCGTGCGCGCGCATCAAAGCGATATCGGCGGCGCCACCCATGGCGCTTACAATCCCGCCGCCACCGAAATCTATCAGGAAGGCATTCGCGTCCCGCCGATCAAGCTCTATGAGGCCGGCAAGCCGCGCGAGGATCTGCTCGATCTGCTCGCGCTCAACATTCGCAACCCCCGCGAATTCCGCGGTGATCTCGCGGCGATGCTGGGTGCGGCGCATCTCGGCCAGCGGCGGTTGTCAAAACTGTTTGCCGAATTCGGTGCGCCGACGGTTGAAGCTGCGATCGAAGCCATTCTGGACGCCGCCGAGCAGCAGGCCCGCGCCGTGGTCTCGACCTGGAAGGACGGCGTCTTCCACGGCGAGGCGTTCCTCGATGATGACGGCCATGGCCGCAGCGACATCCGCATCGCGGCAAAAGTCACCAAAAAGGGCAGCGACGTCGAGGTCGATCTTTCGGAGTCCGATCCGCAATCGACCAGTTTTGTGAATTCTTCGCACGCCAACATGCAGGCGGCGGTGGCGATGGCCTTTGCCTATCTGATCGATCCCGATATTCCCAAGAACGACGGCGCGCTGCGGCCGCTCAAGGTGATCGCGAAGCAGGGCACCATCGTGTGGGCCGATCCGGGCCGGCCGGTGACGCTGTGCACCAGCCATCCCTCCAACGAGATCGTCGAAGCCATTGTGAAGGCGCTGTCGGCATCATGTCCCGAGCGCGCGATGGCCGGCTGGAGCCGCCGCTTCCGCATCGCAATCCAGGGCGAGAACCCGCGCAACGGGCGCAACTTCATCTGGCACATGTTCCAGGCGCGGCCGGGCGGCGGCGCGTCGTCCGGCGGTGACGGCTATTCGTCGATCGGCGAGTGGCACTCGGTGGGCGGGCTCAAATTCGGCAGCATCGAAGTCGCGGAGGTGCGCTTTCCCCTGCATTTTCGCCTGCATGAATTCCGCGCCGGCTCCGGCGGCGACGGACAGTTTCGCGGCGGGCTTGGCGTTTCGCTCGACATGGTGCTGGAGACGGCAAAGCCGTCGCTCGGCAATACCGCGGGCGATGGTGCGCGCCATGGTCCCTGCGGCATGCTCGGCGGTGAGGATGGCGCGCCGCATCAATATCGGCTGGTCTCGGAAGGGCGCGAGCCGCGCGAGTTGCGCACCAAGGAGGTCGGCATCGAACTACGCCCCGGCGATTGCCTGGAAATACGCTCCTCCGGTGGCGGCGGCTGGGGGCCGCCGGCAAAACGCTCGGCGGATGCGCGCAGGCGCGATGCAGAGCAGGGCCTGACGGCCGATACATCGGCGGAGCGGTCGTAGCATGTACACGATCGGCGTCGATGTCGGTGGCACCTACACCGATCTGGTGGCTGCGGATGAGAGCGGGCGCACGGTGTTTGCGAAATCGCCATCGACTCCCGCGGACCAATCCATCGGCGTGATGGCGGGGCTGGATGAGCTGGCGCGGCGGCTCGGCGTGACGCGCGCGGAGATGCTTGCCAGGACGGACCGGCTCGTCCACGGCACCACGGTTGCGACCAATGCGCTGCTGGAGCGCAAGGGCGCAAAAGTCGCGCTCTTGACCACCGAGGGCCACCGAGACGTCCTCGAAATGCGCGAGGGATTAAAACCCGATCGCTACGATTTGCGCTCGCCGCCGCCGGAACCGCTGGTGCCGCGCGAGCGACGGCTTGGCGTCCGGGAGCGATTGAAGGCAAGTGGCGAGGTATCTGTTCCGCTTGATACCGGTTCGCTTGATGGCGCGATCGCGGCGGTAAAGGATTCCGGCGCAAATTCAGTCGCGGTCTGTTTTCTGCACGCCTATCTCAATCCTGCGCATGAACTTGCCGCCGTCGAACGCTTGCGCGCGGCGTTACCAGGCATCGACGTGTCGCGATCGAGCGACGTGCTGCCGCAGATCAAGGAATATGAGCGCGTCTCGACCACGGTTGTGAACGCCTATGTCGAACCCGTGGTGCGGCGCTATCTGACCAATCTGGAAAAGCGGCTGATCGAAGCCGGCTTCAAGGGCAGCCTCTTCATCGTGCTGTCGCATGGCGGCATGGCGCCGGTGGAAGAAGCCTCGCGCCTTGCCGCCGGCACGGTGCTGTCGGGTCCGGCCGGCGGCGTCTCCGGCGGAAGGCGCTGCGCCGATCTGCTCGGAATCAGCGATCTCGTGCCATTCGACATGGGCGGCACCAGCACCGACATCTCGCTGATCTCGGATGGCCAGGCCTCGCTTTCGGCCGACGGCATGCTGGCGGGACAGCGCATCGCGTTGCGCAGCCTCGATATCGCCAGCATCGCAGCCGGCGGCGGCTCGATTGCGAGCGTCGATGGCAGCGGCACGTTGCGGGTCGGCCCGGAAAGCGCAGGCTCAATCCCGGGCCCGGCCTGTTACGGCAACGGAGGCATGGCCGCGACCGTCACCGACGCCAATGTCGTCCTCGGTTATCTCGATGCCTCCGCCTTCATGGGCGGCGCGCGACCGCTCGATCGCGCGGCGTCTGAAGCGGCAGTCGATCGTGTCGCGGCGTCACTCGGCCTGTCGCGGCTGGAGGCCGCCGCCGGCATCTATCGCATGATCAATCTGAAGATGGCCGACGGCATCCGCCTGATGACGCTGCGCCGCGGCGTCGATCCCCGGAAATTCGCGATGCTGAGCTTTGGCGGCGCGGCGGGACTGCATGCGGCGGAGATTGCGCGCGAACTGGAGATCAAGCGCATCATCGTGCCGACGGTGGCATCGGTGTTGTCGGCATGGGGCATGCTGACCAGCGATCTCCGCTATGAAGTCAGCCGCACCCATTACGGCGCGGGTGCGCGCATTTCGGCCGAAGAGGTGCGGGCGCTGTATGGCGAATTGGAGCAGCAGGCCGCCGGCCGGTTGCGCGCCTGGTTCAAGGGACCCATCGCCATCGAACGCTCCGCCGAGATGCGCTATGGCGAGCAGATCTTTGAAATCGACGTGTCGCTCAACGATCTCGACTGGAATGCGGCCTCGCTGGTCGATGACATCGAGAAACGGTTCCATCGCCGCCACGAAGAACTCTACACCTATGCCTCGCCCGGCCAGGAGGTCGTGTTCGTCAACGCCCGTGTCGCCGCCATCGGTGAAGTATCGCAGCGAGGCGAAAGCGCGAAGGCCGCGAAGCAGGCATCAACTTGCAAGCCGCAGGGCACGCGCAAGGCCTATTTCGGCGGCTGGCGCGATATCCCCGTCTATGCTTTCGATACGCTGCAGCCCGGCCATTCGCTGACCGGCCCCGCCATCATCGAAGCCGAGACCACCACCGTGCTGGTCGACACCGGCGACCGCGTCAGCGTGAATGCACTGGGCTGGCTGGATATTGCGCTCCGCTAGCGCTTCGCCTGCCCGTAATTCAACAGTCCGCCCTTGTTCTTCGCGGGATGCGCGCGCAGGCCTTCCTCGTTGGGTTCGGTGCCCCAGCCCGGCCGGTCCGGGATGACGAGATGGCCGTCGACATATTCGGGCAAATGGGTGAACAACTCATGATCCCAGGCGAGGCGATCGATATCGGTTTCCATGATCCGCAAATTCGGCACCGCCGCGCAGAAATGCGCGTTCATCATGGTGCAGAGATGGCCGTAGAAATTATGCGGGGCGACGTTGATCTCCAGATGCTCTGCGGCACTCGCAATCTTCATCGATTGCCACACGCCGTTCCACGGCGTGTCGATGATCGCGACATCCATCGCCTGTTCGCGGAAATAGGGCAGGAATTCGCGCAGGCCCAACAGCGTCTCGCAGGACGAGATCGGGTGCGGGCTCTGGCGGCGGATATAGCCGAGCGCTTCCGGACTAAAGCTGTCGATCTCGACCCAGAACATGTCCATGTCCTTGATCGCCCGCAATATCTTCAGGTAGCCCTCGGTCTTGGCGTTGAAATTGAGGTCGAGCAGGAGATCGACATCGGGACCCGCGCCGTCGCGGATCGCTTCGAGGTGCATGCAGAGATTGCGGAGCACCTTGCGGTCGACGTTGATCTCGGGTTCGAACGGCGAGCCAAAACCCGGCCGCCAGCCCTGCGGCTTGCCGTCGGTGTAGACGAAGATGTTGGTCTTCAGCGCGGTAAAGTGCTTTTCGCGCACCTCGCGACCGATCGCCTTGACGCCGTCGAGGCTGGTAATCGGCGGCTTGTACCAGTCGGGATGGTTGATGCGCCAGGTCGCGCAATGCGACCAGTAGACCCGGACGCGGTCACGGATTTTTCCGCCGAGCAGTTCGTAGCAGGGCACACCCAGCGCCTTGGCCTTGACGTCGAGCAGCGCATTCTCGATCGCACCGATCGCCAGCGCCACCACGCCGCCGGCAGCGGGGCGGGTCGCCGAAAACAGCTCTGCATAGATGCGCTCGTGCTGAAAGGCATTCTTGCCGACCACCCGCGCCGACAGCCGCTCGATTGCCGCGGTCACGCCCGGCGCGCCAAATCCCTCGTCGAACTCGCTCCAGCCGGTGATGCCGTCTTCGGTGACGATCTTGACGAAGTGGTAGTTTCGCCAGCCGGCGTCGCAGGAAAGGGTTTCGAGGCTTCTGACGATGCTCTTCCTGGTCATGGTTTCCTGCCCGGTCTTGTTCTGGTTGCTCTGAAAGAACAACGGATCGGCGGGCAGGTCAATTGCGCGCGACCGCATGCCGCCGCGCGCGAATGTCCCGGCTAGTTCGGCGGAAACAGGGTAGGGCGCTGCCGCTCGAATACCTGGCGGCCGTTCTTGTAGCCGGCGAGGACATCGGGTAATTCGGCAATAGCGCCTGGGCCGCTGTCGGTGTCGAGGATCACGAGATCGGCGGGGTTGCCGACCTCGATGCCGTAGTCGCGCAGGTTCATCAGCCGCGCCGGCAGATCGGTCACGAGATCGAGGCAGGCGTCGAATTCGCTGACGGCAGCGTGTGCGACATTGGCGTAGAGGTTTGCCATGCGCAGTAGCGAAGCATCGCCGAACGGCGTGAAGGGATTTTGCACGTTGTTGGTTGCGACCGAACACAGCACGCCGCTTTCGACCAGTCTGTGCGCTACCGTGAGTCCGCGCGGCGCGTTGTGGGTAGCGTCACGCCCCATCAGATAGAGGTCGGTCGCGGGAAGCACTGTAACGGCGACGCCGGCCTTGGCCAGTCGATCGGCTGTCGCCTGCAAACGTTCCGGCGGCAGCGCCGAGAGTTTGGTGGCATGGCCGATCGCGACCCGGCCCTGATAATTGCGCCGCTCGGTCTGCCGGCAGACTTCGTCGAGATGCCACCAGGACGGGTCGAGATCGAAGTCGAGGTGCAGATCGACATCGACGTCGAATTGCTGGGCGAGGTCGAACAGTATTTCGATCTGCGCATTCGGGTCGGTGTCCATGTAGGGGCAGCCGCCGATCAGATCGGCGCCGTCGCCCAGCGCGGCGACCAGCAATTTCTCGGCGCCGGGATCGTTGGTCAGCCCTTCCTGCGGGAAGGCGCAGATCGAGAGGTCGAGCGCCCAGGCATAGTCCCGCTTCAGCGCCTTGATGGCCTCAAAGCCGCGCAAGCCGATGCGCGGGTCGATCTCGACATGGGTCCGCATGCGGGTGGTGCCGTGAACGATGGCGCGCTCGATCACGCGGGCGCCGCGGGCATAGACGTCTTCGACAGTAAAATCCCGCTTCATCTCGGCCACCGCGCGGATAGCATCGCTGACGCTGGCATGGTCGTGGCCGCAGCGGCCGAGCAGGCAGGCCTTGTCGAGATGGATGTGGGTATCGACGAAGCCCGGCAGCACCAGCTTGCCGCCGACGTCAATCTCGGCCGCCTCACAGGACAGTTTTGGCGCGATCGCGGCGATCTTTCCGCCGGATATCCCGATATCGACCGGCGTTGCCGCGGACCGGGTGATGGCGCGGCGGAAGACCAGATCGAAGGCGGTTCGTGCGTTCATGGGGGATTAGAGCCTCGGCAGGAAAGGGCAACCTAGCGGAAGCGCACCAATCAGGCAGCTCCAGATTGTGTGCAATCCAGTGGCAAAACTGTTCAAAATATGTGCATGCAGTTTGAGTGCCGGATTGTAGAATACTGTCTCAGGAGAAATTCGCCATGACCGTCGCTGCCAAGTCCGAACCTCTTCCGCTGTCCGATGCGGCAATCGTGGAGGCCTATCTCACGGCGTCGATGATCCCGGATCCGGACGCGGCTGCCGCCTATATGAAGCCGGGAACGATCATCACCTTTACCGGCGGACGCGAGTTCGATCACCCGCGCGGGCCGACCGGCTTCAATGCGCGGCGCTATCGCTGGGTGAAGAAGAAGATGGATCGTTTTGACGTGTGCCCGGGCAATGGCGAGACCGTGGTCTACAGCATCGGCACGCTCTACGGCGAATGGATCGACGGCACGCCGTTCGAAGGCAACCGCTATGTCGATCGCTTTGTGGTGCAGAACGGCCAGATCGTGAAGATGGATGTCTGGAACGACAGCGCGGAACGCATTCTGGTTCAGCGCGGCATTGAAGCCGATATTCCCGTCATTGCGAGGAGCGAAGCGACGAAGCAATCACTTTGCTTTTCGTGAGGCGAGATGGATTGCTTCGCGGAGCCTGTCATCGGGCGCGCGATCGCGCGACCCGCTGGCGATCGCTTCACACTTTCCGTCATTGCGAGGAGCAAAGCAGACGAAGCAATCCAGCTTTCTTGTCGAGCAAAGGAAGCTGGATTGCTTCGCTTCGCTCGCAATGACGGTAGGGATTCTACCGCGCCCGCACCACCTTCGGCATCTTCACGACGCGGTCGCTGTCGCCCTCATCGGCGTAGGGCGCGAGGATATCGAGCAAATCCCGGCCGCGCTGCGGCGCCGGCGCCACCAGGGCGCGATTGGCCACGGAATCAAGATGGCTATGCATCAGGCTCATCACCTTGGCTTCGTCGCCCTTGACCAATGCAGCGATGATCGCGCGATGTTCGTTGATCGCGCATTCCGACGAATGCGGCCGGCTGTATAGCGAGAGTGTCAGGCAGCAGCGGTAAGCGACTTCGCTGACATAGCGAACCAGGATCGGGCTGTTGGTCATGTTGGCGAGCAGAATGTGGAATTCAGTCGCCAGCCGGATCGATACCGCGTCGGTGCCGTCGCGGGCGCGATCTTCGGCATCGACATGGGCATTCAACTCGGCGATCTGGCTCTTGGTCAGCTTGCCGGCGAGTTGCCGCACCACGAGGCGTTCGAGTTCGATACGGATGTCAAAAGCGTCGCGCGCTTCCTGCCAGCTCGGCGTGGCCACGACCGCAATCCGGTTGCGGCGCAGTTCGACGAGACCCTCGGCGGCCAGTTGTCCCAGCGCGTGGCGCGCGATCGTGCGGCTGACGCCAAAGCGTTCGCCAAGCGAATCCTCCGGCAATTTCGCGCCGGGCTCCAGCGCCTGTTCGATGATGGCGCGGCGCAGCGCGCGGCAGATCACGCCGACCTTGTCGGAGGATTCGGCTTTCTTCCCGGTGGAGCGTGGCGCCATCGGCGGTCCCCAAACGTGCTTCGTTGATTCCCCTCTATATCATGACTGTCACACAGTTCTGCGCCTCAATTGCATGCACTTTTGCGCGCCAATTGCCTAAATCGAATCCGCATCTTTCGGCCGATTTTCACGAAACCGTTGATTTATTGGGCAGGTCTGGCTGGCATCCGGCTTGCATGCACTTTGATTATGATGCGCATGCAAGCCAGTTTCAGAATTCGCCGGAATGCCTGTCCCCGATAATGCCGCGCCAATCGCGATCGAATTGTCGGACACTTCCGTCACCTTCGGCCGCGGCGCGCGGGCGGTGCCGGCGCTGGCAAAGACGACGCTGCGCATCGCCGACGGCGAGTTCGTAGCCCTGGTCGGTCCCTCCGGCTGCGGCAAATCGACCATTTTGCGGCTGGCAAGCGGGCTGGTTCAGCCAACGACCGGCGCTGTCATCGTCGGCGGCCGCGAAGTCGCGGCGAGGGCGTTGCGGGTCGGCATGGCCTTCCAGAATCCGACCATGCTGCCCTGGATGACGATCGAGCGGAACATCATGCTGCCGCTCAAGATCGTCGAGCCCTACCGCTCGCAATTCAGGAAGCTGCGCCGTACCGAGTTTCGAGACAAGGCCAATGCGCTGCTGGAACAGGTCGGGCTCAAGGGCTTTGGCAGCAAATTCCCTTGGCAGCTTTCCGGCGGCATGCTTCAGCGCGCCAATCTTTGCCGCGCGTTGATCCACGAACCGCGCCTGCTGCTGCTCGACGAACCCTTCGGTGCGCTCGATCAGTTCACGCGCGAGGAGCTGTGGTCGATCCTCCAGGATCTCTGGATGACCCACAAGGCGACCGTGCTTCTGGTGACGCACGATTTGCGCGAGGCCGCGTTCCTGGCGAGCCGCATCTGCGTGATGAGCGCGCGGCCGGGCCGCATCCTCGACGACAGCCGCGTGACCTTCAGCCGACCACGCACGGTCGCGATGACCTTCGAACCCGACTTCGTGGCGCTCAATCAGAAACTGCGTGCCTTCATCGTCGATGCGCGAAGCACGCCGCAGGAAGGAACGGTTTGATCATGGCCGGTATCGATCTCCGTCAAAAGGCGTGGTCGGCGGTGCTGATCGTGCTGTTCTTCGCCGCCTGGGAGCTGTTTTGCCTGATAACGGGCATGTCGGATCTGGTGCTGCCGCGCCCGTCGCAGATCCTGATAACGCTGGTGCAAAAATTCCCGATCCTCTGGCCGCACATCCTGCAGACGCTGGCGACCACCATGATCGGTTTTGTCCTGGGCGTGGCGCTCGGCGTGGTGCTTGGCGCCATCATCGGGGTTTCCAAAACCGCTTACGACACTGCCTATCCGCTGCTGGTTGGATTTTCCTCGATCCCGAAAGTCGCGCTGGTGCCGATTTTCGTGCTCTGGTTCGGCTCGGGCTCGGTGCCCGCGGTGCTGACGGCGCTGTCGATCTGTTTCTTCCCCATCGTCGTCAATATCGCGACGGGGCTGGCAACCACCGAGCCGGAACTCGAGGACGTATTGAAGGCGCTCGGCGCCAGCAAGTTCGACATCCTCTGGAATGTCGGCCTGCCCAGAACGATGCCGTTCTTCTTCGCCTCGCTCAAGGTCGCGATCAGCTACGCCTTCGTTGGCGCCGTGCTGTCGGAGACGGTCGCCTCCAACCGCGGCATCGGCAACGTGATGATGACCGCATCCTCGAATTTCAACGTGCCGCTGGTGTTCGCCGGGCTGTTCGTGCTCGCCGCCCTCGGCGTCGCGCTCTACGCCATCTTCGCCATCATCGAGGGCCGCGTCACCGGCTGGGCCACCCGCAAGAACGACCTGATCACCACCTAATCGCTCACTTGAGGAGATCATCATGCTGAAAAGAACAAGCGCTGCACTGCTCGGAATGCTCCTGTTTGCGGGCACGGCCGCCGCACAGGAAACCACGATAAAATTCACGCTGGGCTGGAAAACCCAGGGCAGCGATGCCGCGTTCTTCTATGCCAAGGACAACGGCTTCTTCAAGGAAGAGGGCCTGAACGTCGTGATCGACCAGGGCGAAGGCTCGGGCGCCACGGTGACGCGCGTGATGTCCGGCGCCTATGACGCCGGCTTCGGTGACGTCAACGCCATCATCCAGAATGCTTCCACCAAGCCGCAGGAAGCCCCTGTGATGGTCTACATGATCTGGAATCAGCCGCCGTTTGCGATCGTCGCCAAGAAGACCAGCGGCATCAACACCATCAAGGATTTCGAAACCCACACGCTCGGCGGCGCGCAGGGCACGCCGACCACGCGGCTGCTGCCGGTGTTCGCCCGCAAGAACGGGCTGGAAGGCGAGAAGATCAAGATCTCCAACATGGCGCCCAACCTGCAGGAGCCGATGCTGATCAAGGGCGATATCGACGGCGCCCTGGTGTTCAACATCACCAGCTATTTCAATCTGGTGCTGAACCGCCAGGATCCCGACAAGGACTACAAATGGTTCATGTTCGGCGATTACGGGCTCGATCTCTATTCCAACGGCATGATGGTGTCGAAGAAGCTGCTGGCCTCCAACCCGAAGGCGGTGGCGGGCCTGGTCCGCGCCGTCAACAAGGCGGTGATCGCGGTCGGCAAGGACCAGAAAGCCGGCATGAAGGCGACGGTCAATTACGACAACCTGATCAACGAGGAAGTCGAAAAGCGCCGCTTGCAATTCTCCTACGAGAAGCTGATCGTCTCGCCCGAAATGAAGGACATCGGCGTCGGCGACGTCAAGGATGACCGCATGGCCCGCGCCATCGGCATCGTGGTCGAGGGCTATCAGCTCGCCCGCGCGCCGACGCCCGCCGAAGTGTTCTCGCGCGAATTCCTGCCGCCGCGCGCCGAGCGTGAACTGGTCTACACCGCGAACTGACGCCGAGGTGATACGCGATCATGGCCACGGAAGTTTTGGCAAGCAGCCTGTTCTGTGGTCATGACCGCGGCGTCATCGAAAATGTCGTGCTGCGGCACGATAATGGGATCATCACTGAAATCTCGGAGAGCGCCGCACCGGTCACCGGGCGGCGCTCTTTTGTTATGCCGGCCTTCGTCAATGCCCATGATCATGCGCGGCCGACCGCGTCGTCATTTGGCGCAGTCGGCATGCCGCTGGAAAGCTGGATCCTGCGTTCGGCGTTGGGGACCCCAGTCGATCCTTATCTGACGGCTGCTTCCGCGCTGGCGCGCTCGGCGCGGTCCGGGTGCGCGGCGATGATGGTGCATTACACCCGTCCGAGCGGGAGAATGCCGCTGTTGGACGAAGCCAAGGCGATCGGCAAAGCGGCTGCCGACGTCGGTATTCGCATCGCCTTTGCGATCGCGGTGCGGGATCAGAATCCGGTCGTGTACGGCGATGGCGAGCCGGTTCTCTCGGCTCTTGCGGACGATGATCGCAAGGCGATCGAAGGGACTGTTCGTGCGCGCGCCGATGTCGCCAAGGGAATACATCGAGCTCACCGACGCCATCGCCTCCGCAATTGCCGGCCCAAAGGTCGATGTGCAACTCGGGCCCGCCGGCGTGCAGTGGTGCTCGAAGCCGCTGCTCGAAGCGGTTGCCGAAAATTCGGCGCGCACCGGCCGCCGCATTCACATGCACCTGCTCGAGACCATCTACCAGCGCGCCTGGGCGGACCGGAATTATCCGCAAGGCATCGTCCGATACCTCAGCGATATCGGCTTCCTGTCGGAGCGGCTGACACTGGCGCATTGCATCCACGCCCGGCCGGACGAACTTGAAATGATCGCTGCCTCCGGCGCGCGCATCGTCACCAATTTCAGCTCCAACATGCATCTGCGCTCCGGTCTCGCGCCGGTCGCCGCCGCACACAGATGCGGTTGCGGCATTGCCGTCGGCGTCGACGGCCTGGCACTCGATGAAGACGACGACGTCATCAGGGAAATGCGGCTGGTGCAGGGGATGCACGGCGGGCTCGGCTTCAAGCGGACATGGACGTGTTCCGAATTTTTCGGGCTCGCCGTGCGCAACGGGCGCAAGGCAACGGGTGCGCCGGGAACAGGAGAGCTGGTGCCCGGCGCGCCGGCCGACTTCGTCACCATCGATCTCGATCGTCTCGATCGCGACCAGATCATGCCGGTCGATCCGCTCGAACTGCTGTTTGCGCGCGGCAACGCGTCGATGGTGCGTGACGTCGTCGTTGACGGGCGTACCGTAGTGAGCGAGGGGCGCTGCATGGGTGTCGATCTGCCGGCGATCGAGACGGAATTGCGCGGCATGTACCGCGCCAATGCGAGGCAGTTGTCTGGTTTGCAGCGTGCATGGCAGCCGCTTTCCGCCAGCCTGCAAAACTGGTTCGAGATGCAGCTGGATTGCCGCTAGGCGGTTGCTGCGTTCAGACCGTCGGTCCCAATCAGCCCCACGCGATTCCAATTCCGTGTCAGGGAATAAAATTCCGCTTGCATCGCATGCCGGGCGAGGTTTGATGCTTGCCAAACAAAAAGCTGAACCAGCGCAAGCGCAATGGGCATTTCGGCAACGGGGAGACGTAATGGGCGCGCTGTCGCATCTGCGGGTTGTCGAGATCGGAAGCGCGGCGGCGGGTAGTTATTGTGCGCGGCTGTTTGCCGATTTCGGCGCAACGGTTCAAAAGGTCGAACCGCCGCAGGGCGATCCGCTTCGCCGCACCGCGCCACTGACGCCAAAGGGGCAGAGCGCGTGGTTCGCGTTTCTCAATTTCAACAAGTCGAGTGTCGTGCTCGATCCCAACGACGGGACTGCCGGCAGCGCGTCTCGCTGAACTCATCGCCGGCTGCGACATTCTGGTCGATGGCCGCGATATCGACGCGGCGGATTGTCCGGCCATCGATCTCGCCGCGCTGAAGCGCAAACATCCGCGACTCATTCATGTCGAAACCAGCTGGTTCGGCCATGACGGGCCCTACGCGAAATTCGAGGCGACGGATTCGACGATCCGGGCGCTGACCGGGCTGATCAAACTGGTCGGGCCGGTCGAGGGACCGCCGATGCACGCGCCGGATTTCCAGACCGGCATCCTTGGCGGCCTCTGGGGATTCATCGCGGCGGCCTCGTCGGCGCTCGGCCGCATGCGTGACGGCCGCGGCGCGACCCTCGCGCTCAGCATCTTCGAATCCAGCATCGCGGTGACCGAATACATCATGTTCGAGTCGTTCCTGCGCGGCGACATCATGCGCCGGATCGGCGTCAACCGGTTCTGGCCGACCTTTCCGGTCGGCATCTACGAGACGAAGCAAGGCTGGCTCGGCGTCACCACGGTAACGCCCGCGCAATGGCGGGCGTTTTGCGAAATGCTGGGACTGCTCGATCTTCGCGACGACGCCACGCTGTTCATGGGGGTCGACCGGCTGCAGCATGTCGAAATGATCGAGAGCAAGATATTGCCGCGGCTGAAGCAGCGCACCGCGCAGGAATGGTTCGCCGAAGGCTTGCGCCGAAAGATCCCGATCGTGCCGGTGCCCGAGATCGCCGATCTGATCGCCGATGAAGAGAAGAGGGCGCGCGGGGCGATCGTGCCGATCGCGATCGGCGATGAAAACGGTTTTGCCGCCGGCTCCATGCAGCGCCTGACGGGCACGCCGCCACGGCGGGGCGGAAAGGTTCCCGGCATCGGTGAACAGCAGCCGGCCGCCGCCGCGAGCGCGCCGCCGCCGGCCAGGCCGGTACCCGGCGCCAGCGGTTCAAATCGCCTGCCGCTTGAAGGCATCCGCGTCATCGATTTCTCGATGGGCTGGGCCGGCCCGATCTGCACCCGCACGCTCGCCGATCTCGGCGCCGATGTGATCAAGATCGAGGCGATCCAGTATCCGGACTGGTGGCGTGGCGTCGACCGGCGGCCGGCTTACGTGCTGGGAAAGATGTACGAGAAGGCGGCCCGCTACTGCATCATGAACCGCAACAAGCGCGGCATCACGCTCGATCTGACCCGGCCGCAGGGGCTTGACCTGGCAAAGCAACTGATCGCCGACGCCGATGTCGTGGTCGACAATTACTCCGTCGAGGTGCTGCCGAAACTCGGCCTGGGTTATGACGTGCTGAAAAAGCTCAATCCAAAACTCGTGATGATGTCGATGTCGGCCTTCGGCGCCGGCAGCGTCCATCGCGATTGCCGCGCCTATGGCTCGACGCTGGAGCAGGGTTCAGGTCTGCCGAGCGTGGTCGGAGATGCCGGCGGTCCGCCGGTCATGAGCCACACGGCGTTTGGCGACGCGGTCGGCGGATTGAACGGCTGTGCCGCGGTTCTCACGGCGCTGATCCATGCAAAGCTCACCGGCGAGGGACAGTTCATCGATCTCGCGCAGATCGAGTGCATGATGCCGTTCGCCGCGCCCTGGATTATCGCGCATTCGATCGATGGCAAGGAGCCGGTGAAGTACGGCAACCGCCATCCGGATCTTGTGCCGCATGGCTGCTTCCGCTGTGCCGGCGAGGATGGCTGGATCGTCGTCGCGGCGTCGAGTGACGCGATGTGGCCCAGGCTCGCGACACTGTTAGGCCGGCCCGACTGGGCGGCGGATGAAGTCGCTGAAGACGGCGGCTGGACGGCGCAAGATAGAGAGCGAGATCGAGGCCGCGATATCGAACTGGACGGAGAAGCACACCCCGGATGAGGCGATGAACGCGCTGCAAGCCGCAGGCGTCGCCTCAGGCGTGGCGCGGCTGCCGATCGAACTGCTCGGGGATAAGCATTTGCGCGCCCGCGGCTTTATCCAGGAGATCGATCGCGCCTTCATCGGCAAGCACCCGCAGCCGTCGCTGCCGTTCCGCGAGAGCGAAAAGCCGTTCGCGATCCGCAGCGCGCCGCCGACGCTGGGCGAGCATAATAAAGAGATCCTTTCGGGGCTGCTTGGGCTGTCGGAGGCCGAACTCGAGCAACTGGCACGCGACGGCATCATCGGAACCGAGATGCTGATGGAGGAACAGCTTGTGAAAGAGAAGAAGCGAGCGGCGGGCTGATGGCGACCGCCCACCAGGCACAGCGCGGATCTGATGGCGGCGCGCGCGGCTCGCAAGCGCTGCTGTCGGTGCGCGGCCTCGGTGTCAGCTTCAAGACGTCGCACGGCGTGTGGCAGGCGACGCGCAAGATCGATTTCGACATTGCGCCTGGCGAACGCGTCGGCATCGTCGGCGAAAGCGGCTGCGGCAAGACCATCACCGGGCTTTCGATCCTGCGGCTGCTGCCGAACAATCTCGCCGGCCTCGACGGCTCGATCCTGTTCGACGGCGTCGATCTCGCCTCCTGCAGCGCGCGACGGATGCGCGATATCCGCGGCCGGCGGATCGCCATGATCTTTCAGGAGCCGATGAGCGCGCTCGATCCGGTGTTCACCGTCGGCCACCAGATATCCGAGACGCTGCGCGTTCATACCGGCGTCGACCGGGAGGAGGCGAGGGCGCGCACGCTGGACATGCTGCGCCGCGTCGGCATCGCCTCGCCGGAACGGCGCATCGACGATTACCCGCACCAGCTTTCCGGCGGCATGCGCCAGCGCGTGATGATTGCCGCCGCCTTGATCTGCGGGCCGCAGCTCCTGATCGCGGACGAGCCGACCACGGCGCTCGACGTCACCGTGCAGGCGCAAATTCTGGAATTGCTGCGCGACCTCAGCGAAACCTCGCACACGGCACTGATGCTGATCACGCATGATCTCGGCGTCGTCGCCGAAACCTGCACGCGCATGATCACGATGTATGCCGGCGAGGTGATCGAGGACGCCGCCGTCGATGATGCGCTGGTCCGGCCGCTGCATCCCTATACGTCCGGCCTGCTGCGCTCGCTGCCGCATCTGAGCCCGCGGCGCGGCAAGCTGGCGTCGATCCCGGGCCGGGTGCCGTCCATCATGGATATGCCGAACGGCTGCCGCTTCAAGGCGCGCTGTTCCCATGCGGTCGACGGCTGTGACGCCGAGCAGGAATTGCGCGATGCCGGGGGCGGCCGCAAGGTCCGTTGCTGGCGGGCCGGGGAACTGCAATTGCCCGGCGCGCTGGAACATGCGGCCACCGCGCCGATCGCCGCCATGGTGGCGCAATGATCTCGGCGCAAGCGACAACGGATTCGATCGTCTCGGTGCGCGATCTCGAGGTGCGCTTCCAGACCATGGATCGCCGCGCCACCGTGAAGGCGGTCGATGGCGTCAATTTCGACGTCCGCCGCGGCGAGACCTTTGGCATCATCGGCAAATCCGGATCGGGCAAGACCACGATCGGCCGTGCGCTGGTGTTTCTGCTGAAGCCGAGCGCGGGCGCCATCCTGCACAACGGCATCGATCCGCAAGCCCTCCCGCGAAGGCAGTTCCAAAGCCATCGCCGCGACTATCAGATCATTTTCCAGGACCCGAATGCGGCGCTGAACCCGCGCATGACCATTATGTCATCCGTGCTGGAGCCATTGGAACTGGCCCGCGCCGGCAGCAGGGAGCAGCGGGTGAAGATCGCACGCGAGGCGCTCGACCGCGTCGGCCTGCCATCGGAAGTCGGCGAGCGCTATCCGCATCAGCTTTCCGGCGGCCAAAAGCAGCGCGTGGTGATTGCGCGCGCGCTGACGCTGCGGCCAAAACTGATCGTGTGCGACGAGGTGGTGGCCGCGCTCGACATGTCGATCCGCGGCGATGTGCTCAATCTGTTCGCCGAGCTGCAGCGCGAACTCGGGCTGACCTACGTCTTCATCACCCACGACCTTGCCGTGGTCTCCCATATCAGCGAGCGGGTCGCGGTGATGTATCTCGGCCGCTTTGTCGAGCTCGGCCCGACCGAGCGCGTTTCCGGACGGCCGCTGCATCCCTATACGCAGGCGCTGCTGTCGGCGGAGCCGCTGCCGCTGCCCTCGACGATGCGCAGCGACCGCCGCATCATCCTGCAGGGCGAAATTCCGAGCCCGATCGATCCGCCCTCGGGATGCCGTTTCCGCACCCGCTGCCAATATGCGCAGCCGGTCTGCGCGGAACAGACCCCGGCCTGGCGCGAGCTGATGCCCGATCACTGGGTCGCCTGCCATTTCGCCGACCGTCCGAACTTTTCACCGGACCGGGGATAGGCATGGCACTGATCATCCGTCCCGCGCGTGCTGAGGAACTGCAGACTGCCCAGCAACTGGTCGTGCGCAGCATCAACGATCTCACGGAACGTCACGGCTTTGGCAAGATTGCAAGCGTCCGGCCCGCGGATTTTCAGCTGTTTTCGCTGAAGGACGATCCGGATGGCCTCTGGGTGGCCGAGGTCAATGGGGAAATCGTCGGCTTCACCTTCAGCTGGATTACAGGTGATTTCTGGTTCCTGGCGCAGCTGTTCGTAAGTCCCACCAGCCAGGGCGACGGAATTGGCGGCGCGCTTCTGGCGCGCGCCTTCGAGCATGCGCGAAGGTCGGGAGCACGCAACCGGGCGCTCATCACCTTCACGTTCAACATCGTATCGACCGGCCTCTATATCAAGCATGGATTGCTTCCGAGGCTGCCGATCTATTTCTTTAGGGCTGAAAGCAAGGCGTTGAAGGATCGGTCGCTCGACGAGCGCTTTCGCACCGTAGACATCGCGGATACGCCGGCACATCGGGAACTGCTTGCGCGGCTCGATGGCAGTGCACTCGGCTTTTCGCGCGACAAGCATCACGTTTTCCTGCGTGGGGACAGTGCCGCCAGCGGTGTCCTGCTTTATCGGGGAGAGGATTGCGTCGGCTACGCCTATGTCAGTGCCAGCGGGCACATCGGACCGCTTGCGGTCCTGCAACGAGAAGACATGGGGATCGCCTTTGCAACGGCGCTCGATATTGCCGCGGCAAGCGGTGCGCCGCACGTGTCAGCGTTTCTTCCCGGTGTGAACGAAGCTTCGCTTGGCATCGCTACCGCCAGCGGCATGCGAATTACCGTCCCTATGGTGCTGTTGTCGGCGGAGAAATTTGGCGACTGGCAGCGCTATCTGCCAAGTAATCCCGGCTTCATGTAATCGACAGCGCGATGAATGAATCAACGAGTGGAGGATAGCTCATGATGACGACCACGCGACGCGAATTGATGGCGCTGATGACGGGCGCCGTCGCCGGTGCAGCGCTTGGCAGCGAGGCCTTTGCGCAGGGCACGCCGAAGCGCGGTGGCGTGTTGCGCGTCTCGGCCTTCACCAACCCCTCGAGCCTCGATCCGGCCACCGGCGGTGCCGGCTCGGATCACGCGTTTCTGTTCACCATGTACGACACGCTGACCGAGTGGGAATTTGATACCCTGAAACCGAAGCCGGGACTCGCTGAAAGCTGGAGTTTCACCGATCCGACGACCTTCGTGCTCAACATCCGGCCCGGCGTGACCTTTCATGACGGCACGCCGCTCGATGCCGAAGCCGTCAAATTCAACTTCGAGCGCAACAAGACCGATCCTAAATCGAACATCAAGGCCGACCTTGCCACCATGGCGTCGGTGGCGGTCACCGGCCCGATGCAGGTGACGCTGAAGCTGAACACGCCGGATACCGCGATGCCCGGTATTCTCTCCGACCGCGCCGGCATGATGGTTTCGCCGACGGCTGTCAAAGCCAATGGCGGTGCGGTCAATCGCACGCCGGTTGGCGCCGGCGCCTATGCCTTTGTCAGTTGGGCCGATGGCGAACGCATCATCGTCAAGCGCAACGAAAAATACTGGAAGCCGAACCGGCCCTATCCCGATGGCATCGAGTTTGCGATCATTCCCGAACTGACGACCGGCGTGCGCTCGGTCACGGCAGGGCAGAACGACCTGATCTATCAATTGCCGCCGCGCCAGAAAGTCGTCGTCGAGCGATCGAATAACCTCAAGGTCGTCAACGGGCCGACGCTCTATGTGTTTCAGATTTTCCTGAACTGGGCCAGGCCGCCGTTCGACGACGTCAGGGTCCGCAAGGCTTTCAACTTCGCCATCGATCGCGAAGCCTTCGTCAAGGCAGCGCTCGCAGGCCTTGCCGAACCGGCCCATATGAACCTGCCGAAATCGCATTGGGCTTACGACAAATCCGTCGCGGAGCTTTATCCCTACGATCCCGACAAGGCCCGCAAGCTGCTCGCCGAAGCGGGCTTCAAGGAGGGGACGACGATCGAAATCCTCGGCTATCCGGATCAGGATTCGGTCCAGCGGCAGGAAATCCTGATCGAGCAATTCCGCAAGGCCGGCATCGGCATCCGCTTCCTCAATGCGCCGGTTGCGGAATCCTCGGCTGCGTTCTTCGGGGCGGAGAAGCGCGGCTCCGGGCTACTCGCCGCCTGGACCGGGCGACCGGATCCAAGCCTGACTTACTCGCTGATGTTTACCAAGGAGGCGTATTTTAATGCCGGCCGCGCTCCGGTCCCGCCGGAACTGGACGCCGCGATCAAGGAGTCCCGCGCCTCCGAGGATCCGGCGATTCGCAGCAAGTCCTTTGCGATCGTGCAAAGGCTGGTGATGGAGAACGCCTTCGTGGCGCCGCTCGCCTTCCAGTTTGAACTGGTTGCGATGAACAAGAAGGTGCAAGGCTACCGGCCGAGCCTGCTCGGCAAGCCGAAATACGACGACGTCTGGCTGGAGAGCTAGGGGATGGCGCGACGAAGTCCGGCAAAGGTCATCGGCGGCCGCCTGTTGCAGGCGCTGCCGGTGATCCTGCTCGCGACTTTCATGGTGTTCTCGCTTGCTCAAGCTGGTGCCCGGCGACATCGCCGTGACGCTGGCGGGCGACAACGCCTCCGATGCGCGCATCGCGGAAATCCAGAAGATATACGGCCTCGATCGGCCGTTCTTGGTGCAATACGGCTCGTGGCTGGGAAATGCCGTTCAGGGCGATCTCTCGCAATCACTGCTCTCGGGTGAAAAGGTTGCGAGCTCGATCGCCCGGGCCTTTCCCAATACGCTGCTGATCGTATCCATCGCACTGCTGTTCGCGCTCGCTACGGGCATCCCGATGGGGATCGTGGCGGCGATCAAGCCCAATGGCTGGGTCGACAAGATCGTCAGCATGGTCGCCTCGCTCGGCGTCGCGATACCGGGCTTCTGGCTCGCCATGATTCTGGTCGCGGAAATCTCGCTGAAGCTGAATTGGCTGCCGGCCACCGGGGCCAAATCCTTTTCGGTGTCACCCTGGGAGGCGATCCGGCACGCGCTGCTGCCGGCAATTGCCGTCGCTGCCTATGGCATGGCCGAGGTGGCGAGGCAGTTGCGAGGGTCATTGCTGGAGGTGCTGTCGTCGCAATATGTGCGGACGTTGCACGCCAAGGGGCTTTCGATGACGCGGATCCTCTGGCAGCACGGCCTCAAGAACGTCAGCGTCAATCTGTTCACCATCATCAGCACGCTGGTCAACCGCATGCTGGCGGCAACCGTGGTGATCGAGGCCGTGTTCGCCATTCCCGGCATGGGAAGCCTGATCGTTCGCGGCGCCATTCAGCGCGATTTTCCGATCGTGCAGGGCGTGGTGTTCATCATGGTGATCGTCGTCATTACGGTCAATCTGATCGCCGATCTCTTGTGTGCGGCGGTCGATCCAAGGATCGAGCAATGACCGACCTGGCGATTCCAGTCCGCGTAGCGCCCAGCGAAGATAACCCGCGCGCGGCGTTTCTTGCTATGGCTGGTCACGCGATCTGCGCGCTGCGCTGGCGATCTTCGTGCTGTTCGGCGCTGGTCATCGTCGCTGTTGGCGCGCCATGGATCGCGCCTTATCAAGCCGACCGCGCAGGACGTCAACAACATGCTGGCGGCGCCCGGGTCCGGGCCATCTGCTCGGTACCGACGACCTCGGCCGCGACATCTTCAGCCGCCTGATCTACGGCGCCCCGGCAACCGTCTATGCCAGCCTTCTGGCGGTCAGCGTTGCCGTCGCCATCGGGCTGCCGGTCGGCCTGATCGCGGGTTTCTTCGGCGGCTGGACCGACGACATCATCAGCCGGATCATCGACACCTTCCTGTCATTCCCGGCCATCGTGCTGGCGATCGCGGTGACGGGGGCGCTCGGCATCGGCCTGACCAACGGCATGATCGCCGTCGGCATCGTGATGTTCCCGGCGCTCGCCCGGATCGTGCGGGCGCGAACCCTGATCGTGCGGCAGGAGCTCTATGTCGACGCCTCGCGCTGCTTCGGCGCGCCGGCATGGCATATCCTGTGGAAGCATGTGCTGCCGAATTCGCTGCCGCCGGTCATCGTCCAGGTGACGCTTCTGCTTGCGGCGGCGCTGCTGGCGGAAGCCAGCCTCAGCTTCCTCGGCCTCGGCATCCAGCCGCCGAACCCGAGCTGGGGCGCCATGCTGGCCCGCGCCTACCAGTATATGGAGATCGCGCCGGAGCAGATGTATGCCCCCGGGCTTGCCATTTTGGTTGTGTCGTTGGCATTTAATGCGCTGGGAGAATCGTTGCGTATCGTGCTCGATCCGACCATGAAGGATCGCTGAGCCCCGAACGGAACCACCATGTCCTTCCAGAAGCTGCTGATCGCCAACCGTGGCGAGATCGCCATTCGCATCGCCCGCGCCGCGGCAGAGACCGGCCTCAAAACTGTGGCGGTCTATCCTGCCGACGATGCGGCGTCGCTGCATGTCCGCACGGCCGATGAGAGCCACGAAATTCCCGGACGGGGCGCACGGGCCTATCTCGACATCGAAGCGGTCATTGCTGCCGCCAAGGCGACCGGGTGCGATGCGCTGCATCCCGGCTATGGCTTTCTCAGCGAAAACGCTTTGCTGGCGCGGCGCTGCACCGAGGAGGGGATCGCCTTTATCGGGCCTTCTCCGGAAGCGCTGGAACTGTTCGGCGACAAGGCCAGGGCGAAGGCGCTGGCCAGGGATTGCGGCGTACCCGTGATCGAGGGCAGCGAAGGTCCGACCTCGCTGGACGAAGCCCGGGCGTATCTTGCCTTCAGCGGCGCCATCATGATCAAGGCAATCGCCGGCGGCGGCGGACGCGGCATGCGCATGGTCGACGACGCCTCGAAGCTGGAGGAGGCCTATGCGCGCTGCCAGTCCGAGGCTACTGCCGCCTTCGGCAGCGGCGACGTCTATGTCGAGCGCCTGATCCGGAGAGCCCGTCACATCGAGGTGCAGATCATCGGCGACCGGCACGGTGCGATCAGCCATTTGTGGGAACGCGAATGCACCATTCAGCGCCGCAACCAGAAGCTCATCGAGGTCGCACCGAGCCCGTCGCTGAAGGAGGCCTTGCGCTCGCGCATCATCGAGGCTGCAAAACAGCTCGCAGCAGCCGCGCGCTATGACAACCTCGGCACCTTCGAATTCCTGGTCGATGACGACGCCAGGGGCAACGCCGATCCGTTCGCCTTCATCGAGGCCAACCCGCGGCTGCAGGTCGAGCATACCGTGACGGAAGAGGTGCTCGGCGTCGATCTCGTCAAGGCACAGCTCGCCGTCGCCGGCGGCGCCACGCTCGGCTCGCTCGGTCTCGCGCAGCCCTATGTGCCAAAACCGCGCGGCTTTGCGATGCAGCTTCGCGTCAATATGGAAGTGATGGACGAGCATGGGGCGACCCAGCCGACCGGCGGGACGCTCAGGATGTTCGACCTGCCGTCAGGTCCCGGCGTGCGCGTCGATACCTTTGGGTATTCCGGTTACAAGACCAGCGCCGCCTTCGACTCGCTGCTCGCCAAGGTGATCGTGCATTCGCCGGGCGCGGAATGGGCGGACGTGGTGCGCAAGGCGTCGCGAACCCTGCGCGAGTTCCGCATTGGCGGTGTCGATACCAACATCCCGTTTCTCGCAGCGGTGCTGGCGCATCCCGACTTTGCCGCCAACCGCATCAGCACGGGCTTTATCGATGCGCATATCGCCGAACTCGTGGCTGCGACAAGCGAGGTTTCCCTGGCGCCGGTGCCCGAAGGCGACAACAACGCTCCGGTTCAGGAGGTGGTCGAGTTCAGCGAGCGGTCCCGAGGGCTCCGTCGCGGTGACCGCGCCGTTGCAAGGCACCATCGTCACCATCGATGTCGGCGAAGGCGAGCTCGTGCGTCCGGGCCAGCAGATTGCCGTGCTCGAATCCATGAAGATGGAGCATCTGGTCAATGCGCCCCACGGCGGCAAGGTGACGCAGGGTCGCAAGCGACGTCGGCACCACGTTGATGCAGGGCGAGGCCATCCTGTTCCTCGAACCGCTGGAGCTTGACGGACACGACGTCGCGGAAGAAGCCGAGGTTGATCTCGACCATATCCGCCCCGATCTGGCAGAGCTGAACGCGCGGCACGCCATCACGCGCGACGAGAATCGGCCCGCCGCGGTCGAGCGTCGGCGCAAGACCAACCAGCGTACCGCGCGGGAAAATATCGCGCAGCTCGTCGATCCCGGCTCCCTTGTCGAATACGGCTCGCTCGCGATCGCCGCGCAGCGGCGGCGGCGGACGGTCGATGATCTCATTCAGAACACGCCGGCCGACGGCCTCATCACCGGGGTGGCTACCGTCAATGCGGACAAATTCGGGTCCGAAGCCGCCCGCTGCATGGTGATCTCCTACGACTACACCGTGCTGGCCGGCACCCAGGGCCACATGAACCACAAGAAGATCGACCGCATGCTGGGCCTTGCCGAGCAATGGCGGTTGCCCCTGATCTTCTACGCCGAAGGCGGCGGCGGCCGTCCCGGCGATACCGACCGGCTCGGCATGACCGGGCTCGACGGACCGTCCTTTGTGCAATTTGCAAAACTGTCCGGCCTCGTGCCGGTGGTTGGCGTCGTGTCCGGCTATTGTTTTGCGGGTAACGCCGCGATGCTTGGTTGCTGCGACGTCATCATCGCGACGAAGAACGCCTCGATCGGCATGGGCGGCCCCGCGATGATCGAAGGCGGCGGGCTCGGCGTCTATCATCCGGCCGAGGTCGGCCCGGTGTCGTTCCAGTCGCCGAACGGTGTCATCGACATCCTCGTCGAGGACGAGGAGGAAGCTACCAGCGCGGCGCAAAAGTATCTCTCGTATTTCCAGGGAGCGATGGCCGACTGGAAAGCGCCGGACCAGCGCCTGCTGCGGCGCGCGATCCCCGAGAACCGCTTACGCGTCTATGACATCCGCACCGTCATCGATCTGCTCGCCGACGAAGGATCGGTGCTGGAAATCCGCCGCGATTTTGGCGTCGGCATGATCACCGCCTTCATCCGCATTGAGGGAAAACCGTTCGGGCTGATCGCGAACAATCCAAAGCATCTTGGCGGCGCAATCGATGCGCCGGCCGGCGACAAGGCCGGGCGCTTCATGCAGCTTTGCGATGCCTTCGACATCCCGATCATCTCCTTGTGCGACACCCCGGGTTTCATGGTCGGACCCGAAGCGGAAAAGACCGCGATCGTGCGCCACGTCGCGCGCATGTTCGTGACCGGCGCGAGCATCACCGTGCCACTGTTCGGTATCGTGCTGCGCAAGGGCTACGGCCTCGGCGCGCAGGCGATGATCGGCGGCGGTTTTCATGCCTCCTTCTTCACGGTGGCCTGGCCGACCGGTGAATTCGGCGGCATGGGGCTGGAAGGCTATGTCCGGCTCGGCTTCCGCAAGGAGATGGAAGCGATCGAAGACCCCGCCGAGCGCGAAAAATACTACAAGGCGAAAGTCGCCGAGCTCTATGCCAACGGGAAGGCCGTCTCGATCGCCTCCGTGCTCGAGATCGACGAGGTCATCGATCCCGCCGAAACCCGGCACTGGATCATGTCGGGCCTTCGGTCGGTTCCGAAGCCGGAACCGCGCCAACACCGCAAGCGGCCGTGTATCGATGCTTGGTAGTTCAATACCGCGGTTCGGTACTTATTCTACTGTGCATGGGGTTGTTTTCGCGATTTGTGTCCAGGCCCCTGCGGGGTCTAAAGATACCAGGCCAGCACGGCCTCGAGCCGGGCATCCTCGATCACGGGCAGAACCACGATCTGCTCCATTCCCGACGCGCGCGCCAGCGATGATGCAATCGTGCCGTCGAGCTTGAGATGTTCGTTGATCGCGGGCATGCCGGTGGCCCAGGCGCCGCCGATAGAGCCTTCGCCTTTACCAATCGTCTTCCCGGCATAGAGCGAGTTCAGATCGGCGTTCTTGCTGCAGTCGCCGGACTGAAACTCCAGGGCGGTACGCGCTTCGTTGGGAACCCAGATTTCGAAACGCCGGGCAATCGGGGTCGCCTGCGCCGACAGGAACGTCATCACCCAGGTCTGATCGGCAGACGTCGTGTAGGGGATGCCGACGCCGCAATTGATGCCGATTTCGGAGGCCTCTTCCCAGCGCAGAAACGCCTTGGAATTGTGGAGGTCCTTGATGATCAGCGGCATGCCGGCCTTCCAGGTCCGGCCCGGCAGCCCAAAGCCCTTTGGAAATTTGGTGTGCCGGGAATTGAACTCGAACATGTCGGCGGTGCCGTAATAGCCGTCGACCAGCCCCATTTCGTGCGAGCGTTCCGGGTCGTTGTGCCAAAGCTCGATGGCGCCGACATGCTTTTCGTCGTCGCCGCAAAACAGCACCATCACCGCCATCAGGAACTCGCCGGCAAATACCGGCAGCGCGACGCCGCAGGTCAGCCCGGCCTCGACCGCCTCATCGGTGCGCTTGAAATAGGAGTTGGCAAATTTTGTCAGGATGACCGGATGGCCGGAAGCCCAGGCCTTGCCGGGCAGGCCTTCGTCATAGGCAAACAGCGCATTCTCGCTGACCGCCTTGAACTCGGCATACTCGGCGCTGCAAAGGCAGCCGCCGAATTCAAGCTTTGTCCGGGTCCGGTCCGGCACCCACAACTCAACCACACGAATGAAGGTCTTCATGCGACACGCCCGATCGCCTCTTAGGAGGGGACCAGCATCCGCCATTTGGCGGCGTCGCGTGCGCTCAAATTAACGGCAGCGTGCGCTCAAAGATCGTGCGAATGATCTATCCCAGCGCAAGTTCCTTGTATCCGTTTGCCGCCACCTCGTCGCATCGCGCGCGATAGGCGGGCGCGCTGCCGCTATAGCGCGCGATGATGCGGGTCTGCTTGCCCTCGACGTTGGAGTTGATCCCGGTCATCCACGAATTGACCTCGTTGGACAGCAGGCCCACCCCGAGCGCCTTGACGTGATCGGTCCAGGAGTTGACTCCCTCTGGAGTAGCTTCCAGGCGCGTCAGATTGTTGTCGCGCGCGAACCGTAGCAGCCCGGTGACCCAATCGACGCTGTATTCGATACTGCGCGGGATATTGCCGAGCGCGGTGTGCGGCCCCATCAGCATCATCATGTTGGGAAAACCGTCGACCATGAGGCCGAGATAGGTCGAGGGCCCGCTCTTCCATTTCTCCTTCAGGCGCGCACCATCGACGCCGCGAAAATCGATCTTGTCGAAACTGCCCGTGATGGCGTCAAAACCGGTCGCGTAGATGATGATGTCGAATTCGTATTCCTGCGCGCTGGTCTTGATGCCCTCCGGCGTGATCCGCTCGATCGGCGTCTCCGTGATGTCGACCAGTTCGACATTGTCGCGGTTGTAGACCTCGTAATAGAAAGTCTCGAGCGGCAGCCGGCGGGTGCCAAAACCGTGGTTTGTCGGAATCAGTTTTTCCGCGACCTTTGGATCCTTGACGCGCTGGCGGATTTTTCGCGCCACGAATTCGCTGATGGTCGCGTTGGCCTTGCGGTCGATCAGTATGTCGCGAAAGTTTCCCTGCCAGATACCAAAACCGCGCTCGCCATAAAGCTTCTCATAAAACGCTTCGCGTTCCTCGTCGGAGACCTCGAACGCGCCGCGCGGGTCCGGCGTGTGGATGAAGCAGGCAAAGGTTTCCTGGCAGCGCCTGAACATATCAGGGTAGCCCGCCTTGATCTCCTGCTGCGTCCCGGCGTCGATCTTGCCGTTGTGCAGCGGCGCGCACCAGTTGGGCGTGCGCTGGAACACGGTGAGATGGCCGACGCTTCCGGCAATGGTCTGGATGGTCTGCACGCCCGTTGCGCCGGTGCCGATCACGGCGACGCGTTTGCCGGCGAAATCGACGGGCTCGTGCGGCCATCGCGCAGTGTGGAAGGATTCTCCCCGAAACGATTCGCGTCCTTCAATGCGGGGCAGGGTGGGCGTGGACAGCGGCCCGATCGCGGTGATCAGGAAGCGCGTGCGAAGGTGGCTGCCGTCCTCGAGCGTAACGCTCCAGCTTCGCGTATCTGTCTTCATAGAAGGCGGCGGCAACCCGGCTCCTGAACTGGATATCGCGGCGCAGGTCGAACTTGTCGGCGACGTAGTTGCAATAGCGCAGCGTTTCCGGCTGCCCTGCAAAGTGTTCGGACCACTCCCATTCCTCCAGCAATTCCTTTGAGAAGGAGTAGCCATAGGAGTAGCTCTCGGAATTGAAGCGGGCGCCGGGATAGCGGTTCCAGTACCAGGTGCCGCCGACATTGGTGCCGGCCTCGAACACGCGCACCCGCATCCCCAGTTCGCGCAGCCGGTAGAGCTGGTACATGCCCGACAGGCCGGCGCCGATAATGACGGCGTCGTAGTCGAGATCGGGCGCGGTCTGAGCTGCAGTGGACACCTGGCGTTGCTTCCCGGGGTTATGAGTTGACCAAGGCTAACCGGTCTTGCCGTGGGGAACAAATGCTGGGGAAGCATAGCCATTGCGGTTTTCGGTCTGCCTGCGAAAGTGCCGTCCGGGACCGTGATCGCGGGCCGGGAATGGGTTGCCGGGATGACTGAGGAGCGCTATCGCCTGATCGGATCGACCGCGTCGCCTTACGCGATCAAACTGCGCGCGCTGATGCGCTACCGCCGAATACCGTTCGACTGGGTCATCATGACCAAGGCGTTGCGTGCGGCCACGGCACATCTGCGTCCGATGCTGATCCCGGTGCTGCAATATCCCGACGGCCATTTTCGCGGCGAAACCACCGCGCTGGCCTATGATCTGGAAGCAAGGCATCGCGGCCGCTCGGTCATTCCCGAAGACAAGGCCGTGGCGTTCGTTTGCGACCTGCTGGAAGACCTTGCCGACGAATGGGCGGTGAAGCCGTTGTTCCTGTACCGCTGGTGGGATCCGGAAGATCAGGCCTATGTTTCGCGCTGGGCCGGCGAGGAATGGTCGACATCGGAGGCCGAAACCGGCAGCGCGCAGGAAATCGAGGATTTCCGCAAGCGCCAGATTTCGCGCATGGCCATTCTCGGTGCGACCGCCGAAAACAAGCCGCTGCTGGAAGAGAGCTACCGGCGGATTTTGGCCGCGTTCGAGCCGCATGTCGGCATGGGCAAATATCTGTTCGGCAGCCGGCCGTCGCTCGCCGACTTCGCCTGGTTCGGCCAACTCAGCGAGATGGCGACCGATCCGACGCCGATGCGGATCATGCGGCAGCAGGCGCCGTTCACCGACCACTGGGTGCGGCGGCTGGACGATGCCTCGGGGGTGGATGGCGGCTGGCATCCGCGCGAGCAAGCATTGGGCGGCATGGCCGAGGCGTTATTGAAGATCGCCGGCGAGCTCTATCTGCCGTTCCTGGCCGCGAATGCCGATGCTTTTGCGAAAGGCCTTGAGCGGCTCGAGATCGTCGTCTGGGGCCTGCCTTATGCGCTGGCGCCGTTCAAATATCAGGTCAAATGCCTGCAGCAGCTTCGGGAGAAGTTTGCCGCGCTGGACGGGGAATCGCGCGCTGCGTTGCGGCCGGTGCTGGAGCGCACCGGTTGCTGGCTACATCTGGTTGCGAACTAACCGGTCACCGTTCAGGATGAGCGATCGTAGATCGGCGCCTGCTTGGCGGCCGGTTTGACTTCTTCTTCCTCTCTCAGCACGCGTCGCAACCGGCGCGCAGCCAACAGCGCCCTTTGAACGTTCCTGTCGCTGGCGCTCTCTTCAAAGAAAATAATCACTTCACAGTTGGGGCATTGCCGGGAGTAGCCAGGCTGCAATCTTTTCGCCCGCTCGCGAAAAGTGCACTTGCATCTCGAGCAATGAACCTGGACTGAATTGTCGGACATGTGAGCTTTCAGTTGAGCGCGTGCGTTTGCCGGCGCAGACGCCGGGCCTGGCTTAGCGCCTGCCGGATCGCGCTGTTGTTGGACTCGCTCTCGAATACGATCGAGGTGGCGCAATGGGTGCACGGCATGGAAAAGCCGCCACGGATATTCTTGGCCTTTTCCTTCATCGTGCCCCCGCATTTCGGGCACTGCACTCTGATCAAGTCAGACATGAGGCGCTCCTGTTTGGGGCAGGTTATTCAGGAGCCCGTTAAGTTTTCGTTCATTTTTTGGATCAAGGTGGAGCGCAGGGTAAACGCTTTCCCGGGCGTCAGCCCTTTGGAAAATCCTTGCGCATTGCGATTTCGGCGGCGTCTCCGGGCGACAGCACGGGGCTGTCGAAGGCCGGCTGGCGTTCGGTGACGATGTCGTAGAGCGAAATCTGCTTGATCGGCTTTGCCAGCAATTCCCGGATGCAGTCCGCGAGCGTGCCGTTGTAAACCAGATAGGGCGCCTTGCTGGTCACGCGCTGGTTGTTCAGCGACGGCCACTTTTTCAGGTCGGCGGGGACGTCATAGGCGATCGGAAGGCTTTCTCGGAACATGCTTCGCCCGCTCGCGGCAAAATCACCGCAAAGCCTAGCCGGACATTGTAAACGGTTTCCAAACGATCGCCCGCCAGCCCGATCCTACTTCCGGTGCCGGCTTCCCAGCGCGGCCGCGGCGCCTTCCGGGTTCTGGATGCGCTCGATCAGCATGTCGATACGGTCGCCGCCCCAGAACAACTCGCCGTTGAACACCATGGTGGGCACGCCGAACACGCCGAGCGCTTCGGCCTCGATGATGACGCGGTCGTGCTCGGCGCGCGCGGGGCCATGGACATAGGCCTCGAAGTCGGCAGACGAACCGCCGACGGCCGCGATCACGCCGGAAATATCGGACAGTTCGTCGATTTCCAGATCGTGGCTCCAGAAGCGGCGGAACACCGTATCGTGGTACGGCCGGAAAATGCCATGGCGCTGCGCGAACAGCATGCCGGCGCTGCAATAGAAGGCATCGTAGATGCGCCGCGGGCCCTTCATGACAAGGCCTTGTGCATTGGCGTGACGCCGCGCGTCCATGTAGGAATAGCGCACCTTGCGCCAGAAATGCGGTGTGCGCTCTTCCACCGTGCCCATGAATTCCGGAATGCGCAGCGTGTAGGGCAACCACTCCAGCTCGATGCCGTGTTTCTCCTCGATCTCGAACAACCGCTTGTTGGCGACAAAGGCGTAGGGACTTTTGTAGTCGGTGTAGACGCGCACGCGCGGTTTTGTCATCGCGAGTTCCTGAACGCTTGCAATAGGGCTGATGCAAATGAATGGGCCCCGGTGCATTCAAGCATCGCGGGGCCCGGATATCTTCGTTTTAGCGAAGGATTTCTGATACACATCAGTTCGATTTCAGGATCCCGAAGCGCGTGGCCTTTGCGTTTCGTTCCTGCGGTAATGTTTTGGATTGTGGACGGCGGCGCAACGAGGCTATCAGCTGTACTTCACCCCAGCTGCGCCGTGACCTTGCGGTTAGCAAGGTCGCTGGTCTTACCCGGTGGAGTCATGCTCCTCTCCAAGAGTGGGCCCAACGGACATATGCCCGCATCCGCTGCGTGCCGTACGACGACATAGTCGTACGGCAATGCCTGCGAAGGCTGGAAGCCGCCGCCTCGCGGCCCCAACAGGTGCAGTCCGCAAATGCTGCGGCAGATATCGGCTTGTGTCAAGTAAAGCCGGACCCGCGATGCGTGGGTTCCATCAGCTCATAGTTCAGGCTTTTGTCTGACGGTATTGGCTGAAATCGGGATCGTGAGTCATCTGCCAGTAGTCGACGAACCGCCAGGGCATCGCCGAAAACACGCGGCCCTGTTGATTGCGGTAGTAAGTCGTCATGCCCGGATGGGTCCAGATCAACTGTTCATGCTCGGCATCCACTTGCCGGATGTATTGATCGTGCGCGTGCTGCTTCACATCGATCGCCGCGATGCCGCGCTCGATCATCCCGGCGAGGCAGGCCGAGATGTAGCGGCTCTGGCATTCCGACTGAAAAATCACGCTGCCGCCATGTGCCGGTCCGGTGTTCGGACCCAGCATCACGAACAGGTTCGGAAAGTCCGGCACGGTGAGGCCGAGATAGGCCGTCGGATTGTCGTTGGCCCAGGCCTGCTTCAGATTTTTGCCGTCGCGTCCGCTGATGTTGAGCCGCGCCGCCATCTCCGTGACCTTGAAACCGGTCGAAATGACGATGATGTCGGCCGGTCGCAGCTTGCCATCTGATGTGACGATGCCGTCGCTTGCAAAATGGTCGATGTTGTCGGTGACCAATTCGACGTTCGGCTTTGTCAGTGTCCTGAACCAGTTATTGTCGAGCAGAATGCGCTTGCCATAAGGCGGATAGGTCGGCACGCACTTTTCGATCAGGTCGGGACGATCCCTGAGTTCCGACAGAATAAATTCCGTCAGCTCTTCGCGGTGCCGGTCGTTGCCCTTGTTGACGGCGCGATCCGGATGCGGCCAGGCCGGGTCCTTGCGCAGGAACGGCAACAGCCCGTCGCCATAACGCCAGAACATGTTGAAGCGATACCACTGCACGTAAAACGGCAGATGCGCGAGCAGCCATTGCGCGCCCTCGGTGATCTCTTCGGAATAGCCCTTCACCGGCCGCGCCCATTGCGCGGTGCGCTGATAGACGGTGACCGAGGCCACGCGGTCGGCGATCGCCGGCACCAGCTGCATTGCGGTGGCGCCGGTGCCGATCACGGCGACGTGCTTGCCGTCGAGTTCGATGTCGCCGGACCACAGCGCCGAATGCAGCGTCAATCCCGCAAAATTCTCGTCGCCCTTGAAACGGGCGGGGGAGGGGTCATTGAGCTGGCCGATGGCACTGACCAGCGCGGTGGATTCAAACGTCTGTTCGCCGCCTGCGGTCTTGAGCGTCGAAATCCAGCGCCGCCTGGTTTCATCCCATTGCGACGCGATCAGTTCGGTGTTGAGCCGGACATGCTTGCGGATGTCGTATTCCCTGACAACCTTCAGCAGATAATCGAGCAGTTCCTGCCGCTGTGCAAAATAGCGGGTCCACGGATTTCGCGCGCCGAACGAGAAGGAATAGGAGTGGTTCGGCGTGTCGACGCCGCAGCCGGGATAGCGGTTGACGTACCAGGTGCCGCCGATCTCACCGTTTTTCTCGACGATGGTGTAGGGGATGCCGAGGCGTCCCAGCGCAACGGCAAGCGCGATGGCGCAGACGCCGGCGCCGACGATCAGGACACGCTGCTGCGCCAGCGCTTCCGCCGATGGCCGTTTGTTCCAGTCGGCGTGGCGTTGAACAAAACCCATTTCCTCGCGCATCAGCGGCGCATATTCCGGCGCAACGTTCTCACCGAGTGTCGCCCGCATCATCCTGAGCAATAACTCATCGCCGGGATCCGATATGACCGGTTTCGGCTCACCGTTCTCATAGAGTTTCAGCACCGCGGCGCGGATTTCGTCCTGGATTTCCTTCGGCACCCCGGCGTCGGGATCCGGAATCAGCCGCACGTCGCGCCTTGGCTTGTAGGGCGGCTCCAGCCAGCGTGTATCGCCGGTCATATGCACCAGCACCATCAGCAGCACGCGGATATCGCCTTCGGCGATCGCCGATGACAGATCGAGTTTTTTGCGTGGCAGTTCGATGTTCATGGTGTTGTCCTCAGCCAGCGGGTGCTTCCGGCAAGCCGCCATAAGCGGCCCAGGTCGTGCCCGCGAGATATCCGGCATCGACCGGCAGGTTGATGCCGGTGACGGCGCTGCTCATCGGCGAGAGCAGCCAGGCGATGGCATGAGCGACCTCGACGGGCTCGACCATCCGGTTCAATGCGACATTCCGTTCCATGAGATCCCTGTTCATCGCACCCGATGCGATGCCGGCTTCCAGGGCGACGGTGCGCGTGAAGCCGGGCGAAACCGCATTGACGCGCACGCCGGCGCGGCCCCATTCGGCGGCGAGTGTCTGCGTGACCTGGATGACGCCGGCCTTTGCGGCGGTATAGGCATGGATCGGTCCCGAGGTCATGCCGGCGACGGAGGCGACATTGACGATCGCGCCATGGCGCCGCTGCGCCATTCGCACGCCGACGCTACGCGCCACCATGAAGGTACCGCGCAGGTCGATATTGACCTCGCGGTCCCATTGCTCCATCCGCACGCGCTCAAGCCGGTGCATCTTGCCGAATACACCGGCAGCGTTGACCAGCCCGGTGATCGGGCCGTGCGCGGCCTCGATGTCGGCAACGCCGCTGACCACGGCGCTTTCGCTGGCGACATCGAACGGCGCCGGCCACAGGATCGCGCCGGGGATCGGTTCCGGCAGGATGTCGACGATGACAACCTTCTTGCCTTGATCGGCCAGCAGGGTCGCGGTCGCCGCACCGATACCGCGGCTGCCGCCGGTAACGAGAACGATGCCTTCGCTCATTTGCCCTTGCCCTCCGGCTTGATCAGCCCGCGGGTGATCAGCTTTTGATAGGCGGTCTTGACGTGATCGGGCACGTCCACGACGCCGCCATTCTCCGAATAGGAATAACGCAGGCTTAGATAACCGCGGCCGCCCATCAGCATGTGCACGATCGCCTCGAAT
Source organism: uncultured Alphaproteobacteria bacterium (assembly GCA_963731915.1). Taxonomy (GTDB): domain Bacteria; phylum Pseudomonadota; class Alphaproteobacteria; order Rhizobiales; family Xanthobacteraceae; genus Bradyrhizobium. The sequence continues at coordinate 71,441 of CAVSXQ010000032.1, forward strand.
TCATCGTCGCTGTAGTCGACGATCGCGCCTGCCTGCCGCGCGCGCTGCAGGATGCGGACATAAGCGTTCGCGACGTTATCGAGATGTTTCTGATAGCCGGCCGGCGCAAAGAACTCGGCCTCGTTGAGGATTCGCAAGAACTCCGGCACCTTGCGGATGAAATCGAAGAAGGCGGCAAAACGTTCGATCTCCTGGCGGGCGGCGTGGCCGGTGCCGGTGCGGTCGCGGATGAAGCGCACCATGTCGATGCCGATTTTTGGCAGCAATTGATCGAGCAGTTCCTGGCGGTTCTCGAAATGATTGTAGAACGTGCCCTGCGCGACGCCGGCCTCTTCGGTGATGCGGGCGACGGAAGCTTCAGCGTAACCGTATTTGCCGACCACCTTTGTCGCAGCGTCAAAGATCTTCTGCTTGGTCCAGGCGTTGCGTTCGACGCGATTGAGCTTTGTCACCTTGGTGGGCGCTGCTTGTCTCATGCGTTGGCCTCGAGTTCGGCGCGGAGCACGCGCTTCAATACTTTGCCGGAAGGATTTCGCGGCAGGCTGTCGCGGATGATCAATTGCTTCGGCACCTTGAAGCCGGCAAGGCGGGCGCGGCAGTGATCGGTGAGATCGGGCAGCGCCAGCGCGCCACCATCCGCCAGCACCACGATTGCGACCGGCCGTTCGCCCCACCGCTCATCGCGCATGCCGATGACGGCGACTTCGCGGACCTGCGGCAGTTCGTAGATCACGCGCTCCACCTCGGAGGAAGCGATGTTTTCGCCGCCGGAGATGATCATGTCCTTCTTGCGGTCGGTCAGATAAAGAAACCCGTCCTCGTCGAGATAGCCGACGTCGCCGCTGCGGAACCAGTCGCCGAAGAAGGCCGAGGCGGTCTTCGCCGGATCCTTCCAGTAGCCTTGTGTCACCTTTGGTCCGCGAAGGCAGATTTCTCCGTTCTCGCCCGGTGCAAGGCGATTGCCGGCATCGTCGCGGATTTCGATCTCGACATGGGCGGTGGCGCGGCCGGTCGAGCCGATCTTCTCGATCTCGCGGCCGGCCTCCATAAAGGTGTCGCCGCCGCAGGTTTCGGTCAGGCCGTAGGCGTCGATGTAGCGCGCATTACCGAAGAAGTCCGCGAATGCGCGGATGCGGACTTCAGGTGTCTTCTCGCCGCCGCCGATCGCCCATTTCAGGCTCGATACGTCGTAGCGATCGCGGGTCGGGCAGGTGAGGATCGCCGTCGTCATCACAGGTGCAAACCATGCGGCGTTCAATCTCTCTGCCTCTATTGCGGCCAGCGCCAGGTCGGGCTCGAAATTGCGATGGATCGAGAGCATGCCGCCATGCCAGAGCACCGCGATCCCCGGTAGATCCAGCGCGCCGACATGATAGAGCGGGCCGACCACCAACAGTCTTGTGTCGGCGTTCAGTCCCAGCACCAGCGTCTGATCGGCCGATTTCCAGTAGATGTTCTCGTAAGTCAGCATCACGCCCTTGGGGCGATCGGTCGTGCCTGACGTGTACATCAGTCGCATCAGATCGCGCGGCTGCCGGACATGCATCGGCGCCGGTACTGCGTTGGGCGCAAGATTGGTGATGCTTGACTGCGCGGCCCCATTGAGCAGCACGACCGTCACGTTTCCGGTTGCGGTTGATGCGAGCTCTTCATCCGCGATCAAAATGCGCGCGCCGGAATTGCCGGTGATGTAGCCGACTTCATCCGCAGACAGCCGGAAGTTGATGGGCAGGAACACCGCACCGATATGGCTCGTCGCAAACACCAGTTCGAGGAAGGCCGTGCTGTTCTTCATCAGCACAGCGACGACGTCGCCGGCGCCGATGCCGCGGGTCGCGAGCCATCCCCCGACCATCCGGATACGGCGGTCGAAATCGGCATAGCAGACATCCTCGCCGCGGTATTTCAGCGCAATGCGCTCCGGGGTCCGCCTCGCATGAAACGCGATGAAGCTCGAAAGATTGATCATTCGCCGCTCAAAACGCCGCTTTTGGAACGCCGCTTCCTCATTCCTGAATTATGACTCGTAATTCATCTTTGGCTTGACGTCACCCCCCTTGCTCTGAAATCTTGTGGGGCATGGAGACGGAACGATCTCCGCCAGGGATTTTGGGAACGCGAACCCGACAGGGAGGTAAAGATGAAGAGAACCCGTACACCGGGCATTAGCCGCCGCTCAACTCTCGCGCTGATGGGCGCAGGCGCAGCCACTCTCGCGTCCCCGTGGGTGGCGCGCGCGCAGGCCAAGCCCATCAAGGTCGGCATGCCCACCATTTTGTCCGGCCGCGTCGCGCAGCTCGGCACCTCCTCGCGTAATGGCGTGATGGTGGAAGTCGACAAGGTCAACGCAGCGGGCGGCCTCGCCGGCCGCCAGATCGAGATGGTGGTCCGCGATTCCAAGGGACAGCCGCAGGAAGCCGCCCGCGTGGCGCGCGAACTGGTCAACACCGACGGCTGCGAAATCCTGATCGATGCCGAGGCGTCATCGGGCGCGTTCGCAGTGCATGAAGTGGCGCGCGATCTCGGCGTGCTCTGCATCCATACCAATTCGGAAACTTCATCACTGACGGCCGATCCGAAGCAGCAAATTCCCAACGCGTTCCGCACCGCGCGCCAGGGCGTTCACGATTCCATCGTCGGCGGCAGCTATGCCGCAGCGATTGCCAAGACCAAGGGCCTGAAGAAATGGGCCACCTGCGCACCCGACTACGCCTATGGCCGCGACACCACGGGCGAATATGTGACGTACCTGAAGCGCTTTGCGCCCGACGTCGAGATCATCAGCGAGTCCTGGCCAAAGCTGTTCCAGCCCGACTACACCGAAGTGGTGACAAAAATCCTGCAGGCCAAACCGCAGGCGCTGTATTCCTGCCTGTGGGGCGGCGATCTCACCTCCTACATCGACCAGGCCAATATCTACGCGCTGTTCAGCCAGATGGAAGTCTTTGCGGTCAACATGGCCGACTACACCGCGCTGACGGTTGTGAAGAACCTGCCCAAGGGCATTCACTCCGGCAACCGCTACATCAAGACCTATCCGGCGACGCCGGAAAACGCCGCCTGGGGCGACGCCTACAAGGCAAAGTACAACGAATATCCCACCAACTGGTCGTGGGAAAATGCGACCGCAATCATGCTGATCGCGGAGGCTTCGAAGAAAACCAGTTCCGCCGACGGCAAGAAGATTGCGGAGGCGATGCGCGGTCTCAAGATCAAGTCGCCGTTCGGCGCCGACGGCACCGTGACGATGCGGGCCGAGGACAATACCCTGGTCGGGTACGCGATCGGATGGGGCACCACGATTCCGCAGGAGCCCTACGTTCCCGAGGTCAAACCGGGCGACTGGAAGACCATCTTCGAACTCGAAGCCGAGTGGAAGAAGAGCAAGGGCTACGCCTGACAATCGGCGAGGGCGGAGGTAGCATGGCTGCCTCCGCCAGCCTGTTTTTTCTGCGGGCCGGTCAGCGCCGCCTGCCGTAATGGAATATTCCCTTGGACCTCGACGCGCTCACGGGCTGTCTCGCCAGTTCCGCCTGTCTGGTGACGCAGACCACCAGCGGCCTCATCATCGGCATGCTGCTGTTCCTCGTCGCCGTCGGGCTGACGCTGATTTTTGGCGTGCTGAAAGTCGTCAATTTCAGCCACGGCGCCTTCTATATGTTCGGCGCCTATTTTGCGATGACGGCCTATCAGCTCACCGGCAGCTTTGCGCTGGCGATGGTTTGCGGCGCCGCCGGCACCGCGATCCTCGGCATGGTTTTCGAGCGGTTGTTCATGAGCCGTGTCTACGGCGCCGACGTCCTGATGCAGGTCCTGGTCTGCTACGCCTTCGTGCTGATCTTCGACGATGTAGTGCGGATGATCTGGGGGCCGGAATTCAAGTCGATGGGAATGCCGGCAGCCTTCCAGGTGGCGCCGTTGTTCATCGCCGGCGGCGTGGTGCCGCCCTATTATCTGTTGCTGATCGGCGTGGCGCTGGTGGCCGCGCTGATCCTCGGACTTGGCCTTTCGCGCACGCGCATCGGCAAGGTGATCCGCGCTGCCGCCCATAATCCCGGCATGGTGTCCGCGCTCGGCATCAACACCGGCCTGATCTATGGCGGCGTGTTCGCGCTCGGCGGCGGGCTTGCGGGATTGGCCGGCGCGCTGGCCGCACCCGTGCGCTCGCTCACGCCCGGCATGGGGTTCTCGGTCCTGATCGAGTCCTTCATCGTTACCGTCATCGGCGGCATGGGCTCGATCCTCGGCGCGCTGGTCGGCGCACTTCTGATCGGCCTGATCCGCTCCTTCGGATCGCTTGGTTTTCCGCTGTTCACCGAAGGGTTGATGTATCTGTTCATGGTGATCGTGCTGGTGTCGCGGCCGAGCGGCCTGTTCGGCAAGGAAGTGGCATGAGCGAGCTGCAGGCCGAGCAGGGCGTCCAGACCTCTACCGTTTCCAGCGCGGAGACGAGATCGGCACGTTATCGCGACGTGCTGATCGCGCTGATCGCCTTTGCCGTGCTGGCGATGCTGCCGATGCTGACCAGCAGCAAATTTCTGCTCGATTTCGTGATTCGCTGCGCCGCCTACGGCCTGTTTGCGACTTCGCTCAATCTGCTGGTCGGCTACACCGGCCTGACCTCGTTCGGGCACGGCATGTTCTTCGGGCTCGGCGCCTATGGTTATGGCCTGCTGATGCAGAAGACCGGCGTCTCCATGCCTGTCGCGTTCGTCGCTACGCTGCTGATCACGCTGGTGGTCGCGACCGTCATCGGCGCAATCTGCGTGCGGCTGAAGGAAATCTACTTTGCCTTCGTCACGCTGGCGTTCCAGATGCTGATCCATTCCACCATTCTTTCATGGGTGTCCCTGACCGGCGGCGATCAGGGCCTGCGCGGCGGCATTCCGCGGCCGGCATTCTTCGGCATCGACCTGTCGAACCATCTGCATCTCTATATCGCGAGCTGCGCGCTGCTGGTGACCGGGCTGTTGCTGATGCGCCAGATCGTGCAGTCGCCGTTCGGCTACACCTTGCGCATGATCCGCGACAACGCCACCCGCGCCAGCTTCGTCGGCATCGACGTCTACCGCGCCAAACTCACAATTTTCATTCTTGCCGCGCTGTTTGCCTCCGTCGGCGGCATGATCATGGCGCTGTTCGTCTCGGGTGCCTATCCGGAGTTCGCCTACTGGACGATCTCCGGCGAAGGCATCTTCATCAATATGCTCGGTGGCGTCACCACGTTCCTGGGTCCGATGGTCGGCACCGTGCTGCTGCTGATCCTCAACGACACGGTCACGCGATTTACCGAATATCACGGCCTCGTGCTCGGCATCGTGATCCTGTTCTTCGCCATCGGCCTGCGCAAAGGCCTGATGGATTTTGCCTTCGAGTGGTACGTGCAGCGCCGCGACCGCGGAAAGG
>CAVSXQ010000033.1:0-80916 GCA_963731915.1 uncultured Alphaproteobacteria bacterium
GCAGGACCAGATCATCCCGTCCAATGCCCTTCTCGTGAACAAGAAATTTCTCCAGTTCATCACGGCAAGGCTTGCTGTTGAAGAATAGCGGCGTGATGATCGGCATGAAGAACCATGTGCCGGCAACGGCTGCATCGAGCCGCTTCTGAAATTGTTCGCCGAATCCGATGTCGTCGACATCCTGAAAGATGCTGAAATCCCGATCGCCCGTGACTACCTTGACGCCGAGCCAAAGTAACTCTCGAAATCCGGTGATCGAGCCGCGATAGAACTGGTCGTCCAGTCGGGTGTAGCTGAGGAATGCGTCTGGAAAAGCATCGGGCACGGCAAAATTCCCTAGGCTGCCGGAAGAAATGCGATTTTTCAAAACAGCAGATGTAATCTGAGGCTGGGATATCCAGGCGATTTGGAAAAGAGGTGCCAGTTGGCCCCTCGCACTAATCCCTGATCAGGACGACGCCTGCGATCAGCAGCGCGGCGCCGAACAGGCGCGACAGGCTGACCGGATGCGGCGTCAGCCCGAACAATCCGAAATGATCGAGCGTGATGGTCGAGAGCATCTGGCCGGCGACGACCAGCGCGATCAGGGTGCCGCGCCGAGCGACGGCAGCAGCAGGATCATCAGCAGGATGAAGACGCCGCCGAGCACGCCGCCGCTCCACGCCCACCACGGCGTATTGGCCACCGCTTTCCATGAGGGCAATTGTTCGCCGAGCGCGAACAGGACGACGATCATCGTCAGGAGACCGCCGAGATAGCTGAAAAAGCCGGCCCAGGCCGGTGATCCCAGCGACATCCGCAGGCTGCCGTTCAACACCTGCTGGGTGGCGACGCTGACGCCCGCGCCGATCGCCAGGACATAGAGATAGATGGCTTGCACAGGGACCTCCGCATTGTTCTTTCCGCGCCAACTAGCGTCCTGTTGTCGGCGAATTGCAAGGAGGTCCGGAACAGCGCTGCTGCCTCCGTCATTGACTTGACGAAGCTGACGTGAGGACTGTCATGATCAGGAAACTGCAATCGGGCGAGTACCGGCTCTATTCGCGCAAGGTGAATCCGAAGACCGGCAAACGGCGTAATCTCGGCACCTTCAAATCGCGCGCCGCGGCGGAGAAACACGAGCGCGCCGTGCAGTACTTCAAGCGGCATTAAACCCTGTTGTGCTGGTTCCCTCCGCGGTGCTATGCGGAGCGGAAATCGCAAGCGAATGCAGGTTCTTCGGTGCTGGACGGACTTTACAAGGTTGAATACGGCGTGAACGATGCGTTCGGCCGCAGCATCATGTGCATGCATGACGGCAAATTGCTGGGCGGCAATTCGGCCTTTGCCCATCTCGGCACCTATCATCAGAGCGGTGACGAGATCGCGGCCGAGGTCATCACCGAACGCCACAACGACGATCCCCATTACAAGCCGCTGATGGGCACCGATGTCGCCGCGATCAGCGTGCGGGGCAGGCTGACCGGCAACAGGATTCGCTTTGAGGGCAGCGCGGCACCGCGGCCCGGCGCGCTGTTCTGGGCCGACCTGACCCGGCTCGAGACGAGGCGCTCCGCCCAAGGGCGAAGTCGGACAGGGCGGCATCGTCAACGGGCTCTATTCCATCCACATCCGCACCCTCGACGGTATCGATGGCGGCCTGTCCGGCGTGATGCTGCTGATCGACGGCCGCATTCTCGGCGGCGACGCCTTCTTTTACTATCTCGGCTCGTACAGCTTCGGCGGACGGCCGCTGGAAGGGCGAGATCGTCAATCAGGAGCACACGCCGGCGAAGGGCGAAAATCCCGTGTTCGGCGGCCACGAGGTCGGCATCGGGTTTTCCGGGACCTGCAATGACCAGGGCGCGGAACTGGAAGCCATTGCGCTGGCCGGCAAGCGCAGCCTGCGCCTGACGGCGAGGCTCAGGCTGATGCGGCCGGCGTAGCCTTTTCGCAAAGTCGTCATATGCCACGACGGGGGTTCCACTGACCCGCCACATGGACATAAGAGGCCGCAACTCCGTTTTCCCCTTTAGGCCCCAATGATCCGTCTCGATAACGTCAGCAAGCAAGTCGGCCACCAGATCCTCTTCATCGAAGCCTCCGCCGCGCTTCAGAAGGGCGAGAAGATCGGTCTCGTCGGCCCGAACGGCGCCGGCAAGACCACGCTGTTCCGCATGATCGCGGGTGAAGAGCCGCCCGACGAGGGGCAGGTCTCGCTCGATCGCGGCATTTCCATCGGCTATTTCAGCCAGGACGTCGGCGAGATGTCGGGCCGCAGCGCGGTGGCCGAGGTGATGGACGGCGCAGGTCCCGTCAGCGTCGTGGCGAGCGAGTTGAAGCTGCTCGAAACCGCGATGGCCGACCCGGAACAGGAAGCCGAGATGGAGGACATCATCGCCCGCTACGGCGAGGTGCAGGCGCGCTTTGAGGAGCTCGACGGCTACGCACTCGATGGCCGGGCGCGGGAGGCCCTGTCAGGTCTCGGCTTCAGCCAGGAGATGATGGACGGCGACGTCGGCGCGCTCTCCGGCGGCTGGAAGATGCGCGTGGCGCTGGCGCGCATTCTCCTGATGCGGCCGGACGTGATGCTGCTGGACGAGCCGAGCAACCATCTCGATCTGGAAAGCCTGATCTGGCTCGAGCAATTTTTGCGCGGATATGAGGGCGCGCTGTTGATGACCTCGCATGACCGCGAGTTCATGAACCGCATCGCCAACAAGATCGTCGAGATCGACGGCGGCTCGCTCACGACGTACTCCGGAAATTATGAATTCTACGAGCAGCAGCGCGCGCTCAACGAAAAGCAGCAGCAGGCCCAGTTCGAGCGCCAGCAGGCGATGCTGGCCAAGGAAATAAAGTTCATCGAGCGCTTCAAGGCGCGCGCCTCGCATGCGGCGCAGGTGCAGAGCCGGGTCAAGAAGCTCGAGAAGATCGAGCGCGTCGAGCCGCCGAAGCGGCGCCAGACCGTGGCGTTCGATTTTCTGCCGGCGCCGCGTTCGGGCGAGGATGTCGCCAGCCTCAAGAGCGTCCACAAGGGCTACGGCTCCCGCAGCATCTATGAAGGCCTCGACTTCATGATCCGCCGCCGGGAGCGCTGGTGCGTGATGGGCGTCAACGGCGCCGGCAAGTCGACGCTGCTGAAACTGGTCGCGGGCTCGACCGAGCCTGACAACGGCACGGTGGCGATCGGCGGCAGCGTCAAGATGGGCTATTTTGCTCAGCACGCGATGGACCTGCTGGACGGCGAACGGACGGTTTTTCAATCGCTGGAGGATTCTTTCCCGCAGGCCGGCCAGGGCTCGCTTGCGCGCGCTCGCGGGCTGCTTCGGTTTTTCCGGCGACGACGTCGAGAAAAAATGCCGGGTGCTGTCGGGCGGCGAGAAGGCGCGGCTGGTGATGGCAAAAATGCTCTACGATCCCCCGAACTTTCTGGTGCTGGACGAGCCCACCAACCATCTGGACATGGCGACCAAGGAGATGCTGATCAACGCGCTCAGCGAATTCGAGGGCACCATGCTGTTCGTCTCGCACGACCGGCATTTTCTCGCCGCGCTCTCCAACCGCGTGCTGGAGCTGACGCCCGAGGGCATCCACCAGTTCGGCGGCGGCTACACCGAATATGTCGCCCGCACCGGCCAGGAAGCGCCGGGCTTGCGGAGCTAGACCGCTTCACCGACAATCGCTCCCAAAAAGGGGAGCGACCATGAAGCAGATCAGGATCGGCGACGTCACCATCGACGCGGTGATCGAGCGCGACGGACCGTGGCGGCGGCCGCAGGATTTCTTCCCGACCTATGACGACGCCGTCTTCAAGCACCATTTGAAGACCATGGAGCCGGAGGTGTTCGACGCCGCGTCGGGCAAGATGGTGATCACCTACCAGACTTTTGTGGTCCGCACCCCGCGCTACACCATTCTGGTCGACACCTGCACCGGCGAGGACAAGGGCCATCCGCCGCCGTTCGACTTTCCCGGCAAGGAGCGCTGGCGCAACGAGCTGTTCGCGCTCGGCATCTCCTACGAGCAGGTGGACTACGTGTTCTGCACCCACCTCCATATCGATCACACCGGCTGGAACACGGTCTTGCGCGACGGGCGCTGGGTGCCGACGTTTCCGAATGCGAAATACATCTTTCACAAGACCGAATACGCGGTCTGGGAGGCCGAATACGCCAAGGGCGCGCCTTCAGATCGCGCCGCACTGCTGGGCAAGGTGTTTCGCGACAATTGCCTGCCGATTGTGGAAGCCGGGCAGGCGCTGCTGGTCGATGACGACTACAGGCTCGACGACCTCGTGACGCTGACACCGACGCCGGGGCATTCGCCCTGCCACTGCTGCGTCAACATCTTCTCGAAGGGCCAGCGCGCGGTGATCGCCGGCGATCTCATGCATCACGTGATCCAGTGCCGCGAGCCGGACTGGTCGCCGGGCGTGGACTGGGATCCAAAACAGTCGGCGGCCTCGCGCCGGAAATTCTTCGCCGAGGTCGCCGACACCGCAACGCTGATCCTGCCGGTGCATTTTCCGGCACCGACCGCCGGTCTGCTCAAGACCGACGGCGACCGGTTCGACTTCAGATTCAAGCGATAATCTGACTACGCGTCTTGCTCGCACTTCTTCATGAAGCTGCTCTTGGCCGCGCCCGATAGCTTCTTGCCGTCGGCGCTGACGGCCTTGGTTTCGCAGGTTTCTTCCTTGCACTTCTTCAAATACGAGGTCTTTGCGGCACCCGCGAGCGCCTTGCCGTCCTTGCCGACGGCCTTGGTTTCACAGGATTGCGCAAACGCTGTTCCCGTGGCGAAGATGGCGACGACGGCAGCCAGAAAAATCCGCTTCATTGGGCTTCTCCCTTTAAGATAGTTCCCGGATTGGACCCCGGAATTCCGGGGCGATCAAGTGGACGCCGATCCGGTAGCCTCCCTTTATTCACGCTCCGCATCGTCGCCGTTTCGCGCAGGCGATTTATGCTGCGTCTGCGTTGGCGGGCCGATCTCCTGACATGGAACCGCGGTCCACGATCCATCGGGATTTTGCACGTAGGAATGACAGGATGACGAAGCCGGCTTTTCCTCGGCCTTCTGGGCACCGGAGCTTTTGGCCAGCGCGGGGGCCGTCAACACCGCGAGTGTGGCCAGCGAAGCGAGCAGGGTAGCGTTTCCTTTCCGCATGGGAGGCTCTCCTTTCGAACCGAAAGCACTGTTCTCGAAAGGATTATGGTGATTTTTTGCCGCGATTTTTCGTCCATCCCGTCGATCGCTGTTAACCACCGCAAAGGGCCGCCCGGACTTCTGCCGTTTGTCTAGATTATGCCGCACTCCGGCCCCCATAATATCTGCCAATTCCACGAATCCGCGCGGGGGGCACCGTAGCGGGGGTGGAACCGGGGAATGCATGCGTCAAGCCAGAGCGAGAGCTGACAGGCGATCGCCGCGCCGCCGCGGTTCGCGAGCCGAGACGATCGCGCTTGCCTGCGTGGCGCTCACGCTGGGCGTGGGAGCTGCGGCCTGGATGTCCGATCCCGCCGCGACGGCGCTGCTCTCGGCCACGCACCATCGATTGCCTCGTTCGACGAACGCTTTTTGCCGCCGCCGCCGGCGGAATCGCTGGCGCCGCATTATGCGTCCTCCGTGCTCAATCGCTCCGCCATGGCCGCCGCCGACATCAGGGCCATGCAGGCGAGGGAGATGCTGACCCGGCAGCTGCAATCGCAGGACTGGCAGTCGGCGGAGACGGATGACCCGGATGAACCGGACACTTCGGGCTCGCCGGGGGTCCCGCTGCCGCGGGCACGGCCGATGGAAGCCAACCTCGCGAGCCGCAACGTTTCGACCGCGCAGGCCGGCAACGCCGCGCAGGGCGACCAGCGCTCGATGCTGCAAAAACTCTCCGACCTGTTGCCGGGCCGGATTACGCTCGCCTCGCTGACGCCAAGCGGCGGCTTGTTCCGCCGCGGTCCGGATCTCGAAGCCCTTGGCTATGACAGCTTTACCGCGGTCTATGACATTTCCGCGCGCGCGGTTTACCTGCCCAACGGCACGACGCTGGAGGCGCATTCCGGCTTTGGCGGCAAGATGGACAAGATCGAGTATGTCAGCGAGCGCATGGTCGGCGTGACCCCGCCGGGCGCTTATGAACTCAAGCCGCGCGAAAGACTGTTTCACGGCGTCAAGGCGCTGCGCATGACGCCAATGGATACCGAGAACGCGCTCGGCCGCTCCGGGCTGCTCGTGCACAATTACCTGCTCGGCCCCGACGGCGGTTCCAATGGCTGTGTCTCGATCCGGGAGTATGAGCGTTTCCTCAAGGCCTTTGAGGACGGCCAGGTCATGCGGCTGGTCGTGGTGGTGAGCCTGTCCGACTCCATCACCGCCTCGCGCCGGGCGCCGGCGCCGTCATGAGCCCCGTGCAATTCACCGCGGTCGAGGCGGCCACATCGGAAACGCCGCTGCGGGCGACATTCAAGGTCAAGCTGAACGGCAAGGTCATTTCCATCGGCACCGTCGGCCAGGCCTACAAGTTCATCACCAATCTCTCCTCGATCGAGTGGATGGAATTTCGCTGCGCTGCACGACGAGGCGGTCGCGCAGCTCGAAGGCGCCGCCGAGGATGCGATGCTGACGGTGCAGGCGACCAACGCGCTGCGCGCGCTGTTCGTGCGGGCGAAGGTGCTGTGAGTTGCCCGATCGCCCTGGCCTACGTAGCGCGATTGCCGCACTGTGGAGCCGGGACCCATAGCCACAGGCTCGCGCTGTTGCCCACGCAAAGCCGTCGATCCGAGTCTGCAAGCGCAATCGATTCCGCCGCGGCTTATGGGTCTCGCGCCTGCGCCTCGGGACGACGATAACATGGTGCCCATTCTCGCGGCACGTTTCGCCCGAGCTTTCCAAATTCGTTGTCCCTCCTGAAATAGAGGGAGCAGGGAATGCCGGGTGCGCGCTGCACCCGCGGTCTCGTGTGCCAAGAAGTGCGCATTTGGCGCACACGAGCATACAGGTGAGCGGAAACACTCCGACATCCCCTGCGCAATGGCTTTACGGCTTACTTCGTGCTCTCCCCGGTGAGCGGGCTTGTTGTCACCGTCACCTGCGAAAACTTCCCGCAAGCTTGAAGCCAGCATCGCGGCTTCAGGACCACACGACTTCGCCGTACGCGGACAGCGTTTCGTCCGGCGCCAAAAGACGCCTGACGCTACCGCGTCCACCGCATCCCATCCCAACGTTTGGTGACGATGGCCAACGCCCCTCCTCGGGGATGAGACGGCGTAGTTTATAATTCTGATTTCCAGAAATGTGAAGCGGAATATTTTTGCTTCCGGGGCTTGACACGATTTCCGAAAATCAGAAGTGATTTGCCCGACGGAGCAAAAGTAGCTTAGATCCGGTTCAGGAAATTTCGTCGTGCACCGGCGTCAATGCCGGGAAGTGCGAGCAGGCTCGCCTTGGGAAAGCCGAGCCTGCGCTCAACCGCGGAACGGGAGTCCGCTACTTCTTCATGGCATCCTTCGACATCGCGTCGCCCTTCTTCATGGCGTCCTTTGACATCGCATCGTCCTTTTTCATGCCATCCTTGGACATCGTGTCTTTGGACATGGTGTCCTTGGCCATCCCGTCCTTGCCCATCTTGTCCTGCGCGTTTGCCGCAGGAGCGGAGGCAAGACCCAGGGAGAGAGCGAGGGCCGAAATCGAAAGCAAGGTGCGCAAATTCTTCGTCATGTCTGGTATCCTCTGTTGTTAAGCGGTGAGCCGCTGTTTCGGGTTACGTCGCTACGTTCGGTCCCGTTACGAATGCGACCGAACGGTCGTGAACAAATCGGTGTGATCAACCAGCTATCGTTACGGCGTCATTGGCGCTCCCCTTTCTCTGATGGAAGTTTCAGCCGTGCGGTCAGCATCGCGGCAACCACCAGCGATACGCCGACGCCGGCGACGCAGGCGGCCCAATCGAAGCGGTCGAACAACTGGCCGAGCACGACACTGCCGGCGAGCCCGCCCAGGAAATAGCAGGCGAGATAGGTTCCGCTGGCGATACCGCGGTTCTCGCTCGCCGCCCGGCCGACAAAACCGGTGGCGCAAGCTTGCGCAAAGAACGTGCCGACGCCGACCAGCACCATGCCGGCAAGGACTTCCGCCAGATGCGAGGACAGCATCAGCGGCAAACCGAGCGCGGCGACCGTCAGCGCGGTCCAGATCGTCGGCCGGGTGCCGAAGCGCGCCACCGCTCTGCCGGCGAACAGCGTCGTGACGACCGATGGCGCGAACACGAAATAGACGAGGCCGAGATCCATCATTCCCAGCGACAGCGGCGGGCGTACCAGCACAAAGTTGACGAAGGTGAACGTGCCGATGAAGGCGAACAGGATGCAAAAGCCGACCGCAAAGGCCGAGCGCAGCTTTGGATTACGCCAGTGCTCGATCGTTGCGGCAAAGGGCGATTGCGCCGCCGGCATTGCATGCATCGGCTGGACGCGGTGGATGGTGAAATACACCAGCATCGCCCCGGCCAGATTAAGCAGCGCAAAGAAGTAGAAGTTTGACGCAAGTCCCAGCGTATCGGCAACGGCGGCCGAAACCAGCCGGCCGACCAGGTTACTGGCGACATTGCCGGCGATGTAGGCCGCAAATGCGCCGCCGGCGTCCATCGAACTGCATTGTTCGCCGAGATGAGCCAGCGTCAGCGCAAACGCCGAGGCCATGCACAGGCCTTGCAGGATGCGCAGGATCGTGAATGTGGTGAGATCGGGCGCGGTGGCCAGCAATGTGGTGGGAATGGCGAGCAGGACAAGGCTGACGAGAATGCCGAGCCTGCGGTCGATATGCGGACTGAAGAAGCCAACCACGAGGCCGGCGATCGCCATGCCCATGGTGCTGGCGTTGACCGCAAACCCCATCGCGGCCGGCGTCACGTTATAGTGCCGGGTCAGCAACGGCAGGATCGCTTGCGTCGCGAACAGATCGACCACGGTCAGGAATGCCGTGAGGCCGATGACGAGGGAGCGCAGCGGCACGCCCGGCGAATGGCCGTGCATTTCCATGGGTCTCACGCTCGCGGAAACGTCCGCCATCACGCTCTCCTGTTGGAATGAGGGATGTGACGCCTGGGCGTGCGGGGCAACACGGGGATTCCAGGACGTCACATCCGGTAACGAGCAGGGCAGCCGCTCGTCACATCTGGTTACATGTGCTTGTCGTTCGGATCCTTGCGGACATCGCCGACATAGAGGATGACGGTTTCCTTGCCGAGGTTCTTCCACCAGTGCGCGGTGCCGGCCACTTCGGGCCGGATCTCGCCGGCCTTGTGCACGATCGGATCGGCGCAGTTGGAGGCGTATTCGACGATCTCGCCCTGCTGCACGAAGATCAGCGCCGGGCGGTCGTCATGCGAATGCCACGGCACGATGCCGCCGGGCTCGATCGTCAGCTTGCGGAAGCGCAGTTCGCGATCCCTGATGTTGGCCGGTTGCTTTTCGAGATTGATCGAGCCGAGCGTGACGTCGGTGACGCCGACCGGCTTGTAGTCGACCATCGGACGGACGTTCGGCTTCATCTTGTCGGCCGGGCATTCGCCGGCGAAAGCGGTTGGTGCTGATGCGACCGATGTGGCGATAATTCCGGCAATCGCAAAACCGTGCCAGATGGAATTCTTGCTGGGCTTGAACATGGTAGTCTCCTTTGTTTCTGCCTTTGAGTTGTCTTGTCGGTTACCTTGTCAGGTTTTCCTGGCCCGAATGATCCGGCCCGGCTACGTCATGAGCTTCGTTGAAATGAAGTGAACAAGGAAATGCCTGATAGCTCTGGAGTCGATAGATCAGCGCTATGCGCGGCCGCGTCAGGCGATGCTATTTCCGCGTGATCGTCGAGGTGATCAACTCCACCACAGAGGTCGCCATCTTGAACTGCGCGACGCGATCCCTGATGTTGTGGCGTCGCGCGATCCATTCGAAATCGGTCCACACGGCCCAGACCTCGCCATTCTCGTCCTGCGTCAGCAGCAGCCGCACCGGCCAGTCCAGCCCGGCATTGGGGTTGGAGGTGATGAACTGGGTACCGAGCGGCGGATTGCCGAACACCAGCAGTGTCGAGGGACGAAGCTTGATCCCGGCGTCGGCCGCGAGTTTCGACTGATCGATCTCGCTGAAGAATTTTATCCCCTTGGCGGCGATATCGGCCTTGATGCGAGTGATGGCCTCCGGTATCGGCACCGCGCTCTTGACACGGACGATGCCATCATCGCTGTCGGCCCAGGCACGGGAGGCGACCCCGGCGAGCAGCAGGACCAGCAAGAGCGGCATGAAGAAATTTGCGAGGCGGCTGGTGGTCAGGTAGCGGGTCATTGGCGTCTCCTGTCGAGTGGCGCATGCCGACAGCATGCTTTCGTCGGACAGGATGAGCGTTCGCATCGGCGATATGAAATGCGTAAGCGCTCTGAAATCGATAGCCGGGAGCTATTGGCCGGCCATGCACCGCAGCTATCGAACCGATTGGGGATCGGCATTTCAAACGCGGGCAGTTTCCGCTTTTGATAGGCCAACGCTTTGCGCCGGAGCAGGCTGCCCCCTTGCGGGTGGGCCGCTTCCGGAAAATAGTATCAAGACGTCAGCCCGCCGGAGCCAGACATGACGCTATCGCCGCCAACGCCGAACGCCTGAAGGTTGCCTTCCAGCACTGCCGCGACATGGAAGGAACCCTGGGCGAACAACTGGAAGCCTACGCCGCGGCCGGGCGCGAATTTTTTCCGGCCTATGGCGAGGCCGTCGATCGCCTGGTGGCGCGAATTCACGAGAACGGCGGCGGGGAGAACGCACCGCGTCCCGGCGAGGCGATGCCGCCATTCCTGTTGCCCGATGAGGCCGGCCGATTGGTCAGCCTGAGATCGCTACTCGCCGGCGGACCGGTCGTCGTGATGTTTTATCGCGGCCACTGGTGTCCCTATTGCCGTTTGAATGTGCGGGCGGTGATCCAGGCCATGGGCGAGATCAAGGCGCTCGGCGGTCAGGTCGTGGCTATCATGCCGGAGATGCAGCAATTCGCCGAAAAATTCAAAGCCGATGCCAATGCGCCGTTCCCGGTGCTGACCGATCTCGACAACGGCTATGCGCTGTCGCTCAATCTCGCGATCTGGCTCGGCACGGAAATTCAGCGGCCTGCTGTCGCAGGATCTTGCGAATTTCCACGGCAATGACGGCTGGGTGCTGCCGATCCCCGCAACTTTCGTGGTCGGCCAGGACGGATTGGTGAAGGCCAGATTTGTCGATCCCGATTTCCGCAAGCGGATGGAGATCGATGACTTGCTCGCGGCATTGCGAAGTGCGGGCGAGAGGAGTTAGACGCCTGCGGTCAGGCACGCTTCATCGAGACGTGCCAGTCCACCGTCATCTCGGCGAGCCTCGTGCCGTCTTCTCCGGTCATGTCGACGCCAACCTGAAACACCGATTTGCCGTCGGCCTTGACCGCGGCGACCAGCTCATCCGCGTTGCCCTTCACCACGGCTTCCGCGCGCACCGGCCCCTTGGCGACGGCGAGATATTTGATCGCGGCATCCGCGGCTACCGGTCTGATCTCGAGCAGGATCGGCGCAAATGCGCCGGCCATCGCCGCTCCCGACGCGGCCTCGCCCAGCGCAAACAGCGCGGCGGCGTGCTGGGTGCCGATGTGATTCAACCCTTCGGGACGGAATGGAAGATGCGCGGCGGCGCGGCCTTTGCCGATACTGTCGATCTCGACGCCGGCATGACGCGCGAACGGCACGGAATTGCTCAACTGCTTGCGGATCAGGTCATAGCTCATGTTCGGGGCTACCTTGAACAGGATCGAGAGAAGCCAGCGCATGGGCTGTCTCTATGCACTCTTGTCGAGAAATTGTTGCCAGTCCGCGCCACGCAGCATTCGCATCACGGCGGATGCCACGGCGGTACGCTCGCGTCCGGCGACGCCATAGAGATGCACGGTGCGCCGTGCGTCCAGCCCGTCGACGGCTGCACGCTTTAGCGTCGCAGGGATCGACGCGGTTTGCGGCACCACGGCAACTCCGACGTCGGCTTCCAGCAACTGGATCAGATCGCGTTCCGACGAGATTTCGTGGCTGCGATCGACGTCGATGCCGTGCTCACGGAGCGAATTGTTGAGCCGGTCCGAATGCTCGCAATAGCGGCGCGACAATAATTGTTCAGCCCGCAGATCGTCAAAACTGATCTCCTCGCGGCTTGCCAGCGGATGCCGCTTGTTGACGACAACGGCAAAACTTTCGGTGAACAATGGCCAGGTGTCGAGCCGGTCCCAGTCCTCGCCGATTTCGGCGGCGATGCCGAGTTCGGCCTCGCCCTTCTTGAGGAACTCCGCGACCTCCAGATTACTGCCGCGCAGGAAGCGGAATTCCAGCCGGTTGAATTGCCGCTTGATCTGGTCGAGATACGGAAGCAGCAGCGCGAGGTCGACGGCGTGGGTAAGCGCGATCCGAAGCGCGCCGACTTCGCCGCCCTTGAAGGATGACGCCAAAGCGCGGGCGCCGCTGGCCGCCTCATAGCATTGCTTCAGCAGCGGGTGCATGCGCTGGCCGAGTTCGGTCAACTGCGCCGCCGGGCGTTCGCGCCGGAACAGGTCGCCGCCCAGTTCAGCCTCGAGCTGCTTGATCGCCCGCGTCAGCGACGGCTGCGTGACATTGCACTCGTCGGCTGCGCGGGTGAAATTCAAGGTCCGCGAGACCGCGAGGAAATATCGTACCTGGTGCATCTCCATGATCGTGCTGCCCCGATGTGTCTGGCCGGCAAACTAGCCGACAAAGCCCGGAAATGACATCAGAACCGCAATAGCGCCCGCCTATGGTTTCGGAAGCCAACGGGCATTTCCGTTACTGGTGCCGGCCGGGCAGATTTCGCCGAGACAGAGCGAAAGGGCCCGTCATGAATATCCAGGTGAAAACGCAAGGCACAGCGGTGCGTCCGCTGGCGGGAAAAGTCTCGCTGGTTACCGGCTCCACCAGCGGCATTGGCCTCGGTATCGCCCGCGCGCTGGCCGAAGCAGGCTCGGCCGTGGTGCTGAACGGTCTTGGCATCGCCACTGAAATCGCCAAGACACGGGAGAAGATATCGGCCGATTTCGGCGTCAAGGTCAGCTATTCGGCGGCCGACATGACAAGCCCCGAGGCGATCGCCGGGATGATCTCCGCCGCCATCGCCGAGCACGGCCGGCTCGACGTGCTGGTCAACAATGCCGGCATCCAATTTGTCGCGCCGCTCGATCAGTTTCCGGTCGAGAAATGGGACTCGATCCTCTCGATCAACCTGTCATCGGCCTTTCACACCACGCGGCTGGCGCTGCCGGAAATGCGCAAGAACAAATTCGGCCGCATCATCAATATCGCCTCGGCGCACGGACTGGTCGGCTCGCCATTCAAGGCGGCCTATGTCGCCGCCAAGCACGGCATCGTCGGCCTGACCAAGGTCGCAGCGCTCGAGACCGCGGAGGAGGGCATCACCTGCAACGCGATCTGCCCGGGCTACGTCTATACCCCGCTGGTCGAAGCGCAGATCGACGGCCAGGCCAGGGCGCACGGCATCTCCCGCGAAAAAGTCATTCGCGACGTGCTGCTGGCGCAGCAGCCCAACAAGCATTTTGCCAGCGTCGAAGAGCTCGGCGCGCTGACCGTTTTTCTCGCGAGCGAGGCGGCGGCGCTCGATCACCGGCACCGCGTTGCCGGTCGATGGCGGCTGGACCGCGCATTAGCGCACAGGGAGCGTGATATGAACGATTTGCAGGACCGCCATTCGAACATCAAGCCGCTCGGAAAATCCGAGCCGGGCCAGATCGTGCTGGTGCTGCAGGGCGGCGGCGCGCTCGGCTCCTATCAGGCCGGCGTCTATCAGGCGCTGCACGAGGCCGGCATCGAGCCGGACTGGATCATCGGCACCTCGATCGGCGCGATCAACGCCAGCCTGATCGCGGGCAATTCGCCGCAGAACCGCCTGTCGCGGCTGCGCGAGTTCTGGAAGAGGATGGAGCAGAATCCGGTCTGGAGCTTTCGCGACGTCTTTCCCGGCTTCAATGAAAAGCTGTCCTACTGGTCGACGGTGACCAACGGGATTCCCGGCTTCTTCCGGCCCAACGCGCTGGCCCATGCCGGCGACAGCTATCCGCTCGGCGCCGACCGCGCCGGTTATTATTCGACCGCGCCGCTGGAAAAGACGCTGAATGACCTCGTCGATTTCAACCTGGTGAACGAATGCAGGCCGCGGCTCACGGTCGGCGCCGCGCATGTCCGCTCGAGCGAGATGCGCTATTTCGACAGCCGCGATTGCGAACTCGGCGTCAAGCACATCATGGCTTCAGGCGCGCTGCCGCCGGCCTTTCCGGCCATACGTATCGACGGCGAACTCTACTGGGATGGCGGTATCCTCTCGAACACTCCGACGGAGGCCGTGTTCGACGACAACCCGCGCAAGAACTCGCTGATCTTCGCCGTGCATCTCTGGAATCCTGCCGGCGCCGAGCCGAACACCATGGCGGAGGTGCTGAACCGCCACAAGGACGTGCAGTATTCCTCGCGGATCGCCAGCCAGATCGCGCGCCAGCAGCAGGCGCACCGGCTGCGCCATGTCATCAACCAGCTGGCATCAAGGCTGCCCGAAGCCGAGCGCAACAGCGAGGCGGTGAGGGAGCTTGCGGGCTACGGCTGCCCGACGCGGATGCATGTGGTGCGGCTGCTCGCGCCGCAGCTCGAATGCGAGACCCACACCAAGGACATCGACTTCAGCCCGTCCGGCATCATGCAGCGCTGGGATGCAGGCTACCGCCACACCCAGGCAGTGCTGATGCGGAAACCCTGGATTGGCGAATTCGATCCGCTCTCGGGCGTTGTTCTGCACGAGCAGGCGGAGTTCTTGCCGGAAGCCGCCGAGTGACGAACCGGACACGCGAAATAAGCTTGATCTTGCTGGAGAAATCGATTTCCGCGCGGTGTCGTGCGCGGGTTGGCATAACGTAGCCAGCCATTGCCGCGCAGATGGATGGTGGATTACGCTGCTGCTAATCCATCCGCAATTCATCGTCGATCGATCCAAGGGATTCGCATGACCAACCGCATCCTCGTTCTCTACGGCTCCTACCGCTCCGACCGCATGGGCATCCGGCTGGCGCACTTCGTCGTCGAGGGATTTTCCGCGCGCGGCGACGATGTCGAGCTGATCGATGCCAAGGAGGTCGGGCTGCCGATGCTCGACCGCATGTACAAGGAACATCCGAAAGGCGCCGCGCCGGCCGTGCTGGAAACGCTGGCGGGAAAAATCCGCGAGGCCGACGGCTTCGTGTTCGTCACCGGCGAATATAATTGGGGCATGCAGCCGGGGCTGAAAAACCTCACCGATCATTTCCTGGAAGAATGGTTCTGGCGGCCGGCGGCGATTGTCAGCTATTCGGCCGGACGCTTTGCCGGCGCGCGCGCCGCGATTGCCTGGCACGGCACGTTGTCCGAGATGGGGATGGTGGTGATCTCGTCCACGATCTCCGCCGGGCCGATCGGGCAGACGCTGTCGGAGGAGGCAAAGCCGATCGGCGAGGGCGGCAAGGCGCTGGCAAACGCGTTTCCGCGGTTTGCCGACGATCTCGTCTGGTGGATGGAAGCGGCGAAGGCGCAGCGGGCGCGGAAGAAGCCGCCGTATTGATCGAGGCCGTACAAGCTGCTACGCATGTCTCGCGCGATAGCGCGCGATCGCGCCGGCGACGGTCTGCATGCTGATGCCGAACACCCATCCCGCCATGATCAATGACGTCCAGAGCATATGCGGGTCGTGGCGGATGATAATGATGCCGACCGACGCGAATGCCGAAAAGGCGGCGAGGAAGGTGCCGACCGCGCTCAGGAATTCGGCGGCGTCGATCCTCCGCCGGCCGTTTGCACCGTCCTCATTTTCGGAATTGAACGACAATTGCGGCGCGTCGATGCCGAGATAAAAGCCGATGGCGCCGCCCAGCATCATCAGCAGCAGGAATCCCTCAGAGGTCAGTGCCGCAAAACTGCGTGCCGACATGGGCGCCGACAAACAATCCGCTCGCCGCGCCTGCCATTGCAAGCCCGAGCCGTTCGAGAACGTGGGCGAATTTTCGGACGCGGGATCGCATGGTGATGGCCCGCCGGTTATGTCGAGCCAGCATGGTAGTTCATTTTCGCGCAGCGTGAAAGCAATTGCAGGCTGTCGGCCCGGTTCCATGCCGGCTGCGCACAACCTGTGCACGAACGAAACACATCACGAAACAGCACGAACGCTGTGAGAGGTGAAGCAGATCACACGCGCGCGGCGCGCATGCCGTTAGTTCGAAGCGGGGAATTTCTGCGTCTCGAATCGAACGGAGAATTAACATGAAATGGTTGATGATCACCGCGTTCGCCGCCGTCACTCTCGCCGCCGCCACCACCGTGATGTGGTCGCATCCGCCGGTCGCCGCCCAACACGCCGCCAGCATGACATCGGAGGAACTCCGCACGCCGGCCACGCGGGCTCCGCTTCCGGTCGAGGTGCTCGACGACATGACGTTCGTCGATCCACCGGCGACCAAGAAATAAGCGCCGAGCAGTAAGGCCGCTATTGCGACGCCTCATTTGAGTCCCGCGGGGTCGCGGCCGCATGCTAGCGTGCGGCCGTCACAACCCGCGGAGGCCGGCCGTCATGAGTTTGCTCGACACCCCATTCGATCCCGCGCGCGAGGCGGCGCTGGTGACCGGGGCGGGAAATGGCATCGGCCGCGCCATTGCGCAGGCGCTGACCGGCGAGGGCGTGCGGACAGTGTTTGCCGACATCAGCGAGGAGCGAGTGGCGGCGGCGATCAAGGCCTCGCCGCGGCCGGAACTGGCGGTGGCCTGGAGCGGCGATCTCGCCGAACGCAGGGCCTGCGATGCGCTGCTGGCGCATGCGAACGCCGCGCTTGGGCGGGTGACGCATTTCGTGCACTCGGCGTCGCCGCCGCGCCGCGAGGCCGATCACGCCATGGCCGTCGACGGCGAGACCTGGGCGAGAATGCACGCGGTCAATCTCGAGGCCGGCTTTCATCTTTCGCGCGAGCTGGCGAAAGGGCTGATCGCGGCGAAGCAGCCCGGCTCGTTCCTGCTGCTGACCTCGCTGCACGCCGGCACGCCGCGCAATCTGCCGCATTATTCGACGGCGAAGGCGGGCATGGCGATGCTGGTGAAGGAGCTGGCCAAGACGCTCGGCCGCTACGGCATCCGCGTCAACGCGCTGGTACCCGGCGCGATCGCCGCCGGCGGCTTTGTCGCCGATCCCTCGCTCGCAAAACACATTCCGCTCGGCCGGCTCGGGCAGGCGGAGGATCTCGCACCGATGGCGCTGGCGGTGCTGTCGAACAGGGTGTCGGCCTATGTCACGGGGGCGGCGATCGTGGTCGACGGCGGGCTGTCGCTGACGAACTGGTTCGAGCCGCCGGAGTTGTGAAATCTAGCCCAGGCCGACGAACCGTAGCCCACTTCACCGACTCAGGCCGCAATGTTATCCAGTTTCCAGACTATTTTTGTCACCTTGAAGCTGCCGACTGATTCGATTGAGGGTCGCGATTCGCGAAGGTGGTGCTATGGGTTTTTTCAAACGTGAGCTGAGCCCGGTCGAGCGCTTCGAGACTGCGTTGCAGGAGAAGCAGGCCGCCCGGCAAAAGCTGGCCGGCCGGCTTACTGCCGCCGAAGCCGTGGTTACAGAGAAGCGTTCCGCCGCGGAAAAGCTCGCGGTGGCCGGCGCCGCCACGGCAAAGCTGGAGCGGGCCGAGGCCGATCTGCGCAGCGTGGATGACCGCGCACGGACGCTGCGTGCCGAACTCGCCGATTTCGACGAGCAGATCGCCGCTACCGAGCGGGCGCTGGCGGAAGCCAGGGCGCAGCGCGACCGCGATGCCGAGGCGGATGGCATCGAGGCGATGGCCGCGGCAATCGAAAAAGCCGCTCCGGGATTTGACGCCGGTGTTGCCGCGCTGCTTGCGGCCGTCACCAAAAGCACGGTCTCGCTGAAAGAGGCGACCGCATTCTCCGACAGCGTGGACGCGGTGCGGCGCGAGGTGCTGGCGGCGGCCGAACTTTTGTGCTGGGAGCTGCGCTCGGCGGCGGTGCGCACGCGGGTGGGCAACGCCAACGAGACGCTGCGCGCGCGCGAGCCGGAACAGCCATCGGCTCCCGATATCGAGCGCCAGTTGATCTACACGCTCAATCCGCTGCTGTGGCGGGAGGGCGGTGAATTGCGCAGCGTGCCGGCGTTCACGCTGGTGGGGCTGCCAAAACCGTTGCTGGCGGTTGCGCTGCGGCATCAACATGTCGACTACATGAACGCGCGCCGCGTGCAGACGCTGATGCACGTTCATGGCAACGGGCAGGGCAGCAACGAAGCCGGTCAAGCCGATGTGCCGCCGGTCGATCTCGATGTGCTTGCCGCGACCGAGAACGAGAGCGCCCGCGCCGACGTGGCATGACGGCGGATCGCGACGGCCCTCGGGCCCGGGCTTGAGCGACGAACTCGCTCAATCAGCGAAGCGGAAGCGAGCCTCATTATCCCGGTACAGTTGACGCGCCGCTCTACGGTCCGTTTAATTCCCTGACGCAATATCAGGCGCTTGGCCGCGAGGCCAGATGCGCTATGCTTGGAGCGTTCTGCAATGCAATGAGACGCCGGAGTTGACGCGGGAAGGCCAGTCAGGCGGGGCGGCATCCATGATAACTTTACCGGAAGTGGCGGCGGAAGTTCTGGAGGAGTTCCTCGGTTCCTATATGCGCCGCCGGTTCGGTTCTTCGCAGGCGCCCCTCATCGAGATGGTGCCCTCGGCCGCGCGCATCGCGCTCGAATGCATCGGAAACAGCGACGCGCTTTACCACAATGTCGAGCACACGATGCTTGTCACGCTTGCGGGACACGACATTCTGCGCGGCCGCGCGTTGCACCACCACATGACTGCAGACGATTATGCGCATGTCATCATTGCCTGCCTTATGCACGACATTGGCTATGTGCGCGGCCTCTTCAAGGGCGACGATGATGACGGCTTTGTGGTCGATTCAACAGGCAGGAAGGAGGCATTGCCGCGCGGTGCGTCGGACGCCAGCCTGATGGCGCACCATGTCAACCGGTCGAAGCTGTACGTGATGGAGCGGATCGCGGGCATTGCGCCGCTCGACAAGGAGCGGATTGCGCGCGCGATCGAAGGCACCAGGTTTCCTCCCGCCGCGGGCGAGGAATGCGATGAGGAGGCGTCGATCGTCAGGGCGGCGGATTTTATCGGGCAGCTCGGCGATCCCAACTACCTCAGGAAGGCGAACGCGCTCTATTATGAGTTCGAGGAAGTCGGCATCAATCGGCAGCTGGGTTATGAATCTCCCGCCGACATCGTGCACCGCTATCCGCAGTTTTACTGGAACTGCGTGGCGCCTCATATTCAGACCGAGATCGGTTATCTCAACAAGACCGCGAGCGGCCGCCAATGGATCGGGAACCTCTACGGCAACGTGTTCCGCGCCGAACGCGAAATCCCGCTTTCCGGCCCGCAAAGATAAGCGGGCAGCAGCTAGCCCTCCTGCGTGGACCTGCGGCTAGTCGCTCACCGTACCCCAGCGTAGCGGCATCGGCGGGCGGACCACCGGCTCGTCATCCGGTCGCGCCGTTGCCTGCGGCGGCGACGCGTAAGCCGGGGGTGGCGGTGGCGCCGTCAGTTGTATGGGTGCGGCGCTGGCCTGCACGGGAGCCGGCCGGCGTACCGGCGGCGGCGCGACCGGTCGTGGCGCGGGAGGCGGAGGCACCGCCGCCGACATTTTAGGCCGCGCAACAGGGGGCGGAGCGGGAGGCCTGATCTCGGCGGGCTTTGCCTCGGTCGTTCTCGCGATCGCCGGGGTTGACGATTGCTGGTTCGCCTTGAGCTCGGCGATGCTGGCCTTCAACTGCTCGATCTGCTGGCCCATGGCGGCGAGATCGCGCGACATCGACTGGATCAAATCTGCCGATTCCGGGGGGACAGCGGCAGCATCTGCTGGCTGGGCCGCGCTTGCGGTTTGCGAAGCTGGCTGATCGGCCGCCGCAGTCTGGTCGGCGGCCGCTTGCTCCGCGGGGGCAGCCTGCTCCGATGTGGAGGCAAGCGTGAATTGCGGGGCCCACTCGGCAACCGCAGACGGCGTCCACTCTGCGATCAGTTGCCGTGCGGTGGCGCCATAATGGTTCCACAGGCCGGCGGCAAAGGCGCTGACGAGCGCAAACATGAAGATCATGGTGACGTGCGCCGCCCATTTGCTCTTTGGCGGCCGGGCGACGGCCGGCTTGATGTCGCCGACGGCGGCCGCGCGGAACGTGGTATCGACCGTGGGCGCCGGCGCTGCAAGCGCACTGGATGGCGTGCGCGGCAACTGATCCGGCGCCTGGCTCAGGACATGGTTGGCAACCTTGGCGGCGCGGTTGATATCGGCGAGCACCTTGTCGGCCCACGCGGCCGAAACGACGTCCGGCGCCATCGCCGGCGCGTCATGCGGATCGTCGGTTTCTCTTAAAGTCTGTGTCGAATGCATAAGCGCTCCGTTCGGTCCCACGCCACCCCGTGAGGGGTGGCCGACGGATCTGAGATGTCTAAATTTTGGTCCGCCTCAGGAGTCCAACCGGGTTTGACCAAAGCAAGGCGCTGGCGTGGAGAGGTTGAGGCCAGCAACAGAGGCCCGCGTGATGGAACCCGGACGGGAATGCGCCACGAAGCGTGGAACGAGACGGCTGCCTCAGCGGTTCTCACTCAAACCGCGGCGCCATGATCGCGACCCGTTCCCGCGGCGCCGAAAGACCATGTCAGGGAGAGCACCATGATCCCGGAGACGCAAATCCACACCATCGCGCGGCAGATGCTCGAAAAGCACGGCTTTGAAGCCATCGCGCAGGCCGCGCAAAACGCGATCGCCTGCGAGAGCAAGGGCGAGACGGAAGAAGCCAGGGATTGGCGGCATCTGGAAGACGCCATGAAGCTGATGCGGGGCCCGCATCAGAGCTGATGGCCGGCGGTCGCGCGAGCAATAGCGCAACGGTCGCGCGAATGGGCAACGCTGCGTATTGCCGAAGGCGGCGAGCTACGCGAGCGTTGCGATTCACACTTCGTTTTTGGGCGTGTATTTGCCCAGCACGCACTTGTATCTTTGCAGCTTCCACTGGTGATACGGACCATGGGCCAGCCAATCGGCAATGCCGATCTGCCCGTGGGCCATGCAGGCCGTCATGGTGATGCCGGACTGATCGCTGGTGGTGACGATTTTCTCCATACAAAGCTGGGCGTTGCAGAGAACAGCGACGAGGGTAATGAGCATGTTGACCTTCGCTAATGAGTAACACAATTCTGACAAAGCAGAATTCATGCCACCATTGATGCAGGCCGTGCTCTGCGGGTGTTCCCGATTGTCAGTATTTTTACGTAACTACAGCTTCCAGCAGCAGCTTTGCGCAACGTGACATTGGCTAGGTGCCTGAGTCGCCCATCGTCAACAAGTCGTAGTACTGCGGGGCTCCACGGCTGACGGGTCGCGCGAAAACGCGCCGATGACAGGCGCAACGTGGCCTCCTTTTCGCCATCCGCCTGCGCTTTACGAGCTTCCGCCTTCGCTGTTCGAGCTTCGGCGGACAGGTCGGCCCGTGAACTGCTTCCAGCCCGGCCCGGGGGAATTGATGTTGTCTGTGAAATCCGGACGCTGCGCGATCGCGCTTCTCGCCATTGCCGTGCTGGGCGGTTCACCGGCCGGCGCGCAGAATCTCGATCAGGGCAAGCCGGCGCCAAAACTGTTTTCCGAGAGTTGCGCGGCCTGCCATCGCAGCGCGCGCGGCCTCGCCAAGGACCGTTTCAGTCTCACGCTGTATCTGTTCCTGCAGAAACACTACGCGAGCAATTCGTCATCGGCCTGGGCACTGGCGTCCTATCTGGAGTCCGTCGACAGCACCAAGCGCGTGAAGCGCGCGGCAGCCAGTTCGCCGCAAGCGGCACCGCGGCCATCGGGCTCATCGCCGCGTCCGCCGATGCCGGTGGGGCGCTAAGCGCGTCCGCAGCCACTTCTTCCTCACCGCTCCGCTGCGAAATCACCCCGGCACGGCCATCTTTTCGACGCCTGCGAGCGCACCATCAGGGGTTGTACGCGTTGCGGGGAGTGATGAGCATGGAAGTCGACCTTCAGGCCAAGGTGGAAAAATACGAGAGCCGGGCTGTCCGCTGCGAAGAGCAGGGACGGCTGGCGCCCGACAAGGCGCAGCAGGGCTTTTACGAGGTGCTGGCCGGCTACTACCGCAGCCTCGCCACCGACTTCAAGAAAATCATCGAGAAGCGAAACGCCGCGTAGCTCAGCTTCGCCATTCGCGGTTCGAAACCCGGAACAGAATCTCGATCACTGCGAGCGTCAGCAGGACCGCGAGGAACGTCAGGATCACGCGGGTGGGCGTGACCATGGGTTCGACGTCGCGTCCGGGGGCCCGCGTGAAGTCGGCCGGTTCCGGCTTGTCTTCCGACTTGTCGACGATCGGCGGGGCGCGCTGCGCGACATCGACCCAACGGTCGCGCCAGTTCATGCGGAACGGGGGCAGTTCGAACGGCTCGCTGCTTGCGCTCGCTCGCGCGGACGCCGGCGCGTGAAGCGCGTCGTCCGGCAACATTTTTGACATGGCCTCACGCCATCTCGGCTCGTGAGCCCAGCCCGGCGGCTTCTCCGCTCGTGGAGGCTTCTCCACGCGCGGCGCGTCGCGCTCGACTTGCCGGGGCTCGCTTTGTCGAGGCTCGCTGGCTTCTCGTTCGCTTTGGCGCGCTGCGCCAGGATACGCCGGCCAGGGGTCGCATCCCAGCAGCGGTTGGGGCCGTGCCAATACAGATGTTTTGTAGCAAATTGTTTGCGCGCTTCGGCCTGGGTCATGCAGGTAGGCGACGCATGCGACGCCGACGACACCAGAGCGATCGCTACAGCGATCACCGCGATACGCATAAGGCTGCTCCGCAACTAACGGCCGCCGCCGCATTTCCCGCGCCGGGAATCACGTAGAGATTAGAGGTTTATGGAATGCAAATTGTGGCGTGTTTTTACGGAGTACGTGATTAACCCTATGCGGGTTCCACGGTTCCCGATTTACCGATGCGGCAAATTCGTGGCGACCGCGCGTGTCACGCGTCAGCGCGCCTGATGCCGGGCCCGCCACTTCGGGCCGGGCCCGCGCATGTAATGCAATTCGGGCCGATAGGGGTTGCCGATCGTTCCGAACAGATCGCGGCATCGCGCGATGATGACGGTCACGCGGCGCAACGGCATCCATGAGAGATGAGCGAGCGACATGGCGGCCTCTCAGTGCGCCTTGCCGAGCACGGAGACGAACGGGATGACAAAAATCTCGTCGCCGAGCGCATCGGTGACGCGCAGTTCCCAGCCGCGCCAGTCCTCGGTGTTGGGCGCCATGATCAGCGCGCGGACAAAGCCTTCGGCGCGCGCGCAGACCTCGGAGAAATCGTTCACGGCGGCGCCGCGGCTGTCGATCAGGAGATGGTCGGCGTCGGCGCAGTGGAAATAGACTTCGCGCATGTTTCGCTTCCTGCTTCGAATCGCCCCACGCATCAGACGTAGCAGTGCGCAAATGCGCGGAGTATCCGGGCGATACCGGGGGATGCGGAACATTCGATTCAAATCGATGACATCAGCGTTGGTGCAATGGGTCGGCCTTCAACTGCCGATGGCAATGGGCTCGAACCGGCGCGTGGGATGAACGAGCAACGCGCCGCTCTCGACGATGCGCATTTCCTCGGTTCCGCGCGCGGCGGTGCGCTCCAGCACGGCGAAGATGGCCGAGACGGCGTGGCCGAGCGCGCGCGCGCGTGTCCTTTCCCTGAACGCGCGCGGCTGCGAATAGCGCGGCAAACAGGTCGCCGGTGCCGTTCGGGCTGATCGGCAGCTTTGGCGTGCCCACGCGCCAGGCGCTGGATTGTTCGATCGGCCAGCGTCTCGATCTCGCCGCGCGGGGTGTCTTCGAGTTCGGCGCTGGTGACGATGACGGTCGAGGGGCCGCGCGCCATCAGCGCTTGCGCCGCTGCGATCACCTGAGCGGATGTCGTGGCCTTTGCCCCGCACAGAAATTCGAACTCGAAATGATTGGGGGTGATGATGTCGGCAAGCGGGCACAAGCGGTCGCGCACCAGCGGCGGGATGTCGGCCGCGACGAACAGCCCGCGGTCGCGATCGCCGAGCACGGGGTCGCAGCAATAGGTCAGTTTCGGGTTGCGGCTCTTTGCGCGCGCGACGAAATCCGCGACCACGGCGCCGATCTCGGGCGAGCCGAGATAGCCGGACAGGATCATCGCGGCACCCTCGACCGCGCCGCGTTCCTCGATCCCGCGCAGCAGATCGGCGACCAGTGGCGCGTCCAGCACCCGGCCGCGAAGGCTCGGGTAACCCGGCCGGTTGCTCAGCAGCGTGGTCGGCACGGCGATGACGTCGATGCCGTGCATCTGCAGGGGAAACACGGCGGCGCTGTTGCCGACATGGCCCCAGGCGACTTGCGACTGAATGGAAATCACGGACATTGCGGCTAGCGCTAGCCTACCCGTCTATCTGCCATTGCTCTACGCGAGCTGTGGCCCAATGAACACACTCGATTGCAATTCCGCGGCTGCCGCCGATCCCGGCCGCATCCGAGCCACGGATCGGCCCCGATTGAACCCCGCCATGACGCCTGTTGAATTTCGGCTTGGGCGGGGGCGCAGGTTGGGGATGCAACATGGCTTTCGTCGTCTGTCCGCGGAACGTCGTTCGGCTGTTGGCTGTCGCTTCCACAGGGGCCCTGCTTGCGGCCTGCGCCCAGTCCTCCCACGTCTCGCAACGGTCCGAGCGAGCCGCCGTCAGGCAGGCCGCGCTCGAGCAGCAACGCGCGAGCGCGCCCACCATGATGAAGCGGCGCGTGGCGGCGGTCCGACGGCAATACGTCGCGCGCAGGCACGCGCCCGGCACCACGACGGCATCCCACGGGGTCGCGAGCTTCTACACCGAGGGGACCAAGACCGCGAGCGGCGAAAAATTCAACACGCATGGACATGACGGCGGCGCATCCGACCTTGCCGTTCGGCACCAAGCTGCGCGTCACCAATGTCTCGACCGGCCAGCACGTGACGGTGCGGGTCAACGACCGCGGTCCGTACGTGCAGGGGCGGGTGGTCGACGTCTCCTATTCCGCGGCGGATGCGCTGGGAATGGTGGGCAAGGGCGTCGCCAAGGTGAAGCTCGACGTCGTGCAATAGGCTGGCGGGAGCAGGCAGCAGCGCTACGCACACGTGATGGGCCGGCGGATTTCCGCTGGGCCTTGTTTCATGTAGCATTGCCGCATGAGCGAAACCGAGACCTTGTTTGCGGCTCTGCGCCAGTCGGCCGACGAAGCCGTTGTCGACATGCTCGAGCGCATGGTGCGGGAGGCCCCGGATCATGCCTTGAACCGGATGAACGCGCTTGATCTCGCCGGCAAAGCCGGCCTCGGCGAGGAGCGGGTGATCGCGGCGCTGCTGCATGGCGTGGCGCTCGGCATGCTGGAGATGACATGGAGCGTCATGTGCCCGAGCTGCGCCGGCGTTCTCTCCGCCAACAAAAGCCTGAAGACGCTGAACAGCGCGCAGTATAATTGCGCGTTCTGCGCCGCGGGCTATGAGACGACGCTCGACAATCTGGTCGAGGTGACGTTCACGGTAAGCCCGCGCGTGCGCAAGATCGCGGCCCACAGTCCCGATCAATTGTCGCCGGCCGAATATTATCGGCAGGTGTTCTGGAGTTCGGCGATCGATCTCAAGGGCGATCCGGAAAAACTGCTGCGGGAGGTCACGCTCGAGATCGTCGACTTGCCGCCGGGGGAGCGGGCCATCCTTTCCCTGCAGGCGCCCAAGGGCACGGTGATCGTGTTCGATCCCGTGACGCATGCGGCCCAGTTCATCGACGTCGGCGGCGAGGAGACAAGCGAGCGCCAAAGCCTCTCGGTGATCTTCAACAAGGTCCAGAATCCCGTCGACACCGTCGCCTTGCGCCCCGGGCCGCTGCGGCTCGCTTTGGAGAACCGTACCGATGCGCGCGTGTTGCCGGCGGTTTGGGTGCAGAACCAGGCGCTGGACGACCTCCTGATGCGGCGCAAGCCCTGTCTCACGGCAAAACGCCTGCTCTCCAACCAGACCTTTCGCGACCAATACCGCACCGACACGCTCGCCATCGGCCAGCGCCTCAAGATCCTGAGCCTGACGTTCCTGTTCAGCGATCTCAAGGACTCCACCGAACTCTATGAGCATGTCGGCGACCTCGACGCCTTCGATCTCGTCAATGAGCATTTCCGGCTGCTGCAGGAGATCATCGCGTCCGAGCGGGGCGCCGTGGTGAAGACCATTGGCGATGCCGTGATGGCGACCTTCGAGACGCCCGACCGCGCCATTGCGGCTGCGATCCGCATGCGCGAGGCGATGAGCGATCTCGGCGCCGAGCGGCAGCATCAGAGCCTGCTCCTGAAGATGGGCATCCATGAAGGATCCTGTCTCGCGGTCACCCTCAACGGCCAGCAGGACTATTTTGGCCAGACGGTGAACATCGCCTCGCGCGTCCAGGGCCTTGCCGGCTCGCGCACGATCGTGGTGACGGAGCAGGTGGTGGAGAACGCCGATAGCCAGGACCCTGCTTGAGGCCGCCGGGCTGAAGCCGGCGCGCAAAAGCGTGGCGTTGAGCGGCATCGCGGACAAGGTGTCGGTGTACGAGATAAACTGAGGGCCACCGGAGTGGTTCGTTCCCGGACGGAATGTGCTAGGGTGATGGCCGCCGGCGCACGCAAGAGGCGCCGCATTTTCGGGAGCGATGCCATGAACAAGCCCGAGTCCAAGCTTGCGCCTGCCAACCCGCCACATCTTCGCTCGACCATCGTCGCCGCCTCGGCCATGGCCTGGCAGCCGACGCAATTCGAGGGGATCGAGATGAAGATCCTCTACAGCGACGACGAGGGGCGCTCCACCATCCTGTTCAAGATGGCGCCCGGCGCGGTGGTGCCGATGCACGAGCACACCGCGCTGGAGCAGACCTTTATTCTCGAAGGCGCGCTGGAAGACGCCGAGGGCAGCTGCGGCGCCGGCGATTTCGTGTGGCGGCCGGGCGGCAACATCCATGTCGCGCATGCCCCTCGGGGAGCGACGTTCCTCGCGATCTTCAACCGGCCGAACCGGTTTTTCGACGGGACGAAGTTTTTTACCGCCGGCGACCGCGAGTAGGCCGCTCCACATCAGGCCGTCGTCCCCGCTTGAACGCGGGGATCCAGTACGCCGAGACTGCATTGATGCACCGTGCCGCCGCGACGACTGGATACCCCGGCATGCGCCGGGCATGACGAGCAATGGGCGCGGGGATGACGAGCACACGAATACGGAGAAACTACCGCGATGATCATCAATTCCCAGGTCCACGCCTATGAGGCCAACACGCCGAAGCGGCCGTGGCACAACGTGCCGAACTGGCCGCGCTCACGTCACCGGCGACGAGATGGTGGCGGCGATGGACAAGGTCGGCGTCGACGGCGCGATCTTCATCTCGGCCTATTCGCTGTACCGCTATGACGCCAGCTATGCCGTGGAAGTGCAGCGGGCCCATCCCGGCCGGATGGCCATCGTCAAGCCGCTCGACCCTGATGACCCCGGCGTGGCCGATGTCGTCGCCGAGTGGAAGAAGACGCCGGGCGCGGTCGGCATCCGCATCATGCTGACGAAGGATTGGGGACGCGCGCCCGATCACGAGGGATTGGGCCGGATCGCCCGCGCCGCCGTGCGCTACGACTTTCCGGTCAACCTGCATTGCTGGGACAATCTGGAAGCCGGCACCGCGCTGATCGATCGTTATCCCGATACGCGATTCATCATCGATCATCTCGGCATCCTGCAGCCGCGCGTGCCGCCCGCGCCGCCGCAGCCGTGGGCGGACGCTGCCGAAGGTGCTGGAGCTTGCGAGGCGCAAGAACGCGGTGATCAAGGTCAGCGGCGCCTGCACGCTGTCGCAAAAACCGTATCCTTTTCCCGACATCTGGGATCCGCTCGCCCGCGTGTTCGATGCCTGGGGTATCGATCGCTGCCTGTGGGGCACCGACTGGACGCGCGCCTTCGCCGTCGTCAATTACGAGCAGGGCGTCGAGCCGTTCCGCACCACCGACCGCCTGAGCGAACCTGAAAGGGCGATGCTGATGGGCGGTGCCTGCGCCAAGGCTTATGGCTGGTCGCCGAAGAAGGGGTAGGCGTAGGTATGAACTCCTCTGCGCGTCGTCCCTGCGAAAGCAGGGACCCATAGCCACCGGCTTGTGATTTGGCGAAGGGTGGCTCCATCTCGCTTCAACGCAGAGCACAACGCGGTATGGGTCCCTGCTTTCGCAGGGACGACACGAGCATCCGCGCTACGGCATGCTCATTTGTCCGGGTCCGGACGCTTGCTGGCCTGATCGGCGGGCGGGAAGATATGCTCGTAGGTCGCGCGGGCTTCGCGAATGAGGCGGGCCCGTTCCAGCTCTGACTTGGGAATAAATCGCACGACGTCGCCCATCGGAGGCTCCGGATATCAAAGAGCATATGTGAGCACTGCGAAGCGAATATCGTGCCAAGCGAGAGCGATTCGCTATCCGTGATAATGCGGCTTCTTGCGGCGAGGCACCGGAGCAAGAACGCGAAGTGCTGTGGCCCCAACTCACGGGAGCAAGCCGGGGCCTAGCCTTGGAGGCCAGCCGGCGGGATTTGGGGATCGCGCCGGCGCCCGACTGTAACGCGGCCCGCAAAACCTCAGCGTGTTCTAGTTCACAATTTGGCTGGAACCGCGCGGGGCCGGATTTGTGTTTTTTGCAATCCGTAGTTTCCCGGAAGCAACAAATCATCCGGGAGCGTGTAAGCCCCGATCATGGATTACATGCTCCCTGCGATTCTTGCCCTCGTTGCCATCGTCTCCTGCGCCGCCGTGCTGGCTGCGATGTGGGGTGCCGAGGCGCTGGCGTCGCGTCGCCGGATCCGGCGGACCGCCGATGCAAGGCCGCTGCGGCGGCGTCCGTTTTAAGCGCCGCCTGTTAAGCTAACCCGTCAACGTTACCGTACGAGCCGGATTGCCAATAATTTGCGCCGGGCCGCGCTCTTTGCTCTAATGCGCCAGGCGTTTGTATTGTTTTTTTCAAGGGCGTATTTTCATGGGTGAGGCGATTGAGATTATTGTCGGCAACTATGTGCGGTTGAAGGATCGGGTCGCACTGGAGCGTATGCGCGAACATCGAAGCAGGCTTTTGCAGCACTACCGCATTCAGGCTGCGCAAGGTTTTCGGGTGAAGACCCTGGAAACGTCGCTCCAAGAGGACGTCAGCGCGATCGACGACGCCTTGTCTCGTCTTTCGACTTAGCTCGTACGGGCTATTCGCGAGCGCCTCCTCAGGATGAGGTCGGTGGGTGCGGCTGGCAGCGACCCCTGGTCACGCAGCGTAGGGCTGCGCCAATGTGCCGGCACTTCCCCTTGACATGTCAGTGCTCCGCCGTCGGAATGGCTGTTAGCGCATAAAGCGCGCGCCGCGGTGTCTCACCCGGCGCAACAAAAACAATGCGGGAGGATTTGCGAATGTTTCGCCAATTAAGAAACCATGTCAGAAATTTTGCGCTTGCGGCAATTGCGGCTGCAAGCCTCTTCAGTGCCGGAAATGTCCAGGCGGCCTTCCCGGAGCGGCCGATCACGCTGATCGTGCCGTGGGCCGCCGGCGGTGGCACCGACGCGGTCGCGCGCCAGATCGCCCAGATGCTGGAACGCGATTTCAAGCAGCCGGTGAACGTCGTCAACCGCACCGGCGGGTCGGGCGTGGTCGGCCACCAGGCGATCGCCACCGCCCCGCCTGACGGATACACCTTCGGTCTCATCACGCTCGAGATCAATTTGATGCACTGGGTGGGGCTCACCGATCTCACCTTCGAGAAGTATACGCCGCTCGCGCTGGTCAACCAGGACCCCGCCGCGATCCACGTCAAGGCGGACTCGCCGCACAAGAACGTCAAGGAGCTGTTCGCGCATATCAAGGCGAACCCGAACAAGCTCACAGCCTCGGGCACGGGGCAGGGCGGAAGCTGGCATGTCG
Organism: uncultured Alphaproteobacteria bacterium; assembly: GCA_963731915.1. Taxonomy (GTDB): domain Bacteria; phylum Pseudomonadota; class Alphaproteobacteria; order Rhizobiales; family Xanthobacteraceae; genus Bradyrhizobium. The sequence goes on from CAVSXQ010000033.1 coordinate 30,084, forward strand.
CGCTCGCCGGCCTGATGCAGGCCGACGGCGTGCCGCCCAACTCGATCCGCTGGGTGCCGTCGACAGGGGCTGCGACCGCGCTGACCGATCTGGCGGGCGGCGGCGTCGATTTCGTTGCGTGCTCGATGCCGGAGGCCGAGGCGCTGATCAAGGCGGGGCGTATCCGCAGCCTCGTGTTCTTCTCGCCCAAGCGCGCGCCGAATTTCCCTGACGTGCCGACCACCGACGAGGCGACGGGTCACAAATGGCACAAGGGTGTGTGGCGCGGCTTTGCGGCGCCCAAGGGCCTGCCGAAGGAGATTGCCACGCAGTACGAGACCGCGATCAAGAAGGTCTGGGACAGCGCGGAGTTCAAGGAGTTCATGAACCGGCGCGGTTTTGACATGATCTATCTGGATTCGACCGGCTTCGCGGAGTTCATGAAGACGGACAACGAGGACAACGGCAAGGCGCTGAAGTCGCTGGGGCTGGCGAAGTAAGATGCTGTGGATGCCGCCGCCGTCGAGGCTCAACACCCGATAGGGCGGCGGCTGAAGCGGGCCGGTCGAGGTGCTAATTCAACTGTCAAACAGCAAGCGGACATGCCTCCGCATCGTCGCGGCGCGATGCGCCCGAGCTTTGCGTCGGTTGCCGCCCTCGAAAAGAAAGAGGGCGCAGGGAAAGCCGGGTGCGCGCTGCACCCGCGGTCTCGTGCGCTGCTTGCGCATAGAAAAACGCACACGAGCATACAGGTTCAGCGGGAAACACTCCGGCTCTCCCTGCGCAATGGTTTTACGGCTTATACCGCGCTCTCCCCGGTGAACGGGCTTGTTTGCCACCGTCGCCCGTGAGGACTTACTCACGAACTTGACGCCAGCATCGCGGCGCCAGGACCACACGGCTTTGCCGTCCGCACCGCCTGCGCTCGTCGTGCGCAAGCCGCGCGGCCACCACATCCCACCGCGCGTTTCGTGACGATCGCGAGCCGCCCCTCTCATCGGGTGAGACACGTCAAGCTAAACACTGATTTGCCCCGACGGGTGAAGCGGAATATTTTTGCTTTTGGGGATTGACACGATTTCTGAAAATCAGAAGTGATTTGCCCGTCGGTTGATTTGTCGCGGCAGGGGCACAAGATTGTGCTTGCGCGCGCGGCGACGCAGTTGCGCGGCACCGATCATCGTGCCCGCTATTGGCTGATAGGACGTGGCTGCGAGAGGCGCTTGCGGCTGTTGAAACGCGCGGCGCCGTCGGTCTCGCGTGTTGCGCTGCTGTCGACCACGCCGGGACGCGGCGGTCACGAGACGCAACTCGCGGACGCCGAGCGAGCCGCGCGGGATCTGGGTTTCAGCGTCAAGGCGTATCGCGCCGGTTCGCTCAGTGAGATCACCGCGGCCCTCGATGCGATCCGGAGCGATGAGATGAACGGGCTTTTGAATTTCCAGGGCGGTCTTTCATTGGCCAACCGGCAGGTGATTATCGATTTCGCCGCGGCTCACCGGCTGCCGGCGGTTTATCAGGCGCTGCTTTTCGTCCGATCAAGGAGCGTATCGAGCTTCATGTCGCCTCGAAAACCTTCGGCGAAATGGTCGCCGTAGGTTTCGCGCAGCGTGTCAACGCGAGTGTTGCCGTTCTTGTGACGGATTTCTCCGTTCGCGTCGCGATGACGCCCATCCAACCCCGGTTGCTTTGTCATTCGATCCTCCTCGTTCTCACGAACACCCCGTCGTGGACCCGCACGTATCGCACTTCATGCAGGTGCCATTCCGCACCAGCGTGAAGTTGCCGCACTCCGAGCACATCTCGCCCTCATAGCCCTTGGCCTTGGCTTCCGCGCGGCGTTCGGCCTTGGACGGGGCGGCGGCTGCCGCGGCTGCCTGCCTTGCTCCATTGCAGGGCTTCCAGCTTTTCGGTCGGCGACAGGTCGTGCAGGGTTTCCTGCTTCAGCGCAACGGCGCCTTCGATGGCGTCGTTGGCGCGGGAGGTGGCGCCGTGGGCGGCGAGCGCGTGACGCGGGAGCCGCCTGATGGAGCGCTGTCGGCGTTTTGCGACACGGCAGCGGAGCCGCCGCGCATCACGACCAGATTATCCGTGCGCGAGCGGGTCAGGCCCTTCGACAGATATTTTGTCGCCTGCTGGCCCTGGCCGTCCGGCTCCTTGCCTTCCTCGACGCCCTTGCCGAGCGCATCGAAACCGCTCTCGGAGGGATCGACATGGGCGAGATCGAAGCGGCTCATGTAGCTGACCGCGAGCTCGCGGAAGACATAGTCGAGGATCGAGGTCGCATACTTGATGCAGTCGTTGCCCTGCACCGGGCCCGCCGGCTCGAAGCGGGTGAAGGTGAAGGCGTCGACATATTCCTCCAGCGGCACGCCGTATTGCAGGCCGAGCGACACCGCGATGGCGAAGTTGTTGATGAAGGAGCGCAGTGCCGCGCCTTCCTTGTGCATGTCGATGAAGATCTCGCCGATCCGGCCGTCGTCATATTCGCCGGTGCGGAGATAGACCTTGTGGCCGCCGACCACCGCCTTCTGGGTGTAACCCTTGCGGCGGTCCGGCATCTTCTCGCGCTCGCGCATCACGATGATGCGCTCGACCAGCTTTTCGACGACCTTTTCCGAGATGTGCGCGGTGCGCGCCGCCATCGGCTTCTCGTAGAACGCCTCGACCGCATCGTCTTCCTCGTCGTCGTCGCTGATGAGCTGCGAGTTCAGCGGCTGGCGACAGCTTTGAGCCGTCGCGGTAGAGCGCGTTGGCTTTCAGCGCCAGCTTCCAGGACAGCAGGTAGGCGGACTTGCAATCCTCCACCGTGGCGTCGTTCGGCATGTTGATGGTTTTGGAGATCGCACCCGAGATGAACGGCTGCGAGGCCGCCATCATGCGGATGTGGCTCTCGACCGAGAGATAGCGCTTGCCGATCTTGCCGCAGGGATTGGCGCAGTCGAACACCGGCATAGTGCTTCCGCCTTGAGGTGCGGAGCTCCCTCGACCGTCATCGCGCCGCAGATGTGCACGTTGGCGGCCTCGATCTCGCGCTTGGTGAAGCCGACGGCCGAGAGCAGGTCGAAGCCGGGGGCGGCAATGGCTTCCGCGCCGATGCCGAGCTGGTCGCGGATAAAGTCCTCGCCAAAGGTCCATTTGTTGAAGGCGAACTTGATGTCGAACGCGGTCGGCAGGGCTTTTTCGACTTTTGCGATGGCTTCGTCGGTAAAGCCCTTGGTCTTCAGCGTCGAGGCGTTGATGCCCGGCGCGTTGGACAGCGAGCCGTGGCCGACCGCATAGGCCTCGATCTCGGCGATATCGGCTTCGCGGTAGCCGAGCGCGCGCAGCGCCGCCGGCACCGCCTGGTTGATGATCTTGAAGTAGCCGCCGCCGGCGAGCTTCTTGAATTTGACCAGCGCGAAGTCAGGCTCGATGCCGGTGGTGTCGCAATCCATGACGAGGCCGATGGTGCCGGTCGGCGCCACGACAGTCGTCTGGGCGTTGCGATAGCCGTGCTGTTCGCCGAGCGAGAGCGCGGCGTCCCAGGCCAGTTTTGCGCGGGTGACGATGTCGGCCTGCGGGCAGGAGGCATGGTCGAGCGCCACCGGGCTGACGGCGAGCCCTTCATAGCCGCGGCTTTCACCATGCGCGGCGCGGCGATGGTTGCGGATCACGCGCAGCATGTGGTTGGCGTTCTTCTTGTAGCCGGGGAAGGGGCCGAGCTCCTTGGCCATCTCGGCCGAGGTGGCGTAGGAGACGCCGGTCATGACCGCCGTGAGTGCGCCGCAGAGCGCGCGGCCTTCCTTGCTGTCGTAGGGCAGCCCCATGGTCATCAGGAGGCCGCCGATGTTGGCAAAGCCCAGGCCCAGCGTGCGGAACTCGTAGGAGAGTTCGGCGATCGCCTTCGAGGGGAATTGCGCCATCATGACGGAGATTTCCAGCACGATGGTCCAGAGCCGGCAGAGGTGCTCGTAGGATTCGATGTCGAAGCGGCCGGGCCTGCGGCACTCGCCGAGGTGTAGAACGTCAGCAGGTTGGCGGAAGCCAGGTTGCACGCGGTGTCGTCGAGGAACATGTACTCCGAGCACGGGTTCGACGCGCGGATGTCGCCGGACGCCTTGCAGGTGTGCCAGTCGTTCATGGTGGTGTTGAAGTGCAGGCCGGGATCGGCCGAGGCCCAGGCGGCGTGGCCGATTTTCTCCCAGAGATCGCGCGCCTTGAGGGTCTTGGTGATCTTCTTGTTGGTGCGGCCGATCAGGTTCCAGTCGCCGTCGGTTTCGACCGCGCGCAGGAAATCGTCCTTCAGCGAGACCGAGTTGTTGGAGTTCTGGCCGGAGACGGTGAGGTAGGCCTCCGAATCCCAGTCGGTGTCGTAGGTCGGAAAATCGATTTCCTTGTAGCCTTGCTTGGCGAACTGGATGACGCGCTTGATGACGTTGTCGGACACCAGCGCACGGCGCGCGAGCTTGATCTCGCGGCGGAGCGCCGGGTTCTTCTCGGGGTCGAAGCAATCGTCGCCACTGCCTTCGCAGTTGACGCAGGCCTTCAGCACGGCCTTCAGATGCTTCTGGTTGATCTTGGAGCCGGTGACCAGCGCCGCGACCTTCTGCTCCTCCTTCACCTTCCAGTCGATATAGGTCTCGATATCGGGGTGATCGGCGTCGACCACCACCATCTTGGCGGCGCGGCGCGTGGTGCCGCCCGACTTGATCGCGCCGGCGGCGCGGTCGCCGATCTTGAGGAAGGACATCAGGCCGGAGGAGCGGCCGCCGCCGGACAGGCGTTCGCCTTCGCCGCGCAGGCTGGAGAAGTTGGAGCCGGTGCCGGAGCCGTATTTGAACAGGCGGGCCTCGCGCACCCAGAGGTCCATGATGCCGCCCTCGTTGACGAGGTCGTCATTGACGCCCTGGATGAAGCAGGCGTGCGGCTGCGGATGCTCGTAGGCCGACTTGGATTTGGTCAGCTTGCCGGTCTTCCAGTCGACATAATAATGGCCCTGGCCGGGGCCATCGACGCCGTAGGCCCAGTGCAAACCGGTGTTGAACCATTGCGGGGAGTTCGGCGCGACCATCTGCTTGGCCAGCATGAAGCGCAGCTCGTCGAAGAAGGCCTGCGCGTCTTCCTCGGACGAACCGAAATAGCCGCCCTTCCAGCCCCAATAGGTCCAGCAGCCGGCGAGGCGATCGAACACCTGCTTGGCCGAGAGTTCGCTGACATAGCGCTCGTTCTCGGGGATGTTGGCCATCGCCTCGGTGTCGGGCACCGAGCGCCACAGGAAGGACGGCACGGTCTCTTCCTCGACCTTCTTCAGGCGCGCGGCGACGCCGGCTTTGCGGAAATACTTCTGGGCCAGCACGTCGGAGGCGACCTGCGACCAGAATTGGGCACCTCGACATTTTCGAGGCGGAACACGATCGAGCCGTCGGGATTCTTGATCTCGGATGTCGTCAATCTGAAATCAATCCCGGCGTAGGGTGACTGGCCTGCGGTGGTGTTGCGGCGTTCGATTCGCATTTTTTTCGTGCCCCGTCTTTTTCTCTGCCGGCTCGCCATGTACGCGGCGCCGGATGTTGTTTCCTTGAGCGAACTTTCATTCGCAAGCGAAGCCGGTGGTCCGGCCCAGTTTCTCTCGCCGCGTCACCGATGCCAGGCATCGATTTCGCAACGGCACGGCCCGACCACCCCCAAACCGGCTTTCAGGCCCCTGCATTCAACGCCCCAAACGCAAACCAAGAACCCGTTTTCGCGCGTTTCCCGGGCCTGTTACCGGCCCGTTTTTGCGCCCCAAAAGTCCAGGGAATTCTGAGAAGAATTCCCGTGAATTTTGGGCAGACAAGCCCTTCACCCGCTGCCTCGACCGGCGTGGCGGAGTTGGTATTTCGGACCCTTTGGGATCGACCGGCGGGGACCCAAACACACTCGCGCCGAACAGGTTGAAAGCTAGGCCAACTCCGTTACGCACGTCAAGGACTAGTACGAGTTCCTGAATCAAATACTAAATATGGTGGAAAGGGAGGGAAAACAGGGGTCAGTGCCGCGCCTGTGATGGGCGCCAAGTATCAGTGAGTCCTCAGAGATTCGGCAAGGGAAAAGAATCTTCCCGCAGGCTGTGAATTCGCGCTGCTCCCGCTGTTCACAGGCGAACTATTTATTGCGGTTCCGGGGTTGCACTTCGGGGACTCAGGTAATGCTACGGATGAGTCTAGGCTGGCATGTCCGCGCGCCCGTGGCGGCGGGCCACAGGACGGGGCAAGGTGAGGGCGATTCCACCCCGATTGCGCCCTTCATGACAGAATCAAAACCGACCGCGCCGCGGCTTTCCCCCGCGGGCCTGATGTTCCTCGCCATCACCTCGGTGGGGTGGGGATTCAACTGGCCGGTGACAAAGTACCTGCTCGGCGAATTGCCGCCGCTGACGCTGCGCGGGGTCACCGGCGTGATCGGCGCGCTGCTGCTGGCGGCGCTTGGCGCTGATGCGCAGCCAAAGCCTTGCCGTCGCCGAGGGGCAATGGCCGCGGCTGGTGGTGGCGGCCGTCCTCAACGTCACCTGCTGGATGGTGCTGATGGCGTTCGCGCTGCTGTACCTGCCGGCGAGCGAGGCGACGCTGATCGCCTACACCATGCCGGTGTGGGCCTCGCTGTTGGCCTGGCCGGTGCTCGGCGAGCGGCCGACGTTGTTGCGGACGATCTCGCTGGTGATGGCGCTCGCGGGGCTCGCCAGCATCATGGGCGGCAACGGGTTTGGCGCCAGCGTCGAAAAGCTGCCGGGGATCTTGATGGCGCTCGGCGGCGCCATCGGCTTTGCGCTCGGCACGGTGCTGGCGAAAAAGCTGCCGATTCAGTTGCCGCCGCTCACGGCCGCGGCCTGGCAGATCGGCATCGGCTGCTTTCCGATCGCGGTCGCGGGGCTCGCGATCGAGACCACGCATCTGGAGAAGGTGACCCAGCTCGGCTGGTGGCTGTTGTTCTATGCGACCGTGATGCAGTTCTGCGTCGCCTATGTCAGCTGGTTTGCCGCGCTCGCCCGGCTGCCGGCATCAGTGGCGGCGATCGGCACCATGGCGGTGCCGGTGATCGGCGTGGTGGCGTCGGCGGTCGCGCTCGGCGAGCCGCTCGGCCCCGGCCAGATCGCGGCGCTGATCTTGACGCTTGCCGCCGTCGTGCTGGCGACGCGGTCGTAGTCCTACCAGCCGAAATAGCGGGGCCGGGCGTAGTATCCGCCATAGCCGCCACCATACAAGTAGCCGCCGCCATACCCGGGAGGACAATAGTCATAGCTATAGCTTCCGCCGTAGTAGGAGGGGTAGCTCGCGTAACCGCCGTAACCGCCGTAGCCGTAGCCGCCGTAACCTCCGTAGCCGCCGTAGCCGCCGTAATAGGCTGAGCTCGCGACGGCGCCCCCGACGATCGCGCCAGCCGCGACACCACGGTAACCCAATCCTCGGTATCCGTAGCCGCCGCGATATCCGAGGCCGCCGTATCGAAGCCCGCCGTATCCGACGCCGCGATAGCCGAGCCCGCCATACCCGCCCCGGAAGCCAACGCCGCGGTATCCGACGCCGCCGTACCCGCCTCGGAAGCCAACGCCGCGTCCATAGCGCGCCTGGACGACATTATCGTCCAGCGCGGCTTTCATCGCGCCGATATTCGTCGGCAACGGCGCGGCTTCAGCCGTAGGGGCGAGGGCCCCGGTCATGATGACGGCAAACGCGGCCGCAGACGCTGCTTTGATGAGCTTCATCACTTCCCTCCGCCTTTCGACTAAGGACCGATCTGAAGCCTCTCGCCGAGGCCGGTCCGGGCATCGTGCGAAGGTTCGGAGCCGCAGGCGAAATCGTATTGATTTAGGTCAAGGAAGGGAAAGTGATCCTGACGGTACGGCGCGCGTCCAAACTATTTCAGCGCCAGCACGACCGGACCTGCGGTGGGATCGGTGACGCCGAGACCGCCGCCGAGGTCTTCGAGCGTATCGCGAAAGGAATTAAGCGTGCTGATCATGTTCGGCCGCGCCGCGACGCAGGCGTCCATGTCCTTCCACTCGGCGATGATGCAGTAGGTGTGCTCGCCGGTCTTGATGATGTTGGCGTGGATCAGGCCCGGCCAGCTAGCTGCGACCGCCTTGTGGGCATCCAGAAATTCCTGATCGCGGCCCGGCTTCACCCGGAAGCGCACAGTGTTGAAAGCGGTCATCGGCGTTCTCCCCATCCCCAGAGATGCCGAGGATACGCAGCCAGCGCACGGTCGCGCAATACAACAAGGGGGCGCGATGGCCGGATGCGGGGCAGGCCTTCGGTTGAAAACGCTCTAGCGGCCGAGCGCCTCGCGCACCATTTTCGCCAACTGCGCCCTGCGATACGGCTTTGTCAAAAGCAGCACGCCCTCGTCGAGGCGGCCGTGATGGGCGATCGCGTCGTCGGTATAGCCCGAGGTGTAGAGCACCCTTAATCCCGGCCGGAGCCTTTCGGCCTCTTCGGCCAGCTGGCGGCCGGTCATGCCGCCGGGCATGACGATGTCGGTGAACAGGAGATCGAAGGCCTCGCCGTTCTTGATTTGCGCGAGCGCGGTCGGGCCGTCGGCGGCGCTGAGGGTCCTGTAGCCGAGATTTTGCAATTGCGCGGTGACGAAGTTTCTCACCAGCGTGTCGTCCTCGACCACCAGAATGGTCTCGGTGCCCCGGGCCTCTGTCGTGGCCGGAGGAGGGGCGGCTTCGACGACGCCGAGCGCCGGCGGCAGATAGAGCTTGATCGAGGTGCCGTGGCCTTCCTCGCTGTAGATCCGGATATGTCCGCCGGATTGTTTGACAAAGCCATAGACCATGGAGAGGCCGAGGCCGCTTCCCTTGCCGGTCTCCTTGGTGGTGAAGAACGGCTCGAACGCCTTGTCCTGCACATGCTGGGGCATGCCGGTGCCGGTGTCGCTGACGGCGACCATGACATAGGGGCCCGGGCTGACGCCGGGATTGGCCTGCGCATAGGCCTCGTCAAGCTCGACGTTCCTGGTCTCGAGCAACAGCTTGCCGCCGCCCGGCATCGCGTCGCGGGCGTTGATCGCCATGTTCAGCACGGAATTGGCGAGTTGCGACGGATCGACATGCGAGAAGCCGACCTCTTTATTCGAGCACGGTCGTGATCTCGATCTGCTCGCCCAGCGTCGGGCGCAGCAGTTTGGCGACATCGGAAATGGCGGCGTTGACGTCGACATTGCGCGGATGCAGCGGCTGCCGCCGCGCAAAGGCGAGCAGATGCTGGATCAGTTCGGTGCAGCGCTGCGCCGCCTGGTCGATCAGGGACGCGGTCTGCCGCAGCGCCGGCTTGTCCGCCAGGCTTGCCACCAGCGTTTCGGTGGTGCCGGCGATGACGGTGAGCATGTTGTTGAAATCATGCGCGACGCCGCCGGTGAGCTTGCCGATCGCGTCCAGCTTCTGCGACTGCTGCAGCTTGCGCTCGGTTTCGCGCGAGGCCGAGATGTCGTGATAGACCAGCGCCGCGCCGCTGATCGCGCCCGCGGCGTCGCGCAGCGGGCGGCCGCTGACCACGAGATGGACCTGGTCGTGGCCGCCCTTGGGGCGGGCGATGAACTCGATGTCGTCGAACTCCTCGCCGCGCAGGGATCGTGCCGCCGGCATCTCCTCCGCCGTCATCGGCGTGACGCCGTCGGCGTGAAACGCGGTGATCAACGCCCGCAGTCGCATCATGTTCATGCCGGGCCGGTAGCGCAGCATTTTTTCCGCGGCGGGATTGGAGAGCAGCGACCTCGCCTTTGGTGTCGATCACGAGCACGGCCTCGGCCATGCTGTGGAAGGTGCTTTGCAGCACCGACGACGAGTGGCGCAATTTTTCGTGCGCCGCGACCAGATGCTCGGTGCGCTCGGCGACGGCGGCCTCGAGCAACTCGTTGGTCGCCCTCGTCGCGCTCAGCGAATCCGCGAGCACGCGATTGGAGCGGCGGGTCTGGTGCATCATGATGATCGCCAGGATCAGGATCAGGCTGATGCCCACGACGTCGACCGCCAGCAGGATGCGTCCGCTGGATTTCGATTGCGCCGACCGCTGCGCGAGCCGTTGCCGCTCTTCGACCTGCGCCTTTTCGAAATTGGCGTCGATCACCTCCATCGCTGCGCGGCCCTGGGCCTGCGCGATCAGGGCCGCGATGCCCGCGGTGTCGCCCGCGCCCTTCAGCCGGATCATGTCGGCGCTGATCGCAATCCTGCGCTCCACCAGCGTCCGGGTTTCCTCGAGCAGCCGTGTCTGGGCCGGATTGTCCCCGATCGCGGCGAGCAATTCCGAGAATGCCGGCGCAATCGCTTCGTTCGATCGATGGAATTCGGTGGCGAGGTTCGGGTCGCCGATCAGCGCAAAGCCGCGCGCGGCGCTTTCGGCGCGGCGGATCAACAACCGCATGTCGGCGATCTTCTTCAGCACGCCTACGGTATGATCGACCCACGCCTTGTCGGACTGCGATTTGAGGTCGAGCCCGATCGAGGCGGCGCTGATCACCAGCAGGATGGCGAGGCTAGCTCCGAGGATCAAACGCGGCGAAGGCATTTGCTATTTTTTTGACTGTTGAGCGCTCATCGTCGGTTTGGCAAGGCAGTCGTTGATCGCGGCCAGCAGCGCCTGTGGCGTGAACGGCTTGCGCAAGCAGTGCGTCGCGCCGAGCTCCAGCGTCATGCGGAGGAAGTCGGGGGAAGCGGTATCGGCATTGGCGAAGGCATAACCGGACATCGCGATCAGCGGGATCTCCGGCGCACGCTCGTGGAATACCCTGACCGAATTCAAATCCGCGCATATGCGGCATGAAGATATCGACCAGCATCACGTCGAAGGACCCGGACCCAAGCTCACGCATGCCCGTTTCGCCACCGTCGGCGATGGTGACGTCAAAGCCCTGGCGTTGCAGGCAAACCTCGATGGCGATGCACACCATCGGATCATCATCGACCACGAGCACACGCGGCAAGATAGCGTCCTTCACGACCCCGGTTTCGGAGAAAGCCGGATAGCCTTCGCCAGCGTCAGCTTTCGTCAGCCAAGTTTGTTTTTCAATCGAAAAGAAATTGAGGTGAGTCGGGAACAAACGTCTGCACGCTAGGGTGCATTGACTGTTTGCGTCGACACGATTTCCTTGTAGCTGTGTTCCATCTGTTCCAGCGTGCGGCCACGTTCCATTCTGCCTTGGCATGCCAGCCCGCCCGTTCATTGTTGGGAATTCCGATCCGTCCATGACTGTCGTTCCCAAGGCGGGCCGCGCCCGGATATCGCCGCTTGGCCTTGCGTTCCTCGCGATCGCTTCGGTCGGCTGGGGCCTCAACTTTCCGATCATGAAGCATCTGCTGACGGAGTGGCCGCCGCTTTCCTCGCGCGGGCTCTGCGGCATCGTCGGCGCCGCGGCGCTGGCCGCAATCGCGCTCGCAAGGCGGCAGCGCCTCGATGTGCCCACAGGCATGCGGCTTCGGCTGGTGCTGGTGTCGTGGCTGACGATCGGGAGCTGGGTCGCCTTCATGGGTCTGGCGCTGTTGTGGCTCAGCGCCAGCGAAGCCGCGGTGATCGGGATCTCCATTCCGGTCTGGGTGGCGTTTCTGGCCTGGCCGATTCTCGGCGAACGGCTGTCCCTTGTCCGCGCGGTCGCGCTGCTGGTGACGCTGGGCGGCATCGTCGTGCTGATCGGCGGCAACGGCATCGACGCCAGTCTCGAGAAACTGCCGGGGCTGTTGTGCGCCTTGACGGGCGCGGTGTGCGTCGCGCTCGGCACCGTCCTGACAAAGCATTTCCCGCTGGCGATGCCGCCGCTGTCGCTGGCGGCCTGGCAGATCGGCATCGGCTGCGTGCCGATCGCGATCATCGGGCTCGCGGTCGAGCATCCCCAGCTTGCGGCGCTGTCGGCGACCGGCTGGGCGTCGATGATCTATATGACGCTGATCCAGTTCTGCCTGTGTTACGTCTGCTGGTTCGCGGCGCTGGAACGATTGCCGGCGGCGACCGCGTCGATCGGCACCTTGCTGGTGCCCGTGGTCGGCGTGCTGGCGGCCGCTGCGATGCTGCACGAGCCGCTGGGTTTGCGCGAACTGATCGCGTTGGCGGTCACGCTCGGTGGCGTCGCGGTGGCGCTGCGCTCTTGAAAGAAAAAGGGCGGCGCTCCGATGCGCCGCCCTCGTCTTCATCGTTCTATCGCGTGGCCGTTACGGGCAGGGGTGCCGCTGGCCGTCATAGCCGAGATAGGTTCCCGACGCGGGATCGTAGGAGCGATAGGTCTGCCGGCAATAGGCCTCGTCACCGCCCTCGGCCGGTACGGCCTGCCACGGCGCTGTCGTCATAATAATAGCTGTCGTCGTAGTAGCCCTGATCGTAATAGCCCGGGCTGCCGTAATAGGCGTAGCTGCTGCCGATCGCGGCCCCAACGGCCAGGCCCGGCCAGAAACCGCCGCCGCGACGATGGTGATGGCGATAGCCGCCGCCCTGCCAGTTTCCGCCGTCGCGTAACGCGGACCACCCGCGACCGCGCCACCGCCATAGCGCGGTCCGCCTATGAAAGCATTTGGCTGCGCTACTGCGTGCGACGCCGGCGCCGCTGAAGCGCGGTGCACCACCCATGGCGACACCGCCACCGCGGTAACCGCCGCCACCGCCGATACGCTGCGCCGCCGCCGCGCATGAAGCCGCCGCCTCCGCCCATGGCCGCGCCGCCGCCACCGCCGCCGCCACCGCCACCGACGGCCGCCGCCACCACCGCGGCCGCCGCCGCGCTCTAGGCTGCCTTGCGGCGAAGCTCTCGGTCGGCACGACCAGCGGCAGCACCAGCGCCATCGCGGCTGCTGCACTCAAAACTTTCAGATTGATCATTGTCGGCTCCATCTCCGGGACATGTGGCCCAACCCGTTGAGCGGGCGGTCGTTCCCGAGCCCTCGCACCAATTGTGCGCGAGCGGAGATTTGGCAAAGCGGAACTGTATGCGGCATGAACGGATTGCGCCGAATCCGCGGCGTGCGGCCGCTGAAGCAGGCGGTTTATGCCGTTTTCCGGCGGCGAAAAGGCGATGTCTGGACAATTCGGCCCGCCGGTGGCATCAGAGCCCAAGCTTTCCAAGAGCCTGCTCAAAAAGCCGAGATCAGATGAAACAGTTTTTTCTGAAATTCTTCACCTGGTGGAGCGGCCAGACCTTCGGCACCCAATTGTGGACGTGGCGGTTCGGCGAACTGGTCGGCCAGGACGAGCAGGGCAACCGCTACTATCGCACCAAGGGCCGCAAGATCGACCCGACGCTCGGCTTCGAGCGGCGCTGGGTGATCTATAACGGCTATGCCGAGGCCTCGCGCATACCGCCGGACATGGCATGGCTGGATGCATCACACCGTCGACGTCGCGCCGACCGAAGAGAGCTACACGCCGCGCGAATGGGAAAAGCCGCATGTGCCGAACATGACGGGCACACGCGCAGGCGTATCGCCCGTCCGGCTCGACGCTGGCCAGCGGCCGCCGGCCCGAAGGCGACCGGCGACTACCAGCCCTGGACGCCGGGAAGCTGAACTTCACGTATTATTTGACGCGCCGGCTTATTCCTGCCAAGATCCGTCTTGCTCGGACATTGATAGGTGTATCTACACTTATGTTATGAAACAGCGCGTCCGAGTCACGATACCACCGACTACATGGCCGCCGCCGGCTGCTTTTGCCTGGCGTCGCGGCAGGCCGCGCGGAAGATCACGCGGCTTTATGATTCCCACATGCAGGAATCCGGCGTCCGCGCCACGCAGTTCACGATCCTGTCGCAATTGATGCTGCGCGGCGAAATGCCGATCGGAAAGCTGGCCGGGCATCTTGGGCATGGAGCGCACCACGCTGACGCGCAATCTGGCGCTGCTGGAAGCACAGAACTGGATCACGATCCAGGCGGGCGACGATCCCCGCGCGCGCATGATCGCGCATCACCGCGCAGGGGCGCGGCATCGTGCGCCGCAGCTTTCCCTGTCTGGTCGAAGGCGCAGGCGCATGTCGGCAAAGCTGCTCGGCGCGGACGGCGAGGCGGCGCTGAAGCTTTTGGGTTCCCGGAATCTCGGCTGAGACGAACCGGACGCCTGGCCGGCATTTCGCTCGACCTCAATAGGTGTAGACTACACGTAAGGAGGAGGTGCCATGCTGGATTTCATCGGAACCATCGTTCTCGTTGCCGCGATCATCGTCAGCATCAATGCGCTCACCGGCGCGATGCCGATCAGCCCATCGCAACGTATCGCCCTTTCGGTCGGCGCCGGTCTGTGGACGGGCCTGGCTGCCGCGCTCGCCGGCGCGAACCTGTTCCTCGGAACAAATCCGGTGGGGCCGCCGGTGATCGGCTACGGTAATCGCGCTTCCGCTGGTCGCGACGGCCGTTGCGGCGTCGATCTCGTCGTCTGTGCGCGCTTCGCTGCTCGGGATGCCGATGCCCTTCCTGATCGGTCTGAACGTCTGGCGCGTCGGCGGGCGGATTTTTCCTCCTCCTCGCGGCCGAAGGCCGGCTTGCCGGACCATTTCCGGACTCGGCGGGCTGGGGCGATATCATAACCGGCGTGTTGGCGTTTGCCCGTGGCCTGGCTCGCGCTGCGCGGGCAAGGCAAGGCGCTGGTCTGGACCTGGAATGCATTCGGCATGCTCGATCTTGTAGCCGCGCTTGCGCTCGGAATTATCTCCGCGAATGGCTCGCCGCTGCAGATCATTCACGCCGGGTGAAGGCTCGGAGGCGGTGCAGATGCTGCCGTGGTCGCTGATTCCGACGGTGTTGGTGCCGATGTTCCTGATCGTGCACGCTGTCGTTTTCGCGCAACTGGCGCGGGCGAATGGAAAAGCAAAGCATGATCGTTGCTGCGGCGCGGTTGCCTGTGAACAACGGGAACAGCGGGGACTGCGCTCGGAGCGCCGTTGCGCGTTCCGCGTGATTGCGGCTCAATAGGGTCATCTTACGGAGATGGGAAACCATCGCGTCGGTGTCGGGCTCCAGTCGCGACTGTCCCGATTTGCAGCGGCCACCGATCAGGGTACGGCCGGGAGATAGGCCCCCGGTGCAGACGTTCTGAGATCGCCCCGCTAATGTGTGGCCGCCGTAGAGACAGGAAAGGCCGCTCGGGAAACCGGGCGGCCTTTTTCTGTTGTGCGTGGTCTCTAGTCGCGGCCGTGCAGCGGTCTCGTTGAGCCGCGCGGCGGCACGGCCGATCTTCTCGACGCGGCGGGCCTGCGACGGCGCGATCTTTTCCTTCATCAAGCGCGAGGATTTCCGGCGGCGCGGTGTCGGGCGAGCCGGAGTTGAACGGCGGGGCGGGGTTGTATTCGAGCCGGAGCTGGATCGCTTCCGCGGTCGGGCGGTCGCGCAGCAGCGACACCAGCGTCAGCGCAAAATCGATGCCGGCCGTGACGCCGCCGCCGGTGACGCGGTTGCGGTCGACGCAGACGCGCGTCTTGGTCGGGATCGCGCCGAACGCCGAGAGGAAATCCATCGCGGTCCAGTGCGTCGCCGCGCGATAGCCCTTGAGCAGGCCGGCCGCGCCCAGCACCAGCGAGCCCGTGCAGACCGAGGTGATGTATTTTGCGCCCTCCGCCTGCTTGCGCAGGAAGGCCAGCATCTCCTCGTCATTGATCATGTCGTCGGTGCCGAACCCGCCGGGCACGCAGATCACGTCGAGCTGCGGGCAGTCGGCAAAGCTTGATCGTCGGCGTGATCATCATCACCGAGTCGCTGCGTGACCGGTTCGATCCGTTTCCAGATCAGGTGCACCTGCGCATCCGGCACGCTGGAAAACACCTGCAGCGGACCGGTGAAATCGAGCTGGGTCACGCGGGGAAACAGCACGATACCGATTTGCAGCGGCGCGGACATGACGACCTCCTGATTTAACTTGACGGCGCGATCCTCGCATGATGCCCTTCCGTCCGAAATGCCATATTTCCCTCATTTCAGGACATGAGCCAAAATGATCGGCGTGCTGATTTTTCCGGATTTCCAGTTGCTCGATGCGGCCGGGCCGATCTCGGTGTTCGAGATCGCCGCGCGCTACGCAGGCGGCGATCCCGCCATCAAGGCTGATGGCGGCGACGCCGGGCCCGGTGCGCAGCACGTCGGGCGTGGAGATGCTGGCGCGCGGTTTGCGGCCCTCCGGCGCGATCACGACCCTGATCGTCGCGGGCGGCGAGGGGGTGCGCGAGGCGGCGGCCTGCCCGAAGACGCTCGCCTTCGTGCGCGGCATGGCCAAGCGCGGCGTGCGCATCGCCAGCGTCTGCTCCGGCGCTTACGTGCTGGCGGAAGCCGGCCTGCTCGACGGCCGCCGCGCCACCACGCATTGGCAGCGCACCGGGCATTTCGTCAAAACCTATCCGAACGTGAAACTCGAGGCCGACCGCATCTATGTCCGCGACGGCAATGTCTGGACCTCGGCCGGCATCACCGCCGGCATCGATCTCGCGCTCGCCATGGTCGCGGAGGATTTTGGCGACGAGATCGCGCAAAAGACCGCGCGGCAGCTCGTGCTCTATCACCGCCGCTCGGGCGGCCAGTCGCAATTCTCCTCGCTGCTGGAATTGAAGGCGCCGACCGGGCGGTTCGCGCCGCTGCTCGCCTGGGCGCGCGAAAACCTCGACGCGCCGCTCACGGTCGAGGACATGGCGGAGCAGGCCGGGATGAGTTCGCGGCATTTTACCCGCGCCTTCATCGCGGAGACCGGCACCACGCCGTCGAAGGCGGTGGAGCGGCTGCGCATCGAGGTGGCGCGGCAGCGCGTGCAGTCATCGAGCGAAGCGATCGAGCGCGTCGCCGAGACCACCGGCTTTCGCGATCCGGAACGGATGCGCCGCGCCTTCATCCGCGCCTTCGGCCAGCCGCCGCAATCGCTGCGGCGGGCGGCGCGGGCGGGTTAGCGATGGCCGATGCGTTGATCGGCCATCGCCGCAGTGAACCACGCGTGGCGAGGAGCACTGGTCTTCAATTATGCTTCTTCCGCCAGATGCGCACGCTCTGAACCGTCTGCGCGACGTGGATGCGCGCGCGTTCCCCCGGCGTGACGACGCCGTCGGACTTGGCCTGGTTCTCGAGGTTCTGCACATGGGCCTGGCCCTGCGCCAGCTTCACGGTCTCGTTGTAGGTCAGCTGGTTGTTCTGCACGCCCTTGAAGATGCGATGCGACTGGGCGTTCTGCCGCGCGTTGATCCAGGGCGTGCCGGCGAAGGCTCGACGCCTGACGTTACGGCCAGCAAGCAGCGAAGCAACAATGATGGTCTTCATGGTAGTCATCCCTCTGTTTTGCATCGCTGCGGTGACGACACCATTGCCGGCACTCAACAGCGCGCGCATTGACGATGAGGGAATCGCGCGCGGCAGAATGTGCGAGCGGTCACGAATCCGTTCGGCGTTACAAACGTTTAATGAACATGAAGATGAACGGATCGACAGAATGGAACGCGCGATTTCTTGCACGCGTAGCTTGATTTGCTAGCGCGGCGCGTCGGGATGCCAGCCGAGCACGGCGAGCATCACGAAGAATCCGATGACATAGGCCACCGCGATCGGCCAGCCCTGGGTGAGCCAGCGTCCGACCGATTTCGCTTCCGGATACATGTTGGACAGCGCCACGCCGGCGGAGGAGCCGAACCAGATCATCGAGCCGCCGAAACCGACGGCATAGGCGAGATAGCCCCAGTCGTAGCCGCCTTGCTTCAGCGCGAGTGCGGTGAGCGGGATGTTGTCGAACACGGCGGAAACAAAACCGAGCCCGAGCGCGGTTTGCCACGAGGCGACCGGCAGCTTTTCAACCGGCATCATCGAGGCCGCCGTGACCAGCGCGAGCAGGAAGACGGTGCCCTTGAAGGTTTCCGGCATCACCTTCCAGTCGGGCGCCCGCAGGCCCGCGGTCAGCAGGATGACGACCCAGACCGCAAGCCCGAGCACGGGAATGACGTCCAGCAGCGCCGGGAATTTCAGATTGGCGGTGATGTTGGCGGCGAGCGCGGCGATCAGAATGGCGGCGACGATGAAGACCCGCGGACCGGATCGATCTTCAGGCCGCGTCGGCGGATTCTTGACGATCGGCGAATAGCGGTGCTGCTGCAGCGACGCCGGCACCGCGAAAATCAGCATGGCGACGACGGCCGCGACATAGGCCTCGACCACGGCGAGCGGGCTGACGCCGGCGATCCACATCATGGTCGTGGTGGTGTCGCCGACCACGCTGCCGGAGCCGCCGGCATTGGAGGCCGCGACGATCGCCGCGAGATAGCCGATATGGACCTTGCCCTGGAAGACATGGCGCGCCACGGTGCCGCCGATCAGGGCGGCGGCGATGTTGTCGAGAAAGCTCGACAGCACGAACACCAGGACGAGCAGCACCAGGCCGCCCTTCCAGTCGTCGGGCAGCAGCGCCGGCATCTCATCGGGAATGCGGCTTTCCTCAAAGTGCCGCGACAGCAGCGCAAACCCCATCAGCAGCAGGAACAGGTTCGCCAGCGTCACCCATTCATGCGCCATGTGATGGCCGAGGCCGCCAAGCGCCTGCGCCGAATTTGAAGCCGGTGAAGATCAGCTTGTAGACGATGATGGCTCGCAAGCCCCGTCAGCGCCACCGGCAGCGTGTGGTGATGGAACAATGCGACGCCGAGCAGCGTCAGCGCGAACAGGATGAAGTCGACGGGAATTCCAAACACCATCATGAGTCCGATCTAGTTCAGCGCCTTTAGCCAGGCGCTGATTTCGCTCGCCGCGATATTGGCCTGGTTGAGCAGCTTGCCCATGGTGAAGAAGCCATGGAACTGGCCGGGAAAGAAGCGATAGGTGACGGGCACGCCCGCAGCCTTCAGCTTCTCCGCATAGTCGTTGCCTTCGTCGCGCAGGGGATCGCCGCCGGCGACCAGCACATAGGCCGGCGGCAGGCCCGCCAATGTTTTCGCGCGAGCCGGTGAGGCGCGCCAGTCGTTCCTGTCGGCGTCGCCGAGATAGTGGTTCTTGAACCATTTGATGACCGAATGGGTCAGCAGGAGGCTGGTCTCGGGCTCCGAATGCGAGGGCGTGTTCATCGCAAAATCGGTGGCGGGATAGATCAGCAGCTGGCCTGCGAGCTTTGGGCCGTTGCCGTCGCGTGCAGCAAGCGCAACCACCGCGGCGAGATTGCCGCCGGCGCTGTCGCCGCCGACCGTGATCCGCGCCGCATCGACGCCGAGTTGCTTGGCGTTGTCGGCCACCCATTTGGTGGCGGCGATGCAGTCGTCGACCGCGGCGGGATATTTGTGCTCGGGCGCGAGACGATAGTCGACGGAGATGACGATCAGCTCGCCCTCATGGGCCATCTTGCGGCAGACCACGTCGTGGGAATCGATATTGCCGATCACCCAGCCGCCGCCGTGGAAGAACACCAGGCAAGGGGAGAGGCCGTTGGTCTTGCGCAATGTCTTCGGCGTGTAGATGCGCGCCGGGATCGACCCGTGCGGGGCAGGGATCGACAGCGGCTTTGCCAATTCAAGCTCGGGCGGTTCCGGATTGGTGGCGACGCGGCCGGCGAGATAGAGCTCGCGCGCTTCGTCCGGCGTCACGGTTTCGAAGGGCGGGCGGCCGGCTTCCTGAAAAGCCTTGTAGACGAGCACGGCATCGGGATCGAGAACGACGGGCATCGAAACCTCTTTAATTGTCATTCCGGGGCGCGAAGCGAACCCGGAATCTCGAATTCCGGGTTGGCTTCGCGTCCCGGAATGACGAGCTCAGGCGGCGGTGCGGCCGCCGTCGACGGTGTAGTGCGAACCGGAGACGTAGCTTGCTTCATCGGAGGCCAGGAACGCCACGATGGAGGCGACTTCGGAGGCGTGGCCGAGCCGGCGTGCCGGAATGCGGTCGACGAGCTTGTCCTGCGGCGGCGGCGCGTTGCCGCCGTTGCGGGCCAGCATGATGGCCGAGAGCATGCGGCTGTCGATCAGCCCGGGGCAGACGCAATTGACGCGCACCTCGGTGCCGGTGCATTCCCAGGCCGCGGTCTTGGTGAGCCCGATCACCGCGTGCTTGCTGGCGCTGTAGACTGCGATCTTCGGCGATCCCATCAGGCCCGCGATCGAGGCGGTGTTGATGATGCTGCCGCGGTTCTGCTTCAGCATCACCGGCAGCACATGCTTCATGCCGAGGAACACGCCGACGACGTTGACGTCGAGCACTTTTCGAAAACTCTCCAGCGAGTATTCGGTGATCGGCTTGATGTCGCCCTCGATACCGGCGTTGTTGTAGAACACATCGATGGTGCCGAATTTGTCGACGGCGGCGCGGACATATTCGGCGACTTCGGCTTCCTGGGTCACATCGGCCTCGACCGCGATCGCCTCGGCGGAGGCGGGCAGGCCGCCGATCGCGATCTTGAGGTCGGCCTGGCGGCGGTCGACCGCGACGATGCGGGCGCCGCGTTCGGCGAGCAGCTTGATCGTCGCGCTGCCGATGACGCCGGCTGCGCCGGTGACGACGGCGACCCTGCCGTCCAGACGAATTCGATCGGGCATGTTGTTTGTTTCCCCTGTTGCTCCGGTTGTCCCGGATTATGCCGGCGCGGCGGGACCGCGCGGCTTCGCGAAATCGGACTATTCCATCTGCGATTACAGGCCTGTGACCAGAGGCGTCCGGCCGCGGCAAACCGCCCTTTCCCCGCCCTATTTGCCGTGTTAACCGGAGAGCACGCGAGCGGCCGATAAAGGTAAGATGTCGCGAGCCCGATTCGCCTGTTAAAGCCGCGAGATGTTTCGAACCATTGCCCTGACTGGTTTTGCGGCTTTTGTGGCCGCCTCGTTGATCGCGGCTGCGCCTCCGGCGCGAGGCCCAGATCGGCAATATCTTTTCCGATCCTCCGTTGCGCCCGCCCGGCGCCATTCCGCGCGGCCAGCCGCAACAGGCTCCCGACGACGACGAAGAGGTGCCGGAACTGCCGCGCGGCCGCCTGTTGCCGACCCCCAACCGTCCGCCGCCGGGGCAGGGCGCGGCGCCGCCCGGATCATTCCAGTCGCAGCCGCTGGCGCCACCGCCGGGTACGACCGTGGTTCCGCAGAACACCCAGCCGGGCATTGCGGTCGCCCCGCCGCAGCCGCGCGACCCCGGATCGTCAACACGCCGCCGGGCGCCAACCCGCTGCCGGGATTGCCGCCGGGTCAGCGCCAGCCCAGGACTGGCGGGAAGCGGGCGTGCCGCAATCGCCGGCCACCTTGCAGCCGGGCGACGAAGTAGTGTCCGAGCCGCCAGCCACCAAGATCACCAACAAGAAGGCGAGCTTCTCCGGACTCGACAAGATCACCGGCCGCATCATCAATTTCGACGAGGATATCGGCGAGACCGTGCAGTTCGGCGCGCTGCGGGTGAAAACCAGCGCCTGCTATACGCGTCCCTCGACCGAGGCCGCCAATACCGACGCCTTCGTCGAGGTCGACGAGATCACGCTGCAGGGCGAAGTGAAGCGGATCTTTTCCGGATGGATGTACGCCGCAAGCCCCGGCCTGCATGGCGTCGAGCATCCCGTCTACGATATCTGGCTGACCGACTGTAAGGGACCGGACCAGACCATCGTCAGCGCGGCGCCCGAACCGCCAAAGCCGCCACCGCCGCCGGTCCAGCAAAAGCGTCCGCCGCAGCCGAAGCAGGCCGCGCCGCGTCCGCCGCCGTCCGGGACTGCCGCCGCAACCGCAATTCCAGCAGCAACCGCCACCCGCCGCAGCAACAGCGGCCGGGCGGATTGTTCGGCGGGTTGTTCGGAAACTAATTTCGGGCCGCGATGATCTCGAGCGCGCGGGCGCCGCTGAGCGGCTCCGCGGCCGGCAACTTGAAAAAATCCGCAGGTTCGCCCGCGATCGCGCGATCGAGCAGGATGCGGTAGCGCCGGCGCGGGATTTCGACCGCGCCAAAGCTCTTCAGATGCTCGGTGACATATTGGGTGTCGAGCAGCTCAAAGCCGCCCGCGATCAGCCGGGCCACCAGATGCACCAGCGCCACCTTCGAGGCGTCGCGGGTGCGGTGGAACATGCTCTCGCCGAAGAAGGCGCGGCCGAGGCTGACGCCATACAGTCCGCCGACCAGATCGCCGTTCTGCCAGGCCTCGATGCTGTGGCAGTGGCCGAGCTCGTGCAGTCCGCAATAGAGATCGTGGATGCGCCTGTTGATCCAGGTGTCCTCGCGTCCCTCCTGCGGCGCGGCGCAGCCCGCGATCACGGCCTTGAAGGCGGTATTGGCGGTGACGGTGAAAGCGTCCGTCCGCACGGTGCGGGCAAGCCGCGAGGCGATGCGAAAGCCGTCGAGCGGAATCACGCCGCGCATTTCCGGCTCGACCCAGAACAGCGAGGGATCGTCGACGCTTTCGGCCATCGGAAAGATGCCGCAGGCATAGGCGCGTAGCAGCACTTCGGGCGTGATTTCGGAAGAGGCGGAGTCGCGCGACGTCATGGTGTGCGCAGAATAGCAGGGCTGACGACCGGCTACGCTAGGTTTCCTGCGGCTAGCCCGCTGCCGCATTCGTCGATTTCGGCACCGGCGTGCGTGGCGCGGCTGAAGCGCACCAGCATGCGGGTGCCGGCATGGTTGGGATCGCGCTCGACGCTGGCCTCCAGCTTCTGCGCCATGGCGGAGACGATGCGCTGGCCCATGCCGGTCGAGCGCGGATCGGCCTTGACGTTGAGGCCGACGCCGTCGTCGGCGATCGACAGCAGGATGTCCTCGCCCTGCGCCTTGAGTTCGACGTGAATGGGGCCGGCGCCGTCGGGATAGGCGTATTTCACCGCGTTCATGACCAGTTCGTTGACGATGATGCCGATCGCCACCGCGCGGTCCGGATCGATCTCGATCGGCTCGGCCTTCAGCGTCAGCCGTGACATCCGGTTGCCTTCGGCGGAGCGCCGGAGGTCTTCGAGCAGCGCATCGAGATACTGGTTCAGCAGCACGCTCTTGAGATCGTGCGAGGTGTAGAGGCGGCGATGCACCTGGGCTACCGCGGCGACGCGGCCCATCGCATTGGTCAGCGCCGCCTTGACGTCGTCCTGCGAACTCGAACTGGCCTGCAGATGCAGCAGCGAGGCGATGATCTGCAGGGAGTTGCCGACGCGGTGATTGACCTCGCGCAGCAGCAGCTCGCGCTCGGCGGCAAGCGCGGCATAGCGGTCGCGCGAGGCGTGCACCTCGGCTTCGGCCTCGTCGCGCGCCTTCCGGATTTGCGCCTGGCGCAGCGCGCCGTTGACGGCGACCTGGAGCAGGGGGATGAAGTCGCCCTGCGTATCCTTGACCAGGTAGTCGGCGGCGCCGGCCTTGAGCGCGGTCACCGCGATCGCGGAATCCTGCGAGGCCGTGACAAACACCACCGGGGGCGCATCCGGTATGTTCAGGATCCGCTCCAGCGTTTCGAGGCCGTCGAGCCCCGGCATGTACTGATCGAGGGCTACGACGTCGATGCCGCCCTGCGCCAGGCGATCGAGCCCTTGCTGCCCGCCCGCCGCATGCACGACGTTGAAGCCGAGCCGCGCCAGGCCGCGGCTGACCAGCCGGGCGAGCGCCTCGTCGTCGTCGATGTACAGGAGCGTGGGCGTGGCTGATGTCATGGGGCGCAGGGCGGAACCTGAATAACGGAGAAGAACAGACCGAGCTGCCGGATGGCGTTGGCGAAACTTTCGTAGTTCACGGGTTTGGTGATGTAGACATTACATCCAAGTTCGTAGCAGCGCTTGATTTCCTGGGAGTCGTCGGTGGTGGTCAGCACCACGACCGGCGTTGCTTTCAGGTACTTGTTTTCCTTGACCCGCTTCAGGATGTCGATGCCGGTCATATCAGGCAAATTGAGGTCGAGCAGGACAGCATGGCCTCGCCCTTGCGGGCGGCGGCGGTCCCATCCTTGCCGAACAGGTAGTCGACGGCGGCTGTACCGTTGGTGAACGGCACGATCTCATTGTTGACACCGGATCGCCGGATATTGCGCTCGATCAGCCGGGCGTGGCCTTCGTCGTCCTCGATCATGATGATGGTGACGGGATTGCTCATGCTATCTCTGTTCCGGTTGCTGGCTGCCCATTTGATCGGCAGGGTTATCGTGAAAGTGCTGCCGCTGTTAAGTTCGGACGCGACCGACATGGTTCCACCGAGCCGCCGCACCAGCGCGCGCACATGCGCGAGCCCGATGCCCTGACCGGGCTTGTCCTGGGTTCCGGCGCGGCGGAACAGCTCGAAGATGCGCTGATGATCCCTGGGATCGATGCCGCGGCCATTGTCGGTCACTTCAAAGATCGCAAAGCCGAGCTTGGTGCGGCCCCGGATCAGGATGTCGCCGGGAATGCCCGGTTTGAGGTATTTCAGCGCATTGTCGATCAGGTTGGAAAAGATCTGCTCCAGCGCCAGGCGGTCGCTGACGACATTCGGCAGCGGCTCGACGCGAATTTGCGCTTCGGCCTCGGCCGCCTGATGCGCGACGGTGGCGGCGATCCCTTCGATGAGCTCCCTGGTTTCGACCCGCTCCGGCTGGAATTCCCGCCGTCCCTCGCGTGTGAGGTTGAGGATCGCCGAGATCAGGCGGTCCATTTTGGCGATCGAGGATTTGATGAAGCCGAGCGCTTCGCCAAAATCCTCCGAAAGCTGCTTGTCGGTGGCGTCGAGAACCGGTTCGGCGCTGTCGGTCGCATTCTCGGGCGCCTGCGGCTCCGGCGATGCAGCGCGGCCGAGGGCTGCGATGCGCTTGAAGATGTCGCCTGCGCAACTCCTCGAGCTCGCTGGTGAAGCCCATGATGTTCACCAGCGGCGAGCGCAGATCGTGGCTGACGATATAGGCAAAGCGCTGGATCTCGTCATTGGCTTCGCGAAGGTCGGCGGTGCGCTCGTCGACGGTGGCCTCGAGGTTGAGGTTGTTGTCGCGCAGTCGCGTCTCGGCCTCGTCGCGGGCGCGGGAGGATCGGCGCACCAGGAAGATCGACAGGCCGGCCAGCGCGATCACCATGCTCGACCCGGCGATGGTGACGCTGGAGGCCAGCACCTGGCTGCGATCGGCCTTGGCTCTGCGGATCAGGAACAGCCGCGCTTCCTCGGCCAGCATCGCTTCTGCCGTCGTGCGGATGGTCGCGCTGGTCGGGCCAGCCGCCGCCTCGCGCACCAGTGCCGTCGCGCTCGCGGGCTGGCCTTGCTTGACGAAATCCAGTTCGCGGGCGAATTGCGCGAGCCGGACCTCGATCGCCGAGCGGAGCTTCCTGACGTTGTCGGCCTGAATCGGGTTGTCGGCCGTCAGTTTCTCGAGCTTGTCGGTGTCGGGAAGGATGCTGGCGACGGCCTCCTCGTGATCTCTGAGGAATTCCGGCCCTGACGTCAGCAGATAGCCGCGAGCGGCGCTCTCGGCGCGGCGGATTTCCAGCAGCAGCGTATTGATCGCGTTCTCGACCTCGACGGTGTGGACCACCATGCCGTTGTCGTCCCGCGCCCGGTTGACGAGCAGGACCGAGGCGACGCTGATGGCGACCAGCACCAGAAATCCCGCCGACAGAAGCAGGATCTGGCCGATCGCGCGCCGGCGCGTGGCGTCAGGCATGGCGAAAGGCATAGACAAGCGGAATTCAATGCCCCTGCGGAAAAGTCCCCACACTGCAAACGCCCGGTTCCGGCGGTTGGTTCCAAAAGGCAGGGGAACTTTTGGGGGCGTTCAGCCTGCGGGCGGCTGGCCGGCCAGATACTGCTCCAGCCAGTGGATATGGTAGTCGCCGTCGATGATGGCGGGCTCGCGCACCAGCGCCCGGAACAGCGGCAACGTGGTCTCGATGCCGTCGACCACCATTTCATCCAGCGCGCGCCGCAGCCGCATCAGGCATTCGCCGCGGGTCTTGCCGTGCACGATCAGCTTGCCGACCAGCGAGTCGTAATAAGGCGGGATCACATAGCCCTGATACACCGCGGAATCGATCCGGACGCCGAGGCCGCCCGGCGGGTGGAATTGCGGGATCTTGCCCGGTGAGGGGCGAAACGTCTGCGGGTTTTCCGCATTGATGCGGCATTCGATGGCGTGGCCGATGATGGCGATCTCTTCCTGCTTCGCCGGCAGGTCGCCGCCCGCGGCGATGCGGATCTGCTCCAGCACGAGGTCGATATCGGTGATCATCTCGGTGACGGGATGCTCGACCTGGATGCGGGTGTTCATTTCGATGAAATAGAACTCGCCGTCCTCGTACAGGAATTCGATGGTGCCGACGCCGAGATATTTCATGTCCTGCATCGCCTTGGCGCAGGTCTCGCCGATCCTGGCGCGGGCGGCCGCGCCCAGAACCGGCGAGGGGCCTTCTTCCCAGACCTTCTGGTGGCGCCGCTGCAGCGAGCAGTCGCGCTCGCCGAGATGGATCGCGCCGCCGCGGCCGTCGCCGAGCACCTGGATTTCGATGTGGCGCGGCTTCTGCAGGTATTTTTCCAGATAGACCGAGGCGTCGCCGAAGGCGGATTTGGCTTCGTTGGAGGCGGTCGAAAGCGCCATCATCAGCTCGTCGGCGGATTGCGCGACCTTCATGCCGCGGCCGCCGCCGCCGGCGGCAGCCTTCACCAGCACCGGAAAACCGATCGCCTCGCGCGATCGCCATCGCGTCGTCCTCGGCGCCGACGCCGCCGTCGGAGCCGGGCACCACGGGAATGCCGAGCCTCTTGGCGGTCTTCTTGGCCTCGATC
Source organism: uncultured Alphaproteobacteria bacterium (assembly GCA_963731915.1). GTDB lineage: Bacteria > Pseudomonadota > Alphaproteobacteria > Rhizobiales > Xanthobacteraceae > Bradyrhizobium. The sequence continues at coordinate 56,676 of CAVSXQ010000033.1, forward strand.
TTGTCGCCCATCAGGCGGATGTGCTCGGCCTTCGGGCCGATGAATTCCAGATTGTGCTCGGCAAGGATCTCGGCGAAGCGGGCGTTTTCGGAGAGAAAGCCGTAGCCGGGATGCACGGCATCGGCGCCGGTGATCTCGCAGGCGGCCAGCAGCGCGGGGATGTTGAGATAGCTGTCCTTCGACGGCGGCGGGCCGATGCAGACGCTCTCGTCGGCAAGGCGCACATGCATGGCGTCGGCGTCGGCGGTGGAATGCACGGCGACCGTCGCGATGCCGAGCTCCTTGCAGGCGCGCAGCACGCGCAGCGCGATTTCGCCGCGATTGGCTATGAGGATTTTGTCGAACATCACGCCGCCTGACGTTGACGAATTCTATTCAATGATCACCAGCGGTTCGCCGAATTCGACCGGCTGGCCGTCCTCGAAGAGAATCTGCGTCACGGTGCCGGCGCGCGGCGAGGGAATCTGGTTCATCGTCTTCATCGCTTCGATGATCAGCAGCGTCTGCCCGGCCGAGACTTTGGTGCCGACCTCGATGAACGGCTTTGCGCCGGGCTCGGGCGACCAATAGGCGGTGCCGACCATCGGCGAGGGCACGACGCCCGGATGCTTTGCGATGTCGGCGACCGCCGCCGGAGCGGCAGCCATCGCTGATGCGAGCAGAGGCCGCGGGCAGATAGCTCGCCGGCATCGCCGCCGCGACGCTGATGTTGCGCGCGACGCGCACGCGCAGGCCCGCGCGCTCGATCTCGATCTCGGTGAGGCTGGTCTCGTCGAGCAACAGCGCCAGCTCGCGAATGAGCGCGCTGTCGTCGATGCTTGGAGTTCTGGGATTTGTCGGCAGGCTGGCGCGCCATGATCTTGATCCGAAACTTTCTGTCTGGTGACGTGCGCGAGCGTCAGGCTTTTGGGGTCAGGTTTTGGCTTTGGCGCCGATTTTGGCGGCAAGGCCCGATATCGCGAGCCGGTAGCCGTCGATGCCGAAGCCGGCAAGGACGGCGAACGCGGCCATCGCGGTGAAGGAATGGTGCCGGAAATTTTCGCGGGCGTGGATGTTGCTGATGTGGACCTCGACCGTCGGAATGTTCACGGCCTTGATCGCGTCATGCAGCGCGATCGAGGTGTGCGAATAGCCGCCGGCGTTGATGATGATCCCGGCCGCCTTTTTCGCGTGCGCCTCATGGATGAAGTCGATCAGTTCGCCTTCGCGGTTGGATTGCCGGCAATCGGCCGTTCAGCCCGAATTGCGCGGCGGTCGCAGCGCAGAGCTTTTCGACGTCGGCGAGCTTGGCATGGCCATAGGTTCTCCGGCTCCCGGGTTCCCAACATGTTGAGGTTCGGGCCGTTGAGCACGTAGATCGTGTCGGTGGAGGCCTGGGCCATCGAAATTCCGGCAATGGGGGTCGGGCAGGTCGGCGGGGTTATAGGTAACATCGGGGCCAAGGGGAAGCCTTTAGGCCGCTCAAGACCCCCTCCAAATGCCTCATCCAGTTGCTGAAAAGCCGCGCCAAACCTGTGGAAATCCTGCGTTAACCAAGGTTAAGGGATGGCGCGCCCGGATGCCGGACGGCACGCAAAAGGGGCGGGCATTGCTGCCCGCCCCAAGCTGCCGTAACGGCCGTCGATTAGACGTTGATGACCGCCACGATTTCAAAGGTGTTCGGGTCGATGATCACGATCTCTTCCCGAACCAGGATGAAGCGATATCCGCGCCACTGCGGATAGATCGTCACGACTTCCGCCGGAAGCGTGTGGAAGTGCACGTCGCGCGGCACGCGGGTGCCGACCGAGATCGAGAAGTTGACGTTGGTGACCGGCGCAACATTCTGCTGACTTGATCACGGTCGTGATCTTGGTCTGCTGCTCGGTCGAGAGCTTGGCGCCGGCGCCGGCCTGACCCGTGGTGGTCGTGGTCTGCGCCGCCTTGCTGTGCCGTGCGCGGTCCTGGGACTCTGCTGGTGCGGTCGCGATCCTGGCCTGTTATGCGGTGCGATCCTGGCCTGCTGGGCTTGGTGCGGTCACGGTCCTCGGCCCATACGGTCCTCGCCGCCCTTCGCGCGACTGGCCAACGGTGCTCTTGTCCTTGCCCTCGCGGCCCTCGGCCTTCATGTCCTTGCCGTCTTTTGAGCACGGCTCGATTGTCCTGGGCGCTCTTGGCCTTGCCGCCTTCCATCTTGTCGGACTGCGCGCCCTTCGTAGCGGGCTCAGCCTTCCATGCCGGCTCGGCCTTGGCGCCCTTCAGCCTGTGCGCCGGACGGGCCGGAATTGCGGTTCATCGGGGCTGCCGACGGCGCGCCGCGTTCAGAAGGCGCACCCCTGCTGCATGGTCGAGCCGCCGCCCGCCGCGCCGCCACCCTCACGGTTCATGCCTTGCGCATTCGCAAAGCCGGTACCTGGCGATCAGGGCCGCGGCTGCGACCGAAATCAAAAAGCGATTAGTCATAGAGTTCTCCTCACGTGGATGCATTGCCCGCACCGACAACAAAGCAAAATGGGCGATGTTCCGACGCGATCCGCGGTTCCACCAATTTAGTTTGATGAATGCGACGTGAACCGTTGCGCCCCAAAAGGGCACAAGCAAAAGGCCGGCTGTTGAGCCGGCCTTCGTTGGTAACGTCAGATCGCCGCCGATCTCTGTCAGCAGGTCGCCTTGCCGCAGCGGGCGGTCGAGATCTTTTCCTTCAGATTTTCGAGGCCGACGGCGCCGATCACGATCTGCTTGCCGATCACGTAGCTCGGCGTGCCGTTCATGCCCATCGCTTCCGCAAGCTTCATGTTCTCTTCCAGCGTGGCGCGCACTTCCTGGCCGCCAAGATCCTTTTCGAGCTTTGCCATGTCGAGGCCGGCTTCCTTGGCCGCGGCCATCGCGCGGGCCTTGTCGGCGGCGCCGCGTCCGTTGAGCAGCTTCTGGTGGAAGTCGAGATATTTCTTGCCGGTGGGATCCTGCATGCGCACGGCGACGCCGACCTGCGCGGCCTCGATCGAGCCCTGGCTCAGCACGGGAAATTCCTTCAGCACCACCTTCAGCTTCGGATCCGCCTTCATCAGCTCGAGCATGTCGACCATCGCGCGTTTGCAATAGCCGCAATTGTAGTCGAAGAACTCGACGAAGGTGACGTCGCCATCCTTGTTGCCGAGCGTGACGCCGCGCGGCGAATTGAAGATCGCGTCCGCGTTCTTGGTGACGCTGGCCTCGTGCTTTTCGGCCTCGGCGGCGGCCTGGCGCTTGCTCAGCTCGGCCATCGCCTCTTCCAGCACTTCCGGATTGGCGATCAGGTATTCGCGGACGATCTTCTGGATGTCGCCGCGCTGGGTGTCGGAGAAACTCTGCGCGGGAGCGGCCTGCGGCGCGGCAGCAGCGCGAACGCAAACAGGGCGGGGGCGAGCAGGCGGAACGAAGGCATCTGGTATTCCCTTTCAGCAATCCGATGGGGGCTTTTCGCGCAAAGCCGGCTTACTCAATACGTCCTAACCGATGCGAGGTTTACACCGTGGTCTTTCGGCAATTTTAGTTGTTCTTTTGCCCGGGCAGCGGCTTGGCGCTCACAATATCGTCAGCCTTGACCCAGCCCGGCGTGCCGATCGCGAACCGGGTCTTGGCGCGCGAGGCGAGATCGCGGGCGGTCTTGTTGTCGCCGCGCAGGAAGGCGGCCTGCGCCGATGCGAGGTCGGCCTGCGCATAGTCTCCCTTTCGGCCATAGGCCATGGCGAGCTGGGAAAAGCCGAGCGGCGCTTCCGTCTCGCGAGCCACCGCCGCGCGCAGGATGGCGATCGCCTCGTCGGTGTAGGCGTTATTATTAGAGGCGACCAGCGCCTGCCCAAGTAACATCTCGATGAGCGGTGCGTTATTCGAAAGCTGCACCGCCTCGCCGCAGCGGCGCGATCGCCTCCACCGGCTTGCCGCCTTCCAGCAGCGCTTGTCCCCGCAGTTCGTAGAAATAGGGATTTGCCGGGTGTTCCGCGATCAACTGGTCGATCTGGGCGAGCGCGACGCGCAGATCGCCGTGCCGGTAGGACGACGATGGCGCGGGCATAGCGCGCCGGCAGGCTGGTGTTGGAGGTGGGATAGCGGCGATAGACGGTGTCCGGCCGCTCCATGAAGGCCGAGGTTTTTGCGCGCACCATGTCGTGGCGCAGCTGCAGGGCAGGATCGTCCTTCTTGTCCCAATAGGGGCTGGAGCGCGCCAGCCCTTCCAGCGCCTCGACGCGATCGGCCGGCATCGGATGCGATTGCAGGTAAGGATCGGCGCCGCGTGCGGCGAACATGCTGTCATTGGTGAAGCGCTTGAAGGTCTCGTACATGCCCTTGGCCGACTGGCCGGTAGCGGTGAGGTATTTCACGCCGGCCTTGTCGGCGGCTTCTTCATGCTGGCGAACATAGGCGAGCAGCGTGCGCTTGATCATTTCCTGCGGCGCGGACATCGCGGCGGCTCCGGCCTGGGCAAGGCCGCCGGTGCCACCGCCGCGCGAGCCCGCCACCATCGCGCCGGCGCCGAGCAGCATGGCGATGATCATCTGGGTCTGGGCGTTGGCGAGCTGCTCGCGCAGTTTTGCGAGGTGGCCGCCGGCAAGATGGCCGGTTTCATGGGCGAGCACGCCGATGATCTGGTTCGGCGTTTCCGACTGCATGATCGCGCCGTAATTGACGAAGATGCGCCGGCCGTCGGCCACGAAGGCGTTGAAGGAGCCTTCGTTGATGATCACCATCTGGATGTTCTGTTTTTCCAGCCCGGCGGCGCGCAGGATCGGGCGCGTATAGTCGCGCAGCAATTGCTCGGCCTCGGTGTCGCGCAGGATCGGCGGGCCGCGCGTTCTGGGCAGCGGCCAGCGTCGGCGCAAGCGCGAGCGCAACCGCCGTGACCAGCACGGTGAGTCTTGTGGCTCTTTTGTCGTGCGCTAGGCGGAGCATATAAGGATCATTATCGATTGGCGGCGGCCTTGAGACGCGATATGCCCTTACAAACCGCCGAATACGGCTTGTCTGGGGCACCCGTGCCCCGTTTCGGGCATTGCCCCGGTCAAATAGCAGATATCGATGCTCGAATCGACCTTGAGAGACCGCGCAAAACGCCTGCTGACGCCGTCCGGACGCAGCGATGTTCCACCCTTCATGGTGATGGACGTGATGGCGGCGGCGGCGCGCATCGAAGCGGCCGGCGGCCATGTCATCCACATGGAAGTAGGGCAGCCCGCGGAACCGGCGCCAAAGGTCGCGCTGGCGGCGGCACGCGCCGCGCTCGATGCGGGCCGGATCGATTATACCTCCGCGCTCGGCATCCCTTCATTGCGGGAAAGGATCGCGCGACATTACCGCGATACTTATGGCTGTCATGTCGATCCGGCGCGGATCGTGGTCACCACGGGTTCATCGGGCGCGTTCATCCTGGCGTTCCTTGCGATGTTCGAGCCCGGCGATCGGGTCGCGGTGACCGTGCCGGGCTATCCGCCGTACCGCCACATCCTCACCGCGCTCGGCTGCGAGCCGGTGCTGATCGAGACCACGAGCGACACGCGCCATGCGCTGACCGGCGAGGCCTTGCTGGCGGCGCATCGCAAGACGCCGCTGCAAGGGGGTGCTGGTCGGCAGTCCCGCCAATCCGACCGGCACCATGATGTCGCGCGAGGCATTGACCGGCCTGATCCATGCCGCCGAGAACGCCGGCATCCGCTTCATCTCGGACGAAATCTATCACGGGCTCGATTACGCGTTCCCCGCGGTGACGGCGGCCGGGCTTTCGCCCGACGCACTCGTCATCAATTCATTCTCGAAATATTTTTGCATGACCGGCTGGCGGGTCGGCTGGATGGTGGTGCCGGAAGCGCTGGTGCGGCCGGTCGAGCGGCTGCAGCAAAATCTCTCGATCTCGGTGCCGACGCTGTCGCAGATCGCAGCCGAAGCCGCCTTCGAAGGCCGCGAGGAGATGGAAGCGATCAAGCGCGGCTATCAGGAGAACCGCAACATCCTGATCGAAGGTTTTCCGCGCGCAGGTCTGAAAAAATTCCTGCCGGCGGACGGCGCATTTTACCTCTATGCCGATGTGTCGGATTTTACTTCCGACAGCTTTGCCTTTGCCAATGAGATGCTGGAGAAGACGCATGTCGCGGCAACCCCCGGCGTCGATTTCGATCCCGTCCATGGCCGCGCCTTCATCCGCTTTTCCTATGCGCGCTCGGCCGACGACATGCGCGAGGCGGTCGCTAGAATCGCGCGCTGGCTGGCCTAAGGCTCGCGCAAAAAAGAAACCGCCCGGTTTTGCCGGGCGGTTTTTGTTTGTCGGTATGAGGGCTACTCGCCGCCGAAACGTCGCGACCACCAGCCGGCCTTGCGCGGCTGATCGCTCGCTTCCGTTCCCCAGGCGCTGTTTCCGCAGGCGCAGGGGCGGGGGCGGGCGTCGACGGCTCGATGGTGTTCGGCCATCGCGGGCGCGGTATCGGGCGGTGCGCTCGACAGGAAGCTGACCTTTTCGCGCACGGTCGAACGCCGCCGCGCGGACTTCTCCGCCTCGGCCGCGGTTTCTTCCGGCGCGGAGGCCGCAACCGGTTCCGGCTGCGCCGGCTCCGCAGGCTGCGGTTCGCTCGGAGGCTGCGGCGGGTTCGGGCTCGACGATGGTTACTGCGGGCTCGGACACGCCGTCGAAATCGGCCACGGCGCTCTCGGCCTCATAGGCCGGCGGCGGCGCGAGTTCGTCCGAGATCGATCCGGCCAGACCGTCTTCCGGTCCGCTGCCACGCCGGCGGCGTCCACCACGGCGTCCGCGGCGGCGCGGCCGCCTTTCGCCATTTTGCTGGCCGTCGCCGCGGGCAAAGCCCGGCTGATCCTCGGACTCGTCTTCAGCGGATTCGCCGTCATCGGCAGCGCCGACTTCCGGTGTCTCCGACATCGCGGCGCGGACGATTTCGGTTTCGTCGCGCGGCGGGCCGCCCTCGCGGGCTTCGCCGCCACGGCCGCGCCGTCGCCGGCGCCGCTTGCGGCGCTGGCCATCGCCGTCGCTGCCTTCTTCGCCGGCCGACTGCTTCCTCGGTCAGGCCTTCGGTCTCTTCGGTTTCGACTTCAGCCTCGGCTTCGAGATCGAACTCCTCGTCATCAAGGGCTTCCTCGACCTGCGGCGGAGAGGCTGCCGCCTGCGCCGCGAGCAGCGCCTTGGCCGCCTCCAGCGTATGCACCTGTTCGCCGCGATCGATGATGAAGGATTGCAGGCCGCTGACGGAAGCATCGGCCGACACTGCGAGCGAGACCTTGAAGCTGTTTTCGAGATCGCGCAGATGGCCGCGCTTGTGGTTGAGGACGTAGAGCGCGACGTCGGTGCGGGTGCGCACCACCAGATTATGGGTGGCGCCCTTCATCAGAACTTCCTCGATGCCGCGCAAGAGCTGCAGCGCCACCGACGACACCGAACGCACGTGACCGCTGCCGCCGCATTGCGCGCAAGGCTCGGTCGAACTCTCCAGCACGCTGGCGCGGATGCGCTGGCGCGACATCTCCAGAAGGCCGAAATGCGAGATGCGGCCGACCTGGATGCGCGCGCGGTCCTGCCGCAGGCAATCCGACAGTTTGCGCTCGACCGATCGGTTGTTGCGCTTCTCGTCCATGTCGATGAAATCGATGACGATCAGCCCTGCGAGGTCGCGCAGGCGGAGCTGGCGTGCGACTTCCTCGGCGGCCTCGAGATTGGTCTTGAGCGCGGTGTCCTCGATGTGATGCTCGCGGGTCGATCGCCCCGAGTTGACGTCGATCGAGACCAGCGCCTCGGTCTGGTTGATGACGATGTAGCCGCCGGAGCGCAATTGCACGGTCGGCGAGAACATCGCATCGAGCTGGCTTTCGACGCCCATCCGCGAGAACAGCGGCTGGCCGTCGCGATATTGCTTCACCGCCCGCACGTTCGAGGGCATCAGCATCTTCATGAAGTCGCGCGCTTCGTCGTAGCCGGCGGTGCCCGCGACCTGGATTTCGTCGATTTCCTTGTTGTAGAGGTCGCGCAGCGAGCGCTTGATCAGCGAGCCTTCCTCGTAGACCAGGGTCGGGGCCTGCGACTTCAGCGTCATGTCGCGCACGGTTTCCCACATGCGGATCAGATATTCGAAGTCGCGCTTGATTTCCGGCTTGGTGCGTGCGGCGCCGGCGGTGCGCAGGATGATCCCCATGCCTTCGGGCACGTCGAGATCCTGCACCACTTCCTTCAGCCGCGAGCGGTCCTGCGCGCTGGTGATCTTGCGGCTGATGCCGCCGCCGCGCGCGGTATTGGGCATCAGCACGGCGTAGCGGCCGGCGAGCGACAGATAGGTGGTCAGCGCCGCGCCCTTGTTGCCGCGCTCTTCCTTGACCACCTGCACCAGCATCACCTGCCGGCGCTTGATGACTTCCTGGATCTTGTATTGGCGGCGCGGACGGAACGGGCGCTCGGGAACTTCTTCCAGCACGTCATCGCCGCCGACGGACTTCGACCTGTTCGTCTTCGGCATCCTCGGCTTCGTCGTCATCGTCCTCGTGGGATTCGTCGCCCTGCGGCGCTGCCGCGTGCTCGTCGTGATGGGCTTCGCCGTGCTCTTCGCCGGCGTGCTGGGCATGCGGCGCGTCGTCGGCATGGGCGGCGTTTTCCAGCGCCTGCTCGGCGCTGACCTGCGCGTCACGGGCGGGCTCTTCGGCCGCATCGGCGCTGACCGGCGGCTCTGCGGCGGCCGGCGAGGCTTCAACCGCGGCAACAACCGGCGTTTCGGCCTGCGGTTCGGACGCGGGCGCCTCGTTCGTTACCGGCGCATGGGCATGATCGTCATGTGCGTGCTCGTGTGCATGCTCATGGTGATCGTGATCGTGGTGATCATGATGTTCGTGGTCGTGATGCTCGTGGTCATGCCCGGCATCGGCGGCGTGGTGATGCTCGGCATCGTGCGGCTGGGCGTGACCCTCTTCATGCGGCTCGTGTCCGTCATAGGGCTGCGGCGCCTGCGAGGGATCGACGCTGGCGCCTTCCACGATCTCGCTCTGAACCCGCTCGCCATGGCCGCGGCGGCGCGAGTTGCGATGGCGCGAACGGCCGCGATGGCGATTGGAGCGGTTCTCGTTCTCTTCCTCCGCCTCGCGATGGGCGCGCTCGTCCGCCTCGATCAGCGCCTGACGGTCGGCGACCGGAATTTGATAATAGTCGGGATGGATTTCGCTGAAGGCGAGGAAGCCGTGGCGGTTGCCGCCATACTCGATGAAGGCCGCCTGCAGCGACGGCTCTACGCGCGTGACTTTGGCGAGGTAGATGTTGCCGCGCAGTTGTTTGCGCTGGGCGGTCTCGAAATCAAACTCTTCGACACGATTGCCGCGAACCACAACGACCCGGGTCTCTTCCGGGTGGGTCGCATCGATCAACATTTTGTTGGGCATTTTGGAACTCATGACGGCGGCGGGCGCGTATGGCGGTGCGCGCATCTCGCGCGCCCGGGTGACGCGACGGTCCACCTGATTCGGGGGTGAGGGGAAGGCCAAAACGCAACCCGGGGCGCCGTTCCGAACAGGATCGCAAGGAAGCAAGGCGCCTTGGCGCAATGGTTCCAGGGATCGGGGTCGGCAACACAGTCTGGCGCATCAAGCGTCGGCCCGTCTAAAAAACGTTGGCGGCAAGGCGCCGCCTGGTCTGTGTGCTGAAAGCCCGGCGTGGCGCCAAAGCGCCCGCCGGCGATCGCATATCCGCTCCTCTCGGAGCCGGATAATCAGTTGCGCCGTATCAAAACCGTCCCTGGAACAGATAAGGTAACCTGGGACCGAAACGCCGCTCGGGCTTTAAACCGCCTCTCCTTGTCAGCCGCGCGCTGCGCTGGCTCTGGAGGGGCCGGAAAGACGCTGGAATCTCCGTCTTCAGGAGGTTCCCGCGTAGCACCGGGAGGCTGAACGCGACACAACCGGGAATATAGCCGTCAGCACCGTCTACATACGTGGATCGGGCGTTGCGTGCAAGGGAAGCGTCGCAGCGCGGCAACACTCGCCGTTATTCGCCAGTGGTTGCTTTAAGGTCCGATTAACCCTGTGGTTCTATTGCGGTAAAGGAGGGCTCTTCGGAGGCAACGAGTCGTTGGCGAGCCGCGCAATTCATCGGATTTTGCTGGGATCTGCGCTCTTGTGCGCCGCAGCATTGCTGTGCCCGCAGGCTTCGATTCTGAACGCCGCGGAAGGTGAGCCGGCCCCTGCTGCCGTCTCCAGTTTTCCGATCGCCTCGGATGCCCGGCTGGCGGGCGATGCCAAGCAAACCCGTTTCGTCCTCGACCTCGACAAGCCGATCCACCACCGTGCCTTCGTGCTGGCCGACCCGTACCGGGTGGTGGTCGATATCCCCCAGGTCAGCTTCAAACTCCCGGCCGGCGTCGGTACCGCGGGCCGGGGATTGATCAAGGCATTCCGCTACGGGCTGGTGATGCCGGGCGGCTCGCGGATCGTGTTCGATCTTGCCGGGCCCGCCAAGATCGCCAGCTCCTACGTGCTCGATGCCGCCAACGGCCAGCCGCCGCGGCTGGTGCTGGAGCTGGCTGAAGTCGATCGCACCACGTTCGTGCAGTCGCTCGCGCCCGAAGCCCGGCCCGAATTGCGGCCCGCGATCGCGGAGGCCAACGCCGCCGTGGCGCAGCCCGCGGCTGCGCCCGCCGCGCCCAAACCTGCGGATAAGCGCCCCGTGGTGGTGATCGATCCCGGCCATGGCGGTCCCGACAACGGCACGCAGTCCAACGGCGAAATGGAAAAGAACATCGTGCTGACCTTTGCGCTGGCGCTGCGCGACCGGCTGGAAAAGGCCGGCAAATATCGCGTGGTCATGACCCGCGCCGACGACACCTTCATTCCGCTCGATGAGCGCGTGAAAGTCGCGCGCAAGGAGGCGGCGTCGCTGTTCGTCTCGATCCACGCCGACGCGCTGCCGCGGCGCGAGGGCGATGCGCAGGGCGCGACCATCTACACGTTGTCCGACAAGGCTTCCGACGCCGAGGCCGAGCGGCTGGCGGAAGCGGAAAACAAGGCCGACGCCATCGGCGGGGTCACGCTGTCCGAGGAGCCGGTGGTTGCCGACATCCTGATCGATCTGGCGCAGCGGGAAACCCGTACCTTTTCAAACCGTTTTGCCCGAACCTTGATGGGCGAGATGAAGACCAAGGTGAGGATGCACAAGCATCCCCTGAAATCCGCCGGCTTCCGGGTGCTGAAAGCGCCCGACGTGCCGTCGGTGCTGGTCGAACTCGGCTATGTCTCGAACAAGAGCGATCTCGAACTTCTGGTGTCGGAAGCCTGGCGCTCGAAGACGGTGTCGACGATGGCGCAGGCGATCGATACTTTCCTCGGCAAACGGCTGGCAACGGCGGGATCGGCCAACTGAAAAGGGGGTGTCGGGTTGGCCAAAAGCCCTAGTTTGGCCACAGCGGCAGCCCTATAAAAAAAGTACTGAGCGGCCAGCGGAATTCGGTCAATTTTTCCCGCAGGTCCGGCTAATATGGGCGCGTATTGTTCGCCCCGCCGATATCGGATCGGGTTTTTGAGACAGGACGCCGGCAACAGCGGCGCAAAGGTCGAAACGGAACGTCAATAATGCGTCTGCTGGTGCGGTTTTTGGGTTTCCTGTTCGCTGCCGGAACCGTGGTGTTCCTGGTGGGCGTAGCCGGCGTCGCGGGCGCGATCTGGCATTTCTCCAAGGACTTGCCGGATTATTCGCAGCTCCAGGACTATGAGCCGCCGGTGATGACGCGAATTCACGCGTCGGACGGCGCGTTGCTCGGCGAATATTCCAAGGAGCGGCGGCTGTATCTGCCGATCCAGGCGGTTCCAAAGCTCGTCATCAACGCGTTCCTCGCCGCCGAGGACAAGAATTTCTACGAGCATGGCGGCATCGACTTCACCGGCATGGCGCGCGCCGGCGTGCTGTACCTGCAGAATTTCGGCTCGAACCGCCGGCCGCAGGGTGCCTCGACGATCACCCAGCAGGTGGCAAAGAACTTCCTGCTGACCAATGAGGTGTCCTTCACCCGCAAGATCAAGGAAGCCTTGCTGGCGATGCGCATCGAGCGCGCCTATTCGAAGGATCGCATCCTCGAGCTTTATCTCAACGAAATCTATCTCGGCCTCGGCGCCTACGGCATCGCCGCCGCCTCGCTGGTCTATTTCGACAAATCGGTGAACGAACTCACGATCGCGGAAGCCTCCTATATGGCCGCGCTTCCGAAGGCGCCGGCCGCGCTGCATCCGGTGCGCAACCGCGACCGCGCCATCGAGCGCCGCAACTATGTCGTCGATCGCCTGGTGGAAAACGGCTGGATCAAGACGGCTGACGCCGACAAGGCGCGCAAGGAAGCCCTGAACGTCTCCAGCCGTTCCAACGCCGCGCATATTTTTGCCGGCGAGTATTTTGCGGAAGAAGTCCGCCGCGACATTTTTGAGCGCTATGGCGAGAAGAAGCTCTACGAGGGCGGGCTTTCGGTTCGCACCACGCTCGATCCGAAAATGCAGGTGATGGCGCGCAAGACCATGACCGCGGGGCTGGTGAAGTTCGACGAGGCGAACGGCTATCGCGGCGCCGTGCAACAGCTCGATATCTCCGGCGACTGGGGCCCCAAACTCGCCGAAATCAAATCGCTGTCGGATATCTCGCCCTGGCGGATGGCGGTGGTGCTGGAAACCAGCGACCAGTCGGCGCGGATCGGTTTCCAGCCGGGCCGCGAACTCGGCGGCGCGATCAGCAAGGTCCGGCAGACCGGCATCGTCGTGCTCGACGGCGTCAAATGGGCGAAGCCCGCGGCGGGGCCGAACCGATTCAAGACGCCGACGTCGGTCGCTTCGGTGCTGAAGGCGGGTGACGTGATCTATGTCGATCCGGCTTTTGACAAGGATGGCAAGCCGATCGAGGGCCAGTTCCGCCTGCGGCAACTGCCTGAAGTCTCCGGCGCGATGGTCGCGATGGATCCCTGGACCGGGCGCGTGCTCGCCATGGTCGGCGGCTTCTCGTTCGACCAGAGCCAGTTCAACCGCGCGACGCAGGCCTACCGGCAGCCAGGTTCTTCGTTCAAGCCGCTGGTCTATTCGGCGGCGATGGACAACGGCTATACGCCGTCCACCGTCGTGGTCGACGCGCCGATCGAAATCGACCAGGGGCAGGGCGCCGGCGTGTGGCGTCCGGAAAACTATTCGACCGGCAAATATTACGGCCCGGTGACGCTGCGCAACGCGCTGCAGCGCTCGCTCAACACCGTCACGGTGCGGCTGGCGCAGGACGTCGGCATGCCCCTGATCGGCGAATACTCAAAACGCTTCGGCGTCTATGACGAACTGCCGAACTATCTTTCCTATGCGCTCGGTGCCGGTGAAACCACGGTCATGCGCATGGTCACGGCGTATTCGATGTTCGCCAATGGCGGCCGTCGCGTGAAGTCGACGCTGATCGACCGCATCCAGGACCGCTACGGCCACACCATCTTCAAGCACGACGCCGCGCGAATGCCGCGGCTGCGACGCGCCGGGCGGCTGGAAGAACCAGCAGGAGCCGCAGCTGGTCGACCGCCGCGAGCAGGTGCTCGATGCCATGACCGCCTACCAGATCACCTCCATGATGGAAGGCGTGGTGCAGGCCGGTACCGCAACCGTCCTGAAGGAAGTCGGCAAGCCGATTGCAGGCAAGACCGGCACCACCAACGACGAAAAGGACGCCTGGTTCATCGGCTTCTCGCCGGACCTCACGGTCGGCGTCTATGTCGGCTACGACAAGCCGCGCAATCTCGGCAAGGGCGCCACCGGCGGTCATCTCGCAGCCCCGATCGTCAAGGACTTCATGAAGCTGGCGCTCGCCGACAAGCCGGCTATCCCATTCAAGGTGCCGGCCGGCATCAAGCTGATCCGCGTCGAGGCCAAGAGTGGCATGCGTATCGGTCCGGGCGAGGGCGGCCGCGGCATTCTGGAAGCCTTCAAGCCGGGCACCGCGCCGCCGGATAATTACAGCGTGATCGGCGTTGCCGATGCCGATGCGGCCGTTCGATGTATGGCGCCGCCGGATGCCGGCAACATCATGCGGCCGGGCACCGGCGGACTTGTGACTAGTTCGAGCATTAGCCGATTGCGCTTTGCGGCCTGCGCCGCTACATCCCGCAGCATCATTTTCTGAAAGCGGCCAAAACCATGCGCGCCGAAGTCGAACGTCTTGTCGAAGAGATCAAGCAGTCAGTCGGGCTGCTGAGGAGGCATCTTTGACGTCGAGCAATCCACGGCTCGCCTGGCCGAGCTGAACAAGCTCGCCGAAGATCCCAATCTCTGGAACGATCCCCAGAAAGCCCAAAGGCTGATGCAGGAGCGCACCTCGCTGGAGGATGCGCTGGCCGGCATCGGCAAGGTCGAGCGCGAGCTCGAGGACAATGTCGGCATGATCGAACTCGGCGAGGCCGAGAACGATACCGGCGTCGTCGCCGAGGCCGAGAAGGCGCTGAAGGACCTCAAGAAGGAAGTCGCCCGGCGCGAGCTGGAAGCGCTGCTGTCGGGCGAGGCGGACAAATTCGATTCCTATCTGGAGGTGCATGCCGGCGCCGGCGGCACCGAGAGCCAGGACTGGGCCTCGATGCTGCTGCGCATGTACACGCGCTGGGCGGAAAAACACGGCTTCAAGATCGAATATCTGGAAGAGACGCAAGGCGAAGAAGCCGGCATCAAATCCGCCACCATCCAGATCAGCGGCCACAACGCCTATGGCTGGCTGAAGACGGAAGCCGGCGTGCACCGGCTGGTGCGGATCTCGCCGTTCGATTCCAACGCGCGGCGGCACACCTCGTTTTCGTCAGTCGCGATCTTTCCGGTGGTCGACAACAGTATCAAGATCGATATCGCCGAGTCCGACGTCCGCACCGACACCATGCGCTCGGGCGGCGCCGGCGGCCAGCACGTCAACAAGACCGAATCCGCGGTGCGGCTGACGCATATTCCGACCGGGGTCGCCGTGGTCTGTCAGGCCGGACGTTCGCAGCACAAGAACAAGGCGCAGGCCTGGGACATGCTGCGCGCGCGGCTTTACGAAATCGAGTTGAAAAAGCGCGAGGAACAGGCCGCCGCCGATCAGGCCGCCAAGACCGATATCGGCTGGGGCCACCAGATCCGCTCCTACGTGCTGCAGCCCTATCAGATGGTGAAGGACCTGCGCACCGGCGTGCAGACCTCGGATACGTCTGGCGTGCTCGACGGCGACCTCGACGAGTTCATGGCGGCGACGCTGGCGCAGCGCGCGTTCGGCACCGGACCGGGTACGGTCGAGGATGTGGACTAGCCCATGCAACGAGTGGCCTTCATCGGACTTGGGCGGATGGGTCACGGCATGGCCGGCCGCTATCTCGATGCCGGCTTTGAGGTCGCGGTGTGGAATCGCAGCAAGGCGAAGGCGGATGATCTGATCGCGCGCGGCGCGCGATGGGCGGCCTCGCCGCGAGAGGCCGCTGTTGACGCCGACGCCGTCATCACCATGGTCGCCGACGATGAAGCCTCGCGCGCGGTGTGGCTGGGGAAGGACGGCGCCGCCGCCAGCCTGAAGGCCGGCACGCTCGCCATCGAATGCTCCACGGTGTCGCACGCCCACGCGCTCGACATGGCGCGCGAGCTCAGGAGCCGCGGGTTGATCTACATCGATTGCCCCGTCACCGGCCTGCCCGAAGCGGCTGCCGCGGGAAAGCTGACGCTGCTGATCGGCGCCGATGCGGCCGACCTCGAGAAAGCGAAGCCGTATCTCGCGCCGCTCTGCACGACGATCCGCCATTTCGGCGCGGTCGGCGGTGGCACGGTATTCAAGCTGATCAACAATCTGATGGGCGCGGTGCAGATCGCAAGCCTCGCCGAGGGCGTGGCGATGGCGGAGCGCGCCGGCCTCGACATGAACCTTGTGGCGGAAGCACTCTCGACCGGCGCGGTCGCAAGCCCGCAAGTCATCCGTCATTCCAAACGCATGGTCGCCCGCGACTTCTCCGGCGCTTCCTTCACCGCCGCGCTGCGCCACAAGGATGCGGCCTATGCGGTGGCGCTGGCGGAAGCGCTGTTGCCTGATGTGCCGGTGAGCCGCGCCGCGCTCGCAGCCTATGAAAAGGCGAAAGCAAGCGCGCCCGATGATGATGAAGGCAAGATGATCGAGATCGTCTCGCGGCCGAAGTAATCGTCGGAAATCGGGTGGGAAAACCCTTCACCGCAGAATAGAGTGACACCTCCGCAACGTCAGGCTTGCTTGGCCGTGCTCATCAATTTCACGCTTGCGCCGATCGAAGAGATCGTCCCTTGGGGGGAGCCCGGGAGCTATAGCCTTCATTGGTTCGGACTGACATACGGCGAGTATTGGATACGCGCGGGCGAGGCTACGCTCTTCGAGTACAGCGATCATGCGCGCAATGCCGGCATAAGCCGCTACTGCGATTATCAGGTCGTCCGTCTCTACGAAGACTTGCTGGACATGCTTCCTTACATATTGGAGCCGGTCCCTGAACCGCTTGTGCCATACATCCGCGGCGAGTCGGCGAAAGACTGGCGGAATGCCTATCACGCCTGGTGCGATAGAGACGATGACGTCACTGATGCGGACTATCTTGGCGATCTCGCCGACGCGGCGGTGATGTGGAGCGGAAAGCGCCGGCTGGACAGTGCCTACCTCTCTCCATCTGCAAATATCGCAATCTGGTCCGATCGAGAGCATGTTCACATCGAGTGGGACAACCGCGACAGGAAATTCGATGGAAAGCCAGCATGGTCAGCGGCTTTTGGCTCTTACCAACTGCCCCGAGATGCATTCATCGAGGAGACGAGATCGTTTCACGTCCGGCTGATCGATCAGATGGCTGCCCGGGTCGATCGGGTTGTAGCTGGGTGTCTTGCGTCCGACATACACATCGACTTGCCGGGATTGGCGAGGGAGCACGAACAACGGGTGCGCTCGCTGGATTCCGCATTGAAGGTCGTCATCCCCAAGACCGACTGGCAACGAACCGAAAGGGCAATCCGTGAAATCCTTGGGTCGCAGGGCGGGGTGTAAGCCTGCGCCCAGGGTACCCCCTGAGGCTTCCGACCGCAGGCTAGCTCCACCATGAGCCGCACATGACCGCCAGCGACAACCGGATCGACGCCCGCGACTGGTTGCTGCTGGTCGTGTTGTCGGTGCTGTGGGGCGGATCGTTCTTCTTCAACGGCGTGGTGCTGCGCGAGCTACCGCCATTCACCACGGTGTTCCTGCGGGTGGCGATCGCCGCGATCATCCTGTTGCCGGGGCTCTGGATCTATCGGCTGAAGTTTCCCGAGGGCTTGTCTGCCTGGAAACCGTTCCTCGCCGTGGCATTATTCAACAACGTGCTGCCATTCTCGCTGATCGTCACCGGGCAGACCTATATTGCCAGCGGGCTCGCTGCGATCCTCAACGCCACGACGCCGCTGTTTACGATCCTGGTGATGGCCACCGCCGGCGAGGAAAAACTCTCCGCGCGCCGCATCGCCGGCGTGCTCGTGGGATTGGCCGGCGTGATCATATTGCGTGGCGAAGACCTCGGCTTTGCCAGCGGGCAGGGTCTTGGCATCCTGCTCTGCCTTGCCGGCGCTTTCAGCTATGGCATCTCCGCATTGATTGCGCGGCGGCATCTTGTCGATACGCCGCCGCTCGCGGCCGCGACGTTCCAGATGCTGGCCTCGACGCTGATGATGATTGTTGTCGCCGCCGCGCTCGAACGGCCCTGGCAATTGCCGATGCCGGGCCTGGCAACGTGGCTCGCCGTGCTGGGTCTGGCCGCGCTGTCGACCGCACTCGCCTATATCGTGTTCTTTCAGATCCTGCGGCGATCGGGAGCCACCAACGTCATGCTGGTGACGCTGCTGATCCCGGTGACCGCGATCCTGCTTGGTTATTTCGCACTCGGCGAAAGCATCTCGCTGCGTGAAATCCTGGGAGCATTGGTGATCGGCAGCGCATTGCTGCTGATCGACGGGCGCGTGTTCAAATTCACACGCGGGTGGATTTCCACGCCGAAAGCCAGCCCGTAAACCGTCCGCTGTCGCGCTCGCCGCCATGCCAGGCCGCGTGCACCGCGCCGTCGCTTGCCACCATCAGCACGACGTCGAGGCCCTTGGAGCGGCGCAGCGTATCGATCGCCTGCTGCGGGGTTTGCGCGATCGGGCCTGCCACATTGAACGACGTGTTGACGGACATCTCGACGCCGATATGGCGGCCGAGTGCCTTCAAATAGGCGTAGGTGAGGGGATCGTCTTCAGCGCGGACGATCTGCAGACGCCCGGTGCCGTCGGCATGGATGACCGCCGGAATTTTTTCGCGCGCACCCGGTTTCGACTGCGCGGTCAGCACCATGTAATTATAGGCGTTGTAGTCGGCATCCGAGGCGCCCGGCAGCAGCTCGAAATATTGCCGCGCGGCCTCCAGCGTCGCCATCGGCGCCAGCGGGCGAATTGCTTCGCGGTATTTCACCCGCTCGTTGAGCCGCTCGCGCGCGTCGGCGTCGCAGGGGTTGGCGAGGATCGAACGATGGCCGAGCGCGCGGGGCCCGGTCTCGGCCGCACCCTGATAGATCGCGATGACGCCGCTTTGCGACACCATGAAGGCCATCAGGTCGGCGATGGCATCACGTCCCTCCGATGTCCTGATATCGCCGATGCGTTGCGAGGCGACATCGTCGGTCTTGAGGGCGGCCGCGATGTCGTCGGGCGTGGGCGGCACGCCGCAATAGAACGCATGCGTCATCGGCGCGCCGCGCGGGGCTCCCGCAAGGCTCGCGAACTGCCAGGCCGCGCCGATGGTGACGCCGGGATCGCCGGGCACCGGCGGCACCCACAGATGCAGGCGCGCCTTGCGCCGCTGGTTCTTCTCGAACCAGGCCTCGTCGAAATGTTCGAGCAGCCGCATATTGCCGATGGCGTTCAGCGCCACGCCGCCGGTCAGCACCAGCCGGCTCGCGCCCGATATGCGCAACAGGTGGTCCACGATGTGGATCACGGCATCCTCGAACACCAGTTGCGTCGCGGCCGCCTTGTCGAGCCGGTCCTTGGTGTCGGGCCGGTGATGGATGTCCTCGACGCGCAGCATCGCATCGGGATTCCAGAGCTGCTCGGGCTTTAATGGCTCGCCCAAAATATCGATCAGCGGCTGTTTGTACGGGATGACCGAGGGATCGCTGTGCCAGTTCGCCATCTCGCGGTTGAGCTTGATCTCGCCGTTGTCGCCGAGATGCAGCACGTGCTTCAGCCGCGAATAATAGGGGTTGGTTTCGCGGTTCATATCGCCCCAGGCGGCTGCGCCCATGTAGCGGCCTTCGCTGGAAAGCCAGGTCCAGCCGCCCTGCGTCGAGGAGAGCACGCTGTAGAACATGCCGAGTGAATCGAACATGCTGTCATTGCTGTAGAGTTGGCGCATCGCGCCGTTCCCGGCGGCGTAGAGCGAGATCGAGCTGATATCGCCGGTGCCGTCGAGCACCGCGACCGCGACCGGTTCGCCGTCATCGGCAAAGGGCGATGCCGCATACGAAAACCAGGCGTGGTTACCATGGTGCGGCATGCAGATCAGCTGCAGCGGCTTCTCAAGCCCGAGCTGCCGCCCCAGAAATTTCGGTGAGCGGGTCATCTGGTCGAGGCGGCGGCCGTCGAACGCCGATTGGTCCGTGATCCGCAGCAGCCGCAGGCTGGACGGAACTTCCTCCAGCAGCGTGCGGAACAGCGTGCCGCATAGCGTCGGGTAATCCCAGCTCGTCAGCCAGGCGTCGATGTCGCCGATGTCGCGCCCCATGCCGCGCAGCACCGCGACCATCTCACCGACCGACACCCTCGGATATTCGGTCGTGTGCTTGTTGCCGGAAAAGCGCTCTTCCTCGTTGTTGACGATCAGGCGCGGGCCGTTGGCCTGCGTGACCTCGACCAGCGCCACGCCGGAATTGTGCGTGCCGGGCAACCCGAGGCCCGCGAGATAGACGGTCTCGCCGCGCCCGAGTTTTTCGCGCACATGCGCGAGGCGTTCATTGGCGAAATCCGAGCCGAGTTGATGGAAGCCGGCTCTCCCCATGGTGAGCCGGCCCAGCCATCGCGCGAAGTGGAAGCCGGCGGCCGCCAGCCTCGGATGTCGCGGACCAATTCGCTTGTTCAATTCCAATCCACTGAATTTCAGATCACAGGCCCTTGTCGTCGCATAATTGGCGGCGCGCAACAATGCCGTTTCGTCGGGCGGAATATGCTCGTCCTTGCAAGCCTGCGCAGAGCTTGCGACACTTGACAAAAATAGGACGTCACAGGGAGAGAACAATGCCGCTTCAGACGACGCGATGGATTGCGCTAGCCGCGTTTGCGGCCGCCATTTCGACGAGCACAGTGGCGGTGGCGCAGAAGCGATACGATCCCGGCGCCAGCGATAGCGAAATCAAGATCGGCAATATCATGCCCTATAGCGGCCCGGCCTCCGCGTACGGCACCATCGGCAAGACGCAGGCGGCTTATTTCAACAAGATCAATGCCGAGGGCGGCATCAACGGCCGCAAGATCAATTTCATCACCTATGACGACGCCTATAGCCCGCCGAAAGCCGTCGAGCAGGCGCGCAAGCTGGTCGAGAGCGACGAGGTCTTGCTGGTGTTCCAGCCGCTCGGCACGCCGTCCAACTCGGCGATCCAGAAATACATGAACGCCAAGAAAGTCCCGCAACTGTTCGTGGCGACCGGCGCCACCAAATGGGGCGATCCGCAGAATTTTCCGTGGACCATGGGCTGGCAGCCGAACTACCAGAGCGAGGGCCGGATCTACGCGGCCTACATCCTGAAGAATTATCCGAACGGCAAGATCGCCGCGATCTGGCAGAATGACGATGCGGGCCGGGATCAGATGAAGGGATTGCGCGACGGTCTCGGCGCCAGGGCCAATATGATCATCGCCGACAAATCCTACGAAGTCGGCGATCCCACCATCAACTCGCAGATCGTGGCGCTGAAAGATTCCGGCGCCGATATCTTCATGACCTGGGCCGCGCCCAAGGGCGCCGCGCAGGCGATCAGGAAAGTCGCCGAGCTCGGCTGGAAGCCGGTCTATTTCCTCGGCAACGTCTCGACCTCGGTCGCAACCGTGCTCAAGCCGGCGGGACTGGAAAATTCCAAGGGGATCATCTCGACCGCTTACATCAAGGACCCGACCGATCCCACCTGGAAGGACGATCCCGGCATCAAGGCGTGGGCCGCCTTCATGGACAAGTATTTTCCGGATGGCGACAAGACCAACAACAACAACGTCTATGGTTATGCCACCGCGCAGACCATGGTTCAGGTGCTGAAGCAGTGCGGCGACGAACTCACGCGCGACAACGTGATGAAGCAGGCCGCCAGCCTGAAGAATTTTTCCAGCGACGTGCTGCTGCCCGGCATCAAGATCAACACCAGCCCGAACGATTTCTTTCCGATTGAGCAGATGCAGCTGATGAAATTCAATGGCGAGAGCTGGGAGCTGTTCGGCGAGATCATCGCGGGAGAAGTCGGGCACTAGGGTGCCCGTCCTCTGGACATCAAGCGGGCTGCTCGCGACGAAGGGCCTGATCTTCACCGGCTTCGGAGAACGCCGAAGATACAGAGATCGAGCTTCAGGGGCGCTCCCGCGCGCCCTGAAGCAATCGGAATTGGTCCTGGAAACCGGCTCACCCGATGTTCCCCCTGGTCCACGCAATGTGATAGCCTCTCGATCGGCTACGCATTAGTCAAAGCTCCGAACCAAGCACAAGCCATGAATGCGCCGGCGTTTGATCTGCTTGAACCGTTGTTGCGGGCTGGAACCGCGGCATTGAGCTGTTTGATGGCGGCGCAGTTTGCGCGGCTGCGGCCATGGCGGTTTGCCAACGTGGCGGGCGCCCTGTTCGGCGCGGAATCGCGTCGTATGCGCTGATATCGAGCCCGCACTGTCGCAGGCACTGGGCGCCGTCCGCGAGCCGCTGATTTTTCTTGCGGCGCTCACGTCCGCATTTTTCTGGTGGTTTGCCCTCGCACTGTTTCGCGACGACCTGCAATGGCGGTCGGAGCTACGCGATGCCGTTCTTGCTGTTGCTGCTTGTTCTACGTCCTTCGGCGGGGACTGGGCGAGCAGCTGCGGACCGTCGGCACGCTCGGCCATCAGGTGACCGTCGTCGTCCTGCTGCTGCATGTCTTGTCAATCGCCGTGCGTGATTTCCAGAACGACCTGATGGACTCACGTCGGCGCTTCCGGCTTGCCGTCGCGCTGGTGCTGCCGGCAGTCGGTCTCGCCATTGCCGCCGCCGAGACCTATGCGCTGTTTCGGCCGCTGCCGGGCTGGATCGGCCTGCTGCAGGCCTCCGTCTTGCTTGCCCTCGCCGTACCGTTTGCCCTTTGGCTGACCGCGATAAAGCCCGACATCATGGCGCAACCCGGCGCGCCGAGACGGCGCGCCGGAGACGCTGTCGGCCGCCGAGGCCATCGAGCTTGAGCGGCTTCGGGCCGCCATCGCCGCAGGTGTCTGCCTCGAACCGGAACTTTCGCTTGGCGACGCTTGCCGCAAGGCTCAAGGTTCCCGAGCATCGCCTGCGCCGTCTCATCAACAAGGGGCTGGGTACAGAAATTTCGCAGCATTCCTGAACGATAATCGCGTGACACAGGCCAAGCGCATCCTCGCCGATCCGGAGAACTCGCGCGAGCAGATCGTCGCGGTCGCCTTTGAGCTCGGATATGCGTCCCTTGCCCCGTTCAACCGGGCGTTCCGCCAGTCGACCGGGATGACGCCTTCGGAATACCGCGCCCAGGCCCTCGCCAGGGTGGTCGATTCCCGAAATTCCTGATCGATTCCCGAAATCTTCGGCCGATTTCCGGTAACGAGAGGAGCTGTCCGGCTACTTTGCGCATCGTCGGCCGCATCTCCTTCGGGAAAGGACCGTCGATGCTCCAAGAACCGCAACACTTGCTGGATTTCGCCGTCCGGGCTTATCCCGGCATTCTGCAGCATGATCTGTTGCGCTACGTCATCGGCGCGGGCGGAACATTTCTCGTCGTCAATGTCCTGCTGAGGCGCTATCTGGCGGACGCGCAAAATCCGCAGCGAACGACCCGGCGGGACACAGATGGCCTCGGAAATTCTGGCCTCGCTCAGAACCGTACTGATCTTCTCGCTGGTCGGCTTGGTATCACCCTGGCGGCGCAGCACGGCTTGCTCAATGTCTACAGGATCCGGCCGAGCGAGGCTGGCCTTACTTCACGCTCAATGTCGCGGTGCTGATCGTCGCGCACGACGCCTGGTTCTACTGGACGCACCGGTTGATGCACCGGCCCCGGCTTTACCGCTGGTTCCACCGGCTGCATCACCGCTCGAACAATCCAACGCCATGGACCTCTTATTCGTTCGACGTCAGCGAAGCGGTCGTCAACGCCGTCTATTTGCCGATCGCATTGATGCTGATGCCGACCAGCGTTCTCGCCGCCTTCATCTTCACCGCGCACATGATGCTGCGCAACGCGATCGGCCATTGCGGTTACGAAGTGTTTCCGGCCCGGACGGATGGCCGGCCGCTGTTCGGTTGGCTGACGACGGTGACCCACCACGACCTGCATCACGCGCGCGCCGGCACGAACTTCGGCCTTTACTTCACGTTCTGGGATCGGATCATGGGTACCGAAGATCCGAACTATCACGTCCGGTTCGCTGATGCGGTCGGCCGACATCGGACGGGCAGGTCGCTGCCGGGATTCAGGAGACCTGATGCGCAAGCCCTGATAATCGCCCGGCAAGGCGGGCGGCCCTCCGGGTTGCTGGGCCAGATCGTCGTCCGGGTGATGGCGAAGGAGACCGTTGCAGAGAACGATCTGGTCCTTGAGCTTCTCCAACTGGCACCGGCCGACTCCGTTTTGGAGATCGGCTGCGGTCACGGCGACACTCTGGCCAAGGTGGCGCGTGTCACCCGAGGCGGCGTTCTCGCGGGGATCGACTTCTCGTGGCTGACGCACCGCCATGCGGTCCGCCGTCATCGCGCCTTGGTGGCTGAGGGCCGGCTCGAGTTCCACTTCGGGTCCAGCGATAGGCTGCCGTTCGCCGCCGCGAGCTTCAACAAGGCCTATTCCGTACATACGATCTACTTCTGGACTGCGCCGCTCGATCATTTGCGCGAGACGCGCCGCGTCCTGCGGCAGGGCGGCCGTTTCGTGCTCGGCTTCCGACCCGCCGAGGATTTCGGCTTTCAGGAGACCTATCCGGCCGAGGTCTATAGCATCCGGCCCCAAGCCGAAGTCGTCGAGTTGGTCCAAGCGGCAGGCTT
>CAVSXQ010000034.1:0-61077 GCA_963731915.1 uncultured Alphaproteobacteria bacterium
CCTGCGACAATTTCGCCCAACAAAAGAGCCGGACAAAATATCCGCCTAATTATTAGGCAAAGATGTATCTTTGTATGCAAAGGGAGGCGTCAAACTCAGCCTCCGCGACGACCTGAATCCAATTTATATAAGTAAAATCATAGATCTATCCGGAAATTAGCTTTCCGTTAAGCTCTGGCACAAACCTTGCGAAGTCAGCTCCAAAAGCCGGTCCCACATCCAGCGTTGGAGCATCACATGAAGCGTCGCGATTTCCTGAAATCCGTCTCGGGGCTGGCTGCCGGCGCCATGGTGCCGGCCCCCGCGATCTGGTCCGCGGCGAAGGCCGATGCGCGTTCCGAGACATTGCTGATCGTCTCCGAAGGCGGCCCCAACAATCTCGACATCCATGGCGTCGGCACCAACGTGCCCGGCTATGAAGTGTCGTGGAATTGCTACGACCGCCTGATCACCCACGAGATGAAGAGCGGCCCCGGCGGCGTGCCCTATTACGACCGCGACAAGTTCAAGGGCGAACTCGCCGAAGACATGAACATCTCCGACATGTCGGTGACGTTCAAGCTGAAGAAGAACGCCAAATTCCACGACGGCACGCCGGTCACGGCAAAGGACGCGAAGTGGTCGCTCGACCGCGCCGTCAGCGTCGGCGGCTTCCCGACCTTCCAGATGAGCGCGGGCTCGCTGACCAAGGCCGAGCAGTTCGTGGTCGTCGACGACAACACGCTGCGCGTCGACTTTGCCAAAAAAGATCGCCTGACGATTCCCGATCTCGCCGTCATCGTGCCCTGCATCGTCAATTCCGAACTGGTGAAGAAGAACGCCAGCGAGAAAGATCCGTGGGGTCTCGAATATACAAAGCAGCAGACCGCGGGCTCCGGCGCCTACAAGGTGACGAAGTGGACCGCCGGCACCGAAGTGATCATGGAGCGCAATGACGAGTGGGTCGGCGGCCCGATGCCGAAGATCAAGCGCGTGATCTGGCGCATGGTGCCGCAGGCCGGCAACCGCCGCGCGCTATTGGAGCGCGGCGATGCCGACATCTCCTACGAGCTGCCGTTCAAGGATTTTCAGGAGATGAAGGCCAGCGGCAAGCTCAACGTGGTGTCGCTGCCGTTCTCCAACGGCATCCAGTATATCGGCATGAACGTGACCAAGCCGCCGTTCGACAATCCGAAGGTGCGGCAGGCCATCGCCTATGCGATCCCGTACCAGAAGATCATCGACGTGGTGCTGTTCGGCCTCGCCAATCCGATGTTCGGCGCGCCCGCG
This sequence comes from uncultured Alphaproteobacteria bacterium, assembly GCA_963731915.1. Lineage (GTDB taxonomy): Bacteria > Pseudomonadota > Alphaproteobacteria > Rhizobiales > Xanthobacteraceae > Bradyrhizobium. Next base: position 1,270 of record CAVSXQ010000034.1, read on the forward strand.
AGCAAGGCCACCGAAGTCGCCTGGCCGCAGCAGACCAAATATTTCACCGACATGGAAAAGGCCAAGGCGCTGCTGGCGGAAGCCGGCTACGCCAACGGTTTTGAGACCACGATCTCGTTCGATTTGAATTTTGCCGGCGTCAACGAACCGCTCTGCATCCTGGTGCAGGAGAGCCTCGCGCAACTCGGCATCAAGACCACGATCAACAAGATCCCCGGCGCCAACTGGCGCACCGAGCTGAACAAGAAGGAGATGCCGCTCTACACCAACGTGTTCTCGGGCTGGCTCGATTACCCCGAATACTTCTTCTACTGGTGCTATCACGGCAACAATTCCGTCTTCAACACCATGAGCTACAAGTCGCCGGCGATGGACAAGTTCATCGATGGCGCGCGCACCGCCGCCTCGGCCGGCGACAAGGCGGCCTACGACGCCGACGTCAAGGGTTTCGTCGATATCGCCTTTGCCGAGGTCCCGCGCATTCCGCTGTATCAGCCCTTCGTCAACGTCGCGATGCAGAAGAACGTCTCGGGCTATCAATACTGGTTCCACCGCCGTCTCGATTACCGCGCACTCGTCAAGGCGTAAGCCGCCATGCTGACCATGATCGGCAAGCGGCTGATGTTCGCGATCCCGTCGCTGATCGGGGTCGTCATCGTTACCTTCCTGCTGACGCGGGCGCTGCCGGGCGATCCGGCGGCGTATTTCGCCGGCCCCGCCGCGACCAAGGAAGCGGTCGAGCAGATCCGGAAGAAACTCGGCCTCGACAAGCCGCTGATCGAGCAGTTCGTCCGCTACACCAACGATCTCGCCCATGGCGATTTCGGCAATTCGCTGACAACAGGCCAGCCGGTCGCGACCGAAATCCGCAACCGCCTGCCGGCTTCCGCCGAACTGACGCTGCTCGGGCTGTTCGTTTCGATCGTGATTGCGATTCCGCTCGGCGTGCATGGCCGCCACACGGCCGGGATCATGGATCGATCATCTCTGCCGGATAACGACGACGGCCGGCGTATCGTTGCCGGTGTTCTTTACCGGATTGGTGCTGGTCTACGTCTTCTATTTCCGGCTCGGCTGGTCGCCGGCGCCGCTCGGCCGTCTCGATGTGTTCTACAGCGCGCCGCCGACCGTGACCGGCTTCTATCTGATCGACACCCTGATCGCGCGCGATCTCGAGGCGTTCCGCTCCGCGTTCAGCCAGTTGCTGCTGCCGGCGGCTGACGCTGGCGGTTTTTTCGCTGGCGCCGATCGCGCGCATGACGCGCGCCTCGATGCTGGCGGTGCTGGCATCGGATTTCGTCCGCACCGCGCGCGCCAGCGGGCTGTCGCCGGGCACGGTGATCGTGACCTACGCCTTCCGCAACGCGATGCTGCCGGTCATCACCACGCTCTCGATGGTGTTCTCCTTCCTGCTGGGGGCCAACGTGCTGGTGGAAAAGGTGTTCGCCTGGCCCGGCATCGGCTCCTACGCGGTGGAAGCGCTGATCTCGTCGGATTTCGCGCCGGTGCAGGGTTTCGTGCTGACCATGGCGGTCATGTATGTGCTGCTCAATCTCGCGATCGACATTCTCTACGGCGTGATCGATCCGCGCGTGCGGCTGGAAGGGTGAGGTGGGAGCATGAGCAGCGTCACGGCCGATACCGTTGCAACCACTGAGCCGAAGCGCAAATCGGGCCTCGTCTCGATGTTCGAGCACACCAAATATGTGCTCGGCGAGAATCGCGTCACCGCGTTTGCCTTCGGGCTGCTGGTCGTCATCCTGTTTGCCGCGGTCTTCGGCCCCTATGTGGTGCCCTACGATCCGCTTGCGTCCGACACCAAGGCGGCGCTGCAGCCGCCGTCGGCGGCGCACTGGTTCGGCACCGATCAGCTGGGCCGCGACATCTTTAGCCGCGTCATCGTCGCGACGCGGCTCGACACCTTCATCGCCATCGCTTCCGTGGTGCTGGTGTTCCTGATGGGCGGTCTTGCCGGCATCGCCGCCGGCTATTTCGGCGGCTGGACCGACCGCATCGTCGGCCGCATCGCCGACACCATCATGGCATTTCCGCTGTTCGTGCTGGCGATGGGCATCGTCGCAGCCCTCGGCAATACCGTGCAGAACATCATCATCGCCACCGCGATCGTGAATTTTCCGCTCTATGCCCGCGTCGCCCGCGCCGAAGCCAATGTGCGGCGCAACGCCGGCTTCGTGCAGGCGGCGCGGCTCTCCGGCAATGGCGAGTTTCGCATCCTGCTGGTGCACATCCTGCCCAACATCATGCCGATCATGATCGTGCAGATGTCGCTGACCATGGGCTACGCCATCCTCAACGCCGCCGGCCTGTCGTTCATCGGCCTCGGCGTGCGGCCGCCGACCGCGGAGTGGGGCATCATGGTTGCGGAAGGCGCCGGCTTCATGGTGTCGGGCGAATGGTGGATCGCGCTGTTCCCGGGGCTGGCGCTGATGATCGCGGTGTTCTGCTTCAACCTGCTCGGCGACGGCCTGCGCGACATCGTCGATCCGCAGCGGCGGACGTGAGGTCTTTGCGATGACCGCTCAACCGCTGCTCGACGTCAACGATCTCACGGTGGAATTCTCCACCCGGCGCGGCATCGTCAAGGCGGTGCAGCACGTCAACATCCAGGTCGCCAAGGGCGAGACGCTCGGCATCGTCGGCAAATCCGGCTCGGGCAAGTCCGTCACGTCCTATGCCGTGATGCGCATCCTCGACCGCGCCGGCAAGATCGCCGAGGGCTCGGTGATGTTTTCCGGCATCGACGTCAAGGCCGCGACCGAGAACGAGATGCGCGATCTGCGCGGCCGTGAAATTTCGATGATTTTTCAGAACCCGCGCGCGGCCCTCAATCCGATCCGGAAAGTGGGCGACCAGATCGAGGACGTGCTGCGCCAGCATGTGCAAGCCGTGTCGACCGACCGCGGCGAGAAGGCGATCGAGGCGCTGGAGCAGGTCAAGATCGCGCGTCCGCGCGAGCGCTATCATGCCTATCCGTTCGAGCTGTCGGGCGGCATGTGCCAGCGCGTGGTGATCGCGCTCGCGCTCGCCTGCAATCCGCAGCTTTTGATCGCGGACGAGCCGACCACCGGCCTCGACGTCACCACGCAAAAGGCGGTCATGGACCTGATCGTCGAACTGACCAAGCGGCGCAGCATGTCGACCATTTTGATCACGCACGATCTCGGTCTGGCGGCTGCCTATTGCGACCGCGTCGTGGTGATGGAAAAGGGCAGGGTGGTCGAGACGGCAAAATCCGCTGACATCTTTGCCAAACCGGAACACGCCTACACCAAGAAGCTGATGCGCGCGACGCCGCGGATCGGCGTTTCCCTGCGCGATCTGTTGCCGGAGGAAGAGGCTGCAGCCCTCCCGAAATTGGGCGACGCGCCGGCGGCGGCCGAAGACAAGGAGCAGAAGCCGCTGCTGCTCGTCGAAAAGCTCGTCAAGGAATACCCGCGCCAGGGCGCGACCGCGGTGCTCGGAAAACTGTTCTCCCGCAAGCCGCCGGTCGAACAGGAGATCTTTCGCGCCGTCGACGGCATCGGCTTTACGGTCGGCCATGGCGAGAGCGTCGGCCTGGTCGGCGAATCCGGCTGCGGCAAATCCACCACATCGATGATGGTGATGCGGCTGTTGGACCAGACCTCGGGCCGCATCATGTTCGACGGCGACGAGATCGGCGCCATCATGCCGCATGCCTTTGCGCGGCTGCCGCTGCGCAAGAGCATTCAAATGGTGTTCCAGGATCCGACCGACAGCCTCAATCCGCGCTTCACCGCGGCGCGCGCCATCGCCGATCCGATCATGCAACTCGGCGACATCCGGGGACGTGATGCGTTGCGTGCCCGTTGCGAGGAACTGGCGGGACTGGTGGGGTTACCGATCAATCTGCTCGATCGTTTCCCGCATCAATTGTCCGGCGGACAAAAGGCGCGCGTCGGCATCGCGCGCGCGATTGCGCTGCATCCAAAGCTCGTCATCCTCGACGAGCCGACCGCCGCGCTCGACGTCTCCGTGCAGGCGGTGGTGCTCAATTTGCTGCAGGATCTCAAGGCGTCGATGGGCATGAGCTATTTGTTTGTGTCCCACGATCTGAATGTGGTGCGTTTGCTGTGCGATCGTGTCATCGTGATGCGCGCGGGACGAATCGTCGAACAGGGTAATTCGGAAAAAGTGCTCGGCGATCCGCAGGATGATTATACAAAGGAACTGTTGACGGCGATCCCGCATCCGCCGTTGCCGGTTCACTAAAAAACTACGACGGGGAGAGAAACATGGCTGGCGATCCGCTTGACGACTACATCGATGCCGTAGGCCAAGCGATGGCGCTGCCGATCGAGGAGAGCTGGCGGCCCGCGGTGAAAGCCAATCTTCAGGTGTCGTTGCGCTTGGCGCGGCTGGTCGATGAATTCGCGCTGCCTGATGAAACCGAGCCGGCCAGTGTCTACAGCGCCTGATATCGCCATGACCGCCAGTTCCGATAAACTATCGGCCACCGAGATCGCACAAGCCGTCGCGAGCCGGAAAATCTCGGCGCTCGATGCGACCGAAGCCGCGCTGGCGCGGATCGCCAAACACGATTCCGTCCTCAATTCCTTTACCGACGTCACCGCCGATCGCGCGCGCGCCAAAGCCCGCGCCGTCGATGCGATGATCGCTTCCGGAAAAAGCGCCGGTCCGCTCGCCGGCGTGCCCTTTGCGGTGAAAAACCTGTTCGATGTGAAGGGTCTCTCGACGCGCGCCGGGTCAAAAATCAACCGCGACCTGCCGCCGTCGCCGCGCGACGCCACGCTGATCGAGCGGCTGGAAGCCGCCGGCGCGGTGCTCGTCGGCGCGCTCAACATGGGCGAGTACGCCTATGATTTCACCGGCGAGAACGTGCATGACGGCCCCTCGCGTAATCCGCACGATCCGACGCGGATGACCGGCGGTTCTTCCGGCGGCTCCGGCAGCGCGGTCGGAGGCCAGCTTGTTCCGCTGGCGCTCGGCTCCGACACCAACGGCTCGATCCGGGTGCCGTCGTCGTTCTGCGGCATCTTTGGCCTGAAGCCGACCTATGGAAGGCTGTCGCGCGCGCGGTCGTATCCGTTCGTCTCGAGCTTCGATCATCTCGGCCCGTTCGCGCGCAGCGTGACCGATCTTGCGCTCGCCTATGACGCGATGCAGGGACCGGATGCCGATGACGCCGCCTGCACGACGCGGACGGTGGAGCCGGTCTCGGGGATGCTGTCGCATGGTATCGGCAATCTGCGCATCGCAGTGGCAGGCGGATATTTTCAGAAGAACGTTTTTCCGGAAGCGCAGGAGGCCGTCGCGCGGGTGGCTAAGGCGCTCGGCGCAGCCAACACGGTCGAAATTCCGGAAGCCGCGCGCGCCCGCGCCGCCGCCTATATCATCACCACCACCGAAGGCGCCTCGCTGCATCTCGATCGCCTGCGCAAGCGGCCGAACGATTTCGATCCGGCGGTGCGCGACCGGCTTATCGCGGGTGCGATGATCCCCGCGCCGTTCGTCGACAAGGCGCAAAAATTCCGCCGCTGGTATCGCGCAAAGGTGCTGGAGCTCTTCAAATCGGTCGATGTGATCCTCGCGCCGGCGACGCCGTGCGTTGCGCCAAAGCTCGGCCAGGTGAATTTCATGCTCGACGGCGTCGAGCTGCCGGTGCGCGCCAATATCGGCCTTCACACCCAGCCGATCTCCTTCATCGGCCTGCCGGTCGTGGCTGTCCCGGTGCCGCTGGAGCCGATGCCGATCGGCGTGCAGATCATCGCAGCACCCTGGCGCGAGGATTTCGCGCTGCGCGTGGCGCATGTGCTGGAGCAAATGGGTGTGGCCGCCGCACCGCCGCCGAGAGGACTATAGGAATGGAAGTCGATCTTCCCGACGTGCTGGCCGAAGTCACCGCGCAATTCGCGCGTTACGAAGCAGCGCTGGTCGCAAACGACGTCGCCGTGCTCGACGAACTCTTTCGCAATGACAAGCGCACGCTGCGCTATGGCATCGGCGAAAATCTCTACGGCTACGATGCCATCATGGCGTTCCGCGCCGCTCGCTCGCCGGTAGGCCTGATGCGCAAGACCGACAAGACGGTCATCACCACCTATGGCCGCGATACCGCGGTGGCCTCGACGCTGTTCTATCGCGACGTGTGGACCAGTCCCCGCGTGGGGCGGCAGATGCAGACCTGGGTCCGGTTTCCCGAAGGGTGGAGGATCGTCGCCGCCCATGTCAGCATCATCGATGAACCGAAGACCTGAAGAGATGGATCAGAAGGCATGAGTTCTCGACGATCTCCAGGGAACCAGTTCGCAAACCGGCGGCAGCGGTGCCGAGCCGGTGGTGCCACGCGTCGATCGCGCTTCGCCGCAACCGACAAAAATCACCCGCGCCGAAGAACTGCGGCTTCAGCTGGCCGATGAGATTGTCCGTGGCGCACTGGCGCCGGGCGCCGCGCTTGACGAGACCGACATTGCGCGGCGCTTTAACGTATCGCGGACGCCGGTGCGCGAGGCGCTGCGGCAACTGGCGGCGAGCGGTCTGATTGACGCCCGCGCCCATCGCGGCGCGGTGGTGGCGCGGCCGACGTTCGGACGGCTTACGGAAATGTTCGAGGCGATGGCCGAACTCGAAGCCCTGTGCGCGGGCCTTGCGGCTGAGCGGATGCCGGCCGCGGATCGCGCGCGGCTGGAGGCCATTCACGAGGAATTGCGGGTGCTGAGCCATGCCGGCAATCCCGAACGCTTTCACGAAGTCAACGAGCGCTTTCACAACGCGATCTATGCCGGTTCGCAGAACGGCTACATCGCCGAGATGACGCTGGCGACGCGGGTTCGCGTGCAGCCGTTCCGCCGCGCCCAGTTCCGCAATCTCGGACGGCTCGCCAAATCGCACGCCGAGCACGACCGCGTCGTGGTCGCGATCATGCGCGGCGACAAGACCGGCGCTAGCGCCGCGATGCGCGCGCATATCGAACTGGTGCGCGGCGAGTATGAGATTTACGCGGTGTCGGTGTAAAGAGATCCTCATCCTGAGGAGCCGCGAAGCGTCTCGAAGGATGAGACATCGGGGCCTGCGTGGTTCGAGACGGCGCAAGTGCGCCTCCTCACCACGAGGAATCACACCGCCGCCTTCTCCGCCATGAACGCACGCCAACCGCCGAACGACGAGATGTCGCGCGCGCCGGTGATGGCGGCGGGCTCCACGATGAATCCCTTGACGCCGCGGCCATCCGACAGCCGGATCGTGCCGATCGACAGCGGCGGCGGGATCGCGGCGACGAATTTTCCGAACGCTGCCGCCGACAGCGCCCAGAGCTCGAGCTTGATCGGTGAGCCCGCGCCCGGCTCGACGCGCAGCATGCCCGGTTTTTTCGGCGTGGTGTCGAGCGCGTAGAGTTTGTAGTCGGGGGCGGTGGTGGCTTCTTCCAGCAATCGCCCGCCGAGCACCTGCAATTCGCCGTTCAGCGCCATGCCCGACAGATGCGCGCCGACCACGGCGATCGCGATCTCGTCGCCGCTCACATCTTTCGGCAATGCTGAGAGCGGCGGTTGCGCCAACCCCCTGGCACCGATCTTCAGTCCGGTGTCGGCATGGAAGACGCGGCCGATGCTCGCCAGCATCGCGTCCTTGCCGCCGGGCGCCAGCAGCGTGATGCCGAACGGGATTTCGTCTGTTCGAATCGAGGCCGGCAGCGCGAGGCCGCAGAGGTCGAGCAGGTTGACGAAATTGGTGTAGGTGCCGAGCCGGCTGTTGAGCTCGATCGGATTGGCCAGCACCTGCGCGGTGGAATAGGCGGTCGGTGCGGTCGGCAGCACCAGCGCGTCGATATTGATAAAGGCGCGTTCGGCAATCCGCCGCAGCGCCTGCAAACGATAGAGCGCGGCAAAGGTCTCGGCCGCGGTCTGCCGCGATCCGGCGGCGGTGATCTCGCGCGTGACGGGATGGATCGCATCCGGCGACGACGCCAGCAGATCGCGGATCACCAGATAGCGCTCGGCCACCCAGGGTCCTTCGTAGAGCAGCCGCGCGGTTTCATAGAACGGCTCGAGGTCGAACTCGACCAGTTCGGCGCCCAGCGCCGCCCAGCGCTTGCATCGCCTCGCCATAGGCATTTTCCGAATGCTTGTCGCCGAAGAAGATCAATTGGCCGTTGCGGGGAATGCCGAGACGAAGCTTGCCCGGAAACGCGGTCATCGCCGCGAGCGGCCGGTCGCGCGAATAGGGATCGGCGCCGTCAGGTCCGGCCATCACCTTCAGCGCAGCCATCGCATCATCGACGGTGAGCGAAAACACCGAAATGCAGTCCAGCGTGCGGCACGCCGGCACCAGGCCCGCGGTCGAGATCATGCCGAGGCTTGGCTTCAGGCCGACGATGTTGTTGAGCATCGCCGGCACGCGGCCGCTTCCCGCGGTATCGGTGCCGAGCGCGAGCGGCACGAGGCCTGCCGATACCGCGACCGCCGATCCCGAACTCGATCCGCCCGGGAATCAGGTCGCTGCGCACCGGGTTGTTCGGAATGCCGTAGGGCGAGCGCACGCCGACAAGGCCGGTGGCGAACTGATCGAGATTGGTCTTGCCGATGATGATGGCGCCGGCCGCGCGCAATCTTGCTACCGCCGTCGAATCGTGCGCGGGCATATAGGAGAAGGCCGGACAGGCGGCGGTGGTCGCAAAACCCTGCGCGTCGATATTGTCCTTGACCGCGACGGGCACACCCAGAAGCGGGAGCTGTGCGGCGTCCTTTTTCGACAGGCTTTCCGCTTCCGCCAGCGCATCCTTTTCATCGCGCAGCGAGATGAAGACTGCGGGGTCGTTATGGTCGCGGATGCGCTGAAAGCTGCGCGCCACGGTCTGCGCCGGCGAGGCGGTGCCGGCGCGATGGGCGGCGACAATCGCGGCTGCGGTCTCGGTCAATGGATGCCCCTTCAGCGAGGAAATTCTAACCGGATCGAAGCAAGCGATGTGCCATTGTGTACATTGATCGGGCAGCGACGGTTTCGATGGATATCGTATTAGTTACAGCTGCTTACTAGAAGAATCGAGATGCAGCGCAATCGCTGCGCCAAAGGCATTTGATTAATTTTTAGGCAGTTCCGTTCAAGCCGGGCCTGATCGGCCGCTTGGTCAGGTGAACGAGGAGAAAATCCGCAGCAGCTGCTCGCGGTTCTCCTTGCCGATCTTTTCGGCCACGTGCCGTTCGTGTTCGGCCGCCAGCAGCTTGAACTGCCGCAGCGAAGCCTGGCCGCGCGCCGTCAGATGCAGCGCGTGGGATCGCCGGTCGGTCCGGGAGCGGACACGCTTGACCAGTTTGCGGTCCTCGAGACTGTCCAAAAGATGCACCAGCCGGGCGCGCTCAATTCCAAGCCGCTGCGCCACCGCCATCTGGCTCAGGCCGGGATTGGCGCCGATCACCGTCAGCACCGAATATTGCGTCGGCCTGATATCGGCTGCCGCGAGCGTCTTGATGAAATCCTGAAAGATCCAGATCTGGAAACGCCGCACCGCATAGCCGGCGTGTCCAAGCAGGCGGTCGAGGCCGATCTCGCCGCTGCCATCCGCAAGGCGCGCCTTGCCGCTTGTGCCGCGCTTGCCGCTGCCAGCAACGGGGATTTTCAGCGCTGCCTGGGCCGCCCCTCTCGACATTTCGTTTCTCCCGCGTCTGGATCCCTTCTAGCGTACCGCGGCGCGGAGGGAAAGATTGTTGTTGACGACAACAATTGTTCCAACCAACAATATCCGCTGGCGGCCCCGAAGAGGCCACCGCCTGGGAGGAGACCGATGACATAAGCCGCCGCTAACAGCCGCGACGATCCCGAGACGTTATTTGCGACGCCGTCGATCGTGGCCGACCGCCGCGCCGACGGCAGTATTTTGCTGCGATCGACCGTGCCGCTCGGCGCCAGCGCGCGCTGCGTCGGCGACTGGCTGGAGCATTGGGCGCGCGAGACGCCGGAGCGGATTTTTCTCGGCGAGCGCGGCAATGCCGACGCGCCATGGACGACGGTCAGCTACGGGGAGGCGCTGCGAAAACCGTGCGGTCGGCCGCCGCCTGGATTCTGGCGCAAGGGCTGAGCGCCGACCATCCCCTTGTCATTCTTGGCGACAACAGCGTCGATCACGCGCTGTTGGCGCTGGCGGCGATGCATGTCGGCGTGCCCTCGGCCGCGATCTCGCCGGCCTATTCGTTGATGTCCCGGGACTTTGACAAGCTCAAGAGCATGATCGGCCTGCTGGGGCCGGGCGCGATCTATGTTTCCGGCACAAAGCCGTTCGCGGCGGCACTCGCCGCGATCAAGCCGCTGCACCGGGCCAAGATCATCAGCGGCAACGCCGATGATGCCGATGCGATTTCGTTCCGCTCGGTCGCCGCAACGCCGGAGACGCCGGAGGTCGCAAAGGCCTTTGCCGCGGTGACGCCGGACACGATCGCAAAATTCCTGTTCACCTCGGGCTCGACCGGCACGCCCAAGGCCGTGATCAACACCCAGCGCATGCTGACCTCGAGCCAGCAGGCCAAGGCGCAGACCTGGTCGTTCCTCGATGGCGCGCGTGGCGATCTCGTCATCCTCGACTGGCTGCCGTGGAGCCACACCTTTGGCGCCAACCACAATTTCAACCTGGTGCTGCGCAACGGCGGCTCGCTCTATGTCGATGGCGGCAAGCCGGCACCGGGGCTGTTTGCGACATCGCTCGCCAATCTGCGCAGCGTGATGCCGACGGTCTATTTCAACGTGCCGCGCGGCTTTGACATGCTGATCGCGGCGCTGCGCGGCGACGAGGACTTGCGCCAAAAATTCTTCAGCGAGGTGAAATTCGCGTTCTATGCCGGCGCGGCGCTGCCGCAAAATCTGTGGGATGCGCTGGAAGAACTTTCGCTGAAGACCGTCGGCCGCGCGCTGCCGATGGTGTCGGCCTGGGGCTCGACGGAAACCTCGCCGCTCGCCACCGATTGCCATTTCCAGGCCAGCCGCTCCGGCAATATCGGCGTGCCGATCCCGGGCACCGAATTGAAGCTGGTGCCGTCAGGCGACAAGCTCGAGGTGCGCGTGCGCGGACCCAACGTCACGCCGGGTTACTGGAAGGCGCCGGAACTGACCGCGCAGGCCTTTGACGAAGAAGGCTTCTATCTGATCGGCGACGCCGTGAAGTTCGCAGACCCCGCGCGTCCCGAACTCGGCCTGTTCTTCGACGGCCGCGTCGCCGAGGATTTCAAGCTCAATTCCGGCACCTGGGTCAGCGTCGGCACGCTGCGGGTCGCAGGGATCACGGCGCTGGCGCCGCTGGTGCAGGATATCGTCGTCACCGGCCATGGCGGCGACGAGGTGCGCTTTCTGGTGTTTCCCAACATCGTCGCCTGCCGCGCCCATGCCGGTTTGCCCGACGTGCGCAAGCGCGGCCGATGAGGTGATCGGCCACGAAAAAGTCCGCACCGCGATCGGGCAGGGGCTTGGCAAAACTGAAAGCGCAAAGCGGCAACTCGTCGGGGCACGCCACGCGCGCGCTGCTGCTCGCCGAGCCTGCGTCGGTCGACGGCGGCGAGATCACCGACAAGGGCTACATCAACCAGCGCGCGGTGCTGACGCGGCGGGCCGATGCGGTGAAAATCCTTGATGATGACAAATCCGCTGCATGGATCGCCTGCGCGAAGTGAGCGGCGAAAGATCGCGCTTTACCGCAATGCGCGCCGGTACGCCTCGACCAGCCGCGCCAGCATTTGCAGGAATGCCGTCTGCTCTGCCTTGCTGAGCGGGGCGAGCGTGTGTGCATTGAACGTCTCGCCGAGCCCGCTCGCCTCGTTGGCCCGCTTCTGGCCGGCCGCGCTCAGTGAGAGTTCGACCGCACGCTTGTCGCGCGCCGACCGCTTGCGCTTCAAGATGCCGGCATCCTCCATCTTCGACAGGATCTTTACCAGGTTCGGCAGTTGCATCTTGAGCACGGCGGCGAGTTCGCTCTGCGTCACCGTGTTGTTGTCGCGGACGGTTACGAGGATCGAATATTCGATCGGCGACATATCGAGCGCGTCGAAGTGCCGGTAGAACGCCTCGAAATTCTGCAGCTGCAGGATCCGGATCATGAACCCTGGCGTCTGCCGCAACGCGCTCAGATCCAGATCGCGTGCCGAACCCTGCTCGCCGGACTTTTCGCGCCTGGCTTCGCTCCGCGTCAAACCATTTCCCATCTGTAATTGCTCGCTTTTTGTCGCGCGATTGACAACCGTGAAAATGCTTATAAAATATAAGCAATTTCGAAGCGGTCCGGAGGCCGCCCTTTTCTATACAGGAGGGAATGCATGCGACAGATGTTTCGCACGGGAATGCTCGCGGCCGCGCTCGGCGGATTGCTCGCCTCAGCGGCGCATGCACAGGAGCGGGTCCGGATCGGCGTGCTCAACGACCAGTCCGGGGTTTTCTCGACCTATCAGGGCGTAGGCTCCGTCGTCGCCGCGCAAATGGCGGTGGAGGATTACGGCGGCAAGGCCGCCGGCAAGCCGGTCGATGTCATCACCGCCGACCATCAGAACAAGACCGATGTCGGCGTCGGCATCGCACGGCGCTGGTACGACACCGAAAACATCGACGCCATCTTCGACCTGCCGAACTCGGCGATTGCGCTGGCGGTCGCCAATATGAGCGAGCAGAAGAACAAGGTGTTTATCGGCTCCGGCGCCGGCACCGCGCTTTTGACCGGCGAAAAGTGCACGCCGAACACCGTGCACTGGACCTATGACACCTACGCCTATGGCCGCGGCCTCGGCAAAGCCGTGGTCGCACAGGGCGGCAAGAAATGGTTTTTCCTGACCGCCGATTACGCCTTCGGTCACGACCTGGAGAAGCAGGCCGCCGAAGGCGTCAAGGCATCCGGCGGCGAAGTCCTCGGCGCCGTACGCCATCCGCTCGGCACCGCCGACTACGCGTCGTTCCTGCTGCAGGCGCAGGCCTCGGGCGCCGACATCGTCGGCGTTGCCAATGCAGGCGATGACACCATCACCTCGATCAAGCAGGCGGCCGAGTTCGGGCTGACCAAGAAGCAGAAGCTGGTCGGCCTGATCCTGGGCATGAACGGGCTTCCCGCGCTCGGCCTGAAGGCGGCGCAGGGCGCGCAGATCATGAATCCGTTCTACTGGGATCTGAACGACGGCACGCGCGCCTTCGCCAAACGTTTCGCCGAACGCCATCCGCAGAACAACTATCCCAACGACATGCAGGCCGGCGTCTATGCCTCGGTGCTGCATTATCTCAAGGCCGTCGACAAGGCCGGCGGCGCCGCCGACGGCAAGGCCGTGGTGGCGGCGATGAAGGCGATGCCGACCGACGATCCGCTGTTCGGCAAGGGCACCATCCGCGCCGACGGGCGCAAGATCCATCCGTTCTATCTGCTGCAGGTCAAGGCGCCGGACGAATCCACTTCGAAGTGGGATTTGCTGAAAGTGGTCGCAACCATTCCGGGGGACCAGGCGTTTCGTCCCGAGAGCGAAGGCAATTGCCCGCTCGTCAAGAAGTGAGAGTAGCGTTTTCAAGCGAGGCCTGTCCCGCACTTGATGCGGGATGGATCCCGGTTCGCGTAAAGAAAACGCGTCAAAACAAAAGGCTCTAGGTCAGCCTCGCTGACGAAGTTGCCTTTGCAACAATGATGTTGCTAAGGCAACTAATATGTGCAAAACCTCCGTCCGACAGGCGGCCGTCGAGAGCAATCAATTGCCGGGGCCGTTCAGGGAGGAATGGATGTCCACGCGTGCCGGCTCGCCACGGCTCAGCAAAGCATTGCGCGCAAAGCGCCACTGCGCCGACGCAGTGGCGGCATCCGGTGCGCGCCGATCAATTTCCCTTCTCAACTTCGCCCACGCCCCGCACGGCGTCGAGATTGCCGTGGACGCGGCGCAGCAGCTCGATCAGGGTTTCGCGCTCGCCTTTGCTCAGACAGGACAGCAGCCGGCGTTCGCGTTCCAGCGCGACCGCAATGACCTGGTCATGCGCCACAAATCCCTTCGCGGTCAGCGAGATCGAATAGGTGCGCCCGTCCTGCTGGTCGGCCTTGATGGCGACCAGCCCGCGCTCCTCCATCGCCGCCAGCGTGCGGCTGACCGGGCCCTTGTCGAAGCCGATCACATGGCAGATGCGGGCCGCCGAAATCTCCGGCTCGATCGCGAGCAGCGCCAGTATCCGCCACTCCGTGACGTTGACGCCAAAGCGTTTTTGATAGAGCACCGTGGCGGTGCGGGACAGCTTGTTGGCGATGAAGGTGATGAGCGCGGGGACGTAACGGTCGAGATCGAGCACCTGTTCGGCCCGTCCGGTTCTGCCCGCCGCCGCGGGCCGCGCGGCGCGCTGCTGTCTGTTCCTGCTCATGGTCTTCCAAAATTTCCTCGGCATTCAGACATAGAGACACCCCACACCGCTCCGCAAGGACAAACTGCAGGAGGTGCCCATGGTGGCCGCTGCAATAGCTGACATTCCCCACGTCGATGTCGATCCGTTCTCGATGGAGTTCTTCGCGGATCCGCATCCCGTCCACGAGGTCCTGCGCGAGGCTGGCCCGGTGGTTCATCTCGACAAATGGGGCGTCTATGGCGTGGCGCGCTATGCCGAAGTGCATGCCGTGCTGAACGATCCCTTGACGTTCTGCTCCAGCCGCGGCGTGGGCCTGAGCGATTTTGCCAAGGAAAAGCCGTGGCGCCCGCAAAGCATCATCCTCGAGGCGGATCCGCCGGAGCATACGCGTACCCGCACCGTGCTGAACCAGGTCCTGTCGGCGACCGCGATGAAGCCGCTGCGCGGTCATTTCACGGCGCTTGCCGAAGCCAAGGTCGAGGAATTGCTTGATCGCGGCAGCTTTGACGCCGTCACCGATCTTGCCGAGGCCTATCCGCTGTCGGTGTTTCCCGATGCGATGGGGCTGAAGAAGGAGGGGCGGGAGAATCTGCTGCCCTACGCCAGCCTGGTGTTCAACGCATTCGGGCCGCCGAACAAGCTGCGCCAGGACGCGATCGACCGTTCGGCGCCGCATCAGTCCTATGTGGCCGCGCAGTGCCAGCGCGAGAACCTCACACCCGGCGGGTTCGGCGCCTGCATTCATGCCCGCGCCGACGCCGGCGATATCACGCATGAGGAAGCCCCGCTGCTGGTGCGTTCGCTGCTGTCGGCCGGGATCGATACCACGGTCAACGGCATCGGCGCCGCGGTCTATTGCCTGGCGCGCTTTCCCGACCAGCTGGCAAAACTGCGCAGCGATCCGACGCTGGCGCGCAACGCGTTCGAGGAGGCCGTCCGCTACGAAAGCCCGGTGCAGACTTTCTTCCGCACCACCACGCGCGAGGTCGAGATCGGCGGCCACAGCATCGGCGAAGGCGAGAAGGTGCTGATGTTCCTCGGCGCCGCCAACCGCGACCCCCGCCGCTGGGAAAACCCCGACAGCTACGACATCACGCGCCGCACCTCGGGCCATGTCGGCTACGGCTCCGGCATTCACATGTGCGTCGGGCAGCTGGTCGCACGCCTCGAAGGCGAGGTGATGATGGCGGCGCTCGCGCGCAAGGTCGGATCGATCGAGATCACCGGACCGGTGAAGCGCCTCTACAACAACACGCTGCGCGGGCTGGAAAGCCTGCCGGTGAAAATCTCGCGCGCCTGAAACTGACTTTTCGAGGGGAGAAGACAATGAAAGCTCTTGGTATCTGTACTGCGCTTGCTTTGTCATGCGCCGCATCCGGAATAGCGCAGGCCCAAATCTCCGGCGACGTGGTGCGGGTCGGCGTGCTCAACGACATCTCCGGGATTTTCCAGGACACCAACGGCATGGGCTCGGTGGAAGCCGCGCGCATGGCGGCGGAAGATTTCAACGGCGGCGGCAAGAACATCAAGGTCGACATCGTTTATGCCGATCACCAGAACAAGGCCGATGTCGGCTCCGCCATCGCGCGAAAGTGGCTCGACGTCGATGGCGTCGATGCCATCGTCGACGTGCCGAATTCGGCCGTCGGCCTTACCCTGAATTCGCTGATCCGCGACACCAAGATGACCTTTTTGGCGTCATCGACCGCAAGCTCCGATCTCACCGGCAAAGCCTGTTCGCCGAACACGATCCAGTGGGTCAACGATGTCTGGGCGACCGGTAATGCCACGGCGGCGGCGATGATGGGCCGCGGCGGCAAGGAATGGTTCTTCGTCACGGTGAATTTCGCGCTCGGCCAGGGCATCGAGGCCGAGGCGACGAATTACATCGAAAAGCACGGCGGCAAGGTGCTGGGCTCGGCCAAGCATCCGCTCAATACCTCGGATTTCGCCTCGCTGCTGCTGCAGGCGCAGAACTCCAAGGCCAAGGTGATCGGGCTGGCGAACGCCGGCGGCGACACCGTCAACGCGGTGAAGCAGGCGGCTGAATTCGGGCTCCAGCAGGGCGGCCAGACCATGGTGGCGTTCCTGCTGTTCGTCAACGACGTGCACGGCATGGGGCTGAAGGTGGGGCAGGGCCTGCAACTGCTGGAGGCCTTCTACTGGGACATGGACGAAGACACCCGCGCCTTCGCAAAGCGCTTCGGGGCGCGTCCGGGCATGAACGGCAAGATGCCGAGCGGCAACCAGGCCGGCGTCTATGCTTCCACGCTGGCTTATCTGAATGCAGTGGCCGCGACCGGCAGCGATGACGCCAAGGCCGTCGTGCCGCAGATGAAAAAATTCAAGGGCAAGGACAAATTGTTCGGCGACGTCACCATCCGTCAGGACGGCCGCGTCATCCATCCGATGTACCTGTTCGAGGTCAAGAAGCCGGAAGAGTTGAAATACCCTTACGACTATTACAAGCTGGTTTCGACCATCCCCGCCGACCAGGCGTTTCGGCCGATGGCGGACGGCGGGTGTTCGCTGGTGAAGTAATTTGCCCCGCTAGTCATCCAAGAACTCGTCATGCCCGGGCTCGTCCCGGGCATCCACGTTCTTGGCACTGCTCGATACGAAGGACGTGGATGGCCGGGTCAAGCCCGGCCATGACGGCTGAGAGTCAAGGCACGCACGAAAAACTCGCGGCGAGGTTCGGCGGGCCCGATTTGTAGCGCGGCCAGGCCGGCCACTGGCACAGCGGCAGCGCGCGCACCGTTTCGAACGAAGGCGCCTCGACCTTCTGCTCGGCCACCTCGAGGTCGCCGGGCGCCTTGCCGTTCTCCACCCAATCGACCAGCACGCTGAGCATGTCGACATTGGCCGGCGCGCCGGAGCCGACATGATCGACGCCGGGCGCGGTGTAGAGCCGCGCGAACTCCGCGGTCTTTTCCTTGCCGAGCTTTTTCTGCACGTTCTCGAAATAGCGGATGCCGGCATAGGGGCTCTGGGCATAATCGGCCATGTACTCGAGGATCACGAGCTTGCCGCCGCGCGCGCCGAAGCGGCTGAGATCGGGATCGGTCGAATCCATCAACTGCGAGACCTGCAGCACACGCGTCTTGTGGTCTTCCGGCTTGTAGGTGGTGACGTCGAGCTTTGGATCGCGCGCGAAGACATATTGGGTGCCGCCGGCGCCATAGATCCAGGCGATGCCGTTGGTGTGGCGCCGGCGGCTGCGCCGGAGCCGAGGTGCCGAGCCACCAGGCAAGCCAGCCGCCGGTAGGACCGAACGCCGGGATGCCTTCGCCCGACACGCCCCAGCCCGGGTAATCGTCGAGGCCGTTGGCCATGGCGAACGGAAAATTTGTAGGTCGAATGCAGCGTCTCGATCGCGGCGATTTGCTTGTCCGGTCAGGCATTCATCGCCGCTCTGGCCCGCGGTGCAGCGCAGCGACGCCGGCTTGAACTGCGCCTTGCAGCCGACGGCATCCTGCACCAGCGCGTTTTCCACGCCGTCGGCCTTGTCGCATGCCCTAAGAACCGCGTCCGCCACCAGCTTCACTTGGGCGGGGCGGATCCAGCCGTCGCCCATCGTCGCCAGCCCCGCGCGCGTGCCGGCGTGCTGCAAGCCAACCCAGTTGATGACAGGCACGCGCGCAAAGATGCCGTCAAAATCGTCGGGATAGCGCTGCGCCATGGTCAGCCCTTCGCGGCCGCCTTCGGACGATCCCATGAAGTACAGCTTTGCCGGCGGATTGCCGTAGGCGCGCACCATCACGGCAACAGCCGCGTCACGCACCTTCTTGTAGGATTTGTACGCAAAGTTCTCGAACGCTTCGTCGTTGAGCGCAAAGGTCTGCGGCGGCTCGCCTTGTTTGGTCTCATGGCCGGAATCGGTGCCATAGGTGACAAAGCCCCGCGCGAGCGGCGCAGGCGCGCCGAAGGGCTGGGCGGGCGGCAAGGCAAGGCCGGTGATGAGCACGCCGTTAAAGCCGCCGCCGCCATATTGCAGCGAGCGGCCGTTCCACTCGAGCGGAAGATTCACCTGGAAGCGGATCGGCGGCGCCGTTGGGGTCGGACGGTTCGATGCGGCCGATCACCTTGCAGAATTCGGGCATCGCCGGGGTGACGCGCGCGGCCGGCGTCGGCCCGCGCCCGGCGACCGCGAGCGGCGCCGGCGCCTGCATCGCGGCGGAGTCGATCCGCACGGCGTTCTCCATCGGTCCGGCAAGGCCGCTGCAGGTGGCCGCGGCATCGCCCTTGATTTTGGATGCCGCCTCGGCGGATGAGAATGACGCTGTCGCGACAAGTGCAGCCAGAGCCCACGTGCGCGTATCGATCGGCAATCCCTGCATCGTTTCCTCCCGCTATTAGTGGCGCCCGCGTATTGCTCTCGCGGCGTCGTTACAATGGCAGGCGTGGGGCGGGCGTCAAGTTGCTTAGGCAACTAAGTTGCGTCGATGCGTGAATTCAGCCCGTCACCTTGCTCGAGCCCTGCGTGATCAGCCGCGCGGCGCGCTGGTCACGTATGTAAATCCAGAGCCAGCTCAGCGCGACGCTGAGGCGGTGGCGCAGCCCGATCAGGAAATAGATGTGGGCGATGCCCCAGATCCACCACGCGATGGTGCCGCGCAGTTTGATCCGCCCGAAATCGATGATGGCCTTGCGCTTGCCGATCTGCGCGAGACTGCCGGCATGGCGGTAGCGGAACGGGCCGATCGTTGTGCCATGGAGCCGGGCCTTGATGGCCAGCGCGACATAGCGGCCTTCCTGCTTTGCCGCCGGCGCGATGCCCGGCACCGGATTGCCGTCGGGACCCGCAATCGTCACGGTATCGCCGATCGCAAAGATATCGGGATGGCCGGGCACGGTGAGGTCGGGGTTGACCTGCAGGCGATGCGCGCGGTCGGCGGGTGCGCCGAGCCATTCGGCGGCGCGCGAGGCGCGCACGCCGGCGGCCCAGATGATGGTGCGGGCGTCCAGCCGCTTGCCGCCATAGGTGACGCCATCGGCGGTGCATTCGGTGACGGGCTGGCCCAGCATCACCTCGACGCCGATGGCCTCCAACGCGCGCTGCGCATAGGCGGAGAGATCATCGGCAAAGCCGGCCAGCACGCGCGGGCCAGCCTCGATCAGCACGACGCGCGCCTTGTGGGTATCGATGTTGCGGAAATCCGGCGGCAGCGTTTCCTTTGCCAGCTCCGCGATGGTGCCGGCGAGTTCGACGCCGGTCGGCCCGGCGCCGATAATGACGAAGGTCAAGAGCGCCGCGCGGCGCTGCGGGTCGCTCTCGCGCTCGGCGCGCTCGAAGGCGACCAGGATGCGCCGCCGCAGCGTGGTGGCGTCTTCCAGCGTCTTCAGCCCCGGCGCGAACGGTTCCCATTCGTCATGGCCGAAATAGGCATGGCGCGCGCCGGTGGCGAGCACCAGCGTGTCGTAGGGGACGCTATCGCCGTCTTCGAGCCGCACGCGCTTTTCCGTCGTGTCGATGCCGTTCACGGTGGCGAACAGGGTCGTGACCTCCTTGCGGTCGCGCAGGAGATGGCGGATCGGCCAGGCGATCTCGGAGGTGGCGAGCGAGGCGGTCGCGACCTGGTAGAGCAGCGGCTGGAACAGATGATGGTTGCGGCGGTCGATCAGCGTGATCTCGACCGGGGCGCCCTTCAGCCCGAAGGCCGTTTCCAGCCCGCCAAAGCCGGCGCCGACGATCACCACGCGATGGGGTTTTGCCGGCGCGTCGGTCATGGCATGCGGCCTTCCGGTTCAGGAAGTCTGTCCTCGATTATGTAGTCATTTCGCGCCTGCGATCCAAGGCGTATTCACCAATCGATCGATAGCGAGCGCCTATCGAAAATATTCTCCTGCCACCGAAATATCCTTTCGCGCCCCTTCGCGAACGTCATGGAGATGCGACGACCACAGTGACCGATGGAGAATGCGATGCGACGGACCCTGATCAGATACAAGGCCAAGCCCGAAGCTGCCGACAAGAATGCCGAACTGGTGGCGGCGGTGTTTGCGGAACTAAAGGCTGCGAAGCCGGAGGGCGTGCGATATCTTACGCTGCGGCTGGAAGACGACAGTTTTGTGCATCTGGTCGAGACCACGGCCGATGACGGTTCGAGTGCGTTGCCGAAGCTGGCGGCATTCCAGGCATTCCAGAGCGGCATCCGCGACCGCTGCGCCGAGCCGCCGATGCCGCGTCAAGCGACCATCGTTGGCAATTATCGCATGCTGAACGAAAACTGATGCCGGAGACGGAATGACTTCACTCCCTCAAGCACCCATCGCCGTCGACCTCGAACGCCTGCTGATCGCGATGCGGCCAAAACTGCATCGCTACTGCGCGCGCATGACAGGCTCCGTGATCGACGGCGAGGACGTGCTGCAGGATGCGCTGATCAAGGCGGTGGAAGCGTTCGCTTCCGCAGGCGCGATCGGCAATCCCGAGGGCTGGCTGTTCCGGATCGCGCACAACACCGCGCTGGATTTTTTGCGCCGCCGCGGCCGGCGGGAAGCGCTGCATGCGGAGGCGGAGGTGGACATGATGGCCGATCAGCTCGACGCGGTCCTGAGCCGCCAGATCGCAAGCGCGTCCTTGCGCACCTTCATGCGGCTGCCGGTGGCACAGCGCTCGAGCGTCATCCTGCGCGACGTGCTCGGCTGTTCCTTGCAGGAAGTCTGCGACATCATGGATTACAGCCTGCCGGCGGTGAAGGCGTCGCTGCATCGCGGGCGCACCCAATTGCGGGACATCGCCGGCGAGCCGGACGATGCGCCGCCGCCGGCGATATCGGAGGCCGACCGCGCGCGGCTTGCCGCCTATGTCGCGCATTTCAACGCCCGCGATTTCGACGCCATCCGCGCCATGATCGCCGACGACGTCAGGCTCGAACTCGTCAACCGGACGCGGATGCGCGGCAAGGTCGAGGTGTCACGCTATTTCGGCAATTATTCCGGCGCCGGCGACTGGCATCTGGTGCCGGGGCTGGTCGAGGGCCGCCCGGCCATCCTCGTGTTCGATCCGAACGCGCCGGACGGACCGCCGAAATACTTCATGCTGCTCGGCTGGGAGGGCGACAAGGTCGCGACCATCAGGGATTTCCGCTACGCGTCCTACATCGCCGACGGGGCCGAATATCGGTCTGATCTGATTTTGCATCGCCAAGCTAATTTATTTTGTATGATCCTGAATTCGGGGAGAGCGAAATGGCAACAGGACGCCGCGAAAACCATCGGGAAAACGTCGCAGGCCGCGCCAACGTCGAAGATACGCCGGAGCTGCTTGCCTATTACGATGAGCTCGAAGGTCTGGATGCCGGCGCGCTCTGGACGGTCGCCAACAAGATCGAGCCTTGGGAGCCCAAATCGTCTTCCATTCCCGTGCTGTGGCGCTACGAGGATTTGCGCAAGCATGTGCTGCGGTCCGTCGAACTGGTGTCGCCCGAAAAGGCCGGCCGGCGCGTCATCTATCTGAGCAATCCGGGACGCCGCGAGCACGCGGCTGCGGTGGGCTGGCTGTATTCCGGCCTGCAGGTCATGCACCCGGCGAAGTGGCGACGGCCCATGCCCATTCGGCTTCCGCGCTGCGGTTCATCATGGAAGGCGAGGGCGCCTACACCATCGTCGACGGTCACAAGCTCACCCTTGGCGCCAACGATTTTGTGCTGACGCCGAACGGCACGTGGCACGAGCACGGTGTCGTCCAGCGACGGTACGCCCTGCATATGGCAGGACGGTCTCGACATTCCGCTGGTCAATGCGCTGGAAGCCAATTTCTACGCGGTGCACCCGAGGATGCAGCAGGACGTCGGCCATCCCGTCGACGACATGGCGCATGCCTGGGGCAATCCGGGCCTGCGACCCGCCGGCGCTGAGTGGAGGTAAAGGATATTCGCCGCTCCTGAAATATGAGTGGGGTCCGACCTACGAAGCGCTGCAGCGCTACGCCAAGGCTACGGACGGTTCGCCCTATGACGGCGTTCTCATGAATTACGTGAACCCGGTGACCGGCGGGCCGGTCATGCAGACGATCGGCGCTTCCATGCAGATGCTGCGGCCGGGCGAGGCGACGCGAGCGCATCGCCACACGGCAGCGCCATCTATCAGGTCGCGAAAGGAAGCGGTTACTCGATCATCGACGGCAAGCGCTTTGACTGGAAGGGGCGCGACATCTTCTGCGTGCCGTCCTGGGCCTGGCACGAACATGCCAATGCGTCCGGCAGCGACGACGCCTGCTCTGTTCGCCTTCAACGATCTCCCGGTGATGCACTCGCTTGGCTTGTATCGGGAGGAAGCCTTAGGCGACAACGAAGGACGGCAGCCGCTCGCATCCTAGGAAAAAGCAGCGCAACGGCGATCAGCCTGTCCGTGCGAAGCGGCCGTTGTCCGGCTGCGACAATCCTCACCCGTCAACCGGCACTATAATTCTTGCCATCTCCCGCCATAGCGAATTATGGTGCAGGCCGCTGGGGTATCGGCCGAAGGTTCTAATCGGGGCTGTCGGTTGGTGCTTGCTGCAGGCCGGGGATTTCGCGCACAAAACACGTCACCTAAGAAGGCTCGCAAACGGCGCGCCCGGGCTCTGTCGGTCACCGGCGGACAGCGTCAATAAGATAATCAGGAGGGGAGTGAATATGAAAAAAACGGCATTTTGGGCGGCGGGCGTCGCCGCTCTGGCGCTGGCTGCGCAGCCCGCGCTCGCGGCCGATACCATCAAGATCGGCTTCGTCTCGACCTTCAGCGGCCCGACCGCTGCGATCGGCAACGACATGCGCAATTCGTTCGAGCTCGCGCTCGATCATCTTGGCCGCAAGATGGACGGCAAGCCGGTCGAGGTGATCTACGAGGACGACGGCCAGAAGCCGGATGTCGGCAAGCAGAAGACCGAAAAGCTGATCCAGTCCGACAAGGTCGATTTCATCGTCGGCTATATCTGGTCGAACGTGCTGTTGGCGTCGCTGAAGACCGCGGTCGAACTCGAAGACCTTCCTGATCTCGGCCAATGCCGGCCCGTCGCAGCTCGCCGGCGAACTCTGCTCGCCCTACGTGTTCTCGACCTCCTGGCAGAACGACCAGACGCCGCAGGCGATGGGCCTCTACATGAACCAGAAGGGCGTCAAATCGGTATTCCTGATCGGCCCGAACTACGCCGCCGGCAAGGACATGCTGGCCGGCGTCAAGAGCACCTTCAAGGGTGAGGTCAAGGGCGAGGAATACACGGTGTGGCCGAGCCAGCTCGACTTCTCCGCCGAACTCACCAAGGCAAAGAATTCGGGCGCGGAATCGATCTTCGTGTTCTATCCGGGTGCAGCCGGCGTGCAGTTCCTCAACCAGTATGCGCAGGCCGGCATCAAGGCGCAGATCCCGCTCTACACGGCCTTCACCATCGACGAATTGTCGCTGCCGCTGCAGAAGGACAACGCGCTCGGCGTTCCCGGCGCCCAGCAATGGGTCAACGACCTGCCGAACGACGAGAACAAGAAATTCGTCGCCGACTACCGCAAGAAATATCCCGGCCTGCGCCCGACCTTCTATGGCGCGCAGTCCTATGACGCCGTTGGTCTCATCAACAGCGCTGTCGTGGCGGTCAAGAGCGACATGACCAAGAAGGACGCGATGAAGGCCGAAATGGAGAAGGCCAACTTCAAGTCCGTGCGCGGGCCCTACAAATACGGCAACAACCACATCCCGATCCAGAATTTCTACCTGCAGGACGTGGTCAAGGATTCCGAGGGCCAGTTGGCGCTGAAAACCGTGGCGACCATCGTCAAGGACGCCCAGGACGGCTTCCACACCAAGTGCGCGATGAAGTAAGTCTCGAGCATGATCCGGAAAAGTGGGTACCGGTTTTCCGATAAGATCATGCTCAAACAAAAAGCTCTTCTGCCGGTGCATGATTCTGCAAGACTTGAGCGGTTGCAGGAATTGATGCGCCCAACAACAATAAGCGGCGGCGCGGCTCGCGCTGCCGCTGTTTTGTTAGCGCGCCATCGCGCGCCAGGCTTGTGTGAGGTCCATGCTGGTTGTCGTCGAACAATGTCTGAACGGATTGCAGTTCGGCCTGCTGCTGTTCCTGCTCGCGGCAGGGCTGACGCTGGTGTTCGGCATCATGGATTTCGTCAACCTCGCCCACGGCTCGCTCTACATGATGGGCGCCTATTTCGCGGCGACCTTCGTGGCCTGGACCGGCAGTTTCGTGCTTGGCGTGATCCTCGCGCTCGGCGCCACGCTGCTGCTCGGCATCTTGCTGGAATCGGTCGCGCTAAAGCATCTCTATGGCCGCGACCATCTCGACCAGGTGCTGGCGACCTTCGGCCTGATCCTGTTCTTCAACGATCTGGTGCGGCTGATCTGGGGCCCGGCGGGCCTCGCGCTGCCGCTGCCGGCCTGGCTGACGGTGCCCGTGCAGATCATCCCCGGCGTGTACTATCCGGCCTACCGGCTCTCGATCATCGTGGTCGCGCTGGCGGTTGCGGCGCTGCTCTATCTCGTGGTGATGCGGACCCGCATCGGCATGCTGATCCGGGCAGGGGCCTCCAACCGCGAGATGATCGGCGCGCTCGGCATCAACATCAAGCTGCTGTTCACGCTGGTGTTCGGCCTCGGCGCCGCCCTCGCCGGCCTTGCCGGCCTGATGCAGGCGCCGATCCTCACCGTGCAGATCGGCATGGGCGAGAACATCCTGATCCTTGCCTTCGTCATCATCGTGATCGGCGGCATCGGCTCGATCCGCGGCGCGTTCATGGCCGCGATCTTCGTCGGCATGATCGATACGCTCGGCCGCGCCTTCCTGCCTGATCTCCTGCGCAAGGTCCTGAGTTCCACCGCGGCCTCGACTGCTGCGCCCGCCTTGTCGTCGATGCTGATCTATTTGCTGATGGCGATCGTGCTGGTGGTGCGCCCCGAGGGGCTGTTTCCGGCCGCCAAGCGATGAAGATCACGTTCAACGCCCGCAACGTTGTGGTGGCGCTGGTGATTGCCGGCTTGCTGCTGCTGCCGGTCTATTCAGCGCTGTCGGGCAAGGTGTTCATCCTGACACTGTTTACCCGCATCATCATTTACGCGCTGGCCGCAGCCAGCCTCAATCTCATCATGGGCTATGGCGGCATGATGAGCTTCGGCCACGCCGCCTATCTCGGCATCGGCGGCTACGCGGTCGGCATCCTAGCCTTTGAAGGCATCGGCTCCGGCTTCATCCAGTGGCCGGTGGCGCTTGTCACCTCGGCGCTGTTCGCGCTGGTGATCGGCGCGCTCTCCCTTCGAACCCGCGGCGTCTATTTCATCATGATCACGCTCGCCTTTGCGCAGATGGCCTATTACGTCGCCTCCGGCCTGTCGCGCTATGGCGGCGACGATGGACTCACCATCTACAAGCGCAGCGATTTCGGCGGGCTGATCAACCTCTCGGACCGCGTGCAGTTCTATTATCTGTGCCTCGCCTGCCTGCTCGGCGGCGTCTATCTGATCTGGCGCATCGTCAATTCGCGCTTCGGCATGGTGGTGCAGGGCGTGCGCTCCAACGAGCAGCGCATGCAGGCGATCGGTTTTCACGCCAACCGCTATCGCCTCGTCTGCTTCGTCATTGCGGGCACCATCTGCGGACTTGCCGGCGCGCTGCTCGCCAACAACACCGATTTCATCAGCCCTGCCACGATGTACTGGACCCGCTCCGGCGATCTCATGGTGATGGTGATTTTGGGCGGCATGGGTTCGCTGTTCGGCCCCGTGGTCGGCACCATCGCTTTTCTATTGCTCGAAGAGCTGCTGTCGCAATTCACTGAATACTGGGCGCTGATCATGGGGCCGCTGTTGCTGCTGATCGTGCTGTTCGCGCGCGGCGGCATCATGGGAATATTGGGGAGGTTTAGCCGTGGCTGATCCCCTGTTGCGCGTAGAAAACCTGATGCGCCGGTTCGGCGGCATCGTCGCCACCGACAATTTGTCGCTCGACGTCGTGCCCGGCGAACTGCACGCCATCATCGGGCCGAACGGCGCCGGCAAGACCACGCTGATCAGCCAGTTGACCGGGCAACTGACGCCGAATTCCGGCACCATTCATTTTGCCGGCCAGGACGTGACGCGGGTGCCGGCCTATCGGCGCAGCCGGCTTGGGCTGGCGCGCTCGTTCCAGATCACCTCGCTGCTGCCCGACTTTACCGCGATCGATAACGTCGCGCTCGCAGCCCAGGCCCATGACGGCCACTCCTTCAGTTTCTGGGCCGCCGCGCGCAAGGAAAAGCAGTTGCGCGACGCCGCACTGGCCGCGCTGAAGCGCGTCGGGCTTGAGAAGCGCGCCGACGTTACCGTTTCCGAATTGAGCCATGGCGAGCAGCGCGAGCTTGAACTCGCGGTCGCTCTTGCGACCAAGCCAAAGCTCTTGTTGCTGGACGAGCCGATGGCTGGCCTCGGCTCCACCGAATCCGCGCGCATGGTTGGACTCCTGAAGGAGCTGCGCAAGGAGGTCACCATCGTGCTGGTCGAGCACGACATGGAAGCGGTGTTCGCGCTTGCCGACCGCATCACGGTGCTGGTCTATGGCCGCGTCATCGCCTCGGGCGGGCCCGACGAGATCCGAAGCAATGAAGAGGTGAAGCGCGCCTATCTGGGCGACCAGCATGTGGTGACGCGCCATGGTTGATACCAATATGGCTGAGACGCTGCTCGAGATCGACGGCATCGAAACCTGCTACGGCCTCAGCCAGGTGCTGTTCGGCCTGTCGCTGAAGGTCCGTGCGGGCGAGATGGTGGCGCTGATGGGCCGCAACGGCATGGGCAAGACCACCACCATCCGCTCCATCATGGGCCTGACGCCGGCGCGCGCGGGCGCGATCCGCTTCGCCGGTCAGGACGTGCGCAGCCTGCCGTCCTACAAGATCGCGCAACTCGGCATTGGGCTGGTGCCCGAAGGCCGGCAGATTTTCCCCAATCTCACCGTGTACGAAAATCTCGTCGCCGCCTCCGGCAACCGGCAAGGCGCGCGCGATCCCTGGACCATCGAAAAGATCCACGCGCTGTTTCCGCGGCTCGCCGAACGCTCCTCCAACATGGGCGTCACGCTGTCCGGCGGCGAGCAGCAGATGCTGGCGATCGGCCGCGCGCTGATGACCAATCCGCGTCTGCTGATCCTGGATGAGGCCACCGAAGGCCTTGCGCCGCTGATCCGCGAAGAGATCTGGAATTGCCTGTCGATGCTGAAAGGGCAGGGCCAGTCGGTGCTTGTCATCGACAAGAACGTCGGCAACCTCACCCGCATCGCCGACCGCCACTACATCATCGAGCGGGGCCGGACGATGTGGAACGGCACGTCCGAGCAGTTGATTGCGGAGCCGGAACTGCAGCACAAGTATTTGGGGATTTGAGCCACACTGTCGTCCCGGCGAACGCCGGGACCCATACCGCGTGATCTATCGATTTAGACTCTGTTCGACAACGACCTGTCGTAACCACGAACATCGGAGGCAATGGGTCCCGGCGTTCGCCGGGACGGCGATAGAGGTGCCGTGCCGACTCAAAACATCTCAAAATATTCGCGGTGCTCCCAGTCCGACACCTCGGCCTGGAACCGCTCGATCTCGGCATTCTTGATGTGGACGTAATAGTCCACGAATTCCTTCCCCAGCGCGTCGCGAAAAAACGGATCGTCGTGCAGCGCGAACACCGCCTCGCGAAGCGTCTTCGGCAATAGCGCCGCCTTGGTCTCGTACGGCGTATCCGCCGACGGGCCGGGATCGAGCTTGCGGTCGACGCCGTCGAGGCCTGAGAGGATTTGCGAGGCCATGTAGAGATAGGGGTTCGCGGCAGGCTCGCCGATCCGGTTCTCCAGCCGCGTTGCCGGATCGCCCACGCCGCCGAGCACGCGGATCATCACGCCGCGGTTGTCGCGGCCCCAGATCGCGCGATCCGGCGCCAGCGAATAGGAGCGGTAGCGCTTGTAGCCGTTGATGGTCGGCGTGGTGAACACGGCTGAGGCGCGGGCGTGTTCGAGCAAGCCCGCGAGATAAGCGCGGGCGAACGGGCTCAACGCCTCGCCGCCATCCTTGGCCATAAAGGCGTTCTCGCCGCCGTCGCGCGACACGATCGACTGATGCAGGTGCCAGCCGGAGGCGAACACGTTCGGCAATTTTGGCCGGCACATGAAGGTCGCGTGATAGCCGTGCCGGCGCGCGATCTGTTTCACGGCCGAGCGGAACAGCACCATGTTGTCGGCGGGCGCCAGCCCCTTGGCCGGCGCAAAGGTGAATTCGCACTGGCTCGGGCCGTACTCGACCTCGACCGATCGGAGCGGCAGCCCCAGCGCGAGCACGTCGCGCCGGATGATCTCCAGCGCCGGCTCCATCTGGTCGTAGCGCTGTTCAGTGAGATATTGGTAGCCGTGCGAGAGCAGGCTGACCGCTGGCGGCGTGCCGGGTTGGCCGGCATGCTCCGGCGTCATGTGCGAGTCTTCCAGCTTGAAGAGGTGGAATTCGACCTCAAGGCCGGCGACGAAATCGTAGCCGCGCTTGGCAAGCTTATCGAGCACCTTGCGATAGAGGTTGCGCGTCGCGAACGGCACTGGACGACCGTCATTGAAGTAGAGATCGCACAACACCCATCCGGTGGTCGGCGCCCAGGGCAGCACGCGGAAGGTTGTGGGGTCGGCGACCATCAAGGCGTCGGCGGCACCCTCCATCTCCTTCATGCCGAAGCCGCCGCCTGAGGTGAACACCGGAAACGCCGTGCGGTGCGCGGTGTCCTTGGCGAGCAAGGTCGTGGTGATGGAGCAGCCGCCTTCGAGCGAGGCTATCGCCTCGCTCGCGATCAGCGTCTTGCCACGCAAAATGCCGTGCTGGTCCGGAAAGGCGAGGCGGATGACTTCGAGCTTGCGCTCCTCGACGATGCGGGAGAGGCGGCTTGCCGCCTCCTTCTGCTCAGCCGACCACAGGCCGTGGCGCTCGACAAAACTCAAGGCGTCACTCCCCCCGTGCCGTCGTTCCGGGATGGTCCGAAGGACCAGACCCGGAACCTCGAGATTCCGGGTTCGATGCTATCGCATCGCCCCGGAATGACGGTGCCAGAGTTGGCATCACTCCGCCGCCGTCAGATGATGAATCTTGCCGGCAATTTCTTTCGGCACCGGCGCCGCCCACGGCGCGCCGCGCCGTCGCTTGACGTCGACTTCCATCCAGTAGATTTCCCAACCCGTCGTCGGCCCGATGCCGTCCATGGTCGCTGGGCCCTGGATCGATCGCGCATGGGCCTCGTCCAGGAAGAGCATCGGCTTCTCTCCGCCGGCCACCTTCTCGATCTCCTGCCGCAGCAGGCGGCGATACTGGATAATCGCCTTGTCGCTCTGGCCGAGATGTTCCTTGGTGCGGTCCTGGATCGCGCCCATCGATTCCACCGCCCACTGGTCGTGCACGTTGATGTCGGCGCCCATGCCGGTATAGGTCGCGGTTGCCTGCTCGTGCGGATCGAAACCGTAGTCGTTGGTCTTGTTTTTGCGCGACTTGTAGTCCGGCAACTCATAGAGCTCGAGCCGCTGCTCGCGCATCTTCTTCTTGTCGACCGGTGTCGTGTAGCTGGTGAAGATCGCATACCAATAGCAGTTCTCGTCATCGACCGGCACATGCCACTGCGTGATCGTCATTTCCGCGCTCATGGGAAGGACGAACCCGTGCGGGAATAGCTGGTTGGTCACCCGCACATGCGTGCGCTCCGCGTCGATCTCGCGCAGTGTGATCAGGCGCAGGCCATATTCGGTGTGCTCTACATTGATGATGGGACGATCATGTTCGCGCATGATCTTGGTCATCGGAAGATCGCTGCCGGCGGAGGCGCCGCGGAACTGCTTGCCGTAAGCGGTCGACGTATCCTCATCCTCGAAAAACCGATGCAGATAGGATGCGTGCGCCGGATCGATGCCGACCTCCAGCCCCTGAAGCCAGTTGCAGCCCCAGTGACCCTTGAACGCGAAGGTGTGGCTGGCGGGCGCGACGAACGCATCGATCTCCGGAAAAGCCGGCGGCTCGCCCTCGCCAAGATAAGCCCAAAGAATGCCGCTCTTCTCGACCACGGGATAAGCGCGCTGCTTGATGCCCTTGCAGAGCTGCGAGTCCTTTGGCTCCGCCGGCGTCTCGATGCACTGGCCGGTTGCGTCAAACAGCCAGCCGTGGAAGGCGCAGCGCAGCCCGCCATTCTCTAGACGTCCGAAGGCGAGGTCGGCGCCGCGATGGGCGCAATGCCGATCGATCAGCCCGTAGCGGCCTTGTTCGTCGCGAAACAGCACCAGGTTCTCGCCGAGCAGTTTGACGGCCTTGACCGGCCGCTCGCCCTGCAACTCGTCGACCAGCGCCGCCGGCTGCCAGTACATCCGCATCAGCTTGCCGCAAGGGTCTTTTCGCCCGGTGCGGGTGATCAGGTCGTTCGCTTCCTGGCTCATCATGGCGGCGGCTCCCGGTCCCTAGAATTGTTCGCCTATTGAACGAATGTGCGAATTATGCCATGTCTGGATTTGCTGGCAAGCGCAATTTTCGAACGGTTCGAAAGTGTGATCCGGAAAAGCTGGACTTAACAAAGACAGAACAGAGCATGCCAAAGTTGAAGCGCGAAGGCGAGGAACGCAGCACCGATTTCGTCGAGAGCCTCGACCGCGGTCTGCGGCTGCTGCAGGCATTCGGCAATGTCAGCGGCCCGATGACGCTGAGCGACATCGCCCGGGCCGCCGACCTGCCGCGCGCCACCGCGCGCCGCATCCTGTTCACGCTCGCGCATGGCGGCTTTGTCTCGACCGACGGAAAGCTGTTTTCGCTGACGCCGCACGTCCTGACGCTTGCGGGCGCTTATCTGCGCTCGAACCAGATCGTGGCCGTGCTGCAACCGGTGCTCGACCGCATCGCGATATCCGCGCAGGAGATCAGTTCGCTTGCGCTGCTCGACCGCGACGAAGTCGTCTTCATCGCCCGCGGCAGCCCGGCGCGGATGTTTTCGGCCGGCCTCGATATCGGTTACCGCCTGCCGGCCTTTTGCACATCGGTCGGCCGCGCCATGCTCGGCCAGTTCGACGATACCGAGTTGGTGAAGCGGCTGAAGGCGATGCGTCGCGAGGCGCTGACGCCGCACACCGTGACCGATCCGAAGAAGCTGCTGGCTGCCATCGTCGCGGATCGCAAGCAGGGCTATTCGCTGGTCGACCGCGAGGCCGAGGCGCATTTCCGCTCGATCTCGGTCCCGGTGCGCCGCTATGACGGCACCATCATCGCCGCCATCAACATGGGCGCCCATATCGATCGCGTGCCCGCGCGCGAACTGACCGACCGCTTCCTGCCGCTGTTGCGGGAGGGCGCGGACGACGTAAAGGACCGGCTGCTGTAAAACCGCGGCGCGAGACAATTCCGGAGTTCAAGAGTCATGTCGATCAGCTTCAATCAGGTCATCCCCATCCTGCGCATCTTCGATATTGCGAAAGCCGATGAGTTCTATCTGGGCTTTCTCGGTTTTGCGGTCGACTTCGACCATCGCTTTGAGCCGGGACTTCCGCTCTATCGCCAGGTCTCGCGCGGCGGCCTGCTGTTACATCTCAGCGAGCATCACGGCGATTGCAGTCCGGGCGCCCAGGTCAGGGTGATGATGCAGGGCGTCGAGGCGTTTCACCGCGAGATCAGCGCCAAGGGCTACGGCTACATGCGGCCCGGGCTCGAGAAGATGCCGTGGGGAACGCTGGAGACCGGCGTGACCGATCCCTTCGGCAATCGCATCCGTTTTTGCGAGCGAACCGAAGCGTCCTGAGTGCGCTAGCTTGCGGCGCCTTTGATCGCGGTTTCAAAACTCTTGGCGTCGAAGGCCGGCATACTCTGGATCCGCCCCATACCCTGGGTCGCATACCAGACAGAGAACGCCAGCATGGCCTCCGGATTCGGGGCATCGACGATGTCGATAAAATCGTAGTAGCCCTGCGTGTAGTGGATCGACTCGATCTTGATGCCCAGCTTGTCGAGCTTTGTCTTGGCCTTGCCGATCCGATCCGATTGCTTGCTTGCCCACTCCGGGCTCAGATTACCAAGCAGCACATATTTCATGGCCACCTCCACGTCACGTTGATCAATTTTCGCGAAGGACCGTGCAATTATACGCCTTCCGGCGCGCCTTGCCTATGCCGTTCCGTTGCGGAACCGCACGAGTGCGAGTTCAGCCCTGCGCGAACATCCGCGCGTCCTGCTCCAGCACCGGCGTCACCGCGTTGAACAGCCGCGCGCCGGCGGCGTCGACCGAAAGGCCGGCGGTATCGACCACCGCGGACGCACGCGCATAAAGCGGCTCGCGGCTGACCAGAATGTTGCGCAATTCCGCCATCGCCGAGCGGTCGTCCGCCATCGGCCGCAAATCGCCCTGGCGGCGGACCCGCGCCATGTGCTCTTCGGGCTCGGCCTTCAGCCAGATGGTGTAGAACGAGGACAGGATGAGGTCGAAGGTCAGCGGCTCGGAGACGATGCCGCCGCCGGTCGCAAGCACCATCAATTCCTTGCGCGCCAGCAATTGGCCGAGCGCGTTCTGCTCCATGCGGCGAAAACCTTCCTGGCCGTAGAGCGCGATGATCTCGGCCACGGACAATCCGTTCTGCGCCTCGACCTCCTTGTTGAGCTCGACAAAGCTCCAGCCGATTTTCTTCGCCAGCATTTTGCCGAGCGTGGATTTGCCGGCGCCGCGCAGGCCGATCAGCGCGATGCCGGCAAAGGACGGACGCCGCGCCGCCGAACTGCCGCTGCCGGCGAGAATGTCCTTGGCCTGCGCGATCTGGTTCGGCGATGCCTTGCGCAGCAGGTCGCGGATCACAGGCCAGTCCGGCACCGGCTCGCCATCGGGAATCAGATCCTCGAGATGCGCGCCCATCGCGTTCGAGACGCGGCGCAGCAGCACGATCGAGACGTTGCCCTTGCCGCTCTCGAGCTGCGCGATATAGCGTTCCGAAATGCCGGAAACTTTTGCGAGCACTTT
Organism: uncultured Alphaproteobacteria bacterium; assembly: GCA_963731915.1. Lineage (GTDB taxonomy): Bacteria > Pseudomonadota > Alphaproteobacteria > Rhizobiales > Xanthobacteraceae > Bradyrhizobium. The sequence goes on from CAVSXQ010000034.1 coordinate 34,555, forward strand.
TCGCGACATGCCGCGCAGCGCGCGCATGGTGCGGACACGCTGGCCAAGCTGTTCCAGGAAGCCCGTTTCGGGGTCGCGATTCTCAGTCATGTTTCCCGTAGCGTTTTCAAGCGAAGTGGGCACCGGGTCGCGTCAAGAAAACGCGTCAAAACAAATAACTAGATTGGGGGTTCTGACGCAGTCAGGACCCGAATTTAGGCAACATAATGCCGGGGAGGATTGACAGCAAGCCGATCCGGTGGCTTTCTATGAATTATAATTCTGAAAAACTTGGAGGAAGCGTCGTGACGCGTCTTGGGAGCAGGGCATGACCTACAACGCAGTGACCTGGCTGCTCGACCGCAATGTCGATGAGGGCCGCGGCGCAAAACTCGCCTTCACCGACACCGTCTCCGAACTCAGCTATGGCGAGCTGCAGCGGCAGAGCCGCCGCGCCGCCAACATGCTGCGCCGTCTCGGCGTCCGCCGCGAGGAGCGGGTCGCCATGATCATGCTCGACACGGTCGATTTTCCGATCGTGTTTTTGGGCGCGATCCGCGCCGGCATCGTGCCGGTGCCGCTCAACACGCTGCTGACGACGGATCAATATGCCTATGTGCTGGCCGACAGCCGCGCGCGCGTGCTGTTCGTCTCGGAAGCGCTCTATCCCGTCGTCAAGGACATCGTCGGCCGCATGCCGGATCTCGAATGTGTCGTGGTGTCCGGCAGCAATGCGTTCGGCCACAAGCTGCTGTCCGAGGAGCTGGCGAAGGAGAGCGATTCCTTTGCAACGGTGGGGACCCATGCCGAGGAGCCGGCGTTCTGGCTGTATTCGTCGGGCTCGACCGGCATGCCCAAGGGTGTGCGACACGTGCACTCCAATCTGCAGGCCACCGCTGACACCTACGGCAAGCAGGTGCTTGGCATCAAGGAGAGCGACGTTTGCCTTTCCGCGGCAAAGCTGTTTTTCGCCTATGGTTTAGGAAACGCGCTCACCTTCCCGATGGCGGTCGGCGCCACCACGGTGCTCAATGCCGACCGGCCGACTCCGGCGCTGATGTTCTCGCTGCTGAACAAGTACAATCCGACGATCTTCTACGGTGCGCCGACCCTGTTTGCGGCGATGCTGAACGACGAGGCGGCGAAGAACGAGCGGACAGGGACGAGGCTGCGCATCTGCACTTCCGCCGGCGAGGCGTTGCCGGAATCCGTCGGACTATGCCTGGAAGTCGCGCTTCGGCGTCGACATCCTCGACGGCATCGGTTCGACCGAGCTGTTGCACATCTTCCTGTCGAATTCGCCTGATGACATCAAGTACGGCACCTCCGGCCGCCCTGTCCCTGGTTACAAGGTCCGGCTGGTCAGTGATGAGGGCTCCGACGTGCCGGACGGTGAAGTCGGCGAACTCCTGGTCGAAGCGCCATCCGCCGGTGAAGGCTACTGGAACCAGCGCAGCAAGAGCAGGCATACTTTTCAGGGCAACTGGACCCGCACCGGCGACAAATATGTTCGCGATGCCGATGGCCGCTACACCTTCTGCGGCCGCGCCGACGATATGTTCAAGGTTTCCGGCATCTGGGTCTCGCCGTTCGAGGTCGAGAGCGCGCTGATCACGCACCCCGCCGTGCTGGAGGCCGCCGTCGTGCCCGAAGCCGATCCGGAAGGTCTGCTGAAGCCGAAGGCTTTTGTGGTGCTGCGCGCCGGCAGCAAGACGGATGGCCTGTACGACGCGCTGAAGGAGCACGTGAAGCAGAAGATCGGTCCCTGGAAATATCCGCGCTGGATCGACGTGGTGGAGACGCTGCCAAAAACCGCGACGGGCAAAATTCAGCGCTACAAACTGCGCGAAGGCGAAACAGCGAAGCATTGAAAATGACGCTCGCCCCCACCGGCTTCCTGCGTATCGGCGCCTCCGATCTCGAATACCGCATGATCGGCCCCGCACCCGATGCCGCGCCCACCATCGTCATGCTGCATGAAGGCCTCGGCTGCGTCGGCCTGTGGGGCGACTTTCCCGAAAAACTGCAGGCCGCCACCGGTGTTGGCGTGTTCGCTTATTCCCGCGCCGGCTATGGCGCCTCGACGCCGGTAAAACTGCCGCGCCCGCTCGACTACATGCACATCGAAGCGCTCGACGTGCTGCCAAAACTGCTCGACGCGATCGGCCTGCAGCGGGGGATATTGGTCGGACATTCCGACGGCGCCTCGATCGCGGCGATCTATGCCGGCAGCCACCAGGATCACCGCGTGCAGGGGGTCGCGATGATCGCCCCGCATTTCATCGTCGAGGATATGGGGCTGGCCGCGATCGCCAGGGTCAAGACGGCCTATGAGACCACGGAACTGAAGGCAAAGCTGGCGCGCTGGCACAAGGACGTCGACAACACCTTCTACGGCTGGAACGGCGCCTGGCTGGATCCGGCGTTCCGCAACTGGGATATTTCCGAATATCTCGCCTATATCCGCGTCCCCGTGGCGATCCTGCAGGGTGTGGATGATGAGTATGGCACCATGCGGCAGATCGAGATCGCGCAGGAAGAGTGCTATTGTCCTGTCGATGTGACCGAGATCCCGGGAGCGGGCCACTCGCCGCATCGGGAAGCGCCGGGGCAGACGCTGAATGCGATTTCCGATTTCGCAAACGCTGTTTTGCGCGATGACGAAGGCTCGCAGGGACGGGCCGCCTAACCTATTTCTCATGGCGGCGCCGCGATGAACACCCCGCCGCCTCCGCCACCGCCAGCCAATAATCTGCCGCTGCCGCAATGGGCTTACGTGCCCGGCGAGATGGCCGAGGACGACGCCGACCACGACACGCTGTGGAAGGCGAAATCGCTGGTGCCGTCGCGGTTTCGCGACTACGTGCCGGCGCGGCATCCGGCGCTGCGCTACGGCATCGCGCTCAACGAGCGCGGCTATTTCTGGGAAGCGCAGGAGGTGCTGGAGGCGGTGTGGGCGGCGGCGCCGCAAGGCGGCCGCGAACGTATCCTGCTGCGGGCCTGCATCCTGGTCGCCAACGCCAATTTGCGGCTCCGGGTCCAGAAGCCGCATGCGGCCGCGCGGCTGCTGGGCGAGGCGCTGGACGAGCTGCACGCGCTGAAGGCGCGCAAGGCGACCGCCGCCGGCGACGGATTTGCCGACGGCTTTCCGGTCGAGGCGCTGATCGATCTCCTGAAGGCCAAATTGGCCCGTCCCCAGCTCACCAAGGCCGATTGGGTGGCATTCTCGGCCGTGGGCCGGGGATGAAACAAAATGCATGTTTCTGCGTTTTAGGCTAGACGCGCTCCAAAACATGCATTATTGTGCATATTGAGATAAATCAATAATACCGCAGGGTGGCCCCAATGGCTGGCGAAGATCGCGTGCTCGCAGGCGGCGCGAAATACATCGACTTTCAGACCGATCCGTCGCGTTACCGGCACTGGAAGCTGGACGTCGCAGGCGACGTCGCGACGCTGACCATGGATGTCGACGAGAATGGCGGGCTGTTCGAGGGCTATCAGCTCAAGCTGAATTCCTACGACCTCGGCGTCGACATCGAACTGGCCGATGTCGTGCAGCGGCTGCGTTTCGAGCATCCCGAAGTGAAGGCGGTGGTGGTCCGTTCCGGCAAGAACCGCGTGTTCTGCGCCGGCGCCAACATCCGCATGCTGGCGGGTTCGACCCACGCCCACAAGGTCAACTTCTGCAAGTTCACCAACGAGACCCGTAACGGCCTTGAGGATTCATCCGAGAATTCCGGCCAGCGCTTCATCACCGTGGTGAACGGCACCGCGGCCGGCGGCGGCTATGAACTCGCGCTCGCCACCGACCACATCATCCTCGCCGACGACGGCGCTGCCGCCGTCGCGCTCCCCGAGGTGCCGCTGCTGGCGGTGCTGCCGGGCACCGGCGGGCTGACGCGCGTGGTCGACAAGCGAAAAGTGCGCCGCGACCACGCCGACTTCTTCTGCACCATCGAGGAAGGCATCAAGGGCAAGCGCGCCGTACAATGGCGACTGGTCGACGAGATCGTGCCGAACAGCAAGCTCGAGGCCAAGGTCGCCGAGCGCGCCAAGGAATTCGCCGCCGCCTCCAAGCGCAACGGCAACGGCAAGGGCATTACGTTGACGCCGATCAAGCGGATCATCGACGAAAACAGCATCCGCTACGGTTTTGTCAGCGTCGACATCGACCGCGCCGCCCGCATCGCGACCATTTCGATCAAGGCGCCGGAAACGGCAGCGCCTTCCGATATCGACGGCATGATCGGGCAGGGCGCCGCGTTCTGGCCGCTGCAGGTCGCGCGCGAGCTCGATGACGCGATCCTTCACTTGCGCATCAACGAGCTCGAGATCGCGATGCTGGTGTTCAAGTCGCATGGCGAGCGCGCCAATGTGCTGGCCTTCGACGCCTTCCTCGATGCCAACAAGGCGCACTGGCTGGTCAATGAGGTCAGGCAGTACTGGAAGCGGGTGCTTGAAGCGCATCGACGTCACCTCGCGCACGCTGGTGACGCTGGTCGAGCCCGGCTCCTGCTTTGCCGGCACGCTGGCCGAACTCGTGTTCGCTGCCGACCGCTCCTACATGCTGATCGGGACCCGGCAGGGCGACAACCGGCCGCCGCCGGCGATCGAACTGACCGCGATGAACTTTGGGCCCTACCCGATGAGCCACGGCCTAACGCGGCTGCAATCGCGCTTCCAGGCCGATCCCGCCGATCTCGATCGCGCCGAGGCCACCATCGGCACCGCGCTCGATGCGGAGGGAGCCGAAGAACTCGGCCTCGTCACCTTCGCGCTCGACGATATCGACTGGGACGACGAGGTGCGGGTGTTCCTGGAAGAGCGCACGAGCTTCTCGCCCGACGGCCTCACCGGCATGGAAGCGAACCTCCGCTTCGTCGGGCCCGAGACCATGGAATCGAAAATCTTCTCCCGCCTCACGGCGTGGCAGAACTGGATTTTCCAGCGCCCCAATGCGGTTGGCGAAGAGGGCGCGTTGCGCCGCTATGGCACCGGACAAAAAGCGCAGTTCGATATGACGCGGGTGTAACGAATTCTCTTGCGTCATGGCCGGGCTTGTCCCGGCCATCCACGTCCTTTCGCTCGGTGAAGCAAGGACGTGGATGCCCGGCACAAGGCCGGGCATGACGGTGAAATATGGCCAGGGAGTACGGCGATGAATTACATGAACGTCGACTATTCGACCAAGATCCCCAACAACGTGAATCTCAGCGAGGACCGCCAGGTGCTGAAGGCGCTGGAGGGCTGGCATCCCGGTTACATGGATTGGTGGAGCGACATGGGGCCGGAAGGTTTTCAGGAGTCGCTGGTGTATTTGCGCACCGCCTATTCGGTCGATCCGCGCGGCTGGGCCAAGTTCGATTACGTCAAAATGCCGGAATATCGCTGGGGCATCTTGCTGGCGCCGCAGGAAGAGAATCGCGTCATTCCCTTCGGCGAAAATTTCGGCAAGCCGGCCTGGCAGGAAGTCCCGGGCGAACATCGCGCCACGCTGCGCCGCCTGATCGTGATCCAGGGCGACACCGAACCGGCCTCGGTCGAGCAGCAGCGCCATCTCGGCAAGACCGCGCCCTCGCTGTACGACCTGCGCAACCTGTTCCAGGTCAATGTCGAGGAAGGCCGCCATCTCTGGGCGATGGTCTATCTGCTGCAAAAGTATTTTGGCCGCGACGGCCGCGAGGAGGCGGATGATTTGTTGCGCCGCCGCTCCGGCGATGCGGATTCACCGCGCATGCTCGGCGCCTTCAACGAGGCGACGCCGGACTGGCTGTCGTTCTTCATGTTCACCTACTTCACCGACCGCGACGGCAAGATGCAGCTGCATTCGCTGGCGCAATCCGGCTTCGATCCGCTGTCGCGCACCTGCCGCTTCATGCTGACGGAAGAAGCCCATCACATGTTCGTCGGCGAGACCGGCATCAGCCGCGTCGTGCAGCGCACCTGCGAGGCGATGAAGGAAGCCGGCATCAGCGATCCCACCGATATCGCAAAGGTCCGCGCGCTCGGCGTGATCGATCTGCCGACCATCCAGAAGAAGCTGAACCTGCATTACTCGCTGTCGCTCGACCTGTTCGGCTCCGAGGTTTCGACCAACGCGGCCAACGCCTTCAACGCCGGCATCAAGGGCCGCTACAGGGAAACCCAGATCGACGACGATCATCAGCTCAAGAACTCGACCTATCCGGTGCTGAAGTTCGTCGACGGCGAGATCAAGCGCGTCGACGAGCCGGCGCTGACCGCGCTCAACATGCGGCTGCGCGACGACTACACCCAGGACTGCGTCAAGGGCATGCTGCGCTGGAACAAGATCATCCAGCTCGCCGGCTATCAGTTCAAGCTGACGCTGCCGAACGTCGCCTTCCACCGCCAGATCGGCGAGTTCAAGGACATCAACGCCACGCCGGACGGCGTGCTGATCGATGATGCCACCTGGAGCAAGCGCAAGGCCGATTGGCTGCCGTCCATCGCCGACGGCGATTTCATCGCCTCGCTGATGACGCCGGTGACCGAGACCGGCAAGTACGCACCCTGGATCTCGTCGCCCAAGGTCGGCATCGACAACAAGCCCGGCGATTTCGAGTACGTGAAGATCGAGACGTGAGGCCGCAACAAAACTAACTGTCATTCCGGGCCGCGAAGCGCGAGCGATCCAGTAACCACAATCGTGAGTATGGATTCCGGGCCTGCGCCAAGCGGCGCATCCCGGAATGACGGTGTTGGGCTTGTTCGAGGCTCCTTCGAACCTACCCCGCGATCTCCAAGCCCGCATTGGCATAGACCACGCCGCCATCGACGGCGATGGTGTTGCCCACCACATAATCCCCCGCGCGCGAGGCGAGATAGATCGCGACGCCCGCCATATCCTCGTCGCTTCCGATGCGCCGCGCCGGAATGCGCTTTGCGACTTCGTCCGAATGGTCGCGTGCGGCCCGGTTCATGTCCGACTTGAACGCTCCCGGCGCAATCGCCGTCACGTTGATATTGTCCTTGACCAGTTTGGTCGCCATGCGCCGCGTCAGATGGATCACCGCGGCCTTGCTCGCGGCATAGGAATAGGTTTCACCGGGGTTGACGAAGATGCCGTCGACGGACGCGATATTGATGACTTTTGCGGGCCGTTGATGGCTTGCCGCCGCGCGCAGCGGCTTTGCCAATGCCTTGGTCAGGAAGAACAGCGACTTGACGTTGAGGTCCATCACCTTGTCCCAGCCGCTTTCCGGAAATTCGTCGAACTCCGCGCCCCATGCCGCACCCGCATTATTGACGAGGATGTCGAGCTTCGGCTCCAGCTTGATGATTTCGCCAGCCAGCTTTTCGCAGCCCGCGACCGTCGAGATGTCGATCGGCAGCGCGATGCATTCGCCGTCATAGGCCGCCGTCAGTTCCTTGGCGGTCGCCTCGCAGGGCCCGGCCTTGCGCGCGGTGATGTAGACCTTGGCCGCGCCCTGCGCCAAAAATCCGGCCGCGATCATCTTGCCGATGCCGCGCGATCCCCCCGTCACCACAGCGACACGGCCCTTGAGCGAGAACAGATCCTTGAACATGCGTTTTCTCCCATCGATTTGCCGATGGTTTTGGGCGTGCATGTTCAATGAGTTCAAGGAAGGTCGAAGCTAGGCCGCATCGATCCGGCGAAAACCGTTCCACACCGCGGTCGCCGCGCCTGATGTCAGCACCGGCAGAATGCGGGCGTCCTGGTAATTGCCGTTGAGCGAGACCCGCTGCAGCGCGGTCAGATGTGCGGCGCTTTCGGGGAAGACCATGCCGGGCCGGGTGGTGACGGCGGTCTTGAAGCCGGCCGCCTGCGCCAGCGCAAACTCGCGCGGGCCGGCGGCGATCCGGTCGCCATAGGGATAGGCAAGGTGAAGCACCTCGCGGCCGAGCGCCTGCTCGATGCGATGGCGGCTCGCGGTCAACTCGTGCAGCGCGTTTTCCTCGCTCTGCCTGGCGAGATTGCAATGCGTGATGGTGTGCGCACCGATCGTGACCAGCGGATCCTCGGCGAAGGATTTCAGTTCGTCCCAGGACATGCAGAGTTCGGGGCAGATCGCGGCCTCGTCGACGCCGGCACGCTGGCACAGCGCCGAAATCTCGCGCCGGACATCATGCTCGCCCGGCATCGCACGCAGCCAGTCGTGCAGGCGGTCGAAGGCGGCCTGCTTGGCGTCCGGCGTGGAGGCATCGAGGCGCATCGCGGTGCCGCCGATCTCGACCTCGATCGAAGCTGCCTTGGCGATCGCCCGCTCCAGCGCCACCCACCACAGCCGCCCGGTGCCTTCGGCGAAATCGCTGGCCACATAAACCGTGCAGGGCGCGTCAAACTCGCGGAAAACGGGCAGGGCGTGATCGCGGTTGTCGCGGTAGCCGTCGTCGAGCGTGAAACAGGCAAAGCGGCGCGAGAAGTTGCGCTCGGCGAGCCGCTGATGGATTTCATCGGGGGTGACGATGTCGACGCCGCCGGCGCGCAAATGCGCCAGCGTCGCACGGAGGAATTCCGGTTCGATCTCAAGGTGATAATTGGGCTGAAACGCGTCCGGGCGACTCGGACGGACGTGGTGCAGCATGAAAATGGCGCCAACGCCCGCGAAAATCGGGCGCATCAGGTGGTGCGCACCGGAGAAGTAGAGCGCTTCAAGTCCGGCGCGGATCACGGTGGTACGGAATTGCTTCATCGAGAGGCGTAAAACCGGTTTGTTTCCCCTTTCGACCCTAGCGAGAGACCGCTGAACAAACCATTAGCCCGGCGTGCCCCAGGCCATGCACTTTCGTGCTAATTCGGGTTTGACAGCCCCCCAAGGGTTTGATTTCTCTGCGCCCCCAGAGCCCGCAGGAACTCGGATGCACGGTCTTTTCAGGTGGAGTAGCAAATGGTGGCCGGGCGTGATTCCGTTGGTCATCTTTTGGGCCTTCGCCGCCTGGACCAGCACCCTCCCGCTGGAGGCCGACCTGGCCGCGCGCTCAAATGCCGCCCTCAGGGATACCGTTCTCGACAAGAGGCGGATCGCCGTTCTCGGCCGTGACGTGACCTTTTCGGCCGAGGCCTTCTCGGAGGACGGCCGGCTCAATGCGGTGGCTTCGGTCGAGGCGGTGCCCGGCGTGCGGCTCGTCAACGACGAAACCCGTCTCGTTCCCGAGGCAAAGCCGTTCGTCTGGTCGGCCGAGCGGGATGTCGCCCGGGTGACGCTCGGTGGCTCCGCACCGTTGCCGGCGAGCAAGGGCCGCTTGCTGGAAGCGGCGCGCGCCGGACTTGGCGGCACCGAAGTGGCGGATCAGATGAATCTGTCGCGCGGCGCGCCACAGCGTTTCGATGCCGCCGCGCTTCTCCTGCTCGACCAGATCGGAAAATTGAAGGACGGCAAGATCACGCTGTCCGACACCAAGGTCAGTCTTGCCGGCATGGCGCGCGAACTCGGCGGCCGCGAAGCGATATCGGCCGCACTGAGGAATTTGCCGGAGGGCTATTCGGTCGCCGCCAACGACATCAAGGCGCCGCCTTATGTCTTCCAGGCCTACAAGGATCCGGTCGCATCGACGGTGACGCTGACCGGCTACGTGCCCGATAACAACGTCCACGCCGCGCTGGTCGCCACCACCGGCCGCAAATTCTTCAGCGAAAAGGTGGTCGACAATCTCAAGGCCAGCGTCGGCGCGCCCGCGGGCTTTGCCAATGCCGTGGTGCCGGCGCTCGGCGCGCTGTCGCGGCTGTCGACGGGGACGCTTGTTGTGTCCGACCGCGAGGTCAAGCTGTCGGGCGATGCGCTCTATGAGGCCGCGGCGTCGCAAATCCGCGCCGGCCTCGGCAAGGATTTTCCGCAAGGCTGGCAGTTCAAGGCCGAAATCTCGGTCAAGCCGCAGGCGGCGCCGGTCGATGCCACCGTTTGCCAGCAGCTATTTGCGGACCTGCTGACGAAGGCGAGGATTCGTTTCGAATCCGGACGCGCCGACATCTCGCAGGATTCGCTGGGTTTGCTCGACCGGCTGATCGAAACGGCGCTGCGCTGTCCGAACGCCAATATCGAGATCGCCGGCCATACCGACGCCGACGGCGATCAGAACGCCAACCAGACGCTGTCGGAACGGCGCGCGCAGGCGGTGGCGGATTATCTGGTGCGTGCCGGACTGCCGGCGAACCGCTTCACCGCGGCCGGCTATGGCAGCACCCAGCCGCTCGGCAGCAACGATACCGACGACGGCAAGGCGCAGAATCGCCGCATCGATTTCTTGGTGAAATAATCATGACCGTTCTCGCAACATTTTTCTGGGGCTGGCTGTTGGCATCGCTGCTGCTCGGCTTTGCGATGGGCTGGATCTCGGTGGTGCATCGCGCCCGGGGCGTCTCGAAGCTGGTGGCGCGCTGTCTCGCCGTGCTGGCGGCGGCCCTGGTCGGTGTGGCGCTGGCGCGCGTGGTCCCCGGCCGCTACGGCTACTGGCTCGATCTCGGCCTCATCATGTTCGCGTTGTATCTGGTCGGTTGCGCGATCGGATCGTGGCTGCGCGATTGGGTGGTTTCGCGCAGCGCACCGCCGGCGTGAGGTGCCGATGACGCCATCAGCTCATTACCGGATGTTTGCCCGCTACAATGAATGGGCCAACCGGCGGCTCTACGAGGCGGCGGGCCGGCTCAGCGTCGAGCAATACCGCGCCGACCGCGGCGCCTTCTTCAAATCGGTGCACGGCACGCTCAATCATCTGCTGGTGACCGACCGGATCTGGATGCAGCGGTTCACCGGGGAGGGCGAGGCGCCGACCCGGCTCGATGCCATTCTGTTCGAGACGTTCGACGAACTGCGTGCCGCGCGGGTCGCCGAAGACGGACGTATCATCCGCTATGCCGAGGGGCTCGACGAGGCGCGGATATCGGGCACCATCAAATATCGCCGCGTCTCCTCACCGGAGGTGTTCGAGCAGGAACTGGCGCCGGCGCTGGCGCATTGGTTCAATCACCAGACCCATCACCGCGGCCAGGTCCATGCGGTCCTGACCGGCCTGACGGGTCAAGCGCCGGAACTCGATCTGCTGTTTTTCCAGCGTTTGGCCGCGAAATCCGCTGCTTGAGCGCGCCGCCGGCGCCACCCGGCGGCATGTCCGTATTTTGTCGGACTGGCCGGAATGCAGCAAATCTGTGCATTGGCTGTCATGCAAGCCACCTAATATGTTGAAGAATCGCGTTTTATTCTCCGTCAGGTGAATTCCACTCCGGCCCAAAACGCGCTACCACAGGGCCCAGGGAGCAAGCGCAGCGGCGGCAGCGGCGGGGTTCGACCGAAGCAATCGCCGCTGGATCGTTGTCGAGGTCTAGATGCTGGAAGCAATACGCAGGGCGATCTCGTTTCTGCGCCAGAAGCAGGTCCTGCATAAGCTGGGCGTCGTGATCAGCATTACGGTGATCGGGATCGCGTGCTACGTGCTCTATCACATGCTCCGCGGCATCGACACCAATGAGGTCATCGACGCCATCAAGAGCACCGAGCCGCGCCGGATCGCGCTCGCCGCACTGTTCGTGGCGGCCGGCTACTTCACCCTGACATTCTACGACTGGTTCGCGGTCCGCGCGATCGGCCGCACCGACGTGCCCTATCGCGTCAACGCGATGGCCGGCTTCACCTCCTATTCGATCGGCCACAATGTCGGCGCCAGCGTCTTCACCGGCGGCGCGGTGCGCTACCGGATCTATTCCGCCTGGGGTTTGAACGCGATCGACGTCGCAAAGGTCTGCTTTCTCGCCGGCCTGACCTTCTGGCTCGGCAATGCCGCGGTGCTGGGATTGGGCATCGCCTATCATCCGGAGGCGGCCGCCTCCATCGACCAGCTTCCGATCTGGCTGAACCGCGCGGCGGCCTTTGTCATCATCGTGGGGCTGGTCGCCTATGTGGCCTGGGTCTGGAGCCAGCCGCGGGTGGTCGGCCGCGGGCCGTGGACGGTGACGCTGCCGGGCGGGCCGTTGACGCTGCTGCAGATCGCGATCGGGATCGTCGACCTCGGCTTCTGTTCGCTTGCGATGTACATGCTGACCCCCGACGAGCCGCACGTCGGCTTCGTCGTGGTCGCGGTGATCTTTGTCTCGGCGACCCTGCTCGGTTTCGCCAGCCATTCCCCCGGCGGCCTCGGCGTATTCGACGCCGCCATGCTGGTCGGCCTCTGGCAGATGGACCGGGAGGAATTGCTGGCCGGAATGCTGCTGTTCCGCGTCCTCTATTATATTGCGCCCTTTGTCATGTCTGTAATCTTGCTGACGCTTCGCGAGATTATCGTCGGCGCCCGATCGAAGCGGTTGCGGCGGCTGGCGTCGGCCGCCGACGTCCAGCCCAGAGCCGAGCCGAGGCGCGAAGCCGTGTACGTGCGCGAGCGGAGAGACGGCAGCGCCTGATCGGACGGGAAGAAAGCCGATGCGATGGCAATAGACGAATCTCCTTCTTCCATCTTCTCGCCCTGGCCGGACCGGTTGCGGCATTCGGCCATCATCCTGCTGGCCGCGGGGCTGGCGCTCTCCGTGCTGGTCGTGTTCGGCGAATTGTCGCTGATCCGCGCCGCTGCCGTGTTCGCCTGCATCGCCGCCGCCGCCCTGGTGCCCTGGCGGCTGCACGACGTGGCGGCTTCGCGCGACGACGTCCGCGCCACCAGCCCGGTCGAGGCCGCGTCCGTCAGCGCCGTGGTGGCCGGCATGCCAGATCCCGCCGTGCTGCTCGACCGCGCCGGCCGCGTCCTGCATCTCAATGCCGCCGCAGCCCAGCTCGCGCCGGCGTTGCGCAAGAACGAACTGGCGCAATTCGCGCTGCGCTCGCCCGAGATCATCACCGCATTGCGCGAGGCGATCGCCACCTCCGAGCCGCGCCGCACCACCTATCTGGATCACGTGCCGGTCGATCGCTGGATGGAATTGATCATCACGCCGGTGCCGGTGCCGACGCTGTTCGGCGGCACCGACAAATGCATGCTGATGACGTTCCACGACCAGACGCCGCTGCGCCGGGTCGAGGAAATGCGCGCCGATTTCGTCGCCAATGCCAGCCATGAGCTGCGCACGCCGCTCGCCGCATTGTCGGGTTTTATCGATACGCTGCAGGGCCCCGCGAAAGATGACGTCCGTGCCCGCGAGCGTTTCCTCGGCATCATGCACACCCAGGCGACCCGGATGGCGCGGCTGATCGACGATCTGCTGTCGCTGTCGCGGGTGGAATTGTCGGCCCATGTCCGCCCCGACACGCTGGCCGATATCGTGCCGATCATCCGCCAGGTCGCCGACGGGTTGGAGCCCCTGGCGCGCGAACGCCAGGTGGAGATCGAGATCGATCTGCCGGAGACGCCGGTTCTGATCGCCGGCGACCGCGAGGAGTTGCTGCGGTTGTTCGAAAACCTGATCGAGAACGCGCTCAAATACGGCGCCTCCGGCGGCAAGGTGATCGTCTCGCTGACCTCGGCCAGTTCGGGCGAAGGCGCCCCGGAATATCGCGTCATGGTGCGCGATTTCGGCCCCGGCATTGCGCCTGAGCACCTGCCGCGGCTCACCGAGCGGTTCTACCGGGTCGATGTCGGCGACAGCCGCGCCCAGGGAGGAACCGGGCTCGGTTTATCCCTTGTGAAACATATCCTTGCCCGTCATCGCGGCCGGCTGTTGATCGAAAGCGTGCCGAAAAACGGTGCAAGTTTTACCGCCTGTTTTCCCCAGACCAAGCCGGGGTCCGCGGCCTGAAATCCAGTGATTTCAATGGCCTGCCCCTGTCATCCACCTGTCATCAAACCTTTATAAAACGAGCATCGACCGCCCCTAAACGGTGCGGCGTGTGAGCGCAATCGGGCGCGTCCGGCGCTTCGCTCACGAGATGGAGACACCGATGAATTTCATCAAGACAATGGTCGCAGCCGGCCTCGTTGCCGCGTCGACCTCGGCCTTTGCCGCCGACATCACCGGCGCGGGTGCGACCTTCCCGTTCCCGCTCTATTCGAAGTGGGCCGACGCCTACAAGAAGGAGACCGGCAACGGCCTGAACTATCAGTCGATCGGCTCGGGCGCCGGCATCAAGCAGATCCAGGCCAAGACCGTGACCTTCGGCGCCTCCGACGCGCCGCTCAAGCCCGAGCAGCTTGAAAAGGACGGCATGATCCAGTGGCCGCAGGCGATGGGCGCCCTGGTGCCGGTCGTGAACCTCGAAGGCATCAAGCCGGGCGAACTGGTCTTTTCGGGCGAACTGCTCGGCGACATCTATCTCGGCAAGGTCAAGAAGTGGAACGACCCGGCGATCGCCAAGCTCAATCCGAAGCTGAAGCTGCCCTCCGACGCCATCACCGTGGTGCGCCGCTCCGACGGCTCCGGCACCACCTTCCTCTGGACCGACTATCTCTCGAAGGCGAACGCGGAATGGAAGGCGAAGGCCGGCTCCGGCACCGCAGTCGAGTGGCCGACGGGCGTTGGCGCCAAGGGCAATGAAGGCGTCGCCGGAAACGTAAGCCAGACCAAGAATTCGATCGGCTACGTCGAGTACGCCTACGCCAAGCAGAACAAGCTGACCCATGCGGCGGTGATCAACAAGGCTGGCAAGACCATCCAGCCGACCATCGAAGCGTTCCAGGCCGCGGCGGCGAATGCCGACTGGGCAAACTCGAAGAACTACTACCTGATCCTGACCGACCAGCCTGGCGATGCGTCCTGGCCGATCACCGGTGCGACCTTCATCATCATGTACAAGGATCCCGTCGACAAGGCCGCGGCCAAGGAAGCGATCAAGTTCTTCAAGTGGGCGTTCGAGAAGGGCGACAAGATGGCCCAGGATCTCGATTACATCCCGATGCCGGATACGGTCGTCAAGCAGATCGAAAAGACCTGGTCGGCCGACATCAAGAGCTGAGCCTGAACGGAAGACCCCGCGCCCGCGGTTATCCCGCGGGCGCGGGCCTTCTTCAAGGCGAATGGCAAGACACAAGAGACGAGAAAATCGTCGGTGAGAATCGCTTCGGGGACGTGGCGGTTTGGGTGGCGTTGAATTAGAGAGGGGATAGCGGTGGCAGACATGGCCGTTCAGAGCGACGTAATGGAAGCTGCGGGACCTTACGATCGTGCCAAGGCGCTCAGCGCCTTCAAATTCGGCGACGTTACCTTCTACTGGATCACCCGGGCCTGTGCGATTTCGGTCCTGCTCATTCTCGGCGGCATCATCCTTTCGCTGATCGTCGGCGCCTGGCCGGCGATGAAGGAGTTTGGGTTCTCCTTCCTGTTCACCTCGCGCTGGGCTCCTTCCGTCGATCCGCCGGTGCTGGGTGCCCTGGGTCCGATCTACGGCACGATCGTCACCTCCGTTATCGCGATGCTGATCGCCGTTCCGGTTGGGCTTGGCATTGCGATCTTTCTGACCGAGCTTTGTCCGCAATGGCTGCGCCGTCCGATCGGCATCGCGGTGGAATTACTCGCCGGCATCCCGTCAATCATTTACGGCATGTGGGGATTTTTCGTGCTCGGCCCGTTCATGGCCGATAGTTTTCAGCCGTTCATGATCCGCCTGTTCGAGGGCTGGCCGATACTGGGCACGATCTTCGCCGGCCCGCCGTCCTATCTCAGCCTGTTCAACGCCGCGCTGATCCTTGCCATCATGGTGCTGCCCTTCATCACCGCGATTTCGGTCGACGTGTTCAAGACCGTGCCGCCGGTGCTGAAAGAGGCCGCCTACGGCATCGGCTGCACCACCTGGGAAGTCGTGCGCAATGTCGTGATCCCCTACACCCGCGTCGGTGTGATCGGCGGCATCATGCTGGCGCTCGGCCGCGCGCTCGGCGAGACCATGGCGGTCACCTTCATCATCGGCAATGCTTTCAAGATCACGGGTTCGGTGTTTTCTCCGGGTACCACGATCTCGGCGGCGATCGCCTCCGAATTCGCCGAGAGCGACGGCTTGCACCAGTCGGGTCTGATCCTGCTCGGCCTGTTGCTGTTCTTGCTGACATTCTTCGTGCTCGCAGCCGCCCGGCTGATGCTGATGCGGCTGGAAAAGAAGGCGGGGAACTAGGCCATGAACCCGATCTACCGATCCCGTCGCCGCAACGACATCATCATCCGCTTCCTCTGCCTCGGTGCGGCGATATTTGGCGTCACCTGGCTGGCGCTGATCCTGTTCACGCTGTTCTACAACGGCCTCGCCGGACTGAACCTGCAGGTCTTCACCGAAAACACCCCGCCGCCGGGATCGACCGACGGCGGACTGCTGAACGCCATCATTGGCTCGATCATCATGACCGTGATCGGCGTCGGCATCGGCGCGCCGCTCGGGCTGTTCGCCGGCACCTATCTCGCCGAATACGGCAGGCACGACAGGCTCACCTCGGTGATCCGCTTCATCAACGACATCCTGCTCAGCGCGCCCTCGATCATCATCGGCCTGTTCATCTATGGCGCGGTGGTGGTGCCGATGCGCGGCTTCTCGGCGCTGGCCGGCTGTCTGGCGCTGGCGGTGATCGTCATTCCGGTCGTGGTCCGCACCACCGAGGATATGCTGCTGCTGGTGCCCGGTCCGCTGCGCGAGGCCGCCTCCGCGCTTGGGCTACCGCGTTCGCTGGTGATCAAGCGGATCGCCTACCGTGCCGCGCGTGCCGGCCTCATCACCGGCGTGCTGCTGGCGACCGCGCGTGTCGCCGGTGAAACCGCGCCGCTGCTGTTCACCGCGCTCTCCAACCAGTTCTTCAGCCTGGACCTCACCAAGACGATGGCCAACCTGCCGGTGACCATCAACAACTTCGTGCAGAGCCCCTACGTCTACTGGAAACAGCTGGCGTGGAGCGGTGCCCTGCTCATTACGCTAACCGTGCTTGCCCTGAACATTGGCGCGCGCATCCTTGGCGCCGAGAGGACCGCAAAATGAACGATCTTTCCGTATCCGTGAGTTCCCCCTCAGGCGCGCTGCCGACGGCAATGCATCAGGCGGACGCGCCGCCGAAAGTTACCGCGCGCGGTCTCAACTTCTATTACGGCGAGCATCATGCGCTGAAGAACATCAACCTCACGCTCGGCACGAACCGCGTCACAGCCTTCATCGGCCCGTCCGGTTGCGGCAAGTCCACGCTGCTGCGCATCTTCAACCGGATGTACGATCTCTATCCGGGCCAGCGCGCCACCGGCCAGTTGATGCTGGACCACACCAACGTGCTCGATCCCAAGCTCGACCTCAATTTGCTGCGTGCGCGGGTCGGCATGGTGTTCCAGAAGCCGACGCCGTTCCCGATGACGATCTACGAGAACATCGCCTTCGGCATCCGCCTCTATGAAAAGATCTCCAAATCGGAGATGGACGGCCGGGTCGAGAAGGCGCTGCGCGGCGGCGCGCTGTGGAACGAGGTCAAGGACAAGCTCAATGCAAGCGGCCTCTCGCTTTCCGGCGGCCAGCAGCAGCGGCTCTGCATCGCACGCACCGTCGCGGTGCGGCCCGAGGTGATCCTGTTCGACGAGCCGTGCTCGGCGCTCGATCCGATCTCGACCGCCAAGGTCGAGGAGTTGATCCAGGAGCTGTCCGAGGACTACACGATCGCGATCGTGACCCACAACATGCAGCAGGCCGCGCGCGTCTCCGACAAGACCGCGTTCATGTATCTCGGCGAACTGATAGAGTTCGACGACACCAACAAGATTTTCACCTCGCCGGGCGATCGTCGCACCCAGGACTACATCACTGGCCGGTTCGGCTAAGGAGAGTAAAGATGGCTTCCGAACACACCGCGAAAGCGTTCGACAGCGATTTGCAGGAACTCACCCGGCTGGTCGCCGAGATGGGCGGCCTGGTCGAGCGCATGGTCACCGATTCCGTCGACGCGCTGGTCCGCCGCGACATCGCGCTCGGAAAACGCGTGGTCGCTTCCGACATCGAGATCGACACCTTGCAGCGCACGATCGAGGAACGCGCGGTGCTGACCATCGCGCGGCGCCAGCCGATGGCGGTCGACCTGCGCGAGATCGTCAGCGCCATGCGGGTTGCCACCGATCTCGAGCGGATCGGCGACCTCGCCAAGAACATGGGCAAGCGCGTCTCGGCGCTGGACAGCGATTTCCATCCGCTGAAGCTGATCCGCGGCCTCGAGCACATGACCGACCTCGTGCAGTCGCAGGTCAAGGCGGTGCTCGACGCCTACGCCTCGCACGACCTGCCGGCGGCGATGAACGTCTGGAAGGGCGACGAGGAAGTCGACGCCATCTGCACCTCTTTGTTCCGCGAGTTGCTTACCTATATGATGGAAGACCCGCGCAACATCTCGTTCTGTATCCATCTGATGTTCTGCGCCAAGAATATCGAGCGTATCGGCGATCACGCGACCAATATCGCCGAAACCGTGTTCTACATGATCGAGGGCCAGCAAATCCTCGACAAGCGCCCGAAGGGCGACATGACGACCTTTGCCACGACGGTCCCCAATAACTAGGAATCCAAACGCTCATGAGCGCACGCATTCTGGTGGTGGAAGACGAGGAAGCGCTGACGACGCTGTTGCGCTACAACCTCGACGCCGAAGGCTATGAGGTCGAAACGGTCGGACGCGGCGACGATGCCGACACGAGGCTGAAGGAGCGCGTACCGGACCTGATCGTACTGGACTGGATGCTGCCCGGCCTGTCCGGCATCGAGCTGTGCCGGCGCCTGCGGGCGCGGCCGGAGACGCGGCAATTGCCGATCATCATGCTGACCGCGCGCGGCGAGGAAAGCGAGCGGGTGAGGGGGCTGGCGACCGGCGCCGACGATTACATCGTCAAGCCGTTCTCGGTGCCCGAACTATTGGCGCGGGTAAAAGGCCTGCTGCGGCGCGCCAGCCCGGAGCGGCTCGCCTCCGTGCTGACCTATGGCGACATCGAGCTCGATCGCGAGAAAAGACGCGTGGCGCGCTCGGGCCGGCCGATCGATCTCGGCCCGACCGAGTATCGCCTGCTGGAATTCTTCCTCGAGCATCCCGGCCGCGTGTTCAGCCGCGAGCAATTGCTCGACAGCGTCTGGGGCCGCGACATCTATATCGACGAGCGCACCGTGGACGTGCATATCGGGCGCTTGCGCAAATTGCTCAACCCGGGCCGCGAGCAGGACCCGATCCGCACCGTGCGCGGCGCCGGCTACGCGCTCGACGACCGGTTTGCGAAGGTGGAGCCGTGATGGTCGCCCCTGCCTGGTGCGCAATTGCGCACGGGGGGCAGGGAGCCATAGCGTCACCGTCTTGTGAGACAGAGCTGGTTCAGGGCACGATCCTTGGCAGCCTGGGTCAGGCCGGCGCCGATCTGGCTGCGATCAGACCGACGTCTCTCAGTTCACGGTCGGTGAAACGCCGCAGGATTGCGAGGTTCGCCTGATGTTCGCGCTGCGCGATAATGACGGCGACCGTATCCTTGATGGCACGGAAAAACCCGCGCGCAATAACCTTGATCGATCTTCGAATCGCAATCGGCGTCGAGGAATAGTCTGAAATATTGTTCAACATGCTCATGGTAGTTCTCATCCTTTGAAGAGGCAGGCTTCCCTTCCCCGCCTGCACCATGCATGCACCACCGGTCGAAGACTTTCGCAGGCGCGGGATTTTTCCTTCAGATCAGCTTGAGATGTGCCTGAGAGGGCCGTTCTGCGGGCAGTTTCGCGCGGTTTTCTGCCGCGAAGAGTTCACGCGCGCCGCACGAATACGTGACCGCCGCGTGATCCGGCATGGTTACCGGAGGCCGGCGCGCCGCAATCCGTCGAGATAATGCTCCCGCTCGCTGTCGAGCTTGAAAGGCATTTCCTTTGCGATCCAGTCCAGCGACACATTTGGCTGGGCGCGATACAGCTCGCGCAGCGCCGCTTCGGCAATTTCGGCCTGACCGGTCATCCCGGCCGCCGCCACCAATACCCGGTGGGCCCCGACAAAGTCGCTGCGTTGCCGGAGCGACTCGCGCGACATCCGGATCGCCTCGTCGTAGTTGCGCCCGACATATTGAGCGTAGGCGGCGACACCGCAATAAACCGCCGCAAAGGGATCGCGCGGACTGAGGCGCAAGGCCTGGCGGGCCGCGACCTCGCCTTCCTCCCAGCGGCCGCAATAAGCCAGCACCACGCCGTGAAGGCCGCGGGCCGGCGAAAAACTCGGATTGAGCCGCGTCGCCAATTCGAATTCCGCCAGCGAATCGTCGAACTACGCGTGAAGAGATAGACACTGCCGAGCGCATAATGCGCCCACGGATCCTCGCTGTCGGCCCGGATGGCCGCGAGCGCGGCGCGTTCGCCGATCGGGATCGCCTCTGCCATCGTGGTCCATCCCATATGGGCGCCAAACAAATGGCTGGCGGCCAGCAGGCCCAGCGCCTGGCCGTAATTCGGATCGATGCTGATCGCCTTTTCCAGCAACGCCTGCGCCACCATGTTGTCCTGCCGCGTCACCCGCCAATAATGCGACAGCGCGCGCATCACCAGCTCCCAGGCATCCATGCTGTCCGGGGTCTTGCGTTCGGCGCGAAAATTCTCGGCGGCGTAGAGCTGCGGCTCGATCGCCGCGACGATGGCCTGGGTGATTTCGTCCTGGACCGCAAATACGTCGGCAAGGCTGCGGTCGTAGTGATCCGACCAGATATGGATGCCGGTCGAGACATCGCTGAGCTGCGCCGTGATGCGAACCCGGCTGCCTTCCTTGCGCACGCTGCCTTCGAGCACGTAGCCCACGCCCAGCTCTTCGGCGACCTGTTTGATGGGGACCGCCTTGTTCTTGTAGACAAAGGAGGAGTTGCGGGCGATCACGTAGAACCAGCGCAGCTTGGACAGTGCGGTGATGATGTCCTCGCTGATGCCGTCCGAGAAATACTCCTGTTCCGCCTCGTCGCTCATGTTGGCGAAGGGAAGCACGGCGATCGCGGGCCGATCGAGCGGCGGAAGCGCCGGGCGTGCGGCGGGATCAGGTTGATCTGCGAGATCATTGACGGGCGCCGGCGCGCCGGGGCCGGCTGGCTGGATTCGCACCTCGCCGACGAAACGAAAACCTTTTCGCGCGATGGTGCGAATCAGCGTCTGGTCTCGCCCGCTGTCGCCGACCGCTTTGCGGGCGGCGTTAATTCGACTCGTCAACGTCGACTCGGAAACGATACGGCCGCCCCAGACCGAATCGATCAGATCGTCCTTGGTGACGACGTGATCGCGGCGCTCCAGCAGACATACAAGTACATCGAACACTTGCGGTTCAACCGCGATCGCCTCGGTACCGCGGCGCAATTCGCGTCGATCCCTGTCAAGTACATGGTCGGTAAAGAAAAACTGCATGTCGCTGTTCGATCAAAAGGCTGTTTCTAAAGCAATAATCAGGCGGCTCTCAAGCACAAATCAAGCGCGGGTCAGAGTCTTTGTGGTCGCACCAAGCCATCCTTGGTCAAACCGCGGTCGCATTCCGTGACTGCGCTAGCACACCGGGAAGGAAACACCATGGCCACTGCAACCTCGACCCTGGCAACGCAGGCCACCCAGCCTGCCACAACCGCGACACCCGATCTCGCCGCCCTCAAGACGCGGCAACAGGCCGCATGGTCGTCGGGCAATTACGCCATTGTCGGCACCACGTTGCAGATCGTCGGCGAACAGCTCTGCGAGGCGCTCGACATCATGGCCGGCTCGAAGGTGCTCGACGTCGCTGCCGGCAACGGCATGGCGAGTTCTGGCGGCCGCACGCCGCTGGTGCGACGTCACGTCGACCGACTATGTGCCGGCGCTGCTGGAGCAAGGCCATGCCCGCGCGGAAGCTGAAGGCGCGGTCATCGACTTCCGCGAGGCGGACGCCGAAAACCTGCCGTTCACCGACAACAGTTTTGACGTGGTGCTGTCGACCTTTGGCGTGATGTTCACGCCGGACCAGGATCGTGCCGCTGCCGAGCTGATGCGCGTTTGCAAACCGAAGGGCAAGATCGGGCTGGCGAACTGGACGCCCGAGGGCTTCATCGGCCAGGTGTTCAAGACGCTCGGCAAATATCTGCCGCCGCCGGCCGGCGCTAAATCGCCCGCACTGTGGGGCACGCGGCCGCGCCTCAACGAGATGTTCGACGCCGGCGCAACCTCCATCCGAACCGAATCCCGGCTGTTCAATTTCCGCTACCGCTCGCCCGAACACTTCATGGATATCTTCAAGACCTATTACGGTCCGGTGCTGAAGGCGTTCGCCGCACTCGATCCGGCGAAGCAGCAGCAGCTCCATGACGACCTGCACGCGCTGATCGTGCGCATGAACCGCGCCAGCAACGGCAGCCTGGTTGTGCCGAGCGAGTATCTCGAGATCGTCATCACCAAACGCTGAGAGAGCGCAAGCGACCTTGTCACGATCATTTGTCGATCCGGGCCTCATTCGAAGAATTGAGGCCCGGGCCGTCCCAAGGCTTTCCGTACGCCGGCCCCACAGACACTTTGCAAATTATGAAGCTCAATCAGGAATGCTCCGATGACACATTCAGTTGAAATTTTCTCCCGTCAGGAATTGAAACGCTGCGTCATAGCCTTGCATTGTTCGCTCGGCTCCGGCCGGCAATGGGCGCGATTGGCGGAAGAACTCGGCGAGGATTATCGCGTGATCGCTCCGGATCTTTCCGGATATGGCGGCAATCGTGCCCGGCCGTTGTTGCCCATGACGCTGGCGGACGAAATCGCCCAGCTGAGCGATCAGATCGATCAGGCGGCCGGACCGATCCATCTCATCGGCCATTCCTACGGTGGCGCCGTCGCTTTCAAAATGGCAACGACCTGGCCATATGCGAGCCGCATTCGCAGCCTGACCCTGATCGAACCGGTGCTGCCGACGCTGCTGTGCGACAACGACGCCGACCGGCGGCTGCACGATGGGTTCGCGGACCTCGGACGCAATCTCTACGTCGATCTGTGGAACGGCATGTCCATGGAGGCACTCGACAAGTTCCTGCTGTTCTGGAGCGGCTCAGGGCCCGCCGAAAAGCTGCCCGGCGAAGTCCGGCTGCGCATGATCGAGCAAGTCGAAAAGATCGCGTTCGATTTCACCGCCATCCTCGGCGAACAGGATGTGGCGGCGGCAGCGGCGGGCCTTCGTGTGCCGACGCTGCTGTATTCAGGGGGGCATTCGCCCTACCTCACCCAGCGAATTGTCGGGCGGCTTGCCTCGATCATCCCTGGTGCGGAGGCGAAACACCTGCCGGCGGCCGGACACATGCTGCCGATCTCGCATGCCAGGGTCATCAACCCCGATATCGTCAGGCACATCGTGCTATCAGATGATTTCGCCGGCGTCCTGCTGGCCTCGCCGCCGGATGCGGCTGGCGAGAAATGGATGAAGCAGGGAAATTTGCGGCTGGTGCAGCGGTAGGTTCTGCGCGACGTTAGAGCACAATCGATTGCGACTTGAATGAATGGAGAAACCATGCCGACCGAAAGCCAGCACCCGGAGACCATCGTCCTTCGTGGCGGCAGCTATCGCGCCGATCCCGCCACCAACGCCGTGGCGGTGCCGATCTATCAAACGACATCCTACCAGTTCAATTCGACCGAGCATGCCGGCAATCTGTTCGCGTTGAAGGAGCTCGGCAACATCTACACCCGCATCATGAACCCGACCCAGGCCGTGCTCGAGGAGCGGGTCGCGGCACTAGGCGGCGTCGCCGCGCTGGCGCTGGCGTCAGGCCAGGCCGCCTCGCTGTTTGCCGTACAGAACATCTGCCATGCCGGTGATAATTTCGTCTGCTCCACGGATATCTACGGCGGCACCTGGAATCTGTTCCAGAACACCCTGGGTACGATGGGCATCGAGTGCCGCTTCGTCGATCCCGTCGACCCCGAGAATTTCCGCCGCGCCACCGACGCGAAGACCCGGTGCTACTACGGCGAGACACTGCCCAATCCCAAACTCGCGGTGTTTCCGATCGCCGAGGTCGCCAAAATCGGCAAGGAACTGGGCGTGCCCCTGATCATGGACAACACGGCTTGCCCGATGCTGTGCCAGCCGATCAAGCACGGCGCCACCATCACCATGCACTCGACGACGAAATATATCGGCGGCCATGGCACTTCCATCGGCGGCATCATCGTCGACAGCGGAAACTTCGATTGGGAGAAGCATGCGGCGCGTTTTCCGATGCTCAACACGCCGGATCCGAGCTATCACGGTGCGGTATGGACGCAGGCGGTCAAGCCGCTCGGGCCGATTGCCTACATCCTGAAGGCGCGGGTCACGCTGCTGCGCGACCTAGGTGCTGCGATGTCGCCGTTCAACGCCTTCATGTTCATTCAGGGCCTCGAGACGCTGGCATTGCGCATGCGTCAGCACTGCGCCAACGCCAACGCGGTCGCCGACTATCTGGCCAGGCATCCAAAGGTCACCAAGGTGATCTTTCCGTCGAAGATGACCGGCGAGGCCAAGCGCCGGGCCGATGCCTATCTGAAGGGTGGATACGGCGCGCTGGTGGGTTTCGAGCTCAAGGGCGGGCGGGAGGCCGGTCAGAAATTCATCGACGCGCTGAAGATGTTCTACCACGTCGCCAACATCGGCGACGCGCGCTCGCTGGCGATCCATCCCGCCACCACCACGCATTCGCAACTCACCGCCGAGGAGCAGTTCAAGACCGGCGTGACCGAGGGTTACGTCAGACTCTCGATCGGCATCGAGCATGCCGACGATATCATCGCCGATCTGGATCACGCCCTGGCCAAGGCGTGAGAGGAAAATTGGTGACGAGGCAAGTCGAAATAACTCGGGCGAAACGCGCCGCGAGATCGCCTCAAGGACGTGAGAGGGCCTGCTCCGACCATGGCGAGACCACGGCGCGGCCTGCTAACAGCCCCACTTCGTATCTGCGCGCTCGCCAGGCCAGCGCTTTCGCTGGTCTCAACGCGCGCTGAAGGTGAGGCCGGCGCGCTCGGTCAAACGCTTGCGCAACGCCTGGCCCATCAGCGCGCCCGGCGTCCAGATGCCGCCCTCGCCCTGCACGTCGCGCACGAGGCAGAGTGCGCTCTCGGCGATCATCTTGCTGGTCGAGCCATAGCCGGGATCGCGGTCGCCTGTGACGACCGCCTCGACCCGTCCGCCATCCGGCAGTTCGCCGAGGAAGAGGATGTCGTAAAAACCCTTCTCGCGCTCTTCCCGGGTAGGGCCTGCGCCGGGTTTGAGACCGCCGGTGCCGAGCAGGGAAAACGCCGTGGCGAGCGTCTCCGTCGCCACGCGAGCGATTTCGCCGGCTCCCGGCGCAACCATCATCTCGTCGTAAGCGAAGTCCGTGCCGTAGGGATGGCCCAACAGGAAATTCGTTCGGTGCACGTTCTTGGTGTTGACCGGCGCCATCGGGAACGGCACCAGCAGCGCGTTCATGCCCGGGTCGTATTGGGGGATGAGGCCCGACGGCTGCGACGGCCCGGTGAACCCCGGCGTCAACGCGAAGGGATCGGTCAGCAGCCGGATCAGCGCCGGGTCCCGCGCGGCGGCGCCCAACGTCGCACTCGCGCTCGCCGCGGTGCCGCCGGACATGCCGCCCTTTATCTTGCGAAGGCGGGCTTTGACCCGCCGCGCCGGGCGACCGAATTTCTCGCGCGCCTTCTCCTGCAATGTGAGCACGCCGAGATCGAACGGGATGGAATCGAAGCCGCAGGAGAAGACGATGCGCGCGCCGGTCCGTTTCGCCTCTTCGTGATTGATGTCGATCATGCGCCGCATCCAGGCCGGCTCGCCGCACAGATCGACATAGCCGGTGCCCGTGGCCGCGCAGGCCGCCACAAGCTCGGTACCGTAGCGCTGATAGGGTCCGACCGTCGTGATGATCACGGCCGCACGCTCGCACATCGCACGCAGGCTGGCCGGGTCGGCGGCATCCGCCTCGACCAAAGGCAAATCGTCCGGTGCCCCGATATCGGCACGCACCTTCCGGAGCTTGTCGGTCGAACGCCCTGCGATCGCCCAAGAGAGCGCATACGACGGAGCATCCTCGCCCCGATACGACGTCGCCAGATATTCTGCGATGAGGCCGCCGGTGTAACCCGTCGCGCCATAGACGATGAGGTCAAAATCCCGCTTCACGGCGTTGGTCCTCCTCAAGTCGCTGGAGAGCCATCTTGCCTCATAAAGGCGCATAAGTGGATGCGGCGGTCAATCGCGATCGTCCTGGAACAAAAATCCGCGCGGTCTTGCGCCATTGCACCCAAAGCTGTGCCCCGGCTTTCGAAACATTAATTTGCTCGCCAGCGTCTCGTAATGGCGGAACTGGCAATCATGCGGCCGACCATCAAAAGCGCGAGGTTTTATTGTGGGCCGCGTGTTGGAATACAATTTTACAACGCTGAGAGTTTCCCGGGCCTATGTCAGCCTTCTGTCCCGTCCCGAGGGTGACGCGACGGCAATTTCGCTGGCGTGGATCGGCGACTATGAAATCCGCATGCACGCAGCGCCATCAGGGAGTGCCGCGAAGCAACCGCTTTTCATCGTCGATGTCTTTGACCATGACGCGCAACTCTCTCTCGGCAGTCGCGCCTGTCATACCGTTGCGGAGGGCGCCATCGCGTTCGACGAATTCCTGCATGTGGCGGAGCCGGTAGCGGGCGGGCCGCACTAGGTGTCCCCGCCTGATTTCGTTCC
>CAVSXQ010000035.1:0-129129 GCA_963731915.1 uncultured Alphaproteobacteria bacterium
CTTCGATCGGCGGCGGCAGTGGCGCGGCCTGCTGCTGGCTGGCGGCGGGCGCGTATTGGTCGCAGGCGGCGCAGGTGGACGCGGTGGTGCTGCCTGCTGCTGAGGCGCGGCAGGCGCAGGGGCATTTGCTGCGGGCGCTCGGTTGCCGCGGCGGAACGGCCTTGGCCTTTGGCGGGGGCGTGCGGCGCGGAGGCAACGGCACCTGCGTCAACGGCGCGCTGGGCGGCGGCAGCACATCCTGCACGGCCTCCGCCGGTATCGCGATCGGCGCCGGCGCCGGTGGCGGCGGCTCGCCGCGCTCGATGGCATCAAGGCGGCGGGTTTCGTGGTCGATCGCCCGCACCGCCAGCCACGACGACAGTGCCGCGACATCGACGCTGCGGCTCATCGCATCGGGCGTGCCGGCCGCGAACAACTGGATTTCCGGCCGGCCGGTCGCGGGCAAGACCATCGTCAGTGCGAGCGCGGCGCGAATGTCGGCCTGATCGGCGGGAATGTCATAGCCACCCGAGATGACCGCGCGCACGCCCAGCGTATCGATCGTGGTGGCGCTGACGCGCATCCGTCCGTCGCGGATATTGAACGGAATCTGCGCCGAGGCGACCGACAGCGCGCCGGCCGACAGCGCCGGCTCGACGATCTGCTTCAGCCTGGCGTCGTCCTTGGCCTGCCCGTTGTCGCTGGCGCGAACCGCGGCCTCGAAGGCGCGCGGATCGAGCCCCGCGAATTTTGCAGACTCCAATGTCACGGTGCCGCTGCCGGACAATGCACCGATCAACGCCGAGGCACTGCGGCCCTGGCTTGCCAGCGTCATCTGCAGCGAGACGCGCCCGCCGGGCATCGCGAGGGCGCGATAGCGCAATGCATCGCCATCGACGCCGGAGAGCTGAACGCGCGCATTGAGCGAAATACCGTTGGCGCCCGGTCTTGCGTCGATATTCGCGCTGATCTCGCCGCCGCCGATCTTGCCTTTGATATCGTCAAAGCCCAGCGACTGACCGTCGGCCTTGACCGTGCCGCCGACCTGCTGCAACTCGGCGCCCCCAGGCAAAACGCCGCGCAACGCCTGGAACGCGATACGGCCGCGCCAGCCTTTCACCAGCCCCGCGCCAAGCGGTTCGGCCGCGTCATGACCGGCGGCGCCAATCGCCAGCGCGAATGTCGGGGCCAGCACCAGCGTATCGAGACCGATCTCGCCCTCGACCGACTTTTCCTCGTCGAGCGTCAGCGCCACGCGCCCGCGCAACCGCGAGCCGTCGATGCTGCTGTCGAGATCGTCAAAGGTCCATTTATTGCCGGCGACGGTGAGACGGGAAGTCAGGCCGATTTGCGCGAGCTTGTCGGCCGGCTTGAGATCGAGCAGCGGCGCGAGGTTGACGCTGCCTACCTTCAAGGTCACGCCGGCCTTCGGCTCCTGTGCCCATGGTTCGGCCGTGCCTTGCACTTCGGCGTCGAGGCCTGCACCGGAAATCTTCGCCTTCAGACGGACCGGCGCACCCCACGCGCCGTTTGCCGAACCTTCGAACTGCGCGGATCCCTCGCCCGCCGCGATCGCGCGGTCGAGGCCCAGCAGGGCGAGCAAGGAGCCGCCCTGCACCGACGACAGTTTCGATTCGACGGCAATTTCGCTGCGCCTGACAGCTTCGATGTCGATGCCGTTGATGGCCGCGACCGCCGGCTTCGCCGTGAGCGTGGTGATGCCCTTGAGCTGCGGCGTATCGAGATCGAGCACGGCGCGCGCGCTGACACGGTCGGCCTGCCCCGCGATCTTCTCGAGATCGAGCGCGAGCTTTGCGCGCGCCGCGCCCTGACCCGTCCCCATGGCATTGAGCCGCGCGACGACCGACGGCGCCAGCGGCGCAATCAACGCGGTCAATTGATTGAACGACGCGGCGCCGGCGCTCAATGTCAGCTTGCCGGTCGCATTGGCCCGGTCGAAGCTTCCGCTGCCCTCCATCGTCACGCCATCCGGCTGGCCGATCTTCAACCGATCCAGCGAGATCGTCTTGGGCGAGTAGCCGAGCCTGACCGCGAGCGGACGCAATTCCTGACCCGACGAAATAGCACGGCCGACGTCGAGCGAGAGTTGCGCCTCTTCCGGCCACTCGGCTTGCGGACCCGCAAGCGAACGCACGAAAGCCGTTGCCGCATCGAGGTCGAGACGTTCGGCCTTCAGGTCGGCTTCCACCCGGGCGCCGCCACCCGGCTGCGGATGCGAAACGACGACCCGGCCTTCGACCGCGCCGCCATCAAGTTCGGCCTTCATGCCGTCGATCGCAAACCGGTTTGGCGCGACGCTGACATCGCCGCGCAGCCGCAGCGGTTTTTGGCTGCGAAAGGTGAGATCGGTGCGGCCCTGCAGCCACATCATCAGCGCGTCCGGGTCGGTGGAGTCGACGCTGAGCGCGGCCTTGAAATTGTCAGGCGAGGTGTTTTGCGCGCTTGCACCGCTGAGCGACACTTTTGTCGTGCCGGGCGCGCGGAATTCGAGCCGGCGAACGGTCCAGGCACCAGCACCGGCGCGGAGTTCGGCGGCGACATCCTGCAGCGGGCGCCCGCCCAGCATGATCTGTTCGGAGGAGAATTCGACCTGCGTGGCGATCGGCGTCGGCGGGATCCCCGACAGCAGCGCGCGCATCGCCGGCAGGACGCGCACCGTCTCGGACGTATTGTCTTTTGCCGCGAACCGGTCGGCATCGAGCTGCCGCGCGGTCAGCGACGCTCGCAGCAACGGCGATGCGCCAAAGCTGACGTCGCCGTTGCCCGCAAATCTCAGCGCACGCTCTTCGGGGCCATAGTTCACTTCGATCTGATCGAGCCGCGCGGCGGCGTAATCGGCCTTGACCTTCGACATGATCCGCCACGGCAATGCGACGCCCTTGGCCGACGCCGGCGCGGCCAGCGTCGCTGTGCCCTCGAAGCGCGGCGCGCGCTGCTCGAAATTCAGGACGCCATCTAGATCAAGCGCCAGCGCACGCTGGCCGGGATCGATATTGAGATGGACGCGGGTGCCGTTGCCATCCTGGGTCTGGCCGGAGGAGACCCGAAACGGATAGCGGACGCCCTCCAGCATGAAATTGCCCTCGCCGCGGATCGACCCGGCGAGCGAGCGAACGTCGCCGCTGAAGGCGATATCGTTCAGCTCCAGCGTGCCGCGGCTCGCGGCATCATGCAGCGCGACGCGGCCGGTGAGATTGAGCCGGTCGATCGCCAGCGATCCCATATTGAAGGTGCCGGTCGAGGCCGGCCAGTCGATGCGGCCCTTCGGATCGAGGCCGAGGTCGAGCGCCAGGCCGTTGACAGTCAGTTCGGTGGCGCGCACCTCGCCGCGCATCAGCGAACCCAGGCTGAACTCGACGTCGAGCGTTTCGGCGCGGACTTTTCCGAGGTCGTTGGCGCCGCCGACCGTTATCGAGCGCAGCTGCAGCGACGGTGCCGGAAGCAGCCGTGCATCGAGCTTGCCGGCGACGCGCACCGGCGCCCCGACGATCCGGGTCGCCTCGGCCTCGAACTGCGGACGAAACTGGTTCCAGTCGATGAAATACGGGCCGACGAGCGCGGCCATCAGCGCGATGATGAAGGCGATCGCCAATCCGAGCAGGGTCGTCTGCACGGTGTCTCCTTTAGGGTGCCTCCGGCGGCGGTGGCACCCACCCGAACCCGACGCCGGAGCAGCCGGAATATAGAGACAAGTGTGGCGAAGTCACAGCGGCATCACACGGCTGCTGCGTTTCTTTCGGACGCGTTTTCTTGACGCGAACCGGTAGCCACCCCGCATCAAGTGCGGGGCAGGCTTTCGCTTGAAAACGCTACGGGGATCACCAGCTCGCCGGCAGCCGTGTCAGGCCGCGCAGCACGAAGGACGACCGCCATTGCGGGTTCTCCGCGTCATCCAGCCGCAGGTCCGGCAGACGGCGCAGCAGGGTCGAGATCGCGACCTCGGCCTCGAGACGCGCAAGCTGGGCGCCCAGGCAGAAATGGATGCCGCCGCCAAAGGACAGCGGCTTGACGTTGGGCCGGGTAATGTCCAGCCGTTCCGGGTGGTCGGGATAGACCGCCGGGTCGTGGTTGGCCGACCCGAGCAGGCACAGCACGGTCTCGCCCTTGGGGATGCGCTTGCCGCCGAGATCCTCGATGTCCTCCAGCGTCACCCGGCCGGTCATCTGTACCGAAAAGTCGTAGCGCAGAAATTCCTCGATGGCGTTGGTGATCAATTCCGGTTTGGCCTTGAGCAGCGCGAGCTGGTCCGGATTGCGATGCAGCGCCAGCAGGCCATTGCCGATCAGATTGACCGTGGTCTCATGG
The DNA here is from genome assembly GCA_963731915.1 of uncultured Alphaproteobacteria bacterium. GTDB lineage: Bacteria > Pseudomonadota > Alphaproteobacteria > Rhizobiales > Xanthobacteraceae > Bradyrhizobium. The sequence goes on from CAVSXQ010000035.1 coordinate 4,306, forward strand.
CCGGCGCCGAACAGCAGGATGATGTTGGCGGTCAGTTCTTCATTGGTCAGCTTGCTGCCATCTTCCTCGGCCTGCACGAGCTGCGTGGTCAAATCGTCGCCCGGGCTCTTGCGCCGCAACTCGAACAGTTGCTGGAAATACATCGATGACATCGCGCTGCGGGCGTTGCCCTGCTTGATCTCCTCGGGCGACAGCGGCACCGGTTCGAGAATGCGCCCGCTGTCGCGCGCACCGGTATAAAACAACTCGCGATGCTCATCGGGGATTCCGAGCATGTCGCAAATGATGGTGACCGGCAGGCGGAACGCGAAATCCTCGATCAGATCCATCCGGCCCTGCGGGATGATGCGATCGAGCGTCTCGTCGACGACCTTCTGGATGCGCGGGCGCATGTCTTCGACCCGGCGCGCGGTGAACGCCTTCACCACCAGGCCGCGCAAGCGGGTGTGATCGGGCGGATCCTGCTGCAGCATCGTCAGGCCAAAGCTGCGGAACAACGGCTCGTCCATGATATTGGGGCCGTAACGCCGGATGGTGCGCTCGGCATAGTCCTTGCCGAACCGCTTGTCGCGAATCACGATGCTCGCTTCCGCATGGCGGCTGGCGACATACATGCCGAGCGGCGTCAGATGCATCGGGTCGGTGGTGCGCATCCGCGCGTAATGGGGATAGGGATTGCGGATGAACTCCGGCGAAAGCGGATTGAAGAGCGGCGCACTGGTCGCAGTCTGAACATGTTCGTTCATGAGTCCCTCGCTCGGTTGCCGCCCCGGAATTGTTCTGTACAACTCGATACACAGTTGTATCGAGTTGCATTCTGCCCTAAACTGCGCCGATGTCAAGGTTGCGAACCAGACCGACCCGGGACGATACCCGCGACAAGTTGTTCGAGGCGGCGACGCTGGTATTCGAGGAACAGGGCATCAATGCCGCCAGCATCGAAGGGATTGCGGCCGCGGCCGGCTTCACCCGCGGCGCGTTCTATTCGAATTTCGCCGACAAGGACGAGTTGATCGTCGCCATGCTCGAGGATCACGTCGAGCAGTCGGTCAAGCGCTGTCTCGATCTTTTGGCCAAGCACCAGAACCTGCAGGACTTCATCGACGCATTCCGGAATATGGAGCGCACGGGGCAGGATCCGCTCGGCCGCTCTCCCCTGCTTCACATGGAAATGATCCTGTTTGTGGCGCGCGCCGAGAAACGGCGGCCGGAACTCGCCAAGCGCTTGCGCGCGCGCCGGCAGATGCTCACCGAAATCGTCGCGATCACCTCGAAGCACAGCGGCCGGAACTTTGAAAACCCGGCATGGGTGGCCGCCATCTTCCTCGCGTTGGAGGACGGCTTCCGCCTGCATCGCCTGATCGATCCCGAAACCACGCCAGCTGACAGCTTCTTGCGCGCGGTCGACGATTTGCAACAGGCGATCGGCGATGCATTCGACGTGAGCTGAGCTGTCTTCCGGATTCATGCGACCATGGCGATCTCCCACTCTCCCTTCGCTCGCGGAGATTCGAGGAACGAAGTGGGCAGCGTGTGATCGCGAGGGAATTCGAGACTCAACAAATTGCCAGTGCTAGTGTCACAACGCGGCAGGCCGATGTGGCAACAGCATTCTTGTCGCCGTCATCGAGCCGGAGTCGAACAAAAACAGCCTCGGTAAAACGGGGCTATGCGCGACAGGGAGGCTTCCATGAAACGAAAAAAGGTCGAAATTGTATTGGCGACGGGCATCATGATTGCTGCATTGATCGACACTGCGAGTGCACAAAGCTCACCAGCGGGCGCAACCCTCGACGCGAGCCTGCGCGGCGCGATCGAACGCAAGGACGTGCCGGGCGTTGTCGCGCTGATCACCGATCGAGATCGCGTACTCTATCAGAATGCCTTCGGCGTGGCCGATGTCGCGACCGGACGTCCGCTTGCGGGCGACGCGCTGTTTCGTATCGCTTCGATGACCAAGCCGGTCACTTCGGTGGCATTGATGCAACTGGTCGAGCAGGGCCGCATCGGTCTCGACGACCCGCGGAAAAATATCTGCCGGAGCTTGCCGGACTAAAGGTGTTCGAATCCTTCGATGCGAAGACGGGAGACTACCGGCTCCGTCCGGCATCAAGACCGCCGACAGTCAGACACTTCCTTACCCACACGTCCGGACTGGCCTATGCGTTCACCAGCGAGATCTGGCGGGATTTCAAGCCGCGCGCCGGCGAAACCTATCCGTTCGGCGGGCCGCTGCTGTTCGATCCGGGCGAGCGCTGGCACTACAGCACCTCTACCGAGTCGCCGGCAAGCTGGTCGAGGCGGTGTCCGGCCAAAAGCTCGAGGAATATTTCCGGCAGCACATCTTTGCCCCGCTCAAGATGGATGACACCTCCTATAACGTGCCCGAAGCAAAGGGGCCGCGCCTCGTGGCGCAACAGCAGCGCGCCGGCGACCGCATGGACGGCGCCATCGAGCTGCAAAAGACGCAGCTCGGCCTCACCATCGCGGCACCGATCGGCGGCGGCGGCCTCGCCTCGACCGCTAGCGATTACGGGCGTTTCATGCGCATGCTGCTGAAAGGCGGCGAACTCGACGGGGCGCGCGTGCTGAAAGCCGAGACGGTGGCGCTGATGGGCCAGAACCACATCGGCGCGGTCTCGGTCCCCGCGCTCAAGAGCGCGCTGCCCCGCAGCGCCGACTTCAGCTTCATCGCCGACGGACGCGACAAATGGGGCCTCGGCTTTCTCATCACGGCCGACCAGGTGCCCGGCAAGCGCTCACCCGGCAGCCTGAGCTGGGGCGGCATCAACAACACGTTCTTCTGGATCGATCCCGCGCGCGGCATCGGCGGCGTAATCATGATGCAGTACCTGCCGTTCGCAGATGCCAAGGCGTTGGCGGTCTACGACACTTTGAGCGCGGCACTTATCAGCTCGTGAACGCCGAGCGATAGAAAATCTCCTGGAGTGTCCGGCCGGCCCGTGGCGGGCCGGGCATTCCGCTCGCCCTACCCTTGCGCCATCTTGCCCGCGACCGCGCGAACCTTTCCGGGCGACGCCTGCCAGATCGCGATCGCCGACAACAGGCTCATCGCAATGCCGACGGCAAAGGCGACGGTGTAATTGCCCGAGAAATCATAGAGCACACCGGTAGCCCAGGGCCCCGCGGCGCCGCCGGCCAGCGCCGCCAGCATGATGGTGCCAAAAATGCTGCCGTATTGCTTGCCCTGAAAAATTTCCAGCACCACAGGCCCCATCACCGACGTGAGGCCGTAGCCGAGCACGCCCTGGGTCAGCACCATCAGGTAAACCAGCCAAAAACTCGGAACAAACTTCAGCGCGATCAGCGCCGCGAAGCAGATCGCAAAACCGGCGCAACTGATGGCCCAGACCCATTCGCGGCCGACGCGGTCGGAGAGATGGCCGAGATAGATCTGGCCGGGAATGCCGAGCAGGCTGACCACGCCGAGCGCCCAGACACCGACGCTGGAAGAGAAGCCGATGTCGAGCAGGAATTTGGTCTGGTGCACCTGCACCGCATACCAGATGTACAGTCCGGCGAAATAGCCGACGCAGATCCACCAGAACCGCGCCGTGCGCAGTGCAAGCGCGAGGGTCCAGTCGGTGTTCGCCCACACGGGATCGACGATGTTCGAAACCGGCTTTGCCGAGGTTGCGGTCGGCGCGGCGTCGCCGTCGGGCAACAGGCCGATATCCTCGGGACGCTTGCGCAGCAAGAGGTTGATCGGCGCGAGCACGACCAGCACGATGATGCCCATCGCCGTGCAGGCGGTGCGCCATCCGGTCTGCTCGATCATGTGCTGCACCCAGGGCAGCAAGGTCACCGAGCCGATGCCGACGCCGGCAAACGCAATACCGATCGCAAGGCCGCGGCGGCGGATGAACCAGTTCGGCACAAACAGCGATTGCCCGGAATAGCCGAGGCAGACACTGCCCGCGCCGACCAGCACGCCGATGGTGAGATAGAGATGCCATGGCTGCGTCGTCAGCGGCGCCAGCAGCAATCCGCTGCCCATCAGCACGACGCCGAGCTCCATCACCGCGCGCGGGCCGTAGCGGTCCATGATCCTGCCGATCAACGGGCTCATGATGCGCGGATACCACGAAGCCGAACGAGAACGCACCGGCGGTGACGCCACGGTCCCAGCCGAACTCGCCGATGATCGGCGGGAAGAACAGCGAGAAGGCGGTGCGCGCATTGACGCCGATCGCCATGGTGACGAAGACCACCGCGACGATCATCCAGCCATAGAAGAACGGCAACCGCTTCACGATTTTTCCTTTGCAACAGGACGCCGCGTCCAGCTGATGGCATTGACGGCGCCGGTCGGCGCCTCGCCCTTGATGATATCCGCGACCTGGCGAACCGTTTCGGCCGACTGATGTTCGATCGCCTGCGGCGTCAGGCCGCCGACATGGGGCGTCGCGATCACGTTGGGCAGTCTTGCCAGTTCCGGTGACGGCATCTGGTCGGGCGCGCGGCCGACATCCAGCGCAGCGCCCGCGATGCGTTTTTCGCGCAACGCAGCCGCCAGCGCGGCCTCATCGACCAGATTGCCGCGCGACAAATTGATGAAGCAGGCGTGCGGCTGCATCCGCGCCAGCGCCGCCTGCCCGATCAGATTTTCGGTCTGTTCGTTAGCGATGGCGAGGCAGACGACATAGTCGGAACGGGCGAGAAGGTCGTCGAGCGGCACATGCCGGATCGCGGCATCGCTGATGGTCACGAAGGGATCGGCGACCAGAATCTCCATGCCCAGCACTTTGGCGATGCCGGCGAGGTAACGGCCGATACTGCCATAGCCGATGATGCCAAGCCGGCTGCCCGCGAGTTGCCGCCCCATCACGATCTCGGGCATGCGGCCTGCATGGTAATCCGCAGTGGCGCGGGAAACGCCGCGCGACAGATCGACCATATATCCGACCGCGAGTTCGGCCACCGACTGGATGAAACCGGGGCTTGCTTGCGTCACCAGCACGCCGGCCGCGGAAGCCGCCCCGACATCGATATTGCGGATATCGACCGCGCAACGCACGAAGGCGCGCAAGTTCGGCAGCTTTGCAAAAATCTCACCTGGCCCCTGCGTCATCCGGTCGGCCACGATGATCTCGACATCGCGCGCGGCCTCGATCAGCGCGGCGGCATCGAGCGCGTCGTCGCCTTCATGCAGCGTGACGTCGGCGACGGCGCGCAGCCCGCTCAGGCTGCGCTCGCCATAATAGTCGCGGCGCATCTGCGGCGTATGGGCGAGGAGAACTTTCACAATGGGCGATTTGAGGAAGGCGCGATGGCGGACGGATCAGTCTTCATTTCGTTTTTCCCGTCCATGTTTTTTCTTGAGGTTTTCTTGGACCGCCATCGCAAGCGGCCGCTCATTGACAGCGACTGTAGGGCCAAACGGAATGTCGAGGCAAGGCGGCAGGCTTTCGCCGATTGCTGCCAATTGCCGCCAGTGCGGCGAGCCTATTGACGCCGCGCCTTGATCAGGCAGGCTGCGGGCGCAGGGGATTTTGCCATGGCCCATTACAAACTCTATTGCATCGGTGCGTCCGGAAATTCCTTCAAGGTGGCGCTGTACCTGAATTGCGCGGGCCTCGACTGGACGCCGGTCGGTATCGACTTTGCGGGCGGCGTGCAGCGCGACGCCGGCTGGCGCGATAGCGTCAACGCGATGGGCGAAGTTCCGGTGCTTGAGGTTGACGGCAAGCGGATGTCGCAATCCGGCGCGATCCTGATGTGGCTGGCGGAGACCACCGGTCATTTCGCGCCTGACGCCGATCAACGGCACGAGGCGCTGCGCTGGATCCTGTTCGACAACCACAAATTCACCAACAACCACGCCATCCATCGTTTCCAGAAATCGTTCACCGCGCCGCCGCCGCATCCGGCCGTGCTGGCTTTCATGCGCACGCGCGCGGAAAGCTCGTTCGCGATCGTCAACAAGCATCTCGCTGATCGCCCCTTCATGCTTGGCGAGCGCCCGACCATCGTCGACTTCTCGCTCGCGGGCTACGTGTTTTATCCGCCCGAAGAGACCGGCTTCGACATCGCGACCGAATATCCGGCCATCCACGCCTGGCGCAGCCGCCTCGCGGCCATGAAGGGTTTTGTGCCGCCCTACGAGATGATGCCGGTCGGCAGCGACCTGCGCGTCGGCAGGGCTTGAGACCGGAACCGGCTTTGCGCACGTGCGTTGACGGAGACCAACAGGCGCGTATCTCTCTGGCATGAACAGGACGTCCACAATTCGCTCCATGCTCAAGTTCCGCATTCTGTGCGTGGCCGGCGGCGTTGCATGGGCCACCGCCGCCGTGGCGCAGGGCGCGCCAAAGGTCGGTCAGGCCGAACTCGTCCGCAACGAGGTCGTCAATGTCGATGGCGCCCAACTGATCCCGATCAGTGTCGGAGACGGCGTGGCGCGCGACGATGTCATTCGCACCAGCGCCAACAGCGATGCCCGCTTCGGCCTGATCGACAACACCAAGCTGACGCTGGGGCCCAGCTCCGAGCTCAAGATCGACCGCGCGGTCTTCGCAGATGAGTCGCGCTACAAGCAGATCACGATCCGCCTGACCGAAGGCGCCTTCCGCTTCGTCACCGGAAATTCCGACAAAATCCTACAGGATCGAGACGCCCTCTGCGTCGATCGGCGTTCGCGGCACCATCCTCGATATCCGGATTTCGCAGAACCAAACCCTGGTCTCGCTGCAGGACGGCAAGGCCAGCGTTTGCGCCGGCGGCAAATGCACGCAACTGCTGGAGCGCGGACACACCGCCAATGTCACGCGCGAAGGCGGCGTCACGCAGATCAAGCGGGACCTGGTGCCGACTTGGACCTTCGCTTCGGTATGTTCGGGCAACTCCGCTTTGTGCTCGCCGCTTCCGGCGCTGACGAAGAAGGCCAACCTGACCGCGCCTGCGCTGGGCGACAAGGCAGCGAAGACAAAGAAGGGCGTGATCACCCGCTTCTGTCCGGACGGTCAGCCCATGGCCGGCAGCGGTTGCGCAGCAACCACAAATGTCATCAGGGACACGTCACTTCCGCGGCTGAACGACCCCTCGAGCGACCTGCCGATCCGCAATACCCCTTCGCGCGATGCGTCGCTGCCGATGCCGAACACCAACACGTTGCCATCGACGGACAGCTCGCTGGGGCGAAGCAGTTTGCCGTCGGTGACCAGCCCGCGCCTGTCGGTGCCGTCGCTGAGGCGATAGGCAAAACCCTACTTCGTCCGCGCGATGGTCGTGCCGTCCCAATCGTCGCCGGCCGGGTTCTCGAGTTGCTGCTTGCAACGCTCGATCATGGCCGAAGAAGCCGCGTCGCCTTGCCGGATCGCCAGCGCCTTTTCGAAATCGCCGATCGCGCGGGCAAATTCGCGCCCGCGCCATGCTGCGAGACCGGCTTCGTACGCCCTGACCCAATCCAGCGAACCATTCGCCCCGTCGGCCATGCCGAGCAGTTCGTAGATCTGCAGGCCGCCGGCGCGGCCATAGACCGCGAGACGGTCGAGCTCGCGCACCACAATGCGGTCCCCGGCGAGACGGCGGGTTTCCGGACCGATGATAATGGTGGAGCCGTAGACCTTGTTGGTGCTTTCCAGGCGGCTGGCGATGTTCACGGCGTCGCCGATCACCGTGTAGTTCAACCGCACTTCCGAACCGATATTGCCGACCAGCATATCGCCGGAGTTGATGCCGATGCGGATCTTGACCGGCTCGCCCTTGTCGTCCATCAGCCCGGCCGCCTCGACCGCGCGCTGACAGGCCAGCGCCGCACGGCAGCAATCGGCGGCATGATCGGGATTGGGCGCGGGCGCGCCCCAGAACGCCATCACGGCATCGCCGATGAACTTATCGATGGTGCCGTTATGCTGCTGAATTTGCGCCGAGACGGAATTGAAATAGCGCGACAGCAGCGGAATGATGCCTTCGCCCAACCGCTCCGACATGCCGGTGAAGCCGGCGAGATCGATGAACAGCACGCTCATCGGCCGCACCGCGCCGCCGAGCTTTGCACCGTTGCCGTCGCTGACCAGCCGCCGCACCAGATCGGCCGGGATATATTTTCTGAACGCGGCGAGTCCCTGCGCCATGTCGCCGATCGCGCCGGAGAGGTTTTCGATCTCGGTCAGGCGCGACGGATGGCGCTGCACCTTGTCGAGGTCGAAACGCTCGACATGCCTGATCTCGTTGACCACCTTGATCAAGGGCGCCGCGATCAGCCGTTGCGCCAGCCAGGCCGATACCACGTCCGGCGAACACGATCAGCGGCCGCAAGCCCGATCAGCAGCTTCCGGATCGTTTCCTGAACCGGCCCAAGGAATTCCGACTCCGGCACGACCGTGACCAGCGACCAGCCCGGAAACGAGATCGGCGTCAGCACCGTCTTGTAGGCCTTGCCGTCCCTGATGACGCTCGTATTGAACGGCTGCGCGCCCGTCGCTTCGTAGGCGCTCCCCGCCTTCCGGATCGCGTCCACTGCGACCGGGAACAGCGGCTGATCGGTTTTCAGCGGCGTCAGTTCGTCGGCATTGGCGTCGGGCGCCGCGATCGCAGAACCGTCACGTTCGAGGATAAAGGCGCCGGCCGATTTCCCGACCGTGAGCTGCGACAGGAAATTTGATACCCGCGTCAGTTCGATGATGATCGCAAGCACGCCGGCAGGCTTGCCGTCGACATCGATCGTCACGGCGAACGCCGCCGCGGGCCGCTCGCCGTTCGGATGGACCGTCAGCGTCGACCACAGATCGGAACCGCGATACCATTCCTGTTCGGTGACCAGATATGTCGTCTCCTCGACGCGGCTGTCCCTGAGCTTGATATCGCCGCCGGCATATTCGTATTGCTCGACCTTGAGCTTGCGGTCCGCGCCGATCTCAAGCAGTTCGACGCCGGAATCGCCGAGCTTGTGGGCGGCAAAGAACGAGCCGTCCGGCTTTCCGAACGCGACCCAGGAAATGGTGGGCTGGGCCTGCAGCTGCGACAGGAACACGAACTTGCGCCGCTTCGCGTCGTCGATATCGAGCACTTTCTCCGTAATCAGCGCGCGCACCGCGATCGAGGCGGATCGCGCTTCCGTCGTGATCGACTGCAATTGATCGCCGACCGCGGAGACGATCTGGTCGTTGATGGTGTCGGCAAGGGTCTGGCTGATCTGGGTCGCGGTGCGCCACCACAGCAAATGCACGCCGACCGCGCTGACGATGATCGACATCAGCACGAGGCCGGAGATGGCGCTGCGAATTCCGATACGCATTCGACTATTCTGGCTGCCGGTTGGTTAACGCACAATACGGATGGCATTCAGCCACGTTACGCCTGAAACGTCGATCCACACAGTTCTGTGACCCTTGCCGCCACGAAACTTCTGGAATGTTTCCCTCGTACAAGCCAATAGAATACGACTATCGTTATCGAAGGTTTCCCGATGCACGACGTTTCGATCCCGGCAGCCATAGTTGCAGGCCTTATCAGCTTTCTCTCGCCCTGCGTGCTGCCGCTGGTGCCGCCTTACCTGATCTATCTGACCGGCGCCACCATCGAGCATGTCAACAACGACGAGAACGCCAAGGCCTCGAAGCGCGCCGTGATGGGGGCGGCGCTGATGTTCGTGCTCGGCTTTTCCACCGTGTTCGTCGCGCTCGGCGCCAGCGCGTCCTTTATCGGCGGCCTGATCCGCGCCTGGTCGGCGCAGCTTTCGATCCTCGCCGGCATCGTCATCATCATCATGGGCCTGCACTTCCTCGGGCTGACGCGGATCGGCTTCCTGATGCGCGAGGGGCGGCTGACGGCACCGAAGCCGGTCGGGCTGTGGGGCGCCTATGTGATGGGGCTCGCCTTTGCCTTCGGCTGGACCCCCTGCATCGGACCGATCCTGGCGGCGATCCTCTCGGTTGCGGCGGCCGAGGCCACCGTGACCAAGGGCGCGATGCTGCTCGCTTTCTACTCCGCCGGGCTCGGCATTCCCTTCCTGCTGGCGGCCTTCATGATCGAGCAGTTTTCCTCGCTGTTTTCGCGAATGAAGCGGCATCTCGAGACCGTCGAGCGGGCCATGGGTGTGTTGATGGTGATCACCGGCATCGGCTTTCTGACCGGCGCCGTCACCAGCGTCAGCATCTGGCTACTGGAGACTTTTCCCGCGCTGCAAAATTTCGGTTAGGGGCGGGACGACGTTTCTCCGAACCGTCATCCCGCTCTATCTTTTTGTTTGAGCATGATCTTTTCGGAAAACCGGTGCCCACTTTTCCGGATCATGCTCGCAAATTCCGGCCAAGGCCCCGTAACAAGCGGGCCGGTCGTATCGAAACTCCAGCCAGAACAGTTTTGGCCCGGCGCCGTTTTCATGCGCGCCTCAGATTCAACGAACGGTCCTCGCGGCCGGCGTAACGACAATATTTGGAGGGGGTTACCCATGAATTTCGTCGTCAATCTCCTGATCCTGCTGCCGGCCCAAATCGCCTCCTATTTTTCCTGGGCCGGACCGCTGATCATGCGGCTGATCGTTGGTTACGTCTTCATGTGGAGCGGCTGGGGCAAGCTCAACAACCTGCCGCAGATGATCGAGAACTTTACCGAATGGGGCATCATCTTCCCGAAGATCATGACCCCGTTCGTATCAGGCGTCGAATTCTTCGGCGGCCTCATGCTGATCCTGGGCCTGTTCACGCGGATCCCCGCGGCGATGCTCGCCTTCACCATGCTGGTCGCGATCAAGTCGGCGAAATGGGAAGCGGTCGATTCGCTGCAGACGCTGCTCGGCTTCGAGGAAGCGACCTATTTTGCCGCGTTCATGTGGCTCGCGATCGCAGGTCCCGGCGCAGCGTCGGTCGACCGATTGCTGGTGAATGCGGCCGGCCATCGCGACGCCCCGACCTGATGCGCCTCACTTTCCCGTGACATCGCGGGAAAGCCTGAGCCCGGATTTTTGCTCGCGCGTAGCTGCTAGATCATGATGCGACTACAAGAAATCGCATCATGATCGCATCTCTTTGTTTGAGCATGATCTTTTCGGAAAACCGGTCTCCACTTTTCCGGATCATGCTGCAAACGCCGCATCCCGGGGAGACGTCATGAAGCTCGTGCGTATTATTGTTTTCGCCATTGCCGCGCTGGCGGCGTCGCCTGCATCCGCCGACGATCTGAAGTGGAGCGACTGGAGCGACGATCTGTTCACGCGCGCCACCGCCGAAAAGCGCTTCGTGATCCTCGATCTCGAGGCGGTGTGGTGCCACTGGTGCCACGTGATGGAAAAGACCACCTACGCCGATCCCGAGGTCAAATCGCTGCTCGCTCAAAAATACCTGCCGGTGCGCGTCGACCAGGATGCCAATCCGGACTTTTCCAGCCGCTACGGCGATTGGGGCTGGCCGGCGACCATCGTGTTCGCCCCCGATGGCACCGAGATCGCCAAGATCAGGGGCTACATCGAGCCGCCGCGGATGCAGGCGCTGCTGAAGGCGATCATCGATGATCCCTCGCCCGGCCCGTCGGTCGGCGAAGCCTTTGAGATCAAGCCCGCCGCCTCCGCCTTCCTCACCAAGGAGCAGCGCGCGGAACTGAGCAAGAATTACGACGAGTCCTTATGAAGAAAAACTCGGCGGCTGGGGCGAAGTGCAAAAATACATCGACGCCGACAGCATGGATCTGGCGATCACCCGCGCCGAGACGGGCGACGCTACCGCCATCAAGCGCGCCCGGCAAACGCTGGACGCGGCGATCGCGCTGATCGATCCGGTGTGGGGCGGCGTGTTCCAGTATTCGGAATCCGGCTCCTGGACCAAGGCGCATTTCGAAAAGATCATGTCGTTCCAGGCGCAGTATCTGCGGCAATACAGCCAGGCCTATGCGCTGTGGAAGGATCCGAAATATCTTGCAGCGGCGCGCAATATCGAGCGCTACCTCGCGGATTTCCTGACCGGCCCCGATGGCGCGTTCTATGTCAGCCAGGATGCCGACCTCAATCACGACACCGACGGCCATAAATATTACGCGTTGCCGGACGGCGAACGGCGCAAGCTCGGCATGCCCCGCATCGACAAGAACCTGTACGCCCGCGAGAACGGCTGGGCGATCTCGGGACTGGCCGCCTACTACAACGTCAGCAACGATCCCAAGGCGCTCGAGATCGCCGAGCGCTCGGCGAAGTGGGTCATTGCCAACCGCGCGCTGCCGGACGGCGGCTTTCGCCATGGCGACAAGGATCGCGGCGGTCCGTTCATCGGCGATACGCTTGCAATGGGGCAGGCCTTTCTCGATCTCTATGCCGCCACCGGCAACCGCGACTGGCTGTCCGCTGCCGCGCGGGCCGGAGATTTCGTGACCGGTTTTCGCGATGACGCGGGCGGCTTCTTCACCTCGAAGACATCGGAAGCAAAGACCGGCGTGTTTGCCAAGCCCGCAAAACTCCTGGACGATCAGATCCAGGTCGCGCGCTTCATGAACATGCTCAACCGTTACTTCGGCAGTGACGGCTATCGCGAGCAGGCATCGCACGCGATGCGCTATCTGGCCGGCGCGTCCGCCGGCATGGCGCGGCCCCTGCCCGGCGTGCTGCTCGCCGACGAAGAGCTCGCGGTCGAACCGACCCACATGACCATCGTCGGCCATAAGGACGATAAGCGCGCGACGAGCCTGCACACGCTGGCCCGCGCGCTACCTGCCCGATACAAGCGGCTGGAATGGCTGGATCTGCGTGAAGGCAAATTACCCAATCCCGACGTCGAATATCCCGATCTAGGCGAGCCGGCCGCGTTTGCGTGCAGCAACCGCATTTGCTCGTTTCCGTCCTTCAATGCCGAGGAACTTCAGGCAACCGTCAAACAGATGGCGAAGCTGAAACCCTCGCGCGCCGCGCTGAACTGAAACCCGCCGTGAAGAAATCTCGTTGTGCAATGCAATAGAATTTGGCCGGACATCATCTAGCCGGCTGAAGCATCAGCGTTTCTGACCTGCTCGCGGCCATAACCTGCCACAGGGGCGCAACGAAATACTCTTTCTCGGCTGGTGTTAGACATGGGCGGAGTGCCGGACAGAAGAAAAGGAAAATTTTCTTCCGAAACGCTGTAACCAAATCGACCGGTACCCCGTAGCTGATTCTGGATGAGCGTTTACATCGCTGCGTTTCGACTCTTGAGAACCGCAGGGACGGAATGGGCGTCCGGAGTTCGTTGTGCGGTTTCTGTGATCGAACGGTCGTCGGAATCTCACGGCGTCATTTTTGTCGACAAACAATCATCGAGGAGATCGTCATGAAGTTGGATTCCAAGTCCGGTGCTACGCTCGCGGCCGCCGCTGCCACGCTGTTCCTCGCCGGCGCCGTCGTCTCGACCACGACCCCCGCCAACGCAGCCCAGGGCAAGTGCATGGCCGCCAATGCCTGCAAGGGCCAGAGCGCGTGCAAGGGCGGTTCAAGCGCCTGCAAGGGCCTGAACGCCTGCAAGGGCCAGGGCTTCTCGATGGCTTCTGAAGCGCAGTGCAAGGCCAAGGGCGGCGCCTTCGTCAAGAGCTGATCGTCTCGATCGAGATCGACGCGGGCCCGGCACCGATGCCGGGCCTGCGCAAATTCCATCCGTGGCCAACAAAAAATCCGGTTTGCCGCGTAACTATACCCCGTTTCACACGTAGCTATTGCTGGGTGCAGTCTGCCGGTTGTTAAGGCCGGCACGCGATGCGCCTCTCTTTTTGGAGGAGATGATCATGAAGGTAACGACCAGGTCTGGTGCCGCTATTGCCGCTGCTGCCGCCACGCTGTTTCTGGCTGGAGCTACCCTTTCGACCGTGACCTACGCCGCCGGCGAAGGTAAGTGCGTCGGCGCCAACGCCTGCAAGGGCCAGAGCGCCTGCAAGGGCACCGCCAATGCCTGCAAGGGCCAGAACGCGTGCAAGGGCCAGGGCTTTTCGGCCATGACCAAGGAAAAGTGCGACTCCGCCAAGGGCAAGTTCACGGCGTCCTGACACGCGGTGCGACCGGATCGGGGCCCGGTAGGCCGGGCCCCTGTTCCGTGATAGTTTGTGTCAGAAATAGTTCTGAGCGGAGCCGGCATGAACGTCGCAAGCAAATTGCCCGATTCTTCGGTGGCGGCGCTTGCAGACCGCACCGCGCACGCGTCGAAACCGCCCTTCCTCGGCTTCGGCCTCGGGCTTCGCCACCAGCACTACGACGAAATTCTCAATTCAAGCCCGCCGATCGATTGGTTCGAGGTCATCAGCGAAAACTACATGCTGCCGGGCGGCCAGCCGCTGCGCGTGCTCGACCAGATCCGCGAGCGCTATCCGGTGGTGATGCATGGCGTCTCGCTGTCGATCGCGTCCACCGCGCCGCCGAACTTCGACTATCTGCAGGGATTGAAAGATCTCGCGCGCCGCGTCGAGCCGAAATGGATATCCGACCATCTGTGCTGGACCGGCGTGCATGGCAGGAACCTGCACGACCTGTTGCCGATCCCCTACACAAGGGAAGCGCTCGACCACGTCGTCAGCCGCGTGCAGCTGGTGCAAGATTTCCTCGGCCGCGCCATCGTGCTGGAAAACGTCTCGACCTATGTGCAGTTCAACAATTCCGAAATGACGGAATGGGAATTTCTCGCCGAACTCTCGCGCCGCTCCGGCTGCTGGCTGCTGTTCGACGTCAACAATGTCTATGTCAGCGCGTTCAATCACGGCTACGACCCGCATGCCTTCCTCAACGGCATCCCGGCGGATCGCGTCGTGCAATTCCATATGGCCGGCCACAGCCATATGGGCACCCACATCATCGACACCCACGACCATCCCGTGTGCGAAGACGTCTGGGATCTCTACGTCGCGGCGCTGAAGCGCTTTGGCCGGGTCTCGACCATGATCGAGCGTGACGACAATATTCCGCCGCTCGACGAACTGCTCATCGAGGTCAAGCGCACCCGCGAGATCGCGGAAAAAGTGCTGGCGCCGAACCAGCCTGCGTCAAGTCAGCCGGCGCGATGAGCGACTTCGCGCGGCAGCAAAGCGATTTCCAGCGCGGCATCCTGACCGGCGACGATACGGTCCTGGCCGAAATCCTCGACAGCCCCAAAGAGAAGCGCGAAACGCTGTATGGCGTGTATCGTTATGCCTATGGCTCGCGGCTGGTCGAGGCGATGCGCAACGACCACGAACTGCTGCATGCCTATCTGGGCGATGAGATGTTCGACGAGATGGGACATGCGTATGTCAAGGCGCATCCCTCGGAACATCCGAACCTGCGCTGGTTTTCGCAGCGCCCTGCCCGAATTCCTCAAATCGAGTGCCCCCTATAGCGATCATCCCGTGCTGTCCGATATTGCTGCGCTCGAAAAGACGCTCAACGATGCCTTCGACGGCAAGGACGGCGAGGTGCTCGCGCTCACCGACATGGCCGGTTTTGCGCCCGATGCCTGGAACGATCTCCGGTTCAAACCGCATCCGACCGCTGCGCGACTCGATCTTTCCACCAACGCCGGCGCGATCTGGATGGCGCTCAAGAACGACGAGACGCCGCCGGACGCGATCGCATTGGAAGAACCCTCGCGCCTCCTGATCTGGCGACAGGACAACACACCGATGTTCCGCGAACTTCCGGCGGAAGAAGCCATGATGTGGGACGAGGCCGCCAATGGCATTCCGTTCGGCGTGCTCTGCGAGATGCTCGCGACCTACGACGATCCCGACAATGCGGCGGCACGCGGCGCCGGCTACCTGCACAGCTGGATCACCACCGGACTTTTGACGGGCGCTTCCACCAAAGATTAAAGGCAAGGTGCATGAGCACCGACGGTCGCAATCTCGTCGAGCGCATGATGTGGGACGAGGTCGCCCGCCGCATCGATAGCGGCGCGCCTGCCATCCTGCCGATCGGCGCCGCCGCCAAACAGCACGGATTGCATCTGCCTCTCAATACCGATCGTATCCAGGCCGAGCTGCTTGCAGCGCGGCTGGCGGATCCGATCGGCGCACTGATCTGGCCGGCGCTGACCTACGGGCACTATCCGGCCTTCGTCGACTATGCCGGAAGTACCAGCCTGTCGGCGCCGGTGTTTGAAGGCATGGTGCAGCAGATCGCATCCAGCATTCTGGGGCACGGCTGCCGTGCTCTGTTCGTGCTCGACACCGGCATCAGCACGCTGGCGCCGGTCGAGGCTGCGCTGGCGCGCCTTGGCGCCGGCAACGCGCTGCATTTGCGGATTCATGACGGCGCCAACTATCGCCGTGCCGCTGCCGCGATCGCCGAGCAGCGCCACGGCAGCCATGCCGACGAACTCGAGACCTCGCTGATGCTGGTGCTCGCGCCGCAACTGGTCGACATGCGCCGTGCCGAGGCGAGCCCCGCCCTGACCAGGGAGGTGCCGGGCCGCCTGACGCCGACCGACACCGCTTCGCCGAACTACAGCCGCTCCGGCAGTTTTGGCGATCCGACATTGGCGAGCGCGGCCAAGGGCGAAATCCTGCTCAAGGCCATGCTCGACGATCTCAACGAACAGGTTTTGGCTTTTCTCGCGGCGTTGGCGACCGCGAAGAGTCCGATCCGCGGCGTGTCGCGATGAAAGGCCGCGCGGCATTTCGCTGGGTCGCCCTCGCCGCAATGTTCGCGGCGGCGCTGGCGGGCGCGGCCTCCTTCCATGCCAATGCGCAATCCGAATTCATGCGCGGCAATAGGATGCCCTATGACGCCTTCGACCAGTTGCCGAAGACCGATCTCGATGTGCCCGGCGGCGTGATCCATGTCGGCTTCGCGCCCGGTGACATCGCATTGCCGCGGGAAAAAGTGCTGGACTGGATCGGGACATCGGCCAAGGCCGTCTCCACCTATTACGGGCGGTTTCCGGTCACCTCGCTGCGGCTACTGATGGTGCCGGTCAACGGGCAACGCGTCCGCGGCGGCACTACCTGGGCCTATCGCGGTGCGGCGATCCGCGTGCTGCTCGGCCGCGACGCCAGCGAAGACGATCTGCGCCGCGACTGGATCATGGTTCACGAGATGGTGCATCTCGCGCTGCCAGACATGCCGGAGCGGCATGCGTGGCTGTCGGAAGGACTGGCCGTCTATGTCGAGCCGATCGCGCGGGTGCAGGCCGGCGACATGTCGGCGCGCGACGTCTGGCAGGCTGTCATGCGCGACATGCCAAAGGGCCTGCCGGATGCCGGCGATCAGGGACTCGACAATACCGACACCTGGGGCCGGCGCTATTGGGGCGGCGCCATGTTCTGCCTGCTCGCCGATATCGAAATCCGCAAAGCCACCAACAACAAGCTCGGCCTGCAGGACGCGATGCGCGGCGTGATCGCGGCCGGCGGCAGCCATGAAAAGGACTGGCCGATCGAGCGCGTGCTCGCGACCGCCGACAAGGCCGTCGGCGTCGACGTAATGACGCGGCTGCACCGGGAGATGGGCGCAAAACCCGTGAGCCCCGATCTTGCGGGCCTGTGGCGTGACCTCGGGTTACGGCAGCGCGGCGAGGCGCTCGAATTCGACGACACCGCGCCGCTGGCCGCAATCCGCAAGGCGATCACGGCGGCGCCGGCGAAATAGGTTCCGACTACTCTCGCAGCCGGGGATGAGTCTTCAGCACGTCGTCCCTGATGGAACTGCTCTGGATCGCGCGAAACAACGGGCGCGCCGTCTTCACATCGTCGGCGGTCATGCAAAGCTCGACGATCTGGCGCACCGCGGCATCGCGCATCAGTTCGTCGGAAACCTTCATGGCGATTTCCATGGCCGCCTTGGCGGCGCGCTCGTAACGCTCGACGTCGCGTTTGATCTTCTTGCCGGTGCGATCGGCGGCATCGCCGAGCCTGTGCGCGCTGTCGGCGGCCGCGCGGCAAATGACGCGGATTTTCTTTGCCGCTTCGATATCGCCGATCGGCCACTCGATGGGCTCGTCCCAGACTTCCTTCTGCTTGCCTTTGCCGAACTGCCACATCGCTATGCCCCGGGATCGCCGGAGCATAGACGGCTTTGCTGCAATTTGTGAACCGCGCAGAACGGGCCGATTTTCGCGATGGTCCGGCTAGGCCGGCCGCGCCGGCCCGATCGCCTCGAATGCCGCCCTCTGCTCGTCGCTCAGCGTTGCGTAGAAATCCTCGAGCGCGGCACGCACCTGCTTGACCGCCTGCAACATGGCATCGAGCCGTTTTGCGGCGGCGGCCATACGCGTAGGCGGGGTGAGCGTCTGACCGGCCGCCTGACACGCGGCCTGCAGCGCCTCGGAGGCGCGGGCGCTGGTGTCCTGCAGCACCTGCAGCGCGCCCTTCTGCGTGTCGTTCGGATGAATCCTGGCCTCGATCTCGCTGGTCGGCCATTGCAAGGCTGCAGGTCCGGGCGCGCTGCAGCTTTGCGCCACCGATCCACTGTCGGCGGGGGCCGACGATGCCTTGCGCTGGCTTTCGCCGAGCGCGTTGAGCCGCGCCTTCTGCTCGTCATTGAGCAGGCCATAGAATCTCTCGAGGCGCGGCTGGATCAGGGTCGTCGCCGCGATCATCGCCTCGATGCGCTGCTGCATGACCGCAAGCCTTCCCGGCGCGGTCAACATGGCCTGGGACGGACAAGCGATGCGGATGTTTTGCGCGGCGGTGAGCGAGGCCTGGCCGAGTTCGGAAAGCGCGGCCACTTGCGTCTCGGTGGGCTCGACCGCGTCCGCGATCTGATCGACCGGCATGCCAGCGACCGCGCGGCTGTCGTTGCCGCACAACTGGCCGATCGCCACCGGCCTGCCGCGCCGGCGATCCCACTTCCGCTGCGGAAAGTAGCCCGCGAGGTCGTTATAGCCATAGGGCGGGAAGATTCCGGCATAGATGTCGGGATAGCCATAGCCCCAGAAGCCGAGGCCATCGTCCCAGATGGCATAGTCATAAATGTCGTTGTAGGCGAACGGCCAGAACAGCGGGCCGACCCAGCCATATCCGCCGTTGCCATGCCGCCACCAGCCGTTGCCAAACGCGCCGCCATGCCAGCCGGCGAGCGCCGCGGCGGCTGCGATCTGCGTGCGTGCCCCCGGATTGCTCAGGAACTTGCCATTACGCAGAGCGCCGGGACGGGACAGCAAATTCATCGCATGGCGGGCCTGACCCGGTGCGAGCGCGGCGTTGCGCATATGGCCGAAGTTCTGGTGCCGCGCTGAGAAGCGAGGGCCGCCGAAATGCGCGCGTCCGAAGTGAGCGCGTCCTACCGAGTGGCGCGCAAATCCGCCGCGATGTCCACGATGCCCGCCAAAGTGATGTCCGCCGCCGTGGTGACCCTTAAAACCGTGACCTCCGCCGTGGCCGCCGCCGCGACCTCCACCATGGCCGCCGCCCTTGGCGATCGCATCGCCCGCCAGCACCATCAAGAGAACAAGAACTCGCAATTCCCAACGCGCGCCCGGTCATGGCACCCTCCCTGCGGTCACGCCGCTCACATCCCGGCGCAAGTGATGACGCAGAAAGACGGCGAAAGTTCCACGCGAAGTGGGCGGCGCGCGGACAGCCGGGACGCTAGGCCGCCGGCACGATCTTGCCGGGATTGAAGATATTTTGCGGGTCGAGCGCCGCCTTCAGCGCGCGCATCGCATCGATCGCTTCGGAACCGAGCTCGGCCTTGAGATATTTCTGCTTGCCCTGGCCGATGCCGTGTTCGCCGGTGCAGGTGCCGTCCATCGCCTGCGCGCGCTCGACCAGACGATGCATGAACTCCTCGCCACGCGCCATCTCCTCGGCATTGTCGACATCGCAGACCAGCGAGCAGTGGAAATTGCCGTCGCCGACATGGCCGACGATCGGCGACAGCAGGCCGAGGCGCTTAAGATCGTCCTCGGTCTCGGTGACGCAATCGGCGAGCCGCGAGATCGGCACGCAGACGTCGGTCGCGACCACGCCGGCGCCGGGACGCAGCGCCTTCACCGACCAGTACGCGTCATGCCGCGCCTGCCAGAGCTTGGTGCGGTCTTCCGGCCTGGTGGTCCAGGTGAAGTCGCCGCCGCCGCATTCTTTTGCGAGCTCGCTGAAATTCTTCGACTGCTCGGCGACCTCGGCCTCGCTGCCATGGAATTCCAGCAGCAGCAGCGGCGTCTCCGGCAGCGACAGCTTTGAATAGGAATTGCAGGCTCTGACCTGCTCGGCATTCAACAACTCGATGCGCGCCACGGGAATGCCGGTCTGGATCGCCAGGATCGTGGCCTGACAGGCGCCGCGCACGGTCTCGAACGAACAGGCGGCGGCCGCAATGGTTTCGGGAATGCCGCGCAGCTTGATGGTGAGTTCGGAGATGATGCCGAGCGTACCCTCGGCGCCGACGAACAGATGCGTGAGATCAT
Source organism: uncultured Alphaproteobacteria bacterium (assembly GCA_963731915.1). Lineage (GTDB taxonomy): Bacteria > Pseudomonadota > Alphaproteobacteria > Rhizobiales > Xanthobacteraceae > Bradyrhizobium. The sequence continues at coordinate 24,588 of CAVSXQ010000035.1, forward strand.
AGCCGGCGGAGGATTTCTTCGCCCGCGTGCCGGTGGTGATGATCTCGCCGTCGCCGCGCACGACTTTCAGCGCCAGCACGTTGTCGCGCATGGTGCCGTAGCGCACCGCATTGGTGCCGGACGCCCGCGTCGATGCCATGCCGCCGAGCGAAGCGTCGGCGCCGGGGTCGATCGGGAAGAACACGCCCTGGTCGCGCAGATGCTCGTTGAGCGCCTTGCGGGTGACGCCAGGCTGGATCACGCAATCCAGGTCATCGGCATGGACCTCCAGTATCTGGTTCATGTCGCGCAGATCGACGCAGACGCCGCCGGCCGGCGCATTGACCTGCCCTTCCAGCGAGGTGCCGGTGCCGAACGCGATCACCGGCACGCGGTGCTTGGCGCAAATCCGCACCACGTCCTGGATATCGGCGGTTTCCTGCGCCATCACGACGGCGTCCGGCGGCTGCGTCGGCAGCCAGGTGGTGGTATGCCCATGCTGTTCGCGTACCGCCTGTGAGGTGATCAGCCGGTTGCCGAACCGCGCCGCCAGCGCGTCGATGGCGCCTTTGAGCGCCTGCGGCTCCGGCCGCGCCAAATTGTTGGTTATTGTTGTCGCCACGCAAATTCCTCCCGGCTTTGAGAGGACCGTGGCAAAGGATATATGGGGGGTCAAGAGATCAGATCGCCGACAGGGATGGACACGATGACGAGCGCGCCCGCCGCCAAAATCAGCCTCGAGGATATGCCGCTGCCGCCGGCGCCGTTCCGATCCTCGGTGATGCAGATCGAGCCGCAATGGATCGACTATAACGGCCATCTCAACATGGCCTACTACAATGTGATGATGGATCGCGCGATCGACGAGATGTGGCTGCAGCTCGGCATCGGCCCCACCTACCTCAGGGAGCGCCACGGCTCGACCTTCACCGCCGAATGCCATGTGCGATACTTACGCGAAATCCATCTCGGCGATCCCGTGCAGGTCGCGGTCTATCTGCTCGACGCCGACGAGAAGCGGATCCATACCTTTGAGGAACTACGCCACGCCACCGAAGGCTGGCTGTCCGCCACTTCGGAAAACATGACGATTCATATCGACATGAATGCGCGCAAGGCCGCGCCGTTTCCGCCTGACATCCAGGCCCGCATTCGCGATGTCGTCAACTCGCACGCGGCCGTCCCGCGTCCCGAGGGCACCGGCCGCAAGGTGGCGATGCCCTCGAAGTAATCCCTCAGGCGCTAAACTCTCGTGCGTCCGCGCACGAGGCCCACCACCGCCGAGATCAGGAACAGCAGCACGGCGATAAAGAACACCGCCTTGGCGATTTCGATGGACGCGCCGGCGATGCCGCCAAAACCCAAAATGCCGGCGATCAGCGCGATGACCAGAAACGTTACGACCCAGCTCAACATGGTACGATCCTCTCTGCGTTTTCCGTTCGGCGCTGAGCGCCGCGACTGGAAAAACAATCCGGCCCGGGAACGGAAGTTCCGGGCGTCAAGACGCCCGAAAATTTGTCGTGAACGGGGAACGAAATCGGCGGCCGCGCCGGGCAAAAAGGCCCGCCAAAAGCACCGGGATAAAACCTGTCAAATCGGCCGGTCAGGGCCTATATGGCCTACAATCCCTGCTAAGAAGGCTCCCCTTCACCATCCCGCGGTGCCATCGTGGGGACAACACGATTCGCGAATGACCGAGCCGAGCAAATTGCCCCATCACGGCGTCCCCGAGCACCAGCCAGCGGCTGGCGGGATAGCCGCGCGTGCGCGGGCTCAAGCCGCTCCGCAATATCTCGCCGGCCTCAATCCGGAGCAGCGCGAGGCGGTGGAGACGCTGGACGGACCCGTGCTGGTGTTGGCCGGCGCCGGTACCGGCAAAACGCGGGTGCTGACCACGCGCATTGCCCACATCCTGAGCCAGGGCCGGGCCCGGCCGCATGAAATCCTGTCGGTGACCTTCACCAACAAGGCCGCGCGCGAGATGAAGCTGCGGCTCGGCCAGATGCTCGGCCAGGCCGTGGAAGGCATGCCGTGGCTCGGCACCTTCCATTCGATCGGCGGCCGCATCCTGCGCTATCATGCCGAACTGGTGCAGCTCAAATCCAACTTCACCGTGCTTGATGTCGACGATCAGGTCCGGCTGCTGAAGCAGTTGTTGCAGGCCGAAAATATCGACGACAAGCGCTGGCCGGCGCGGATGCTGGCCGGCCTGATCGACGGCTGGAAGAACCGCGGGCTGATGCCCTCGCAGGTCCCGCCCGGCGAAGCCTCCATTTTCGCCAACGGCAAGGGCGGAAAACTCTATGCCAGCTATCAGGAGCGGCTGAAGATCTTGAACGCCGCTGATTTCGGCGATCTGCTGCTGGAGAACATCCGGCTGTTCCGCGAACATCCCGATGTGCTGCGGCAGTATCAGAACCGCTTCAAGTTCGTCCTGGTCGACGAATATCAGGACACCAACGTCGCGCAGTATCTGTGGTTGCGGTTGTTGTCGCAGGCGCCAGGCAAGCCGGGCGTGCCGCTTTCTTCCGTCATTCCGGGGCGCATCGAAGATGTGAACCCGGAATCTGGAGATGAAGAGGAACTCGAGCTCGGGATTCCGGGTCTGCGCTTCCAGCGCATCCCGGAATGACGGCGCAGGCACCGCCGAAAAACATCTGCTGCGTCGGCGACGACGACCAGTCGATCTATGGTTGGCGCGGCGCCGAGGTCGACAACATCCTGCGCTTCGAACATGATTTCCCCGGCGCCAAAGTCATCCGCCTCGAGCGCAATTACCGTTCCACCGGGCACATCCTTGCCGCGGCCTCGCATTTGATCGCCCACAATGAAGGCCGGCTCGGCAAGACGCTGCGCACCGAGGATGTCGACGGCGAAAAGGTCACCGTCACCGGCTCCTGGGATTCCGAGGAAGAAGCCCGCGCCATCGGCGAGGAGATCGAGGAGTTGCAGCGCGCAAAGGAAAACCTCAACGAGGTCGCGATCCTGGTGCGCGCCTCGTTCCAGATGCGCGAATTCGAAGACCGCTTTGTCACGCTCGGCCTGCCCTACCGCGTGATCGGCGGCCCCCGCTTCTACGAGCGCGCCGAAATCCGCGACGCGCTGGCGTATCTGCGCACCATCAACTCGCCGGCCGACGATCTCGCCTTCGAGCGCATCATCAACGTGCCGAAACGCGGGCTTGGCGATGCCACCGTGCAGATGCTACACGAGCACGCCCGCAAGCGCCGGATTCCGTTGTTCGAGGCGGCCCGCGCGGTGGTCGAGACCGATGAACTGAAGCCGAAGGCACGCGGCAGCCTGCGCGATCTCGTGCTGCAATTCGACCGCTGGCGCGCCCAGCGCGAGGTCACCTCGCATACGGAGCTGGCCGAGATCGTGCTCGACGAGAGCGGCTATACCGAGATGTGGCAGAAGGACCGCTCCGCCGACGCCGCCGGGCGGCTGGACAACCTCAAGGAATTGGTGCGCTCGATGGAAGAGTTCGAGAACCTGCAGGGATTCCTCGAACATATCTCTTTGGTGATGGACCGCGACGGCGGCGCCGAGGACGAGGCGGTGTCGCTGATGACGCTGCATTCCGCAAAAGGGCTGGAATTCGACAATGTGTTCCTGCCCGGCTGGGAAGAGGGCCTGTTTCCGAGCCAGCGCACCCTCGACGAACAGGGCCGCGCCGGGCTGGAAGAAGAGCGGCGCCTCGCCCATGTCGGCCTGACCCGCGCCCGCCGCCGCGCAAAACTCTATTTCGCGACCAACCGGCGCATCCATGGCACGTGGTCGACCACGATCCCGTCGCGCTTTCTCGACGAACTGCCCGCGCATAACGTCGAGATCACGGAATCCAAGGGCGGCTCGGGCTGGGGCGGCAGCGGCGGCTACGGCCCCTCCCGCTTCGACAACGTCGAATCCTTCGGCTCCAGCTACACGACGCCGGGCTGGCAGCGCGCCCAGGCCAACCGCGCCCGCAACCGGGGCGGCCAGGCCCGCGGCGGGTTTGAGGAAAGCCAGTCGTCGTTCTGTCGGCAGGATGGCTCGCGCGGCGATACCTCAGGCGGGCGCGGCGATGCCTTTACAGGCGGCTTTTCGCGCAACAAGCGCGGTCCCATGGTGATCGAGGGCGAGCTGGTCGCCAAATCCACCGGCACGGTTTCCGAATTCTCGCTGGAAGACCGCGTATTCCACCAAAAGTTCGGCTACGGCCATGTCGTCAAGATCGACGGCAACAAGCTCACCATTGCCTTTGAGAAGGCCGGCGAGAAGAAGGTGGTCGACAGTTTTGTGGAACGGGTGTGACACAGGGCCTTTCTGCGGCTGACGCCCCTTGACCACCGGCTAAATCATCGGTTGAGATATCCCCATGATCCGGGGAGGGATTTTCCTGCTTGTCGCAGCACTGGCCGCGCCGCAATTGGCGGCGGCGGAGACGATGAGCTTTGGCGATGCCGCCGCGATGCTGGCCAAGAACTGCGCCGCCGAGATCACCGCCAATTGCCGTGGCGTCAATCTCTACGCCGACCGGATGAAGGAATGTCTCTCCCGCAACCAGGACGTGGCGTCGCCGCAATGCAAGGCGAATTACCTCGCGAGCTTTGAGGCGATCCAGAAGCGCATCGCCGCGCGCGTCACGGTCGCCCAGTCATGCCGGCTGGAAATCATCAAGCTGTGCCACGGCTCGACCAAGGAGACCAGCAAATCGGTGCCTTGCCTGATGACGGTGCAGGGCGTCGGCCGCAACTGCAACCAGGCCCTGGTCGATGCGGGGTATCGGTGATGCGGCCCGCGACACGAGTTTTTTACGGGATCAGTATAATGGCAGGTGCGCTTTTGCTCGCGCTCGCACCTGCCGCGCGGGCCCAGCCGGCGGCCGTCACCAAGGACGATATCATCGCCAAGCTCGGCGGATTGGACAGCGCGCCCGAGATCGATGTGGCTGCGCTTCGCACTCAGATCCTCGAGCGGTCAAAGACGCGGTCGAAGACCGACCCGCCGCCGAACAAGCGGCCGCCGATCGCGCCGGAGCTGACCAAGCTGCCGACCATCACTCTCGACATCCAGTTCGACGTCGATACGCCGATCGTGCAACCGGCGTCCTACCAGACGCTCGGGCGCATCGCCGACGCGCTGGTGCATTCCAGCATGCTGCCCTACGGCGTCCTGATCGTCGGCCATACCGAATCGAACGGCCGGCGCGAGAACAACGTCATCCTGAGCCAGCGCCGCGCCGACGCGATCCGCGACATGCTGGTCAACACCTTCAAGATCGCGACCAAGCGCGTGCAATCGGTGGGGCTGGGCGAGGAACAATTCATCGACCAGGCGCGCCCCAATGCACCCGTCAACAATCAGATCCAGATCGTCACCTTGATGAAAATGCCGGAGCAAGAGCCGGCCAAGCCGGCGACCCCGGCTGCCGGAAAATCATCGAAAAAGCCGGCGAAGAAAAAATAATCAATCGTTTCCTGGCCGATTGCGTAACGGATCACGCATTCCTATCTGATTTGTAATCCATCCCTCCCCCGCTGCGGCACGCGGACGCGCCTGCCCTGCCTTTCCCTGCATCTGAACCGTTCCTCTCAGGCCGCCATGTCACCGATCATTTCCGTTTCCAATCTCTCAAAAGTCTACGGTTCAAGCTTCAAGGCGCTGAACAACATCAATCTCGACATCGTCAGTGGCGAGATCTTTGCGCTGCTCGGGCCGAACGGCGCCGGCAAGACCACGCTGATCAGCATCATCTGCGGCATCGCCAATCTGACCACCGGCCGCGTCAGCGTCGGCGGCCATGACATCAACGGCGATTATCGCGCGGCCCGCTCGATGATCGGGCTGGTGCCGCAGGAACTGCACACCGATGCGTTCGAATCGGTGTGGGCCACCGTCAGCTTCAGCCGCGGCCTGTTCGGCAAGCCGAAAAACCCGGCCCATATCGAAAAGGTGCTGAAGGACCTGTCGTTGTGGGACAAGAAGGATGCCAAGATCGTCACGCTGTCCGGCGGCATGAAGCGCCGCGTGATGATTGCGAAAGCGCTGTCGCACGAGCCGAAGATCCTGTTCCTGGACGAGCCGACCGCGGGCGTCGACGTCGAGCTGCGCAAGGGCATGTGGGAAGTGGTGCGGACGCTGCAGGCCTCCGGCGTCACCATCATCCTCACCACGCATTACATCCAGGAAGCCGAGGAGATGGCGGACCGCATCGGCGTCATCAACAAGGGTGAGATCATCCTGGTCGAGGACAAGGCCAAGCTGATGCAGAAACTCGGCGGCAAGCGCCTGACGCTGGAGCTGCAAAGCAAGATCGATGCGATCCCGCCGGCGCTCGCGCCCTACAACCTCGTCCTGTCCGAGGACGGACATCAAGTCACCTATGACTACGACACCAAGGGAGAGCGCACCGGCATCACCAGCCTGCTCAGCGACCTCCGCAGCGCCGGTATCCGCATCTCCGATCTCGATACGCAACAGTCTTCGCTGGAGGACATCTTTGTCAGCCTGGTGAGGCCATCATGAACTGGAGAGCTGTTCAGGCGATCTACCTGTTCGAAATGGCGCGCACCTGGCGCACGCTGCTGCAAAGCATCGTCTCGCCGGTGGTTTCGACCTCGCTTTATTTCGTGGTGTTCGGCGCCGCGATCGGCTCGCGCATCGCCGAGGTCGAGGGCGTCAGCTACGGCACCTTCATCGTGCCGGGGCTCGTGATGCTGTCGGTGCTGACGCAGAGCATTGCCAACGCCTCGTTCGGCATTTACTTCCCTAAATTCGTCGGCACCATCTATGAAATTCTGTCGGCGCCGATTTCCTATTTCGAGATCGTGATCGGCTATGTCGGCGCCGCTGCCACCAAATCGATCGTCCTCGGCCTGATCATCCTCGCCACCGCCGCGCTGTTCGTGCCGCTGCACATCATGCATCCCTGGTGGATGCTGACCTTCCTGGTGCTGACCGCCGTCACCTTCAGCCTGTTCGGCTTCATCATCGGAATCTGGGCCGATGGCTTCGAAAAGCTGCAGATGATCCCGATGCTGGTGGTGACGCCGCTGACCTTCCTCGGCGGCAGCTTCTATTCCGTGAACATGCTGCCCTCGGGCTGGCGCACCATCACCCTGCTCAATCCGGTGGTCTATCTGATCTCGGCTTCCGCTGGAGCTTTTACGAGATCGCCGACGTCAGTGTGGGCCTGAGCCTTGGGATGACGGTCGGCTTCCTCGTTATCTGCATGGTCCTGGTGTGGTGGATCTTCAAGACCGGATACCGGCTGAAGAACTGACGCGGCATCGTTAATCAAGCTTCCGTCATTCGAGGAGTCCGCCCCCGAACGCGCGCCGCCAAATCTCGCGGAAAAGTCAGCGCTACCAACCGGATTCGGCCCTGCCATTGCCTTGATTGCGCCCCGCACGGCATTAACGATGCGTTCCGCGGGCCACTGGAACCAAGGACGGAATCCGGGCATATTGGATGCCGGGGGACGGAGAGCCGCGGCACTGCAAGTACTCGGCCCGGGAGGCCAAAGTCAGATGCGTTCCTTCCTCGTTGCTGTCACCGGGCTGATGCTGCTCGCCACCGGCGCCGCCCAGGCCAAAGTCGCCATCACCGTCGACAAGGACAACCAGCAGATGACCGTCGCGGTCGACGGCGTCGAGCGCTATCGCTGGCCGGTTTCCTCAGGGCTCCCGTCTTATGAGACGCCGAACGGCAGTTTTCGCGCCTTCCGCATGGAAGCGGATCATTACTCCAAGGAATTCGACGACGCGCCGATGCCGCATTCGATCTTCTTCACCAAGATCGGCCATGCGATCCACGGCACCGATTCGGTGAACCGGCTCGGCAGCCCGGCCTCGCATGGCTGCGTGCGGCTGTCGCGCGCCAATGCCGCGACGCTGTACGCGCTGGTGCAGGAACAGGGCGTGCTCAACACCACCGTGTCACTGACCGGCTCGTCACAGGTGGCGCTGGCGCGCAATCCGCGGCCGCGCACCGGCAACACCGCCGTGGCCCGCCGCGCGCCGCAATACGAACAGCAATATGACAACGCCGGCGATCCCGTCGTGATCACGCCGCAGGGGCAGCGCCTGGCGCCGCAAGCCCGCGCCGATGACGGCTATATCTATCCGTCCGACGGCAGCTCCACCGAACAGCGCTATCCGGCGCCGGGCCGCCGCGTCTACGGCGCGCAGGCCTATCCGCAGCAGCAATACTATTATGACAATGGCGGTTACTACGCGCCGGCGCCGCAGGGCTATTACCAGCCGCGGCCGTACTACCAGCAGCGCGGGCTGTTCAGCTATCAGGACTGATCTTCGCTCCCGTCGCGAGCGGGGCGAGATGAAGAAGGCTACTCCTCGCCGCTCTTCAGCCGTCGCCAGACCGCGCCGAGGATGTTGGAATAGTCGTCGGTCCAGACCCGCTGGTGATCCTCGGCTTCGGTCAGTGTCCATTTGTCCGACGATGCGAGGCTGCCGACATCGGCCTCCTCGCGCGCGGAAACCACGACCGTGGTCGAGAAGATGTATTCATTGTCGCGGCCGGAATCCTCGTTGTAGACCCAGCTCTTGAGATCGTTGGCGTCGGCAATGCCGACCACGACGCTTTCCAGCTCCAGATGCCGGTTGGAGACGTGCATGACGACCGCGCCATGCGGCGCCAGCTTGTGCTTGTAGATTTCCATCGCCTCTTCGGTGGCGAGATGGATCGGGATCGCATCCGACGAATAGGCATCGACGATGATGACGTCGTAGATGCCATCAGGCTCGCGCGCAAAGGTCAGCCGCGCATCGCCAATCACGGGCTTCAGGTTCGGCTCGCAGTTCTGGATGAAGGTGAAGTACTTCGGGTCGCGCGCGGTATCGACCATCGACTGGTCGATCTCGAAGAACTTCCAGTCCTCGCCGGGTTCGGACGCGCAGGTCAGCGTGCCCGAACCGAGCCCGATCACGGCGACCCGCAGCGGCGCGCCCTTGCGCTCGCGCATCGCCGATATCGCCTGACCGATGCCGCCATCCTTGTGGTAGTAGGTGATCGGCTCCGGCCGGCCGGTGACCGGCGTGCCGTCGTCGTTCTGGAATTTCTCGGCGCCATGAATCGTGGTGCCGTGCATCAGCACGTGATACTGCCCGTTCGGCGTCACCACGATCTTGTGCACGCCGAAGAAGCTGCGGATGGTTTCGACGCGGCCGTCGTCGGACGGGTAGGCGCGCAACACCACCAGCGCCACCACCACGGTGGCAAAAATCTTCCAGCGGCTGGCGTTGAGACCGAGCGCCAGCAGCGCGGAGAGCGCCCCGACCGCGCCGATCACCCAGACGCGATGGGTCTCGACCCAGGCAAAGATCTTGCCGGTGTAGAAGGTCGGCACGATCAGCGCCACCGCCAGCACCGCGAGGAACGGCCAGTACCACTGGCTCCAGCGCGGCAGGCGCTCGTGGCCGGGCGGCCGGCACAGCGCCGCCAGCGCCAGCAGGATCGGGTATTCCGCGATCCAGGAGAAGGCGAACGGCGCGATCAGGCCCGCAAACAGGCCGCCGACCATGCCGCCGAACGACAGCGCGACATAGAAGCCGGTGAGATATTTTGCGGCGGGGCGTGTTCGCGCCAGTTCGCCATGGCAGGCCATCGCGATGACGAAGAAACACAGTTGGTGCCCGCCGAGCGTCAGCAGCAAATTCTGCTCGCCGCCGAACGCGAGCAGGATGACGACGCCGGCAATCGCCAGCGGCTGCGCCATCAGCATCCATTTGTGCGGCAGCAGCGGCCGCGACTGGAACACCAGCACCCAGGTCAAAAGATACAGCGACAGCGGCAGCACCCATAGCAGCGGCGCCGCGGCGACGTCGGTGGAAATATGCGCGGTGACCGCGATCAACAGGCCGGACGGCACCGCGGCCAGAAAGATCCAGCGCGCACGCAAAATCCACGGCGGCGCCGGCGCGTCGGCATCGTCCTCGGGCATGTTGAGCAATGCCGCATTGGCCGGCGAGCGCAGCAGCAGCGCGCCGCAGCCTGCGATCAGCAGGATGAGCAGGCCATAGCCGCCGGTCCAGATCAGGTTCTGGCTGCGCAGCGTGAACATCGGCTCCAGCAGCACCGGATAGGACAGCAGCGCCAGGAAACTGCCGATATTCGAGGAGGCATAGAGGAAGTACGGATCGGGGCCGTTGGGGTGGCCGGTGCGGACGAACCAGGCCTGCAGCAGCGGATTGTTGGCGGCGAGCGCGAAGAACGGCAGCCCGATCGAGACCGCGAACAGCCCGAGCAGCCAGATCGCATAGCCCGAGGTCGGCGGCTCGCCCCACCCGCCTGCAATCGACAGCGGCAGCGTCAGCAGCGCCAGCGCCAGCAACCCCAGATGCACCACGACCGGAATGACGCGGTTCTTCAGCTTCATCAGGTAATGCGCATAGGCATAGCCGCCGAGCAGCAGCGACTGGAAAAACACCATCGCCACCGACCACACCGCCGGCGAGCCGCCGAGCCGCGGCAGCACCATTTTGGTGAACAGCGGCTGCACCGAAAACAGCAGCAGCGCGCTGACGAAAATCGCCAGCGTATAGACGACCAGACACCAGCCGGGCTGTTCGCGGAATCGGTCGGCTCAGAAATCATGAAGGCTCCGGCTTGAACCCGGCGGGCGCCGGCATCGGAAGTTCCGGCAGGGGTGCGCCAGAGAGGCTGAATTGAGCATATGGCAACATGACGGGCAATGAGGGATAAGACAGGTCATTGACGGGGCGACCGATCTCGGGCGCGACATGCATCCCGGTCTAATCAGGCTTTCTTGAAGCGGACATGAACGAAACAGACGTCGTCATCATCGGTGCGGGGCATAACGGCCTCACCTGCGCGGCCTATCTCGCGATGGCAGGCCTGCGCGTGAAGGTGGTCGAGCGCCGCAAGGTGGCCGGCGGCGCGGCGGTGACCGAGGAATTTCATCCCGGATTCCGCAATTCGGTGGCGGCCTACACCGTCAGCCTGCTCAATCCGCAAATCGTTACGGATTTGCGGCTGGGCGATCACGGCCTGCGCATCGTCGAACGCCGCGCCCAGAATTTTTTGCCCGCGCCCGATGGCAGTTATTTGCTCACGGGCGAAGGCCGCACGCGCGAGTCCGTTGCAAAACTGAGCGAACGCGACGCCGGCCGCATCGACGCGTTTTCGCGCGAACTGGAAGCGATCGCCGACGTGCTGCGCCAATTCGTGCTGCGCGCGCCGCCGAATATCGTCGAGGGTTTTGGCGCGAGCGCGATCCGCGAGGCCTTCAATGCGCTCGGCACCGGCAACATCCTGCGACGGCTTTCGCTGGAGCAGCAGCGCAGCCTGCTCGATCTCTTCACCCGCTCGGCCGGCGAAATGCTGGACGAGCGCTTTGAAAACGACCTGGTGAAGGCGCTGTTCGGCTTCGACGCCATCGTCGGCAATTACGCCAGCCCCTATGCCGCGGGCTCGGCCTACGTGATGCTGCACCATGCGTTCGGCGAGGTGAACGGCAAGAAGGGCGTCTGGGGCCACGCCATCGGCGGCATGGGCGCGATCACGCAAGCGATGGCGCGCGCCGCGCGCGGGCATGGCGCCGAGATCGAACTCGATGCCGGCGTGCGCGAGGTGATTGTCGAGAACGGCCGCGCGATCGGCGTCACCCTCGACAATGGCGAGACGATCCGCGCCAAATATATCGCCTCCGGCGTCAATCCAAAACTGCTGTACACGCGGCTGGTGCCGTCGGGCGCGCTCGCGCCGGAATTTCTCGATCGCATCACCCGCTGGCGCAACGGCTCCGGGACCTTCCGCATGAATGTCGCGCTGAGCGCCCTGCCCTCGTTCACGGCATTACCGGGCGATGGCGATCATCTCACTGCCGGCATCATACTCGCGCCAAGCCTCGGCTATATGGACCGCGCCTGGCAGGATGCGCGCAGCGACGGCTGGAGCCGCGAGCCTGTGGTCGAGGTGCTGATCCCCTCCACGCTCGACGATTCCCTTGCGCCCGCAGGACAGCATGTCGCCAGCCTGTTCTGCCAGCACGTCGCGCCGGAACTGCCGGATGGAAAATCGTGGGATGATCATCGCGAAGAGGTCGCCGACCTCATGATCGCGACCGTGGACAAATACGCGCCCGGCTTCGGGACAAGCGTGATCGGCCGGCAGGTGTTGTCGCCGCTCGATCTCGAGCGGCAGTTCGGTCTGTTAGGTGGAGATATCTTTCACGGCGCACTGACGCTGAACCAGCTTTTTTCCGCACGCCCGATGCTGGGACACGCCGATTATCGCGGGCCGCTAAAGGGCCTCTACCACTGCGGCAGCGGCGCCCATCCCGGCGGCGGCGTCACCGGTGCCCCCGGACACAACGCAGCGCGCGTGATCCTGGGGGATCACCGCGCGCTGTTTGGATAATTGTGAGTTGCGATCAGATCGCGTCGTAGGCTTCGGTCGGCAGCGCGCGCGTATTCTGAGCCATCGCGATCGGCGAAAGCGTTTCCAGCGTGGACTGACGGCGTTCCTCAGCCGACGGATAGCTGACATAGGCGCCGAGCGCGCACATGACGGCGACGGCCAAAGTGATCTTTTTCATTTCTTGATTCCTCCCCCTTGGTTTATTCACGGTGCCATCATTGACCGGGGCAACTTAATGCCCGGTTCCATGGCGCCTGTTGGCAGGCGCCGAACTGGCAACGCTGTAAATCGCGGGTGAATCCACCAGAGAGATCGTTAAATTGAGCTTCCGCTTCCTGGTGAACAAAGTGTGGAAAACCGCGGGACAGCGCCTGGAAAACGCATGCAAAGGGCAGATCTCAAAGGGGCGGAAATCGATCGGGTCAGCCTGTGAATATCCTGTGTATGTTCCGGTGCATGGCGCTGTGCGCAATTGCTGTGTTAAGTGTCGATAAACTGTGAACCGCTGGTAGTGTCTCAGTTTGAAATTTGGCTTGGAAGACGGTGGGGGCTTTTCCGATGGGCGACGCCAGATGCAGCTGCGGTGCAGTCACGCTCTCGCTTCCGGAAGAACCATCCAGGATAGTCGTTGCTTGTCATTGCATCGACTGCCAACGCCGAACCGGCGCGCCGTTCGGTGTAGGCGCTTATTACCCCGCTGAGGTTGTCACCATCTCAGGGACCTCAAAAGAGTTCACGCACGCCGCCGCAAGCGGCGGGAAAATCCATAACTATTTTTGTCCACAGTGCGGCTCAACAGTGTACTGGAAACTCAGCAATCTGCCCGCACTGATCGGCGTTGCAGTCGGCGCGATGGCAAATCCAAAATACCCGGCCCCCGTCAGATCAGTTGAAGAGCAAACGAAACATGACTGGGTTCATATTGATGGTGCCGTTGAACACTTCCAGCAAAGCAGCCCCCAAAAAATTCAAACTGAGACACTCCGAGCTTGAGCTTCCCTCCCGCATGACCCTCACCCCCGCCACCCATCGCGCCAGTTTCGCCATTGGCGATGAACGCGCGGCCAGGCGCGTGGTCGACACGCTCACCGAAATCTTCTTCGAGGAGCAGGCCGCATTCGCGGCGTTCGAGCGGCCGGACGGGCGCTGGGACGTGACCGTGCATTTTGCCGAGCCCCGGACCAGGCGCTGGTGCGTGAGCTGGTCGGCAATGCCGCCGGCAAGGAGATCGCGAAAACCATCGCCTTCGACACGGTCGAAGCCAAAGACTGGGTCAAGGCCAGCCTCGAGGATCTCGTTCCCGTTCCGGCCGGGCGTTTTGTCGTGCACGGCCAGCACGACCGCGAGCGGGTGGCGGCCAACAAGCTCTCCATCGAGATCGAGGCGGCGCTGGCGTTCGGCACCGGGCATCACGGCACCACGCGCGGCTGCCTGCTGCTGCTCGATCACGTGCTGAAGGCGCATCAGCCGCGGCGGGTGCTCGATCTCGGCACCGGCACCGGCGTGCTGGCGATTGCGGCCGCCAAGGCGCTGCATCTCGGCGTGCTCGCCAGCGACATCGATCCGCCGTCGGTGCAGGTCGCCCGCGAGAACGCGCGGCTCAACCAGACCGGACGCCTGATCGAGATGATCCGCGCGACGGGTTTTTCGGCGCCGCAATTCGCCAGACGCGGACCGTTCGACCTGGTGCTGGCAAATATCCTCGCCAATCCCCTGCGGCAATTGGCAACGCCGATGGCGCGGCATCTCGCTGCCATCGGCGCTGGTCATTCTATCGGGTCTCTTGACCCATCAGGCCCCGGCCGTCATCGCGGCCTACCGTGCCCGCGGGCTGGTGCCGCTGCGGCATCTGCGCATTGAGGGCTGGAGCAGCCTGCTGCTGCGTAAGGCGGGCGCTTAGTCAGGCAGGCGCTTAATCAGACGGATTGTGGCGGGCGATCACGCCCTTTTCGCCCCGTTTGGTGCGCTTGACCCGGGCTTCTGCGAATCGGTCCAGCATCTGGACGATGACGCCGCGTTGCTTCTTGTTGGCGACGGGAGAAACCGGACCCTGACGCACCGGCGGCGAGATCTTCTCAAAGCTAAAAGCAGGCATTGTGTATCCCCTCGTCGTTGAGTTGAGACACTCCTGGAAGCCTCCCGGAATCGGATGACGATTTGCGGGACAAACCGTTCCGTGCGGTCTAACGCCGACAGCACTTTTCAAGCATAATATGTGCCAAATTGCGGCCGGCGCCGCCGCATTGCAGACGCAGCGTCGTAATCCTAAGGTAGCGGGACGATGTTCGAGGCCCATTTCCAGACATTCGAAGAGCCCGAAAGCGGGGTCGCGCTGACCGCGCGGCTGGGCATGTTCCGTGAGGAACTGGCGCGGCGGAAACTGACGGGATTCGTGGTTCCCCGCGCCGATCAGCAGCAAAATGAATATGTCCCGCCCTCCGAGGAGCGGCTGGCCTGGCTGACCGGCTTTACCGGCTCGGCCGGCATGGCTGTTGTGCTGATCCGGGAGGCCGCGGTGTTCGTCGACGGCCGCTACACGCTGCAGGCCGGCAAGCAGGTCGACCGCAAGGCCTGGCATGTCGAGCCACTGGCCGACCCGCCGCCGGAACACTGGCTGTCAAAGCACCTCGTGGCCGGCGACCGCCTCGGTTTTGACCCCTGGCTGCACACTTCGGCGGCAGCCGAGCGGCTGGCCGGCGCCTGCGCCAAGGCCGGCGCGGAACTGGTCGCGGTCAATTCCAACCCCGTGGATTCGATCTGGCACGAGCGCCCCGCCCCGCCGCTCGGCCGCGTCGCCATTCACGGCACGCAATTCTCCGGCGAGATCGAGGCCGAAAAGCTCAAACGCATCCGGCTGGAAATCGCAAAGCTCGGCGTCGAGGCGCTGGTGCTGTCGGATTCGCATGCGGTGGCCTGGACCTTCAACATCCGCGGCGCCGACGTCTCGCATACGCCGCTGCCGCTGTCGTGGGCGCTGGTGCCGAAGGACGGCCGCCCCATCGTGTTCATCGACCACCGCAAACTCTCCAACAGCTCGCGCGATCACCTCCAACAGTCAGCCGATGTCGAGGAGCCCGGCGCGCTGGCCTCGAAGCTGACCGAGCTCGCGCAACGCGGCGCCGCCATCGCGCTCGACAGCGCCACCGCCGCCGACGCCTTGAGCCGTTTGATCAGCGGTGCCGGCGGCAAACCGGTGCGCGGCAACGATCCCGTCAGCCTCTTAAGGCGGTGAAGAACATCACCGAGATCGAGGGCACCCGCATTGCGCATCAGCGCGACGCGGTGGCGTTGACGAGATTTTTGGCCTGGATCGACCGCGAGGCGCCGTCGGGCGCACTGACCGAGATCGACACCGTCGAGGCGCTGGAAACGTTTCGCCGCCAGACCCGCGCGCTAAAGGACGTGTCGTTCCCGACCATTGCCGGCACCGGGCCGAACGGCGCCATCGTGCATTACCGCGTCACCCGCAAGAGCAACCGCCGCATCGCAAGCGGCGATCTGCTGCTGATCGATTCCGGCGCGCAATATGAGGACGGCACCACCGACGTCACCCGCACCATCGCGATCGGCGAGCCGACGGCCGAAATGCGCGACCGCTTTACCCGGGTGCTGCGCGGGCACATGGCGATCGCGCGCGCGGTGTTTCCCGACGGCACCACCGGCGCGCAACTCGAACTCGCTGGCGCGGCAATATTTGTGGCAGGCCGGGCTGGATTTCGAGCACGGCACCGGCCACGGCGTCGGCAGCTATCTCAGCGTGCATGAGGGCCCGGCGCGGATCTCGAAACTCGGCACCACGCCGCTGAAGCGCGGCATGATCCTTTCCAACGAGCCGGGTTATTACAAGACCGACGCCTATGGCATCCGGATCGAAAATCTGGAACTCGTTGTTGGCACCGACGTCGTCGGCGCGGAAAAACCGGTCAACGCCTTCGAGACGCTGACGCTGGCGCCGATCGACCGCCGCCTGATCGACGTAAAAATGTTGAGCGAAGCGGAGCTGAAATGGCTCAACGACTACCACGCCCGCGTCAACGGCGCGGTCCGTCCGCACCTCGACGACAACGCCACAAGATTGTGGCTGGATGAGGCGACGGCGGCGTTGAAATAATCTCCCCGTCGTCCTGGCGAACGCCGGGACCCAAACGGGCATAGCCGCATTCCGAAACGCCCGTATCCACCCGACACCATCACGCTACAGTCCGAATTCACAAAATGGATCAGACCTCAATGCATGGCGTGATGGGCAAGCCGCCCGGCGCGGCAACGGACGAGCGCGGCCTCGCGCCATCGCGCATCATGCTGCTGATGCTCGTCACGATGACGGGCGTGGCGCCGATCTCGCTCTATATTCTGGTGCCGGCGCTGCCGGTGCTCGCCGCGACCTTCCAGAGCGATATCTCGATCGCGCAGATGACGGTGTCGCTGTTCATGGTCGGCATCGCCTGCTCGCAGCTCATCATGGGGCCGCTGTCGGACAAGTTCGGCCGCCGCCCGGTGCTGCTCGCGGGCCTGACATTGATGGTGGTGGCGAGCGTCGGCGCTTCGCTGGCGCAAACGCTGCCGCAACTCATCGCCGCGCGATTCCTGCAGGCGCTCGGCGGCGCCAGCGGCATGGTGGTCAGCCGCGCCATCATCCGCGACCTCTATCCCCGCGAACGGGTCGGCGCCATGATCAGCCTCGTCATCGCCGTGATGATGGTGGCGCAGATGCTGAGCGCACTGGCCGGCGGTCTCCTCGAGATCACCTTCGGCTGGCGCGCGATCTTCTATTTCATCACCGCCGCCTCGCTCAGCGTGGCTATCCTGATCGCGATCGCGTTGCCGGAGACGCGGCGTGCGCGCAGCGACAGCAGTGGCGGATTCCGCGGCGACGTCCGCTCGCTGCTGAAAAGCCGCGCCTTTATCGGCTATGTGCTGTGCCAGATGCTGGCTTCACAGATCATCTTCACCTTTGCCGGCGGCGGGCCCTACATCGTGGTGACCCAGATGGGCCGCACGACGGCCGAATACGGCGCGTGGTTTGCGACCTCGGGCTTTGCATATCTGGTCGGCAATCTCTTCTGCGTGCGCTTCGCGCCGCGCTATCAGCTGGAAAAACTGATCTGGTTCGGGCTGGCGCTGCAGCTCGGCGGCAGCCTGCTCAACCTGATTTGGAGCTTTGCAGGCATCAACCAATCGCCTGGCTGGCTGTTTGGCACCCAGATGATCGTGATGGTCGCCAATGCCTTCGTGATGGCGAATGCATCGGCCGGCGCCATCAGCGTTCGCCCCGAGGCCGCCGGCACCGCCTCAGGCGCGATGGGATTTCTGCAGCAGGGCGTCGGCGCGCTGGTCTCGCAGTTCGGCGCCTATCTCGGCGGCCATTCCACCACCACCTTGCCGCTGACGGCCGCGATCTTCGCGCTGTCGATCGCCTGCGCCTGCGCGATGTTCTTCCTGGTGCCGCGGCGGGACGTGGTGGTGAGCGAGGAACTGATCGAGAAGGCGGAAGAGGAAGAACGGGGGATGTTGTAGCCCAGTTGCCGCGTCACGCGGCGTCGCCGGCTGTATCCCCGTGCGCCGCACGGATGTGCAGGATTTGCACGCGCTCCGGCAGCTCGATCAAAAACTCCTTGTCGCGCGGGAGATGGTGAATGCGGGTCGGATCGCCGCCCGTGAATCGCGACATCGCCTCGACGCTCTCCCAGTAGGAGATCGTTATGAACTCGCTCTCATCAGCGCGGTCTTCTCGCAGGCTTTGCACGCCCATCGCCTTTTCGATCAAGGGTGTGATCCCGACCTCGTTCAGATAGGCCTCGTATTCGTCGGCGCGCTTCCGCTCGGTGCGTCCGCGCCAGATGCGGGCAATGGTGGGGCGATTCGTCATCCTTACTCCCCGATCAGCTTCAGCCATTCGTCTTCGGTCAGCACGGTCACGCCATGCTTCTTGGCATCTGCCAGCTTGGAGCCAGCACCGGGACCTGCGATAAGATAGTCCGTCTTTTTTGACACCGAACTAGCCGCCTTGGCACCAAGCCGTTCCGCGTTCGCCTTTGCCTCGTCGCGCGTCATCTTCTCCAACGAACCCGAGAAGACTACTGTCTTTCCAGAGATGGCCGAATTGCTCTTCGGCTTCTCGGCATCAATGACGTCGACCTCTTTCTTCAGCCGGTCGACGATGCCGCGGTTGTGGCGCTCTCCGAAATAGGCCGCGACACTCTGGATCACGGTATCGCCGATCTGATCCAGCGCATCCATCTCGGCGATCGTCTCTTCGTCACCCTTGGCGACCTTGAGGCAGGCATCGTGAAACGCTTCCCAGGAGCCATAGCCGCGCGCCAGTGCCAACGCCGTGGTCTCGCCGACATGGCGCATGCCGAGCGCGTAGATAAAGCGTTCCAGCGCAATGCGCTTGCGGTTCTCGATCGAGGAAAAAAGATTGCGTACCGAGGTCTCGCCGTAGCCCTCGATCTCTTCAAGCTTGAGTTTGCTGTTGCGCTTCGGCAGCGTGAAAATGTCGGCGGGTTCCTTTACCCACCCCTCGTCAAAGAAATATTGCAACTGCTTTTCGCCGAGGCCGTCGATGTCGAAGGCCCGCCGCGACACGAACAGCTTCAAGTGCTCGATCTTCTGGAACGGACAGGCAAACTCGCCGGTGCAGCGAGCGCGCGAGCCCTCCTCTCCGGTCGCGGTTTCCTCGCGCACCACAGGAGTATGCAGATCGCATGGGCACTTTGTCGGAAACTTGTATTTCTCCCTTCCACGAGGCCTATCGGCTACAACATCAACAATTTGCGGAATCACATCGCCAGCGCGTTGGACGACGACCGTGTCTCCGACACGAAGATCGCGCCCGTCTCGTAACGTCTCACCTTTCCCCCCGATGCCTTTGATGTAGTCCTCGTTGTGCAGCGTTACGTTCTGCACGATGACGCCACCAACTCTGACCGGCTCCAGCTTACCACCGGAGTGAGCGAACCCGTTCGTCCGACCTGGATGACGATGTCAATCAACTCAGTCGTAGCGCGCTCGGCCGGGAACTTGTGTGCGATTGCCCAGCGCGGGCGCCGGGAGACGAAACCCAGTCGCTGCTGCCAGTCGATTCGATCAACCTTGTAGACGACGCCGTCAATGTCGTAGTCGAGTTCGGCGCGCTGTGCTTCGATCTTGCGATGGAATGCGATCAACTGCTCGACCGAGTTGCAGACTTTGGTCAATGGATTGGTCTTGAAGTCACAGCGCTCGAACCATTCGATCATGCCGGTCTGAGTGTCCTCCGGCATCGAGCTCATCTCGCCCCAAGCATAGGCGAAGAATCTAAGTGGTCGAGACGCAGTGACACTGGAATCCTTCTGACGCAGCGAGCCCGCGGCGGAATTACGCGGATTGGCGAAGATGGTGTCGCCGGCAGCCCTCTGGCGCTCGTTCAGCGCGAGAAACGCCTCTTTGGTCATGTAGACCTCGCCGCGCACCTCGCAGACGTCGGGGATGTTCCGGCCTTTCAGCTTTTGCGGCACGTCCTTCGAGCGTGCGGACGTTGGCAGTAACGTCCTCACCCTCGGCGCCGTCGCCGCGCGTTGCCGCAGTAACAAGCTCACCACCTTCGTAGCGCAGCGACATCGACAGACCGTCGATCTTCGGCTCAGCGCTGAAAGCCATCTTCTCGTCGCCATCAAGCTTGAGAAAACGCGAATGCGGCCGACACGAACTCGACGACATCTTGCTCAGCAAAAGCATTGTCGAGCGACAGCATAGGGACCGCGTGGCGCACCTTCTCAAAGCCGCGAGCAGGACTCGCGCCGACTTGATGCGATCGGCTAAATCGGCGTGACGCAATTCTGGAAACTGCTCCTCGATTGTCTTGTAGCCGCTGTCTCAGCGCATCATATTCCGCATCCGAGACGGTTGGTGCATCCTTCTGATAGTAGCGCTCATTGTGCGCTTCGATCTCAAGCGAGAGCCGCATATGCTCGACCTTGGCCTGGGCCTTGGTGAGTTTTGCGAGGTCGACGGCGTTTTCTTTGCTTTCGTGGCCATGCGTGACGCCGCTTACGAGGCCGCGCGCAGTCAGGCGTTCCGCCGCCGCCCTCGCCTCCGCGGTGATCTCGGCGCCGGCCAGCATGCGGGCGATTTCCTCGCGGCGGTGATCGGCGGCGAGCGCGTTGACGCGGGTGGCGACGCGCTTGCCCTTGTCGAGCGCATCCTTGGAAATCAAAAGGTGCGTGCTGGCGCGGGCGGCGACCTGCGGGGCATGTGTCACCGCCATCACCTGCACCTGGCCGGCGAGCCGCGACAGCCGCGCGCCGATGGCGTCCGCCACCGCGCCGCCGACGCCGGTGTCGATCTCGTCGAACACCAGGGTCGGCGCCGAGCCGCGGTCGGACAGCACCACCTTCAGCGCCAGCAGAAAACGCGACAGCTCGCCGCCGGAGGCGACCTTCATCAGCGGGCCCGGCCGCGTGCCCGGATTGGTCTGCACCCAGAACTCGATGCGGTCGATGCCCTGCGGCCCGGGAGAGGCCGCATCGGCCTCCAACTGGGTGGTGAAACTGGCGCGCTCGAGTTTTAGCGGCGGCAGTTCGGTGTTGACCGCCTTGTCGAGCTTTGTCGCGGCCTTTGCCCGTGCGGCCGAAAGCTTGCTCGCAGCGCGCGCCATAACGCTTGTCGGCCTCGGCAGCGGCCGCTTCCAGCTTCTTCAACTGTTCGGCGCCGGCATCGATCAGCGCGACGTCGGAGGCGTATTTCGTGGCGAGCGCCGCCAGCCCATCAACCGGCGTCGAATATTTGCGCGAAGCCGCGCGTAACGCAAAGAGCCGCTCCTCGATGCGCTCCAGCTCGGCCGGATCGAAATCGGCCGCGGCGAGTGCGGCATTGAGATGCTGATCGGCCTCTTCCAGCGCGTTGATCGCCGCATCGATCGCCTTCACCGCCGGCTCGACCAGCGCCGGTGAATTGGCGGCGCGGCGTTCGAGGCGGCGCACCGCGGCAGACAGCGCCGGTACCGGCGAATGATTGCCGCCGACCGCTTCCTGCGCCTCGCGCAGGTCGCTGGCGATCTTCTCGCCCTGCATCATGATGGTGCGGCGCCCGGCCAGCGCGGTCTCCTCGCCGTCCTTTGGCGCCAGCTTTTTCAGCTCATCGGAGGCATGGCGCAGATAATCCGCCTCGCGCGCGGCGCGCTCCATGCCGGCGCGATGTTCCTCGAGCGCGGCCGTGGCGGTACGCCGCGCCTCCCACAGCGCTTCGAGCGCGGCAACGTCCTTTTCCAGCCCGGCAAAGGCGTCGAGCAGGCGGCGGTGCGTGGAGGCATCGACCAGCGCGCGCTCGTCATGCTGGCCGTGGATCTCGACCAGCGCCGAGCCTACGGCTTTCAGCGTCTGCACGCTGATGGCCTGATCGTTGATGAAGGCGCGGGTGCGGCCGTCGGCGAGCTGCACGCGGCGCAGAATCATCTCGCCGGTATCCTCGAGGCCGTTGTCGGAAAGGATGGCTGCGGCCGGATGGCCCTTGGGCACATCGAACACGGCCGTGACCTGGCCCTGCTCGGCGCCATTGCGCACGAGGCCGGCATCGCCGCGGCCGCCCAGCGCCAGCGCGAATGCATCGAGCAGGATGGATTTGCCCGCGCCGGTCTCGCCGGTCAGCACCGCGAGGCCACGGGAAAACTCGATATCGAGCCGTTCGATCAGGACGATGTCACGGATCGACAGACGCGCCAGCATGCGAAGTAAATTCCCGGATTATGATGCGATAGAAGGAATCCATCATTTTTTTTTTGAGCATGATCTTTTCGGAAAACCGGTTCCCACTTTTCCGGATCATGCTCTAACCGAGACCCATCTTCTTGAAGGCCCTGGAAATATAGGAACCCTTGTTCTCGCTCGGCTCGAGACCGCCGGACTTTACTAGATTGTAAGCGTCCTTGTACCACTTGCTGTCGGGAAAATTGTGTCCGAGCACGGCGGCGGCGGTCTGCGCCTCGCCGACGATGCCGATCGCCATATAGGCCTCGGTGAGGCGGGCCAGCGCCTCCTCGACGTGACGCGTGGTCTGATACTGCGTGACCACGGTCTTGAAGCGGTTGATCGCGGCGGTGAAGTCGCGCTTTTCCATGTAGTAGCGGCCGACATTCATCTCGCGGCCGGCGAGCTGGTCGCGCGCGCCTTCGAGCTTGGCCTTGGCGGCGTTGGCATATTCCGAGGTCGGATATTTGCGAATCACCTCTTCCAGCGCGTTGATCGCCTTTTCGGTGCGGCCCTGGTCGCGCGAGGTGTCCGGGATCTGGTCGTAGTGCGAGGCGGCGATGAGGTATTGCGCGTAGGCCGCGTCGGGACTGCCCGGATGCAGGGTGACGTAGCGGGTCGCAGCACCAATGCAGCTGTCGTAGTCGCCGGCCTGGTAGAAGGAATAGGCCGACATCAGCAGCGATTTGCGCGCCCAGTCGGAATAGGGATGCTGACGATCGACTTCCTCGAATTTCTTCGAGGCCGCCTTCGCATCCTTGCGCTGATTCATCAGGTACAAGCCCTCATTGTAGAGCTTGTCCGCGGGCTCCTCGACGAAGGTGTCGTCCTTGGCGGTGAACTTGTCCCACATCGATCCGGTGCCGCATCCGCTTAAGGGGATGGCGAGCAAGGTAAGGCCCGCTGCCAGCCGCAGCGGCCGCCCGAATCGAGCGAGGCGAGCCTGACATTTGCGCCATTCGAGCGTCATACGCTGTGCCGACATGAATTAAGACCCGACGCCTGTGATGCGGTACCTGCCACGCCATGAACCGGTCATGGTCGCAATGATCGCCGTGCCCGTAGCGCCTTCGCGCAACCGCGAGCCTGTTTTTAACCGAAAAAACTGCCTTAACCAACCGAATAGGCAGCCAATCCGCCCGGATTAAGGCGGCCGGACACGATCGTTACCGATTGTGGTTACTACGGAAAATGTAGCGCGCGAAGGCGCGCTCAGGACACGTCCGGGCCATAGGCGGGCGCGATCATGCCGGCGACCATTCCACTGCCCGCCTCGGCGGGAATGCGGGTACGGCGGGGCGTTTCGCCTTCGACCACCCGCCAGGCGCTGCGGTCGGCCATCAGGGCGGTGAGTACCGCATGGTTGAGCTTGTGGCCACCGCGCACCGAACGGTAGGCACCGAGCAGCGGCAGGCCGGCCAGCGCGAGATCGCCGATCACGTCCAGCACCTTGTGGCGGGCGCATTCGTCGCTGTAGCGCAGGCCTTCGGTGTTGAGCAGACGGGTATCGTCGAACACCACCGAATTCTCAAAGGAGGCGCCGAGCGCAAAACCGGCGCTCCAGAGCCGCGCCACGTCGTTCATGCAGCCGAAGGTACGGGCGCGGCTGATTTCGCGACGGAACCGTTCGGGGCTGAGTTCGAGCGAGTAGCTCTGCTGGCCGATCACGGGATTGGTAAAGTCGATCTCGACCTCGACGCGGAAGCCGGCTGCATGGGGGCGCAGCTCGCCGAAAGCGTCGCCGATCGCAACCTGCACGGGCTTCAGCACCTGGATGAAGCGGCGAATTGCGGATTGGCTAACGATGCCTGCCTGGTCGATTGCAGCGACGAACGCAGCCGCGCTGCCGTCCATGATCGGAACTTCGGGACCATCGACTTCGATGGTGGCGTTATCGACGCCCATGCCGCGCAGGGCCGCAAGCACATGTTCCGCGGTGGAAACCAGCGGGCCGTCATTATCGCCCAGCACGGTCGCAAATTCAGTCGCGATCACCGATTCGGACGTGGCCTGAACCTCGCGGTCGGCGCCCTTAACTCCGGTGCGGACAAAAATAAAACCTGCGTCGACAGGCGCAGGTCCGAGGGTAAGGTTCACTGGTGAACCGGAGTGAACGCCGAAGCCCGTCACGGTGGCTTGCGAACGAAGCGTTGTTTGACGGCTGAATTTCATCAGAGAACTGCCCCACTACCCGACTAAACTCAAAGACCAACTGGACCCAACTACCGGTCAACTCGTTCTTTAAGCATCCCCTAGTCGTGGCAAACCATAGTCACTGCCCCAAAGCGCGCCAACTCACGCTTTTTTACCGATTGTTACCCTATGTCTGCCGTATTCGCGCCAAGTCTTAACCAAATTGCGGCGCGGCCGGAGCCGGTTCCGGCGCTCGCATCTGATCACGGAATGAATAATTAAGCATTTAAAATCAGTTGCTTGCGTGAGCCCGCTACGACCCCGCACGACACCAAAGAAGAGAGCCCCGGCTGATCCAGCCGGGGCTCTTTTGCGTCTGCGGATTGTAACAAAAGTCAGCTGGACTGACGCCGCAGGAAGGCGGGGATATCAAGATGGTCGTCGCCCTGTGGCGCCGGCGCAACAGGTGCCGGGCGGCCATGAACGTCCAACCCCTGCGGTGCGGGCCGCCGGGCATATTCCGATACCGGCTCATTCCCCGCGATCTGCTGGGCGACCGTCCGCGCCGGCTTGCGCTCGGGCATCGGCGGCAACGGGGCCATCGACGGACCGGAAGCGCGGGCCGCGATCGGCGGCTCGGATTCCTCGTCGCGGCGGCCGAGGCCGACATTGGCCAGCCGTTGCAGCAGCGACAGCTTGGATTTCTGCGGATGCTCCTCCTCGACCTCGCCGCGGGCCTGGCAAATCTCGGCCTGGGCCGGCATCGGCAAGTCCTCGAATTTCGGCATACGCGGGGCCCGGGACGGCGGACGCTCCGCGGCCTGCGGGATGAAGTTTTCCGGCGTCGCCGGCTCCGGCGTCTCGACGCGGGCAGCCTCTTTATGGTCCGGGAACAGCGACGGCTTCTGCGCGATCGGCCGCACGGTAACGTCACCGTACGAAGCCTGCTGCATCGGCTGAGCCGGTGCCGGCGCATCGGGTGCAACGGCGGCGGCGATCGCGGCGAGCGCCGCACGCTCGACATTGCTCGGCGCGCGCTGCGGAGCGGCGGCAGGCGCTGCTGCGGCGGGCTGGGCCGACAATTCGTGCTTCTGGGCCCGTTCGGCGAGGCGCGCGTTGTCGGCGCGGAGCCGGGCGGTGAGATCGGCGAGCCTGTTTTCCGGCGCGGAAGGAGCAGCCGCGGCCGCGGGTGCGGCCGCCTGCGTGTTCAACGAACGCGTGATGGCGGCCTGTTCGATGCCGGTGGCGACGACGGAAACGCGGATCACGCCATCGAGGCTTTCATCGAAGGTCGCGCCGACGATGATGTTGGCGTCCTGATCGACCTCTTCGCAAATCCGGGTTGCGGCTTCGTCGACTTCGAACAGCGTCAGATCCTTGCCGCCGGTGATCGAGATCAGGAGGCCGCGCGCACCCTTCATCGAGCTGTCGTCGATCAGCGGATTGGCGATCGCGGCTTCCGCCGCGGTCAACGCGCGCTTCTCGCCGGTGGCCTCACCGGTGCCCATCATCGCCTTGCCCATTTCCCTCATCACCGCCCTCACGTCGGCGAAGTCGAGATTGATCAGGCCTTCCTTGACCATCAGGTCGGTGATGCAGGCAACGCCCGAATAGAGCACCTGGTCGGCCATCGCAAAGGCGTCGGCGAAGGTGGTCTTTTCGTTGGCGACCCGGAACAGGTTCTGGTTCGGGATGATCAGGAGCGTATCGACCACCTTATGCAGTTCGGCGATACCGGACTCCGCCGTGCGCATGCGGCGCGCGCCCTCGAAGTGGAATGGCTTGGTCACCACGCCGACGGTGAGGATGCCCATGTCGCGTGCGGTCTTGGCGATGACGGGGGCAGCACCGGTGCCGGTGCCGCCGCCCATGCCGGCGGTGACGAACACCATGTTGGCGCCGGTCAGATGATCGCGGAGTTCATCGAGCACTTCTTCGGCGGCGGCTGCGCCGACATCGGGCTGCGAACCAGCGCCGAGGCCCTGCGTCACTTGCGTGCCCATCTGCACGATGCGCTGCGCCTTCGACATGGTCAGCGCCTGGGCGTCGGTGTTGGCGACGACGAAGTCGACACCCTGCAACCCGGCAGTGATCATGTTGTTGACGGCATTGCCGCCCGCTCCGCCGACGCCGAAGACGGTGATCCGCGGTTTCAGCTCGCTGATGTCAGGAGGAGTGATATTGAGTGCCATGGTTGCCTCTCGTGTATTACGCGCGCGTTGGTTCGCCCCGGCCGGCGGCCGCGGGATTTGGTGAAATTCGATTGAATTGAACAGCGGTCATCAAAAGCCCTCGCGAAGCCATCGTCCGACCTTTCCGAAGTAGCCGTCAGTCCCCGTCCTGAGCTGCCGCGTATGCCGCGGTTCGACATGTTCGAGATGAGCGTATTGCGGATAGACCAGCAGCCCCGCGGGGACCGCGAAGGAAGCGCTCTTGGCCTCGTTGGGCAGCCGGCCAAAGCCGAGCGGGCGGCCGATGCGGACCGGCCGGTTCAGGATGCGGGTGGCAAGTTCGGGCGTGCCGTTCAGTTGCGCAGCACCACCGCTCAGGACAACTCGCGCCCTCGGTTCCGCTGCAAAGGGGGAATCCGCCAGGCGGTCCCTCACCATCTCAAAAATCTCCTCGGCGCGATGCCGGACGATGTTCGCGATCGTGGCGCGGGAAACGATCTGCGGAGCGTCCCGTTCATCTCCCGCAGTCGGTACAGACATTAGCTCGCGCGCGTCAGACCCGCCGGTCAGCACGGTGCCATATAACGTCTTGATTCGCTCGGCATCTGCAATGCAGGCCGAGAGTCCGCGGGCCAGATCCATGGTGATGTGTTGCCCGCCGACCGCAAACCCGCTGGCATGGACGAAACGCCCGCCGGAATAGGTCGCAATCGTGGTCGAGCCGGCGCCCATTTCGACCACGGCGGCGCCCAGATCGGCCTCGTCATCGGTCAAAACCGACAGCCCTGCGACATAAGGACTCGCCGCCATGGCCTCGACATTGATGTGGCAGCGTTCGACCACCAGCATCAGGTTCCGCGCCACCGCCGCATCCGCCGTGACGACGTTCATGTCGACGCCGAACTGACGCGCCACCATGCCCTTGGGATCGCGGATGCCCTTGACGCCATCCACGGAATAGCCGATCGGCAGCGCGTGCAGCACGGTGCGGCCCTCGCCGGTGGCGTGGCGCATGCCGGTCGAGGTCACGCGGGTGACGTCGGCCGCGGTCACCGAGCCGCCCTTGATGTCGGCGGCGGCTTCGACCAGTTGGCCCTGCAGCCGGCCGCCGGACACCGACAGCAAAACCGATTCGACGCGGACTTTGGCCATGCGTTCGGCCAATGAGACCGCCTGGCGCACCGCCTGTTCGCATTCGGCGAGGTCGACCACCGCGCCGGCCTTCATGCCGCGCGACTGGATCTGGCTGTAGCCGATCAATTCGACGGCATGGCTGCGGCCGCGCAGCGCGTCATTGGGCGGGCACGGTTTCAGCCGCGCGATCATGCAGGCGATCTTGCTGGTGCCGATGTCGAGCGAAGCCACCAGCGCGGTGCGCTTGGCCATCGGACGCGTCTTCGGCGTCTGGGTGCGGTCAAGGCCGGTCATGCGTCACCGGCCTTTTTCTTCTTCTTGTCCTTGAACAGCTCTTCGCGGGCCTTCGCCGCCTCCTCGGACAATTGCACCGTCAGCCGGTCAGGCAGCCGCATGTCGACCGTGACGATATCGCGCGAGAACAGCCGGTCTTCCTTGTCCATCTTGCTGAGGGCTGCGAGCGCATTGCCGACATCGTTCTCCGGCAGGCGGATATCGAGGCCGTCCTTGAGCCGCAAATTCCAGCGCCGCTCGCCGACGAAGATCGCGGCCCTGGTCACCGAATGCACCTGCGGATAGCGCGCCAGCAGCGCCAGGAAATCGCGGGCGCGGGTCTCGGCGCCCTTGCCCACCACCAGCGGCAGCGTGACGAAGCGGCGCGACACATAGGGCTCCAGCACGGCGCCGTCGTCCGATATCACCGACAGCCTGCCGCCCTGCTGCCACAGCGCGAACGCGGTGCGCTCGACAATGTCGATCTGGAGCTGGCCGGGATAGAATTTCAGCACCGTGGCATCCGCGATCCACGGATTGGCCTTCAGCTTGTCGCGCACGGTGGCGGCATCGAGGAACAGCAGCGACGAGCGGCCATTGACGCCGCCGATGCCGAGCACCTCGTCCTGGCTCAATTGCTTGCGGCCGTTGATCGCGACCGCGGTGATGCGGAAGCCGGCCGAGTTGGCCAGCGCGTTGCGGCTATCGCTCAGGACGACAGTGAACGCATCGAGATGGCCGCCCTTGACGATGCCGAGGCCGGCGCTGCCGAGCAACATCAGGACGGTTGCGATGAAACCGAAGCGGCGCGGAAGATAGCGCTCGAGCCACGCGACGACGCGGTTCGGCACCTCGCGTTCAATGGTTGATTTTTTGGCGCGCGGACGAAGGCCGAGATACTCGCGCAGCAACACGACCGCGCCAATGGCGGCCGCTTTCAGGTCAGCTTGGGGCCTCAGCGATCTTGCGAGGCGTCCTGCACCATCCATTGCACGAGCTCGTCAAATGTTGCCCGCAAAGTCTTGCGGGTTCTGGCACAAATGACGTCTCGGTTGCCGGGCTTGAGAGTTGGCCTCACTGCAGATGAAGCTTGTTTCCCTCGATGCGCTGGTCCGAAGCGGAAATCCGCAACAGCTCACGCCCCGGCAGCCAAGCGCCACATGCGCCGCCAGCGTTAACCTTCGGTCTTACTGGTAAACAAAGGGTAAATCGGATGGGTGCAGGCGGCGATTTGATATGCTGTGTGAGGGGTTTGCCACGCAATCGTCGCGTTTTACGGAACCCTCAGGCCATCTGCCCAAACAGGGCCCCAAACTACTTTTGCGTGCGTTTGATCGACAGTACTATCTGATCTTGCAGGAAATCGGTAAATTCGATGCCTTGCGCCTTCAGCGCCTTTGGATACAGCGAGGCCTTGGTCAGGCCCGGCAGCGTGTTGGTCTCCAGATAAATCGGCCCCTTCTCGGAGATGATGAAGTCGGACCGCGAATAGCCGGAGCACGACAGCGCGCGATGCGCCTTCACCGCGAGATCCTGCAACTGCGCCGTTACTTCGGGCGCAAAGCGGCCGGGACAAATCTCCTGCGTCGACTTCAGCAGATATTTTGCGGTGTAGTCGAACCGACCTTCGGCCGCGACGATCTCGACCGGCGGCAGCGAAAACATCTTGCCGTCCGACTGCTCCAGCACGCCGCAGGTCCCCTCGACGCCCGATATGAACGGCTCGATCAGATATTCCTCGGTCTTCGCCGCATTGCGGACCGCGACAAGGTCCTGTTTGGCGACGACATAGATCAGGCCATAGCTCGACCCGTCCTTGACGGGTTTTGCGATCAGCTTGCCGTATTCGGCGAAGGCTTCATCGAGATTACCGAGGTTGATGCCGGACGGCGACGCCACGCCGCCGATGGCGGCAAACCGTTTGGCGGCGGCCTTGTCGAAGGCGAGGTGCGAGGATGCCGAGCCCGAGCCGGTAAAGGGGACGCCGCGAATCTCGCACATCGTCTGCAATTCGCCGTTCTCCGCCCTGCCCCCGTGCAGGCCGAGCACGAGTACGCGGCTTTCGGCCTTGGCGAGGTCGAGTGCCTGCGCCAGCGGTACGCCTCGGCTCTCTGGCTGAAACTCATCCTCGAACGGTCGCTTGTGACCAAGCAATTGCGCCGGCGTCACCGCATGCACGGTGTCGGCGACATGCCAGAACCAGAGGTCGGCGTCCGGCAGCGCCTCGCACAGCGCTTGCGCGGACGCCACCGAAACCAGCCGTTCCTTGTTGGTGCCGCCGAAGAGAATGGTGTTTCGCATCAGCCTTGCTCTACCCCGATCCGCTTGATTTCCCAGTGTAGCTCAATTCCTGAAGTTTCCTTTACCCGCGTCCGCACGGTCTCGCCGAGGGCTTCGATATCGTGCCCGGTGGCGCTGCCGGTATTGATCAGGAAATTGCAGTGCATTTCCGACACCTGCGCGCCGCCGACGCGCAAGCCGCGGCAACCGGCGGCGTCGATCAGTTTCCAGGCGCTGTTGCCGGGCGGGTTCTTGAAAGTTGAGCCGCCGGTCTTTTCCCGGATCGGCTGCGCGGTCTCGCGGTGGGTTTGCACCTCGTTCATCCGCGCGCGGATGGCCTCCGGCGCGGCAATGGTGCCGCGAAACCGCGCCGAGGTGAAAATGATCGACGGGTCGACGCCGGAATTGCGATAGACGAATTTCATGTCGGCATTTTTGAATGCATGCCTGGTGCCGTCGCGGCCGATGCCGACGGCCTCCAGCAGCACGTCCTTGGTCTCGCTGCCATTGGCGCCGGCGTTCATCCGCAGCGCGCCGCCGATGGTGCCGGGAATGCCGAAGAAGAATTCGAGCCCGGCGATGTTGGCCGCCGCCGCCGTCTCGGCCACGCGCTTGTCGAGCGCCGCCGCACCGGCGCTGACGATGTCGCCTTGCGCGCTCGTCTCCCCGAACGCGCGCGGCGCAAGGCGGATCACCACGCCCGATATGCCGCCGTCGCGCACGATCAGATTGGAGCCGACGCCGACCACATAGACCGGCAGTTGCTTCGGCAGATGCGCCAGGAAGTCGGCCAGATCGTCTTCATCCGCCGGCGTGAACAAAACCTGCGCCGGACCGCCGACGCGAAACCAGGTCAGTTCGGCTAGCGACTGGTTCGCCAGCAAGCGCCCGCGCAGCTTTGGCATCGCGGCCTTGAGATCGGCAGTGATGTCGGGAAAAGCCGCCACGGTCAGCCCAGCGCCTTCAATTCGCCCGGCAGCGCGTAGGCCCATTGCGTGATGTTGCCGGCGCCGAGACAGACGACGAGGTCGCCGCTTGCGGAGAGACCGCGCACGATCTTGGCGAGTTCGCCGGCATTGGGCAGCGGGACCACCTCGCGGTGGCCATGCGCGCGCAGGCCGAGCACGAAATGATCGCGGTCGATGCCCGGGATCGGCGCTTCGCCCGCGGGATAGACTTCTGCGACCACAACGGAGTCAGCGTCGTTGAAGCAGGTGCAAAACTCCTCGAACAGCGACTGCAGGCGCGTAAAACGATGCGGCTGCACCACGGCGACGACTTTTCCGTTGGTGGATTCCCGCGCCGCCTTCAGCACGGCGGCGATCTCGACGGGGTGATGGCCGTAGTCGTCGATGATGGTGACGCCGTTCCACTCGCCGGTTTTCGTAAAGCGCCGCTTGACGCCGCCAAAGCCGGCCATGGCTTTGCGGATCGCGTCGTCGGAAAGGCCAAGCTCGTGCGCCACTGCGATCGCCGCCGTGGCGTTCGAGGCGTTATGCCTCCCCGGCATCGGTAACATGATGTCTGCGATCTCGTGCGTGGCGTCGGTCTTGCGGTTGCGGAACACGACCTTGAATTTCGAACCGCCGCCCATCGGCACGAGATCGACCAGCCGCGCATCGGCCTGCGGGTTCTCGCCATAGGTGATGATGCGGCGATCCTCGATCTTGCCGACGATCGTCTGCACCACCGGATGATCGATGCACATCACGGCAAAGCCGTAGAACGGCACGTTCTCGACAAAGCTGCGGAATGCGTCCTGCACTGCATCGAACGTCTTGAAGTGATCGAGATGTTCGGGGTCGACATTGGTGACGATGGCGACATCGGTCGGCAATTTCAAAAACGTGCCGTCGCTCTCGTCGGCTTCCACCACCATCCACTCGCCGAGGCCCAGCCGCGCATTGGTGCCGTAGGCATTGATGATGCCGCCATTGATCACGGTCGGATCGAGGTCGCCGGCATCCAGCAAGGCTGCCATCATCGATGTGGTCGTGGTCTTGCCATGGGTGCCCGAGATGGCGACGCAGCTCTTGAGCCGCATCAATTCCGCCAGCATTTCGGCGCGGCGCACCACCGGAATGCGCTGGGCGCGCGCCGCCATCAATTCCGGATTGTCGCGCTTGATCGCGGTCGAGACGACGACGACGTCGGCGCCATCGACATTCTCGGCCTTGTGGCCGATCGAGATCTTGACGCCCTTTTCGCGCAGCCGCGCGACATTGGCGCTTTCGGAGGCGTCCGAGCCCTGCACGGTATAGCCGAGATTACACAGCACCTCGGCGATGCCGCTCATGCCGATGCCGCCGATCCCGACGAAATGAATGGGTCCGATCTCGCGCGGCAGTCGCATGGTGTGCTTTCACCTTCGTCATGCCCGGGCTTGTCCCGGGCATCCACGACCTTCGTGACGACTTATTAAAGACGTGGATGGCCGGGACAAGCCCGGCCATGACGCAGAAATACATGGCTTCGAGCGATTTCGCCTAGATTCCGGCGACTTTCACTACCAGATCGGCCAGCCGCTCGGCGGCATCGAGCCGGCCGACCTTCCGCGCATTGGCGGCCATCGCCGTCAGCCGGGCCGGCTCGGCGGCAAAGGCCGAGATTTGGGCGGCCAGCCAATCCGGGGTGAACTCGGCCTGCGGGATCCGCAAGCCGCCCTCGGCCTGCGACAGCACGCCGGCATTGGCGAACTGGTCCTGGTCGATCGCGCCGGGCAGCGGCACCAGAATCGAGGGCCGGCCGATCGCGGCGAGTTCGGCCACCGTGCCCGCGCCGGAGCGCGTCACCACCAGATGGCTGGACGCGAGCCGTGCCGGCAGATCGCTGAAGAACGGCGCGAGTTCGGCATTGATCTTGAGCCGGTCATAGACGGCGCGCACCCGCGCCATGTCTTCCTCGCGCACCTGCTGCGTCAGCACCAGCCGGCTCCACAGCGATGGCTCGAGTTTTTCGACGGCCGGTGGCACGATATCGCTCATCACGCGCGCGCCCTGGCTGCCGCCGACGACGAGCAGCCGCAACGCACCGTTCGGCTCGGGCGAGGCGTAGCTTGTTGCGGCGGCCGTGAGGATAGCCGGTCGCATCGGCGTGCCGACGGTGGTTGCCTTTCCCGCGAGCGAAGGATCGCGGTCGAGCACGCCTGGCAACGAGGTCGCGATCGCATTGACGCGGGTCGAGAGGAAGCGATTGGCGCGGCCGAGCACCGCATTGGCGTCATGGATGATGCCGGGCACGCCCAGCAGCTTTGCGGCCATCAGGGGCGGCAGGGTCGGATAGCCGCCAAAACCGACAACGGCCGCCGGCTTCAGGCGGCGCACCAGATTGAACGCGACCAGCCGCCATAGCCGAGCATGATGGCGGTGCGCGCCAGCGACACGGGATTTCGGCCGCGCACGGTTTCGCTCGGCACCACGTCGGTCATATCAGGCGTGAACAACCCGCTATAGCGCACCGCGCGGGAATCGGTGGCAAGGCGCACGCGAAAGCCGCGTTTGATCAGTTCGACGCCAAGCGCCTCGGCGGGAAACAGATGACCGCCGGTACCGCCCGCAGCCAGCAGAATGAGAGGCGCGTTGTCCATAAAGCCTTGATAGCCGACCCCGCGCTACCGTCACCACCGCTAATCGCCTTACGCGTAACCGCGCGCCGCGCTGGCGTCATTATTCGATTCGATCTCGGTGCGCGGCCGCAGCCGTGTCAGCGCCAGCATCATGCCGATGCCGTAGGCGAGCGAGATGATCGACGAGCCGCCATAGGAGATGAACGGCAGCGTCATGCCCTTGGCCGGGATCAGTTGCAGGTTGACCGCCATGTTGATGGCGCCCTGCACGCCGAACAGGATCGCAAGGCCCGACGCCGCAAAGCGCGCGAACATGTCCTCGCTGGCGTAGGCGCGCAGCAGCGCCCGGATCACGATAAAGGCAAACAGCGCCAGCAGCGCGAGGCACAGGATGATGCCGAACTCCTCGGCGGCCACCGCGAACACGAAATCGGTATGGCTGTCCGGCAGGCTGCGCTTGGCGATGCCTTCGCCGGGCCCGAGCCCGAACCAG
This sequence comes from uncultured Alphaproteobacteria bacterium, assembly GCA_963731915.1. GTDB lineage: Bacteria > Pseudomonadota > Alphaproteobacteria > Rhizobiales > Xanthobacteraceae > Bradyrhizobium. The sequence continues at coordinate 58,725 of CAVSXQ010000035.1, forward strand.
CCGCCGTTGTAAAAGGCTTCCATCGCGGTATCGACCTGAAAGGTGTCGCCGGAGGCGGGATTCATGAAGCGTTTGATGCGGCCCGCGACATGCGGCACGAGCAGATAGGCGCCGAACAGCCCGGCGCCCGCGGCGCCCGCCAGCCCCAGCACCCAGATCATCCGCATGCCCGCGATGAAGAACAGCGCGCCCCACACCATCAGCACCAGCATGGTCTGGCCGAAATCGGGCTCCATCACCAGCAGCGCCACCAGCATCAGCAACAGCGACAGCGCCATCGTCGTTGCCGGCATTTCCGGGCGCTTGGTCGATTCCGCAAACAGCCACGCCGCCATGACCACGAAGGCGGGCTTTGCGGATTCGGAAGCCTGGATATTGACGCCGATCAGCGTGATCCAGCGCCGCGAACCCTTGACCTCCGGTCCGAACAGCAGCGTCGCCACGATCAGGATGATGCTGACAACAAACACCAGCAGCGCGGTGCGGCGGATCTGCCGCGGCGACAGGAACGAGACGCCGATCAGCACAATCAGCGCCGGCAGCAGGAACAGCACGTGGCGGCCAAAGAAGTGGAACGGATCGAGCCCGATCCGGGTCGCCACCGGCGGGCTCGCCGCCAGCGACAGGATGACGCCGGTCAGCATCAGCCCGATGATCGCGGCCAACAGCGGCTTGTCGACGGTCCACCACCATTCGGACAGCGGCGTGCGTTCTTCGCGGGAGAGCATGGGCGTCCCCAATGGGCAGAGGTCGCTCCATTGGTGGCGGAGGTTGGTTTACGAGGGGTTAATGGAATGAGTAACTTTTGAAGGAAGCGAAACCCTTCCCGTAAAGTCGGTCGTCATACCCCGCGCATGCGGGGTATCCAGTACGCCGCGGCAGCCGTAGTTGACCGAGAAGCCTCTGGAATACTGGGTCACTCGCCTTCGCGGGTGACGACAGCGGGGCTCACACCACCGGCCTCACACCCGGCAGCGCCGTCACGAGGTCCCGGAACTTGGCGCCGCGGATTTCGAAATTGCGGTACTGGTCGAACGAGGCGCAGGCCGGCGACAGCAGCACGACGGGGTCGAGCAATCCCGAGGCTTCCGCATCGCGCGCGGCGTTGGCGACGGCGACATCGAGCGTTTCGGAAATCTCGTGCGGCACGCTGTCCCCGAGCGTGGCGGCGAATTCCTGCGCCGCCTCGCCGATCAGATAGGCCTTTTTGATGCGCGGGAAATATCCGGTGAGGCCCGTGATGCCGCCGAGCTTGGGCTTGCCGCCGGCGATCCAGAAGATTTCGCCGAACGACGACAGCGCATGCGCGGCCGCATCCGCATTGGTGCCCTTGAAGTCGTTGACGAACAGCACATTGCCGCGGCGGCCGACCTGCTCCATGCGGTGCGCCAGCCCCGGAAAGCTGCGCAGGCCGTCCTGCAACACGTCCTTGCCGATATCCATCGCCAGCGCGCAGGCCGAAGCGCAGGCCGCGTTCTGGGCGTTGTGCAGGCCGCGCAACGAGCCGATGCCGCCAAGTTTTGCGATTTCGCCGCGCGCGCCGCCGGACGCGCGCACGATGACTTCGCGCTCGACATAGACGCCGTCGGGCAGCGGGTTCTTCACGGAAATCCGCACCACTTGCTTGCCGGACTGATCGAGGCGGTCGGCGATGTTGCGGCACCAGGTGTCGTCGACGCCGACGATCGACGTGCCCTGCGGCTGCACGCCGGCGACCAGGCGCTCCTTCACGGCCGCGTAATGCTCCAGCGTGCCGTGGCGGTCGATATGGTCTTCGCTGACGTTGAGCAGAATGCCGACCGAAGGATCGAGCGAAGGCGCCAGATCGATCTGGTAGGACGACATCTCGATGACATGCACGCGGCCCATGCGCGGCGGCTCCAGCGACAGGATCGCGGTGCCGATATTGCCGCCCATCTGGGTGTCGTAACCCGCGACCTTCATCAGATGCGCGATCAGCGCCGTCGTGGTCGATTTGCCGTTGGTGCCGGTGATGGCGACGAACGGCGATTCCGGCGCATGGCGCCTGCGCTCGCGGCAAAACAATTCGATGTCGCCGATCACCTCGACGCCCGCCTGGCGCGCCATCAGCACGCTCCAGTGCGGCGCCGGATGGGTCAGCGGCGCGCCGGGGGTGAGGACCAGGGCTGCGAAATTGGTCCACGATACCGAGCGCAGATCGGCGGTGATGAAGCCGGCCTGCACGGCCTTGGCGACATTGTCGGCGCTGTCGTCGCCCGCGATCACTTCAGCGCCGCCGGCCTTGAGCGCATGACAGCACGCGAGCCCGGAGCCGCCGAGACCGAACACCGCGACCGTCTTGCCCGCAAAGGAGGTGACGGGAATCATGACTTGAAACCGCTCAGCGCAGTTTCAGCGTGGAGAGGCCGGCGAGCGCCAGCATCACCGAGATGATCCAGAACCGGATCACGATCTGCGGTTCGGTCCAGCCCTTCTGCTCGAAATGATGATGCAGCGGCGCCATGCGGAACACGCGTTTTCCCGTCAGCTTGAACGACACCACCTGCACGATCACCGAGACGGCTTCGAGCACGAACAGCCCGCCGATCACGGCCAGCACGACCTCATGTTTGACGGCAACGGCAACGGCGCCGAGCATGCCGCCGAGCGCAAGCGAGCCGGTATCGCCCATGAAGATCGACGCCGGCGGTGCGTTGAACCACAGGAATCCGAGGCCGGCGCCGAGCATCGCGCCGCAGAGCACCGCGAGCTCGCCGGTGCCGGCGACGTAATGGATCTGCAAATAGTCGGCGAATACGGCGTTGCCGGTGAGGTAGGCGATCATGCCAAAGCTCGCCGCCGCGATCATGACCGGCACGATGGCGAGACCGTCGAGACCGTCGGTGAGGTTGACCGCATTGCCGGCGCCGACCATCACGAACGCGCCGAACGCCACGAAGAACCAGCCGAAATTGAACACCATGTCCTTCAAGAACGGGATCGCGAGCGACGTCGAGGAGGCATCGCGTCCGAGGCGGACCAGCGCGTAGCACGCGGCCACCGCGATGACGCCCTCGATCGCAAGCCGAAGCTTTCCGGCAAATCCGCTATGGGTCTGCTGGGTCACCTTCAGGTAATCGTCGTAGAAGCCGACGAAGCCGAAGCCGAGCGTCACCGCCAGCACGATCCAGACATAGGGGTTGAGCGGATTGGCCCACAGCAGGGTCGAGACCACCAGACCCGACAGGATCATCAGCCCGCCCATGGTGGGCGTGCCCTTCTTGGCGATGAGATGCGATTGCGGGCCGTCGGTGCGGATCGGCTGGCCCTTGCCCTGGCGCAGCCGCAAATGATCGATGATCCACGGCCCGAACAGAAATACGAAAATCGCGCCCGTCACCATCGCGCCGCCGGTGCGGAAGGTGATGTAGCGGAACACGTTCAGAAGTCCCTTGAGAAATCCGAGAAACGGAACCGTGTTCGAAAGCTCGATCAGCCAATATAGCATTCAATATGCCCCATGCCGCGGCATGCGCGGCCCTGCCGGAACGGCGAGACGCCCTTTAACCACGGCCTCGCGACAAGCGCGAGTCATGGCGGATTGAAAGTTTGCCAGCACCATATGCGGATCAGGCCTCAATTTTTGTTTGAGCATGATCTTTTCCGGAAAACCGGTATCCACTTTGCGCTAACGCGGCCCTGCGGGTCCGGATTATGCTCTGGCCTGCAGCGCAGCGACAAGCCGCGGCACGAACTTGTTCACCCAGAACATTTTTTTGCTGCCCTTGACCACCACCACGTCGCCGCCGCGCAGCAGGCTTGCCACTTGCTGCGGTTCGAGGGTCGCGGGGTCTTCATGCCAGCCGAGACCCTTGTCCTTGGGCAGCAGGCCATAGAGGTGATGCATCAGGGGACCGACGCAATAGACGCCGTCGATGCCGTCGAGATGTTTTGCAAGTGCCGTATGATAGGACGGCGCCTCGTCGCCAAGTTCGAGCATGTCGCCGAGGATGGCGATACGACGGCCCTTTGCGACCGGGCGTGCCTTCAGGCTGTCGAGCGCTGCGACCATGCTGGCCGGATTGCCGTTAAAACTGTCGTCGATCAGGGTGGCGCCGGCCACCGTCTGCTCGACGCCGCGGCCCGTCATGATGCCGACATCAACCAGCTGCGGCGCCAGCGCCGCCGGGTCGAGATTCGCAGCATGGATCGAGGCCAGCGCCGCCAGCGCGTTCTGCAGCCGGTGCGGCGCACCGGGCGTCAGGCCGAAGGCGATCTGCTTGCCGGCGACATCTGCGGTCACATCCCAGCTCTCGCCGCGCGGGGCGTGTTGCAGCTCCCGCACTTGCGATCCGCTGCCGAAGCGGACGACCCCGCCCGTCCATTCCGGAGCGTCGACGTCGTCCGGCAGCACCAGCACGCCGTCGCTGGGCAGCCCTCGCACAATGCTGATCTTCTCGCGCCGAATCGCTTCCAGGCTGCCGAGCTTTTCCAGATGCACCGGCTGCACGTTGACGACCAGCGCCACCGTCGGCCGCGTCAACTCGGAGAGCCTCGAGATCTCGCCGACCTGGTTCATGCCCATCTCGACCACCCAGACACTCGCGGAAGGATCGGCATTGCAAAGCGTCAGCGGCACGCCCCAGAAATTATTGAAGCTGCTTGGGCTGGCGTAGGCGCCGGGATAGGCGGCGATGAATTCCTTTGTCGACGTCTTTCCGGCGCTACCGGTCAGGCCGATCACCGGGCCGTTGAAGCGTGCGCGCGCTGCGCGGGCCAGCGTCCACAGGCCATCAATCAAAGTGTCCTTTACGATCAATTGCGGCACGCGCACGCCATCGATCCGGTGCGGGACGATCATCGCCACCGCGCCGGCCTTTTCCGCGTTGACCGCAAACTCCCAGCCGTCGCGCGCGCTGGCGAAGCTGGAGATAAAACCACCGCTCGGCGTGCCGCTCAACGCCACGAACAGGCAGCCCGGCTTCACCAACCGGCTGTCCTGCGTGACGAAATCGATCGGGGTGTCCGGAAACTTTTCGGACAGGCCCAGCGCCCGCGCAACTTCGGCAATTGTCCATAGCGGCTTTGCGCTCATGCGATCCTCGATGCCAATGCGGCCGCGACCGCGTCATGATCGCTGAAGGGCAGCGTCTTGTCGCCGACGATCTGCCCGGTCTCGTGGCCCTTGCCGGCAATCAACAGCGCGTCACCCTGCTCCAGCGCGGCGACACCCGCCCGTATCGCCTCATTGCGATCGCCGATTTCCTTTGCGCCCTTCGCCGCGGCCAGGATCGCGGCGCGGATCGCGGCTGGACTCTCGCTGCGCGGATTGTCGTCGGTAACGATGACGCTGTCGGCGTTCTCGCTTGCGATCGCCCCCATCAGCGGACGTTTGCCCGCATCGCGGTCGCCACCGGCGCCGAATACCACGACGAGCTTGCGTTTTGCGTAAGGCCGCAATGCCTGCAGCGCCTTCGCCAGGGCATCCGGCTTGTGCGCGTAGTCGACAAAGACCGGCGCACCGTTGCGCTCGCCGACGCGCTCGAGCCGGCCTTTTGCTCCCTCGAGATGTTCGAGGCTGGCGAACACTTTTTCCGCGTCGCTGCCGGTGCCGATCGCGAGGCCGGCTGCGACCAGCGCGTTCTCGATCTGGAATTCGCCGACCAGCGGCAATTTGATGGTGTGCTTGCGACCGCGATGTTCGAGCGCAAGCTTTTGCGCAAAACCTTCGATATCAGCGTCAACAAGGCGGATGCCTTCGCCGCCATCCGCCTTGCGGCCCACCGCAATGACGCGCAGCTTTCGCCCGCGCGCCGCTTCGATCACCTCTCGCGAGCAGTCATGATCGGCCGAGATCACGGCCGCGCCGCCATCGACAACCAGATCGCGGAACAGCCGCAGCTTTGCGTTGAGGTAATGCGCCACGTCAGGATGATAATCCATGTGGTCGCGCGAGAGATTGGTAAAACCGGCCGCCGCGATGCGCACGCCGTCAAGCCGGTACTGGTCCAGCCCGTGCGACGACGCTTCGAAAGCAAGATGCGTGACGCCCTCGCCCGTGATCTCGTCAAGTTGCTTATGCAGCGCGATCGGGATCCGGCGTGGTCAGCGAGCCGTAGACGGTGCGCTCTGGCGAGACCAGCCCGATGGTGCCGATGCTGGCCGAGGCATGGCCAAAACTCTCCCAGATCTGCCGCGCGAAGGCGGCGACCGAGGTTTTGCCACTCGTGCCGGTGACGGCCGCAATCGTCGCGGGTTGCCGCGGATAAAGTTTTGCCGCAGCGAGCGCCAGCGCGCGGCGCGGATTGGGCGTGACCGCAAACGGGACGCGCGGGCTTTGCGGCCGATGGTCGCTTGCAACGGCAACGGCGCCGGCCGCAATAGCGGCCTCGATGAAGCGTGAGCCGTCGGTCTTGCTGCCGGCCAGCGCAAAGAACAGGTCGCCCGGCTTCACGACGCGGCTGTCGACGGCCAGCCCCCTCACCTCGACCGCATCGCCTTGCGGATCGATGGTGGCATCGGCGCCAAAGAGGTCGCGTAGTCGCATGCTGTTCCAGTCCGGCGGGTGCTTTTGTTTGAGCATGATCTTTTCGGAAAACCGGTACCCACTTTTCCGGATCATGCTCCAGAGACTCAATATCCGCGGCTAAACCAGTGGATTACTGATTTGTTCTCGATGCCGCAAGAATGAGGCGGTCGGACGGCGGCAGGTCGAAGCGCGGCTCGATGCCCAGAAGCGGCGCAATGCGGGCAATGACGTTGCCGCCGGTCGGCACCGCGTTCCAGCCCGAGGTGATGAAGCCGTGGGTCTCCGGCAGCGCTTTCGGCTCGTCCAGCATGACCAGCAGCTGGAATTGCGGGTTGTCGGCCGGGAGGATGGCCGTAAAGGAATTGAGCACCTGCTTCTTGGAATAGCGGCCGTTGACCACCTTTTCCGAGGTGCCGGTCTTGCCGCCGATATAATAGCCCTTCACGTCGGCCTTCTTGGCGGTTCCGATCTCGGCATTGAGACGCATCAGATAGCGGATCTTGTCCGACGTTTCGGTCTTGACCACCCTTCTCGCGACCGCCTTGACGTCTTCGTCCGAGCGCTTGAGGAAGGTCGGCGGAATCAGATAACCGCCATTCACCATGGCGTTGATGCCCATCACGGCCTGCAGCGGCGCCACCGCGATACCGTGGCCGAAGGCGATGGTGATGGTGTTGAGTTCGCCCCAGCGCTTCGGCACGATCGGTGACGTGCTCTCCGGCAGTTCGGTGCGCAGCCGGTCGAGCTGCCCGACCTTCTTCAGGAACGCCTTGTGCGCCTCGACGCCCTGGCTGAGCGCGACGCGCGCCGCGCCGACGTTCGAGGAGAACGTGAACACTTCCGACAGCGTGATCGAACGGCCGAGCGGATGGGTGTCGTGGATCGCGAATTTTCCGTAGTGCAACGCGCCGCGTGCGTCAAACAGCGTGTTGAGGTTGGCCTTGCCGGAATCCAGCGCCATTGCCAGCGTCAGCGTCTTGAAGGTCGAGCCCATCTCGAACACGCCCGTGGTCAGGCGGTTGATGCGTTCAGGGTCGTGCGCTTCCTTGGGATTGTTCGGGTCGAAATCGGGCAGCGACACCAGCGCCACGATCTCGCCGGTCCTGACGTTGGAGACGAGGCCGGAAGCGGCCTTGGCCTTGTACTTTTCCTTGGCCTTCAGCAATTCATCGCGCAGCGCGTGCTCGACGCGCAGGTCGATCGACAGCTCCACCGGCTTCTGCAGCGCGGTCGGTGGCGAAACCGGCGCGGTGCAGATCGGCCAGACCATTATTGTCCAGCCACTTCTCCATGCCGGCGATGCCCTGGTTGTCGGTGTTGACCAGGCCGATCAGGTGCGCGACTTCGGCGCCGGTCGGATACACGCGCTTGTTCTCGCGCAGAAAACCGATGCCGGGAATGCCGAGCTTGTGAATGGCCTGCTGCTGCTTTGGCGTGATCTCGCGCTTCAGCCAGGCAAAACCCTTTTTCGACGACAGGCGGTCGCGCACTTCGGCGTAGTCGAGATCGGGCAGCACGCCGGTCAGCAGTTCGATCGCCTCGTCCTTGTCGATGATGCGGCGCGGTTCGGCAAACAGGCTCGGCGCCTTGACGTCGGTGGCGAGGATTTCGCCGTTGCGGTCGACGATGTCGGGCCGGGCGGTCGCGATCGCGTCCTGCGAGGCCGAGCGGCGCGCGGCGTGGCTGTCGGCGCCGACGGCGAACATCACCAGCCGTCCGCCGATCACGGCGTAAACCACGGCAAAGGCGAGAATGGCAAATCCCACGCGCGCACGCGCCTTGACGGCGCGATCGACATTACTGCCGTAGAGCAGGCTGCGGATTAGCCGCTGCCGCCACGGTTCCGCGGGTTTTGCGGGCGCGCGACGAGTCATTGCCGGCCTCGCTGCGCCGGCACCGAGCCGGTGACGCTGGCAGCGTCGGTCGCCGCCTCGATCGTGTTGATCATCGAGCCGATCGGATCGGGAGCGCCGGGCCGTGCAAAACCCGGCGGCCGTTCGGGCAGGTTCTTCAACTGATCGTATTGAGTGGCGACGATCGGCCTCAAGCCCAGATGCCGCTCCGCCATCCCCTGCAGCCGCAGCGGCGCATCGAGCCTGGCCCATTCCGCGCGCAGCACCGCGATGGCGTCGCGCTGCTCGCGGATTTCCGCATTGAGGCGCTGCACCCGCTCGACGCGGGAGGTCGATTCCATCTTGATGCGATAGACATAGGCCGCCGCGAACACCAGCATGCCGACGACGAGGAGATGGATGATCCGCATGATCAGCCTCCCCTCATCACGTCGGCAAGAACAGGCCATGCCGGAAGACTACCTTCGCCATGCGCCGGCGCTTCGGTGCGCTCCGCCGCGCGCAGCTTTGCCGAACGCGCGCGCGGATTGGCGGCGATTTCTGATTCACCAGGGGTCACCGGGCGCTTGGTCAAGATCCGGAAGCTGGAAGCCGCCTGTGCGACCTCAGGCAGATGCCGCGATCCGCTGCTCGCCTTGCCGCGCTCGGCCAGGAAATTCTTGACGATGCGGTCTTCCAGCGAATGAAAGGACACCACTACCAGCCGGCCGCCCGGCTTCAGCACGCGTTCAGCCGCCGACAGCGCCAGATGCAGTTCGTCGAGCTCTTCGTTGACGAAGATCCGCAACGCCTGGAACGTCCGCGTCGCGGGGTGAATCTCGTTCGGCTTCGAACGCACCACCTTTCCGACGATATCGGCCAGCGCCTTTGTCGTTGCGACCGGCGCTTCCTTGCGCGCGGCGACGATGGCGCGCGCAACCCGGCGCGAATGACGCTCTTCGCCGAAGATGTAGATGATATTGGCGAGGTCGGTCTCGGACGCCTTCGCGACCACATCCGCCGCTGATGGCCCCGACTGCCCCATCCGCATGTCGAGCGGGCCGCCGAGCCGGAATGAAAAGCCGCGCTCGGCCTGATCGAGTTGCATCGAGGAAACGCCGACGTCCATCACGACACCGTCGGCCGCGTCCACACCCTGCGCGGCGCAGACTTCTGCCAGATTGGAGAATCGGTCCTCGACCAGGGTCAGCCGGCTATCGGAGCGGTCGACCAGATCAAACCCGCCGGCAATGGCGGTGCGGTCGCGGTCGATGCCGATCACCCGGGTTCCCGGCACGTCAAGGATTGCCCGGCTGTAACCGCCGGCGCCGAAGGTTGCATCGACATAAAGGCCGCCGTCGCGCGGCGCCAGCCACTCAACCGCCTCGCGGCCCAGCACGGAGATATGGCGCTCGGAAGCGGTCATGCGCACACCGCCGGTGCGGGCCGGCGTCGGGAACGGAATTTGGACGCTGACGAGCCCATGGCGTCTCAATTCTCTGCGCTTTGCGGAGCTTTTCCGGTCGAAAAGCCATTGGCTGCCATGGCCGCTGTTCCCCGCCCCAGGCCGCAAATCCTGTTCTTTGGACGGAATTGGCTGGGCTGCCATTGGATTTCGAACGTGAAAGAGGGCCTCGCCTCCCCCAAAACCGGTTCGGCTCTTCACCCCTCAGTAACGGCGTTTAGCCTTAAGAAAGCGTTGACGGTACGCCGCGGCTTTTGCGCGCTCTTTAGCGACGCGCCGCCACTTCCAAAGAGGTGATGCGTTCCGCACACACTCCGCCAAAATGCGATCGACCGGCGGCTTGCCGGATTGCCACGGCAACATCGTAAAGGAATAGTAAACGTCCGGCTTTTGTTTGTCGTTCTCCTGCCCGGTTTGGGTTATCCTATGGCATCCGGTTCGTTCGCGTCTGCTGGTATTGATTCGAAACGTCAACGCGCCCTCCCGCTTCCCAAGGGCACAGTGGACATGAAGGCTTTCACCCCGGATTCATCGATCGCGTCCGACGTCATCCCGTCGGCGAATTACGGCGACCGCAACAAGGGCCGCCTGCCCGACATGATCGTGCTGCACTATACCGGCATGCCCGACGTCGAGGGAGCGATCGCGCAGCTCTGCACCCCCGGCACCGACGTCTCGGCGCACTACATCGTGCTGGAAGACGGCCGCATCGTGCAATGCGTGCCGGAGGCCAAGCGCGCCTGGCACGCCGGCGTGTCGCTTTGGGCGGGCGAGGAAGACATCAATTCCTGCTCGATCGGCATCGAGATCGTCAATCGCGGCCACGACTGGGGCTATCCGGATTTTCCGCTGCGCCAGATCGCCGCCGTGATTGCGCTGTGCCGCGGCATCATGCTCCGCCGCAACGTTCCTTCGCATCGCGTGCTGGCGCATTCCGATGTTGCGCCGTCGCGCAAGAAGGATCCCGGCGAAAAATTTCCGTGGCATTCGCTGGCCAATTCCGGCGTCGGACACTGGGTGCAGCCGGCGCCGATCGTGCGCGGCGAGTTGCTCAAACTCGGCTCGATCAGCGACGATGTCGGCAACATGCAGACGGCGTTTGCCAGATATGGCTACGGCATTCCCGTCAGCGGCAAATATGACGGCGCCACCATGGAAGTGGTCGCCGCCTTCCAGCGCCATTTCCGCCCCGAGCGCGTCGACGGCGTCGCCGATCATTCGACCATGGCAACCCTGCACGCGCTGCTGTCGAGCCTTCCCGCGGAGGCGGTAAACGTGGCGATGAAATAAGTTCCGCAGCGGCGGCGAGCCCCCTCACCCCGCACTCATGGGGGAGAGCGATGCGAAAGCGCGCTCTTTGAGGATCGGGGTGAGGGGCAGTTCCGCCAGGCCGGCAACACCAAGACGATCGCCCGCTATTTTCTGACTTGCGCGATCTGTACCTCGGCAGCCGCCGCGCTTCACTACTGCAAACCGGCCAGTTCGGCCATGCGCCGTGCATACAGACGTCGCAGCGGCTCCAGTTGCGTCGCCGAAGTTGCGGCGAGATACGCCTCGCGCGCGGCGTCATGCCGGCCGAGCCGGCGCAGCAGATCGGCACGGACAGCGGGCAAGAGTTCATAGCCCTTGAGTTCGCCGCGCGCCTCCAGCGCGTCGATCAGGGCGAGTGCCCGCGCCGGACCATCGACCATCGACACTGCGGCGGCGTGGTTGAGCTCGATCACCGGCGACGGGCTGATCCGCAGCAGCACCTCGTAGAGCCCGGCGATCTGCGGCCAATCGGTGGACTTGTAGCTCGGCGCGCGGGCATGAAGTGCTGCGATCGCGGCCTGCACCGCGTAGGATTGCGGCCGCCCGGGCATCTGCAACGCGTCTTCGACCAGCCTCAAACCCTCCGATATCTGGGCGCGGTCCCACAACGAACGATCCTGCTCTTCCAGCAGCACGATGTCGCCCGCGGCAGTCTCGCGTCCGGCGCGGCGCGCATCGTGCAGCAGCATCAGCGCCAGCAGGCCCTTGATCTCGCCGCGGCCGGGCATCAAGCCATCGAGCAGGCGCGCCAGCCGGATCGCTTCACGCGCGAGATCGGGCCGCATCAGATCTTCGCCCGATGTCGCGACATAACCTTCGGTGAACACGAGATAGATCACCGCGAGCACGCCGCGCAGCCGCGGCTCCAGGGCTTCGCGCTCAGGCACCTCATAGGGAATTCCGGCGAGCCGGATCTTTTGCTTGGCGCGCACGAGGCGCTGCGCCATTGCGTCCTCGCTCGCCAGAAACGCGCGAGCGACCTGCGCCGTAGAGAGCCCGCAGACCGTCCGCAATGTCAGCGCGACCTGGACCTCCGCGGCAAAGGATGGATGGCAGCAGGTAAAGATCAACCGCAGCACGTCGTCGTCGAGCGCGCTGTCCGCGGCCTCGCCCGGCGCCGACGCATCAAGAAGCATATCGCGGGTCAGTTCCTGCTGCTTGCCGCGAAACGCGATATTGCGCCGGACGCGATCGATCGCCTTGTTGCGACCGACATTGACCAGCCAGGCGCGAGGATTGGACGGCAATTCTCCACCAGACCATCGCTCCAGCGCCGCGGCGAACGCTTCCTGCAGCGCATCCTCGGCAAGATCGAAATCGCCGACGAGGCGGATCAGGGTCGCCAGCGCCCTGCCCGCCTCGTCGCGGAATATTTTTTCGATCTCGGATGACGTCATGAAGCTATCCCGGAAGCGTCATTCCGGGATGGTCCGAAGGACCAGACCCGGAATCTCGAGATTCCGGGTTCGCTTCGCACCCCGGAATGACGGCGTTGCCGTCAATTATAGACCAGGATCGGCCGCACCTCGATCGAACCAACCTTGGCGCCGGGAATCCGCGCGGCGATCGCGATCGCAGCATCGAGATCCTTTGCCTCGACCAGATAATAGCCGCCGAGCTGTTCGCGGGTTTCCGCGAAAGGGCCGTCCGTCGTCACGGTCTTGCCGTCGCGGACGCGCACGGTGGTTGCCGTCGTTGCCGGCTGCAAGGCATCGCCGGCCTTGAAATTGCCGCTCTGGATAATGGATTGGGTGAACGCGCCGTACTCCGTCAACATTTGCTGGCGCGCCGCGGCATCCATTTTGCCGGCCTCGGCTTCGCTCCGATAGATCATCAACAAATACTGCATCGCTTTACTCCTCTTGCTCGGCTGGATCGCCGACACGCAGTCGAACGGGCCCGACGCGAAACGACATCTTCAGGATAATTTATTTTGGCCGGTTTTTCGGCTCGTTTCGGCTTGACGTGGCCGCTCCCCGGCCCCCATCCCTAGGGGGTCAGTCGGCCGGACGGCCGCTCCCGCTACGGTCGAAAGGCTGCGGGGGAGGAAAGTCCGGGCTCCATCGACATACGGTGCCGGATAACATCCGGCGGGGGCAACCCCAGGGAAAGTGCCACAGAGAATGAACCGCCCCGTCTTCGGACGGAGCAAGGGTGAAAAGGTGCGGTAAGAGCGCACCGCGTATCCGGCAACGGAAACGGCATGGCAAACCACACCGGGAGCAAAACCGAATAGGGACGGCAACGCGGGCTGTTCGCGAAAGCGATAACGCCGCAGGGCAATGTCAGGCTCGCTGTCCGGGTAGGTTGCTCGAGGCCATGTGCGAACATGGCCCCAGAGGAATGGCCGTCACGTATCGCTTGCGCAAGCAGGCGGTGCCCTACAGAACCCGGCTTACAGGCTGGCTGATGCTCTAAAGCGTTTTCGAGCGAAGTGGACTTCCGGTTCGCGTACAGAAAACGCGTCTTACTAACCAAGAATGAGGGGTTCGGCGCGAACACGCCGGACCCCTCGCCATTTCAGGCCGCAATCTTCTCCAGCAACCCCATCAGTGCTTCCGGCGCCGTCACGTTCGGCGCATGGCTGGCGTCGATTTCGTAGTAGCGCCAGGCCGGATCGTTCTTCGCCATTTTCGCGAACGGCCCAAACGTATCGGCGGGCGTGATGCGCGTGGCGTAGATATAGCTGCGCGGCAGCGTCAGCGCGCCGCCTTGCAGCTTGAGTTTTGTCTCAAAACACTTGATCGGCATGTGGACGCGGCGCTCGCTCAACCATGCGACATCTTCCGGGGACGTATCCGGCGGCGTCGGATTCGGCGGCACGCGATAGCCATCGCCGGCCTTCACCAGTTCCTGCAGGCGCGGCCGGTCCGCCTCGTACAAATCGAGCAGCGATTGGCCGTCCTTCGGCACGAAGGCGTCGACATAGATGAGTTGCTTCACTTTCTCGCGCGCACGGTCGGCGACGCCGGTTGCAACCATGCCGCCATAGCTTTGGCCGATCAGCACGATGTCGCTGATATCCTCATACTTGATGACGTTCAGCATGTCCTCGATATGGGTTTCCAGATCGATCGAGGGGTTGGCCAGATGCGCGCGCTCGCCGAGGCCGGTATAGGTCGGCGTGATGAGGCGATGTCCGGCCTTGTTCATCAGCGGATGCATCTTCTTCCACGCCCATCCCGCCGACCAGGCGCCGTGGCAGACCAGGAATGTTTTTGGCGATGAACTCATTGGGGCGTTTCCATCTGTTATTTCGTTGGCGGCCGCGATAGTACCCGCCCGCCGCGTCGTGTAAATGTCGCTGCAATGACAAGCACGTCGTTCCCTCAAGAAGAGACAGCGAATTGACGCCGCGACCTATGCGCGTCCTGCTGTTCGGCGCGCTTGCCGGCGGCTTCGTGTCGGGGTTGGCCGGTTTCGGCACCGCGCTGATGGCGCTGGGGATCTGGCTTTACGTATTGCCGCCTGCCCTCGCCGTGCCGCTGGTGCTGATCTGCTCGGTGATCTCGCAAATCTCGACCTTGCCCGCGATGTGGAGACTGCATCGATTTCGCTGGCCTGGCCGTTTGTGATCGGCGGCCTCGCGGGCGTGCCGATCGGGGCGCATGCTGATCGCGCACGCCGATCCGAGGGTGTTCAAGCTGAGCGTCGGCGTCATGCTGCTGGTTTTCCCGGCCGCGCTGTATTTCCATGCGCTACGCCGATGGCGTTCGCTTCGGCGGCCGGGCGGCGGACGCGTCAGTCGGATTTGCCGGCGGCATCCTGGGCGGGCTTGCCGGACTGTCCGGTCCGCTGCCGACCCTGTGGGCGAGCGTGCGCGGCTGGACCAAGGATCAGCGCCGCGGCGTCTTCCAGATATTCAACGGCACCGTGCTCGGCGCCGCCTTCTGCGTGCAGATCGCCAGCGGCTTCGTCAAGCGGACAGGTGTTCTGGCTCGCGCTGCTGGCGCTGCCGGGCACGCTGATCGGCGCACGGCTCGGCGCGTGGACCTATCAGGCTCTGAGCGACCGGAATTTCTACGACATCGTGCTCGCCCTGTTGTTTCTTTCCGGCCTCGTATTGGTGTGGAGCAGCATTGCACCGAGATAGCGCGCGCATGGCCGCCATGTGCACCGAGTGAGTTGGCTATACGCCTGAACGGCAAACCGGTAACCATTCGCCATGTCGTCCACCACGCAAATCATGCCGGTCCATTCTTCGCGCGAACGCCTCGGTCTGTTGCTGGGTTTTGTCGGCATGGTGATTTTCGGCGGCACCCTGCCGGCGACACGGCTTGCGGTTTCCGCCATTGACCCGATCGCGCTGACCGCGATGCGCACGGCAATCGCCGGCCTGTGTTCGCTGGTGCTTCTTCTTGTGCTGCGCCGGCCATTTCCGCCGCGCGCGCTGTGGGGACAGCTCGTGATCGCAATGATCTGCGTCAGCATCTTTTTTCCACTGCTGATGGCGTTCGGCATGCAGACGGTCGACGCTTCGCATGGCGGCGTGGTGCTCGGCATCTTGCCGATCGCAACCGCGCTGGTGGCAGTCGCCATCACCCATGAGCGGCCAGGACCGCTGTTCTGGATCGCTTCGCTGGCCGGTGCGGCGCTTGTGATCGCGTTTGCCTTGAGACAAGGCGGCGGCGCCATGTCGGCCGGCGACCTCCTGCTGTTCGCGGCAGTCGCGGTGTCCGCCGTCGGCTATGCCTTCTCCGGACGGCTGACCTCGAGCATGCCGGGCTGGGAAGTCATCAGCTGGGTACTGGTGATTGCACTGCCGATCTCGATACCTGCCTCGCTGCTCACCATGCCCGCTGACATCCTGCAACTTCCTGCGAAGCCGCTGCTCGGCCTGCTCTACGTCACCCTGTTCTCGCAATGGATCGGCTTCTTCGCCTGGAATGCCGGCATGGCGATGGGCGGAATTGCGCGGGTGTCGCAGGTGCAATTGCTGCAGCCGTTCGTCACCTTCGCGCTGGCGGCGTTCTTCAACGACGAATCCATTACCCTGCAGATCGTGCTGTTCGCCGCCGCCGTGGTCGCAACCGTGGCGATCTCGACGCGAACCCGCGGGCGCATCACGCCCGCGGTCGAGAGTTGACGTCAGCCGTCATTCCGCCGGCAACGCCGGCTTGAGCGGCGCCAGCCGTTTCCTGAACTCCAGGTGCAGCAACCACAAACTCAACGCAGCCTGCAGCGTCGTCGACAGGTTCGACATGTACCACACGTACTCCATGCGAAACCCCGGCCGTGCCGACAGCCAGAGAACCGGCAAGGCGTAGGTGATCAAACGCACGCCGGAACTCAGCAGCACCGGCTTGGTGTTGCCCAGTCCCTGGAACATGCTGGAGCACACAAACGCAAATCCTTGCGCCACGAGATTCAGCGAGACCATCTGCAGGAACAGAGTGGCGACCGCCATGGTCTGAGGATCGCTCCCGAAACCAACGAGCAGCAGCCCGGGCCAGTATTGCGCAAGGATCGTGAAAGCAATCATCACCACCGTGCTGATCATCGCCGCCCTGGTGAAGGTTTCCCTCACGCGTGCGGCGTTGCCGGCGCCGAAATTCTGCCCGGCGATCGGTCCGGCGGCGAGCGCAATCGCCAGTGCCGGCATCTGAATGAGGCCGAGCACACGCGTCCCGATGCCAAAGCCGGCCTGGGCCGCCGCGCCGAAGTCGCGCAATACGTAATAGATGACGCCCATCCAGATGAAGATGATCGCGAACTCGCCGCCGGCCGGCAGACCGACATTGAGGATGCGCTTCCACTGCCGCATCCGCGGACGCAGTTGCGCGAGATCGACGCCGACATAACGCTCCAGCCTGCGGAAATACATCCACAGCATCAGCGCGCCGATCAGCACCGCAATCGAACTCGCAAGGCCGGCACCGGCGACGCCGAGCGCATGGCCGGTGCCCCAGCCGGTAATCAGGACCGGCGCCAGCGCGATATTGATGATCACCGCGAGTGCCTGCACGATCATGGTGGGCCGCACAATTCCGGTACCTCGCAGCGCGGCCGCCATCACCTGCATGGCGAATTGCAATGCCAGTGCGGGCATGAACCAAAGCAGATACGTCGTGCCTGCCTCGATGGTGGCTTCGTCGGCGGCCACCATGCGCATATAACCGCCGGCGAGCGTGGATCCTGCAACCAATGTCAGTAGCCCGCATGCGGCTGACAGGCCGAGCGACTGGTTGAACACCAGATTGGCGTCGGCCCGGTCCTTGCGTCCCACGGCATGCGCAATCAGCGCGACGGTGCCGACGCCCAGCACCTGCATCAGCGCGTTGATGAGAAATCCGGCATTACCCGCCGCCGCCACGCCCGCAACGGCCGCTTCTCCGAGTCCCGCGACGAAATACAGATCGACGAGCTGGCAGATCATGATCGTGACCATGCCGGCGACGATCGGCGGCGCCATGTTCAGGATGTGGCTCACGATGGAGCCTTGCGTAAGGTCTTTCATTTCAAATCGTCCCTTGCACGCGGCCTCGGGACATCCGAGGACCGCGCGCTGCATTCCCATTCACCCCGCCGCCGAGATGCGGCCGAACTCGGTCGCCTGCCGCTCGAACAGCCCGCGGTAGATACCGCCGGCACGCGCGGTCAGCGTGGCGTGGGTGCCCTGCTCGACGATCTTGCCGTGATCGAACACCAGGATGCGGTCGAGGCTGCGCACCGTCGACAGCCGGTGTGCGATCACGATCGAGGTGCGGCCCTTCATCAGCCGCTCCATCGCCTGCTGGATCAGGCCTTCCGATTCCGAATCCAGGCTCGAGGTCGCCTCGTCCAGGATCAGCACCGGCGCATCCGCCAGGAAGGCGCGCGCCAGCGCCACGCGCTGACGTTCGCCGCCCGAGAGTTTGACGCCGCGCTCGCCGACCAGCGTGCCGTAACCCTTTGGCAGCCGCAGGATGAAGTCATGCGCATTGGCCAGCCGCGCGGCATGTTCGATCGCCGCCATGCTGGCGCCGGGCCGGCCATAGGCGATGTTTTCCGCCAGTGTCCGGTGAAACAGGATCGGGTCCTGCTGCACGATCGCGATCTGGCTGCGCAACGAATGTTGCGTCGCTTTCGCGATGTCCTGGCCGTCGATCAGGATGCGACCGCCGGAGACGTCGTACAGCCGCTGCACCAGCTTTACGAACGTGGTCTTGCCGGAGCCGGAGCGGCCGACCAAGCCGACGCGCTCGCCGGCGCGAATGTCCACCAACAGGCCGTCGTACAACGGCGCGATGTGACCGCCGTAATGGAAAGTCACGTCGTCGAACACGATGCGGCCGCCCTGAATGTCGATCGGTCTTGCGTCAGGCGCATCGGCAATGCCGATCGGCTCGCCATGGATCGCAACCAGCTCTTCCATGTCGTTCACCGAGCGCTGCAGATTGTTGATGTGCATGCCGACATCGCGCAAATAAGCGTGGATGATGTAGTAGCTGGTCAGCACATAGGTGACGTCGCCGGGCGTCGCGCGGCCCGCGATCCACAGCAGGATCGCGCCGCCGATCACCGAGCCGCGAAAGCACAGCAGCACGGCGAGTTGCGCCGTCGAGGTGTAGTTGTAGCGGTACCAGGTTCGCCGCACCCGCGCGCGCCAGCGACTGATGACGCCGTCGAGCCGCGCATCCTCACGCTCCTCGGCGCCGAACGACTTTACCACTGCGTTGCAGGTCAGCGCGTCGGCCAGCGTGCCGCCGACCTTGGTGTCCCAGGCATTGGAGACGCGCGCGGCCGGCGCGATGTACTGCGTCGAGAACGCTACCGTCATCGAGACATAGATCACGGTTCCGACCGCAATGACCGCGCCGAGCGACGGCCAGTGCAGGCCGAGCAGGACCATCGAGCCCAGCAGCACCAGCAGCGACGGCAACAGCGCCATCAGGATAGTGTCGTTGAGCAGGTCGAGCGCCCACATGCCGCGCGTGATCTTGCGCACGGTCGAGCCGGCAAAGGAGTTGGCGTGCCAGTCGGTCGAGAAACGCTGCACGCGCGCGAAGGAATCGCGCGCGACGTCCGACATGATCTGCAGCGTGAACGGCACGATCGCCTGCAAGCCGGCGAGCCGCAGGATCATCGACATCAGCCCCAGCGCCACAATGGCGCCGAATGCGACAAACGCCGCGTGCCGCGCCGCAGGATCGTCCGCCCCCCGCGTGAGGGCGTCGACCAGATGGCCGGAGAACACCGGCATGAACAGGTCGGCCGCGGTCGCGCCGAGCAAACCGCCGGTGACAATGGCCGTGCGGCCCGGCTGATTGAGCCAGTGCCGGAACACGAACGGGATCACCACGCGAATCGCGGCGGGACGGTTTTTGGATCGAACGGTCATGGCCTTATCCGGCACCGCTCACGCGCACGCCGGCTCCATCTGATGGACGCGCGGGCCGCCGAAAGGCGCATGCACACGTCGTTGAAAATCGGTAACTCGTTGGGAAGCTTGGGGATCGGGACGTCAGGCCCGATCGATGCCGGCGAAAAGAGCGCTCAGGAAGCGCAGTCGCCCGGCGAAAGCATCGAACGCGGGCGTACGATCTGCGAATACATCGAAATCATGCAAATCCTCCCCGGTTCGAGCGACAATGCGCAGCTTATAAATGCATCACGCGCGATTTGCAATATCACAAGTAAGTCAGAACAAACGCTTGTTAGTCAGAACAAGGCTGGCCACCTGCTCGAACATCATCCGGTTGCCGGCCGCGGAGAAATGATCGTCTCCCACGATGTAGAGACGCTCGTACCAGTTCTTGTCGGCCTCAGCCGCCGCGAAGAAGACCGGGTACAGGTCGACGAACGCCTTGCAGCGCCCCGCGCAGAAGTCGCGCCACAGCGAAACCTGCCGGCTGTTGCGATCGCCCTGCGCAATCTGCTGCGCCCAGGGGTAGACGACGATGGTGAGCGGAATTTTGCGGGCCGCCAGCAGATCGGACAACGCTCGCATGTTCTGTACGGATCTCGCGATGCCGCCGTCGACGCCGAGCGGCTGATAGCTGTTGCCGCGGTCGAGTTTCGGGTTGGTCCAGCCGATCCTGGAGTAATCCGTATTGAGCGCGCGCTTCCGGTTGCCGGACAGCGATTGCGTCCATCGCTTGATGGCGATGCGCACGCGGTTCGTGATCACGAAGCGATCGATCAGGAAGTTCGGCTTCTTCGGCGCGGCGGTTACCGCCTGCATGGAGCCTTCCGCCGGCGTGCAATGACTGCGGTATTTCGGATCGTCGTCGATGCAGAAATAGGAATTGGCCTCGTCCGTCACGTCTGATGTGTCGGAAAACAGCACGACCTCGTCGAACTGCAGCCCGCTGTCGAGCAGATATTTGATTTTCTTGTAGTAGATGCTCGGGGAATAGGAGGCGACGCCCGCATTGAGGAACTCGATCTTGTCGCTGCGTTCCTGACCGGCTTGTTCGAGCAGGCCGGCGAAGGAATCCTCAAAGCTCATGCCGATCGCCTCGGCGAAGGAATCGCCGATCAACAGGATACGCCGGGCGGTGCTCTTCATCGGCACATTGCGGGTGGAAGAGTCCCTGAAGCCGAGGCTGTTGGTGATCAGCCGGTAGCGAACCTCACCCCAGACGTCATAGCCGTCGAAATTGGGCGCAAATCCGTGGTCGTAGACCGGGTTTGCGACCCGCGCCCCACGCGCCTGCTCCTCGCCCATGGTGAGGCTCGAATAGGCGAAATCGAACGCGAGGAGCAATATCACGCAGTAGGCCACGAGGGCGGTGTTGATGAGGGTGCGCCGCGCGGTGAAATATCGCCTCCAACTGCCTTTTTTCGCACTTTCAGACATACTTGCCGGCTCACACAAGTTCATCGTTTGGGACTTCCCTGGACCGACTGCAAAGCATAAAAGCCTCCTGATCGAAAGGGACGGCGGCGGGTAATCCGGCCTGCTCCAAAGGGCAAAAGCCGGGAATGACTTGATGACTGGTCGAGACCAGACGAAATCGACGACGCACGAGGTCTTTTCCCGCGAGGAGAAGCTTGTCGTGGGATCCGACCGCTCGTTCGGGTTCGTGATGGCGGGCGCGTTCGCAGTGCTGACGTTGCTGAATGCCTGGCACGTCGGGAATATCTGGCCATGGACGGGCGGACTGGCCGCACTGTTCCTGGCGGCGACCCTGCTGCGACCTGCGATCCTCCATCCGCTCAACCGGATCTGGATGAAATTCGGGTTGCTGCTGCACCGGATCGTCAACCCGCTCATCATGGGGCTGCTGTTTTTCGGCACGGTCCTGCCGACTGGCCTGGTGATGCGCGCGCTCGGCAAGGACCTGCTGCGCCTGAAGCGGCAACCCGAGGCAGACAGCTACTGGATCGTGCGGCAGCCGCCCGGCCCCTCGCCCGAGACGATGAAGGATCAATTCTAGCGCGTGGCCCGGAGCATCGCGCTTCAAGCAACAGATTTGAGAGAGCAAGTTATGGATTTCCTGAGCGAGCTTTGGCGCTTCATGCGTGTCCGGAAGAAATTCTGGCTGCTGCCTATCCTGATGATGATGGTGGTGTTCGGCGGCCTCGTGGTTCTCACCAAGGGTTCCGCGATCGCGCCATTCATCTACACGCTGTTCTAGACGACACAATGCGCATTCTCGGCATTTCCGCATTCTATCACGACAGCGCGGCGGCGCTGATCGACGGACGGCCGGATCGTCGCGGCGGCGCAGGAGGAACGCTTTACCCGGAAGAAGCACGATCCTTCGTTTCCGCACAACGCGATCGCCTATTGCCTCAGCGAGGCCGGCATCGCGGCCGAGGAGCTCGATCACGTCGTGTTCTACGACAAGCCGTTCCTCAAATTCGAGCGGCTGCTGGAAACCTATGTCGCGATGGCGCCGCGCGGCTTCGCCTCGTTCAAGATGTCGATCCCGCTGTGGCTGAAGGAAAAGCTGTTTCAGAAGAGCCTGCTGACCGACGAGATCAAGACATTCTCCGAAACGTTCGACCGGAGCCGGCTGCTGTTTTGCGAGCATCATCTCAGCCATGCCGCGTCGGCGTTCTATCCTTCGCCGTTCGAGAGCGCGGCGGTGCTGACCATGGACGGCGTCGGCGAATGGGCGACGACCTCGGCCGCCATCGGCGACGGCAGCAAGCTGGAGATCTTTCAGGAGATCCATTTTCCGCATTCGCTCGGGCTTTTGTATTCGGCGGCCACCTACTACACCGGCTTCAAGGTCAACTCCGGTGAATACAAGGTGATGGGGCTTGCGCCCTACGGCGAGCCGAAATACCAAAAACTCATCCTCGACAATCTGATCGACCTGAAGCCCGACGGTTCGTTCCGGCTCGACATGTCCTATTTCGACTACTGCACCGGTTTCACCATGACCAACGACCGGTTCGCCAAACTGTTCGGCCAGCCGGTGCGAAGCCCGGATCAGCTGCTGACGCCGTTTCACATGGACGTCGCGGCCTCGATCCAGGCGGTGCTCGACGAGGCGGTGTTGCGGATGACGCGCAACCTCGCCAAGCAGACCGGATCGCGAAACCTGTGCCTGGCCGGCGGCGTGGCGCTGAATTGCGTCGCCAATGGCAAGGTTTTGCGCGACGGCCATTTCGACAACATCTGGATCCAGCCGGCGGCGGGCGATGCCGGCGGCGCGGTGGGCGCGGCGCTGTCCGCCTACCACGGCTTTATGGGCCAGCCGCGCAAGACCAACGGCGCGGACGGCATGTCCGGCTCCTATCTCGGCCCGCATTACGCGCAAGCCGAGATCGAGCAGCGGCTGAGCGAGGCCGGCGCGAAATTCGCCATGCTCGACGAGGCCGCGATGATCGAAGCGACGGCGCAGGCGCTGGCCAGCAGAGAAGGCGGTCGGCTGGTTCCAGGGCCGCATGGAATTCGGCCCGCGCTCGCTCGGTGCGCGCTCGATCCTGGGCGATCCGCGCTCGCCTTCGATGCAGAAGAATCTCAATCTTAAGGTCAAATACCGCGAGAGCTTCCGTCCCTTCGCGCCCGCCGTGCTGCGCGAGGACGTCGCGGACTGGTTCGACCATGGCTCCGACAGCCCTTACATGCTGCTCGTCGCCGACGTCCGCCACGACAAGCGCCGGCAGATGACCGCGGCGGAACAGGCGCTGTTCGGCATCGACAAGCTCAACGTGCCGCGCTCGGAGATTCCGGCGGTAACCCATGTCGACTACTCGGCCCGCATCCAGACCGTGCACCGCGACACCAACCCGCTGTTCCACCAGCTGATCGGCCGCTTCAAGGCGCTGACCGGCTGTCCGGTGCTGGTCAACACCAGCTTCAACGTGCGCGGCGAGCCGATCGTCTGCACGCCGGAAGACGCCTTCCGCTGCTTCATGGGCAGCGAGCTCGATCTGCTGGCGGTCGGCAATTGCGTGTTGCAGAAATCCGAGCAGGATCCCTCTCTCAAGCTGGACTACAGCCAGGCTTTTGAAGCGGATTGATTTCTACCGCAGACAACCCTCCTCTAGTGCGCGGCATCACCGCCGGCCGCGAGCGCGGGCGGCCGCTTCAGCAGCAACACCATCAGGGTGAGGCCGAAGTAAAACACGGTCAGCAGGAAGAAGGCGTCGCCAAAGCCCATCACCACGGCCTGGCGGTGCACGATCTGGGAGAGTTGCTTCAGCGCCATCAGCGCGGCGTCGCCCTTACCCTGCATGCGCTGGGTAAAATTGTTGAGCGTCTCGACCGCGGTGGCATTGCCCCAGTTCACCCGCTCCTGCAGCCGCAAGATGTGCAGGTCGGTGCGTGAGTTCAGCACCGAGTTGATGACGGCCAGCCCCACTGCGCCGCCAAGGTTGCGGGTCAGGTTGAACAGCCCCGAGGCATTCTTCACCAGCTCCGGCGACAGCGTGCCGAGCGCGATGGTGTTGGCCGGCACCATCGCGCACATGATACCGACGCCGCGCAGGATTTGCGGGACCAGCAGCTCGTAGAAATCGTACTCTTTCGTGATTCCCGTCATCATGTACGAGCCGGTGGCGAAGATGACGAGGCCGAAGGCGATGATGAGACGCATGTCGACCTTCACCATCAGCCGGCCGATGATCGGCGCCGTCAGGAACATGGCGACGCCGGAGACGAACATGGTCTCGCCGATCATCAGCGCCGAGTAGCCGCGCACCTCGGCGAGATAGCGCGGATACATGTAGGTCAGGCCGTAGAGGCCGATGCCGACGCAGAACGAGATCAGGCAGCCGATGCCGAAATTGCGGTCGGCAAAGGTCGTGATGTCGACGATCGGCTCCTTCGCGCTCAACACGCGCCAGAAGAACGCGATCGCCGGAGACCGCGCAAATGGCGGCAAAGGTCGCCACCGTAGTGTCCTGCAGCCATTCATGTTGCGGGCCTTCTTCGAGCACATATTCCAGCGAGCCGAGAAAGCCCGCCATGAACAGCAGGCCCCACCAGTCAAAATGCTCGAGCAGCGCAAAATTCGGCTCGTCGAAATCGACCAGCGCCAGCACGCCGACGGTGATGCCGATGCCGGGAATGATGTTGATGAAGAACAGCCAGTGCCACGACATCCAGTCGGTGATCACGCCGCCGACGGTCGGCCCGATGGTGGGTGCGAGCGTCGCGACCAGCCCGATGATCGGACCGACGATGTAGAATTTTGAGCGCGGGAATACCGTGTAGGCGGAAGCAAACACCGTCGGGATCATGCCGGCGCCCAAAAATCCCTGCAGCGCGCGCCAGAAAATCATCTGCTCGATGGTGGAGGCAAAGCCGCAGAACAGGCTCGCGATGGTGAAGCCGGAGGCCGAGATCGCAAACAGCAAGCGCGTGCCGAATGCGCGCGACAGGAAACCGGAGAGCGGGATCGCGATCACTTCGGCGATCAGATACGCGGTCTGCACCCACGAGACTTCGCTGGAGCTGGCGGAGAGTCCCGCCTGGATCTCGGCCAGCGACGCCGAGACGATCTGGATGTCCAGGATCGACATGAACATCCCGAACACCATGATGAGGAACGCGAACAGCCGCTTTGGCGGAATCCGTTCGGCATCCGCGGCGGCGGGGTTCATCGAGGGCGGGGCGGTGGTGGCGTCTGCCATGCGTTACTCGGATGCATCGGGCGTTCGCCCGACGCCAAAAATCACTTCGCGAAAGTTACTTGGGGTGCGTCATCTCGGGCGCATCGAGATCGGATTCGTTGTCGGCGTCGTGCGCGCCTTCGCGCGTATCGACGGTCGTGTAGACCGACATGCCCGCGCGCAGCAGGTTTTGCTTCGCGACATCCTTCGGCACGCGGATGCGCACCGGCAGGCGCTGCACGATTTTTGTAAAATTGCCGGTGGCGTTGTCGGGCGGCAGCAGCGTGAATACCGAGCCCGCCGCGGGCGAGATGCTGTCGACCACGCCCTTGAATTTCCGGAAACCGTAGGCATCGACCTTGATCGTCACCGGCTGGCCGGGACGGATGCGCTTCAACTGGGTTTCCTTGTAATTGGCGTCGATAAAAACCTCGTTGAGCGGCACGAGATTGCCGAGCCGCTGGCCGGCCTGGATCATGTCGCCGACATTGACGAGGCGGTTGGAAAACGTGCCATCGATCGGCGCGCGCACGAAGGTGAAGTCGAGATCGCGCTCGGCTTTTGCGAGAACGGTCTGCAATTCCGCAAGCTGCGCGCGGGCCTCGGCCTGCTGCGCCCGCGTCACCTCGACATTGTCGCGCGCGGCGTCGAACGCGGCCTGCGCCGACTTCACCGCGGCAACGCCCTGATCGCGGCCGGCTTCGGAGACTTCATAGGTGGCGCGCGAGGCAAAGCCCTTGGTGGACAGCGCCTGCTGGCGCTCGAAATCGAGTCCGGCGCGCTTCAGCGCCGCCTCGGCGGAGACGAGCTGCGCCTTCGACTGTTCGACCGCGCTCTCCTGCGCCGTGATCTGGCGGCCGATGCGGTCGACGGTGGCCTGCTGGGTGGCGATTTTCGTGCGCGCGGCATCCACCGCGATGCGATAGTCGCCGTCGTCGATGCGGTAGACGGTATCGCCCTTGCGGACCACGACATTGTCGCCGGGCACGATCGCCGCGACATGGCCGGCGACGCGCGCACCCAGCATGGTGTTGTTGGCGCGGACATAGGCGTCGTCGGTCGAGACATAGAAGCGGCCGACGAAGACGTAATGGACGGCGTAGCTGGCCGCGGCGAGCGCGAGGAGAGCGAACACGCCCATCATGACGAACTTTTTGCGGCCGCCTTTTGTCGCGGCGGCGTCAACCGTGGCCGGCGGTGCGCTTGCAGGCGCTTCCGGCGCCTGACGCTTGATTTCTTCCGCAACGTGAGTGCGAAGCTGCTCCGCCGGGCTTGCGGCGTCGCCTTCCGCGTCCGCCCCGGAACGAACAAATCGGGCGGCCTGGTCTCTCGCTGCGGCCATGGGTGGCTTCCTCATTTCCTTCGCGCGGACATGCGCAGCCGTTCGGCCACGCCGCCCCCGTTTTCCAACAAATATCATTGACCGAACCGTTCGGTCAACATATATTCCTGCCAACCCGACCATAGGGCCAAAAACCCCTGCAAAGGCCATCGGCGCCTTGAGAATTGCTCGCGAAGATAAACCAATGGTTGCAGCGACTTCCGACACGCTCAGACACGCCGGCGAAGAGGATTCTTCGAAGCGCCGCCAGATCCTGGCCGGCGCGCGAAAAGTATTCATGGATCTCGGCTTCGACGGCGCCAGCATGGGCGAGATCGCCCGCTCTGCCGGCGTCTCCAAGGGCACGCTCTATGTCTATTTCGCCGACAAGAACCGGCTGTTCGAGGCGATCGTCGAGGAAGAGCAGCTCGAGCAAGGCAACATCGCCTTCAACGTCGATCCCGCGCGCGACGTCGAGACCACGCTGCGCGAATTCGGCCGCGCCTATATCCAGATCCTGTGCCGGCCGAGCGGCGGCTCCGCGGTCCGCACCGTGATGGCGATCGCCGAGCGGATGCCGGAGGTCGGCCGCCGCTTCTATGAACATGTGTTGCAAAAAACCATCAGCCGTCTCGCCGACTATCTCGCCGTTCATGTCAAGTCCGGCGATCTCGCCATCGACGACTGCCAGCTCGCCGCATCGCAATTCATCCTGATGTGCCAGGCCTCGCTGTTCTTGCCGTTCGTGTTCCAGGTCGCCCCCGCCCCTTCCCCCGAACGCGCCGGCGAAGTGGTGGACAGCGCGACACGGATATTTCTGGCGGCGTATCGGGCGAAGTGAGTTGAGCACCCTCTTCCGTCGTCCCTGCCTAGTGCGCAATTGCGCACGGGAGCAGGGACCCATAACCACAGCCGGTTGTTGTTGAAGCACAGCCGTCGACCATCTTGTTCTCACAATTTCCGCCGCGGCGTATGGGTCCCTGCTTCCGCAGGGACGACGTGGGAACGTACGTTTGCGTTCTCGCGGCGCCAGGCCCGACTTCCGGTGCTAATTCGACCGGACACGGCGCACGGTCCGGCGCCGCGGGGTGACGTTTCCACCAGTCGGCCAGGGCAGCGAGGGACGTCGCCGCTCCGGGGCCTACGACGCTGGCTCCGTTCGCAGCGCGCGCACCGCGGCTCTGATCATCGCGACGTTTTCGACCGTGGCGTCGCTGTCGTGAGGCTGACGCCACGCGCTCTGGATTGCAACGACCACCTGCTCGGTCGGATTGACGACGATGAATCTGGCCGTAGTCGCCATTCGCCGAAAAGGCACCGCTGTTGACGCCGCCCGGCAAGGGCGGCGGCACCCACCAGTGGTAGCCGTATCCCATCGGCGAACCGGGCATGAGCCGACCGAAGCCGGTGGGGGCGCTGTCGGGCTGTCCGGCGAGATCGCGCCAGCCGGGCGGTAGCACCCGTCGGCCACTGAACGCTTCGCCATCCTCCAGCACCAGCTGGCCGAAGCGGCCGAAGTCGCGCAGGCGCGCACTGACGCCAAGGCCGCCCAGCTCCAGGCCGTCATCGGATTCGAGTTGCCAATACCCGTCGGCCTCCATGCCGGCAGGTCCCCAGATCTTCTCGGCGCAGTAGTCGGCCAAGGGCCGGCCCGTAGCGGCCACGACCAGCGCGCCGATCAGGCAACTCTCGCCAGTCGAATAGTTGAAGACGGCACCCTGCGGCTGAGCGCTCGGCAGTTTGCACAGCAGGTCCAGAATGGAGCCTGGCCGTCGGCTCACCATGGCCTTGCCGAGGCGATAGGATTCTGACCGTCCGTCTGCATCGTTGTGCTCGCGCCAGGCCACACCGGAGCACATCCGCAGGAGATTACGAATCGTGACGCCCTCGTAAGCCGAGCCGCGCAGCCGCGGCAGGTATTGCTCGCAGCGATCGTCAAGGCTGCCGATCGCGCCATCGTGGAGCGCAGCCCCGACGAGCGTCGCGGTGATCGACTTCGCGGTCGACATGCTGGCCCACCGGCTCTCCGGGCCGTTGCCCATGCCGTAGCGCTCCAGCGCGATCTCGCCGTGCTTCAGGATCAGCAGCCCGGCCATGCGGCGGCGGGCCATGTAGTCGCTGAGGCCGAGGCGCACCCCGCCCACCTCAAAGGTCAGGTCCGCGAGCGAACGGGCGTGCGGCGGGAGCGGCCGCACCGCGTCGCCGCGCCGGATGACGCGCACCGGCCAGACCTGGTCCTGGTTGCGGAAGGTCGGCGCCTGGTTTTCGGGTGTCGTGTCCCAGTGTTTCGGAGCCGCCCGCTCCGGATCGGCGTCATCAGCGGCATTCGTCGGTGTAGGATTGGCCATGAATACCCCCTCGTTCGTTGAGACGACGCCAAATCGCCCGGGAACGGCGCGTTTGCAAAGCAAATCAAGTTGGTTTGACGTGGTCTTGTCCCGCTGGCATGCTGACGGCCGACCGTAGCGGAGACTGCTTGCCGACCGCGGCTATGACGCCGATTGGATCAGGGGGCTCGCCACGAGGCGAGGCGCGTGGGCCAACATCCCGCCAAAACGCAATCGCACCAATCCGATCTGCTTCAGCGTTTATTTCTACCGCGACCGAAACCGGATCGAGCGGTTCTTCAACCGGATCAAGCAATGCCGTCGGGTTGCGACGCGCTACGACAAGCTGGCTGCCAGCTACCTTGCCTTCGTGCAGCTTGCGTCAATCAGGCTGTGGCTCCGCGCTTATGAGTCCACGCCCTAATTCGTCCTACAGACTCGATCAGAGATACACCTTCTCCGCATCCACCGACGACTCGACCCCGAGCTTGGCGAAATTCTGTGCCAGCCACTCGCCCGCGCATTTCCGGCCCTCGTCGCGAAGGTAAATCAGAAAATCCCAGTCGGCGTTGTATTTGCTGGTGGGGCTGAGCGCGCCCATGAATCCGTCGTCCGCGATGCTGTGGACCAGCACGTGCTTCACCTCGCCATCGACGACGCGCTTTTGCGTGACGAGCCCGGTGACAAAACTGACCGCCCGCATTTCCCGCATCAGCGACGAATTGAAGCTGATCTCGTTGATGCGGTTCAAAATATCCTCCGCGGTGCGCGGCACGTCCGCGCGGAACAGCGGGTTGATGTGAACGATGACGATGTCCGCGCTCTCGCAGTTGTAGATCAGCGGGAAAATCGCGGGGTTTCCCATATAGCCGCCGTCCCAATAGGCCTCGCCGTCGATCTCGACGGCGTGAAACATCGTCGGCAGGCACGCCGACGCCATCACGGCATCCACCGAGATTTCCTTGCCGGCAAAGATCTTCACCTTGCCGGTGCGGACATTGGTCGCCGACAGGAACAGTTTGATCGGACAATCCGGCCGCCGCAGCACGTCGAAATCAATGGATTGTTCGACCACATCGCGGAGCGGATTATAGTTCGCGGGGTTGAACTGATAGGGCGACAGCACGCGCGTCACGAAACCGATCAGAGCGAACATCGGCGACCACGCCAGCTTGTGATCGGCCAGCATGCGGTCCACCGGAGTTGGCTGCAGCGGGCCGAGCCGCGCCGCATCGCTGACGCGCTTCCAATAGCCTTCGAGCGCCTTGCGCGCGCCGTCGCGGCCGTCGAGCGCAAGCCCGTAGGCAAAGGCAGCGGCATTCATCGCACCTGCGCTGGTCGCACTCACCCCCTCGAAGGCGAGGTGTTTTTCGTCCAGCAGCCGATCGAGCACACCCCAGGTAAAGGCGCCATGCGCGCCGCCGCCCTGCAGCGCCAGGTTGATGGTCCTGACCTGATTGGAAGGTCGCTCGGGGGCGTTCGTCGCGTCCCGCAGCGGCGTCGATTCCATGGCGGAAATCCCAAACCCTGTTGATCAAAGTGCTCAACGTTGGGATTTAGCACGTCCAACCATCATTTGCGATCAACCTGCCCTGGGCTTCTCATCAAAGCTGTTGCGGGCACGAGCACATCAACGAACCAACCGCGCCGGTGCATGGCTTGTTGGCACGGGGTTGATAATCAGGCACGCAGCGGGATTGGTCCCGGTCAAAAACGCAAGTCCCGGCTAGACCGCCAGTTGCTTGCGCACCGCGGCGGCGCTGTTGCCGACCTTGTCGACCGCCTTTTGCAATTGCTCCCGGGTGACGCCGAGTTGGTGCGTCCAGTATTTCACCTCATAGGCTTCGTGCATGTTGATCTTGGAACGGTCCGGCTCCGCGCGCTTGTTCAGATTGTCCATCTACACCTCCCTCTGCCTTTGGTTTGATCGTCTCGTTTGCGAATTGCCATCTATGACACCAGAGACAGATGGCGATCGCTCCGGTGTCGCTGATAGGCGGCGATCGCCTTGTTCGAGAGCATGAGCTTCCTTCGCTCGCCGTGCCGGATCAGGTCTTCGATCGAATCCAGCAAAACCCGGCTGGCGACATCGGGATCGCCGAGTTCGCCCGTTCGCTCCAGGTAGTCCCAGGCGATCATCATCGAGTTTTCCATCAGGATCGGAAGCGGCTCATCCATGCAGAAGCAACGCCGCTGCAGGCGCTTCCGTTCCTGCCATTGGGAATGCAACGGCGCTCACGCAGATCGCGCGCGACGGCGGTGCGGACTTTTCGTTACGGAAAAAAGCGGGGGCCCGGATGCGGCTCCGGGACCCGCAGGTTTAACGGGGGATTTATCATCGCCGGATGCGGCCCCGGCTTCACCCAAAACGCGCATGACTGCCGATTGTTCCCGGTGGATGGCGTTTTGCGACGGGAACGCGGGTCAGCGGCCGGCCGTTCTATCTTCGGGATTGCTGAGGAGCCGAAGGATGCCGGAGTACCGGGCGTGCCTGGTCAACGAGGACGGAACCGTGGTGAGATCGGTGCAACTGGTTTGCCCCGATGACGACACGGCAAAGGAATACGCCAGCCAGCTGGCCGATGGCCACGCTATCGAGCTTTGGCTGGGAGAAAGACAGATCGGCAGATTCGTCCGGCGCAACACCTGATCCTTCCGGTGCAGTGCAATGGCGGCTATCGCTTCTGCTCGGCGGTCCAGGATTTTTCACCGCATTCACACAACAGCATGTGAAACGTCTTGCCGGATTTCGGTTCCAGCATGCTGGTGATCAGCCGCAGCGTCCTGCCGCACTTGCCGCAACGCTGGTGGGCCGTATCGGGCGTCTTTTCCATGCCGGTACAAAGCGTGTCATCGCCCCTCCGGGCAACTTAATCATTGGTAAAAAATCGTAGTCATTTGGTTCAACGCCGCTTCCGGGATCGCAGGGCGGATCACGCTTTCGTTCATCCGCCGCTGCGGCCTGCGCCCGGACTACAGCTTCAGCCGGATGGTCCAGCGCCGCGACAGGTCGCCGTCGCAGGTGAACTGGACACCCGGGATATTGTTGGTAGCGAGCGTGCCGCCCGCGATCGTGACGCACTTGCCGGTCTGCACGTTGCTGATCTGGTTGATGCCGCTGCCGGTCACGTCGTTGATCCGCCAGGTGCGCGAGGGATGGCTGTCGCAGTCGAACTGCAGCGCCGGCAGGTTGTTGGCGTCGCTGACGCCGCCCGAGATCGTCAGGCACTTGCCGGTCCGCACGTTGCGGATCTGATAGACGCCGCCGCTCATCTCGTTCAGCATCCAGCTGCGCGACGGATGGCTGTCGCAATCGAACTGCACGGTGTCGACGTTGTTGGCGGTGCTCTCGCCGCCGGCGATCGTCAGGCACTTGCCGGTCTTGGCGTTGACCAGCATCACCGGGCTGTTGACCGGGGTGGCGTGGGTGACGGAGCTGCCGGCGGCGCAGAACAGCCCGAGGATGAACACGCCTGACGCGACCAGCCCTGCGGGGGCGCGATGGAATATGGTCATGATGTCTCTCCATGTGAGGGACAAGCGGCGAGAACAACTCCCGACAAACTGCCCCGCGCCACGCTTACAGCGATCCCGGCGCGCGAGTTGTGAAGCAGTCAACAATTCACCCGAAGTTGAACGCGCGACGGAGCGCGCTTGGGAGAGGTCGGACCAACGCCGGCAATTCTGCCTATTGCTGGTCGTCCGCGGCGGGCTTGTGGCCGCTCTCCTCGAGGCACTGGATGATATGCGAGGCGGAGTTGCGCGGCAGCACGTTGGCCGCTACCGCCTTGCGGCGGCATTCGAGCAGGTCGCGCAGCCGCGCGCGGCGCTTTTCCGGCACCAGCGGCCCCGTGCTGATCCGTTGCATCAACGCCGGCCTGTTGTCGGAGTCGAATTGCAGTTCATACTTCTTGCCGTTCTTGTCCACGGCGGCGCAGGAGATTTTTGAAATCTTTCCGCTCGCAAGGATGCCGATCTGCCGGCAGGTGCCGGTGGAGGCCTCGACCAGCGGCACGCGCAGGCCGTCCACTTTCGGCCGGTCCTTTGAATTGAGCAGCATCTGGTCGATGCTCAGTTCGAACACGTTGTCGCCTTCGCGCCTGGCGTTCTCGCCGGAGAACGACACGATGTGGCCGTTGTCGGTGGCGTCGTCGATGGCGATGGTGAAATAGCCCCGCCCCGCCCGGCTGTGGAAATATTTGACGGCACGGCAGGCGAGATCGCGGCCGGCGATCTTCAGCGTGGAGCAGCGTCCCGACATCGTCACGATCAGGTCGATGTCGTAGTCCTGCTGCTTTTCGGCGGCGGCCGGCGTTGCAAGCAGGATCAGTGCGGGGATGAGGGCCTGCCGGCAGAACAGCATGTGGAATTTTCGGGTCCCGTGGAAGGTCTCGAATCGACCTTAAACGGAAATTCGGGCGTGTCGATGGTCGCTTCCCCCGGCCGGAGGCGATCCGCACCGGGCCTCAGGCGAACCGCAGCGCTTTTTGCCAGGGCAAGGCGCCGTGGGAGGCGACAAAATCCTTCAGATGCTCCGGCACGGGCTGGCCGTCGATGTCGCTGCGCGACTGGATTTCGGCCGCGACCTGCGCCGAGACGTCCTCCGTCCAGTACTCCAGCGTGTTGTAGGCGATCACCCGGACCGGATTGTTGAACTGGCCCGACAGCAGATCGCCGATCGCGGTATCCAGATCGGCGCGCTCGAATTCGGCTTCGCGATAGACCGAATTCCTCGACCCAAAACTGTCGACGACGAGATAGACGGTCTGGTCCGCCCCATAGGGCACGTTCGCTGACTTGCTGGCTGCTGGCATGCACGCCTCCCGCGCATGACGACTCAAGCCGGCCGGCGGCACCCGGTTCCGTCTCGCCGACAATATTTCTCAGGAGACATCATCGGTGCAGCAGCTCTCACTTTAGTCTAAGCCGCTTGCCGCATCTCGCGACGCTTAGGAACATCCTCCGGGTCGGTCCGTTCACTCCGCATATCAACCCACCCGGAGGAGACCAATCATGGCCAAAGAAAAAGAACTGAAGGACCTGTTTCTCGACACCTTGAAGGACATCTACTTCGCGGAGAAGAAAATCCTCTCGGCGCTGCCGAAGATGGCCAAGGCGGCGCAGTCGCCGAAGCTGAAGGCGGCGTTCGAGAAGCACCTCGGCGAAACCGACGGCCAGGTCGAGCGCCTGGAAAAGGTATTCGCCTCGATCGACGAGACGCCGAAGGGCAAGACCTGCGACGCCATCATGGGCATCATCGACGAGGGCAAGGAGATCATGGACGAATACAAGGGCATGCCCGCGCTCGACGCCGGCCTGCTCGCGGCCGCGCAGGCGGTCGAGCATTACGAGATTTCCCGCTACGGCACGCTGAGGACCTGGGCCAACGAACTCGGCTACAAGGACGCCGTCCCGCTGCTGGATGCGACCCTGCAGGAAGAAAAGAACACCGACAGCGCGCTGACAACGCTCGCGGAATCCGAGGTCAATCAGCACGCCGAGACGGCGCAAGCCGCGTAATACGCTGACACTTCGCTGTTTTCGACCGAAGGCCCCGCCGCTGCGGGGCCTTCGCGTTGGGCGGGCGAAACACAGATCCGTTATTTGACACTTCTTTCAACTTTGTCAAAATCGTCAAATGAAGCCCCGCGACCGCATCCTCGATGCCGCCATGACCGTGTTTCGCCGGCACGGCTTCCGGCGCTCGTCGATCGAGCAGACCGCGGAGGCCGCCGGCCTGACGCGGCAGGCGCTGTACCATCACTTCAAGTCCAAGGAAGCGCTGTTCCGCGCCGTGATCGAGCACGTGCATGAGAGCGCGCTGGCCGCTGAGACCGCGGCGGTGACCGCGGCGGAGAAGGCAGGCGCCGGGCTTGCGGATATCCTGATCGCGGGGCTGACGGCGCGGCTGAAGCAGTTCATCGCCTCGTTCGAGGGCTCGCCGCATGTCGAGGAGTTGTTCTCCGAACACCTGCTGCAGGCGCGCGATCTCTACCAGAAATATGCCGCGCGTTACCTGGCCCAGGGCAGGACGACGATCGAGCGCGTCTGCCGCCGGCAAAAATTCGCACTGGTGCGCGGCATGAGCGCGAGCGAACTGGCGCGCTGCGTCGAGATGGCGATGAACGGCGCCAAGGCCGCCAATCCCGGCATGCAGCCGCCCGCGGCGTTTTTGCGCGATCTCGACATCATGGTGCGCACCCTCGTCACCGGCGCGATCGCGTCAGCGCCGAAATCCCGCCCGGCAAAACCGCCGGCGAAAAAATCCGTCCGCCCAAAATTCCTTATTAGACCTGGAGATCGCAAATGAGCACGATGACGATCAACGGCCGCCATGCGACCCTGCCCGACGACGCCGACGCGCTGCTGATCGACGTCGTGCGCGGCGAACTCGATCTCACCGGAACCAAGCTCGTATGCGGGGCCGGCGTCTGCGGCGCCTGCACGGTGCTGGTCGAAGGCGAACCCGTCGTGAGCTGCCTGATGCCCGCGCGCGCGGCATCCGGCAAGACCGTGACCACCGTCGAGGGCATCGGCGCAAATGCGCTGCATCCGGTGCAAAAGGCTTTCATGGCGCATGACGCGCTTGCAGTGCGGTTTCTGCACGCCGGGCTTTATCGTCGAGGCCGCGGCGTTCTGCGATCGCTGGCGCGCGAGCAAGGGCAATGCGACGCCGTCGCGCGAAGAAATCGCTTCGGCGCTGTCGGGCCACCTATGCCGCTGCGGCGCCTATGAGGGCATCTTCAATGCGGTGGCCGCCGCCTGCGCCGGTCAGTTCGACGGCCGCGATGTCATGCCGCCGCGCGTCGAGGCGCGCGACAAGGTGACGGGCGCGGCCAAATACACCGTCGACATCAGGCATGACGGGCAACTCGAAGGCGCGATCCTGCGCTCGCCGATCGCGCATGGCCGCATCGGTGACCTCGACCTCGCGCCCGCCTTGGCGATGCCGGGCGTCAGCGCCGCGGTGTCGCTGCTCGGCGACGACCGCATGGTCCGCTTTGTCGGCGATCCCGTCGCGGCGGTGGCGGCAAAGGATCGCAAGACCGCGCTGGCAGCGTTAGCCGCGATCAGATTTTCCAGCGAAAAAATGCCGTCGGTGATCGGGCTCGATGCCGCGCGAAAACCGGATGCGCCTGTCGTGTTCGACAAGGCGAGCCGCAAGAAGGCCGGCAACGTCTCGGAAGGCGCCGGCGGACCGGCGCCGTGGAACGGCAATCTGCGCGGGCCATCGGCGGCATTCTCGAAGAAGGCCAAGAAGGCGCGAAGCTGGCTCGGCAGCGCGCGCGAGACGGAGGACCCGCTGCTGGTCGAAGGGCGTTTTCCGCACCGCCACGCAGCAGCATACCTGCCTGGAGCCGCATGCGGCGGTGGCGCGTTTCGACGGCGACCGCCTCACCGTGCATGTTTCCACGCAAGCGGTATTCCACCTGAAGGAGCTGATCGCCAAACGCTACAAGCTCGACCACCACAAGGTGCGCGTCATCGCCGATCATGTCGGCGGCGGCTTTGGCTCGAAGGCGAGCTTTGGCATGGAGACGGTGGCGGCGATCGAGCTGGCGCGCGCGGCGAAAGCGCCGGTCAGAATTGCGTATGACCGGCATGAAGAGCTCTCCGTCACCGGCTATCGTCCCGCCGCCGAAATGAAGATCGCACTGTTGCCCTCCAGCACGGGCGATCTCAAGGCGCTGTCGTTCACCGCCTATGCCGATACGGGCGCCGCCACCAACTCGACGCTCGCGGGTCTGGCGCGGCTGATCTATCCGGCGGAGGCGAAAGAACTCGCCGATTTCGACGTCATCAGCAATCTGCCGCCCGGCGCGCCGTTCCGCGGGCCCGGCGGACCGCCGATGGCCTTTGCGCTGGAACAGGCGATCGATGAAGCCGCGATCAAGATGAAGGTCGATCCGATCAGCTTGCGCAAGCGATGGGATCCCAATCCGAACCGGCAGCGGCTGTATGACTGGGCGTTGGGGCTCGACGTCTGGCGCAACCGAAACAACGCGGCAACACAAAGCGGACGCTATCGCCGCGGCGTCGGGGTCGCGACCGGTTACTGGCTCTACATCTGGCAGCCCGGCTCGAAGATCGAAGTCGCGGTCAAGGGCGGCCGGCTGGTCGCGAGCACGTCGACGCAGGATATCGGCCAGGGCAGCCGCACCGTGATTGCCAACACGGTTGCGGATGCATTCGGGCTCGAGCCGCATGAGGTCGAGGTAAGAATTCGGCGATTCCGATCTGCCGGAAGGACCCGGCGCGGGCGGCAGCCGCACCACGGCGTCGGTGATTCCGCCGACGCTGCTCGCCGTGCAGAAATTGAAGGATGCGATCCAAGGCAGCGCGAAACGGCAGCCGGTGCCCGGCTCCAACGCGCCGTGGCGCGAGCTGCTGGCCGCCTCGCCCGACCTTTCCGCCTCCGGCGTGCGCCCGGAAGATTCCAAGCCGACGGCGCCGGGCATCACTTCGCCGCTGCGGGACGCGGGTTTCATCGGCATCCTCTTCGGCTGGATGATGCGGCGCTTTTCCAATCTCGCGATCGGCGCCGGCGTGCCGAGCTCGGTGCAGGTGATCGAGGTCGAGGTCGATACCTGGCTCGGCCACGTCCGCGTGCTCAACGTGCACACCGGTATTGCCGTCGGCAAGATCGCGGCGCCCGCGCTGGCGCGCAGCCAGGCGGCGGGCTCGGTGATCCAGGGCGTCGGCTATGCGCTGTATGAAGCGCGCGAGACCGATCCGGTGAGCGGCGACATTCTCTCTGCTGGCATGGAGGATTACCGCATTCCGGGGATCGCCGACACGCCCGAGATCGACGTGCATTTCGACGAGGGCGGATTCGATCACGTGATGGGCGGCAGCGTCGGCATCGGCGAAGTCGCGACCGTGCCGACATCGCCGGCGATTGCGAACGCGATCCGCAACGCCATCGGCGTGCGGCCGATGGAGACGCCGATCCGGCCTGACCGGCTGATCGCGGCACTGAAAGGGAGGGACGCAGCATGAGCATGCCAATCGCAACGGCTGAATTCCGCGCCGCCGGCACCGACCTCTCCGAACGCCGCCGCAGCGGCGTCTCAAAAGGCCCGCTGATCGATATCGCTGCCGCGCCCGAACTTGCGGCCATCGAATGGGGCGCGGACGGCGCGGTTCGCATCGGCGCCTTCGCCACCATTGCCGCCATCGGCAACAACGAGCGCATCGCCGCCGCCTATCCCGGCATTGCCGCCGCCGCACTTGGATTGGCGACGCCGCAGGTCCGCCATCTCGCCACGCTCGGCGGCAATCTCGCGCAGCGCTCGCGCTGCTGGTATTTTCGCAATCCGCATATCGCCTGTCTCAAGAAAGGCGGCACCGATTGCCCGGCGCGATCGGGCAATCATCTCTACGGCGTTGCCTTCGACCTCGGCCCCTGCGTGGCGCCGCATCCCTCGACCATGGCGGCGGCGCTGCTCGCCTATGATGCCAGCGTCGCCACCGACCAGCGCAGCGCGCTCTCGATTGGCGAATTGCTGGGCGACGGCTCCAACGGCGCAGCCGACCACGCGCTGCGTGCAGGCGAGATGATCCGCGCCATCGCGCTGCCGCCGCCGCTGTCAGGCGAACGCGCGCTCTACAAGCGCGCCATCAGCCGTACCCACGCGGAATGGCCGCTGGCCGAGATCTGCGCGCGCGCCGTGGTGAAGGACGGCACGTTCCAGTTCATCCGCCTCACCGCCGGCGGCATCGCGCCCATCCCGCTGCGGCTTGCGGCGGCCGAGGCGGCGCTACAGGGCAAGCCTGCGAACGCCGCGACCATCGCAGAGGCCGCGAAGCTGGCAACCTCCGGCGCAAAGCCGTTGCCGATGACCGGCTACAAGCTCGATCTGCTGAGCGGGCTGGTGAAGGATTTGCTGGAGCGGCTGGCGAAGTAACGGACAATTCGTAGGGTGGGCAAAGCGAAGCGTGCCCACCATCTTTGGAGCGGTTGGGCGCGCCTTCGATCTTTGCCCACCCTACAATTCTGCCGATGTCCGCTTCCTCACGGCCCCCTGACGAACTGCACCCACCTCTCCTGTGCCGCCTTCATCAGCTTCGCTCGCTCCTCCTGCAGCTCGGTGACACGCTTCGTCGCAGCCGTCATGGCATTGGCCGCGACATTGTAACGGTCCACCGTGCGCTGACCCGGAAAAATGAACTGGCCGTTCACCACCTTGTACTTGCCGACCTCACCGGCCATGAACACGACGTAGTTTTCGTAGGCGCGATAGAAATCGGCGCGCGCCGGCAGAATTTTGGAAGTGACGGCCGTCATGTCGGCGTGCCGCTTGTCGATGTTTTCAAGCAAGCCGGCGATCGTCTCGTCATTGATCCGGAGCGAGAGCGCGTATCTTCTCACATTGTCTCGCTCGGTCTTCAGCAGCGCGCTGAAGCGCGGCATGAACGCCTCCGCATTGGCCTGCGCGGTTTTCAGATCGCGCTGAAGCGCCTCGAGATCGGCCCGGCTCGCCGCGGCAAAATTGATATCCTTCGAAACCGACGGCGGCCCGACTTCATTCGACAGTTTTTCCGCGGCAGCAGTGGTTTCGTCCGCGGCGCGGGTCGCCATCGCCGCCATCTGCAGGAATTTGCTGGAGGGATATTTTCTGAACGTCTCCTCGATCTGCCCGGGATCGGTGATGCCCTGCAACGTCGCCCGGCTTTCCCGCGTCGAGACGTTATCCCGCAGCCTGCCAAGGTCGGCCACGAACCAGGCCCCGGCGGCAAAAACTGCGAACAAGCACAGGAAGGCTATTCGTACGCGCCACGTCGCACTCGAACTCCGAAGGCATTTTGGCTGCGGCCTCCCATCGCGATGCGGTTAGCGGGAACGGACAGCGGGAATTATAGATTGGTTCTGTCAGACAAGAACGGGAAATTTTGGAGATGAAGCGATGACGACGAAATGAGCCGCCTCAATCGTCCTCGAACTCGTCTTCCTCGTTGACCTTCTCGTTCGCCTTGTGGCGATGCGAGACGGATTTGCGGCCGCCGAGGGAACCGGTGACATAGGGTTCGCGTGACGAGGCGTAGGGATTGCGGCCGCCGGCGCGCGAGGCGACGGCGTCGCCGGAGACGGCGGCGGGTTGGCAGATGACGCGGCCGGAGGAGCGGCGCATCAGGTCGACATGAAAATGGTCGGCATGATGGGAGTTGGAGCCCGGCGCCAGCACGGTATTGAAAATCTGGCAGGCCCCGCCCTGGATGTCGCGCAGAAAACCTCGCTCTTCCGGCATGCCGTTCCAGCCGTTTTTCACGGTGATGCGGCGGCCGTCGGCGAGCACGAAGGCGGATATGTCGAGCGCGTTGCCGAAGGCGTGTTCTGAAATATGGGCGTGCGGGTTGCCGTTCATGCCGCGGCAGGAATAGGCGGAGATCTGCTTGATCTCGGCGACGCGCGTACCGAACCAGCGCTGTGCTGCCGGCTGCACGGAATCGGCGAACCAGCGGTCGAGCATCGACACGATCGGGCACGCCAGCGTCGCCGTCGGCTTGATCGCGACCGGCCCGACCGACGTCACGGGATTGCCGCGCGAAGGCCCGAGCCTCGGTAACTCGCTTTGCTGTGGCGGCGCGTCTTGCCGTGCGGAGTATGGCGCGGGATAGCGGTCGCGCGGAGGATAGGACGGCGCGCCCATATAAGGCGTGCGGTTCGCGGGCGGCCGGTAGTCGGGCGTGCCCTCGGCCGGCAGGTCGATCTCGTCATCCTGCTGCACGCCGGGCGCCGACAGCGAGATCGGCCCCGAGGACGGCGCGCCATAACCAGGCTGACGCACCGCGCCGCTTGAATAATTGTTGTTCGGATAGGTTTGCGGCGGTGGCACCTGTGGCGGCTGCACCGGCCAGCGCGGCTGGTTGCCGATATTCCCGGGTGGCCTCAGTTCGTCGGCAAAACCAAAACTGCCGATGCCGTCGCCGAGCGCTGCGACCTTGAGCGGATATTGCGCGCCGCAGGCGCCGGGGCCGGAAATCGGCTCGACCCGGACCAGGTCAGCCGTCTCCTTCACCGCACCGGATTTCAGGCATGCGACCTCGGCCTCGGCCCGCCACGGCTCGCGCTCGGCGGATTGGAAGAATCCGCGGCCGCAGCCCGCCAACGATACAAGGACGAAGGAGCCGACGAGATACAAACGAACTCCACGCGTCATCCCCGCAACTTGGCGCTAATTTATTTAAAAACTCTTCAACACGTTGATTTCACAACTCTTTAACCACGTTGGGCCGGGTTCCCGCCCTGTGGACATCTCGGATAGACAGGAAAGCTGACTTTTTTCGCCGGGAACGCCTTGGTAGCCTTCGGCGTTAGATGCGGGCAGCGACGTAAACCAAGGGAGCACTCCCAATGGCTTTCGTAAGTCCTATCGTGAGCAGACTGAGCGTTGTTACCGCCTATGTCGCATTCGCCTTCGTCGGAGCCATCGTGCTCGGCGTGTTCTAAGGCACTCCCTGTCCGATCTGGACAGCAGATTTGGACTTGATGGCCCGGCGGTTCACCAACCGCCGGGCGTTTTTATGTGGGGCGTTACGATCTCGGCTGCGACGACGTCTGACGCGACGTCATCATGGGTTTTGCCGATATCCGGATCCAGTTGTTGCCCGAGCAGTAGAAGCGGCCGAACGCACAGGCTTCGACGTGCAGCGTGTTCGGTCCCTTCAAATCGACCGTGCCGTAGTAAGTGTCGCCGCTGTCCTTTGAATAGACGTTGCCGGTCCAGCGCGTGTCGGTCTTCGGCTTCATGTTGATCAGCACCGCCTCGCCCTTGTCGTCCGACGAGGGATTGAGGGTGTAGCCGCACAACGCCTTGCCGCATTGCGCGATGCGGACGACGCCCTTGTTTTCGGTCTGCCAATCGCCGAGCGGCGTATCGGCGTCTTCTTCATGCAGCGTCTTGATGACCGGCGCGGGCGGAGGCGATACTTCAAGCGGCTTCTGAACCGGCGGCGCCACGGAGGGCTGCGGCTCAACTGTGGCCTGCTGAACCGGCGGCGGTGGCACCGGCGGCAATGGCGGCAATGGCGGCAACACCCTGGTCGAGGCAGCCGCCGTCGCAAATCCCACGGCCGGGGTGGATGTAAACGGCGGAGCGGCGCGGGGCGGCGCCGGCGGAGCAGCAGCAATGACGGGCTTGTTCTGTGGCGGCGAAACGCGACGGCGAAACCTGTGCCGGAGCCGGAGCCGGTTCGGGTGCGGGCGGTGGCGGGGTGACGTCGCGTTCGGCATCGTCGCGGCCGCGGCGGCGTGAGTTGTAGATTCCGGAGACGGAGACGGAAGCGCAGGACGTCGAACGGCAGTGGCGCGGCGCCTCGATGCGAACGCGGTGTCCGCCCACGGAGAACGAAATCTGGCCGGCATCAGCGGACGTCGTCAGCAGCATCAGCGCGACAAGGCTGTAAAGTCGTTTCATGGGAGCCTCCACCTCATGGGGAAAGGCTAGGCTCCGGGCGGTCAATTGAATGTGATTTGAGTCACCCCTGTGAGTTGACGGGTTCCTGTGAGGTCAATCACAGAACGCGCCGTCCGGCCGGCCTAGGTTGGCGCCATGTTCACACGCCACCCGGAGGCTCCCATGAAGAAGTTTTATCTCGCCGCCGCACTGCTGCTGGCGACCACTTCCGCCCATGCCGGCGGCAATACGATCTCGTTCCAGATCGAGGGCCACCGCATCCGCATCGAAGCGCCGCGCAATTGCTCTTCGCTCGACTGCATCAAGGTCACCGCGCCCGAGCCTCTCCGGTTCGAAGTTCGGCGGCTTCGGCAAGTCCAAGAATGACGACGATGACGTCGCCGCTTCGACGCCCGCGCCCGCGCCTGCCCCGGTTGCCGCTGCGCCTGCCGCCCCGGCTCCGGTTGCCGCCGCGCCTGCCACGACCAATGTTGCGACCGCCACGCCCGCGCCCGTCACCAATGACGTTACTCCGCCGCCCGTTGCGGCTGCGCCCGCGCCGGTCACGGCTCCGGCTCCGGTTGCTGCCGCGCCGGCGACCTCCGCCCCGGCACCGGTCGCCGCAGTTCCGGCCGCGACCTCGCCGCTCGGCATCTGGGCCACCGAAGAGAACAAGGGCAATGTCCGCATCGAGCAGTGCGGCACCAATCTCTGCGGCTATGCGGTGAAGACCGGCGAAAAGATCCTGATCAACATGAAGCCGCAGGACTCCAAGTGGACCGGCAAGATCTACGATCCCAACTCCGGCCGCAACTACGACTCGACGATCGCGATGAAGGGAACCAACTCGCTCCGCGTGCAGGGCTGCGCCTTCGGCGGCATGTTCTGCGGCGGCCAGACCTGGAAGCGCGTGAGCTAACCGTTACCGGTGCTGTGAACACACGCGCTTCGCGCGCGCGCCCCGCGGATTTTTCCGCGGGGCTTTTTTTCGGCGCTGCTGAATTGGTTAAGCATTCGTTAACGCCGCGCACGACGAAACATTTCTCCGCGGCGACGAAACCGTTTCGCGTCATCGACGAAAAAATCCGGAAACGGAAGTCCCGTATTTCTGTTCGCAACGAGGACGCCGACACGGCGCGTTGCTCGGCGCGACACCAACAAAGCGCGACACTCCAAGGGGACACTCAATGACATTTTCCGGTTCGATTTTTCGCGGCAGCAAACTGCTGGTCGCGAGTGCACTGACGCTTGGCCTGCTGACGACGGCCTCATTCGCCTACACGGCCGAACAGGAGCAGCTCTGCACCGGCGACGCGATGCGGCTTTGCAGTTCTGAAATCCCCGACGTCGACCGCGTCACCGCCTGCATGATCCAGAAGCGCGCGCAGCTTTCCGACGGCTGCAAGGCCGTGTTCCGCAAGGAGCCCGCGGCACCGGCAACGCCGGCCAATTATGCGCCGTCCGGCAAGCCGTCGAAGCCGCTCAGCATCACGCCGATCAAGCACGGATAGAGATTTTTGTTTGAGCATGATCTCCGCGCAAACGCTTCGCGTTTGTCGCGAGGGAAAACCGGTACCCACTTTTCCGGATCATGTGTAAAGTTTACTCAGGCCGGCCAGGCGCCACGTTCCCATGATCGGGGACGTGGCGCTTGATCGTTTTGCCCGGCCGTGACAACAAACGGCTTCATTCATCCGGCATTCAGCCGGAAAGGACTGAAATAAGCACCCCGCCTAATTCTTCTTCCCGTCGAGTTTGGAATTCTGTCTTGATGCGGCGCCGGCTTTTATTCGCGCTTCTGCTGATGGCCGGCCTGATGCCGGCCGGCTTTGCGAATGCGGCGCCCGATCTGACGCAACTGGCGCAGGCGCAACCCGCGCAAGCACCTGCAGCGGCACCGCAAACGCCCGCAGCCCCCGCGCCTGCGACGCAAACCCCCGCGACACCTGCGCCTGATCCTGCCGCCCCAGTGGCCGATGCCGCGCCGGAAGAGCCGATCGGCAGCGTCGCGACCGTCACCGGCAAGGCGACGGTGACACGCGACGACAAGACAATTCCGCTCAAGGTGAAGGACGACATCTACCTGAACGACGTGGTGCAGACCGCGGCAAGTTCATCGCTCGGCCTCACCTTCAGCGACGGCACCACCTTCAACCTCAAGGCCAACGCGCAGATCACCATCGACACCTTTGTTTATGAGGACGGCGGCAAGCAGAACGCCGGCGTGTTCGACGTCGCCAAGGGCACGGTGGCCTTTGTCGCGGCTGCGGTTGCAAAAACCGGCGACATGAAGATCACGACGCCGACGGCGACGCTCGGCATCCGCGGCACGTCGGGCCTCGTCGAGGTGCCGGCGGGCGCCTCCGCCGCCACCACGAACAACGTCAACGTCAAAGCTCTATCCGGACGCCGACGGCCGCGTCGGCCGCATCGAGGTCAACGATCGCGCCGGCGCGCAGCTCGGCTTTCTGACGCAGGGCTCGAGCGGCTTTGCGATCCGGCCAGGCTCCGGCGGCGTGCGCTTTGCCGCGGTGCCGATCACTATCACGCCGCAGATGATCGCGCGCGACACGGGATTTCGTGCGGCAGGTGCATTCGATGCAACTGGTCGGCCGCCGCGTGTTCGACGAGCAGCGCGCCTTCCGCCGCGCCAATCCGGGCTTTGTGAATCCGAACCGGCCGATCCGCCAGCCCGGGCAACAGCCCGGTCAGTTCAGGCGAAACGGCCTGCCCGGTCAGCAGCAGCCCGGACTGAACCGTC
This sequence comes from uncultured Alphaproteobacteria bacterium, assembly GCA_963731915.1. Lineage (GTDB taxonomy): Bacteria > Pseudomonadota > Alphaproteobacteria > Rhizobiales > Xanthobacteraceae > Bradyrhizobium. Next base: position 103,624 of record CAVSXQ010000035.1, read on the forward strand.
CGGGGCAACAGCAGCAGCCGGGATTGCGGCCGGGCCAGCAGCAACCGGGCGCGCCTGACCGGCAGGGTCTGCAGCGGCCGGGTTCGCCGCAGCAGGGCGGACAATTGCCGCGGCCGGGTCAGCCCAGCCAGACCGGACCGCGGCCGCTGCCGGGTCAGCCCGGTCAGCCGCCATTGCCCGCACTGCAAGACCGGCGCGGACAGCAGCAACCGGGACTGCCGCCACGGCCGGGGCAGCCGCAGCAGACCGGTGTGCCCGGCCAGCCCGGACAAGCGGGATCTCCGGCAGGGCCGGCCGGCGCGGCGCAACCGCGGCTGTCGCCGCCGCCGGGCCAACTGCCAGGTCGACTGCCAAGCCAATTGCCGGCTCAACCGCCAAGCCAGCGGCCAGTTCAGCAGCCAAATCTGCAACCAGGTCAGCCGCCGGTGCCGCAGCAAGGCGGCGGTCAATTCCGGCAAGGCGGCGTCCCCGGTGCACCCGGCCTGCAGCGGCCGGGACTTTCCGGCCGGCCCGCCCTGCAATTGCCGCGGCGGCAGGCCCCTGCCGTGGTCCCCGCGCCAAGGGGAAAGAAGCAAAGGGACGTGCGGTAGCTCACTGAAAGCCGTCCCGGGACGTGCGAATGTGTCGTCGCGCGGCCTTCGCACGAAACAATTCCTTAACGCGACGAAACCATTTTGGCGGTTTCGTGCAAACGTCCTGAAACGCTTGACCGTTACTGATTGACCCAACGACACGCCGGGGGACACCGGGGTGCGGGCGCAAAACAGGGGTCGATCATGTTTAACTCAGCCAGGCTGAATTCACGCCTCGTTGCCGCTGCCTTGGGCGCGCTGACGGTTGGCGCCATTGCCTTTTCCTCTTCTGCCGCGGCCGCACCGGTGCAGCTGTTTCCCTTCTTCTCGCAGCCGACGCAGGTTGCTCCTCCGCCGGTCCAGGCCGCGCCGTCCGATGACGAAGACGCGCCGTTCACGCTGCCGGCCCGCCTGAAGCGCCAGGTCGTGAACTATCCGACCCGCGAAGCGCCCGGCACCATCATCATCGATACGCCCAACACCTATCTCTATCTGGTGCTCGGCGGCGGTCAGGCGATGCGCTACGGCATCGGCGTCGGCCGCGAAGGCTTTACCTGGTCGGGCACGCAGACCATCGCCAAGAAGGCGGAATGGCCGGATTGGACTCCTCCGCCGGAGATGATCGCGCGCCAGCCCTATCTGCCGCGCCACATGGCCGGCGGTCCCGGCAACCCGCTCGGCGCCCGCGCCATGTATCTCGGCGGCACCATCTATCGCATCCACGGCACCAACGCCCCCGGCACCATCGGCACCCGCGTGTCCTCCGGCTGCCTGCGCCTGACCAATGAAGACGTCATCGACCTCTATTCCCGCGTTCAGGTCGGCACCAAGGTGATCGTGCTGCCGATGGACCGCCGCGCTGATCTCGGCAACGTCATTCGCTGATCGCATCCCAACTCCAGCATGCAAAATGGCGCCCTTGCGGCGCCATTTTGTTTTGTGTGGCTTTCAGTGGGCCGCTTTGGGCTCACTGGCGCCCCTTTCCCCTGCCCTGTAAACTCGCCCGTTGAATCAGTCCGGGGGGACGATGCCGTTCAAGATGGATCTCAAAACGATCCTGATCGCGATCGCGGTGGTCGCGGTTTCGTTTTTGGCCAGCCTGAAGGCCATGGACTGGCTGGCGCCACGCGGCGGCGGCGCACCGGTGCTGGTCGAATTGCCGCCGCTGCCCCCGGCGCCGCGTTCGTCGCGCGTGATGGCGCCGGTCGCAATCGCGCTGTCGGCGATCCGCGACGCCGCCGACCGCGGCACGCCAAAAACCTTCAACGGCAAGGCCGACAATCCGGTATCGCAAGTGCTGCAAAATGCCGACATCGGCTGGACCGCCTCGCGCGGACCGATCGCGGCATCCGGCGGCCAGGATGTCATGACGCTGACGACACCGCTGACGGGAACGCTGAACGTCACCGGCTCGCTGTCGGCGAAGACAACCGGCGCGGTCGGCGACGCCATCGGCGGCCTGCTCGGCAACGATGCGGCCAAACGGATCGGCGGCATCAACATCAAAAACCTCAACGCCAATGCCGAGATCAAGGGCAACATCGTCATCACGTCGCGGCCGAAGCTCGCCGCCGCCTGGCGCATCGAGCCCAATCTCGCCGCACAAGTGAATCTCGGCGACACCGGCCTCAACGTGGCGGGCGCGCGCATCAACGTTCCGGCGCAGGTCAAGCCGCTGATCGACAAGAACGTCGCCGACCAGATCGCGATCGTGCAGGCGCGGATGAAGAACGATCCCGCCCTCGAACAGAACGCGCGGGCGCAATGGGCAAAGGCCTGCCGCTCGATCCCGCTGCAGGGCGCGGGTCCGACCGCGGCGATGCCGGCGCTGTGGCTCGAGCTGAAACCGACCCGCGCGCTCGCCGCCCAGCCGAAGGTCGATGCATCGGCGGTGACGCTGACCATGGGCATCGAGGCCGAGACCCGCGTCACGCCGACCGAGACCAAGCCGAACTGCCCGTTCCCCGCCACCATCACCATCGTGCCGCCGACGCCGGGCGGGGTCGCCATCGGCGTGCCGATCGACCTGCCCTTCACCGAACTCAACAAGCTTTTGGATGCGCAGTTCGCCGGCAAGACGTTTCCGGAGGACGGCTCGGGCCCGGTCGACGTCACTGTCAAGCGCGCCAGTCTGGCGGCGTCCGGCAACCGGCTGCTGATTTCGCTGCTGGTCTACGCCAAGGAAAAGAAGAGCTATCTCGGTCTCGGCGCCGAGGCCTATGTCCATATCTGGGGCGTGCCGGTGCTCGATCAGGCGCAGCAGACGCTGCGGCTTACCAACATCGAACTCGCGGTCGAATCCGAAGCCGCGTTCGGGCTGCTGGGCACCGCAGCGCGCGCGGCGGTGCCGCATCTGCAGCGGGCGCTGGCGGAGAAAGCGACGGTCGATCTGAAGCCGTTCGCGACCAATGCGCGCAAGAAGATCGCTTCCGTGATCGCGGACCTTCAGCGCAACGAGGACGGCGTGCGGGTGTCGGCCGAAATCTCGAGCCTGCGGCTCGCCGAGGTCGCCTTTGACTCCAAGACGCTGCGGGTGATCGCGGAAGCCGAAGGCATGATCAGCGTCAACATTTCCGCGCTGCCGGGGTTGTAAGCCGTAGCCGTTCAGCTACCGGCCTTGCCGCCGTTGCCTGCAGAAGCCGCCATGGATTTCGGCCCCGGCCCGCGCATGTAGTGCAGCTCCGGACGGTAGCGATTGGTGAAACGCGCAGTGATGCGGCGCAGGAGTTGAACGAGTTTGGTTTTGAACGATCTTTGCATGCGTTCCTCCTTTCGCCGCTATCCCGAAAGCTGACCGGTGAGACGTCCGTGAAACGCCGAGCTTCGCGGATCGAGGCCGGTAAACGTGATCGCGCTGCCGTTCTTGCGATACTTGGTCTCGACCGCGTCGAGCGCGGCAACGCTTGAGGCGTCCCAGATCTGCGAGTGCGTCAGATCGACCGTGATCTGTTTGGGATCGCTGGCGTAGGAGAAGCGCTCGACGAGGTCGTTGCTGCTGCCGAAGAACAGCGGCCCATGCACGGCGTAGCGGACCGCGCTGCCGTCTTCGCTGGAGGTGCGCTCGACACGGATGACGTGCGCGACGCGGCGCGCGAACAGCACCATGGCCAACAAAACGCCGCCGGCAATGCCGATGGCGAGATTGCCGGTGGCGCAGGTGATGACGACGGTCGTCACCAGCACGGCGGTCTCCGAGCGCGGCATGCGCTTGAGCGTGGCAGGCGCAACGCTGTGCCAGTCAAAGGTCTTGATCGCCGCGATCATCATCACGGCCGCCAGCGCCACCAGCGGGATCTGCGCCATCAGGCCGCTCAGCACGGTGACCAGCACGAGCAGCACGATCGCCGCAGCCGCGGTCGAGATGCGGGTCCGTCCGCCGCCGATCTTCACATTGACCACGGTCTGCGCGATCATGGCGCAGCCGCCGATGCCGCCGTAGAAGCCGGCCGCGATGTTGGCTGCGCCGAGCGCCCAGGATTCCCTGCCCTTGTGCGAGCGGGTGTCGGTGAGATCGTCGACCAGCTTTGCGGTCAGCAGCGTCTCCAGCAGCCCGACAAAGGCGACGCTCAATGCCGTCGGCCAGATGATAGCAAGCGTCGCCAGGTTCAGCGGCACCGTCAGCAGCGTGAAGCCGGGCAATCCCGGCGCCATGGCGCCCTCGCCGCCGACATTGGGCACCGCGAGATTTCCCGATATCACGATCGCGGTGACGAACACGATCGCCACCAGCGGCGCCGGAACGAGCGTGGTCATCCGCGGCGCCACCAGCACGATGGCAATGGTGAGCGCGAACAAGCGGATACACGACCCACGGCACGTTGAGCAGATGCGGCACCTGCGCGAAGAAAATCAGAAGGCCAAGCGCGTTGACGAAGCCGATCATGACCGAGCGCGGAATGAACCGCGTCAGCCGCGCCAGGCCAAGCACGCCGAACACGATCTGGATCAGGCCCGCCAGCACGATGGTCGGCAGGATGTAGCCGGTGCCGTAGGTCTTCACCATCGGCCCGATCACCAGCGCGATCGAACCCGCCGCCGCCGTCACCATGGCCGGGCGGCCGCCGAACACCGACATCACCAGCCCGAGCACGATCGACGAGATCAGCGCGACTTTTGGATCGACGCCGGACACGAACGAGAACGAAATCACCTCCGGGATCAACGCCAGCGCCGTCACCACGCCGGCCAGTGTCTCGCGCGTGAATTCGCGCGGCGATTTCATGGTATCCACGATGGACGGCGAATCCTCCAGCGCCATCTGGGCAGTGCGGTCGTCGATTGCAGTCATGTCTGCACCTTCATTTGACTTAGTTCGGCCCGCGCATGACGCAGCGAAAGCCGATGTGACAGGTTGAAGAATCTCGCGTTTCGCCCTGCCGCGCGGCGGGGCGAAAACGCAGGCAGTAATTGGGAGCGCAGAGATGCGAGCCGCCCTTCACCACCTGGAGCTGGCTCTGCGGATCGGCATCCTCGCGCTGGCAGCAGGATTTGTCGGCGCCGCCCTGCGGCGAATAAAGCGAGGAGGTCCACTCCCAGACATTGCCGGCCATGTCGTGCAGGCCAAAGCCGTTCGGCAGAAAGGCATCGACGGGCGAGGTGCCCTCGAAGCCGTCCTCGGCGAGGTTCTCGAAGGGAAAGCGGCCCTGCCAGGTGTTGGCCATGTAGCGGCCTTCCGGATTGGCGGCATCGCCCCACGGATAGGCGGCGCCCTCGAGCCCGCCGCGCGCGGCGAATTCCCATTGCGGTCTCATCTGGCAATTGCTTGCCGGCCCACGCCGCATAGGCCTGCGCATCCTCATAGGCGACGTGCACGACGGGATGATTGCCCTTGTGTAGAATCGAAGAGTTCGGCCCGTTGGGGTGACGCCAGTTGGCGCCGGGCACATAGGCCCACCACGCGCGGTGGTCGCGCAGGCTGACCGGGCGCGGCGGCTTGACGAAGACGAGCGAGCCCGGAACGAGGAATTCGGGCAGCGGCGTCCGGATACATCTCCTGCGTCGGGACACGCTCGGAGAAGGTGACGTAACCGGTCGCTGCGACGAAGCGGGAAAATTCCGCATTGGTCACGGGGTCCGGTCGATCCAGAATCCGTCGACGCTCTCGCTGCGCGCCGGCCGCTCCTCGCGATAGAACGCATTCGAGCCCATCAGAAAAGTGCCGCCGGGAATGAAGACCATGTCTTCCCGGCGGGCCGTCGGTTGTCGAGGCCGCCGGCCGCGGACACATCCGCATCGAGCGAAGCGTCGCGCTTCGAACAGCAATGCGATGCAATGTTTTCCACGGCTGCCCTCATTTAATGCTTAAGCGAATTTCTTCGGCACGAAGTCGAGCGGCGATCCCGGCGGGATCAGCTCCTCCTTCTTCACGCTGTTCTCGAAGTCGCGCACGATGCGGTGGGCGTGCTGCATGACCCACCAGCGCACGTAGCGCTGGTTGACCGCCTCACGCTCCTTCGGGTCTTCCTTCAGGTGCGTGATGCGGGCGAAGCCGAGATCCAGTTCCGGATCGTGGAAATGCTGCTGGCGCTTGAAGTTGATCTTGAAGTCCTTCCACTTCACCGCATGCAGTTCGTCCTTGAGCCAGACGATGCAGGATTCCCGGTCGGAAGTTTCCTTCTTGCCGGTGAAGAACGGCGTCTGGTCGACGCCGTCGATCAGACGATCCTTCGGCGGCTCGCAGCCGGCGAACTTCAACAACGTCGTGAACATGTCGGTGACATGCACCATTTCGTTGCTTTCGACGCCCGGCTTGATGTGGTTCGGCCAGCGGATCAAGAGCGGGGTGCGGATGCCGCCTTCCGCCGACGAGAAGTAGGAGCCGTCGAAGAAGCCGCCGGTGCCGCGGCCGGCGAGATGATCCTCGGCGCCGTTGTCGCCGCACATCACGACGATGGTGTTGTCGCGCACGCCGAGCCGGTCGAGCGTATCGAGCAGCACGCCGAAATCGTGGTCGAGCATCAGGAGGCAGTCGCCCCAGTCGCCGTTGTCGCTCTTGCCGGCGAATTCGTCGCGCGGGCTCATCGGGAAGTGCATCAGCGAATGGTTGAAGTAGCAGTAGAACGGCTTGTCGTCCTTGACCGCCTTCTCCATGAACTTGATCGCCCGCTTCTGGTATTCGAGGTCGCAGGTCTTCTTGGTTTCCATGGTCAGCTGCTCGTCCAGCAGCGGCCCGCATCCCTTGCCCTTGAAGCCTTCGTGCATGTGCGAAAAGCCGTCGCGCTCCGGCACGTAATGCGGATCCGTCGGCCACATGCATTCGTCATAGGTGCGCAAGGGGCCGTACCATTCGTCAAAGCCGTGATCGGTCGGGAAGCGGCCGTCCTCGGCGCCGATGTGCCACTTGCCGTAGATCGACGAGGTGTAGCCGGCTTCCGCCAGGATCGAGGCGATGGTGCGTTCCCAGGTGACGATGCCGCCGCCATTACCACCGAGCGCAATGGTGTGATTGCCCGAGCGGATCGGGAAACGTCCGGTCATCAGCGCAGAACGGGTCGGCGTGCACTGCGGCTCGACGACGTAGTGCGTCAGCTTCATGCCTTCCTTGGCGAAGTATCCATCCGCTTGGTGTCGGCGCCGCGCAGCATGCCGCCGCCGTAGCAACCGAGTTCGCCCATGCCGAGGTTGTCGACGTGGAAGAACAGAATGTTTGGTTTCTTGGCCATTTGTAGCTCCGATTGATCGGCGCAGGGCGCGCCAAGCCGTTAACGACGCGTGTTGCGCGTCATTTTGTTTGGGTTTCTGTTTCGCTCCCTACGCGGCAGCGAGGTTCGATGTGTCAGTAAAGTTCGCCCACTCCTTTCGGTCCCACTTTCATTCCAAAGCCCGAGAGACCCCGATCCTTGATCTCGGGGGCCATGGCGGCGAGCGACTCTTCGCGGATCAGCCCTTTGAGCTCCTGCACCAGGTTCATGAACTCCGGTGTGTCGGTCATTTCGGCCGTGCGCGGACGCGGTAGCGGCACCTTGATCTCGGCCTTGATGCGTCCGGGCCGTGCCGTCATGACGTAAATGCGGTCGGAGAGGAAAATCGATTCCTCGATGTCGTGGGTGATGAACAGCACCGAGATGCGGAACTGCTGCCAGATGTTGGTCAGGATCTCCTGCATCACGACGCGGGTCTGCGTATCGAGCGCGCCGAACGGCTCGTCCATCAGCAAAACCTGCGGGCTGGTTGCCAGCGCGCGGACGATGCCGATGCGCTGCTTCATGCCGCCGGAAAGCTGGTCGGGATAATGGTTCTCGAACGACAACAGCCCTGCGAGATCGAGCAGCGAGCGCGCGGTGGTAGAGCGCTTGTACCGGTCGACGCCGGCCATCTTCAGCCCGAACTCGACGTTCTTGCGCACCGAGAGCCATGGGAACAGCGAGTATTGCTGGAACACCACGCCGCGGTCCGAGCCGGGCCGGGTGATCGGCTTGCCGTCCAGTATCGCTTCGCCGCGCGTCGGCTCCATGAAGCCGGCGACGATGCTGAGCAGGGTCGACTTGCCGCAACCGAGGGCCCGATCAGGGAGACGAATTCGCCGGGCTGCACGTTGATCGAGACATCGCTGACGGCGACGACCTCGTTGTCGTCGCTGCCGAAGACGACGCCCATGTTGCGGACATCGATGAAACCCTTGGGGATCTGCCGTCTGGACGGCGGCGCAGCGTATGTGTCGGTCATTGTCATCGCTTTCCTCCCGGTGCGAAGGCGAGCCACGGCATCAGGAGGACGCCGACCATGCGGATGACGCCGCTGCAGGCGAGCCCCAGGACGCCGATCGTGATCATGCCGAGCATGATCGCGGGATAGTCCACCAGCGAGTACGCCTCCCAGGTGAAGTAGCCGACACCGAACTGACCGGAGATCATCTCGGCGGCGATCAGCGACACCCAGGCGACGCCCATGCCGACGGCAAGGCCGGTGAAGATATGCGGCAGCGAGCCCGGCAGGATCACGTTCCAGAACAGCTGTGGCTCGTTGGCGCCGAGACAGCGGCCGGCCCGGACCAGCACGCCATCCAGCGAATGCACGCCGTGAATGGTGTTGAGCAGGATCGGGAAGAACGCGCCGATGAAGGTGATGAAGACGATCGCGGCCTCGTTGTTCGGCCACAGCATGATCGACATCGGCACCCAGGCGATCGCGGGGATCGGGCGCAGGATCTCGACACATGGCATGAAGAAGTCGCGGACGCGCCGATATTTGCCGATCAGGAGGCCCAGCGGCACGCCGATCGCGATCGCGATGAAGAAGCCGGTCAGGATGCGCCGCAGGGAGATGGCGATGTTGACGAGGTATTTGTTCGACAGGCCGACCTGGGTCAGCTGGTTGAACACTTCCGCCGGCGTCGGAACGTTCTTGAAGCGGATGTAGAACTCGAACCGGTATTTCGTTCCGAGATACCAGACCAGGAACAGCGAGCTGATCGAGATGCAGGCAAGCGCAAGCGTGATGAGCCGGTCGCGCGTGATGTACTTGAGCAGCCGCGCCGGCGATGTCGCGCAGGGAGACCGTGGGCACCACCTCGGGCGCCGGCGGAGCCAGGGTCCGCCGCCGCGATCGGCTGCGGCTCGTCATGCGTTTCCGCTGCCGCACTGCCGGCGCCGGAGTTTCGGGTGTGGATTTCATCACGCTCTCGACGACCCGCTCGGGATCGATACGCCCATCGGGGATCGGGATTGCAGCAACGTTTGCTCGCGCCATGTTGCCCATCGGTTTGCTCCTATTGTCCGACGTTGATCGCGGTGAGGGCTTCGGCATAGGTGGCAAGCTTGCCGCCGTTCTTCGCGGCATAGGCTTCGGCGTCCTTCTTGAGCAGGAACGGCACCACGTCCGGTTTCTTCGGGTCCTGCTTGATGGCGTAGAAGGCGGCGTCGGCGAACACCTTGATGCCGAGCTCATGGTCGACGAGATAGACCGCGTTGAGCTTCTTGCCTTCGCCGGTGTACTTCTTGACGCCGAGCAGCGTGCAGACCGGCGAGGAGAACGGCACGATGTCGCCGCCCTGGATCCAGACTTCGCCGACGAGCTTGGGATCGTTGACCGGCGCGTTACAGACCGGATCGGTACCGGTGACGTTGTAGGTGTCGAAGGCCGCGAGCTGCTTGTCGTAGTCGAGCCCGAGCTCCTTGTAGGTCTGCCGGATGTAGCTGTCGTTGACCCAGGCGCCGATGTCGAGCGGCTTGATCATGTTGAGCTTCTGCAGGATCGCGTAGTTGGCGCCGACCGAATTGATCAAGCAGCTTCTTGATGGTCGGGTCGAGCGTGTGCACGCCGCCGGGGCCGAGGAAGATGTAGACCACTTCCTTGTTGATCTTGGTCCACTCCTCGATCTTCTCGGCGGCGAGCTTCGGATTCTTGCGCATCCAGTCGTTGGCCTCGAGCAGGGCCTTGAGGTAGGCGGTCACGATCTCCGGATATTTCTCGGCAAAGTCCTTGCGCACGGTGACGCCGTGGAAGGTCGGCACCTTGGTCTCGGCGCCGTCATAGATCTTGCGGGCAAAGCCCTTGAACGGCAGCAGCTCGGCGAAGGGCACGAAGTCGCCATGGGCGTCGATGCGCTTCTCCTGCAGATTGGTGGTGCCGACTTCCGGCGACTGCGAGACGAGGCTCCAGAAGTCCGGCGGCAGGCCGCTCTTCTGCAGCGAGGTCAGCATCATGCCGTGCGCGGCGGAGCCGAACGGCACCGAGACGTTCTTGCCCTTGAGGTCGGCGAGTTCATAGAACGGCGAGTCCTTGTGGACCACGATGCCGTTGCCGCCGCCGACCGCGTTATAGGCGATGATGGCGATGAGCTGGGTCGGATTGTTGGTGGCCTGCCCGGTGGCGCCGTTCACCATCAGCGGGTAGTCGCCCATCATGCCGATCTGGATGTTGTTGGCCATCATGCCGTTGGTGATCGGCGGGCCCGAGGTCGCGTTCTGCCAGGAGAGCTTGTACTGGAAATCCTTGTACTTGCCGGTCTTCGGCAAGTGCTTCTCGAACAGGCCGAGCTCCTTGATGACAACACCGCCGGTGACGGTGTTGGTCGTGGTGTTCTGCGTGCCGATGCCGATCTCGAGCGTTTCGGCGCTCAACTGGCCGGGCGCGAGCGCGATGCCGGCCGCCACAAGCAACGGAAGGAAACCGGGGACTTTCGAAGCAGGGCCGACGTTCATCGGAACAATCCTTTCGAACCAGACGATGTGAATTTGGGGTCGATGCCCGGACGCGGCGCTGCGGCGGCCGCCAGCAAAAGCTGCAAAGCGGAGGGCGATCGTTCTCTGTTATTTTGCAAGCGACGTGCCATTAACCACGCAGCAACGGCGCGTTCCGGGCCCGGCCCCGAAGAAAGATGCGCGATGAAGCGAGTGGTTTTCATCTTGCCGTGGAGCTCGTTGCTTGCACGACGAACGACACGATGTTCGCCGCGCAAGTTCTGAACGGCTCGGGCTCGACCGGAAACGCCAAAGGGCTGGAAGCAGCAAAGGATTGCGAAGAAAGACGGGAGTGCTCAATTAATGGACGGCGTCGCCGTCACTTTTGGCGCTTTGATGGGCTGGATGGTGACGTTTTAATCACCGCCGTCCGTCACGAAGGCCATCTGCAAGAGCCACGAGCCTGCGTCGACTCGTCGCCATGCGTCGAGACCGCCCGCGCCACAACCGCTTCGACGAATGTCAGTTCGGGGAATATCTTTAGGATTGCGACGCGGACTGTCAGTCCTCACCGGTTGTGTCGTCCAGAGCCGCGGTCTTGCTGGACTTGCCGTCGCGGATCCTGGCCAGCAGATCGGCGTTCTTGATCACGAGGTTGGTGCCGTGGGCTTGCAGGATGCCGTCTTCGGCAAACCGCTTGAGGCTGGTGGTGACGGACTGGCGCGTCACGCCCGTCATATGCGCGAGGTCGGCATGGGTAAATGACGCGGCGATCAGCGTACCCCCACGCTCCTCGACGCCGTAGAGGTTCATCAGATGCAGCAGGAGTTGCGAGAGCCTTTCGACCGGCGAGCGCGTGCCGAGCATTTGCGCCAGCGCCGAGTAGCATTGGCCCTTGAAGCTCAGGCCTTCAATGATATTGACCGCGAGCGCGGGGATCGCGAGCACCATCTCGCGCAGAACGTCGCCGGGCAGATGCAGCACGGAGCTGTTGACGGCGGCGGCGCCCGACCAGACATGCAGGCCCTGCTTGAACACCTCGGGGCCGCCGACGAAATTGCCGGAGTGCCAGTAAGCGAGCGTGATCTCGCGCCCCGACGGCGCAATGTAGAACACCTTGATGCGCCCGCTCTCGATCAGATAGATGCCGTCTTGCGGGCTTCCCTGCCGGAACAACTGCGCGCCGCGATAGAGCACCTTGCGTTTTCCCGAGCCCGAGCACACGTGCCTTCTCGGCTTCGGTCAGCCCCCGGAACAGCGGAGGAGGCCCGCTTCGCGACGCCCCCGCATCGGTCATCAGCAGGGCGCCAAACTGGGCGCCGCCCGCCTCCTTGTGGTGATCTCCCGCACCCGATGTCAGTTGCTTACCCGTCATGTATCCGCTCGATGCAGAGTTCATGCCGGAATTTACGTCATTACGGAAGAGGAGCCGGCATGCGAATTTTCGGCAATGCCGCCTGCTTTCAAATCAACCTTACCCGAAGGGTGCGTCAATCGCGCGCATCAGGGGAATGCACCCTCTCCCCCGGCGGGGAGAGGGTGTCGTGCAGAACTCACGCACCTTCGAACTTGAACGAGACCTTGAGCTTGGCGCGGTAGGCTTCGACCTTGCCCTTGGCGTCGAGTTGCAGATCGAGCGTGACGACCTCGGCGACACGCAGATCCCGCAGGGATTTTCCGGCCCGGGTCACGGCAGCCGTGGCCGCTTTTTCCCAGGACTCCTTGCTGGTGCCGATCAGCTCGATCACCTTGTAGACGCTCTCAGCCATGGTCGTCCTCCCGTTCTCTTTTTCAGGCAGGACGCAGGATGCTCCCGCCGTGGCCGGAGCCTAACATCGCGCATCCCGTGCTGAAAGGATGCGGCGCACCATGCGCGGGTGCGCGGAACGCCGATCGCAACAAAAACGCGCCCGGCAAAACCGGGCGCGTTTCCGTCAGTCGATCAGGCTGCTGCCTCAGGTCGCGTATTTGAACTCGGGCATCGCCTTCAGCTCTTCCTTGGTCGCGTTGAACACGGCGTGATCCGGATACCACGGATTGGGTTTTCCCGCGCTCGCCGCCGGCGCCGCGCCCGTCGTGGTGCCCGGCCTTGCGCCGCGCCGCCTGCTCCACCCGCGCCGCCCGCCGTGGGCGGTATAGACGATCGGCTCGGTGGTGAACTTCACCTTCTCGAACGGAATGGCGACAAGATGCTCGCCGACGCCGAGGAAGCCGCCGACGCCGATCACGACCGCGGTGATCTTGCCGTTCTTGTCGGTCAGGAGATCGTTGATCGAGCCGAGGCTCTCATTCTTGTCGTTGTAGACACTCAGGCCCACCACCTTCGAGGCGCGCCAGGTACCCTGGAACGTCGACGGCGAAGCCTGGTCGGATGCAGCCGCAGGCGCCATCTTGGTTTCGGTCGACGGCGACGGTGACGGCGCTTGCGCGAACGCTACGGTGGCCAGCAAGGCAGTGCCTGCCAGCCCGGCGATAGTGTATTTGGCTAACATATGCGTTTCTCCCTCAGTAGAATTCGATAGGGAGAAAACCCGCAACATTAACAAGCTGTTCCCGAAAACCACCTCAAGTTTCGCGCGGGAACACGCGTCAGAAGCCGCCCCAATAGGGCGGCACGCCGTAATAGCGATGCAGTTCGACTTCCTGCGACCGATCGCCCCAATCGAAATCCTTGTCGGCGCGGAACGACGGCGCGCCTTTCAACTCGCCATCGTCGAGGTCGAGTTCGTAGGCTTCGAACTTCGTGTTGTAGTGAAGCTTGCCCCATGGCAGCGGCAGCAGATTTCCTCCCATGCCGAGGAAGCCGCCGAAGCTGAGGATCGCGTAGGAGACCTGGCCTGTGACCTTGTCGATCATCAGCCGCTCGATGTGGCCGATCTTGTCCCCGTTCGGCCGGCGCACCGAAGTACCCTCGACGCGATCGCTCGCGATCAACTGGTGTGGTCTGGTCATGACGTCGGGCATCTCATCCTCCCCTGACGGATTGATGAGTTAGACCAACGCGAATGGTGGCAGTCGGGTTCCCGTCAGGCCGCGAGCGGTTCCGCGGTCGCCTGCCGCTCGTCGAAGATCGCTACCGCCTCAAACCGGTAGTCGCAGGCGCGGCAGGTCCAGAGATAGGAGATGCGGTCCGAACCTTCTTCGATCCAGTCGGGCGATGAGATCGGCTTGCCGCACTGGGCACACGGATTTCCGCGGGGCAAATAGCCGAGATTTGCTCTGGCCATGGCTCACTCCCTATTATTCTATTATTTTTTGATGTTTTGGTTTGGTGTTTGGGCTCGATGTGTTTCGACTGATAGGACAGCGCTACTGCCGCAACCGAAAAACACTTTCTGTGCTGAAAAAAACTCTAGACCGGGATTGAGACTTTTGCACGACGATTTTGATCTCGTGCGGCGATTTAGTCATCGCGATGACGAAAATCTACTTCGCCTTCGGATCGACCGCAGGCTCGCGCGTGTGCAGCGCACCAGTCTTGCGAAGGTGAATGGTAGCGATGTCATCGGAATAGATTTTTTGCCAGCCGTCGATGTGATCGAGCAGTTTGGTCGCCGCACTTTGCGTGCGCATCAAGGTGGCTTCGATCCTGTACTCGTCGAGCAGCCGGAACAGGTTTTCCGGCTTCATCAAGCCGCTGGCCGCGTTGTGGTCGACGAAGAATTTTTCGCCGTAGAGTTCGGTGCGGCCGTCGATGAAGGGCGCAACGCCGTTCGAGATCAGATAGCCGCCGAAATCATAATCGTTCATCACGCGGGTCAGATTCAGTTTCTTCAGCTCGGTGACGGCTGCGACCGGGGAGCCGCGCGTATGCGGCTCGAAGCGATGCAGCGATGTCCAGGCAATCGTTCCCGCGACCAGGGCGAGCGCGAGACTGGCAAACAGCACGCCGCGCGACGGCGAGGCCGCACTGGCATTCGCCGCCTCGGCATGGCCGATCTGCCGCGCCAGCGGCGCCGCAAGCATGATCGGCGCCAGCAGCGCCAGGATTTCGGCGGCACGCCCTTGCGCGAAGGCCATATGCAGCAAGCCCGAGCAACAGCACGATCCGCATCGGCGGCAGTTTGATGCCGCGCAACAGCGCAAGGCCGATGCCGAGCAGCAGGCAGATTTCGAAGGCGCCGAGGCTGCCGAAATCCGCCGGCTTCCATTCCATGATCAGCGGCAGCGCGGCGCCGAGCGAAAGGATCTTTTGCGACGCCAGCAGCGCGTTCCAGCCATAGGGCGTGCAGCAGCTTGCGGCGAGCGCGGCGACGCCGAAGAGAAACCAGCGCAGCAGCAGAGATTTTTGCGAAGCCGCTTCCGAGCGCCAGGACCGCATCGAGCGCGATCGGCGCCGATCAGCACGAGGCCGAACACAAAACCGCCATGCAGGTTGGCCCACAGCATCATCAGCGGCAGCAGCCAGAGCGACGGCACCGTGCGGCGATCGGCGGCTGAGATCAATCCGCCGACCCATGCGACCATCACCGGCAACGCCAGCACATGCGGCCGCGCCAGCAGATGCGGCACGGTGAGCGCGAGCGCTGCGGCAACGAACACCAGCGTGGTGCTGTCGCGCAGATGCCGGCTCACCAGTTTGGTCAGCAGCGCAAAGGTCAAGGCGATCGCGCTTGCGGCGAGCACCACCGGCCCGCTCCAGCCCGCGAGCGCATACGCTTTGGCGTACATCACCTGCGACAGCCATTGCGTGGAGATCCAGGGTTCTCCGCGCATGGTGAAGGAATAGACGTCCGTGGTCGGCACCGCGCGGTGGTCGATGATCCATTGCCCGACCGTGATCTGCCACATCGTATCGGGATCGATCAGCAGGCGGTTTCCGGCCAAAAGAAACAGCGCATAGATGGCGACGCCGACCCATAGCGGCAGCAGCCCGCGCAGCGGCTGGGCGGCTTCATCTGACTGGGCGACGGTGACGCTCATCGGCGGCCTTTGATCCTGCGGTGGTTCCCAGAGGATCGAAGCACGCCAAGGCATAATTCCCGGTAAATTCGGCCCGGTTTTCTCTCCGGAATGCGGCCGGCAAGCCCCTGATAATGCCGGGTTTTGGCCACATCCCTGCCCGGCCGCCGCAATAATTGCGGTGCCTAAAGCGTTAACGCTGCGATTGCGCCGCGCCGGGGCCCTTTTCGATGAAGCGATTGTTGTTCCTTGCCGTCACCATCGTGGCGGCGCTGCCATCTTTCGGCGGCGCGCAGGCGCAGAGCCGCGCGCACTATGAAGGACTGGTCGCGACCCACGCCAAAGCCAATCAGGTGCCGGAGGCGCTGGTGCATCGCGTGATCGTGCGCGAGAGCAAATACCATCCCGACCTGGTCGGGCGCGGCGGCACCATCGGGCTGATGCAGATCAAGCTCGCGACCGCGCGCGGCGTCGGCTACAGCGGCGATGCCGCTGGCCTGCGCGATCCCGACACCAATCTCGCTTACGGCATCAAATATCTCGCCGGCGCCTGGCGCGCCGCCCATGGCGATCACGACCGCGCCATGCGTTATTATGCGAGCGGCTATTACTATGCGGCAAAACAGCAGCGGCAGGAGCGCGCGAAGCCAGCCGCGCCCGATGCTCGCCAGTGCACCGCCGCAAGAGGTGGCGAAGCCGAAAGCGGCTGCGCTTAAGCCGCTAAACATCGTTCCGAAGGAAGTTTTGGCCAAGCCAAAGCCGGCTTCGAAGAAGCTCGCCGACGCCAAGGCGCAGGTTCCAAAACCGCCGGCGGCCATACCTGCCGGTGCAAACAGCGCCGGGCCGCGTTGACACGCCCCGCTATCGGCTTACATTAGCCCTGTTCCGAGGGGTGCTCCGATGAGGAGCTGAGATACCGCATGCTTGGGCATCTAACAGCCTGGGACCGCGGTGACCCTTTGAACCTGATCCGGGTCATGCCGGCGAAGGGACAGGGATGTTTCAGAGTTCTGACCGGAGGGGGGATTCCCCCGTCACCATCATAGGCGCGGGCGTTGCCGGCGCGTGGCAGGCGTTGCTGTTCGCGCAGGCCGGCCACGCCGTCACCCTGCATGAGCGCAGTGACGCCGCGATGACGCTTGCCACCAGCCATTGGGCCGGCGGCATGCTGGCGCCGTGGTGCGAGGCGGAGGTCTCGGAGCCCGTGATCAGCCGGCTCGGCATCCGCTCGCTCGATCTCTGGCGCGAGCATTTTCCCGATACCTCGTTCAACGGCTCGCTGGTGGTGGCGCATCCGCGCGACCGCAGCGATTTTGAGCGCTTTGCCAAACTGACCAGCGGCCATCGGCGGCTGGATGCGCAAGGCGTGCGCGAGCTCGAGCCGTCGCTCGAGGGCCGGTTTCGCGAGGGGCTGTTTTATCCCGATGAAGGCCATGTCGAGCCGCGGCGCGTGCTGCCGGAATTGCATGCGCGCATCGCAAAGGCCGGCGGCACCATCACCTTCAACAGCGACGTGGCGCGCGGACGATCTCGACGGCATCGTGATCGATTGCCGCGGCCTGGCCGCGCGCGACACCCAACCGGGCCTGCGCGGCGTCAAGGGCGAGATGATCATCGTCGAAACATCCGAAGTGGAGCTGTCGCGCCCGGTGCGGCTGATCCATCCGCGCTGGCCGCTCTATGTGATCCCGCGCGGCGACAACCGATTCATGCTGGGCGCGACCTCGATCGAGGCCGAGGATTCCGGCGTCAGCGTCCGCTCGGCGCTGGAGTTGCTCGGCGCGGCCTATGCGGTGCATCCGGCCTTTGCCGAAGCGCGCATCGTCGAATTCGGCTCCGGCCTGCGGCCGGCCTATCCCAGACAATCTGCCGCGCATCGCCATCGACAAGGAGAGGATTGCGGTGAACGGGCTTTATCGCCACGGCTTTCTGCTGGCGCCCGCGCTGGCGGAACTGACGCTCGGCTATGTCGAGCGCGGCGTGATCGACAATGAGGTGATGCAATGCGCGTGATCGTCAATGGCGAGCAGCGGGAGATCAGCTCAATCGCGCGTCGACGCGCTGCTCGGCGAGCTCGAATATGAAGGCACGCATTTTGCCATCGCGCTGAATTTCGACGTGGTGCCGAAAAGCCGCTGGGCCGAGACGGCGCTGAAGGCGGGCGACGAGATCGAGATTATTACGCCACGGCAGGGAGGGTGATGGTGATGAGCGCACACTCTCTCCACCCGTCGTCCCTGCGAAAGCAGGGACCCATAGCCACCGGCGTTGCGTGGCTGCGGGAGGTATCTGCCAGCTGTGCCCCAAGAGAAATCACGCGGTATGGGTCCCGGCTTTCGCGGGGACGACGAGATACGGACACTGAATCGATGCTGAACTTCTACGGCAAAACCTTCTCCTCCCGCCTGCTGATCGGCAGCGCGCTGTATCCGTCGCCGGCGATCATGCAGGCGGCGATACGGGCGTCCGGCGCCGGCATCGTCACGGTGGCGCTGCGGCGGGAAGCGGCCGGCGGCAAGACCGGCGATGCGTTCTGGTCGCTGATCCGCGAGCTCGACGTCACCGTGTTGCCGAACACCGCCGGCTGCCGCAGCGTGCGCGAGGCGGTGACCACGGCAAAGCTGGCGCGCGAATTGTTCGGCACGCACCTGGATCAAGCTGGAGGTGATCGCCGACAACGACACGCTGCAGCCGGATGTGGTCGGCCTCGTCGAAGCCGCCGGCATTCTGATCAAGGACGGCTTTGAAGTGTTCCCCTACACCACCGAAGACCTCGGCGTCGCGATGCGGCTGGTCGATGCCGGCTGCAAGGTCGTGATGCCATGGGCGGCGCCGATCGGCAGCGCCAAGGGAATCACCAATCGCGATGCGCTGAAACTTTTGCGCGACCGGCTGCCCGATATCACGCTGGTGGTCGATGCCGGCATCGGCGCGCCGTCGCACGCCGCGCAAGCGCTCGAGCTCGGCTACGACGCCGTGCTGCTCAACACCGCGATCGCAAAAGCCGCCGACCCCGTCGCGATGGCGAATGCATTCCGCCTCGGCATCGAGGCCGGCCGCGCGGCTTACGAAGCCGGCCTGATGGAAGCCCGCGATTTCGCCTCCCCTTCAACCCCTGTCATCGGGACACCGTTCTGGCATGCCGTATCCTGATCGCAACGCGTATCCTGATCGATTCTATCCGGTGGTCGACAGCGTCGCCTGGGTGGCGCGGCTGACCAAGCTTGGCGTCGGCACCATTCAGTTGCGCGCCAAGGACCTCGACGATGGCGGGGCGCTGCAGATCGTCACCGACGCGCTCGAAGTCACCAAGGGCACCAACACAAAGCTCGTGGTCAACGACTACTGGCGCGCGGCGATCGTCGCCGGCGCAAAGCATCTGCATCTCGGCCAGGAAGATCTCGTCGATGCCGACCTCAAGGCGATCCGCGACGCCGGCCTGTCGCTCGGCATCTCCACCCATGACGACGAGGAACTGGCGACCGCGCTTGCCGCCAGGCCGGACTACGTCGCGCTCGGGCCCGATCTTTCCGACCACGCTGAAATCGATGCGCTTTGCGCCGCAGGGCATCGCAAAGATCACCGAATGGAAAAAGCGCATCGGCGACATCCCGCTGGTCGCGATCGGCGGCATCAAGTTCGAACAGGCCGCGGAAATCTTTGCCGCCGGCGCCGATTCGATCGCGGTCGTCTCCGACGTCACCCAGAACGCCGACCCCGACGCGCGGGTGCGGCAATGGCTCGGCCAGAACGCGGAGGCCGCGTGATGAACACGAAACCGTCACCGTCATTGACGAGGCCGCGCTACGAAGCGAGCCCTCGAAGCGGCGAAGGCCCGGCTCCATGCTTCGCTTGCGCTCGCAATGACGAATCGACTCTCAGGCATGACGCACTCCCGCAATGACGGCAATAACAACCAGAATTCAACGGAGGATAACATGAACATCCGCTCCAACCCCGACACCACCCTGCCCGCCGTCACCACCGGCCCGCTGCCCGCCTCGCGAAAAATCTGGGTCACGCCCGATGAAGCGCCCGACGTGAAGGTGCCGCTGCGCGAGATCATGCTCAGCGAAGGCGCCGGCGAGCCCAATCTTCCCGTCTACGACACCTCCGGCCCCTACACCGATCCTGATGTCACCATCGACGTCAATGCCGGCTTGGCGCGCCCGCGCATCGCATGGGTGAAGGAGCGCGGCGGCGTCGAGGAATATCAGGGCCGCGAGATCAAGCCGGAAGACAACGGCAATGTCGGCGCCTCGCATGCCGCCAAGGCGTTCACCGCGCATCACAAGCCGCTGCGCGGGCTCGACGGCCACATGATCACGCAGCTCGAATTCGCCCGCGCCGGCATCATCACCAAGGAGATGATCTACGTCGCCGACGCGCGAAAATCTCGGCCGCAAGGTCCAGCTCGAGCGCGCGGAAGCGGCGATTGCCGACGGCGAAAGCTTTGGCGCCAGCGTGCCCGCCTTCGTCACGCCGGAATTCGTGCGCTCGCGAGATCGC
This sequence comes from uncultured Alphaproteobacteria bacterium, assembly GCA_963731915.1. Classification (GTDB taxonomy): domain Bacteria; phylum Pseudomonadota; class Alphaproteobacteria; order Rhizobiales; family Xanthobacteraceae; genus Bradyrhizobium. Next base: position 123,728 of record CAVSXQ010000035.1, read on the forward strand.
CCGCGGCCGCGCCATCATCCCCTGCAACATCAACCATGGCGAACTCGAGCCGATGATCATCGGCCGCAATTTTCTGACCAAGATCAACGCCAATATCGGCAACTCCGCGGTGACCTCGTCGGTCGAGGAGGAAGTCGACAAGATGGTGTGGGCGATCCGCTGGGGCGCCGACACCGTGATGGACCTCTCCACCGGCCGCAACATCCACACCACCCGCGAATGGATTCTGCGCAATGCGCCGATCCCGATCGGCACCGTTCCGATTTATCAGGCGCTGGAAAAATGCGACGGCGATCCGGTGAAACTGACCTGGGAGCTCTACAAGGACACGCTGATCGAGCAGTGCGAACAGGGCGTCGACTACTTCACCATCCACGCCGGCGTGCGCCTGCCCTACATCCACCTCACCGCCAACCGCGTCACCGGCATCGTCTCGCGCGGCGGCTCGATCATGGCAAAGTGGTGCCTGGCGCATCACAAGGAGAGTTTCCTCTACACCCATTTCGACGAGATCTGCGACCTCATGCGCAAGTATGACGTGTCGTTCTCGCTCGGCGACGGCCTGCGGCCCGGCTCGATCGCCGACGCCAACGACCGCGCGCAATTCGCCGAACTGGAGACGCTCGGCGAACTGACGCAGATCGCCTGGAAGAAGGGCTGCCAGGTCATGATCGAAGGCCCCGGCCATGTGCCGCTGCACAAGATCAAGATCAACATGGACAAGCAGCTGAAGGAATGCGGCGAGGCGCCGTTCTACACGTTGGGCCCGCTGACCACGGACATCGCGCCGGGCTACGACCACATCACCTCAGGCATTGGCGCCGCCATGATCGGCTGGTTCGGCTGCGCGATGCTGTGCTACGTGACGCCGAAGGAGCATCTCGGCCTGCCCAACCGCGACGACGTCAAGGTCGGCGTCATCACCTACAAGATCGCGGCGCACGCCTGCGATCTCGGCAAGGGCCACCCCGCCGCGCAACTGCGCGACGACGCGCTCTCCCGCGCCCGCTTCGACTTCCGCTGGGAGGACCAGTTCAACCTCGGCCTCGATCCGGAAACCGCGCGGCTGTTCCACGACGAAACGCTGCCGAAGGAAGCCCACAAGGTCGCCCATTTCTGCTCGATGTGCGGCCCAAAATTCTGCTCGATGAAGATCACGCAGGACGTGCGGGATTATGCGGCGACGCTGAATGATCCGGCGGCGGTGGGGATGAGCATGAGCGGCACCATCGAGGACGGCATGGCGAAGATGAGCGAGAAGTTCAAGGAGATGGGGGGCAGCGTGTATCTGGATGCGGAGAAGGTGAAGGAGAGTAATCGGGTGTTGTGAGGGGCGCGCACGCACCTGAATCGCAATGACCGACAATCTGACCGGTGTCTGGGACGGCACCTATCTTCAGTCGCAAGTTGGGATGGTCACGTTTCTGGCGACGCTTATCGACTCCGGTGGCGCGCTCGGCGGAAACGTGACCGAACCCTGCGCCAGACCCGGCTGCCTGGTGGGCGGTACCCACAACGCCTCGATTGAGGGTCATCGATCGGGCAGCGCGGTCTCGTTCGTCAAACGTTACGAGCCATCTGGCTGCGGCTATGACGCGGTTTTTTATGAAGGCCTGGTCAATTCCGAGGCGACGGAAATCGATGGGCGCTGGAGGCTGCCAGGCATTCCGCTCTCGGGAACGTTCCTGATGGTCCGCTCAACCAGGCCTGCACAATCGGTCGCAACCGAAGAATGGATCAAGGAGTTGGCGCGTTAGCAAGCGTCGTCCGGAGAGCGCGTAAGTTTCTTCGATCAGGTCAACCGTGCGACGGAGCGAGCTGGTAGCCTTGCAAGGGCGGGAGGGCCAGTTGCCGGCAGTTCGCCTTGGCGAGGTAGCCGGCGCGGCCGAGTGCACGGCGTTGATGACAGGGAGTAACACGATGATACTCAATCCGGATCACATTACGATCGCGGTGGCAGACGCCGGCCCGGCGATCGAGTTCTTCGCGCTCCTTGGCTTCAGAAAGGATCACGTCGCGACGATCGACGGTGGCCTTCCCGGCCGGTACATGGGCATGCCGGGCATGAAAGCGCAGCACATCACCCTCGTACTCGAAGGAGCGGATCCTCATTTCGAGATCCAGCTGCTTGAGTTCGACCCGACCCCAGGGACCGATCCGGGTGCGCACCCGACGAATTTGCGACAACGGGGCTTCAATCACCTCGCGTTCCGCGTCGACGACATCGAGACGGCCACCGCGCACCTCGTGGCCAACGGCGTAACCATATTGAGCGACGAGATGGACTACATCAGCCGAAAGCTGCGGCTCTTCGAGGGCCCCGAGGGCATCACTCTCGAGTTGGTGCAGTGGGGCGGCTCAGCGGTTAGGGCGGATTAGCGCAGCGTAATCCGCCACCTCTGTAAATTCCGATGCCGTACGAATGGTGGGTTACGCGCGCGTCGCTAACCCACCCCACGAAGCTCGTGCAGTAAAATTGCTCGCGCTCCCCCGCCCACCTCGCGAAACGCGAACTGCTTCGCCCTCCCACGCAAGCGAAATCTCGCGCCCCGCCCGCGACAAAACAACCCGACGGGCAAATCACTTCTGATTTTCAGAAATCGTGTCAATCCCCCAAATCAAAAATATTCCGCTTCACCCGTCGGGGCAAATCAGTGTTTAACTTGGCGTGTCTCACCCGATGAGAGGGGCGGGTCGCGATCGTCACGAACGCGCGGTGGGATGCGGTGGACGCGGGAGCTTGCGAGAGACGAACGCGAGCCGAGCGGACGGCGAAGCCGTGTGGTCCTGGCGCCGCGATGCTGGCGTCAAGCTCTTGGGAAGCAAGCTTCCCGGGGGTGACGGTGACAACAAGCCCGCTCACCGGGGAGAGCACGATATAAGCCGTAACCCACTGCGCAGGGAAAGCCGGAGTGCCTCCGCTGAACCTGTATGCTCGTGTGCGTTTCTTGCTATGCGCAGTGCGCACGAGACCGCGGGTGCAGCGTGCATCCGGCTTCCCTGCGCCCTCTTCTTTTTCAGGGGGTGTCAATCGACGCAAAGCTCGGGCGCCTCGCGCCGCGACAATGCGGACGCGCGTCCTCTCGCTGTTTGACAATTGAATCGGGAACTCGCACGAACGTCGTCCCTGCCGAGGGGCGCAATTGCGCTACCGGCGCAGGACCCATACCGCGTTGTGCTCTCGTTGAAATGAGATGGATGACGCACTCTTCGCCAAACTCAAGCCGGTGGCTATGGGTCCCTGCGTTCGCAGGGACGACGCAACATCGCCTGTTGCGGCAGCATTGCTTACGCTCCGCGAACAAAATAAAAACCGCCGCCATTGTGAACTGCATTACTCTCCCTGAGATTGTATCGTTCTAGCCTCTCATCATCGGGGATTTTCTCCGGAACGTGGAGGTCATCATGAGCTGGAATTCATGGTTCAACGTATCCGGCGGCGCCGCGGCACTGCGATCGCCCGTATCGCGCCATCGCGCGCAATCCCAATCATCTCGATCTCTTCGTCACCGGCACCGACGGACGCATCTACTCCACCTGGTGGGATGCGAACGGCGGATGGGCCAACTGGTTCAACGTCTCGGGCGGCGCAGCCGCGCTGGGCTCGCCGATCACGGTGGTGGCGCGCAATCCGAACCATCTCGATCTGTTCGTCACCGGCACCGATGGCGGGATCTATTCCTGCTGGTGGGATGCGAGCGGCGGCTGGTCGGCATGGTTCAACGTCTCGGGCGGCCGCGCCGCGCTCGGCTCGAAAGTCACGGCGATCGCGCGCAATCCCAATCACCTCGACCTGTTCGTCACCGGCACCGACGGGCGGATCTATTCCTGCTGGTGGGACCAGAGCGGCGGCTGGTCGGCATGGTTCAACGTCTCCGGCGGCGCGGCGGCGCTGGGCTCGCCCATCACCGCGATCGCACGCAATCCGAACCATCTCGATCTGTTCGTCACCGGCACCGACGGGCGCATCTATTCCTGCTGGTGGGACCAGAGCGGCGGCTGGTCCGCATGGTTCAACGTCTCGGGCGGCGCGGCGGCGCTGCGGTCGCCGATCACGGCGGTGGCGCGCAATCCCAATCACCTCGATCTGTTCGTCACCGGCACCGACGGGCGCATCTACTCCTGCTGGTGGGACCAGAGCGGCGGCTGGTCGGCATGGTTCAACGTCTCGGGCGGGGCGGCGGCGCTGACCTCGGAGGTCACGGCGATCGCACGCAATCCCAATCATCTCGACCTGTTCGTCACCGGCACCGACGGGCGCATCTATTCCACCTGGTGGGATGCGAGCGGCGGCTGGGCCAACTGGTTCAACGTGTCGGGCGGCGCCGCGGCATTGGCGTCACCGATCACGCCGATCGCACGCTTCCCCGACCATATCGACCTGTTCGTCACCGGCACCGATGGCCGCATCTATTCGACCTGGTGGCACCAGTCCGAGGCGCTTCGCGTCCATGTCAAGGTGCTGAGCGAGCCGACCAGCGTGGCGCGGGCGCAGATGATCCAGTCGATGCGCGACGTCTACGCGGGGGTGGGCATCGATGTCGTGATCGCGAGCGAGGAGACGCTCAATCTGCCGGCGCTGAACGACCTCGACGTCGGCACCTGCGTCGTGGGCTCGACCACCGCCGAGCAGAACACGTTGTTCGGCAACCGCAACAATGCCGGCGCCAACGACATCTGCGTCTACTTCCTCCGCTCGACGGTGCCGCCGCTGAACGGATGCGCGGCGCACCCGGCCGGGCGGCCGAGCGCCGTCATCACGTCGGTCGCCTCGCGCTGGACCATGGCCCATGAGTGCGGCCATGTGCTCGGGCTGCGCCATGTCACCGACAACAACCGGCTGATGACGGGCGGCGGCACCTGGAACATCACCAACCCGCCGCCGGACCTGATCCAGTCCGAGGTCAACACCATGATCGCAAGCCCACTCACCGCATAGGAGGCGTCAATGGCAACGCTCGACGAAGTCCGCAAGGAACTCGACAAGGACGAACTGGATTATCCGGAGCTCGCGCTGGCCTACGGGGCGGCAGTGCTGCCGCACCTGAAGGCGCTGGTCGCCGAGGATGAACCGCGGATCGCCTCAAAGGCGGCCTACCTCGCCGGCATCATCGCCACTGATGCTTCCCACGAGGTGGTCGCCCAGGCGGCGCAGAGCCGCCACGATGTGGTGCGGGTCGCAGCCGCCGCGGCAGCCCCTTCGTTGCCGGCCGAGCAAGGCGCCAGCGTCACCTCGCAGTTGCTGGACGATGCCGACGCCGGCGTACGCATCCGCGCCATGAAGTCGGCCGCCACCATCGACAGTCCCGCGCTGGCCGCGCGGCTGAAGACGATGTCGGAGGAGGACAACGATCCGGATGTGCGGGGCCTTGCCGCGAGCACGTATCAGCGGATGCGGCGGT
>CAVSXQ010000036.1:0-235199 GCA_963731915.1 uncultured Alphaproteobacteria bacterium
GGGACTTCCGTTGCGTGTGGGGGTGGGAAGAAGATAGTCTTTCGGGAAGGGAGTTGCGAGGGGGCCGATATTACCGGTCACCCGATATTGAGGGCAGACGTGGCCGATATTTTCGTCAGTTATACGTCAAGCGACCGGGAGTGGGCATTCTGGATGGGCTAAAGAACTGGAAATGCTTCGGCATACCCCGCATGTGCATGAATGGGAAGTCAAAGGTGGGGACGACATCTATGCGTGGACGGAAGCAAGCCACGAGACTGCTGACCATGTCCTTTGTGTAGTCTTTGACGACTATCTAAAAGCGCCTTATTCGACACTTGAGCGTAACGCTGCGCTGTGGCAGGCAGCTTCAAAGCGGCCCGGCTTTGTCCTCATGGTGGCGGTCAAACCGTGCAAATTGCCAACGCTAACCGATCATCTGCGCCGCTGCGAATTGTTCGGTCGTTCCGAGGAGGCTGCGCGTCAACAATTCCATGATTTTCTTCAGAAACGCGACCCGCCAACTCTAATCGCTTTTCCAGGCGAAAGCTTCGCCATTTCCAATGTTCCGATCCGGGTTCCAGAGCATTTCATAGGTCGGAACACCCGCTCGCCGCGATCGGCACCGGGCTAAGGCGCCGTGAAGGGCGCGTTGCTATCACGACCTTGTACGGTATGCGCGGTGTTGGCAAGACAACTCTCGCAGCCGCGTACGCGGAGAGGCATCGCGGAGATTATCGGACAACGTGGTGGATCAGGGCGCATACCGATTTGACGATACGCGCCGATCTCGTCAGTCTTGGCGCTCGACTCAGATGGATCGCAGCGGATGAGAAGGAGGAGTAGCACTCGCTATCGTGGGGGACCGATTGCGAAACGAAGGCGACGGCGTCTTGCTGATTTTCGACAACGCGATTGATCCCGAGACGGTGCGGCCCTACCTGCCGCGTGGCGGCGCAGCCCATGTTTTAATAACCTCGAATGCGCATGCTTGGCGTGGGGTCGCTGAACCGATTGAGATACGGATATGGTCGCGTGAGACCGGTGCGGACTACTTGATCCTCCGGGCTGGTCGCGAAAAAGAACGTATCGCAGCAGAAGCCCTGTCTGGGGCGCTTGGTGGCTTGCCGCTCGCGCACGAGCAGGCGGCAGCTTATTGCGAACGCCTCGGCATCATTCTCGCCGAATACCTGAAGCGGTTTGAAGCGTTTCCGTCCAAGCTACTCGATATCGAGAAAGACGCGCCTGCCGACTATCATGATCGATTGACGGTGGCAAAAACGTTTGCTCTTGCGATTGATCAAGCTGCAAAATTTCATCCGGCTGCCGAGCCGTTGATTGTCTGTGCCGCTTTGCTCGCATCTGAGCCGATTCCTCTCTATTTGTTTTTGGAAGCGAGTGAAAGGTTGGGTGAGTCCTTCACGTCGTCAATCGAACACGACAGCCTCGACGAGGCTGTCGCGGTGCTGCGCGCTTTTGCACTAGTTGATCGCGAATCTATTGCGGATGATCGGGATCCATCCATCACCACCGATTGTATCCGCTTGCACCGCCTAGTACGCCAAATTGCACAAGCTAGGCGTAGCTCAGATAATCAGAAGGAAGTCCGGGGAAAACTAGTTGAAGCGGTGCAATCAATCTACGCTGAGGGCGTGAGTCGGGATCCCTCAACGTGGCCCTTGGCTCGGCAGCTTGACGCAATCGCGCTAGCATTGGTCGATCCGACTACCGCGGTACCCAGCAGCGTGAGTCCGGCAAGGATAGATTTGTTAAATCGCCTGGCACTGTATCGGCAAGACGCTTTAAGCGCCGGCGGCAGCGCGCTGAAGCTTTCTGAGCTTGCGCTCGATGTTTGCGAGAGAGAATTAGGCTTAGACCATCCGGCGATGGCATTAAGTCTGAACAATTGTGGCTATCTGCTGGGAGAGCAAGGAGACCTTGCGGGAGCACGTGCGCACCATGAGCGTGCACTTGAATTGAGAGAGAACGTGTCCGGCCCTGATCATCCACATACAGCAACTAGTCTCAACAATCTCGGAGTAATTCTGGATGAGCAGGGTGATCTTGCTGGGGCGCAAATGTACCATGAACGAGCGCTGGCAATTCGCCAGAAGACGCTGGGCTCGAATTCATCCTGAAACGGCCTACAGCTTGAACAATCTTGGATATATTCTGTTGGCGAAAGGCGATTTCGCAGGTGCGCGTACCAACTATGAACAGGCACTTGCGATCCAAGAGAAGGTTTTGGGTCTGGATCATCCGGACACCGCATCCAGCTTAAACAATCTTGGTCAACTACTGCACGCCCAAGGTGATTTTGTCGGGGCTCGGCCATACTACGAGCGAGCGCTTGCAATCTACCAAAAGGCACTAGGCTCAGATCATGCGAACACTGCAGTCAGTCTCAGTAATCTCGGTACCTTGTTGGAGGAGGAAGGCAAGATTGGTGAAGCTTGTGTCTACTACGAACAAGCTTTGGCGATCAGGGTAAAAGTGTTGGGCCCTTCCCATCCCGACATTGCAGAGAGCTTGAACAACCTCGGCCACCTGTTGTTGACACAGGGTAATCTTCTTGGAGCGGTGTCTTGTTTCGACCGCGCCTTAGCAATTCGAGAGAAGATATTCGGACCGAATCATCCGGCGACCGCAGCCAGCCTCAACAATCTGGGCCATGCACTTCAAGAACGTGGCGACAATGGTGGAGCTCGGTCCTGCTATGAGCGGGCACTACCAATTCGGGAGAAAATGTTGGGGCTGGAACATCCGGACACGGCAATAACCTTAAATAATCTCGGCTATCTGTTACAAAAATTAGGAAATCACTTGGAAGCACAACCATACTACGAGCGAGCGCTCGACATCATGGAGAAAAAACTAGGCCTTGCTCATCCGTTCACTCGACGGGCCGCAGAGAATTCCGTTAGCTTGCTTGACCAACTAAACCTGCGGAAAGCGGCCGGGGTTGTGCGCAAAAAGTTCGGTCTCTAAAATTTCTGACTAGTGCTTCGTTGCGCTGCCTCCCCCTCACGGCAACTTGTCATACCCCTCGCCGATGCCGTTGAGGCTGAGCGGAAACCCAATTCCCTCTTCCGGCGTCTCGAAGATGATGAACGTCGCGGTCTTGGCGCTGCGCAGTTGCCCGAGCAGCTTGTCGTCCATGACAACTTCCGCCACGCAGCCATTGGGGAGGCAGCGCACGAAACCGGCGCGGCCGACGTCCTGATTGTCGAGTTTCAGCCCGAGCCCGGACGGCAGCAGCACGCCCAAGGGCGCCACCACGCGCATCAGCTTGCTCTTCTGGTCGGCGGTTTTCAGCACGATCACGGTCAGGCCCGCGTTAGAGCGGTCTTCGGCCACCACGCTCTGGATCAGGGCGCATTGCTCGGCCTGCGCGCCGGGCGGGGTGTCGCAGCGGATCTGCCAGTCGCCATGCACCGATTTGACCGCGCCCTGGGCAAGCGCGGCCTGGCTCAGGCAAAGCCACGCCGCCGCGGCAAGCATTCCACCCGCCAGCCGGCCAAAACCGCCGGCAAAAACCCTGCCTTGGCCTTCGGTTGATGTCGGCTTTCGTCCAAAAAACCCCATCCGGGTCGATCCTCTGATTTTTTCCGGCCCTGCCTACCAAAATGACGCGGGCAAAAGCCGGGTATAACGCCGGACTGAGTACCGAAATGACGGCGCCTTGAAGGCGTCTCGCATGCCGCTTCCAAGCAATTCCCGCGCCGGTCGGCCGCTCCACGCCTTCCGAATCACGTTCCTGTGGAACGCCTCGCCTGTGGGTACATCCGGCAAATCCGCTGTCAAGCACCGGCGATGGGCAGAAGTGGCAGTTTTGCCTGATTTCTCGGGAAAAAGCGACATCCGAAACTTCGCTGGCAGGGCCTCGCACGACGCTCTACTACTGCATTGCGAGAGCCTTCGAATTATGGTTTGAGAGGCTGGATTTGGACGCATTCTAGCGATCTGGCCCCGGTGGTTCTAAGGTACTTCCAAGGTACTCCCCCAAGGCCGTTTGTCAGGGGCGGATCGTGCAGCATGGGTCGCCATCCGGCGCCATGCTTTGGGGAATTCTGAAGGGAGCGCGGCGGCATGAAGATGTCGATGGGCCGGATCGGCCAACGATTGCTGGGGTTTGCGGTAGCAGGCGTTGCGCTGGCGGCCGGCGGGGCGGCTTATGCCGAATTGGGTCAGCCGGCGCCGTGGGAATGGACGCTGCAGGAATCCGCGACCGAGGTGATGGATTACATCACCTGGTTCCACAATTTCCTGTTTGTGCTGATCACCGTGATCACGCTGTTCGTGCTGGCGCTGCTGGTCTACGTGGTCATCAAGTTCAACGCCAAGGCCAACCCGATCCCCTCCAAGACCACCCACAACACCCTGATCGAAGTGGCCTGGACGCTGATCCCGGTCCTGATCCTGGTCGGCATCGCGGTGCCGTCGTTCCGCCTGCTGTTCCTGCAGCTCGACCTCCCGAAGGCCGACCTCACCATCAAGGCCACCGGCAAGCAGTGGTACTGGAGCTATTCGTATCCGGATAACGGCAAGTTCGAATTCGATTTGCTGCTGGTGCAGGACAAGAAGCCGCGCCTCTTGGGCGTCGACAATGAAATGGTGGTTCCCGTCAACAAGGTGGTCCGGATCCAGACCACCGGCGCCGACGTGATCCACGCCTTTGCGGTGCCGGCCTTCGGCATCAAGATCGACTCGATCCCCGGCCGCCTCAACGAGACCTGGTTCAAGGCCACCAAGACCGGCATGTTCTACGGCCAGTGCTCGGAACTGTGCGGCAAGGACCACGCCTTCATGCCGATCGCGGTGCGGGTCGTCAGCGACCAGGAATTCGCTGACATGGGTCGAGGGGGCGAAGAAGAAGTTTGCGACCAACCCGGGCAACACGCTTGCCTCGGCGGGCGCGGCTGCGCAGTAAGCTTCACGGCGCGCGCAGGCTTAAACGACAAGGGCGACGGGACCGCAAGGTCCGACAGGGACTGCTAAGGATTACAGAGATGGCAACGAACGCTGCGACACACGACGATCACGCCCACGGACATGACGACCACGCCCATGCCATTCCGACCGGATGGCGGCGCTTCGTCTATTCGACGAACCACAAGGACATCGGCACGATGTACCTGGTGTTCGCGATCATCGCCGGCGTCATCGGTGCGGCGATGTCGATCGCGATCCGCGTCGAGCTGATGTATCCCGGCGTCCAGCTGTTCCACGAGACCCATACCTACAACGTGTTCGTCACCTCGCACGGCCTGATCATGATCTTCTTCATGGTGATGCCGGCGATGATCGGCGGGTTCGGCAACTGGTTCGTGCCGCTGATGATCGGCGCGCCCGACATGGCGTTCCCGCGCATGAACAACATCTCGTTCTGGCTGCTGCCGGCCTCCTTTGCGCTGCTGTTGATCTCGACCTTCGTCGAGGGCGAGCCGGGCGCCAACGGCGTCGGCGCGGGCTGGACCATCTACGCGCCGCTGTCGACCTCGGGCCATCCGGGACCGGCGGTGGATTTCGCGATCCTGTCGCTGCATCTGGCCGGCGCCTCCTCGATCCTCGGCGCCATCAACTTCATCACCACCATCTTCAACATGCGCGCGCCGGGCATGACCCTGCACAAGATGCCGCTGTTCGTGTGGTCGATCCTGGTGACGGTGTTCCTGCTGCTTGCTGTCGCTGCCGGTGCTGGCCGGCGCCATCACCATGCTGCTCACCGACCGCAATTTCCACACCACCTTCTTCTCCGCCGACGGCGGCGGCGATCCGGTGCTGTTCCAGCATCTGTTCTGGTTCTTCGGCCACCCCGAAGTGTACATCCTGATCCTGCCGGCGTTCGGCATGGTCAGCCAGATCGTCTCGACCTTCGCGCGCAAGCCGGTGTTCGGCTATCTCGGCATGGCCTACGCCATGGTCGCGATCGGCGGCATCGGCTTCGTGGTGTGGGCGCACCACATGTACACGGTCGGCATGTCCTCGGCGACGCAGGCCTATTTCGTCGCCGCCACCATGGTGATCGCGGTGCCGACCGGCGTCAAAGATCTTCTCGTGGATCGCCACGATGTGGGGCGGCTCGATCGAGTTCAAGACGCCGATGCTGTGGGCGATCGGCTTCATCTTCCTGTTCACGCTCGGCGGCGTCACCGGCGTCGTGCTGGCCAATGCCGGCGTCGACCGCGTGCTGCAGGATACCTACTACGTGGTCGCGCACTTCCACTACGTGCTGTCGCTCGGCGCCGTGTTCGGCATCTTCGCCGGCTGGTACTACTGGTTCCCAAAAATGTCCGGCTACATGTATTCGGAAGCGATCGGCAAGATCCACTTCTGGTTCACCTTCATCGGCGTCAATCTGGTGTTCTTCCCGCAGCACTTCCTCGGTCTGTCAGGCATGCCGCGCCGCTATGTCGACTATCCCGACGCGTTCGCGGGCTGGAACCTGGTGTCGTCGATCGGCTCCTACATCTCCGGCTTCGGCGTGCTGATCTTCATCTACGGCCTGATCGATGCCTTCGTGCGCAAGCAGCAGGCTGCCGACAATCCGTGGGGCGCCGGCGCCACCACGCTGGAATGGACGCTGCCGTCGCCGCCGCCGTTCCACCAGTTCGAAGTGCTGCCGCGGGTGCAGTAATCAATCCGCAAGCCGCGCCCTGCCGCGCGGCTTGCTTCTTTCAAGCGTAACAAGCGAGACAAAACTTGTCGGTTGTCGATCACAACGCCATCGATCTCTCGCCCCGGATTTCCGAGGCCGAGGTCGGCGACTACATCGCGCTGCTGAAGCCGCGGGTGATGTCGCTCGTGATCTTCACCGCGCTGGTCGGGCTTGTGATCGCGCCCGGCCACGTCCATCCGATCCTCGCCTTCACCGCGATCCTGTGTATCGCGGTCGGCGCCGGCGCCTCCGGCGCGCTCAACATGGCCTATGAGGGCGATATCGACGCGCTGATGTCGCGCACCGCCAACCGGCCGATCCCGCGCGGACGCATCACGCAAGGCGAAGCGCTGGCGTTCGGCATCACGCTCGCCTTCTTCTCGGTGATGACGCTCGGCACATTGGTGAACTGGGTGGCGGGCGCGCTGCTCGCCTTCACCATCTTCTTCTATGCGGTGGTCTACACCATGTGGCTGAAGCGCTGGACGGCGCAGAACATCGTGATCGGCGGCGCCGCCGGCGCGCTGCCGCCGGTCGTGGCCTGGGCGGCGGCGACAGGTTCGCTGTCGGTCGAGCCGCTGCTGCTGTTCCTCATCATCTTCTTCTGGACCCCGCCGCATTTCTGGGCGCTGGCGCTGTTTCGCAGCGACGACTACGCCCGCGCCGGCATCCCGATGCTGCCGGTGGTCGCCGGTCCCGATGCGACGCGGCTGCAGATCCTGCTCTACACCATCGTGCTGGTCGCGATTGCGCTGGCGCCGTGGCCGCTCGGCTATTTCGACGCGGTCTATGGCGTCACCTCGCTGGTGCTGGGCGCCGGCATGCTGTGGCTTTCGATCGACGTCTATCGCTATCGCGAGGGCGTCGAGGCTTCGCGCGCCACCCGCCGCCTGTTTGCTTTCTCGATCCTTTATCTGTTCGCGCTGTTTGCCGTCCTCCTGCTCGAGGTCGTCGTCCGCGCCATTGCACCTTTGATCTGGTAGGGGGCGCATGGGCACGGCATGGACCAAAACAAGCCAGAAGGAATCGTCCTCACCGAGGCGCAGAAGAGAAGCCGTCGCCAGCGTTCGGTCGCGATCGCGCTCGCGCTCGGTGTCCTCGTGCTGTTGTTTTTCGCCGTTACCATGGTCAAGGGCCCGGCCGTGCTCATCCGGCCCATGTGATCGGAATGATGTGATCGAGATGGAACGCGAACCCGCCACGTCAGACGTCACCAGCCGCAAGCCGCGGCTTGAGCCCCGTCTTGGCCGCGATGCGGCGGTGGCGGCGATTTGCGGTTTCGTCGTGGTGCTGATGGTCGGCGCGTCCTACGCCGCCGTCCCCTTCTACAACTGGTTCTGCCGCGCCACCGGTTTCAACGGCACCACCCAGGTCGCCACATCGGCGCCGAGTGCCGGTCCGCTGGCGCGAAAAATCGCCGTGCGCTTCGACGCCAATGTCGGCCCCGGCCTGCCCTGGAAGTTCGAGCCGGAGCAGACCGAGATCGAGATCCCGATCGGCCAGGTCGTCACCGTCTTCTACAACGTGATCAACCAGTCGGCGCGCCCGACCACGGGGGTGGCCGCCTACAACGTGGCGCCGCTGACGGTTGGCGCCTACTTCCAGAAGATCAACTGCTTCTGCTTCACCGAACAGACCTTTGGCCCGGGCGAAAAGCGCGAGATGCCGGTCGTGTTCTATGTCGATCCCGCGCTCGCGGCCGACGCCGACAATGACGGGCTCAACACCATCACGCTATCCTACACCTTCTACCCCGTGCGCGATCCCGCGCCGAAGCCGCTGGCTTCCGGCGAGGCGGACAAGCGCAAGGGCAGCTTGTGAGACAGCTTATTTTTTGAGACGAATACGTGCCTGACGGCACGGCACTAACGGAGAGACTGCAATGGCGGCGCAAGCGAAGCATCACGACTACCACCTCGTCGATCCGAGCCCGTGGCCGATCGTAGGCGCGGTCTCGGCCTTCGTGATGGCGGTCGGCGCCATCATGTGGATGCACCACATGGTTGCCGCAGCCCCGATCATCTTCGGCGCCGGCACCGTGGGCGTGCTCTACACCATGGCGAGCTGGTGGGCCGACGTCATCAAGGAAGCCCAGTACAAGGGCGACCACACCCGCGTGGTGCAGATCAGCCACCGCTACGGCATGATCCTGTTCATCGCCTCCGAGGTGATGTTCTTCGTTGCCTGGTTCTGGGCCTTCTTCAATTCCGCGCTGTTCCCGGCCGACGCCGTTCATGCCACCCGCGACGCCATCTTCGGCTGCGGCCTCGGCACCGCCCCGGCGCCTGCGCCGTTCCCGGCACCTGGCCGCCGAAGGGCATCGAGACCTTCGATCCCTGGCATCTGCCGCTGCTCAACACGCTCTTGCTGCTCACGTCGGGCACCACGGTAACCTGGGCGCACCATGCGCTGCTCGAGGGCGACCGCAAGGGCCTGAAATACGGCTTGATCCTCACCTGCGTGCTCGGCGCGCTGCTTTACCTGCGTGCAAGCCTATGAATACGCCCACGCGGCGTTCTCGTTCGGCGGCAACGTCTATGGCGCGACCTTCTTCATGGCGACCGGTTTCCACGGTTTCCACGTGCTGGTCGGCACCATCTTCCTGCTGGTCTGCCTGTTCCGCGCCTATGCCGGCCATTTCAGCCCGACCCAGCACCTCGGCTTCGAATTCGCCGCCTGGTACTGGCACTTCGTCGACGTGGTCTGGCTGTTCCTGTTCATCTGCATCTACGTCTGGGGCCGCGGCGCCGAGACCATCGCGCACGCCGCGCACTAGATGCAGTCATTGTGTTAGGAAAGGGCGGCCACAGGGCCGCCCTTTTGCTTTTCCTTCTCCCCTCGCGTCCGCCGGAGCCTTGGCGAAGGCGGATGTGGGAGAAGGGAAGAGGAACGACATGAACGACACCCTCCCCACCGTCACCGAAAGCGCGCTGCGCGGCATCGCCTGCCGCTGTCCGCGCTGCGGCAAGGGCAAACTCTATGCAGGCTTTCTGACGCTGCGGCCGAACTGTGAATCCTGCGGGCTCGACTACGCCTTCATCGATGCCGGCGATGGGCCTGCGGTCTTCATCATCATGATCGCCGGCGCCATCGTGGTCGGCTGCGCCCTGATCGTCGAGATCAAATACCAGCCGCCATACTGGCTGCATGCGGCGCTGTGGCTGCCGCTGATCCTTGCCACCACGCTGTTGCCGCTGCGATCGATGAAGTCGCTGTTGGTCGCGCTGCAATTCCATCACAAGGCCGCCGAAGGCCGGCTGATCGATCGCGAACAGAAATGAGCGGGACGCACGACGCCGGGGCATTACCGGGTTTGCCATTTTCACGCTGGTGATGGTGATCGGATTCACCAGCCTCGGCGTCTGGCAGTTGCAGCGCCGGGTCGCAAAGCATGCGCTGATCGCGGCGCTGGACCAGCGGCTTGCCAAGCCGCCGGAGCCGTTGCCGCCGCCCTCGCTGTGGAACATGTTCGCCCCGGTGAAGGAGGAATTCCGCCGCGTTACCTTCACGGCGACCTACGCCAACCTTCCGGATGCGATGGTCTATAGCTCCGGCTCGGCGTTGCGCAGCGACGTCTCCGGCCCCGGCACCTGGGCATTCCTGCCGGCGCGGCTGCCGGATGGCGAGACCGTCGTGGTCAATGCCGGCTTCGTGCAGAACACCATGCAGGACCGCGCCCAGCAGGATCGCGCGGTGAACCGGCTGATCACGAATGAACCGGTGACACTGACCGGCTACATCCGCTTTCCCGAAACCACGGACAAGCTGACGCCGAACGAAGACAGGGCCAAGCGGCTGTGGTTCGTGCGGGATCATGTGGCAATGTCGCGCGCGCTCGGCTGGCGTGAGGCCGGCAAGCAAGTCGCGCCGTTCTACATCGATCTGGAATCGCCGGTGCCCGAAAGCGGCATCCCGAAGCCGGGCCCGCTGCGGGTGCGTCTCAAGGACGACCACCTGCAATACGCCATCACCTGGTTCACGCTGGCTGCCGCAGTGGTGATCGCGTTCGGTGTGTGGTGGCGGGCGCAGCGGAAGAACCAGGCCGCCATAAGCCCGTAAATATTCCGGGGCGGGTGGCTTGCAGAAGTTCGCTTCACCTCCATGGCCCGCGCATAACGATGCTATGTGCCGTAAGCGGACGCCCGTGCCGCTTCACCAATTTCTGTCGCTATGGGGATACGTGCGAAGGTCGGATCAGGAGGTGAGGCGCGCCAGCGGCTCGCTTGGAGGGGAAGCGGCGACCTTTGTCCTGCGGTTGCGATAATGTCGCAGAACGTCCTTCGAGCTTGAAACATGCAACCGTGTGAATTGCTCGTGCAAGTCGTCAAGCTCATGATTGGAAATCGTGAAGTGGGGCGCTCCCAGGAACAATAGCGCCTCGGTGGTGTCCCAGGAAAATTCGTGCGCTTTCGCGACAATGAGGAGCAACTCCCGGTTCTTTCCGGCGAGCGCTCGCTCGATCACGTCGGAAGGCAGGGAGCACAACAGAGTGAGTGCGACAATGGTCTCTTCCATTTTTCGCGCGCGCGCGTATTCAAGGATAGTGCTCTGCTGCAACTCACCAAGCCGATGCTTGAATGAAACGGCCTTCTTCGCCGCGTAGTAGCGCGAGCTGGCAGGTCCAAACTTCGCGTGCAAGGATGCTGTGACGTCAGCGACGAACGCGTCAACCGCGGCTATCATTTCAGGTCGCTCGCGTTCCAGCTTTCTCCTTGTCTCGTCCGACGCTTTGGCAATCAATTGCTGAAACAGGTGGCGTGGAATATCCTGTCGTAGCCCCACGTTCTCGGCGAGAATGCTGTCATTTTCCGAGCGCTTGATTAGATTCAGGAACCCTGCTTCGGACAGTAGCGCCCCTTCATTTGCGGCGACGGACTGAACCACCGCCTGATTTCCGCGCGCAACGAGGACGTCAGTCACGGGCTCGGGTATCGAACGACGCTTTGATATTGCGAGCAGGTGTGGCTGGTCCTTCGTATTTGCATTGCTCACCAGGGTGCGGACATCAATGCGTTCCGAATATCGAAGTACCGGGCCCGCCACTTCGATCGAATGGTCGGAAGCGAGTGTGTTGATCAGCTGTCCGGGGGCATGATCGATGCGCGAAAGCTTCGCGGCTAGTTTTGCACGCGCGGCAAGCTCTATCTCCGCTGCCAGCTTTCCAATAATCTCGCCGAATACCCAAACCTCTTCATCGGTGAACCGTCCGACCATAAGCATGTCGGTCACGTGCCAGAGAGCACGTTCACGGCTCTCCGCCGTTCCTGTCAGGATCGCTTGGTCCAACTCCTCCAGGAAGGAGGGCTGCATTGGAGTGCTCCAGAACGCCTTGTTAATGGTGCGCCGCCGTCTTGCGCGGAGCCGAACTCAAAATGGAACCCGCAGCCCGCAGCAAACGCCCGGGCAAAGTGAGGGAAGCTTTTTAGCCATCGAGGCAGAGGAAATCCAACCGATAGCTGCGCCGACCCTCATGCATGAAGATGATCGACATAGCTTAATGCTCGCTCAATTCCGGGTTACCCAACGGATGGTTCCGTTCGCAAGCAGCGGATTTGCCGATTTTCGATATTGAAAGATGTCATTCGCGCCGGCTGTATACGGCTCTTTACCTGTTTCGCGAGATTATCAGGCAATTCGCTTCCGCTCTCATTGCGGGAGTAGGTGCTTCCTTTTGCTCGTTTGTGGTGCCGCGCGGTTTTTGGGGGCGCCTGGGACGGCTGCGTTAGGACGATTGTGATGCTCGACACTCGGATTGCGCCCCGCTATCGCGTTGCCAAGTCGGCTCAGATTGAGCATGGGGGTGACAAAACTCCCTGCACGATCCGCGATCTATCGGTCACGGGTGCTGCACTGGAGCTTTCCGATCTGACCGCGAGGATTCCGGAGGCATTCACATTGATCGTATCTGAGGACGGCCTCAAGCTGCCGTGCCATGTGGTTTGGCGGACAGCTTTCCGGTTGGGGGTCACCTTCGATTAGGATCTCCCGGGCCTTTACAAACGCTTAAGCCAGCTATGCCAAAATCCGGGGTTTTCGACGACGACCGGGACGTAGTTTCAGCAGCGGCCTTGTCGTCATGGCCTCTATTTCAGGAATTGATCGATGACCCTTCACGATAGAAGATCGGGAATTGACACGCGCTCGGAAGCGGAAAAGCAATTGGTCGGGGAGCGGCGGTCAGGGATTGACCGGCGGACCGTCTGCGAGCCGGCGAAGGGGATGCCTTCCAGCGAACAACTCGCGCTCTTTGCGCGGCGCCTTAGAAGAACAATACGCGACGAAAAAGGTCGCAACTTTTTTGGAGTGGCAAACGGGGAGCAGGATTTTGCAATTTACCCCGATGTTGTTCGCGTTACTGAATGGATCGAAGGACTGGTGAGTTCGGAAAAAGATCGCCAGGCAGAAGATCAACCGAAGCCCTCGTTGCGGCGGGCTGTCGCTGACGAGAGCTCAGCATCGAAAAGGCCAGCTTGATTGGCTTGTCGATGGGCGAGCTCGTCGCCCATAAGTTGCCGCCGCCGGAGTAGGAAATTCTGGCCAGCGGTATCAGCGACGGCACCCTCCCTTATTCCAGGCGCCGGTCATTTCTCGACGCCGGAAAGTTCGCTCGCATTCAACGCATTCTGAGAAGCTTCCTTGTCCGAGGAGGTTCCTTGATGGACTACCGCGCGGCGCCGGCAGGGTCCGACGGAATGATGACGCGCACGGCTGTGAAGATCAAAGCTGGTAGCTACCAGCGGTCCGGAAACGGATTACGGAACCCAAACATGTCGTAGCCGCCGGCAACTTGCGGGGCGCGCGGTGGCGTCCGGGCGATCCTGTCGCGGCGCACGATGCGTTTGGGCGCCGCAGCCGGCGCGGCAGCGATCACGGGCGAGGGCTCTTTTGGCTGAACCATGGCGAGCGCCTCCAGCGGCGATCTGGCGGACGGAACTGGTGCAGGCGGCGCCTGTTCGGCGACGGTCACCGGTGGCGAGACGATGGTCGGCTGACTGGTATCGAACACGACGGCGCTCGGCCATTTATGCGCGGAATGAAGCCGGATCGCCGGGTGATCGCCGGCGCGGGCAGCTTCGACGGTGGGCGGGGGCAGGTACCAGCTGAGCAGGAAAAGCAGCGCCAGAAGGACGCTGCCGGTGTAGACGAAGTATCGAGCAAGGGGCATTGACCACAACCAATCCTGTCACCTCCCCACAGATGCGGGGGTCAAACGGGGTATGGCGGCAATGGTTCCTAACGGCTTCGCCGTCCCGGCGCTGGCGTGGTTATCCCTTCGACTAATGGGCGAATGTGCAGCACGCATGGACGCCGCAGCGTCCGAAGAGCCTACTTGTCCTTTTCGATCTTGGTGATCGTCTTCACGCCGCCCGCTTCGGTGGCGGAGAACGCGACCCTGTCGCCGGCATGCCAGGCCTCCAGCGCACCGCCTTGCACCTTGAACTCCTCGGCCCCGGCCGTGCTGGCCCCGACCGTGCCGTCTTGCGTCCGCTTGATCGCGATCGTCCCGGTGGTCCGGTCGATCTTGGTGATCATTCCCTTTGCGGTGATCGTTTGCTGGGCCAGCGCCACCGAACCGATGGCGAGGATCGCGCAACCCGCCAAAGTGATGTCAGCCATTTTCATGGAAGCCTCCGGGATTTCGACGCGTTGACGATAAGCGATCATATCGAGATTTGTTCCCAAACCGGAGCAAGGATGCCGCGGATATTCGATTTTATTGAGGCGGATCAGGCGGTTTTGTCCGTCGGGCAAATCACTTCTGATTTTCAGAAATTGCGTCAATCCCCCAAGTCAAAAATATTCCGCTGGTCACGTCGGGCAACTCACGGGGCATTTCTTCGCGCAGGGCAACGAATTTGCAAACCTCGGGCGAAAACCTGCCGCAAGAACAATTTTCGTCGTCCCTGCGAAAGCAGGGACCCATACGCCGCGGCCTATCGGTGGAGAACTGGAGCCAGTTGCCTTTCCCTGCAACGAGTAGCGGTGGTTATGGGTCCCTGCTTTCGCCGGGACGACGAACTAGCGACGGATCTTTCGGCCATTCCGGCATTTCCCATCCCCCGAAAACGCATTATGGTGCCCGGCGGTTCTCACCCCAAGGTGAACCTATAATCCATAGATATCAAAGGCTTACGGAGAGATTGAGCCTTTGGAGGGCGGTTTGACGCGGTATATTTCGACGCGGGGGGAGGCCCCCACGCTGGGCTTTTGCGACGTGATGCTGACCGGGCTTGCCCGCGACGGCGGCCTCTACGTGCCTGAAACCTGGCCGCAGCTTTCGCCGGAAACCATCGCGGGATTCTTCGGCCGGCCTTATTGGGAAGTCGCGGTCGACGTCATCAAGCCGTTTGCCGGCGGCGAAATCTCCGATGCCGATCTCGGCCGCATGGCGAACGAGGCCTACGCCACCTTCCGCCATCCGGCGGTGGTGCCGCTCGACCAGGTCGGGCCCAATCAATTCCTGCTGGAGCTGTTCCACGGCCCGACGCTCGCGTTCAAGGACGTGGCGATGCAGTTGATCTCGCGGCTGATGGATCATGTGCTCGCCAAACGCGCGCAGCGCACCACCATCGTGGTGGCGACCTCGGGCGATACCGGCGGCGCCGCGGTCGACGCCTTTGCCGGTCTCGACAATGTCGATCTCGTCGTGCTGTTTCCGAACGGCCGCATCTCCGAGGTGCAGCGGCGGATGATGACGACGACGGGCGCGGCCAATGTGCATGCGCTCGCGATCGAAGGCACCTTTGACGATTGCCAGGCGATCGTCAAAGCGATGTTCAACCATCACCGCTTTCGCGATCAGGTCTCGCTGTCGGGCGTCAACTCGATCAACTGGGCGCGGATCGTCGCGCAGATCGTCTATTACTTCACTTCGGCGGTCGCGCTCGGCTCGCCCGCGCGCACCGTGGATTTCACCGTGCCGACCGGCAATTTTGGCGACATCTTTGCCGGCTATGCCGCCAAGCGCATGGGCCTGCCGGTGCGCTGGCTGCGGATCGCGGCCAACGTCAACGACATCCTGCCGCGCACGCTGAAGACCGGCATCTACGAAGTGCGCGATGTGCACGCCACCGCCTCGCCCTCGATGGATATCCAGATCTCCTCGAATTTCGAGCGGCTGCTGTTCGAAGCCAGCCGCCGCGACGCTTCCGCCGTGCGGCGGCTGATGGACTCGTTGAAGCAGTCCGGGCGGTTCGTGCTGCCCGACGCGATGCTGGCCGCGATCCGCGAAGAGTTCGACGCCGGACGCGCCGATGAAACCGAGACCGCAGCCGCGATCCGCGCCGCCTGGCGCGAGGCCGGCGATCTCGTCGACCCCCACACGGCGGTGGCGCTGGCGGTGGCCGACCGCGACACCTCGGATTCGAAGATTCCCAACATCGTGCTGTCGACTGCGCATCCGGCAAAATTCCCCGATGCGGTCGAAGCCGCCTGCGGGGTGCGGCCGCATCTGCCGGCCTGGCTCGACGGGCTGATGGCCAAATCCGAGCACATCACGGTAATGAAGAACGATTCCGCGGAGGTCGAGCAATTCGTGCTGTCGGTCAGCCGCGCCGCGAAGCAGGGAGTTGCCGGATGAGCGTCGAGGTTACCAAACTGCCGTCCGGCCTCACGGTCGTTACCGACACCATGCCGCATCTGGAAACCGCGGCGCTCGGCGTCTGGGCCGGTGTCGGCGGCCGCGACGAGAAGCCGAACGAGCACGGCATCTCGCATCTGCTGGAACACATGGCCTTCAAGGGCACGACGCGGCGTTCCTCGCGCGAGATCGTGGAAGAGATCGAGGCGGTCGGCGGCGATCTCAATGCCGGCACCTCCACCGAGACCACAGCCTATTACGCGCGGGTGATGAAGGCCGACGTGCCGCTGGCGCTCGATGTGCTGTCCGACATCCTGGCCAATCCGTCCTTCGTGCCCGACGAACTCGAGCGCGAGAAGGGCGTCATCGCGCAGGAGATCGGTGCTGCGCAGGACACGCCCGACGACGTCGTGTTCGAGCACCTCAACGAGCTCTGCTATCCGGAGCAGCCAATGGGGCGCTCGCTGCTCGGCACCACCAAGACGCTGAAGAAGCTCGATCGCGACATGCTGCGCGGCTATCTCACCACGCATTATCGCGGCCCCGACATGGTGGTGGCCGCAGCCGGCGCCGTCAACCACAAGCGGATTGTCGAAGACGTCGCGCAAAAATTTGCCGGCTTTGAAGGCACGCCGGCGCCAAAGCCGCAAGCCGCGATGTTCGGCAAGGGCGGTTCGCGCGTGGTGCATCGCGACCTCGAACAGGCGCATATGACGCTGGCGCTGGAAGGCGTGCCGCAGACCGATCTCTCGCTGTTCTCGCTGCAGGTCTTCACCAACACGCTCGGCGGCGGGATGTCGTCGCGGCTGTTCCAGGAGGTGCGGGAAAAGCGCGGGCTGTGCTACTCGATCTACACGTTTCACGCGCCCTATTCCGACACCGGCTTTTTCGGGCTCTATACCGGCACCGATCCGGCCGATGCGCCGGAAATGATGGAAGTGATCGTCGACGTCATGAATGACGCGGTGGAAACACTGACCGAGGCCGAGGTCGCCCGCGCCAAGGCGCAGATGAAGGCCGGGCTGCTGATGGCGCTGGAGAGTTGCTCCTCCCGCGCCGAGCAACTGGCCCGGCACATGCTGGCCTATGGCCGTCCGCTGACGGTGGAGGAACTGGTCACCCGGATCGACGCGGTCAGCGTGGAGTCTTCCCGCAATGCGGCGCGGGGCCTGTTGTCGCGCAGCCGGCCGGCGGTCGTAGCGCTGGGCAGCGGCAGGGGTCTGGACACGGCGGTGTCTTTTGCGGAAGGATTGACGAAGTCGAAGGCGAAGACGCTGCTGCACTAGTGGGGTCATCTCTCGCTACAAGCGGGGCGAGGGAGAGGTAGGCAGGGGAGTTTGGGGCATGGCCCTGTTTCGATTGCCAACCAGCGGACCGGCCGCGCTCGTGCCGCGCGGCCACGGCCTGCTGCTGCGCGCGCCGCAAATGTCGGACTTCCCGCAATGGGCGCAGCTTCGCGAATACAGCCGCGCCTATCTGACGCCCTGGGAGCCGATCTGGCCGTCCGACGACCTGACCCGCGCCGGTTTCCGGCGAAGGCTGCGCCGCTACGCCGAGGACATCGCGGCCGACCGCTCCTATCCCTTCATCATCTTCCGCGAAACCGACGGCGTGATGATCGGCGGCGTCACGCTCGCCAATGTCCGGCGCGGCATCGTGCAGGCCGGCACCATCGGCTACTGGGTCGGCCAGCCGCACGCCCATCGCGGCCATATGACGGCGGCTTTGCGGGTGCTGCTGCCGTCGCTGTTCGGCGAACTCAATTTGCACCGCATCGAGGCCGCCTGCATTCCCTCGAATGCGGCCTCGGTCCGGGTGCTGGAAAAATGCGGCTTTACCCGCGAGGGGCTGGCGCGGCGCTATCTCTGCATCAACGGGGTCTGGCAGGACCATTTGCTGTACGGCCTGCTGCACGAGGATTTCAGGGGATAGAGCGTTTTCAAGCGAAGTGGATACCGGTTCGCGTGAAGAAAACGCGTCAAAACAAAAAGCTAGAGCCCCGTTCCGATACAATCGGAACGGAAAAGGCTCTAGCGTTTTCAAGCGGGCGGAAAACACGTCAAAACATGAGACTTTTGGCGCCTTGGGTTCGCCGCCATTGCGCTGTTATAACGCCCGGCCGGGGGCTTGGGGACGAGATGCAAGGGACCATCCATGGGTGAAAAGCCTGTGATCCGAGGCGCGGTCGCCACCGCGCTATCGATCGCGATCGGCTGCAGCCTGTTCGCAGCGCCGGCGGCGTCGCAATCCATCACCGACCGCTTCAAGGGCCTGTTCGGCGGCAAGTCCGACGAGGAGCCCGCGCCGAAGGCGCCGGGGGCGGAGGCCGTTGACCCTGACCTGACCTGTCCGCCGGTCGCGATCCGGGCCGGGGCGTCCACCTTTGCGATCGCGGCGCCGGGCAAGCAGGCGGTCGGCAACGATTTGCGCTACCAGGCGACCATCGCCAGGACCGCACGCGAGTGCAGCATCAATGCCGGCCAGATCACCGCCCGGATCGGCATCCAGGGCCGCGTCATCGCGGGTCCCGCCGGTGCGCCGTCGACGGTGCAGATTCCGCTCCGCGTCGCGGTAGTGCAGGCCGGCGTCGGCGAAAAGGTCATCGCCACAAAAGCCTACCAGACCACGGTCTCGCTGTCGGAGGATACCAGCGTTCCCTTCACGCTGATCGCCGACGATCTGGTGTATCCGGCGCCGGTGGGCGCGGTCGCGGACAGCTATGTGTTCTATATCGGCTTCGACCCGCAGGCGTTGAAGCCGGAGCCGAAGCCGAAGGCGCCGAAGAAAAAGCAGTAGCTGCGGGCATAGAAAACCGGCGCGCAAAAAAGCCGGCGTAATCGCGCCGGCTTTTTGTTTGAGAGATTGAGGCTGGTTTAGTTCAGCTTGGCCTTCACCTCGGCGATGCCCTTGGCGAGCAGGTCGTCGGCGACGGTGCCCTTGACCGACTGCGACAGGATGGTGGAGGCCGCAGTGACGGCGGCATCGGCAGCCGCGGCGCGGACATCGGCAAGCGCCTGGGCTTCGGCCAGCGCAATCTTGCTCTCGGCGGTCTTGGTGCGCCGGGTAACAAAATCTTCCAGCTTGGTCTTGGCCTCGGCCGCGATGCGTTCGGCCTCGGCCTTGGCGGCCGAGATGATTTCCTCGGCCTCGCGCTCGGCGCTGGCGCGGCGGGTCTGGTAGTCCGCCAGCAGCTTTGCGGCCTCGTCCTTCAGACGACGCGCGTCGTCGAGTTCGGCCTTGATGCGCTCGGCGCGGTGGTCGAGCGCGGTCAGTACCGTGCGGTGGACGCCGACATAGGCAAACACCGCCATCAGGATGACGAAGGCTATCGCAACCCAGAATTCGGCTTCGAAGAACATTACGTTACCCCTTCAACGAAGCATCGACGGCGGAGGATACGGCCTTGCCGTCGGGCACCACGCCGGTGAGCCGTTGCACGATTGCGGACGCCGCATCGGAAGCGATGCCGCGCACGTTGCTCATCGCAGCCTCTCGGGTGGCGGCGATGGTCTTTTCCGCATCCGCGAGCTTGGCCGAGAGCTTGTCTTCCAGCGCCTTGCGCTCGGCTTCCGAGGCTGCGTTGAGCTTTTCGCGGGTCTCGTTGCCGATGCCTTGCGCGCGGGAGCGCGCTGCGGCGAGGTCGGCTTCATAGGCCTTCAGCGCCGCGTCGGACTCGTCCTTCAGCTTTTGGGCCTCGGCGAGATCGCCCTCGATTTTGGCCTGCCGGTCGTCGATCGTCTTGCCGACTTTCGGCAAGGCGACACGCGAAACGATCAGGTACAGCGCGACGAACGCAATCAGCAGCGAAACCAGCTGTGAAGCGAAGGTTTCCTTCTGGAACGGCGGAAACGGGGCCTTGTGGCCACCATCCGCTGAGGTATGGGCCGTCGCGCCCTTTTTCTCAGCCACGGGCTTCTCCTCTGCGGCCGATCAATGCCCGTTGCGCGGACCTCGTCGGCCAGACCGGTGAAAGGATCAGAGAGCGAACAGCAGCAGCAGCGCGATCAGCAGCGAGAAGATGCCGAGCGCTTCGGTCACGGCGAAGCCGAAGATCAGGTTGCCGAACTGGCCCTGAGCGGCCGAGGGGTTGCGCACCGCAGCGGCAAGGTAGTTGCCGAAGATGATGCCCACGCCGGCGCCCGCGCCACCCATGCCAATGCAGGCAATACCAGCGCCAATGTATTTTGCGGCAATCGGATCCATGTAACGAACTCCTTCTTGAGGTTTAAACTGGCCTTTAGTGGCCAGGATGGATGGCATCGTTGAGATAGATGCAGGTGAGGATGGCGAAGACGTAGGCCTGCAGGAACGCGACCAGCAGCTCGAGCGCGGTCAGCGCGATGGTTAGCCCAAGCGGCAGCACGGCGCCGACCCAGCCGATGAAGCCGATCGCGCCCAGCATGCCGATGAAGCTCGCGAACACCTTCAGCGCGATGTGGCCGGCCAGCATGTTGGCGAACAGGCGGACCGAATGCGAAACCGGCTTGAGGAAGAACGAGATGACTTCGATGAACACCACCAGCGGCAGGATGTAGATCGGCACGCCCGAGGGCACGAACAGCTTGAAGAATTTCAGCCCGTTCTTGTAGAGGCCGTAGAACAGCACGATGAAGAACACCAGCAGCGCCAGCGCGACCGTGACGATGAGGTGGCTTGAGACGGTGAAGGTGTAGGGAATGATGCCGATCAGGTTCGAGATGCAGATGAACATGAACAGCGAGAACACCAGCGGGAAGAACTTCATGCCGGCCGAGCCGGCACTGCTCCGCAGCATGTTTGCCACGAATTCGTAGCTGATTTCGGCCACCGACTGCATGCGGCCGGGGACCAGCTGGCGGCCGGTCGCGAGCATCAGCAGCGAGATCACCGCCACCGAGGCGAACATGTAGGCCGACGAATTGGTGAAGGCGATTTCCTGTCCGCCGATATGGCCGATGGTGAAAAGCTTGTTGATCTGGAACTGATGGATTGGATCGGCGGCCATTCGTTTCTCGGTCTGTCGGTTTCGCGATTTTCTCGCGGATCGGTCGAACGTTCGGTACGCTTCGAGGCGCGCGTTCAGAGTCTTTGCGACTGCTTCGCCATCACGCCCGCCGCCCGCATCACATTGATTACGCCGGCGGTAAAGCCAAGCAGCAAGAATACGATGAGGCCCCAGGGCGAAGTCGACAGCAAGCGATCGAAACCCCAGCCGAGAGCCGCTCCGACAAGTACACCCGCAACCAGTTCGGAGGAGAGGCGAAAGCCCATGGCCATGGCGGAGGCCCTGGCCTGAGCGTTGTCCTGCTCGTTTCCGGACTGGTCAGTCCCGATCTTTCGGCTGTCCTTAATCTTGGACAACCGTTGATCGAGATTTCCGAGCCTTGCGGAAAGCGCAGCTTCGTCGGAGGACGATTGATCGCGATTTCCACTTCTGCCGCTGTTGGTGTCTTCAGCCATGCTGTGACACTAGACGATGCCGCGATCGATGGAAATTACGCCGCCACCCTTAAAAGCCGCGCGGACCATACTTACCGCGTTTAATCAAGTCAAGATTACGTCGTAACCAGTTAGTGCTTTGATTTAGCTCGCTTTATTCACGCGAAGCGCACTTGCCTGTGGAGCAGTCGCCGCACTGCAGCACCTTGTCTCAGGCGGATGCGCCTTGCACGCCCCGGACGGGTCTGTTGGGATGCGCGTCACGCCGCTTACAAGCCGTGTCCGGAGCCCGCATGCCGCGTCAGGTCGACTACTATTTCTCGTTTCAATCGCCGTGGGCCTATATCGGCCACGGGCCGTTTCGGCATGTCGTAAGTACCTACGATCTCAAGGTAAATCATAAGCCCGTGGTGCTGGTCGACCTGTTCTCGGAGACCGGCGGGTTGCCGCTGATGAAACGTCACCCGGTGCGGCAGCGCTACCGGATGGTGGAACTGCAGCGCTGGCGCGACAAGCGCGGGCTGAAATTCAATCTGCAGCCGGCCAACTGGCCGTTCAACGCGCGGCTGGCGGACGGCGTGGTGATCGCCGCGCTCGAGGCGGGCCTCGATCCCGACCGCTATCTGCGGCGCGGATTCGCCGCGGTGTGGGAAGACCAGCTCAACCTGGCGGACGCCGCCACGGTTGCAAAAATCGCCGACGAAGCAGGGCTTCCCGGCAAGAAGCTGGTCGAGCGTTCCGGGTCGGACGAGGTCAGCGCAGCCTACGAGCAGAACCGCCAGGACGCGCTCGCGGCGGACGTGTTCGGCTCGCCGGTCTATGTGCTCGACGGCGAGGTGTTTTGGGGGCAGGACCGGATCGAATTGCTGGCGGATGCGTTGAAGTCGGGCCGCGCCGCCTATAGCTCACAGGTGTAGGATTCCTTTGCGGCGGAGCAAGCCATGAGCAAAGCGATATCGCCTTCGAAATCGTCTATCCCTGTTACCGTGGTCGCGGTTGCGATCTTCCTCGGCGGAGCGGGTGCAGCGCTTGCGCAATCGAAGCCGGATACGGAAAACGGCCGCTATGCGCTGTCGCAGACCGCCGATGGCGTGCTGCGGCTCGACACCAGGACCGGCGCGGTTTCCACCTGCAGCAATTCCGGCGTCGGCTGGGCCTGCTACGCGGTGCCCGACGAGCGCGCGGCGTTCGATGCCGAGATCGGCCGGCTGCAGGCCGACAATGAAAAGCTCAGGGCGCAGCTCGCCGAGCGGGACGGAACAGTCACCGGCAAGGTCGACGAAGCGATGCCGAAATCGGACCCGCTGAAAAAGCCGGAGCCGCCAAAGGTGGCCGAGGGCGAGCGCAAGATCGAAATCCCGCTGCCAAGCGACCGCGACATGGACCGCATGATGGCGTTTCTGGAAAAGGCCTGGCGGCGGCTGATCGAGATGGCCAACCGCGTGCAGAAGGATGTGGCGGGCAGGATCTAGCGCTATCGAGACCGTAGGGTGGGCAAAGCGAAGCGTGCCCACCAGATTATTCAATGCAAGAATTGGTGGGCACGGCGGAGACGCCTTTGCCCACCCTGCAAGGCGCCATGAAATCGATATCCCGCTCAACACCGTCGACCGTCACCGCAACCTCCATCACCTCGTCGCAGCTCGCGGTCCAAACCTCCGGCACCGGCTTTACCGATCTCACCCCCGACGTCGCAAAATTCCTGCGCGAGGCCCGCGGGCGGGAGGGGATGGTGACGGTGTTCATCCGCCACACCTCGGCATCCCTCACCATTCAGGAAAATGCCGACCCGTCGGTGCTGCGCGATTTGACGACGGTGCTGAACCGGCTGGCGCCCGAAAGCGCCGGATGGGTTCATGACACCGAGGGGCCCGACGACATGCCGGCGCATGTCAAGACCATGCTCACCGCGACGTCGCTGCAAATTCCCGTGCTCGGCGGCGAACTCGCGCTCGGCACGTGGCAGGCGATCTATCTGATCGAGCATCGCGCCCGTCCGCACCGGCGCGAAATCGTGCTGCAATTCACGGGCTCGACCACCTGAAAGAAAACCGGCCGCGGATCGCTCCGCGGCCGGCTTGTTATCTTGCCGCTATCCGGCGCGGCCGGATCACTTCGTGATGTCGACGTCCTTGGTTTCCGGCAGGAAGAAGAAGCCGACAACCGCAGTGATCGAGGCGAAGATGATCGGGTACCAGAGGCCGGCGTAGATATCGCCGGTCGAGGCCACGATCGCGAACGATGTCGCGGGCAATAGTCCGCCGAACCAGCCGTTGCCGATGTGATAGGGCAGCGACATCGAGGTGTAGCGGATCTTGGTCGGGAACAGTTCGACCAGCATCGCCGCGATCGGCCCGTACACCATGGTGACGTAGAGCACCAGGATGAACAGCAATCCGATGATGGCTGCGGGCTGCGATCTGAAGATGTCGAACGGGTTAGACATCTTCACGATCTGGGCGTCACCGGCCTTCGGGTATCCCGCGGCTTGCACCGCCGCCAGCACCTGCGGGTTCGATGCCGCCGCTGCCGTGTAGGGCACATCCTTGCCATTGACGACGACCTTAACCGGCGAACCTGCCGGGCCATAGGTGGTCGAGTACTTGACCGACTGCTGGGACAGGTAGGCGCGGGCGGTATCGCATGGTGCGGTGAAGACGCGGGTACCGACCGGGTTGAACAAGTCGCCGCAACCCTTCGCATCCGCGACCACCTCGACCTTGACGGTCTCGATGGCCTTTTCCAGCGCCGGGTTGGCGTTGGTCGTGATCATGCGGAAGATCGGGAAGAAGGTCAGCGCCGCGATCAGGCAGCCCGCCAGGATGATCGGCTTGCGGCCGATCTTGTCGGACAGCGCGCCGAACACGATGAAGAACCCGGTGCCGAGCAGTAGCGACCAGGCGATCAGCAGGTTGGCGGTGTAGCCGTCGACCTTGAGGATCGATTGCAGGAAGAACAGCGCGTAGAACTGGCCCGTGTACCAGACCACGCCCTGGCCCATCACGCCGCCGATCAGGGCAATGATGACGATCTTGGCGTTGCTCCAGTTGGCGAAGGCTTCGGTGAGCGGGGCCTTGGAGGCCTTGCCCTCGTCCTTCATCTTCTGGAACACCGGCGATTCGTTCAGTTTCAGCCGGATGACGACGGACACGCCGAGCAGGACCACCGACAGCAGGAACGGAATGCGCCAGCCCCAGGCGGCGAATTCGGGTTCTCCGAGCGCGGTACGGGTGAACAGGATCACCAGCAGCGACAGGAACAACCCGAGCGTTGCCGTGGTCTGGATGAACGAGGTGTAGTAGCCCCGTTTGCCCATCGGCGCATGTTCGGCGACGTAGGTCGCCGCACCGCCATACTCGCCGCCGAGCGCGAGGCCCTGCAACAGGCGCAGCGCGATCAGGATGATCGGCGCCGCGATGCCGATGGTCGCGGCATTGGGCAGCAGGCCGACGATGAAGGTCGACAGGCCCATGATCAGGATGGTGACGAGGAAGGTGTATTTGCGGCCGACGATGTCGCCGATGCGGCCGAACACGATGGCGCCGAACGGGCGCACCAGGAAGCCGGCGGCGAAGGCCAGCAACGCGAAGATGTCGCGGGTGGCCGGCGGATAGGCCGAGAAGAACTGCGCGCCGATGATGCTGGCGAGCGATCCGTAACAGGTAGAAGTCATACCATTCGAAGACGGTACCGAGCGACGAAGCGACAATGACGAAACGTTCGTCCTTCGTCATGCCTGTCGACTTGGTTGATGTTGTAGTGATAGTGGACATCTTGAATCGCTCCCCGTTTTTCTTGATATCGAAATCTGCGTTCGCGTCATATCGACGCGCAAAATCAGCCGCCTCCCTACATGTTCGGCACAGATGCCCCAATAGTACTTTCGGCTGGAACTGGCTGCGTCAGACTTTCGACGGATACATCAGGCGCACGCGAAGGCCTTGATTTTGCGCAACTGACGGAAGCGAAAGCGAAAAGCGTTTTTGCGTTAAGGGTGTAGCGCTTCGGACAAATAACGGATTTGCGGGTGCACAAGACCCGTGGCCGGTCGGTACGGCGATGTCGTTTAGACTAAAGCATGATCCGTAAAAGCAGATACCCGCCTTCCGAAAGATCATGCTTCGGGGACGGAGCGGGACGACCGAGGACGGACCTGACGCTCTATAGGTTCTGCGTTCCAAGAACGGAAAAAAACAGCGCGATGGTCCACATCACAATGGATACCAGCGCCGTCCATCGCGCGAACCGCAAAATAGATTTCGCGCATCAAGACTGAAATCGTCCGTTGCGCATAGCCTGGGGCGGACGGCTCTCCTTTGGGAGATAGAGCCACATCTCGGTGCGGCGATGGTCCTTGGTCTGCGCTTCCCGGGCTTTGAGACGAGGACGAGCGTCATCACCATGCTGAGGAAACCACCCGCCTGGAACGCGGAGCGCGGAAGAAACGACAGGCCGATCATGACGCAGAAGATGGCGAGCGATGCAAAACCGCAGGCGCGAAGTACCGTTTCATAGGCAATGCGCTGCATCTCATCCATGAAACAGCTCGCTCAGATCAATCCCGGTTACCGACCGCCGTCAGCATAGCGCCAAACCGGGGCCGCTCTCAACCTCGCCGCCGCCCGGGTTATAGGCCGATTTTGATGAAATTGCCGGCGGCGGGCAGGGCCAGAAGTGCAGTTCCGGCAAGCCAGATCCAGAGCGACGCATCGTTCGATTCCGAGGCGCCGGTGACCCGCTCGTAGATCGCGGCCGGGATGCCGCCAATGATGACAGTCGCGGTCGACACCATCAGGGAAGCAAACATCAGCGTCAGCGACAGGCTGCCAAACAGCAGCGGGCCGGCGAGCGGCTGGACGTAGAGCAGCGCGAAAATCAGAAAGAGCTGGTTGAAGATGCCGTTGATCATTCCGAAGAACGCAATTCCGATGAAATAGAAATTGCGGTTCATGATGCCGCTCCGGCGATCCGGGGAGCGAGATTCAACAACAGCAATGTGTAGTGAAAGATCACGCGCAGCCAGAACATCCAGACGAAGCCGAACAGCCAGAGCAGGGCCGGAGGGGTGACCTTCGGCGTCACGACCGAGAGAACCGCAATCACGGGGTCGGTGATCCGGCAAAAGAACCGCCAGATGTAGTTCGGCGAATCCGCATCGACCATCAGACCGAGCAGGAAGCGGCCGAGCATCGTGTACATCAGCGCCGCCAGAACGAAATTCGGCAGATGGAAGTACCAATAGGTGGCCAGTGAAGTTGCATTGTCCAAGATCGGACTCCCTGAGCTGCTTCAGCGATTGCGCGAACCGGGACGCGACGCAAGATCGTGACGCCAACCATGGCAAGCGGTGGCAATCCGGGCAAGCAAGTCGCGTGGGCGTCACAAACAACAAACGGGGCCTCGGAAGGCCCCGTTTGCCGAAATGTGTCGCCGTGCTCTAGGTGGTCTTCTCTTCGAGCACCGTCCTGCCGCGCGGCTTGCGGATGTCGTCGACATAAGCCTGCATTTCCGCCGACGGCGCCTTGCCGAGGAGGCTGACGACGTAGATCACAGCAAAGCCGAGCGGTGCTCCCAACAACCCGCAGGCGATGTTGGTGAGGTTGAACCAGCCGACCTTGTTGGCCAGCGGGTGTGCCAGGGTGGGGAACGCTTCCATGGCATTGGGCAACGCCATGGCCTTGGCGATATCGGCGATTGGCGCTCCCGTCACGGGGTTCAACAGCGACGTCATGCCGAAGTACTTCACGCCTGCGCCCGGGAAGTACCGGGTCGTGACCAGGTAGAACAGGCACAGTCCGAACCCGGCAATGATGCCGGCTACGGCACCGGTTGCCGTTGCGCGTTTCCACCAGACGCCCATCACGAGTGCCGGGAAGTTGCCGGCCATGGCGAGCGAGAACGCCCAGCCGACCATGGCCAGGATGTCTGCCGGCCTGGTTGCCGCCGTCGCTGCCGCGACCACCGCGACGACCAGCAGCAGTACGCGGGCGATCATCAGCCGGCGCACGGTCGGCGCGTCGGGGTCGATCATCTTGTAGTAGACGTCGTGCGACAACGCGTTGGCGATGGCGAGCAGCAGCCCGTCAGCGGTGGAGAGCGCGGCGGCGAGACCGCCGGCGGCGACCAGACCCGAAATCACGTAGGGAAGGCCCGCGATTTCCGGCGTGGAGAGCACGATCACGTCGGTGTTGATGACGAAGTCCTGCAGCCGGACGACCCCGGGGTGACCGGCGATCGATTTGCACGCTGCCACGATGGCGTCGATGGTGGCCGCGTTCTTGCCGCAGATCTGGATCAGCCCGAGTTCACCCCAGTTGAACAACCAGGGACGAATGGCCGTCAGATCCCGCCCGATGATGTTGGTGTAGACTTCCAGCTTCGAGAACGCCGCGTAGGCCGGCGCCGAGAAGTACAGCAGGAAGATGAACAGCAACGACCAAGCCACCGACTGCCGCGCCTCACGCACCGACGGGGTGGTGAAATAGCGCATCAGGATGTGCGGCAGGGAGGCGGTGCCGACCATCATGCACATGATGATCGCGAAGAAGTTCAGGGGAGTATAGTTGATGAACGGCTGGATGTGGGGCTTCAGGGCGGCGACGGTTGCCAATCCTGTCGCCAGCATCTGCTGCTCTCGCGCCGTGATGTCTGCGATCGCCTGTCCGTAAGTGAGTTCCGGAATCGGAATTCCGTACTTCTTGGTGGACAGGATGATGATCGGGGTCAGGTAGGCGATGATCAGCACGATGTACTGCGCCACCTGCGTCCAGGTCACCGCCCGCATACCGCCCAGCATCGAGCAAACCAGAATGCCGACAAGTCCGGCGAAGACGGCCAGTTCGAACTGCATCCCGAGGAATCGCGAGGCGATCAGTCCGGTGCCGTAGATCTGCGCCGTCACATAGGTGAAGGAGCAGGCCACGAGCACGATGACACCCAGCGCGCGGGCCAGATTGCCGCCGTACCTGAATGCCAGGAAGTCGGGCACCGTGTAGGCGCCGAACTTGCGCAGGTACGGTCCGATCAGGATCGACACCAGCACGAAGCCGCCGGTCCAGCCGAGCACCCAGGCCAGGCCGTCATAGCCGAGCAGGAAGAGGGTGCCGGCCATGCCGACAAAGGACGCCGCCGACATCCAGTCCGCACCGGTTGCCATGCCGTTATAGAAGGCGGGTACGCTGCGGCCGGCGACGTAATATTCGGAAACCTGTGCCGTTCGCGAGAGCACGCCGATGATGGCGTAGACCGCGAGCGTGAAGAACACGAACAGGTAGCCGAGAATCTTGTTCGGCACCCCGATCTGTTCGAGAACCGCTAGCAGGATGACGAAGGCGAGAAAGCCGCCTGTGTAGATGCCATAGACTTTTCCCAGATTGGCGAGAAAGTCCATGCCGCCTGCAGATTTAGTAGCCATGGTCATTCCCCTCAATCTTCCTCGGCAAAGCCGAATTCGCGATCGATCTTGTCCTGCTGCTTGGCGAACATGAACAGCATGACCACGAAAACAATGAGCGATCCCTGCGCGGCCATGTAGAAGCCGAGCGGGAAGTCGAGGATCGGAATCGTGATCTTGTTGAGGGGCACCACGAACATGTGGATGATGAAGCCGAAGAAGAACCAGACGCCGAGATGCGTCCACATCAGGCGTGATGTCTTGGCCCAGTGGGCCTCTTCTCTCTGTTTCATGTCTTTAGAGTCAGGCATGGGCTGCAATTCCTCCTCAAGGCACCGGTCGGCAAACGCGCCGGCGAGATTGAATGACGAGGGGAATGCAATCCCTTCAGCGCGGCGCCCCCCTTGCCGCCGTCTCCCCCGATCTTGCGCCGGTGCGGAAACATGAAAAGCTAACATTACGGAACCCTAAGGTCTTGTTATACTTTCGGCGGGTGCAGCTTGTTGCGGCCGCTAACTGCAGAGCGCGCCGACGACGTTGCCCTTTGCTAATGCAGGCAAAATCGGATGAACTGGTCCGGCTCGCCCGATAGGATCAGACCGCGATGAAGCTGTTGGAAAAGTTGTTTCGCCGTCGCCCACCGATCCGGGACCGGGAGGCGCTCGCGGATTTCATCGATGCGCAATCGGCGTTCATCACGCAAAAGGGAATTTACGAATATTCGCGCGCGCGTGCAGGCCACTACGCGAAGGTATTGTTTGCCGAGCAGGGATTTGCCCACTCGGTCGAACTCGCCCGTTGGCAGGCCTATCCGCTGGGACTGGCGATGGTCGGCGAGATGGTCGAGGGGGTTCTGGCCCAGGGAGCCGGGACGCAGCGCCGCGAAATCCTCGACAGGTTGATCGCGGTCGTCCTTTCGGTGTTGGACCGCTATCCGGTGTCGCCATTGATCGGAGAAGAAGCCTGGCAGGAGGCGCGCCGCGAGCTTGCGCACCGGCTCGACCTCGTCGGGGGGCACGCACCCAAGCGGGTCATGGACATTCCCGAACCGCTGGCGGAAGCCTATTTCTCGATGATGCCAATCCACGAGAAATTGCGCGGCCGGGATTTTGCGACCACGCGCAATTATCTGCGGGTCTGCCTTTGCAACATCCACGACGAATTGATCGAGCGAATCGACAATGCGTCCGTGCGACAGGCACTGACCGCCGATGCCACGGCCTGATTCTCGGTTGGCCGTGCAGGCGGCAGGGAGGGGCGATGGAGAGGATAAACGCCGGTGCTCCGCTCCTGTCGCTCGATGCCATCGTCATCGATACCGAGACCACGGGGCTTGATCCGCGCAAGGCGCGCGTGATCGAGCTTGCCGGAGTGCGCCTTTCGGGCGGCAAGTTGATTGAAGGCGATACGTTTCGTCAATTGCTGCGGCCGGGCGGTGAACCGATCCCCGACGTGGCGACGCGGATCCATGGCATCGACGATGCGGCTGTCGCGACGGCGCCCGCCTTTGCTGACGTCTGGCCGCGCTTTTCGGCATTCCTCGGCCCGTCCATCGTGATCGGACATACGGTGGGGTTCGATCTCGCGGTACTGAAGCGGGAATGCGAGCTGGCCGGGTTGCCGTGGACCCGGCCGCGAACGCTCGATACCAGACTGCTCGCCCAAATCGCGGCGCCCGAACTGGCCGGATATACGCTGGAGAAACTGGCCAGCTGGCTCGGGTTCGATGTCGCCGGCCGGCATGCCGCCCTCGGCGACGCGGTGACGACGGCCCGCGTGTTCATGGCGCTGGTGCCGAAGCTGCGCGATCATAACATTCGCACCGTTGCCGAGGCCGAACGGGCCTGCCGCGCGCTCATTGCCGTGCTCGACGACCAGGTGCGGCTCGGCTGGGTCGAAGCGGTCGAACCTCCTGCCCGCGTCGATGCGGAGCAGACGCTGGGGCGCTTCGACGCCTATGCCTACCACCACCGCTCCCGCGACATCATGCGGACGCCGGCGATCTTCGTCGCCTCGAACGTTCCGATCAGCGAAGCCTTGGCGCGAATGGCGCACGAAAAGATATCGTCTCTGTACGTGCACGAGCCGCAGGCGGCGGCAAACAACGTCAGGGCGGCCGAGGCGGGAATTGTGACCGAGCGGGACATGCTGCGCGCGATCGACCGGCTCGGCGCCGCCGCACTCGAACTGCCGGTGGGCCGGATCATGGCAACGCCGCTGGTCTCGGTTCCGGCCGATGCGTTCGTCTATCGCGCCATCGGGCGGATGAGCCGCCTCAAGATCCGCCATCTCGGTGTTGTCGACGAGGCCGACCGACTGGTCGGTGCGCTGTCGGCGCGGGACCTGCTGCGTCTCCGGGCCGGGGAGGCGATATCGCTTGGCGACGAGATCGACAATGCCGAAGACGCACACGCCTTGTCGGGGGCCTGGGCAAAGCTGCCGCGGGTCGCGGAAGCGCTTTTGGCGGAGGGACTGTCCGGCCGCGAGATTGCGGAGGTGATCTCCAGCGAACTGCGGGCGCTCTCCAGCCAGGCCGCCGTGATCGCCGAGCAGATCATGCGCAAGCGGGGCCTGGGCGGTCCCCCGGTGCCCTATGCCCTGATCGTTCTCGGATCCGCTGGCCGCGGCGAAAGCCTGCTGGCGATGGACCAGGACAACGCCGTGATTTTCGAACGAGGCGAGCCCGACAGCGAGGCGGATCGCTGGTTCGCGACCTTTGGCGCGCATGCCGCCGACATTCTGCATGAGGCCGGCGTGCCATATTGCAAGGGCGGGGTCATGGCGAAGAACCCGCCGTGGCGCGGCTCGGTCGCGACGTGGCGGGAGCGCATCGACAACTGGATCACGCGCTCACGCCCCGCGGACCTGCTGTCGGTCGATATTTTCTTCGACTTGCGGGCCGTTCACGGCGATGGCGGCCTTGCCGTCGCGGTGAGGCAGGCAGCCTTTGCCGCGGCCGCGGGTCAGATTGCGTTCGCCAAGCTGCTGGTCGAAGGCATCAGGATTCCGGCCAGCCTGGGATTTTTCGGCGGCATCCGCGCCGAAGGCGGCCGCATCGATCTCAAGGCCGCCGGGCTGTTCGGCATTGTCGCGGCGGCGCGCGCGATGGCGATCCGCCACCATGTGATGGACCTGTCGACACCGGCGCGACTGGCGGGATTGAAGGATATTGTTCGGGTTCACGAGACCGACCTCGATGCGCTTGTCGAGGCGCATGGGGTATTTCTCGATCTGATCCTGTCGCAGCAGGTTGAAGATGTCGCTCATGGCACGCCGCCCTCCAACGCTGTCTGGGTGAAGCGGTTGCCGGCCCGCGATCGCGATCGATTGCGCGCGGCGCTCGAATCGGTGGCGTCCGTCGATGAATTGGCCCGCGACATCCTGTTCAAGGACTGATGCGGGTTCGCCCGCAGCAAACAGCCAACTCGCGGCGAGCCAATGCGCGCTCGGCTGGCCTGCATGCCGACGGTGGATTGTGCGATGCACAATCCGCCGGTTAACCGCTTCTACTGAGAGCGATATTTGCGTGCTTGCATGCGGCAGCCGGGCGGAGGACAATTGCTGAAACTCGTTTGGCGGGGCTTGTCCAGTCACGGGTTTGTTGCAACCTCGCGCAAGAAATCAATGACTGCCGCTGCCAACACCCGCCTTGTCATCGCCGACGACCATCCGCTGTTCCGCGACGCGTTGCGACAAGCGGTCGCAAGCGTCATGACGTCGGCGAAGGTCGACGAGGCCGGAACATTCGACGAATTGACGGCACTGCTGGAGCAGGATTCCGACGTCGACCTGATCCTGCTCGATCTGACTATGCCTGGGATATCCGGCTTCTCCGGACTGATCTATCTGCGGGCGCAGTATCCTGCGATCCCGGTCGTCGTGGTGTCCGCCAGCGACGACGTTGGCACCATCCGCCGCTCGCTCGATTTCGGAGCTTCCGGTTTCATCCCGAAACGCTTCGGCGTCGATACGCTGCGCGACGCGATCCTGAAGGTGATGGACGGCGACGTCTGGATCCCGCCGGACACCGATCTCACCTCCGCCGCCGACCCCGACATGGCGCGGCTGCGCGACCGGCTGGTGACGCTGACCCCGCAGCAGGTGCGGGTGCTGATGATGCTGTCGGAGGGGCTGCTCAACAAGCAGATCGCCTATGAGCTGGGTGTCTCCGAAGCGACCATCAAGGCGCATGTCTCGGCGATCCTGCAAAAGCTCGGCGTCGAGAGCCGCACGCAAGCGGTGATTGCCGCCGCGAAGATTTCCGGCGGCCAGTGGCGCCAGGGTACGCCGACGGCGTAGCCTCTGACCGCATCATTAAGCATCGCGCATCCTTGATCCGTCATCCTGATGAGGAGCCGCCAAGCGGGTCGCGCGAATGCACGCGCGATGAGAGGCTCTACGGCGTCTCGAAGGATGCGCCGCGCGCGCTTGCGCGTCATTGCGAGCGAAGCGAGGGCAATCCATCGTGGCCCGCAAAAAGATTGGATGGCTTCGTCGCAAGAGCGCGCTCCTCAGCCATGAGGGGAGAGAGTTGTGACAAATTCGACACGACGGGCAAATCACTTCTGATTTTCGGAAATCGTGTCAAGCCCGGTAGTCAAAAATATTCCGCTTCACATTTCTGAAAATCAGAATTATAAGCTATCCCGTCTCATCCCGAGGAGGGGCGTTGGCCATCGTCACCAAGCGTTGGGATGGGATGCGGTGGACGCGGGTGGCGTCAGGCGTCGTTTTGCGCCGGACGAAACGCTGTCCGCGTACGGCGAAGTCGTGTGGTCCTGGCGCCGCGATGCTGGCGTTAAGCCTGCAGAGTTATCCGCAGGTGACGGTGACAACAAGCCCGCTCCACCGGGGAGAGCACGAAGTAAGCCGTAAAGCCATTGCGCAGGGGATGTCGGAGTGTTTCCGCTCACCTGTATGCTCGTGTGCGCCAAATGCGCAATTCTTGGCACACGAGACCGCGGGTGCAGCGTGCACCCGGCATTCCCTGCGCCCTCTGTTTCGAGAGAGGGACAACGAATTTGCAAAAGCTCGGGCGAAAACATGCCGCGAGAACGGACACGTATGCTTCCACGTCATGACGGGACGAGATGAGTGCGCCTACTCCGCCGCCACCATCTGCTGGGTGCGCCATTGTCCGAGCAGCGCGCGCAGCGAGGCCGGCTTGACCGGCTTGTTCAGCACCACGATGTTTTCGTCGCGCGCCGCCGCCCGCACTTGCGGGCTGCGGTCCGCGGTGATCAGGATCGCCGGGATGGCGTGGCCGAAACGCCGGCGGATATCCCTGATGGCGCCGAGACCGTTGCCGCGGTCGAGATGATAGTCCACCAGCAGGCCCGTGACCGGCCGGCCGGCGGCCTCGATCGCCCCGATCGCGGCCTCGGGATCGGCGACCGCGATCACCTCGGCATCCCATGCCGTCAGCAGCGTCTTCATGCCGTCGAGGATCGCCGCGTCGTTCTCGATGCAGGCGACCAGCGCGCCGCTCAACGGCGTCGACAGCGGCGTCGCCGCCGTGACCGCCGCGGTGTAGTTGACGGCCTTGACGACCGGCACCGTTACCGAGAACACCGAGCCGCCGCTGGCGGTTGCGTCCAGCAAGATGCCGTGATTGAGCACGCGCGCCAGCCGCTCGACGATCGAAAGACCGAGGCCGAGGCCGCGGGCGATCCGCGCGCCCTGTTCGAGGCGATGGAATTCCTTGAAAATCTCGCCGCGCTTTTGCGTTGGAATGCCGACGCCGGTGTCATAGACGCTAATCTGCAGGCTTTGGCCGTGACGGCGGCAGCCGATCAGCACGCGTCCACGCGGGGTGTATTTGATCGCGTTGGAGATGAAGTTCTGCAGCAGCCGCCGCAGCAGCGTACGGTCGGATTCCACCGGCAGCGAGCACGGCACGAAAGTCAGCTTCAATCCCTTGGCGCGCGCGATCGGCGCAAACTCGATCTCGAGCGAGCGCATCAGATCGCCCATCCTGAAGCGGGTGATCGACGGCATCATCGCGCCGGCGTCGAGCCGCGAGATGTCCAGCAGCGCGCCGAGGATTTCCTCGATCGCCTCCAGCGAATCGTCGATGTTCTCGACCAGACGGGAATCCTCGCCGCCGTTCTGGCGTTCGACCAGGCTCGTGACGTAAAGCCGCGCCGCGTTCAGCGGCTGCAGGATGTCGTGGCTGGCGGCCGCCAGGAAGCGTGTCTTGGAATTGTTGGCGTCTTCCGCCGTGCTTTTCGCCAGCGCCAGTTCCGAGTTCAGCCGCGTCAGTTCCTCGGTGCGGTCGCGCACGCGTTTTTCCAGCGTCGCGTTGGCGCGTTCCAGCGCCTCGGCCGCCTCGAAGCTCGGCGTGACGTCGGAGAAGGTGGTCACGATCTCGCCGCCGGGCATCCGGTTCGAGCGGACCTCGAGCACCATGTGGCGATCGGGCACGCGCTCCAGATAGGGCTCGCCCTCGGTGGTATAGGCGGCCAGCCGTTTCTCCAGCAACGCATCGCCGTCGCCGGAGCCGGGCGGGTTGATCGCCCCCATGAATTCGAGGATTTCCCGCAACGGAATGCCGAGCTGCACCAGGTGCGGCGGCAATGCGAGAATTTCGCCGAATTGCCGGTTCGAGCAGATCAGTTGCAGATCGGAGTCGAATACCGCGATGCCCTGCCGCACGTGGTTCAGCGCGGTCTGCAATATCTCGCGATTGAAGTGCGCCGCCGCATGGGAGTCGTCGAGCAGCTTGAGCGCGGCCTTGGCGGAGACCGTGCGCTTGCGCAGCAGCAGCGACATCACGAGACGCGAGGAGGCGGCGCCGATCGAGGAGGCGATCAGATGCTCGGCGTGCTGCAGCAGCTCGAAATCGGCGGGCGCCGACGGGTCGAGATCGGCGGAATGCCTGGCGGCGAAGGCCTCGAACGCCTGACGCGCGCGCTCGGACCCGAGATACTGCGCCACCGTGGTCTGGATGTCCTGCACCGTCACCGTGGTGCGCCAGCGCCGGAAGGTCGGTGTGATCGGCGCCAGCGTCGGAGGCACGAACAGATCCGCCTGCAACCGCTCGATCGAGGAAGGCCGGCGCGCGATCGAGAGCACGACGTAGGCGAGGATGTTGAGCGACAGGCTCCAGAGCACCCCATGCAGCAGCGGCGGCAGGTCGGCGCCGAACAGGGCTCGCGGGCGCAGCGCCTCGATGCCGAACGGGCCGTGCTGCAGGAACAACATGCCGGCGGTATTGCCCTCGAGGAAGCTCGGAATGAACAGCGTGTACATCCACACCGCGACGCCGACCAGCATGCCGCCCATCGCGCCCTGTGCGGTCGCCTGCCGCCAGAACAGGCCGCCGAAGAAGGCCGGCGCGAGCTGCGCGATCGCGGCGAAGGACAACAGGCCGATCGCCGCGAGCTGGGTGTTGCCGAGCGCGCTGTAATAGCAATAGGCCATCACCATGATGGCGAAGATCGCAAAGCGCCGCACCCGGAGCAGGAAGTCGCTGAAATCCTTTCCTCCGGTGCGGCTCTGCTCGCTTCGCGGCAGCACCAGCGGCAGCACGATGTCGTTGGAGACCATGATCGACAACGCGACGCATTCGACGATCACCATCGCGGTTGCCGCCGACAGGCCGCCGACGAACACGATGACGCTGAGCAGCGGCGAGTTGGCCTGCATCGGCAGCGCCAGCACGTACATGTCGGCTTCGACGGCGCCGAACGGAAAGGTTACGAGGCCGGCGATCGCGATCGGGATCACGAACAGGTTGATCAGGACCAGATAGAGCGGAAACAGCCAGCGGGCACGGCTGACCTCGGCATCGGTCGAATTCTCGACCACGCTGACGTGGAACTGGCGCGGCAGCAGCATGATCGCGCAGAACGACAGCAGCGTCATGGTCAGGAAATTGCCGATCGAGGGCGTGTACGAGATGGCGCGCACCGCTTCCGGCGTCTTCATCGCGCGCTCGATCAGTTCGTACGGCGTGAACATCCAGAAGGTCACGAACATGCCGACGGCGAGGAAGGCGACCAGCTTGACGATGGATTCGGTGGCGATCGCCAGCATCAGGCCGTGCTGGTGCTCGGTGGCGTCGGCCTGCCTGGTGCCGAACAGCACGGCGAATACCGCCATCGCCAGCATCACGATCAGCGCGATGTCGCCGATGATCGGGATCGAGGAAAACAGCTTGTCCTCGCTCAAAATGGTTTCAAGCGAAGACGCCATCGCCTTGAGCTGCAGCGCGATGTAGGGGACGGAGCCTATGATCGCGATCACCGCCACCGTGGCGGCGACCGCCTGGCTCTTGCCGTAGCGCGCGGCGATGAAGTCGGCGATCGAGGTGATGTTCTGGGATTTCGCGAGCTGGATCACGCGGCGCAGCAGCGGCGTGCACAGCCCCACCATCAGGATCGGGCCGACATAGATGGCGAGGAAATCGACGCTGGTGCGGCTGGCAAAGCCGACCGAGCCGAAGAACGTCCAGGAGGTGCAATAGATCGCCAGCGACAGCGGATAGATCAGCGCGCTGGCGCGGCCGCGCTTCAGCGGCGACAGGCGGTCGCCATGGCTGGCGACCAGAAACAGCAATCCGATGTAGCCGAAGGCGGCTGCGATCACGCCCCAATCGTGCAACATCGCGGATGGTCTCCCTGATGCGCGGCGTCACCCTGGGCGGCAGCCGTCGCAAGGGGGCAGTATAGACGGATCGGGCCGGTAGCGCATCGCGCGACCGGCCCGGTTTCGGGAATTTCAGGCGGGTTAAGGTTATTCGGCCGCCAGCGTTTTCCGGTTCAGCGGCAGGCCGAGGCGTTCCCAGACCTGCAGCAGCGCTTCGGCAAGCTGATCGATCAGGGCGTCCTCATGGTAGGGCGACGGCGTGATGCGCAGCCGCTCGGTTCCCTTGGCCACTGTCGGATAGTTGATCGGCTGGATATAGATGC
This sequence comes from uncultured Alphaproteobacteria bacterium, assembly GCA_963731915.1. GTDB lineage: Bacteria > Pseudomonadota > Alphaproteobacteria > Rhizobiales > Xanthobacteraceae > Bradyrhizobium. Next base: position 37,941 of record CAVSXQ010000036.1, read on the forward strand.
CGTGCTCTTCCAGCAGGATGTCGGACGCCTGTTTGCACTTCTCGGGGTCGCCGACGAACAGCGGCACGATGTGGGTGTCGTTCGACATGACGGGCAGGCCGGCGGCGTTGAGGATCGCCTTGACGCGGGCGGCGCGGTCCTGGTGGCGCTCGCGCTCCCAGTTCGAGGTCTTCAGGTGCCGGATTGCGGCGGTCGCGGCCGAGCAGATCGCCGGCGGCAGTGCGGTGGTGAAGATGAAGCCGGCTGCGTAGGAGCGCACGCAGTCGATGATCTCGGCCTTGCCCGCGATATAGCCGCCGAGGCAGCCGAACGCTTTGGCGAGCGTGCCTTCCAGCACGTCGATGCGGTGCATGACGCCGTCGCGCTCGGCGATGCCGCCGCCGCGCGGGCCGTACATGCCGACCGCGTGGACTTCATCGACATAGGTCATGGCGCCGTATTTTTCGGCGAGGTCGCAGATTTTCGCGAGCGGCGCCACGTCGCCGTCCATCGAATACAGGCTCTCGCAGACGATCAGCTTGGGGCGGTCGCCGGCGGCGATCAGCAGCTCTTCCAGATGCGCCACGTCGTTGTGGCGGAAGATCTCGCGATCGCAGCGCGCCTCGCGGACACCCTCGATCATCGAGTTGTGGTTGAGCGCGTCGGAAAGGATGAGGACGTTCGGAATGAGCTTGGCGATGGTCGAAATGCCGGTGTGGTTCGAGACATAGCCCGAGGTGAACAGCAGCGAGGCTTCCTTGCCGTGCAGATCGGCAAGCTCTTCCTCGAGCTGCACCAGCGGATGATGGGTGCCGGCGATGTTGCGGGTGCCGCCCGCGCCGGTGCCGACGCGGGTCGCGGTCTCGACCATGGCGCCGACCACCTTGGGGTGCTGGCCCATGCCGAGATAATCGTTGGAGCACCAGATCACGACATTGCGCGGGCCCTTCGGCGAATGCCACACCGCATGCGGAAACCGGCCCGCGATCCGCTCGAGATCGGCAAACACGCGATAGCGCCGCTCATCATGCAGGCGGTTGAGGGCGGTACTGAAAAACTGGCTGTAATCCATCGCAAATCCCGGAGCGGAAACTGGCCGTACTGGCCCTTCTTTTTAGAGCTTTTCCAGGTCTAATGTCGAGCCGCAAACATGAATTTGAACGCGGGTCCGGAATGCTACCGAGGCAGGGCCGGATTTGATTTTGATCAATACGTAGAAGCACTTCGCGATTCCGGCGGAAGCCGGGATGATGTGTTATTTGACACATCGCAGTGTGTGAAATAGCATAACAGTCCAGCGAGGCCCAATGAAAAGACGTTTCTTTCCGGCGGTTCTGGAGCGCGGTCCCAAGGGGACCTTCGGCGCCTGGTTTCCCGATTTTCCGGGCTGCGTTGCCGGCGGAAGGTCGCAGCAGGAAGCCATCGAGAGGGCGGAAGACGCGCTGGCGCAGGCGGTCGACGCGCTGGCCGAGCATGACCGCCCGCTTCCCGAGCCGACGCTGTTCGAAGCGATCGTGCTGCCCAAGGGCTGCGACCTCGTGGCTTATTTCGTTGTCGGCGTGGACCCGCCGGATCCGTCGGAACGGGTCAATGTGTATCTTCCGAAAAGCCTGATTGCGCGAGCCGACCGGCACGCGGCCGAACTCGGCATGAGCCGTTCCAGTTTTTTCGGGCTCGCGGTCAGTTCGGCGCTGGCGACGATGCCCCGTTTCGCCATCATGGCCCGGGAAGGTTGGGTCGAGCCGCGCTCGAAGGTGCACAAGGCCGGCGGATTGCGCGCCGGAAAATTGCCGGCCAAAAAGCCGGCGCGGTAGACGGCACGCTTCGCGAGATTATGTCGTCCGGAAGCGCAGCACGCCGTCGGTCACTTCCGACGTCAGCCGTCCCTCGACCAGCATGTAATTGACATGCGCGATCAGTTCGCCGGCGGCAAAACCCATCTGGTGCACGTCGAGCACATGCTTGTGGAACACGACCGGCACCAGTTCCTTGGAGGTCTGCGGAATTTCCCGGCAGGCTTCCGCGATCAGCCGGCAGCGCTCCTCGTGGTGGTCGGCAAGCTGCTTGATGCGGGTCTTCATGCCGTAGAACGGTACGCCGTGGCCGGGCAGCACCAATACGTCATAGGGCAGCGTGGTGGTGAGGCTTGCCAGTGAGGCCAGATATTCGCCGAGCGAGTTCTGGTCGGGCTCGACCGCCCAGACGCTGACATTGGGCGAGATCTTGCTCAGCACCTGATCGGCCGACAGGAACAATTTGTCCGCGGCGCAATACAACATCACCTGATCCAGCGCATGGCCGCCGCCGGTGATCACCTTGAAGCGCCGCGTGCCGATTGTAATTTCCTCGCCATTCGAGATGCGGCGATAGGACGGCGGCAGCACCGAAACCCGCTTCAGATAATCCTGGCCGCGGCCGAGCAGCTTGTCGGTCAGGTTCTCGTCCATGCCGTGACGGCGGAAGAACAGCCGCTGCGCATTGCGCCGTTCCTCGGTGCCGCGGTTCTGGTGATAGACCGATTGCAGGTATTCCACCTGCGACATGTGAAGCTCGCAATTGAAGCGCTCGACGATCCACCCCGCAAGGCCGACATGGTCAGGATGCGAATGGGTGACGATCAGCCGGCTGATCTTCACATGCGACAGCGGGCCCTCGAACAGGGTGGTCCAGGCCGCGATCGTTTCCTCGTTGCCGAATCCGGAATCCACCATGGCCCAGCCGTCGCCGTCGGCGAGCAGGTAGATGTTCACATGGTTGAGGCGGAACGGCAGCTTCAGCCGCACCCACAACACGCCCGGCGTCACCTCGACGACCTGGTCGTGGCCGGGATGGGCTTCCCAGGGGTAGCGCAGGGCCTCGGCGGAGGAATGGATGCTGTCGGTTTTCGAATGCATGCCACCGGCTTAGCGGCACATTCGGCGCCGCGCCAGCCGAAAAACAATTGCTGATTTGGAAATCGCAGGGCTGCGGGCGGTATTGCCCGCAAACCGGTTGCAAACCATGCGCGGAGCGCGCGGGCTGTCGCCCGCAGCGCATGGCGACTTGATCAGGCCGCCCGGATATTCGACAGGAACGCGTCGATTTCCGCGCGCAGCACGTCGGCCTCGCGGCGCAGGGCATCGGAGGCACTCAGTACCTCGCCCGCGGCCGTGCCGGCCTCGTTCGAGGCGTTGCTGACGCCGACGATGTTGCTGGAGACCTCGCTGGTGCCGCCGGCGGCGTGCTGGATGTTGCGGGCGATCTCGCGCGTCGCCGCACCCTGCTCCTCGACCGCGGCCGCGATCGCCGAAGTGACCTCGTTGATCTCGGTGATGGTGGTCGAGATGTTCCTGATGGCGCCTACGGCCGAATTCGTCACCGTCTGCATGTTGACGATCTGCTGACGGATCTCGTCGGTTGCCTTCGCGGTCTGGTTGGCGAGGCTCTTCACTTCAGAGGCGACCACGGCGAATCCGCGGCCGGCTTCGCCGGCGCGCGCGGCTTCGATGGTGGCGTTGAGCGCCAGCAAGTTGGTCTGCGAGGCGATGGTCTGGATCAGGTCGACGACGACGCTGATGCGGGCGGCGTTGTCGGCAAGGCCCTGCATGGTGGCGTCGGTGGCACCCGCTTCGTCGACCGCCTTGCGGGCGATTTCCGAGGAGGTCACGACCTGGCGGCCGATCTCGGCGATCGACGAGGACAATTCCTCGGTGCCGGACGACACGGTCTGCACGTTGACCGAGGTTTCCTCGGCGGCAGAGGCCACCGCGCTGACCAGCGCGCTGGACTTGTCGGCGGTCGCCGACATGCTTTGCGCCGTGGCCTGCATCGAATTGGCCGAGGCCTGCAGGGTGTCGAGCGCGCCGCGGACGGTGGATTCGAATTCGGCGATGCGCGCTTCCACGCGGGAGGCGCGCTCCACCTTGGCGATGCGGTCCTTGTCCTGTTCGGCCGACAGGGTCCGCGCCGCGAGCATGCTCTCCCGGAACACGTGCAGCGATTCCGACATTTCCGCGATCTCGTCGCTCTGGCCGGACCGGTAGATCTCCGAGTTCAGATCGCCGCTCGATAGAATCTTCATCGAACTCTGCAGGGCGCGCATCCGGCGCAGGATGCTGCGGCCGACATAGAGCCAGACGAACAGCACCGATCCAATCAGGGTTGCGACGCCGAGCGCCAGCATGGCGACGGTCGCCCAGGAAATTTCCTGCACGGCCAGTCCGGACGCGGCGTCGGTTTCCTTGCGCACGCCGTCGACGAGCTGCTGTACGCTGATGCCGAGCCCGACATTGAGCTTGCGGGTTTCCTCCAGAATGGTCTGGCCGTAATCGTCGGCGTCCAGTTCCTTCTGGCGGATCTTGAAGATGCGTTCCTTGCCCTCGCCGAGCGCTCGCAGTTTCGCCGTGGCCTCGCTCATCGTCTTGCCGCCGGCGTTTTTCGGCAGCATCTCGAGGTTGGATTTGATGCGCTCGACGGTTTCCTTGTAATCCTTTTCGATCGTTTCCAGCGTGTCGCTGTTGGTGGCGGACAGGGCGGCGGCCATGTTGGATGCCAGCAGATTTCCGCTGGCGATGACGTTGCCGAGCTGCTCGACGACATGCGCCGCGTGGCTGGCGTCGTCGGCTGAAGGATCGACGGCGGTGAGAACGGCGTGGAGCCGGCTCTGGGCGTCCACCATTTCCGGCACGGAAGCGGTGACGAATTCCTTCTGCGCCTTGCGCAGCGCCTCATACTGCTTGTCGTGCTGGGCGGCAGCCTCGAGCCGTTCGCGCGCCGCCGAGCCGAGGCTGTTGATCATGTCGTCGATGTTCTTCACGGTTTCGGTGAGGTTGGCGACGACATCCTTGTCGGCGCCGAGCCTGGCGATCTCGCCGAGCTTGGCCATCACGACGGCCTGTGTCTCCTTCACCTTGGTGGCGCGTTCCTTCAGCGTCTCCTCGTTGCGCGAGGCGAGCAGGGCCGGCCCCTGGCTGGCGAGGCTCGCGCTCTGCGCCGACAATTGCAGGCTGGCGGCGAGCCGCGGGATGTCGCGTCCGCTCAGATCGACCATGGCGCCGCCGAGATGGTTCAAGACCATGCCGGCGCCGGCGCTGATGACGATCGCCATGCCCGCGATGACGGCGAAGGCGGCAAACAGGCTGCCCCTCACGCCCCATTTCGGAAGACCAAAACCCCTGAGCCTGAATTTGCCGATGCTGAACCGAAACGCCATTGCCCGCCCCTAAACCCCAGTGAAAGTTCGGCGGCAGTATCGCGATACCCGGTTAACAAGTCGGGAAAACGCGGCGGGGTCGTGCGCTTTTTATGCAGCAAAAACAAAAAGGCCGGCGTGACGCCGGCCTTTCCGTCCACTCTCAACTGAGAGTTGATCAATACTTCGCGACAACCGGACCGCCGAAGTTGAAGCGGTAGTTGATGCCGACCTTCACGGTGTGCTCGTCGTTGCGGAAGCTGCCGAACGGAGCCAGCGCCACCGGGGTCACGAACGTGGACTTGCCGAAGTCGTAGTACTGGTACTCGGCCTTGGCCGACCAGTTCTGCGCGAACATGTATTCGAGACCGGCACCGACGGTGTAGCCATCCTTGTGGCTGTGGTCGAAGCCGAAGGGCTGCGGCACGCCGGCGAGCAGGAGGGTCTCGCGGTTGTCGGAGTAGGCATAACCGCCCTTTACGTAGAGCAGCGCCGGACCCCAGGTGTAGCCGATGCGGCCGGTCACCGAGCCGATGGCACGCTGGTCGTTGGTGTAGAGGTAGCCGTTCGGGAACGCCCAGCCGTTGTTGCTGCCGCCGAGCCAGGAGTACTGGCCTTCGACACCGAGCACCCAGTTCGGGGCGAACTGGTAGTCGGCGCCGACCTGCACACCGCCGAGGAAGCGCGCGTCATTGTTGCCGCCGACGACGAGGCCGTTGAACGCGTCGTCACCGCCGAACGCACCACCGATATGACCGCCGATGTAGAAGCCGGTCCAGTTGTAGATCGGCGCGATCATCGGGGGCGCCTTGGTGTAGGGGCGGGCAGCGAGATCGGCTGCAAGTGCAGGCGCGCCGAGTGCGACGAGCGCCACAGTAGCGAGAAGAAACTTCTTCATTGTTCTTGAGTCTCCAGAGATCATTCAGGGACATCAGTTGTTGCTGACGCCATTCAGAGGCGCGCTGTTAAACAGCTTTTGCATGAAATGCTGTCACCCATCGGACACACACGGCGACAACCAAACCTCGCGGGGAACAGCGTTTCCCGATTGCTTAATGAAGTCTTAATCAGGTCTGAAAGAAGCCCTCAATGTGGAACGCCGCGCGCGGAAAACGCGGCGATTTCCATTGAAAGCGCTTCATGCGCCGTCTTAGTGTTCAAGAAATTTTGGCGTTCAAGAATTCTTGATCGCCGCTTTTTGAAATCAGTAGCGCGCGGCTACGGGCTCGCGAAGTTGAAGCGGTAGTTCACGCCGATCTTCAGCGTGTGCTCGTCATTGTGGAAGGTGCCGAACGGAACCAGCGGTGCGGGCGCGAGGAAGCGGCTGTTGCCGAAATCGTAGTATTGATACTCGGCCTTGGCGGTCCAGTTCGCCGCGAACATGTATTCGACGCCGCCGCCGACGGTCCAGCCGTTGCTGTGACTGGCGTCGAGCGTGAAGGCGACGGGAACGCCGGCAAAAGTCAGCGTCTCGCGATGGTCGGAATAGGCGTAACCGCCCTTGACGTAGAACAGCGCCGGACCGGCGGCGTAACCGACGCGGCCGGTGATCGAGCCGAGGCCGCGCTGGTTGTTGCTGTAGGCGTAGCCGCCGGGGAAGATGGCGTTGATGTAGTTCTTGCCGAGCCAGCTATATTGCCCCTCGGCACCGACGACCCAGTTTGGCGCGAACTGCCAGTCGGCGCCGGCCTGCACGCCGCCCAGCAAGCGCGCTTCGTAGTCGCTCAGCACGAGGCCGTTGAAATTGTTGCTGGCGCTGAACGCGCCGCCGAGATGGCCGCCGATATAGAAGCCGGTCCAGTTGTAGATCGGCGCGGCAAAGATCGGAGCCTTTGCATAACCGCGCGGGCCGAGGTCGGCGGCAAGCGCGGGCGCACCGAGCGCGGCAAGGGCAACGGTTGCGAGCAGGAATTTTTTCATTGGAAGTCCCCGGCAGATCGTTTGGAGGACGCCGCGAAGCGTCATCGATCTCGGAGCAATAGATCGCCTTTGACTAAAATGCTGTCACTCGCAGGCGACGTTCGCCGATAACCCAACGTATTGGCCGGGCAAACATTTTCTGTGCTTAACGAAGGCCTAATGAAAGCTGAAGGAAGAATTAACTTCCCGGTCCGCGCGCCGTCTCAGTCGAGACGCTCGCGCAGTTCGTCGCGCATCTTCTGGCGGAATTCCTCACGCCGTGCCGGCCGCTCGTTCTCGGCGATATCGAAGCGATCGAAGATGTTGAATTTTTCCAGGATCGGATAGCGGTCGCTTGCCATCGAAAGGATGCGCAACCGTTCCGCCACGGGGCCGGAGGGCCCGGTGACTTCCCAGCGGCGAATCGTGTCGGCGCCGGTCGCGGGCGGCAGCCCGCACAGCTTCGCCATGTCGGCGGCCGACAGCGCCCGGCCGATCGCCTCGCCGAGGTCTTTGCGCAATTGCTTGAATTCAGGTCCGGTCACCGGGTTCCAATACCTCGTGATGTGTGAAGTGGGTCACACGCCGTGCCCCGGCAGCAAGCTATACCGCTGGCATACGTTCCGAGAGGAGGCATCCATGCGCCGACTGATCGAAAGCCTGACCCCTGGCGAGCGCCCGATTTCGTGGAAATTGATCGGCAGTATGTTTGCATTCTACGTCGTGGTGATGGCGGCCGCGGCCGGCATGTTCGCCAGCCATCAATCGCGCGCGAATCTCGCGCATGAAGCGGGCACCACTGTGGCAGTCGGCAAGATGCAGCCTGCTTCGACGCAAACGCGTAGCCTGGTGCCGCAGCTCGCGGGACTAAATTCCAATTGAGCGCGTTGTGAGGATCGCCGGCGAAGGGACTGGTGCTGCCAGACAGGATTGAACTGTCGACCTCTCCATTACCAATGGAGTGCTCTACCACTGAGCTACGGCAGCATGCCCGGGATTTAAAGAATCGGCCCAAAAGCCCCTACAGGCGGCCGGTTCTTGCCACAAGGCCCCCGCTGGCGCAAGCATGCGAAAGCCCGCCAGAGTCAGCCAAATCAGGGCAAATGTCGGCTTTGGCCGCCTGCGGCCCGGTCTGAGCCGGGGCCGGGCCCGGTTCCGCTCGCTCTAGCCGCCAGGCGCGCCGGCTGCACAGGCATGACGTGGCGGCGAAGCCGCGCGATCGGCTATTCTCCCGTCGCACTATCCCTGTATTCGGACCCATGATGACGGATGAAAAGGACAATCGCGGCCGGCAAGACGCCGCTCCCGCCGGCGAAGTCCCGGCAGGATCGGTTGAAGCAGGCGTTGCGCGAAAATCTCAAGCGGCGGAAGTCGCAGGCGCGCGGGCGCAGCGAAGTCGCATCTTCCGAAACTGCCGAAGCCTCCCTAGATGACGCCGGCGGGAAGAAGAACCGGTAGCAAGAGAGTGGGGCGATGGCCGCAGATGTCACGATCGTGAACCCGCCGCGAGGCGCGGCCGTTACGTTTCCACGGCATGAGCAGACCTTTCCGACCCTGACGCCGCAGGAAATCGAGCGGATGCGCCGGTTCGGCGAGATCCGCCGCTACGAGGACGGCGAGATGTTGTTCGAGACCGGCGAGCCCGGCCCCGGCATGTTCGTGGTGCTGTCCGGCAATGTCGTGATCACCCAGCGCGACGGCCTTGGGCGCGTGACGCCGATCATCGATCAGGGACCGGGACAGTTTCTGGCCGAGATCGGCCAGCTCTCCGGCCGCATCGCGCTGGTCGACGGTCATGCCGACGGCGCTGTCGAAACGCTGCTGATTCCGCCGGAGCGATTGCGCGCGCTGCTGGTGGCCGAGGCCGATCTCGGCGAGCGCATCATGCGCGCGCTGATCCTGCGCCGGGTCACCCTGATCCAGGAAGGCACGGGCGGCCCGGTGCTGATCGGCCCGGCGACGCTCGGGGACATGGCGCGGCTGCAAAATTTCCTCCACCGCAACGGCCAGCCGCATCATCTGCTCGATCCCGCCGACGAAAAGGACGCTGCCGATCTCGTCGCGCGCTACGCGGCCTCGCGCGCCGATCTGCCGCTGGTCATCTGTCCCAACGGCACCGTCCTGCGCAATCCATCAGAGACGGCGCTGGCGATGGCGATCGGCATGATTGCCGCGCACGGCCCGGAGAAGCTGTACGATGTCGCCGTGGTCGGCAGCGGTCCAGCTGGCCTTGCCACCGCGGTCTACGCAGCATCCGAAGGATTGTCGGTCGCCGTGTTCGACTCGCGGGCTTATGGCGGCCAGGCTGGCGCCAGCATGCGAATCGAGAACTATCTGGGGTTTCCGACCGGCATCTCCGGCCAGGCGCTCGCCGGCCGTGCCTACAGCCAGGCGCAAAAGTTCGGCGCGGAGATTCTGATTCCGGTCTCGGTCAGGTCGCTCGATTGCTCCAGGAGCAGCGGTGCTTTCCAGCTTGCAACCGAATGCGGACATTTTTTGCGCGCAAGATCAATCGTGGTGGCGAGCGGGGCGCGCTATCGCCGGCCCGAGATCGAAAGTCTCGAAAAATTCGAAGGCCGTGGCGTCTGGTACTGGGCTTCGCCGACCGAGGCGAAGCTTTGCGCCGATCAGGACGTGATCCTCGTCGGCGGCGGCAATTCCGCCGGACAGGCGGCTGTGTACCTCTCAGGTCATGCGCGAAAAGTCTTCATGATCATCCGCGGCGGCGGCCTCGGCGCCAGCATGTCGCGCTATCTGATCGAGCGCATCGAGGCGACGCCGAACATCGAACTGATCTTCAATGCCGAGGTGGTCGGGCTCGAGGGCAGCGAAGAGGGCTCGCTCGAGCGGGTGCGCTGGCGCAGCCGTCTGTCGCCCGAAGTGGACACCATGGATATCCGCAACCTGTTCCTGTTCGTCGGCGCCGATCCTGCGACCGGCTGGCTCGACGGCTGCGGCGTCACGCTCGACCGCGGCGGCTTTGTGGTGACCGGGGCGCAGTCCGAGCAGAATCAGGGCCGCCTGGTGCCGCCGCTGGAAACTTCCGTGCCCGGCGTGTTCGCGGTCGGCGATGTCCGCTCCGGATCGGTCAAGCGGGTCGGCGGCGCGATCGGCGAGGGCGCGCAGGTGGTGGCCGCACTGCACGGCTTTCTCGGCGACGCGGCGAAACCGGCGCTGTAGCAGATGAGTCTTTTTGAGACGGCAGAGGTGGGAGCCAGGTGACCACAAAAGGCTGCAGCCATATCGCCGGCATCCAGAGCGTCACCCCGAGCGCGCTTGGCTGCGAGGAATGCCTCAAGAGCGGCAGCCGCTGGCTGCATTTGCGCATCTGCCGCTCTTGCGGCCATGTCGGCTGCTGCGACAATTCACCCAACAAGCACGCCACCGCTCATTTCGAGGCTACCGGCCATCCCGTCATCGAGGGCTACGATCCGCCGGAGGGATGGGGCTGGTGCTACGTCGACAAGGTGCTGTTCGACCTCTCAAAAGGAAAGACGCCGCATAACGGTCCGATCCCGCGCTATTACTGAATCAAGCAGTGCAGTCCGTGCCGCTTTTTGTGACGGCCATGCCAACGATACGAGCATTGTGGCCGCGCTACTTTCGTCTGACATCAGCATGCCTGAATTGCCGCCACCGCATTGGATGCGTGTGGCGTTTTTTTCCGGCGCGGCGTAGCTTTAGAACAGTTCTCAACGGGGAGGCAGGGTATGAGTACGCTGGTGCTGGTTCACGTGATCATCAGTCTGATCGCAATCGTCGCGGGTCTGATCGTGATGTTCAAAATGCTCGGCTCCGATCGCGCGCCCGGGCTGACCGCGATCTTCCTGGTGACCACGATCCTTACCAGCGCTACCGGCTTCATCATCCCGCCCTTCCTGACCGACAAGTTTCTGCCCTCGCACGCGATCGGCATTCTCTCGCTGATACTGCTCGCGATCGCCTGCTTTGCGCTGTACAGCCAAAACCTTTCCGGCAAGTGGCGCTGGGTCTATGTGTTGACCGCGCTGATCTCGCTTTACCTCAACACCTTCGTGCTGGTGATCCAGTCGTTCCTGAAGATACCTGCGCTGAGCGCGATTGCGCCCGGCAATCCGCCCTCGGGACCGGCCTTCGGCGTGGTGCAGATCATCGTGCTGGCGTTCTTCGCCTTCATGATTTTCCGCGCGGCCAGGCGATTCCATCCCTCCTGAGGGCGAAGCACGTCTGTGATGAAAGTCATCCTGTTCGGCGGCAGCGGCATGGTCGGACAGGGCGTCCTGCGCGAATGCCTGATCGATCCCGGCGTCGAGGCCGTGCTGTCGGTCGGGCGCAGTCCGCTCGGCATGCAGCATGCAAAACTGCGCGAAATTCTGCACAAGGATTTTCTCGACTATTCCGCGATCGAGCCGCAACTCACCGGTTATGACGCCTGCTTCTTCTGTCTCGGTGTCAGCTCGATCGGCATGGACGAGGCGCGCTACCGGCATCTGACCTACGACGTCACCATGGCCGCGGCGACGACGCTTGCAAGGCTGAACCCCGGCATGGTCTTCACCTATGTCACCGGCCGCAGCACGGATTCCACGGAGAGCGGCCGCAGATGTGGGCGCGGGTGAAGGGCAAGACCGAGAACGATCTGCTCAAGCTGCCGTTCAAGGCCGCCTATATGTTTCGCCCCGCCGGCATCCAGCCGCTGCACGGCGTCCGCTCCAAGACCGGCTGGATCAACGCGATCTATGCCGTGACCGCGCCATTGCTAAGCTATCTCAGCCGGGTCGCGCCGCATTACATGACCACGAGCGAGAAACTCGGTCGAGCCATGATCAAGGTGGTTCGTGACGGATATCCAAAGAAGATATTGGAAAGCGAAGACATCAATCGCTTCTAGGTCGCGTTAGCCCGGGATGAATGCCGTGCCGTCCGTGCCTGATATCATCTGCACCGGCGCGCCATAGAGCGCTTCCAGTTGCTCGCGGGTCAGAATTTTCTTCACCGGACCTTCGGCGACCAGTTCGCCGTTGCGCAGCAGGCAGGCGCGGTCGGCGGCGCGCAGCGCGTGATTGGGATCATGCGTGGTGAAGAGCACGCCCAGCCCGGAGGCGGCCAGCGCGCGAATCTCGCGCATCACCTTGCCCTGGTTGCCGAAGTCGAGATTGGCGGTCGGCTCGTCCAGCACGATGAATTGCGGCTCCTGCGCCAGCGCGCGCGCCAGCAGCACCAGTTGACGCTCGCCGCCCGAGATCATGGTGTAGGGCCTTGGCGCGAGTTGCGCGATGCCGAGGCGGTCAAGCGCCGCCATCGCGACCATGCGATCTCTTGACGTTGGCCGGGCGAACAGATCGCCATGGGCGGTGCGGCCCATCAGCACCACCGTTTCGACGGAAAAGGCAAAGGTCGCGATGTGGGTTTGCGGCACATAGGCGATCAGCCGCGCGCGCTCGCGAATGCTGCGCGATGACAGCGCCGCGCCGCCGAGCCGCACCTCGCCTGCTTTCGGGCCCAGCAATCCGAGCAGCGTTTTCAGCAGCGTGGTCTTGCCCCCGCCATTCGGCCCCAGCAGCGCCAGCACCTCGCCCTTTTCCAGCCGGACGTCGAGCCCGCTGCCGACGATCCGGTCGGGATAGCCGATGGTGAGTTTTTTCCCCTCGAGGATCATGACCAGTTCTTTTGCACGCTGGCGAGCAGCCAGATGAAGAATGGCGTGCCGATCACGGCGGTGAGGATGCCGAGCGGAATTTCGACCTGCGCCATGGTGCGCGCCAGCGTGTCGATCAGCAGCAGATAGCCGCCGCCGAGGATCGCGGCTGCCGGCAACAGCCGCGCAAAGTCAGGCCCGACCAGCGATCGCGCCAGATGCGGCACCACGAGGCCAACCCAGCCGATGATCCCCGCGGTGGCGACGCTGGCGGAGGTCACCAGCGTTGCGGCGGCGACGATCGCGATGCGCAGCGGGCCGGTGGCGACACCGAGCGCGCGCGCCTCTTCTTCCGGCAGCGACATCACGTTCATGCGCCAGCGCAGCGCCACCAGCACCACGGTGCCGAGCGCGACCGGGCCGAACAGCGGCAGCAGATCCGATAGTCCCGTCGCCGACAGGCTGCCGAGCAGCCAGAACGTCATCGCCGGAAGCTGGTTGTAGGGATCGGCGAGATATTTTACGAGGCCGACGCCGGCGCCGAACAGCGATCCGACCACGACGCCGGTCAGCACCAGCACCAGGATCGGATCGCGCGAACGCACCGATGCGCCGATCATATAGACGGCGGCAACCGCGATCAGGCCGCCGACGAAAGCGACCGCCTGGATTGCGAACACGCCGAGCGAAAGATAGATGCCGATCACGGCGCCGAGCGCTGCGCCCGACGAGGCGCCCAGAATATCGGGCGAGACCAGCGGATTGCGGAACAGGCCCTGAAACGCGGTGCCGGCCACCGCGAGCGCGGCGCCCACCAGCATCGCCGCCAGCACGCGGGGCCCGCGCACCTGCAGGATGACGCTTTCGACCGCCGGCGCGACATCGGCGCGGCTGCCGGACAGTTTTGCGATGAGAACGCTGAAGAGATCGCCGAGTCCGACCGGATAGCGGCCGACGGTCAAGGCGAGCAGCAGGCCCGCGATCAGCACCGCGATCGCAATCGCAAATCCCGGCAGGGCTGATCGGGCCTGGTTCATGCGGCGCAACGCCATCAATCCCGGCCCGCAAGTACATGGTCGATTTGCGCCGCCGTCGGCGTCACGTGATAGAAGCGAGTATAAAAATCCTGCGTCAGCGTCCGCAAATCTTCCGGAAATTTTTCCGGATAGAGAATTTTGGCAAGCCACCACAGCCCGATCAGGCGGTTGACGGAGGGCGGGAAATCGACCCAGCCGAACGGCATTTTGGGCGACAGATGAACGCGGTTGTCGCGCACCGCCTTGACCGCGGCCCAGGACGGATCGTTGCGCACGGTCGCGGCGAATTCCTGATCGATGGTCACGATCACGTCCGGATTCCACACCAGCACCTGTTCGATCGAGACGTTGGCGAGCCCGCCCTGGGTTTCGCCCGCGACATTGCGCGCGATCATTTCGATGGTCTCGACATTGATCGAGCCGCCAAGGCCGGTCGCGAGCCCGCGCGGCGCGCGCGCGTAATAGACCCGCGGCCGCTCGCTCGCCGGAATGGCCTCGATGCGGCCCAAAATGGTCTTCAGCGTGTCTTCCGCGTAGCGCGCCAGTTTTTCGGCATCTTCGCTTCGTCCGATCAACGCGCCCAGCGACCGGTATGTTTTCGCGATGCTGGTGAAGCGTCCGTCGAGCAGCGCGTAGGGAATATTGGTTTGCTCCTGCACGCGATCGGCCAGCGACACGAAGGTGGCGCTGGTCGAGCCGACGTCGAGAATGAGATCGGGTTTCAGCGCGAGCACGGTTTCGAGGTTGGCGGTGTTGCCGCGGCCGGTGATGCGGCCGACTTCCGGCCGTTTGCAAATCTCCGGCAGCATGTAGACGCACTCTTCCGCCCGGTTGGCGCGCGGCCAGCCGATCAGCAATTCCGGCGCCAGCGTATAAAGCAGGATCGCCGCCGGCGGGCCGGCCGGAAACACCCGCGCCACTTTTGCCGGGATCGCCACGCTGCGGCCCGCGGCGTCGGTCACGCTCTCGGCCCATGCGGCGCGCGGCGCGAGCGCCGCGGCCGACAGGCCCGCCATCAGGGTGCGGCGGTCGATCAATCCGACGCCCACCATCACGTCGCTCGCCTTGATCACGGCGATGGCCGGCTTGCCCTTTGCCAGCTTCAATTCGTCGACCGCCTCGTTGGTGATCGAGGCCGTCACGATGACCCCGCCGCCGATATCGATCCGGACATGGGAGGTGGTGGCGCCCTTGGCGACCTCGGTGATGGTGCCCTTGAGCTGATTGCGTGCGCTGATCTTCATATGTTGCTCCTTGCTTCTATTCGGACAAACCGGGTGCCGAGAATCCGTGGCTTGCCAGTATACGTTGCCCCTCGGATGACAGGATGAACAATGCGAACCTGATAGGCGCCGGGCGATGCATCGTTCGTGACGGTCAATCCATAGTCCGCACTGACCGCGAGCGCGTCCGGCAGCGCGATGGTCTGCAAATCAGGATTTTCCTTCCGCGCATCGCGCGCGGCCGTGCAATAGGCCAGGAAAATATCGGCCCGGCCTTCGGCAATATGCCAGCCATAGGGATTGCGCCCGGCCGGCGCCGCGGCGCTGGTGGCCCCGCCGGTGAGTTGCAGCGCCTTCTTCTCCAGCGTCGCACGCGCATTGGGCCGAACGGCCTCCGCCTTGCGAAAGGCCTCGAATGCGTAGTCGCCGGACGGATCGGCTTTCGGGGTCGATGTTGCCAATTTGATTTGGGGATCGAGCATGCGCTCGAGCAGCGTGTCGGTGGTCACGGCGAGGCCGGGGCGAACCAGCGCGCACAGTTTGTTTCGCGCGAACAGGACCACCGGCGCGCTCTTGCCTGCCTTCGCCAGGGCCATCGGATGTTCCATATTCGCCGAGGCGAACACTTCGGCTTTGCCGCCCGCGGCAATCTCGTCCTTGAGCAGACCGGACGGGCCGAATTTGGCCTGCACCTTGAGGCCCAAGGATTTCTCGAACGCCTGGCTGATTTCCGAAAGGGCTCCGCGCAGGCTGCCGGCGGCATGCAGGAGGACGGCTTCCGACGCATTCGCTGACATCGCAAACATTCCCATCATCGCGGCCGCCGCCACAAGCCCGTATTTTTGCACGACAATCGTCCCCATGCCGCCGGCCTCTCGAGGCCCGATGTAACCACGAATCCGGGTTCGCCGCAGCCTGCCTGCGTTGGATGGCAGGCCCGCAACGTGCCAAAACCGGCTCGACCCATCAAATAGCCGCAAATTTCAAGGCTGTTTCATAGCCTCTGTTCGCCCTATAGTTTTTTCGAAAGAAATCCGGGAATTGGTGATGGACCGCATTCGTATCGTCGGCGGAAGCCCGCTTAACGGCATCATTCCGATCTCGGGAGCAAAGAACGCCGCGCTGCCGTTGATGATCGCAGCACTGCTGACCGATGAAACCCTGATCCTCGACAACGTGCCGCGGCTGGCCGACGTCGCGCAATTGCAGCGCATCCTCAGCAATCACGGCGTCGATATCATGTCGGCGGGCAAGCGCCCCGGCGACCGCGAATATCAGGGCCAGACCCTGCACATCTCGGCGGCCGATATCATCGACACCACGGCGCCCTATGAGCTGGTGTCGCGGATGCGCGCCAGTTTTTGGGTGATCGCGCCGCTGCTGGCTCGCATGCACGTGGCAAAAGTGTCGCTGCCCGGCGGCTGCGCCATCGGTACGCGTCCGGTCGACCTGCTGATCATGGCGCTGGAAAAACTCGGCGCGGAGCTCACCATCGACGCCGGTTATGTGATCGCAAAGGCGCCCGGCGGTCTGCGCGGCGCCGAGATCGATTTCGCCAAGGTGACGGTGAGCGGCACCCATGTCGCGCTGATGGCGGCGACCCTGGCCAAGGGCACGACCGTGATCAACAACGCCGCCTGCGAGCCGGAGATATCCGATGTCGCCGGCTGCCTGAACAAGATGGGCGCCCGTATCACCGGCGCCGGCACGCCGCGCATCGAGGTCGAAGGCGTCGCCAAACTGCATGGCGCGCGGCATACGGTGTTGCCGGACCGGATCGAAGCCGGCACCTACGCGATGGCGGTGGCGATGACCGGCGGCGAGGTGCAACTCGCCGGCGCCCGGCCGGAGCTGTTGCAATCGGCGCTCGACGTGCTGATGCAGGCCGGGGCCGAGATCAGCGTCAACAATGAAGGCATCCGCGTCGCGCGCAATGGCGCCGGCATTCGCCCGGTGACGGTGTCGACGGCGCCATTCCCGGGTTTCCCGACCGACCTGCAGGCGCAGTTGATGGCGCTGATGGCGAGCGCCAGGGGATCATCGCGCATCACCGAAACGATTTTTGAGAATCGTTTCATGCATGTGCAGGAACTGGCGCGGTTCGGCGCAAAGATCTCGCTGGACGGCGAAACCGCCACCATCGACGGCACCGCGCGGCTGCGTGGCGCGCCCGTGATGGCGACCGATCTGCGCGCCTCGGTGTCGCTGGTCATCGCGGGGCTGGCCGCCGAAGGCGAGACCATGGTCAACCGGGTTTATCATCTCGACCGTGGCTTTGAGCGGCTGGAGGAAAAGCTGTCGGCTTGCGGCGCGTCGATCCAGCGCATCAGCGATTAGCGCGTGGAGCGGTTGCCATGAATCCGCCGCTCAAGCTGATCGCGCTGGATGCCGATGATCTCTCGGTGATCTCGGCGCATGTCCAGGACGCCCGTGTCCAGGCCGCCGACATCATCTGGCGGCAGGACGAGAAGCGGCTGGTGATCGGCATGAACCGGCTGGACTGGGAGCAGACGCTGGCCGGCGAAACCTCGCCGCGCCGCCTGATCGCCGCCTTGCGCTTCGACCGGGTGCTGGCCTGCAAGGCGCGCAACATCGATCTCGAATCGCCCGAGAGGGCGCTGGATCTGGTCGGGATCGAGTTTCATCCCGGCGCGCCGCCGGGCGGCAGCGCGCTGTTGCTGTTCGACCATGGCGGGGCGCTGCGGCTGGATGTCGAATGCCTGGAATGCGAGCTGACCGATCTCGGCGCCGACGATTTTGGCACCGCGCCGGGGTAGCGGGTCGTCAGGCGCCTACGGGTGACTCAAGGCGGTGCGCCCCGAAGAATCGAGCCGGGGTATGGTCCCGGCCTGCCCGGACGACGGCATTTGCTACCTTCCAAGGGTTGACGGCGGCACCCCCGCCGCGCCATTGAGCAGTAGGCAAATATCCCTCCAGAAAGCCGCCATGCCCGTTCGCCTCGACCGCAGCAGCGCCGATTTTACCAGCGATTCGCCGCCTTTCTGGCCGCGAAGCGCGAGGTGTCGGCCGACGTCGAGCGGGCGACCCGCGCCATCGTCGACGATGTCGCCGCGCGCGGCGATGCGGCGCTGATCGAGGCCACGCGCAAGTTCGACCGGCTCGAACTCGATGCAGGCGGCCTGCGCGTGACGCCGGCCGAGATCGATGCGGCGGTGAAGGCGTGCGACGCCAGGACCGTCGAGGCATTGTCGTTCGCACGCGACCGGATCGAGACCTTTCATGTCAGGCAATTGCCGAAGGACGAGCGTTTCACCGATGCGCTCGGCGTCGAGCTCGGCTGGCGCTGGAGCGCGGTCGATGCCGTCGGCCTCTACGTGCCCGGCGGCACCGCGGCCTATCCGTCCTCGGTGCTGATGAATGCGGTGCCGGCGAAAGTCGCGGGCGTGCCGCGCGTGGTGATGGTGGTGCCGTCGCCGGACGGCAAGCTCAATCCGCTGGTGCTGGCGGCCGCCCATCTCGGCGGCGTCTCGGAAATCTATCGCGTCGGCGGCGCGCAGGCGGTCGCGGCGCTGGCCTATGGCACCGCGACCATTGCGCCGGTGGCGAAAATCGTCGGGCCCGGCAATGCCTATGTCGCCGCCGCCAAGCGGCAGGTGTTTGGCAAGGTCGGCATCGACATGATCGCAGGTCCGTCCGAGGTGCTGGTCATCGCCGACGACACCGGCAATGCCGGCTGGATCGCGGCCGATCTTTTGGCGCAGGCCGAGCACGATGCGAGCGCGCAGTCGATCCTGATCACCGACAGCGCGCGGTTGGCCACCGACGTCGAGCGCGCCGTGGAGTCGCAACTGGCGACGCTGCCGCGTGCCGAAATCGCCCGGACCTCGTGGAACGATTTCGGCGCCATCATCATGGTGAAAAATCTCGACCAGGCGGTGGAGCTTGCGAATGCGATTGCCGCCGAACATCTCGAGATCATGACCGCCGATGCCGAAGCGCTGTCGGCAAGGATCCGCAATGCCGGCGCGATCTTCCTCGGCGCGCATACGCCGGAGGCGATCGGCGACTATGTCGGCGGCTCCAACCACGTGCTGCCGACCGCGCGCTCGGCGCGGTTCTCGTCCGGGCTCGGCGTGCTCGATTTCATGAAGCGGACCTCGATCCTGAAATGCGGGCCCGATCAGCTCCGCGCGCTTGGGCCTGCCGCGATGATTCTGGGCAAGGCCGAGGGGCTGGAAGCCCATTCACGTTCCGTCGGGATGCGTCTGAACCTGACATGACAAAACCGCCCCCAGACGAGGATTCCAACAATCGCATCGTCGCGGTGACGCTCGACGAGGAATTGATCGGCCGTTCCGGGCCCGATATCGAGCATGAGCGCGCGATCGCGATCTACGATCTGATCGAGCAGAACCTGTTCGCGCCGGAAGGGGCGGGGGGCGGGCCGTTCACGCTGCATCTGGCCATCACCGGCAACCGGCTGATGTTCGACATCCGCCGCGAGGATGCCACCCCCGTGGTCGCGCATCTGTTGTCGCTGACGCCGTTCCGGCGGATCGTGAAGGACTATTTCATGATCTGCGACAGCTACTATCAGGCGATCCGGACGGCCACGCCGGACAAGATCGAGGCCATCGACATGGGCCGCCGCGGCATCCATGACGAAGGTTCGCGCACGCTGCAGGAACGGCTGAAGGGCAAGGTGCGGGTCGATTTCGAGACCGCCCGCCGGCTGTTTACGCTGATCTGCGTACTGCATTGGAAAGGGTAAGACTCGCGGATGGTGGCGCTGCACGCGCGCGCAAAATCCGCAGGCCGTATTGTTCTCGTGCGGTTTCAACAGCGTGCGTTCGCCGATGGCCGAAAGCCTGCTGCAGCATATGTTCCCGCAGGCGCTTTACGTGAAATCCGCCGGCGTCAAGAAGGGCGAACTCGATCCGTTTGCGGTCGCCGTGATGGCCGAACTCGGCCAGGATATTTCCGGCCACAAGCCGACCACGTTCGAGGAACTCGACGATTGGGAGGGGCTGAATTTCGACCTCATCATCACGCTGTCGCCGGAGGCGCATCACAAGGCGCTGGATCTGACGCGCACGACTGGCGGCGGATGTGGAGTATTGGCCGACGCCGGACCCGACCGGCACCGAAGGCAGCCGCGAGCAGAAATTGCAGGCCTATCGCGAAGTCTGCGACGGCCTGCTGATGCGTATCCGCAAGCGGTTTTCCAAAGTCGGCGCAGCGAGCGGGTAGACTGTCGTCCCTGCGACGGCTCGCCTGGTCGCGAGGCATGCAGCTGCACTGCTGAAACGCCCGTGGATCGATTTGCAGCGACAGATAGCCACAACAAAGGCTTGTTCCCCGGTTGTGAAAGGCAGGCCCATCCGATAGTTTCCGCGCGCGTTCACCCCGCAGATTCCCGCCTCTTGATAAGCCCCGCATGCTTGGCCGTCCCAAATTCGTTCTTGCTTCCGGTTCGCCGCGACGTCTGGCGCTGCTCAATCAGGCCGGCATCGAGCCCGATGCGCTGCGTCCCGCCGATGTCGACGAGACGCCGAAGCGGGGCGAGCTGCCGCGCGCCTGCGCCAACCGGCTTGCGCGCGCCAAGGCCGATGCCGCGCTCAAATCCGTGCAGCTCGACGACGAGCTGCGCGGCTCCTTCATCCTCGCCGCCGACACCGTGGTGGCGGTCGGCCGCCGCATTCTGCCAAAAGCCAATCTGGTCGATGAAGCCGCGCAATGCCTGCGGCTGCTGTCGGGGCGCAACCACCGCGTCTACACCGCGATCTGCCTGGTGACGCCGAAAGAGACCTTTCGCCAGCGCCTGATCGAAACCCGCGTGCGCTTCAAGCGGCTCAGCGAGGACGACATCCAGGCCTATATCGGCTCCGGCGAATGGCGCGGCAAAGCCGGCGGCTATGCGGTGCAGGGCATCGCCGGCTCCTTCGTGGTGAAGATGGTCGGCTCCTACAGCAACATCGTCGGCCTGCCGCTCTATGAATCGATCACGCTGCTGGGGGGCGAAGGCTTTCCCGTGCGCTTCGGCTGGTTGAATGCCAGCTGAGCCGAAAAAGGCCGCCGCTCGCGGCAAGGGCAAGCCATGCCCGATCTGCGGCAAGCCGGCCACGGATGCCGCAACGCCGTTTTGTTCCGAGCGCTGCAGGGATGTCGACCTGAACCGCTGGCTCTCCGGCTCCTACGCCATTCCCGGCCGCAAGGATGCGGACGAAGACGCGGAATAGGGCAGAGCCTCTGCTCGCGATATTTTTCTCGCCGGCCGCCCAAACGAAAAGGCCCCGGATCCGATCCGGGGCCTTCACTTTAGCTCTGTTCGTCAATCAGTAATTCGCGACCACGGGGTTTTTACCCACGCCGCCGAAGCGGTAGTTGACGCCGATGCGGGTAATGATGGCGTCTTGCTGCTGGTTGATGGTGTAGGCGCGGCCGGGTACGCCGAAATTGACGCCATTAACGGTCAGGCCTGTAAAGGTCGGGTCGTCCTGGTCGAAGCGCATGTAGAGGACTTCGCTCTTCAGGCTCCAGTTGGGTGCGAACGCCCATTCCGTGCCCACGCCGGCGGTCCAGCCCCAGCGCGTGCGGTCGGCGGCGAACACGGTCGTGGTCGCCGGCCCATCCTCGAATACCGCGAGGGAGTTATTGAAGCGAGCGAAGGCCAAGCCGCCGGTGACATACAGCAACACGTTATCGATCACAACGCCGCCCCGCGTCCGCAGCGTGCCGAACCACCTCATCCGGCTCTCAAGGGTGATCGCATCCTGGGTGCCGCCATCGCCGTCGAAGTAGGTAGCGCCTGCCCTGTTGTTGGCCCAGCTCCAGTCCGCCTCGAAGCCGAAGAGGGTGCAGCGCGACTGCCAATTATAGCCGGCCTGGACGCCGCCGTTCCAATTCGAGTTGCTGATCTGCACGTTCGTCGGAAGGTCATCATCGATCGTTTGAACGAGATTGCCGCGGTCCTCGTGCCGGTGGTTGTAGTAGCCGTAGCCAACATTGCCGCCGAGATAGAAGCCGCCGAACTGGGCGCAGGCGCGGAGGAACCACTACCGGCGGCCGGGCCTTCACGGCCATGTCGGCCGCATTAGCCGAAATCGCGGAGAACGCGATGCACGCAGTCGTCGCTAACAGAATTCGCTTCATGGGATTGCCCCCCGTTGTAAAAAAATTCAATTGGGTGGACGCGACGATCGATCGGTCCGTGTGAGGGCAAAATAGGCCAATTCCGCCGGAATGGCTGTTTCCGAATGGCCACACTTGCCGGGAATCCGCTTCCGTCACGATGCTTGACCCATTCAGTCTTGAATGCTGCGAACGCCTGAAACACCTGAGGCCAGAGGCTCTTAGCGGGCAACATCGGTAGAGTTCAGTGCCTGGCAACCCACGAGCCGTGTGGGTTAAAGACTACTTAAGATCGCAGCCTTAGCCGGACAACGGCGCGGATTGCAGGCCGTCGCCGCCCCGCTGATTCGGTCCACGGATGACGGCGAGGGCGCCCCGAATAAACGAGCTTCCCCAGCTATTTGGAGCACCCCAACGCCCGGGCCGCGCCCGGCGTAGACGCAGGCGAAGCCGGGTGGACAGGGCCCCCCGACCTCACTATAAACCGCCCGCTCGCGTCTGCCTTTGGGCCCGCGGCATGCCCAGGTAGCTCAGTTGGTAGAGCATGCGACTGAAAATCGCAGTGTCGGTGGTTCGATCCCGCCCCTGGGCACCATTTTGTTAAATCAAATCAAATCGCGTCTACGTGGGGCGCAAGCCTTTGCGCTTGATGTAATTTTGGGGGCGCACCGGGGGTGCAAAGCTGGCATGCGACCCTTCCGATCTCGTTGCGAACAGTTCACGGTCGGACAGCACTTCCACCTGAATTTGACAGCCTGCAAACCGCCTCGGCGGGAAACGTCCTAGCGGACCCAATGGGCTACGAGCGCACAGGCGAAGCCCACCACTAAGATGACCGAAGCTGCTACGGAGACCAAGTCAATTGACCAAGGGTGGTTGCCTCCGCCGATCAAATCGAAATGTCTGGAGTGGCTTTCGTCGCGATAAGTACGAAGACGCATGGCAACTAAACTCCTCATGCGCAGTGGACCCATCAGCCTCCGGTGGTACGGCCCCTTGGCTGACTTGTGAAGCATTCGCGGAACAGCCGATCGATCACCTCTTGGGTCCCAATCTCAAGTTCGGATGGCGCGGAGTTCACAATTGCACCGCATCCTTGCCCGAGAGAAATCCCGCGTAAGGCTTCGACTGTGATTGGCGGGTCGTAGACGTGGCTGTAGATTGAAGCGCCATAGGACATGATCTCTTCCCCAAGCGAAGTGGATTACTGAGAACGCCCGGATCAAGGGTGCTATAGGCGGGGGGTCGTCACAATTGGATCAAAGGACATTGTTCTTGAGTACACTGTCCCAAAGGCCCTTTGCCCCGCCGCCGCCCTATGAAGCGGCTCCGTCAGCGACTTCGCCGAGAACGGCTTGGTGAGGTACCCGAGACACCCGGATTGAAGCGCAGTTCGGTGCGGCAGCGGCGAGCGTGGAGATCGCCGAACGCAGCCCGGCGATGGCGAGTTCATGCTGCTCCAGCAGTTCGACCAGCGATGTGCCGTTGTGGTTGATGGTTGGCATGGTGACCATGGGTTTCTCCTGACCCGCGCGGTGGCTCGACCGCTCATGAAATATCTGGAACGGAGGGATCGGCGTTAGGTTTGCTCGTTGCCCTCAACCAGCTTGATGTTCAGCGCGTAACTGATGCGGCTCTATGTGTCTTTGCGCCTAGCGCGCACCATGTCGTAGCGCACGCCGTTCGATCCAAACGCAACGTCGCGCCTCCGTCCCAGATCGCGCGATGGGAGACAAGCCCTGGCCCGCCAGCAGCAATGGTTGCATTTGCTCACGCAGCGCGCGGCAGCGATCCAATTCTGCCTGCCAGTCACGTGCGTGAGCGACCGACGTAAGCGCCAGCAGCATTGTTGACGCGAGTATTTTCTTCATGTCTCGTCCGGTGTCACGCGCTCACGATCTCAAATTCACGTGCCCGCGCGGCCTCAAGCGGGCCGGATCATCCGGACGATCCAGATCAGCAAGACTGCGCCGATGAAACCGGAAATCAGGTAGCCGATCCATCCACCAAGGGCGATCCCGAAATAGCTCAATATGGCGCTGGCGATCGCTGCACCGACGATACCGAGGATAATATTCATGATCATCCCCATGCTACTCTTCATGAATTGCTCTGCTAACCAGCCTGCAATTCCGCCGATGATGATGGCAGCTATCCAGCCCACTCCAGCGCTTTCCATGGCTTGTCTCCTCGAATAGGCGCACATCGCGCTTTTACACGCTGCGCCCGATGAGAGGCTGCCGATTGATCTTTATCAATCCACAAGTACGGGAAAGCCGAACGCCTCGGCCAAAATAGAGGGTCAGGCGGGTCCAGCTTTTGTGTTAGACTATTCGCATGATTGTTGCCGCGCCGGACGCGGGTTTGTTGCCAGCGTCAACAGGAGGGGGACCCACCCCGCTAACCGTTGCCCCGAAAGAAGATACCTGCCGAGTTACGGTCACTGGCGCGTTCGCACACTGATCTATGTATCAAGGTGCTTGCCGGGATCGTCAGCCAAGAGGCCGTGCGCGTATGATCCGGATCGAACGATGCGCCATGACAGGAGAAGTGCGATGCAGCGGCTGATCCCATTGATGTGCGGGCTGATCCTCGCAACGGGGCTTGTTCTCGCCGGCGCGGGGCCGGCTGCGGCCCAGGCGACGCTGCAAGGAAGCTGGACTGCGACCAAGGCGGAACGCGACGGCAAGCCAGCCGATGACGTTGTGGGGCACCGGCTCACCTTCACGGGCGACCGCTTTGAAATCCGCTCCAAGGACGGCCGGACCGTCGTCTATGCGGGGACGTTCCGGACCGACCAGAACGCGAAGCCAGCAACGATCGACTTCGCAAACACGGAAGGGACGGACAAGGGCAAGAGCTGGAGGGGTATCTATGCCTTCGACGGCGACACGCTGACGACGTGCGACAACGCGCCCGACGTCGCGAAGGCCCGACCCACGGCATTCGAGGCGAAGAGCGGTTCGGGACATATACTGGTGGCATTCGCGCGCGCGCCGTGAAGCCGTTGCGCCAGTGCGATCTTGCCGACGCAACGCCGTTCGACGGTCGCGGTCGCCGCTCTCCCGCCGACGTGCTTGTCAGAGCCGTGCGCGATCACTTGCTGCGCACCGCTGCGGGTCGCTTCTGCCCCGGGACGAGCGACCGTCAGGCGGCGAAGTACGGCCGGGTATGCTGATCGAGATGATCCAGGGCGTGGCGGTGGTCGGCGGGTGATTGATATCGTTGCGGCGCGATTGGGGAGGCAACCATGATGAGTTCTTGTCACTGTGGGCGCAGCCAGCCGAGCCGCCGCTTCGTTGTTGCCGCGCTGGCCTGTTCGGCGGTCATGCTTCCGGCGACGATGGCGGCAGTGGCGGCGCCAAGCGCGGCGGACGACGAGCGGTTCATGCGGCTCGCGCTCGAGCAGGCGCGGCGCGCCGATTTTCCGTTCGGCGCGGTGATCGTCCGCGACGGCCGGCTGCTGGCGCGCGGCCGCAATCTCGGAAGGACCAACGGCGACCCGACCGCGCACGGCGAGATGGTCGCAATCCGCCGCTGCCTCGCGGCGCACGGCAGCAGGTCGCTGCGCGGCTGCACGCTCTACACCACCGGAGAGCCCTGCGCGATGTGCATGGGCGCGATCCTGTGGTGCCACATCGGGCGGCTGGTGTTCGCGGCCTCGGTGCAGCAGCTTTCGACCAAACTCAATCAGATCATGATCTCGAGTGCCGACCTCGCGGCCAAGGCACCGTTTGCTCCGATCGAGATCACCGGCGGGGTGCTGGCCGACGAAGCGATGGCGCTGTTCAAGTAGCGGACGTCACATGGCCCCGACGCAGAGAAGGCAACCGGCATGATCGCAGTGCGCGTCGCCAAGATCGTGCTGGTCGCGGCGCTGGCGTTGCACGCCAGCCTGGTCGCCTTCGGCAATATCACCGACTACGGCACCAATTTTTCCTTCGTGCAACACGTGCTGTCGATGGATACCATTTTTCCCCATTCCAGGATCGGCTACCGCGCGATCACCAATCCGGCCCTGCACCATCTCGCCTATGCTCTCATCATCGCCGCCGAAACGCTCACCGCCGTGCTGTGCTGGATCGGTGCCTGGCGGCTGTTCGCGCAGCTTCGCTCCGGGGTTGCCGCATTCAACCGGGCGAAAGCGTTTGCGATTGCGGGTCTGCTGATGGGGCTTCTGGTCTGGCAGGTCGGGTTCATGACGATTGCCGGCGAATGGTTCGGGATGTGGATGTCGCAGACCTGGAACGGACTGCCGAGCGCGTTCCGGCTTGTCATGATTTTCCTCGGCGTGCTGATTTTTGTGACGCTGCCGGACGGTGAGTTGGACCGGCAACCGGCGGGTTGATGAAACGTGCCTGAATGCGCGCCTGCGCCGACGTCCACCTTCAGCGCGGCGATGAACGCCTCCTGCGGAATGTCCACCTTGCCGAACTGGCGCATGCGCTTCTTGCCTTCCTTCTGCTTCTCCAGGAGCTTGCGCTTGCGCGGCGGCAACACGCGAAAGGGGAGCGCGATCATGTGGGGCAGTAACTGGTACCAGTACCTGCACGATCTCAGTCCCGGATCGAGCGGGTGGGGTCTCTCGATCTCCGCGGTAGCCGCGACCTCGCCGGCCGAGGATGCTGTGATGCGTCAGGATCCGTCCGCTTGCGCCGAGAGATCCGCACTCCATCTGAGGCTTGATGCGCCAACGGCGTCGCAACCGCCGAAAGGAAACCACTGACATGACTCCATCCGACAGACGCGAAACCCAACCTTCCGTTCAGGACGTTGCCCTCATTGTCGGCGGCGGGCCCGGCATCAGCTCGAGTTGCGCCAGGCTGTTTGCGGAAAACGGCATGCGTGTCGGCGTCGCAGCCAGGAATCCGGAAAAGGCGGTCCTTGTGACTCTCGAGAAGATGCATGGCGTGCGCCGATACGCCTGCGATGCAACCGAACCGGCGGCCGTGGAGCAGTTGTTCGAGAATGTCGTTCGGGACATCGGCACGCCGAGGCTTGTCGTGCATAACATCGATGGCCGCGTTCCCGGCATTTTCCGCAAGAGCGTTGTCGAAGCCGACCCCGTCATGGCGTTCGAAACACTTCGAAACGCTGCGTTCAGCGCGTTTCTGACAGGTCAACAGGCAGCCCGGCACATGCTCGGAAACAAACCCGACGCCAACGGCGCGAAAGGAACGATCATCTTCACGAACGCCAGCGCGGCGCTCAAGGGTTTTCCATCGAGCGGCGCCTTTGCCATGGCATGTCATGCCAAATCCGGGCTCGCGCAGAGCATGGCACGAGAGCTGATGCCGCAGGGCATCCACGTGGCGAATGTGCCGATCGACGCCGCGATCGGCTGGACCCAGGAGGACGGGACCCGCGCGCACCGGCTGGCGGGAACCACTGTCGACGACAACATGGCCGACCCCGACCATATCGCCGAAACCTATCTGCAACTGCACCGCCAGCATCGCTCGACATGGGCGTTCGAAGTCGTGCTCCGGCCGTGGGTCGAGAAATGGTGATTGGCGCTTGCGGCGTGAAGGCCTTCATCATCGATCGAGGAAGGTGCGGGCGCGGCCCGGAAAATCGATAGGTGGCACAACAGGCAGGAATCCGCCCGTACCAAAACTAAAGCCGTTGATTTGACTAAGGTATCCAGACCCCGCCCGGGCGCAGCCTGGTGGCGGGATTTGCCGGCCAAGACGCTGGACCGGCATGCGTTCCGAACCAAGCGCCAAGAGGTGCTCCGATGACGGAATGGTACTTTGTGTGGGTCGAAGGTCTGCGCGGACCGGCGCCGCAGAAATGGTCATCGGATGGGCTTTGGGGGCAGGTCGGCCGCCAAGACGTCATCGTCCGTTTCGCGTTGACCGATGAGGAATCCCGTCTATCGCTCGACCAGCTTGCAAGGCTGCATCCAATTCCTGACGCGAAATAACCGCCTCTCTCTTCGCATCGCCACGTCTCGGCCGAATCGGGCCAACGCTGGGCCCGCACTAGTCGAGCATGGGCGGCGGACCTAAAACCCGAACAGACCAAAAATCGCCGCGAAGATCGCTCCGATGACCGCCAGCACGCCGAAGATGACGGAGGCGACGGCATCGAGCAGCGTTTCGAGCAGATCCGACACGGAGCTTGCTGCAACGATCACGACGCAGCAGCCGGCTCCGATCAGCAGCGACGTGACCATGCTGAACACCATGATCCACAGCACGGCAAAGACCAGCCCGCCCAGAGTCACCGCCACGGCGATGCGGCGGAGAGGGCTGCTGTTCGATGCCGGGCGGGCGGCTGGCTCTGGCGAATTCATGACCGGCAATTCCCAATGCGATGATGCGGATTTTGTCGTCACGGGGCCGGAACGGGTTCAATGCGAACCTGATCCGTGTCAGGTCTCCTGAACCCGCCCGCCGGGCGCCATTTCGCCCCCTTGCAGCTTGCGCCGCTCTATCTTCTACTGGTTCCATCGATGACGGAGGAGGTCCGATGGCCTTGTTCGGATGGGGATCGTCGAAGGGGCAAGCGAAGCCGGAGCTCGACACGGCGATCGGGGATATCTTCGATCCCGCCGCATTTCTCCATGCCCTCGACCGGGCCGTCCCGCGGTATCTCGACAGCGTCGATCGGCACGAGCTGATCTATCCGGCCTGCACACGAAAGCCGGCCGACGCGCATGGCAACGTCCGCTCGATCTGGGAGCACACCCGTCTTGAAGCCATCCGCTACGTGATGATGGTGCCCGGGCGCGACGCCGAACTGCTGATTGCACCCGCGCGCCAGCCCGAAATGACGGAGGCTTTCCTTCGCGTGCAACCGCACGAAAACACCGTGATCGATTTCACCGGCGTGATGACGGAAAACATCGGGATCGCCGTCATCGCGGGCTTCAACTGGCTCAATCACTGTGCGTCGCTGGCCGGCGTGCATCCGGAAAAAGTGGCGCGGACGCTGACCGGCTTCCGCAAGGTCGTCCGTCTTGCGCAACAATGGTGGGACATGGAAGGCGCCGGCCCGAGATATCAGCAGATGCTGGCCGCGCGCGAGAAGCCGCCGCTGATGCTGTATCTGGTGTGGTCGGAGTACACCCGGCTCGCCAAGGAGATCGCGTGCGCCGCGATTTACGGCGCTTCGATCGCGCGCGGAATCGAAAAGGAGCGCGGGCGCCTGGTCCACGAACTCGCCGAGCGGCCCGCCGAACTCAGCGCCGCGCTGGCGACTCTTGCAGAGGCGATGGATCGCCTGGCGAGAGCCGAGGATCCGGAAGATATTGGGCAAGCCGCAGTGACGGGCCGCCTGCCTTGCAAAAACCGCCGGCGGCATACACTTTCGTGCGTGTGATCCACTCGCCGGAGCCGTTGCATGAGCGATGTCGTTGCCAGCCGCGTCACCGGCCGCATCGAGGGCGACTTCGTCGTCTTCCTGATCGGCATGCGCATCAACAAGCCGTGGAAACTGCACAAATGGCTGCCGGCGGCGCGCGCGATGCCAAAAATGCTCAGAGAGCTCGAGGCGGCGCCGCCAGACGGTCGGCTTCCTCGGCCACACCGGCCTTGCCAGGGTGATCGTGCAGTACTGGCGCAGCTTCGATCATCTGGAGCGCTACGCGCGCGACCGTGACGCGCTGCATTGGCCGGCCTGGACCGAGTTCAACCGCCGCATGAAGGATTCACGCGGCGATGTCGGCATCTGGCACGAGACCTATCGGGTTCATGCCGGCGACTACGAGGCGATCTATAGCGGCATGCCGCCGTTTGGGCTCGGTCAGGCCGGCGTGCAGGCGGCGGTGGGTGGAGACAATGACAGCGCGCGGCAGCGGCTGGGGTAGCAGGAGGAGGGGCGTGCCCTAGGCCCCGTTGCCGTTGGCACCCAGCGACTGATAGAAATCCCAGACCAGCAGCGCCATCACCAGCGACGCAGATGATGATCAGCGGCACCGCCTTGATCCACCAGAGCATGATGCCGAGAAACGTGCAGACGCCGGCAACGCCGATCAGTCCGGTGATGAAATTCGTCATCTGCCGCTCCTTGCTTTCGCGCGACGCGCGCCGGTCTTCGCAGGCGCGGCACGCTCGCGCTTTCCGAGAGTTTTGACAAGCCAGTTGGCCGTGCGCAACAGCCGCGCATCGTTGCCGCGGCGCCCGACC
Source organism: uncultured Alphaproteobacteria bacterium (assembly GCA_963731915.1). Classification (GTDB taxonomy): domain Bacteria; phylum Pseudomonadota; class Alphaproteobacteria; order Rhizobiales; family Xanthobacteraceae; genus Bradyrhizobium. The sequence goes on from CAVSXQ010000036.1 coordinate 68,090, forward strand.
AGCTGCACGCCGATCGGCAGGCCGCTTTCGGACTGCAGCAGCGGCAGCGTCACCGCCGGCGTGCCGAGATAGGTCCACAGCGTGCAGAACGCCGGGTTGCCGGTGCTGTCGAGCCCGCGCGGCGCCGGGCCCGGCGCGGCCGGGGTCAGGATCGCGTCGTATTCGTCGAACACGCCGTCGAGCGCGCGCGTTGAGCGTGCGCGCTGCCGGCCAGCGCGCGCGTGTAGTCGACGGCCAGAACCTTGCGCCCGCGCTCGATCAGGGCGCGCAGCACCTTGCTCAGGGACTCGCCGCCCTGCTCGAAATCGCGATGCAGGTTGTGCGCCATCTCCACTTCCATGACGGTGCGGTGCATGTCGATGGCGCGGTCGAAGCTCTCGCCGATCTCGACCTCGGAAACCTGCTCGCCCAGCGTCTCCACCAGTTCGGCAAACGCCTCCGTCGGTCACCTTCTCGGCATGCTTCCAGGCGGGCGAACGGACAAAGGCGAAGCGCGGCGGCAACGGCGGCTTGCTCGCCGCCACATCGACGAACGGCGGAGGGGCGAGCGGCGCGCGTATCGGGATCCTCCTCGTCGAAACCCGCAAGCATCTGCGCGAGCAGCGCCGCATCGTCGACCGAGCGCGCAAACACGCCGACATGGTCGAGCGCCCGCGACAGCAGCAGCGCGCCGCTGCGCGGAATCAGGCCGTGGGTCGGCTTGAAGCCGACCACGCCGCAGAACGCGGCGGGGCGGATCACCGAGCCGTTGGTCTGCGAGCCGATCGCGCCCGGCACCATCAGTGCGGCCACGGCCGCGGCGGAGCCCGAGGACGATCCGCCCGGCGTGTGATCCGCGGTTGTGCGGGTTTCGGGTCTTGCCCGGATTGAAGTAGGCGTATTCGGTCGTCACCGTCTTGCCGAGGATCACGGCGCCCGCCGCGCGCAGCCGCGCCACCGCCGCCGCATCGCGGCGCGGCGTGCGTCCGGCCCACAGCTTCGATCCGAATTCCGTCGGCATGTCGCCGGTGTCGAAGATATCCTTGATGCCGACGGGCACGCCATGCAGCGGACCTGTGGGCTTGCCCTGCTTGCGATGATCGTCCGCAGCCTGCGCCTGCCGCATCGCGTAGTCGCGGTCGAGGAACGCCCACGCCTCGATGTCGCGATCGACCTCGTCGATGCGCTTGAGGCAGTCGCCGACAAGCTCGGCCGAACTCAGCCGGCCGTCGCGGATGCCGGCCGCAGCTTCCGCGAGGCCGAGCGCATGGAGGCTCATGCGCGCCCCTTCAGCGATTCAGCCAGCCCGCTCACCGCGATCCATAGAGGTAGCCGGGCAACCACAACGCCAGACCAGGGAAGATGTAGACCAGCGCCATGGTGAGGAAGACCAGGCCGACGAAGGGAAGCGCGCCGGAGAAGATGTCGGTGAGCTTCACCTCCGGCGGCGCCACGCCCTTCAGATAGAAGGCGGCCATCGCCACCGGCGGCGTGTTGAACGCCGTCTGCGTGTTCAGCGCGACCAGGATGCCGAAGAAGATCGGATCGATGCCGTACTGCGGAAGCAGCGGCAGGAAGATCGGCACGAAGATGATGATGATCTCGGTCCATTCCAGCGGCCAGCCGAGCAGGAAGATGATCACCTGGGTCAATATCAGGAACATGACCGGCGACAGGTTCATCGAGGTGAAGAACTGCTCGACCACCGTCTGTCCGCCAAGGACGGCAAACACCGCGGAGAACGTCCACGACCCGATGAACAGGTAACAGACCATCGCGGTGGCGCGCACGGTCAGATACACCGATTCACGCATCATCGTGTAGTTGAGCGAACGATAGCAGGCCGCCAGCACGATGCTCATGAGCGCGCCTATCGCGGCCGCTTCGGACGGCGTTGCGAGGCCAAACAGGATCGCGCCGAGCACGGCGACAATGAGCAGCGCCAGCGGCAGGAACGAGGTGGCGAGCGCCCAGATCACCGTCCTGAGCGGCACGTTGGTCTGCTCGGGCGGCAGCTTCGGCGCCAGCGCGGGATTGATCATCGCACGAATGATCACGTAGACGACGTAGAGCCCTGCCAGCAAGAACCCCGGAATGAACGCGGCTGCGTAGAGCTTGACCGCGGAGACGCCGGCGGTCGCCGCATAGACGATCAGCAGGATGCTCGGCGGAATCAGGATGCCGAGGCAGCCGCCGGCGCAGACCACGCCCGCCGACAGCTTGGTGTCGTAGCCGGCCCGCAGCATCGCCGGCAACGCCAGCAGGCCCATCAGCGTGACGACCGCGCCGACGATGCCGGTGGCGGTCGCGAACATCGCGCAGGTGATCAGCGTGGCCACCGCCAGCGCGCCCGGCACGTTCTTCATCGACAGTTGCAGCGAGTAGAACAGGCGGTCGAGAATGTTGGCGCGCTCGACCAGATAGCCCATGAACAGGAACAGCGGGACCGCCACCAGCACGTCGCTGGACGTGACCTCGAACGTCTTCTGCACCAGCAGCGTGAAGATGCGGTTCTGGAAGAAGTCCTGGCCGGCCGTGTAGTAGGCGTAGTAGCCGAACGAGACGCCCATCGCCATCAGCGTGAAGGCGATCGGGAAGCCGAGCATGATGATGAAGATGAACAGGCCCAGCATCAGCATGCCGAGTTGGGGATCGGTCATGCGCCTGCTCCCTTCTTCGTCCTGTTGCTGCGGCCGCCTGCTGATGCTCGCGAATGATGAGGCTCTCGGTCTCCTCGACGTCATGCAGGCGTTGCGGCCATTGCGCCGGTGCGGATGCACAGCACGCAGCGGATGATTTCAGCAATCCCCTGCAGCAACAGCAGGACGCCGGTGGCCGGGATCAGGGCTTTCAGCGGAAACACCGGCACGCCGGCCGGGCTGAAGATGCTGACTTCCTTGAAGCGCACCGACATCGCGGCGTAATTCCAGCCGGAATACATCAGCGCCGCGATCGCCGGCAGGAAGAACAGGATGTAGAGAACGAGGTCCATCTTCGCCTGGGTGCGCGGCGACCACAGGCGGTAGACCACGTCGGCGCGCACATGGCCGTTGCGCGAGAGCGTATAGGCGCCGGCCATCAGGAACATCGCGCCATAGGTGATGTAGCTGATGTCGAAAGCCCAGGTGGTCGGCGCGCGCAGCACGTAGCGCATGAACACCTCGTAGCTGACGCTCAGCGTCAGGACGAGGATCAGCCAGGCGAACGCCTTGCCGACCCACGTGCTCAATTCATCGATGAAGAAGAGAAATTTTTTCATGCGAGCTGAACTCGCTGCGAACCGCACATCCGGATGTTCCCCCCAGTTAGTGGCCGGGCGGCGCTCCCACTGCGCCGCCCTTCATTCATACAACGTCGAGCGATCCGCCGTGTAGCCGTCAGATCTTGAGCACGCCCGGGAAGTGATGATCGAAGGCCCCGCGATAATCCGTGGCGTTGTTCATGTTGTAGTAGACGACGCGGCGGACCCATTCCTTCTGCGAGTCCATCACCTTCTTCATGAACGGATCCGAACCGAGCTGGGCGATCAGGCCGTCCCAGGCCTTGATCTGCGCATCGAACACCGATTTCGGCGTCCGCAGCACGTTGACCTTGTCCTTGGTGATCAGCTCCTGCAGGTCCTTCGAGTAGTAGTCCATCGCCTTCCATTCGTTGGCCGAGGACACCGCCTCCGCGGCATATTGCAGGATGGCCTTGTGCTCGGCGGGCAGCGCGTCGAACTTGCCCTTGTTGAACATGATCTCGAAATATTCCGTCGCCTGATGGTGGCTGCCCATCATGTAGTTCTTGGCGACGTCCTGCGCGCCGAAGCGGCGGTCCGAGGTCGGGTTGTTGAACTCGAAGCCGTCGATCACGCCGCGCTCCATCGCCGGCACGATTTCGCCGCCGGGAAGCTGGGCGACGGATGCGCCCATCACCTGGAACAGATCGGCGGCAAGACCCACCGTGCGATACTTCAGGCCCTTGAGATCGGCGTCGCTGGTGATGGGCTTCTTGAACCAGCCGAGCGGCTGGGTCGGCATCGGCATGGCGAAGAAGCTCTTGATGTTGACCTTCATGATCTGGTTCTGCAGCTCTTCGAACAGCTGCGCGGCCGCCGCCGTTGTGGATCCAGCCGAGGCCTTCATTGGCGTTGAAGCCGAACACCGGGCCCGGTGCCGAACAGCGAGGCCGCCTTGTGCTTGCCGTACCAGTAGACCGTCACCGTGTGGGCCGCGTCGATCTGGCCGCCATGCACGCCGTCGAACACCTGGAACGGATGCACCACCGCGCCGCCGACCAGATAGTCGATGCGCAGCCGGCCGCCGGCCATTTCGTTGACGCGCTTCACATAGTCTTCGGCCATCTCGTTGAAGACGTCGGCCTTGCCCCACGAGCCCTGCATCTTCAGGGTCGCCGTCTGCGCCCGGCTGACTTGCGGCATCGCAATCACCGCGCCGCCGGCGGCCGCCGCCGTCAGGAAACGGCGGCGCGTCGTTTTCGTATCGCTACGCTTGGTCATGATGTCCTCCCGGTTGAAGTGTCGCCCGCTGTTGGCGCGGGCTTGTTTTGTCTTGACGGCAAGTCAAAGGCTTGCGCGGCATTTTGGCAAGTGGGAAGTAGACTGTAGCTCTTGGTTGAGTGCGCAAGCGGCAAGGCACCGTCCTGATGGGCGATGACCCTCAAACAGCCCTTGCTTCCCGTCGCGCGTGCAGCGAAAGCGCGCAGGGATATTGATCTTTCATGCGTCGGAAAAACCGGCGACGCCGGGTGGGCAGGCTTTTCAATCAGGCAGCCGGAAATTATTCCCGCGCTGGGCTGCGCCCAATTGCCGCGAGAGGATGGTTCGCCAGAAGCGCTAACGCGTGCGGAAGCCGAGAGCCGAAAGTCGCGATCTGGCGTTAGACTAAAGGTGAACACTGCTGCACTGCGGCAAGGAAGCCGGTCGACCGGCAAGGCGTCATTGCGCGCCGGTCGACGCGGCACGGTTGCGGTGCAAACGTTGCCATCCATCTGATGTCGCGCGGCGAGGGCCGGCGGTGCAGGCGCCGGTCCAGCATCGCGCCGGCGCGGGGGAGGTCGCCGCTCTTCATCAGCGCGACGATAAAAGTGTCCTCGACGATCTCGCGCTGCGCATGGCTGCCGCCGATGCGCACGACCTCGTCGAGCACCGGCTCCAGATGCGCTCACGCAGCCGGCATAGTCGCCACCGGCAAAGGCGGTCATCGCGCGGAAGATGTGCGGCACCACCGGTCCTGCCGGCAGTTTGCCTTCGGACAGCCGCTTCTCGATCACGCCGAGGCGCTCTTCCAGCGCCGCCTGATTGCGGGTCGCGGCCGCGAACAGCGCCATGTGGACGTCGGCAAAAGGAATGCTCGATTTCGGGAATGCGCGTTGCGCGAACGCATCCGCCTCGGTCCACAGATCGTTTGGCACCTCGTGGCCGTAGGCCTGCAGCCGCCACAACAGCGAGGCGCCGTCGGTGACCGCATTGAGCGGCGGCGCCCTGGTGGCGGAGGGTCTTAGCACCTCGGCGTAGATCGCAAGCGCCCGCGCCGCATCGCCATGCTCGAGCGCGCCGAGCGCCTGGTGCCAGAGGATATGGCCGTGCAGGATGCCGGAACGGTCGTAGGTCGGGATCCACGCCGTGACCAGCGCGTCGGCATCGGCCACCGAACCGTCCTCGAACATCGCATGCAACAGCGCATGCGCCGCGTTGGCGTTGGCCTTGCGCATGTCGAAGGCGCGCTCGGTCATGGCGCGGCCGCGCTCGACGTCGCCGTTCTCGGTCAGCGCCCAGCCGTGATTGGTGAGGTACCACCAGTCGTCGCCATAGTGATGCGCGTGGCGTCCGGCCAGATCGACGCGGGCCTGGTCGTGATCGGCCATGCCGGAAAAGGCGAACAGCCCGAACGCGCCCATCGGCAGCGACATCACGATCGCGTCGCGCGGGTGCGCTTCGAGATGCGCCAGCGCCGATGCAAGCGCCGCCGGAATTTGGCCCTCGACGGCGAGCGCCAGCGTCTCCACATGCGTGCGCTCACGCTCGCTGCCATGGCGCGCGACGAGTTCGCGCGCCAGTTGCTGCTTTCTTCCGCGCGACGTCGCCTTGCTGATAGAAGGTATGGATGCGGGCGCGCGCGATGTGGGCGAGCGCAAAATCGGGATCGGCCGCGATCGCGCGATCGAAAGCTTCCGCCGCGCCGGGCCAGGCCGCCAGCAGCAGGTCGACACCCTCGCGATAGGCGTCGGCGGCCTCAGCGGAGGCCGTCGACAGCGTCAGTCCGTAGCGATCCTGATGGGCCATTGCTGCCTCGCGATCGGGTTTGTTTCCTTAATGATGATATGGAAAGGGCCGATATGGAAGGTATTTTGCTCCGCGTTGCCCTTGCAATTGCCGGGAAATGCTATATGTGAAGCGCATTCGATTTGAATGGCACTTCCTTGTTGATCGCGGCCTAAGCCTCCTTCCCCGAGACATCGTTGAGATTGAATTGGAGCCTGCACGGAGGTCGTGCGGGCGATTGGCGCTATTCGCGCCTTGGAGAGCTAGATGGCTACAGGTGTTGTGAAGTGGTTCAACGGCCAAAAGGGTTTTGGCTTCATTCAGCCGACCGATGGCGGACAACGACGTGTTCGTTCACATCAGCGCGGTTGAGCGTGCGGGCCTGACCGGCCTCGGCGAAGGCCAGAAGGTGTCCTTCGAGCTGAAGACCGACAAGATGCGCGGCAAGACCAGCGCAGAGAATCTCGCGCTGATCTGATCAGCGCGCAAGATTGGAAGATCCGGTTCTGATCAGGACCGGGTCTCCAAGACGAAAATTTCACGGATGTACTGAAGTTCTTTGTCGAAGAAAAACCCCGCCGGAAACGGCGGGGTTTTTTGCGTTGAGCGCTTGCGGACGCGCGATCAACGGTCTGGATCGTTGATGTGCCGTTAGCTTCCGACCTCGGAATTGACCTTTTTCTTCTTCGATTTCTTGACCGGTTTGGGCGGCAGCAACGCCTCGGCCTCGCGGTCGGCGGCTTCCTTGGCGAGCCGCAATTCCCTCAGGCGAAGCGGTGTTCTTCGCGATGAAGGCGTTCCGCGCGTTGATTTCGGCCATGGCGGATTTGCCTTCCGCGGCGACGCGGTCGCGCTTTTCCTGGGCGATTTCCTTGCGGGAACGATCGTCATTTGAGTTCTGGTTCAAAATCTATCCTTTACGGCGGCCGCGCATCGCCAAGATAGTGATTTTTGCCGCCTAATGTAAGGGCAGTTTTCGCCAGTTTGTTAACGAATTCAGCCGGTTCGCGCCCTTCTTCCCTCGATCGGATAGGCCGGATCGTTGAAGCCCGGCGTCGAGGGATGGCCGACTGTGACGAGGCGGTCGATCAGCGCTTCGTCTTCCGCGGTGAAGCGATAGTCGAGCGCTTTCAGATAATCGTCCCACTGCTCCTCGGTGCGGGGACCTGCGATCACGGCGCTGACGAACGACGAATTCAGCACCCATGACACCGCGAACTGCCCGGCGGTGATGCCGCGCGCTTCGGCGTGGCTGCTTGATCTCCTGCGCGAGCTGCAGCGACTCCGGACGCCACTCCGTCTGCATCATGCGCTTGTCGTTGCGGCCTGCGCGGGTGTCCTTGCCGGGCGCGGCGTCCGGCTTGTATTTGCCGGTCAGCACGCCGCGCGCCAGCGGACTGTAGGGCACGATGCCGAGGCCGTAATAATTACAGGCCGGAAAATGCTCGACCTCGGGCATGCGGTTCATCGCGTTGTAGTAGGGCTGGCTGGCCACCGGGCGGTCGATGCCGTTGTTGTCGCAGATGTTGCAGATCTCGGCGACGCGCCAGGCGCGGTAGTTCGAGACGCCGAAATAGCGCACCTTGCCCTGGCGGATCAGGTCGCCCATCGCGCGCACGGTCTCTTCCAGCGGCGTCGCATGGTCTTCCTTGTGCAGATAGTAGATGTCGATGTAGTCGGTGCCGAGCCGCTTCAAACTGTCTTCCGCCGCCTGCAGCACCCAGCGCCGCGACAGCCCGCCATGATTGGGATCGTCGCCGATCTGGTTGGCAAGCTTGGTCGCCAGGATCCAGTTCTGCCGGTTGTTGGAAATGGCGCGGCCGACCACCTGTTCGGACTTGCCGCCATTATAGGCGTCGGCCGAGTCGATGAAATTGATGCCGGCCTCGCGCGCCTTCGCCACGATCCGCGACGAGGTGGCCTCATCGGTTGGCCCGCCGAACATCATGGTGCCGAGGCAAATCGGCGAAATTTTCAGGCCGCTGCGGCCGAGCTGTCGGTATTGCATGGGGTTACTCTTCACTCTTCAAAATCTTGAACACGCCGTTGGCCATGGCAATGACACGCTTGTCGACCGTCACTTCCGTGGAGACGAAAATCAGGCTTCGGGTCGAGCGCACCACGCGCGGCTTCGAGGTCAGCACCTCGCCGATTTTGCCGGCCTCGACGAAATGCGTGTCGAGCTGCACGGTCGCAAGCGTCGGCTTGCCCGAGACGTAGCGGGCGGTCATGCCGCAGGTCCGGTCCGCAAACGTCATCAGCACGCCGCCTTGCACCAGGCTGCGGCGGTTGTGGTGCTTGTCCTCGCGTGATCAGCGCGTATTCATGCTCGCCATTGACGAGGCGTTGCCACAGCGGCCCGATCAGATGCAGGAAACCCGAGGTTTCGACGATGCCAAAACCGTCGGCTTTGAGCTTTGCGGCGGCTTTGTCGGGCATCGCGTGGTTTCCGGTCCTTGCATGTCGTCATGTTGTCTTGCGCATTTCATCGAACGCCGACCTGTTGTAGTCAAGCACTATGGCCCGTGCATTCGACGATACCACAAGGCGGAATATCGCAGAGCTCTGCGCGGCGTTTACCCGCGAACCCCTGCGCGACCCGGCGCCGGCGCTGAAGCGGGCGGCGGTGGCCATCGCGCTCACCGAAGATGATGCCGGCGGAGGCACGGCGTTTCTGCTGACCCGCCGCGCCGCCGGCCTGCGTTCCCATCGCGCGCAATGGGCGTTGCCGGGCGGGCGTTGCGATGCCGGCGAGACCCAGCCGCAGGCCGCGCTGCGCGAACTTCATGAAGAGCTTGGTCTTCAGGCAGAGGCCTGCGATGTGCTCGGCCTGCTCGACGATTATCCGACCCGTTCCGGCTATCTGATCACGCCTGTCGTGGTGTGGGTCGCAACATCGGCGGCGATCGTGCCGAACCCCGACGAGGTCGCCTCCGCGCATCGCATCGCGCTCGACGCGATCGAGGCGGAAGATGCCTTCAGCTTCACCATGATTCCCGAAAGCACGCGGCGTGTGATCCGCTTCCGCCTTGCCGGCCAGCATATCCATGCGCCGACCGCGGCGCTGATCTACCAGTTCCGCGAAGTGCTGGCCGGACGCGACACCCGCGTCGCCGAGCTGGAACAGCCGGTGTTTGCCTGGAAGTAGCCGTGCTGCCGGCGAGGGCGGCTTGCGCGCCCCGGATGTTTCAGCGACCATGCCTGCAATAACAAGAATAGCCGCGGGAGTTCGCTCAACATGTCGATGCCAGGAAAGCTGCTTTGCGCCGCCGTCGTGCTCGGCTTCAGCGCAAGCCTCGCCCACGCGCAAAACTTTCCGAACCGCCCGATCACGCTGGTGATCCCGTTCGCGCCGGGTGGCAGCACCTCGATCGTGGGCCGCGGCGTTGCCGACAAGATGGGCGAGCTGCTCGGTGAAAAAGTCGTGGTCGACAATCGCCCCGGCGCCGGCGGCACCATCGGCACCAAGGCCGTGGCGAAGAGCGAGCCCGACGGATACACGCTGGTGCTCGGCTATACCGGCACGCTCGCGATCGGGCCGTCGCTGTACAAGAATGTCGGCTACGATCCGCGCAAGGATTTTGCGCCGATCGGCATGATCGGCAATGCGCCGAATTCGCTGGTGGTCAATCCGTCAGTTCCCGGCAAAGACCGTGGCCGAGCTGATCGCCTATGCCAAGGCCAATCCCGGCAAGGTCAATTTCGGCTCGGCCGGCGCGGGCACCGCGAGCCATATCACCGGCGAATATTTTGCCCGCGCCGCCGGCATCACGCTGGTGCATATCCCCTACAAGGGCACCGGGCCTGCGCTCACCGACCTGCTCGGCGGGCATATTCCGATGGCGTTTGCGCCGGTGCCGGCGTCGCACGCCAATGTCGCCGCCGGCAAGTTGCGCGCGCTCGCGGTGACCAGCACGACACGCTCCGGCCTGATGCCGGAGGTGCCGACCGTTGCGGAATCGGGCCTCGCCGGATTCGACGCCTCGCTCTATTACGGCCTTGCGGCGCCGGCCGGCACGCCGCGACCGGTCATCGACAGGCTCAACAAGGCGCTGCGCGATGCGCTCGCCTCTGACGAGGTGAAAAAGCAATTGAGCAATGACGGCACCGAGATCACGCCGGGCACGCCGGAGGATTATGCCGCCTTCATCGACAAGGACGAGAAGAAGTGGGCGGGTCTCGTCAAGCAGAGCGGCGTCGAGCAGGAATGAGTCGGAGCTAGTCCGCCCGCTGCTTTCGATGGCGCGCGGCGGCTGCGTTTGGCTTGGCCCGTTCCGGTTTGACGGCTTCTTTCGGCTCCGCCTTGGGCGCCCGCGACAGGTTGTCGTAGCAGGCGAATTGGGCCTGTGGGCTGCGGAACAGGCTGCAATCGAAGCGCTCGGCGCGGGCTGATGCCGAAAACGCCAGCAAGCAGCAAACGCTCCCACAAGCCGTCACCCACAAATCCCATCGTCAGTATCCAATAGTAATTTGCGCTCGCGCCTTCGATTAGCTCTCCAACTGTAGTCCAAAAAACGGACGACGCATGAGTGGACACCGTGCCCTTACTCCAGACCCTGGGTTACCCACCATCATCAATCTATTTCACTATGTGCGCTCGCTGCGGCTTCCGAAGTCGAACGCCGGGCCCTCCACCATTCTCCGCTATGAACTCAACGCCGGCATGCCTCCAACGCGCTCTGTATCGCTTCGAGGTTGTTCGTCACAGGTACCGTCCTGCCTGCGCTCAAAATTTCGAACGGTACTTTCACCAACCTTGGCTTTGGCGGCTAAGTCGGTTTGGGAAAACTCGATCAGGGCGCGCGCGGCGCGGCATTGGGCGGGTGTCATCATTAATCTTTAGCGCGAGCAACGATTTTCAGCAAGGATACCGGATAGCGTTTGACTTCCGTTAGTATAAGCGATTATCGTTATCTAGCACCGAATATCGTTATACAGGAAAATTCAAATGCACAAGACGACCGAACAGCTTCGACCGCCGCCAATTCATCGGCGGCTCCGACGCCCGCATCATCATGGGCAAAGACGAAAAGGCCCTCCATCACCTGTGGCGCGAAAAGCGAGGCGAGGCGGCCCCTCCAGATCTCTCCGGGGTCTTGATTGTCCAGCTCGGCTTAGTCACCGAGGATCTCAACCGCCGCTGGTACGAGCTCAATACCGGACACCGCATCTCGCACGTCCAGCGCCACGCCGTCCACCGAACCATCCCCTGGATGGCCGCCACGCTGGATGGGCTGGTCAAGGAAACCGGCGCCGTTTTCGAGGCGAAGTTCATGCTGCCATGGTCGTTCTCGGAGGAGGGGGCCGCGGAGAAGCACATGGCCCAGCTCCAGCACAACATGCTGGTGGCCGGCACCGGGAAATCCGTACTGTCCATCATCACCGGCGGTGGCAAGTGGATTGAACTGTCGATCGAGGCAGACCCGATCTACCAGACCATTCTGATCGCCGCCGAAAAGGCGTTCTGGCAAGCGGTCAAGACCGGCGAGACCCCGGTTCTGTTCGACTGCGAACCGCCGAAACCCCGAATCCAGGCGGTCCGGGTCGTCGACATGAACGCCTCCAACTCCTGGGCGGAGTTCGCAGGGCTGTTCCGCGATACCCGAACGGCACACGCCGACCACGAGCGGGCCAAGACTGAGCTCAAAAGTCTGATGCCGGAGGACGCCAAAGAGGCCATGGGCCATGGCATCCGGGCAAAGCGATCAAAGTCGGGCTCAGTCAGCTTTGATCTGGTCGAGATGGAGGCTTCCCATGCACGGTCTAGTGAAAGCATTGCTGCCATCGCAACGGCCCTGGCGAAGGCCCAGACAGAGCTCTCCAACCCCGAGAAGTCCCTGATCGGGAGCATCCGCCACCATCATCAGGCGGCCCCACAGGCCTTTCGCTATGCGCCTTTGTCGGGTGGCCTGGACATCGTCCGCAAGACGCTCGGTGGCCAGCAGATCGCGGTGGCGCAGACTACCGAGATCGACCGGGCGGGTGGCTTCGTTAACCTGACGACCGTTCTCCTTCATACTTCAGGCGAGTGGATCGCCTCGGATTGGCCGGTGTGTGCCCTTTCAGAATTGTCGCAACCCCGCCGCATGGGAGCGGCTCTCACCTATGCCCGGCGCTACGCGCTGTTCACTCTGGTTGGAATAGCCGGCGAGGACGACCTCGATGCACCCGATCTTTCAGGCCCCGGTCCAGAGGAAGACACGCTTCGGCGTCACCCCACGATTTCTCAGAAAGGGACCACGTCTGCTCCGATGGGCAATGGATCGCCCGGGCCGGAACAATCCAGCGGGATTCGAGATCAACTGATCTTGGAAATCCAGAGCCTCGCGACGCTTTCAGAAATCAATTCAAGAGCCGTCGAAGTTCTAAAGGCCAAAAATCGACTATCGACAGAAGACGCAAAGAAGGTTGAGGCCGCATTCGCTGCAAGAATGGCCACTCTTCAGTGCGAAGTATCCGACCCCACTGCACCGAATGGTTCGACACACGACGTCGCTCCGATAGATGGCGGCTTACGCAAACCGAAAAAACGCACAAGCGGCGCGCGGCCCACGCTCAAGAGCGATAGCAAGTCCGCCGGACCCGTCGACCGAACGGAGCAAGAAACAACTGCTCCTCCGGGCAATGAGGAGAGTGGTCTTCTGATCAACAAGGAACGGCGCCACCGGGACAAGAGGCACCTGCAATTTGTCGCAACCCAGCCTTGCTTGATCTGTGGACGCAGTCCATCGGACGCGCACCATCTGCGGTTTGCCCAGCCGCGCGCGATGGGACGGAAGGTTAGCGATGAATTCACAGTTCCGTTGTGCCGAGTCCACCATCGCCAGATCCACAGCGTCGGCGATGAGCGAGCCTGGTGGCGCGTCACCGCGGTCGATCCACTCGACGTGGCTCTGAAGTTGTGGAAGGGGCAGACGCGGCTACAATGACATGACAACTGCACCTCAGGAGGAAGTGTTACTCGAAGATGGCCTTTATTGGCTTCTTTATGCGCTGCGCAACGCGCCGTTTCTGAAGGAGGGCGGGAAACTCGCGGAATATGGCGTGGGACTTAATTACGCAATCCTGCAGGGATGGCTATCGAATTCTGGTATCTACGTGAAGTTCACGCCAGTAGGTGCCGAACCGTTTGCCTGATGCCTTGGGGATCGCGAGTTCGACTTCCCGCCACCTTCAGGTCGCACCGAAAAAATCCACAACCAGCCATATTGGCAATTAGTGATGGAGGTTCCCGTCAACGCTGCTGAGCATGGCGGCGGATGGTTTCCTCAAACGTCAGTTATCAGGGTCAGGCAACGACCGCCTTCTCCTGCGCTCTGCGGCTTGCTCACGTTCGTGCTTCTCAAGAAACGCGCGAATCGCCCTGACTAGTTTCACTCGCCCTCGGCTCGTTTTTTTGAGCCCGTTTTTTTTCTTGCTCCTCGATAAGCAAATGCGCTTGCTGGGATGCCTGCACCAGACGGTTTGAAGCCGCGCATCACCTTCGCGAGCTCCAATGGAACGCAGACCAGCCGTGCAGCTTGTTTGCCCATTTCTTCGCAAACGAGAATGCTAAGGATCTGAGCGTTCTTATACAACTCCTGGAGGCTAGCGAGTGCTTGATTTCTGACCTCGGTGGCTTGTGCGGCCATCTCTGTCGATGCCGCCTTCGCTTCCATATCCAAAGCGAGGGTCATCTGCGCACACTGCATCTTCAGCAGATCGGTGAAGTAATCGAACGATTTTTCAGCTTCGTTGAGGTCCATATCTCATCCCCTTTTGAGACATTATGAAGGGCCTGTAGTCCGCTGGATAACTCCATCCGACAAAAGATTCCGGGGGAAATGCTTAGGGGACGATTTTCTTCGGCTGGACAGGATGAGAACTTTGCACGCTGCCATGCACACAGAATTGATTCGTCATGAGCAAGTCCCTCATCAAGACTCTTTCCATCAAGCCCCCAAGGAACTCCAGCCGTTTCTGGAGGATTTTCATCTCGTCGGTGACGAGACGGCCGAGGATTACGTCAATCTCTTCGTCGCGATCGTGATGCCGGCAAAGCCGGTCGACACCATCGACTGGCTCTATACCAAGGATGTTGCCGATCTAACCTGGGATATTCGGCGAGAACGTGCGATCAAGGCCGCCATCATTGAGTCAAATCGCAGGGAGGTCGTTCTGGATCTGCTCAAGGCGACTGTGGACGATCCAGTTTCCGTGGGATCGCATGTGTACCGTATCTTCGGCGCGGCGGGTGAAGTTATGCGATGGTCGGTCGACCCCGAGGCGAGAAAGAAAATCGATGCGATGTTGACCGCAAGGGGCTATCCACCCTCAGAGGTGCTGGCTCGGGCATATATAAGAGGTGCTGCTCAAATCGACGCAGTCGATCGCCGAATTGCCTCTTATGAAATGCGAAGGATGCTGATTTTGAGAGAAGTTGAGCGCCGCAACGAGAGGCTTGCGCGGCGGCTAGAGAAAGCATCCACCGAAATTATCGACGCGGAATTTAGCGAAGCCGCGGAATGATGCCCGTGACGTCCGATCGGAAGATTTCCTCAAACCGAAAAAACGCACAAAAAAGCACGGGACCGAAGTCTGTGGCGGGAAGACGTCGTATTGCGCAAAACGCCTTGCGTCACGGCCTCGCAATCCCAGTCAGTACGATTGTAGCACTGCAAGGTGATATCGAAGCCCTCGCATTGTCGATCGCCCGCGCGACAGGCACCAAGACCGCCACGGAGTTATCTCAACAAGCGGCAGAAGCGCAGCTGGAAATCCTTCGTATTAGAAGGGCTCGCGCGGCCCTACTTTCCGCCGATCTGGATCACGACGAAAGGAACCGCCGCCTTGCCAGTTTGGAACGATATGAGCGCCGGGCATTCTCAAGACGTAAGCAGGCGCTGCGAGGGCTCGAATGAGTGCGCCTGAAATCATTGATTGTGTTTCTATAGAATAAAATCTTAGGTTTACAGAACCAGTTTTGGCAGAACAAACCCAACCCGGCACACGGCTTCGCGGTCGCGCAGGTCTGGTATCCGGCGCCGGTTGAAGAACTCCGGGTCAGGACCTGCAAATGCCAGCAAAAATCGATCTTCATGGTTCGCTCTGGGGAAACCCTGACCGGCCGATCCCTTGCCATCAAATGCGGCCGCTGGTGAGGCCCCCACCGAAACGTGAACGGTTCAATTCCGGCTGACTTGGCCGCCGCGATTGCTACAACGGAGCCATGATTTCCCAATTGATTCGCATCACGCCCATCCTTGTCGTGCTTGCGCTGCTCCCGGGCGCGTCAATCGCCATGGATGCAACCGCGCTGCCGCCGTCGGTGGCGGACGCGATGGCGCAGGCTTCGCCGCAAGCGATGGCGGAATATCGCCGCAAGCTCAAAGAGTACGAAGAAGCGGTCGCGCCTGTCGCTGCCTACTGGAATTCGATCTCCGAGAAGCGGCGCGGCCGCAATGCCAAGCGGCGCGCCGGACAGCAGATCACGCTCGACGATTACGTGCTGACGCATCCGCCGGTCTATACCGGGCCCAAGAAGCCGGTCGATCCGTCGGCGCCCGAGCGGCCGCCGCGCAAGGCGCTCCCCATGGTGCCCGATCTCATCCAGGCCGCCGTCGAGCATTTCCAGTTTACGCCACAGAAGCCGGCGACCGAGGCCGAGTTCAAGCGCGCCTATGCGCGGGTGGCCGCCGCCGCCGGGCTGACGCGCGAGCAGGCGGTGCGGGTCTATTCCTTCGAGACCGGCGGCAACGGCAATTACGACATGCAGTCGGGCTATCGCGGCCCCGGCACACGCCCGATCTCGACCGCGATCGGCTACAACCAGTTGCTCACCACCAACAGCGTCGAACTCATCGCCGAGCAGGGCCATGAGATCATCAAGGCGTTGACCGAGAAGGCGGCGACGCTTTCCGGTGCCCAGCGCAAGGCGATGGACCAGAAGATCGCGGTCCTGAAGAAGATGTACGCCTTCTCGCGCACGGTACCGGACACCTGGGCGGAGCATGAAAAACTCGCCGACACGCCGCAGGGCTGGGCGCTGCATGCCATGGTGCTCGACATCGACGTCGGCCCGCATCTGCAGACCCACAAGCTCCTGACCTCGGTGCACTTCGCGCGCGCCAAGGGGCACACCCGGCCGTTGAGCGCGGCTGAACTGGAAATGATGAACCTGACCGGCGACGGCACCGGGCTCGACATGGTGACAATGCCGAAAGCGATGCGGGAGCAGGTGCCGACCGCAAACTTCTTCCAGCGCGGCGGCTACGAGCGCAACCCGGTCGCGAGCCGCCACAACACGGTGGCGAAGCTGCTCGCGATCACCGACGAGCGGATGGATGTCAACAGCGGCAAACCCGGCGCGCAGGAGCTGGCGGCGGCGTTTTAGATTGCCGTCGTCCCGGGCAAGCGGACTGCTTTTCCCCTCTCCCCTTGTGGGAGAGGGTGGACGCGATGCGTTAGCATCGCGGACGGGTGAGGGGTCTGTGTCCGCGGATGACCGTTCTCACCGAGGCACTCGTTCCCGCGGATGCAAACCCCTCATCCGGCGCTTCGCGCCACCTTCTCCCACAAGGGGAGAAGGAAGAAAAACTCAATTCGGTCCGAACATGAACTTGCCGTCGCCCTCGAGATAGGGGCCGGTGCGCATGTAGAGCTGGCCGTTCTGGCCGACGAAGAACAGCGTCCCCTTCGGCACCTTCTTGGCGCCCTTCAGCAGGGTGCCGGCATTGTTGGTGCCCATCTTGTAGGAAAGGGCCTTGCCGTCCTTGCCATAGGCGTAGCCCATGTCGGACTTCAGCTCCCAGGGCGTCGCCGCCTGCGCGAAGGCCGAGGTCGATAGCGCCGTCAGCGCCGCCGCGATCAAAAAGGTTTTGGTCGAAAGTCCCGTCATCGTCATTCTCCTGCTTTGCAGCGGCCGCCGATCTTTTGAACAAATCACGAACGCAGTTATTCCGTCAATATGACCGGCGGACGCACCGCATCACGCCTGGCCTGCGAGTTTGTGATTTCCCGCCTGCCACTTCGCGACTATGTTCGGCTTTCCGTCTACAAGAACTGTATTGCCCAAAACCTCATAGGGATGATTCGGATGAACCACGTCATGAAATCTTGTTTAGGCGTCGCATTGTCATTCATGGCGCTGGTCCCGGTGGCGGCGGAAGCCGACGACTACAAGCTCGTCAGCAACCAGCGGATCGCCTGCGGCCGGGGCCTTGCCCCGGGCAAGCTCAATACCGCGACGTGCAGATCCTACGCTTATCTCTTCAACGCCAAGACCTCGGAATTTTTCCGCTGCCAGATCACGCTCGTCATGACGCGCGACAACAAGGAAGTTATCAACGTGCAGACCGACGGCGGCTGCAACAAAAGGCCGCGCATTTTTGAGTCCGACGGCAATTACACGTTCGACGCCACCGAGACCGAGCCGCCGAACACCAATTCGTTCTTCGGTCCGGGCGGCTTTGCGGTGTGGGCCAGCGACAGCAAGGAGCGCAAGGTGCGCGGCTGCATCACCATCGCATCCGGCCTCGGCTCCGATGTGTCGAAATGCCTCGACATGAATTTTCAGTGAGCGAGGCTGATCTTCTCAAAATCCCCAAGCAAAAGAAAAGACCGCGGCGCATCGGCGCCGCGGTCCGTTGTCGGGCTTGACGTGGCCGGCGATTAGCCGCCGACGCCCTTTTCCTTGAAATATTTCAGCGCGCCGGGATGGAACGGGATCGGCGAGCGCTCCTGCACCTGGTTTTCGAGCGAGAAGCTCTCGGCTTCCTTGTGCACCGCGACGAGGTCGGCCTTCTTCTCCACCAGCGTCTTGACGATGGTATAGGCGTCGTCGTTGCTCATCTTGTCGCCGGTGACCAGCAGGTTCCAGACCTCGGCGATGGCGTTGTCCTTGTCGACGCCGGGATAGGAGCCGCCCTTGATCTTGCTCGCGGTATAGAGCTTGCCGTATTTGGCGTTCATCTTGTCGACCGCCTCGGAGTGGTCGATCAGCTTCATCTTCATGCCCGGCGTTGCCGCGAGGTCGGTCACCGCGGCGGTCGGGATGCCGCCGACCCAGAAGAACGCGTCGATCTTGCGGTCCTTGATGGCGTTGACGGATTCGGCGACGCCGAGCCGTTCGCGGGTCATGTCCTTGTCCTTGTCGAGGCCTGAGGCCTCGATGACGCGGAACGCCATCACCTCGGTGGCGCTGCCGGGCGAGCCGGTCGAGACGCGCTTGCCCTTGAGGTCGGCCATGGTGTTGATGCCGGTGCCTTCAACCGTGACCACATGCATGCGGTTCGGATAGACCACGAGCAGCGCCTGCAGGCCGACCTTGTTGTTCTTGAATTTGTCCTGGCCCTTCAGCGCATCGAGCGCGGCGTCGGCCATGGTGAGGCCGAGTTCGCTCTGGCCGGTGTTGATCAGCTTGAGGTTATCGACCGAGCCGCCGGTGACTTCGGCGGTCGCCTGCACGTTGGGCAGCGTCTTGGACAGCACGTTGGCGACCGCGCCGCCGAGCGGGTAGTAGACGCCGCCGGTGCCGCCGGTGCCGATCGACATGACCTTCTGCTGGGCATGGACGATGCCGGCCAGCGTCAGCCCGGCCGAAAGCGTGATTGCCAGCATCGCTGCGGTTTTTATTCTTTTTGACATGATCATCACTCCCTGGACTTGGACTTAAGTTGTCAGCGCCGGTTTGGGCGGCGTCCGCGTTCTGGCTTGCCACAGTAGCACGCCGAGGCCGATGACGAGGCCGGGCACGTAAGTGTAGCCGATATCGCGCCCGATCAGCCATTCGACGATAGCTTCAATCAGGCTCGGGAACACCAGCAGCAACCCCGATAGCAGAAGCAGGCCGCGCTCGATCGGCGTATTTTGTCGCAGCGCCCAGTTCTGGGCGCAAGCGGCCAGCGCCATCAGCCCGAAGGCCGTCTTGATCGTGATCTCGACGATGTCGACCCACGAGCCGCCCTTGGGGATCGCGAACAGGAGGCCTACGCCTTGCGGGTCCAGCACGAACACGAACGGCACCAGGAAGGCGGGGAGGGTGTATTTCCAGGATTGCAGCGTGGTCTTGTAGGGATCGCCGCCGGTGATGGCGGCGGCCGCGAACGGCGACAGCGCGGTCGGCGGCGACACTTCCGAGAGCACCGCATAGTAGAAGATGAACATGTGCGCGGCGTAATCGGGCACGCCGAGCTTGGTCAGCGCGGGTGCGGCGATCACGGCGCAGATGATGTAGGACGCCGTCACCGGCACCGCGAGGCCGATGATCCAGACGATCAGCGAGGTATAGATCGCGGTCAGCAGCAGGCTGCCGCCGGCATAGCTGATGACGATCGAGGAGAATTTCAGCCCGAGGCCGGTCAGCGTCACGATGCCGACCACGATGCCGGCGCAGGCGCAGGTGGTCGCGGCATTGAGCGCGCCGATCGAGCCGTCGGCCAGCGCCCTGACCAGTTTTTTCGGCACCAGCGCGGTCTCCTTGCGCAGGAAGCTCAGCGCGAAGGTGACGACGATGGCATAAAACACCGACAGCGACGCCGAATAGCCGATCACCATGAACACGACCACGGCGAGCAGCGAGATGAAGTGGAAGCCGTAACGCATGGTCATCTGGCCGAGCGACATCTCGGGCACAAAGGGCACGTCCCGGGTGCCGAATTTCTTGGCATCCAGTTCGACCATGATCAGCAGCGACATGTAATAGAGGCAGGTCGGGATCGTCGCCATCCAGATCACGTCGAGATAGCTGATCTTCAAAAACTCGGCGATCAGGAACGCGGCCGCGCCCAGCACCGGCGGCGACAGGATGGCGCCGAGCCCGCCGGCCGCGAGCAACCCGCCGGCGGCGTTCTTCTCGAAACCAGCCTTCGCCATCATCGGATAGGCGACGGTGCCGATCATCACGGTGGTGGCGACGCCCGATCCGGAGGGGCCGCCGAGCAGGAACGAGGACAGCACCACGGTGCGCCCGGCGCTGTTCGGCTTGCCGCCCATCAAGGCGAGCGAGAAGTCGATGAAGAATTTTCCGGCGCCGGAATGCAGCAGGAACGCGCCATAGATGGTGAACAGGATGATCAGCGTGGCGGACACATCGACCGCGACACCGAAAATGCCCTCAAGCGTGATGAAGAGATGGCCGACCAGCCGCGGCAGGTCGTAGCCGCGATGGGTCCAGGGCGCCGGCAGATACGGGCCCAGCATCGCATAGGCGATGAAGCACAGCGACACCACGGGCATGATCGGGCCGGTGGTGCGGCGCGTCGCCTCCAGCAGCAGCACGATGAAGACGATGCCGACGATCACGTCCCAGCGGTCGGGACTGGTGGCGCGGTCGGTGAAATCCTCGCCGCCCCACAGCGCATAGACGATGGTCGCGACCGCAACGATGCCGGGCACGATGTCCCACCAGCGCACCCGGTTGCGAAATCGCGTCGCCAGCGGAAACAGCAGGAAACTCAGGATCAGCGTGAAGGCGACATGGATGTAGCGCAGTTCCTGGGTCGGAACGATCGCGTAGGCCGCATAGAGGTGGAACAGGCTCATCGCCACCGCGATCGCGGTCGAGATCCGCCCGGCCCAGCCCATCAGCCGGTTGGCGGCGCCTTCCTCGGCCTCGATGAAGGCTTCTGCCTTCTGCAGCGCCTCGTCGGAGACGGCGACGACCTCGTCATTGGCCGGAGCCTTGTCCGGTGATGCCTGGTCTGCCGCCATGCTTCCCCCAAACGTGCCAGCCTTGGCCGGGCTTCATTGGAGCGCATTGACCCTACTTTGGGGAACCATGGCAAGGGGCATCGGGCTACAGACTTTTGGACGAGAGGAACCAGTGTGCATTGCAAATACGCCTGCCTGCCCTTCGCTCCCGCACCACATCGACGGTTGACCTTGGACGGTGGTCCGGCCAATTTCCGGCCCGCGCCCAAGGGGAAATTAATGTCAATTCATTCGAGATTTGCCGCGCTCGCGGTCGCGTCATCCGTGGTGCTGTCGGCTCCTTCAGCCATGGCCCAGCAATTCATCAACGTGCTCACCGGCGGCACGTCAGGGGTCTATTATCCGCTCGGCGTCGCCATCAGCAAAATCTACGGCGAGAAGATTCCGAACGTCAAAACCCAGGTGCAGGCCACCAAGGCTTCGGTGGAGAATCTGATCCTGCTGCAGCAGGGCCGCGGCGAGATCGCGTTCACGCTGGGCGACTCGCTGAAGGCCGCCTGGGACGGCGACGAGGAGGCCGGCTTCAAGGCCAAGCTCGACAAGCTCCGCACCATCGGGGCGATCTATCCGAACTACATCCAGATCGTCGCCACTGTCGACAGCGGCATCAAGACGCTGGCCGATTTGAAGGGCAAGAGCCTGTCGGTCGGTGCGCCGAAATCCGGCACCGAACTCAACGCGCGCGCCATCCTCGCCGCCGCCGGCATGAGCTACAAGGACATGAAGAAGGTCGAGTACCTGCCGTTCGCGGAATCGGTCGACCTGATGAAGAACCGCCAGCTCAACGCGACGCTGCAATCCGCCGGCCTCGGCGTTGCCTCGCTGAAGGATCTCTCGACCTCGACCGAGATCACCGTCGTGTCGGTGCCGAAGGCGATCGTCGACAAGATCGGCCCGCCCTTCGTCTCGGTGACGATCCCGGCCGGCACCTATACCGGGCAGGACAAGGATGTCGCGACCGCGGCCGTGATCAACTATCTCGTCACCAGTTCGGCGGTTAGCGACGACCTCGCCTACCAGATGACAAAGCTGATCTTCGAGTCGTTGCCGGATCTCGCCAACGCGCATGCCGCCGGCAAGGAGATCAAGCTGGATACGGCGGCCGCCGGCAGCCCGGTTCCGCTGCACCCCGGCGCGATCCGCTATTACAGGGAAAAGGGGCTGATTAAGTGAGGCCCGTGTATCTTCGGCGTCATGGCCGGGCAAAAGCGCGAAGCTTGTCCCAGCGGCGGAATGCCCCGTCCATCCACGGGCTGGCATACGCAATTAAGACGTGGATGGCCGGGACAAGCCCGGGCATGACGTGTTCGGGGTTAGCGACCAGGTGCTATAAGCCCCGCGGGGCAGGGGGCGACTCAGATGCTGCAGGCCGAAGGCAACCAGGAGCCCGTCAAGGTCGAGTTCGACAATTTCGAGCATGGCTTCCCGCCGGGTTTCGGACCGGGCGGCTGGGCCTATCTGGCCTACGCCATCGGCATCGCCTTTGCGGTGTTCCAGCTCTATGTCGCCGCGTTCAATTATCTGCCGAGCCAGGTGGTGCGCGGCATTCACGTCGGCTTCCTGCTGCTGTTGACCTTCGGCCTGATCGGCAACTTCACAGCCAGGAGCGATTTCGGCCGCGCGCTCGGCTGGATGATCGGCACGCTCGGCTTTGTCTGCGGGCTCTACCAGTGGATCTTCTACGCCGATTTGATCGCGCGCGACGGCGATCCGACCCATGTCGATCTTGCAGTCGGCACGCTGCTGGCGGTGCTGATTTTCGAGGGCACGCGGCGGCTGATGGGGCTGGCGCTACCGCTGATGTGTGGCGCCTGCCTGCTGTACTGGTTCCTCGGCCAGCATCTGCCGGCGCCGTTCAATCACCGCGGCTATGACTTCGATCAGGTCATCAGCCATCTGTCGTTCGGCACCGAGGGCTTTTACGGCGTGCCGATCTATGTGTCGGCGACCTACATCTTCCTGTTCATCCTGTTCGGCTCGTTCCTCGAACGCGCCGGCATGATCCAGCTCTTCACCGACGTCTCGCTCGGCCTGTTCGGCCGCACCCGCGGCGGACCGGCCAAGGTCGCGGTGGTTGCGTCCGGCATGATGGGCACCATCTCCGGCTCCGGCGTCGCCAATGTCGTCACCGTCGGCCAGTTCACGATCCCCCTGATGATCAAGTTCGGCTATCGCCGCGCCTTTGCCGCCGGCGTCGAGGCGACCGCCTCGATGGGCGGACAGATCATGCCGCCAGTGATGGGCGCGGTCGCCTTCATCATGGCGGAAACGCTGAGCGTGCAATATTCGGAGATCGTCAAGGCCGCGGTGATCCCGGCGATCCTGTATTTCGCTTCCGCGTTCTGGATGGTGCATCTCGAGGCCGGCAAGCATGGCCTTGTCGGCATGAAGCGCTCGGAAATCCCGAGCGCCTGGAAGGCGCTGGTGACGGGCTGGTACCTCGTGCTGCCGCTGGCGGCGCTGGTCTATATGCTGTTCGAAGGCTTTACGCCGCTCTACGCCGGCAGCATGGGCCTCGCGCTTACCGTGGCGCTGATCCTCGGCACCAGCATCACGCTCGGTTTCTCCAATACGGTTATCCGTTACATCTTCTGGATCGGGCTTGCGCTTGTCGTTGGTGCGCTGTCGCGTCACGGGCTCGAGATCGTGCCGGTCGCTTGCGTGGTCGGCGGGCTGATCCTGATTGCCCTGATCACGCGCGGCGGCCGGGCAACGCTGGCGGCTTGCCGCGACTCGCTCGCCGAGAGCGCCAAATCGGCGCTGACCGTCGGCATGGCTTGCGCCATCGTCGGCACCATCATCGGCATGATGACGCAGACCGGCGTCGGCACCATCTTTGGAAGCTGGATCATCGGGCTTGGTGCCCACAGCCTGTTTTTGGCGCTGGTCATGACCATGCTGCTGTCGATCCTGCTCGGCACGGGCATCCCGACCATCCCGACCTACATCATCACCGCCGCGCTCGCAGCGCCGGCGCTGGCAAAACTCGGCGTACCGCTGATCGCGAGCCACATGTTCGCGTTCTATTACGGCATCATGGCCGACCTCTCGCCGCCGGTGGCGCTGGCCGCGCTGGCGGCGGCGCCGATCGCCAAAGAAAACCCCGACAAGATCGGCTGGGAGGCGATGCGCATCGCACTCGCCGGCTACGTCATTCCCTTCATCTTCGTCTATTCGCCCGCGCTGATGCTGCAGGGCGGCGATCCCATGGAGGCCCAGCTCGGCTTCTACGGCGCAGTCGCGCTCGCGACCTTCAAGGCGCTGATCGCGATCGGGCTGTTCGGCATCGTCGCGATCGGATTTCTGTTTGCGCGGCTGACATGGATCGAACGCGCGGTCGCGTTTGCCGGCGCGCTGTGCCTGCTGGGCGATTTCCGCTTCAGCGATAGCACGGGCTTCATCCTCGCCGCTGCCGTCGTGCTCTGGCAATGGCGGCGGCGCTCGCACAACAAGGTAGCGGCGGCTTGAGCCTGTGTCTGGCCTCGGCGGGTGTCGTGAAGGCGCTGTCGATCGCCACCTTCACGCTGCTGTGGACTGCATTCCGTCGAGAAGGTCGACTGGCAGGAAGACTGGCGCGTCACGCCGCAGGGGCTTGAGCTGGTGCAGGCTCGCGTCAAGGGCAGCGGCGCCGGCATGGAGCCGCCGCCGGAGGCGCGGCTGGTCGATGGCTGGTTTCAATGGCAGCCCAAACGTGCAGCCATGCCGGAAGTGGTGCTCGGCAATTCCGGCGCCGCCGGCGAATGGCGGCTGTGCGCGAATGGCCATTGCCGAAGTGTCGGATATTTTTGGATATGCGGTCGGTGCTAATGTCATGACCATGCGCGTCTGCGAACGATAAAGAAAAACATAAGGGAGAATCCGATGGGCCGGCTCAAGGGCAAGACAGCGATGGTGGTGGGCGCGGGCTCGGTCGGGCCGGGCTGGGGCAACGGCAAGGCGACCGCGGTCACCTTTGCGCGCGAGGGGGCGCAGGTGTTTTGCGTCGACCGCAATGCGGCGGCCGCCGAAGAGACGGTCAATATCATCAAGTCCGAAGGCAACAAGGCATCCGCCTTCACCGCCGACGTTTCGCGCGCCGCCGATGTCGAAGGCATGGTCGCGGCGTGCCTGAAGGCCTATGGCCGCATCGACGTGCTCGACAACAATGTCGGCATCGCCGAGATGGGCAGCGTGGTCGAGGTGACCGAGTCCGAATGGGATCGCGTCTTCGCCGTCAACCTCAAGAGCGCCTTCCTCGCCATGAAGCACGTCATTCCCGTGATGCAGAAGCAGGGCGGCGGCTCGATCATCAACATCTCCTCGATCGCCTCGATCCGCCATCTCGGCATTTCCTACGTAAGCTATGGTGCGTCAAAGGCGGCGATGAACCAGATGACGAAGACCACGGCGGTGCAGTTCGCGCGCGACCACGTGCGCGTCAACGCCATCCTGCCCGGATTGATGAAGACGCCGATGGTCGAACATTCCGCCGGCCTTGCGGCGAGCTATTCGGGCGGCGATGTCGAGGCGATGTGGCGCGCGCGCGACGCGCAGGTGCCGATGGGCCACATGGGCGACGCCTGGGACGTCGCCAACGCCGCGCTGTTTCTGGCGTCGGACGAATCGAAATATGTCACCGGCCTCGAACTGGTGGTCGATGGCGGCATCACGGTGAAGGCGAGCTAGGACTGTCGTCCCGGCCTGTGAGCGCCGGGACCCATAACCACCGATATCAATTGTTACGAAGGCAACTTGCTCCGGCGCGCTGCAGATAGGCCGCGGCGTATGGGTCCCGGCTTTCAAGGCCGGGACGACGGCAGTGCTACTGCGCCATCGCCAATATGCCGCCCGCGAATGCGTGCCAGGCGTGGGTCATGCTGATCGGCAGATTGAGGATTTTCATCGCCACCAGCACGACGCCGCCGATCACATAGACCTGGTGCGGCCGGCCGCGGGTGCGCCAGTCGTGCACCATGGCGACCACCAGCAGCAGATAGGCGACGAAGGGCAGGCGGGATCGTCACCACGACCGGCGGCGGGCCGGGCGGTCCAGGAGGCGCCAGGAAGGTCAGGAACCAGCGCGCCACCGCAGCATCCAGGATCGAGATGCTGGCCAGCAGCATCAGCCGCTTGTGCAATTCCGGCCGGCGCACCATTGCGATAGCCGATCGCAAGCACGACGGCGAAGAACAAGATGCCGCTCCACGGCACGATGACAAAGGCGATGCCTTCGTCGGTCTGGCCGACCGCCGCCGACCGCTTCATCGCGCCGACACCGACCAGAAATCCGAAGATTGTCATCGCCGTCGCAAGCGAGATGCCGATCATCCCGATCGAGCGGTGCCGCATGACGCGGCCCGAGGCCGCAAGCCAGCTCTGGAACACGAAGAACAGCGTCCACGCAAAGAAGAGGATGCCGTGGGCATGGATCACCGGCGTTGCCGAATACGATCCCCTGGCAAGCGGAAGAAAATAGGTCGGCGCAAAACCGAGGAAAGCGACGGCGGCGCAGGCCAGCGCCATGTTGAAATAGAAGTATTGCGCAGGCGACGCCAGTGCGGCGCTCGCGCGACGATCATCGATAAGCGTGGTCATAGGGTTTCAGTCTCTCGAAGCTGGGATAGGTTCATCCCCAATACGCCGTTCACGGCCCGAGATTGGTGAGCTGGATCACTATCCGGCATAACCGCCCTGATCGAGGAACTCCTGTTCCTCCGGCGTCATTTTCCGCCCAAGAATCGGATTGCGATGCGGGAAGCGGCCGAAGCGCTTGCACGATGTCGTGGTGGCGCCTTGGCATGCGCGGAATCTGGTGGACCGAGAGGATGGCAGAGCGCCACGCAGCGTTCCTGATCCGCGAGATTCTCGGAATGGGCGAACGGCAGATAGAAAAACAGGCGCAGGTCGGGTCGGTACCGCCGGTCATGGCCGGCATCAATGGCCGCCGCCGCAATCCTGCGCGCCGCCGCGTCGCTCGCATACATGCGCGGCGTGCCGCGGAACGAGTTGCGCGGAAACTGGTCGAGCAGCAGCATCAGCGCCAGCGCGCCCTCCGGCGTCGTCTCCAGTCGTCGAGTTCGCCGCGCGCCGCGGCTTCGTGCTCCCTCAGGAACGCTTCGCGGAAGCGGCGGTCGAAATCGGCATCCTTGGCGAACCAGAGCGAAGGACCGGCCTCGCTCCAGAACGCGACGACATCGGCCGCGGACACAGGCGATGCCCTCGACGCGTCGGATGACAGGTCCCTGCCGGCATGAAATTCCTGTTCGACAAATCCTTCGCGGCTGGCGGCAGCGGCGTTGCGTCGGATTGATCCAGCGATGACATATCGTCTCCACCAATGATTTGCGATGCGACATGCGCGCCGTCTAACACGGGCCGGCTCGCGAATCGAAATTTCGCAATTGGAGTATGATGAATCCAGTGATATGATTTCTCCGATATGATGAATAAAATTAATCTTGCTCGCGCCGATCTCAACCTGCTGACGCTGTTCGAGGTGATCCTCAGCGAACGTCACGTCGGCCGCGCGGCCGTGCAGCTCAATCTGACGCCGTCTGCCGTCAGTCACGGCCTCGTCGCGGCTGCGGCGGCTGCTCAACGATCCCCTGTTCCTGCGCATGCCAAAGGGCGTGATGCCGACGGCACGCGCGTTGGCGCTGGCCGAGCCGATCGCCGACCTCCTGGCCCGGGCGCGCGGCGTTCTTTCCAGCGCCGCGCCGTTTGACGCCGCCAAATCGACCCGCCGCTTCATCATTGGCGCGCCCGACGGCGGTCGCGGCGTTCCTCGGACCGCTTGCTGGCGATATTGCAGCGACCGCGCTCCCGGCATCGACATCGGGTTGCGGCAGCTGTTGCCGCCGCAGCGGCGGCCAGTCGGTTGAGCGTGCGTGGATGCCGGCGTTTGCCGAACTCGAAACGAGGTCGATGGATATCGCCATCGCCCCGATTGACCGCGTGCCGCCGCGCTTCGTTGCCCGCACGATCTATGACGAGGATTTCGTCGTTGTCGCGCGTGCGCGCCATCCCTTCGCTGCGCAGGCCGACGCTGCAGCGCTTCTGCCAGATGCAGCATCTGGTGGTGTCGATGACGGCCGATCCCTATGGTTTCGTCGACGAAGCGCTGGCCAGGCTGGGGCTGACCCGTCGTGTCGCGCTGACTGTGCCCGATTTCGCTTCGGCACTGGCTGCGGTTGCGGAAACCGACCTGATCGCCGCCATGCCGCGGCGTTTCGTCGCGATGCATGCCCGCCGCTTCGGCGTGGTCAGCCGGGAAGTGCCGCTAAAACTCCGCTCCTACTCGATCCGGGCAACGATCCTCAAGGCGGCGTTGATGGATGAGGGGATAGCCTGGCTGCTGGACGCCACGCGCGAGGCCGTTGCAGGCAGTAAACCGGCCTGACCGCAATTTTCGGCACGTGACAGCTCGCCGCAAATCCGCCGCTGTCCCGACGGCAGATCGTTTGCTAGGATCAAATCCGGTTTGAGTACCGTGTTGGCGATGCGCGACTTCCCAAAAATCCTGATCGCCCTCTTCGTATCGGCTGCACTGCCGCATGCGGCTTTCGCGACCGGTGCCGAGCCGGACAAGAACTTGAAGGTCGATCCTGCGCCATGCCTTGCGACGGCCGCAGCCAATGACGACGACAGGATCATCGCGATCTGCGGTCCGCTGATCGACAACGCAAAGACCGCGAAGTCCGATCGCCTGAAGGCGCTGCTGGCGCGCGCGGCCGCCCATGATCGCAAGAACATGATCGACAGCGCCATCGCCGATTATGACGCCGCGCTGTTGCTCGACACCGCGCAGGCCGAGGCCTTCAACGCCCGCGGCGAGCTCTGGCGCCGCAAGGGCGAGCGGCGCAAGGCGCTGGCGGATTTCGGCGCGGCCATCAAACTCAACCCGGATCACGCGTCGGCCAAGGCCAGCCACAAATCGCTGGCGCAGGAGCTGGAGCGGGCCGGCGCCCTGATCGCGGTCGCGGGCAAGCCGAGCTTCAATTGCGCCACCGCGCGCCGCGCGGTCGAGAAGGCGATTTGCGCGCGCCCCGAGCTGGCCGACCTCGACCGCGAGGTTCACGGCTCGTTCGTCCGGGTGGTCCGCGAGGTCAAAAACCCGCGCGAGGCGCAGGCCCTGCAGCGCGAGCAGGATGAATTCATCGCCCGCCGCAACGCCAGTTTCGGCAAGCCCGGCTACGATCTGGAGAAGGCGATGCGCGAGCGGCTGCAGCGCATCAACGGGATCGACGGGTACTAAGGTGGGGGTCAGGTCTACTTTGCATGGGGTTGTTTTCGCGATTTTTGTTCAGGCACTGCGGGGCACCGTCAAGACGGGCGTTTTCGGCTTGAATCGCCGCCCCTTCCCGTGACAATGGCGGACAAAGACGCGCCACGGGCGCGGGAGGACACGCCATGAACATCCACGACAAAAGCCGCTACCACGAGGTCCACGCCCGTTCGCTCGCCGATCCCGAGGGCTTTTGGGCCGAGGCCGCGCGCGAGATCGACTGGATCGAGCCGGCGAAGAAGATCTTCGATCCCGCAATGGGCATCTACGGCCGCTGGTTCGCAGGCGCCAAGGTCAACACCTGCTACAACGCGCTCGATCGCCACGTCGCCGGCGGCCGCGCCGGCCAGGTGGCGCTGATCCACGATTCGCCGCTGTCGGGCAAAACCACAAAATTCACCTATGCCGAGCTGCTGCATGAGGTGAAGACGCTCGCCGCCATCATGCAGGATTTTGGCGTCGCCAAAGGCGACCGCGTCATCCTCTATATGCCGATGGTGCCGGAAGCCGTGGTGGCGATGCTGGCCTGCGCGCGCATCGGCGCGGTGCACTCGGTGGTGTTCGGCGGCTTTGCCGCAAAAGAACTCGCCACCCGCATCGAAGACGCCAAACCAAAACTGATCTTTTCGGCAAGCTGCGGGCTCGAGCCCGGCCGCATCGTGCAATACAAGCCGCTGCTCGATGAGGCGATCAAACTCTCCAGCGTGAAGCCTGCGACCTGCATCATCCTGCAGCGGCCGCAGCAGTCCTGCGACCTCACGGCCGGCCGCGATCACGACTGGGCGAGCCTGCGCGAGAGCGCCATCGCGGCGAAAAAATCCGCCGATTGCGTGCCGGTCGAGGCAACCGATCCGCTCTACATCCTCTACACCTCGGGCACCACGGGGATTCCAAAGGGCGTGGTGCGCGACAATGGCGGGCATCTGGTCGCGCTGAAATGGTCGATGTTCAATCTCTACGGCGTCAAGCCCGGCGAGATCTGGTGGTGCGGCTCCGATATCGGCTGGGTGGTCGGCCACAGCTACATCGTCTATGGCCCGCTGATCCATGGCGCGACCTCGATCATGTATGAGGGCAAGCCGGTCGGCACGCCCGATGCCGGCGCGTTCTGGCGCGTCATCTCCGAGCACAAGGCGGTCGCCTTCTTCACCGCGCCGACCGCGTTCCGCGCCATCAAGAAGGAAGACCCGGAAGGAAAATTCATCCGGCAATATGATCTGTCGAAATTCCGCACGCTGTTTCTGGCCGGCGAGCGCGCCGATCCGCCGACGGTGGAGTGGGCGGAAACGCAGTTGAAGGTGCCGGTCATCGATCACTGGTGGCAGACCGAAACCGGCTGGTGCATCGCCGGCAACCCGATGGGCTTGGGCATGCTGCCGGTCAAGCACGGCTCGCCCACGGTGCCGATGCCGGGCTATCAGGTCGACGTGGTCGATGAGGCGTGCAAGCCGGTGGCAACAGGCACCATGGGCTCGATCGTGATCAAACTGCCGATGCCGCCGGCCTGCCTGCCGACGCTGTGGCAGCAGGACGATCGCTTCAGGGACGCCTACCTCACCGAATTCCCCGGCTACTACAAGACCTCGGACGCCGGCTACAAGGATGAGGACGGCTATGTCTTCGTGATGGGCCGCACCGACGACATCATCAATGTCGCCGGCCACCGCCTCTCCACCGGCGGCATGGAAGAGATTTTGGCCTCGCATCCGGATGTCGCCGAATGCGCCGTGCTCGGCATCAACGATGCGATCAAGGGCGAGGTGCCCTGCGGTTTTCTGGTGCTGAAGGCCGGTGTGACCAAGGGCCCGGCCGAGGTGGAGAAGGAAGTGGTGGCGCTGGTCCGCGAAAAGCTCGGCCCGGTCGCCGCCTTCAAGCTCGCGATCACGGTGGCCCGCCTGCCCAAGACGCGCTCGGGGAAAATCCTGCGTGGAACCATCAAGAAAATCGCCGATGGCGACCCATGGACCATGCCGGCGACGATCGAGGATCCCAAGGTGCTGGACGAGATCGGCGACGCGCTGAAGGGCAGGGTGTGAGAGGCCTACGATCGTCGTGCCCGGGCAAAGGCGCGAAGCGCGTCTTCAACCCGAATGACCCGGGCATCCATCAATCCCGAAGAAATGCCTTGTTTTTGATGGATTGCCGGGTCAAGCCCGGCACTGACGATTAATGACAATGGAACCGGCGGATGCGACTTAACCCGGCACGACTCCTCATCTCGGCGTTTCTCATCGCCCCACTGCTGGCCGGCTGCCTCGAGCGCGGCCAGCCGACCATGGTCGACAGTTCGGCCGATGACGATGCGGCTTGCCGCGCCAATGCGGCGGTGGGCTCGAACGACTATGTCAACTGCCGCAAGAACCGCGACGTCCAGCGCGGCAATGCCAACGCGCGCGCCGACCGCGCCCAGCGTAACCTCGCCGATCACATGCTGAACAACCCGACACGGCCTTGATATTTTTCAGGAGGCATTCATGAACGAAGACGTTTTCAACGGCAGCCTGCGCGGCTTCCTCAAGAAAGTCGGCATCACCTCACAGCGCGAAATCGAAAAGGCGATCCGCGACGCCGTCACCGACGGCCGCCTCAAGGGCAATGAAAAGCTGCCGGCCAAGATGGTGCTCACCATCGGCGGCGTCAGCCTCACGCATGAGATCGCGGGCGAGATCGAACTGGGCTAGAGCATGATCCCGAAAAGTGGAAACCGGTTTTCGGAGAAGATCATGCTCCAACAAAAAGGATAAAGGGTCTTCAAACGGCCACACGCTGGAGCAGACGAGGGGGATTGCGGCCGGGCGCGCCGCTGCGTGCGACAGCAAAGATCCGCAGACCGCGATCGTAGCCCTTGATGCTCCGCTCTCCGAGCGACACAAGCGGGATGCTGTCCTTCACCTTTTCGGCGACGGTGGGATCCGCCAGAATCTGCGCATCGTCCGCCAGGCCGCACAGCCGTGACGCCAGATTGATCGAGTTGCCGATTGCCGTGTAGTCAAGCCGGCCTTCATACCCGACGGTGCCGACGGTCGCCGGCCCCATCGCGATACCCACGCCGAACCCCATGGCATGGCCCGCCGCGCACCAGCCGTCGGCCAGCGATTGCACCGCGGCCTGCATCTCGATGGCAAGCCGAACGCCATGGTGCGCCGGATTCTCGCATGCGACCGGCGCGTTGAGCGAGCACCATCACGCCGTCGCCGGCGAAGCGGATCAGCGTGGCCTCATGACGGGTTATGACGGCGCCGACGGCTTCATAATATTCTTTCAGCACGGCCATGATGGTGGCGGGCTCGGCGCGGGCGGAAAACGCCGTGAAGCCGCGCAAGTCGCCGAAAATCGCGACAACCTCGCGCCGCTGTCCATCCAGCAGCCGCTGATCGTAGTGCTCGACCAGTTCAGCCACCTGTGGCGCAAGGAATTGCTTCAGGCGGGTGATGCGTTCGGACTTCTGCTGCGAGACGGCCAGCTCTCCCGCCATCTGGTTGAAGCGGACGGCCAGTTGCTCGAGTTCGTCACCGCTGTTGATCGTGATGCGATGGTCGAGTTGCCCCATCCCGACGCGCTGAACGCCATCCTCCAGTTGCCGGATCGGTCCGGACATGCGGTGTGCGAGCCAGTACGCCAGGACAAAAGCGACAATTGCGCCGACAGCGATCAGCAGCAAGGAACGCCACAGCATGGCGCGGATCGATTCGAACGCTTCCAGCAGCGGCTGTTGTGCGATCACCGTCCAACCCACGTTGTTGGCCCGCACCGAGAGTGCCAGGGCCGGTTTGCCGTCATCGCCAATTGTCGTGACCGCCGATCCATTGCCGGCGCCGGTATCGGACTTGAGCCGATCGAAGTCGCCAGCCCCCGCACCGCCGCGCAGCACCAGACTGATGTCCGGGTGGGCGATCAGGCGCCCGGAATCATCGACCACAAGGGCATGGCCGGTGTCGCCGATCTTGATCGCCGCAATGACATCCCAGATCAGCTTCAGATTGATGTCGGCAATGACAATCCCGGCGGCTGCACGGTTTCCGGCAACGGCGATCCGCATGTAAGGCTCTGAATTGCGCTGGTATCGAACGGGGCCATACCACACCTTGCCGGCGCGGGCGCCGATAACCGCGGGGTCCTCCGACAGGTCTTCGCCGCGGCCGGTCCTGTTCAGCCGTAACCTGGATACGAAGACGCGCTCGATTCCGGTTTGGTCGACCAGTGTGATGGAGACAATCGCCGGCACCTGCTGCAGCAGGCGCAGCGCGTCGATTCTGCGCCGGTCATTCTCGCTCTCGCTCCATGGGAACTGCACGACCCAGCCGAGTTGATCGCTGATGCCGTCGATGAAGGTTTGTATCCTGTCGGCCGCCGAGCGGGCCTCTACCTGAAAGGTCTCATTGAGATGGACGCGCTGGTCCCGGTAGCCGAACCACGCTTCGCTCACGGCGCCAAGCATAAGGGGAACGACCACTGCGACGAACAATGTGACGAAGTACTTGAAGAACAGGGAGCGGCGTGGGCGGGTCATCGGAAACTGGTCCGGTCATGAAAAAGTCGTCACCGATACTGGTTACGGGTTCATTCGATCACTCTGCTGGCGCGAAACAGGATTGACGATTCGGCGAGATCAACCTGAAGCAGCTTGGCCGTCTTCAGATTCACGAACAGTTCGAACTTCGTGGGCTGCACGACGGGAAGCGCTGCGGGGCTTTCACCGCGCAGGATCCTGTCAGCGTAGGTAGCAAGCCAGGAATAGGTGGCGCGCTGGTTTGCGCCATAGCTCAATAGTCCGCCGGCCTCGCAATACTCGCTCCAGCCGAACATCGAGGGCAGCCGTTGCGCGACGGCGAACTCGGCAAGCCGGGCGCGATGCACCATGGTGACGGCGTCCGGGAAGACAAGCAACGCATCGGCGCGCGCGTTTGCCGCCGCTCCAAGCGCCTTATCGAATTCAGGCGCGCCGAAGAAGGGAACATAGATCGGGGTAATGCCCAGTTGCATGCAGGCTTCCACCGTGGCGCGCCATTCCGATTGCTCTCCCGGATGGTTGGTGTTAGACAGCACCGCGAGCGTGCGAAGTTTTGGCAGAGCTTCCTTGAGCAGCTCGACTCTCTTTCCCGCCAGTTCGAGCGAAAGGAACGAGGTGCCCGTGAAATTGCCGCCGGGTTGCTCGAGGCTCTTGACGACGCCCAGCTCCACCGGGTCGCCACTCAGCGCAAACAGGACAGGAACGTCGGTCACCGCGGTCATCGCGCGGGTCGCGGGGCCGCTCGACACCGCAAGGTCGATGTCGCCACGCCTCAGTTCGGAAACGACCTGACGCAACGCCTCGGCATTGCCGAGCGTATAGCGCAGTTCGAAGGCAATGTTCTTTCCCTCAATGTAGCCGTGCGCGCGCAAGCCCTCGCGAAAGCCTTCAAGAAAAGGATCGGGCTGCGATGCGGTGGAAACCCAAAGGATGCGATAGGTTTTTGCCGATTGTTGTGCGAACGCGGCAGCCGGCCACGCCAACGCACCACCGACACAGGCAATGAAATCTCGCCGTCTCATGATGAACCCCGAAAAATTGCAACTTTAGTAAAAATGGACTTGGCCAGAGCGCGCGTATCAACTCCGGAAGATATAGGTCAGACGGCGCCCGGCGCCCTTTAGACAACCTTTGGATATTCTTGATTTTTGCGTGGGGCTTCTGCACGGAACCGTGCAGATAAAGGTTTGGCCTGCCAGCGCTTTTTGGACCCGGCTTTCTCAAGAAAGTCAGTATCACCTCACAGCGTGAAATCGAGAAAGCGAGCCGGTGAGGGTCCGCGGGTCCACACCATCAAGCCTCCAGACGCGCTGTGGCCAACGTGATCTGCACAACAGACCGGATTGAATTGCGCTTGTCACGTCACATCAGACACTGGATAGTACGCGGACGAGTGATTTCATTGCAGAAGCGGCCAACGAAGAAGCGAAGCCCGAGCGGCAATTCGAGCTAAATTGCGTATGTTTGGCAGGTGGGCAAAATGAGCCGGGAGGTGGCCAAAAAGGATGCGCCTCCTGCGAACTCGTTTGCGGCATCGTGGCCGTGGGCCATCTCAATCTCGGTCGCGATCGGTTTTTTCCTCGCAGCGCGCCTTAGCCTCGCTTTGCTCGACAAGTCGGATGGGATCGCGGTGTTCTGGCCCGCAGCGGGCGTGGCCACCGGATTCATGGTCGCGTTCGGCTCGGGCGTGCGGTGGCCGGTTGTCATCGGCGTGGTCACTGCCACTTTCGCAAGCAATTTGCTCGGCGATCGTAACCTTGCCAGCTCTACGGTTTTTGCCGCGGCCAATTCGGTTGGACCCCTCATAGTCGCAGGGCTGCTCCAGCGATTCTGCGGCGCGCCATTTGAACTCAATGAGCTGCAGCGCGTCTTTGGGTTGTTCATCGCCACCATAGTTGCCTCTATTATCAGCGGTTTCGTGGGTGCGCTTGGATTTGCATTCTTTCACCACTCTGTCTCATCGATCGTGACGATATGGCGTCACTGGATTGTCTCCGAGACGATCGGCACCATTACCGTCGCTCCGCTCGTGATTGGGCTTGTTTCATTCCTGCGCAACACTCCGCCGAGGCGGGAAATTGTGGAGGGGACCCTCGCGCTCGTGATCGTGGCTGCACTATGCCTGCTCCTGATCATTCTGCCGAAGGAGCCATGGACAATCGAACTGGCGATTGCCTCGTTCTGTCCACTGTTCGTTTGGATCGCCGCCCGGGTTCGCCCTGCCTTTACGGCGCTCGCAACGTTCATGTGCGCGATCACGATTGTATGGACGACGATATTTGCCGTTGGCCTTTTCGGCGATGCACGGTTGCCGATTGAGGAGCGTATCCTGTCCGCTCAGGCGACCATTCTGGCCACTTCGTTCGGCGCGCTTGTTCTGGCGGCGCTCTTCAGCGAGCGCCGGATACACGAACTCGAGATCCTCGAGAGGGAACGGCGGTTGGAAGAAGCGCTTCGGGCCGGCGGTGTGATAGCCTTTGATTGGGACCTTCGCACCGGCCTGATACAGCTGAGCGCGAATGCAACGGAAATCCTGGGTATTGGTCCAAAACGCCCCGTCAGCAGCGCGGAATTGGTGAGACATGTCCATCCGGATGATAGGCCGTCGGTCACAAGTCATTTGAACGCCAGTCCGGACGAGCGCGCGGATTCGACGACGTTCCGGTTCCTGCGGCCGGATGGACGCGGCGAAGTCTGGCTGGAGCAAGTTGCAGTTACGCACCTCAATTCGGCGGGAAAGCCCACACGTATCAATGGGCTGACGACGGACGTCACGGAGCGGAGGCGATTTGAAGCAGAGATTTCACGCGCCTGGAAATCAGCGGCGCAGGCAGATCAGGCAAAAACCAGCTTCCTGTCAGCCGCCAGCCATGATCTCCGACAGCCGTTGCAAACGCTGAGGTTCCTGCAATCCGCACTTGAGCCGCACCTTCCGGATGGGGAGGGACGCAAGCTTGTCGGCGGAATAGGGCGATCTCTCGACACCATGTCCGGCATTCTGTCGAGCCTGCTCGACGTCAATCGCCTGGAGGCCGGCAATCTCCGCCCGTCGAAGAGCGACTTCGCGATCAATGAAGTATTTGATTCCCTGGCAGCCGACTATTTCGATTCCGTCGCTGACAAGGGGGTGCGGTGGCGCCTGGTCCGCTCCGAACTCGTGGTCCGCAGTGACAAGGGAATACTCGAAGCGATGTTGCGCAATTTGCTGTCGAACGCGGTACGATATACGGATCGCGGGACAGTTCTGCTGGGCTGCCGGCGCGCGGGTGGCAACGTCCGGATCGAGGTCTGGGATAGCGGCATCGGCATCTCGCAAGACCAGATGCCTCATATATTTGAAGAGTACTATCAGGGTGCGCCTTACACGGAGCGCGGCGGCTTCGGATTAGGTCTGGCCATCGTCCGGCGCATAGGGAAGATCCTGGAGCACGGAATCGATGTGCGATCTGCTCCTGGCAAGGGTACCGTGTTTTCTGTTGAGATCCCGCGCGGGACCTTAAAGCCCGCTACCGCTGAAAGAGCGCAGGCGCCGGGATCCGAGAAGGGGAGTTTTCCCGACAACATTCTCGTCGTTGAAGACGAGGCGAGCGTCCGGTCCTCGCTAAGCCGCCTGCTGAAAGCGAAGGGTATAGAGGCGATCGTCGTCGCAACGGCCAGTGACGCGCTGGCTCGAAATCAACCGGCAGGAAATCCGTCCCGACTTTCTGATATGCGATTACAATCTTCGCGGATCGGCAAACGGCCTTGAAACAGTTAATGCCCTGCGCAAGGCCCTCGGCCGGGACATCCCGGCCATTGTCATGACAGGCGACATCCGGTCGAAAGTGGTGGACTCGGTTGCTGGATACGGCATTTCAGTCCTGATCAAGCCGTTCCAGACGGACGAACTGATGCACCGCATTGCACGGCTCCACAAGGATCGACTTCCGGCAATCCAACCAGCTCAGCCTTCTTAAATAAAAACGCGGCAGAATGATCCGCCGCGCTCCAAATCTCTCTCTTCGAAATTGAGGAGTCTCTACTCCTCCTCCGCCTTCTTGCCACCGATGTTCTTCAGCTTGGCAAACACCGCGTCGACATTGAGGTCGTCGCGCTGCTTTTCGGTCGGCTCGAATTCCGGCTCTTTCTTGGTGGTCTCCGAGGCCGGCAGCAGCGTGGCGCCGCCATAGGCTGCGGGCACCGGCTTTTCCTTGGCCGCGCGCTGCACCTCGAAATCGAGTTCGATCTGCGAGCACAGGCCGAGCGTCACCGGGTCCATCGGGGTCAAGGTCGAGGCATTCCAGTGGGTGCGGTCGCGGACGCTGGCGATCGTGGTCTTGGTGGTGCCGACCAGGCGCATGATCTGCGCGTCCTTCAGTTCGGGATGGTTGCGCACCAGCCACAGGATCGCGCTCGGCCGCTCATGGCGGCGCGACACCGGGGTGTAGCGCGGGCCCTTCTTCTTGGCGGCCGGCGGCAGGATCACCTTGCTCTCCTCGAGCTTGAGGCGGTAGTTCGGGTCCTGTTCGCCCTTTTCGATTTCCTGGCGGGTCAATTGGCCGTTGGAAATCGGATCCATGCCCTTGATCCCCTGGGCGGCGTCGCCGTCGGCGATGGCGCGGACCTCGAGCGGGTGCATTTTGGTGAAATCCGCCACCTGATCGAAGGTCAAAGCGGTATTATCGACCAGCCACACGGCAGTTGCCTTAGGCATCAGCGGGGCGTTGCTCATGGCAAATCTCCTTTGTGCTTCGCCCACCTCTTGGAGGCGAAGCCAGTAGTCATCAGCGATGACGGAATTTGGGGCCTATATAGACCCTCGGGCCTTATTGGCGCAATGGGGCCCGCAAAAGTGCCTTGACAGAGCCCGAAAGCAGTCCCAAGTCCTTATCCGAACTGGCCGTTCCCCGCCCGCCGGCGAGGGGTGATTCGGTCCCGGGATTGCCCCATGTCAGCGAATATTTCCGCCAAACCAGACCTCAAAATCGTGCTTTGTTCCCCCCGCGGCTTTTGCGCCGGGGTGGTGCGGGCCATCGACACCGTGGAACGGGCGCTCGCGATCTATGGCGCCCCGGTCTATGTCCGCCACGAGATCGTCCATAACCGCTATGTGGTCGACAGCCTGAAGACCAAGGGCGCGATTTTCGTCGAGGAACTCTCCGAAATTCCCGACAATACCAATGCCCCGGTGGTGTTTTCCGCCCACGGCGTGCCGAAGGCGGTTCCGGCCGACGCCAAGGCCCGCAATTTCTTTTCGCTGGATGCAACCTGTCCGCTGGTCACCAAGGTGCACCGTGAGGCGGCGATCCATTTCAAGCGCGGCCGCGAGATTTTGCTGATCGGGCATTCGCACCATCCGGAAGTGGTCGGCACGGTCGGCCAGTTGCCGCCGGGTGCGATCACGCTGATCGAGACCGCGGAAGACGCCAAGACGTTTGCGCCGAAGAACCCGGACAATCTCGCCTTCGTCACGCAGACGACGCTGTCGATCGACGACACCGCCGAGATCGTGGAAATCCTGAAAGGCCGTTTCCCCAATATCTCCGGTCCGCACAAGGAAGACATCTGCTACGCCACCACCAACCGCCAGCTCGCGGTGAAGAAGGTGGCCCCGGTGGTCGATGCGCTGATCGTGGTCGGCGCGCCGAATTCTTCCAACTCGCAGCGGCTGCGTGAAGTCGCCGAGCGCGAGGGCTGCAGGATTTCGGTGCTGGCGCAGCGCGCCAGCGACATCGACTGGAAGCGCTTTGAGGGCATCAAGACCCTTGGCATCACCGCGGGCGCGTCCGCGCCGGAAGTGATCGTCGAGGAGATCATGGGCGCCTTCGCCGAGCGCTACGAGCTGCATGTGGAGACGGTCTCGGCCGCGGAAGAGAACGAGTTCTTCCCGCTGCCGCGCTCGGTGCGGCCCGACGCAGCATAAGGCCTTCCCATGGCGGTCTACACCGACGTCGCCGCCGAAGAGCTTGCGGAATTCCTCAAAGGTTACGACATCGGCGAATTGCTCTCCTACAAGGGCATCGCCGAGGGCGTCGAGAATTCCAATTTTCTGATGCACACCAGCAAGGGCGCTTACATCCTCACGCTCTATGAAAAGCGCGTGGCGGCGGATGATTTGCCGTATTTCCTGGCGCTGATGGCGCATCTGGCCGAGCGCGGCGTCAGTTGCCCGCAGCCGGCGAAGAACCGCTCCGGCGCGGTCTATAGCGAACTGGCCGGGCGGCCCGCGGCGATCATCAATTTCCTCGAAGGCATGTGGCCGCGGCGGCCGAATGCGGCGCATTGCGCCGGCGTCGGCGGAGCGCTCGCAAAGATGCATCTGGCCGGCGGCGACTTTCCGCTTGTGCGCGCCAATCCCTTGTCGGTCACCGGCTGGCGGCCGCTGTTCGAGCGTGCAGCCGATCGCGCCGATAGCGTGCAGGCGGGCCTTTCCGACTTCATCGCGCGCGAACTGGACTATCTCGAAGCGCGCTGGCCGACCGACCTTCCCCTCGGCGTCATTCACGGCGACCTGTTTCCGGACAATGTGTTCTTCCTCGGCGAAAAACTGTCGGGGCTGATCGACTTTCCGTTCTCCTGCAACGACATCCTCGCCTATGACGTCGCGATCTGTCTCAACGCCTGGTGCTTCGAGCCGGATCATTCCTTCAACGTCACCAAGGCGCGCGCGCTGCTCAACGCCTATGGCCGCGGGCGCCAGCTTTCCGCCGCCGAGGAGGCTGCGCTGCCGCTGCTGGCGCGCGGTGCCGCGTTGCGCTTCCTGCTGACGCGGCTGGTGGATTTCCTCAACGTGCCCGAGGGCGCGCTGGTGAAGCCGAAAGACCCGCTGGAATATGTGCGAAAACTGCGCTTCCAGCAGGGCGTATCGAGCCTGCGCGACTACGGCGTCACGCCGGCAGGATGCGCGGCGTGAGCGAAAAGCCGCTTGTGACGATCTTCACCGACGGCGCCTGTTCCGGAAATCCCGGACCGGGCGGCTGGGGCGCGATCCTGCGGTTCGGCGATAAGGAAAAGGAATTGAAGGGCGGCGAGGCCCACACCACCAATAATCGCATGGAGCTGATGGCGGCGATCTCGGCGCTGGAGGCGCTGAAAAAGCCCTGCAGCGTCGATCTCACCACCGACAGCCAGTATGTCCGCCAGGGCATCACCGGCTGGATCCACGGCTGGAAGAAGAACGGCTGGCGCACGTCGGACAAGAAGCCGGTGAAGAATGTCGAGCTGTGGCAGCGGCTCGATGCCGCGCTGAAACCGCACGAGGTCCGCTGGCACTGGATCAAGGGCCACGCCGGCCACGCCGAAAACGAACGCGCCGATCAGCTGGCGCGCGAGGGCGTGGCAATGGCGAAGTTGAAGGGGTGACCACTTCCCCTCTCCCCCTGTGGGAGAGGGTGGACGCGATCGCGAAGCATCGCGGACGGGTGAGGGGTCTGTTTCCGCGGATCGATGACCCCTCAATGAGACGATGCGTCTTGCGGAAAGAACCCCTCATCCGGCGCGCTTCGCGCGCCACCTTCTCCCACAAGGGGAGAAGGAAGAGAAGCGCAATCCGTACAGCTTACAGCTGCCCCAGCAGCGTTTCGCCGCCGGAAACCTCGACCTTGCCGGGGGCCGGCTCGAGGTTGAGCTTCTTCACCACGCCGTCGTCCACCAGCATCGAATAGCGCTTGGAGCGGATGCCGAGGCCGTTGCCGGAGGCATCCAGCTCCATGCCGATCGCCTTGGTGAAATCGGCATTGCCGTCGGCGAGGAACACCGCCTCGTCGCGCTGGTCGGTGTCGCGCTTCCAGGCGTTCATGACGAAGGCATCGTTGACCGACACGATCGCAATCGTGCTCACGCCCTTGTCCTTGATGGCGTAGGCGTTGAGGAAGATGCTCGGCAGATGCATCTTGTGGCAGGTGCCGGTATAGGCGCCGGGCACCGCGAACAGCGCCACCTTCTTGCCCTTGAAAATGTCGTCGGTGGTTTTGACCTGCGGGCCTTCCGCGGTCATCACCCGAAATTTCGCTTCCGGCAGCTTGTCGCCAACTTGGATCGCCATCGTTCGTTTCTCCCTGAATGAGCGGAGTGTGTCTTAGACCGGGCGGCCGGCCGGTACAATATTCGGGCGGGGAAAACGGCAATGTCGGCGGCCTTCACCGTTCTGTCATCAGCCCGAAAACCCGCCCCCGTCGAGGAAGGCCTGCTCCTCCGCCGTGGTCTCGCGCTCCATAATCCGATTGCGATGCGGGAAGCGGCCGAACCGGCGGACGATATCGGCGTGGTCCTCGGCGTATTTCAGGTTTTCCGTGTTGCCGGCCTTGCGGAAAAGTTCGACGCAACGAAGCTGGTCGGACAAATGCTCCGAATGCATGAACGGCATGTACAGGAATTCGCAGCAGCACCGGATCGATCCGC
Source organism: uncultured Alphaproteobacteria bacterium (assembly GCA_963731915.1). Taxonomy (GTDB): domain Bacteria; phylum Pseudomonadota; class Alphaproteobacteria; order Rhizobiales; family Xanthobacteraceae; genus Bradyrhizobium. The sequence goes on from CAVSXQ010000036.1 coordinate 110,174, forward strand.
GCGTCAGCGCCACGGTCGATGGCGCGGCCCGCCACCTCGCGCGCCATCGCGTCGCTCGCATAGGTGAGGGCATCGTCGCGAAACATGTTGCGGGGAAACTGGTCGAGCACGATGGTTAGCGCCAGCGCGCCTTCGTCGCTTGCTTCCCAGGCTGAAAGTTTGCCGGCCGCGGCCTCTTGCCAGAGCCCGAGAAAACGACGGCGCACTTCATCGTCGAAGGCGCCGTCTTTCTTGTACCAGCGCTTGGGGCCGGCCTCGCGCCAGAACGCGAGGATGTCGGCCGGGCCGGCATTTTCGCCGGTGCCGGTCATGCGTAAGTCCGCGAGTCTCAGGCCGCCGCGGCCTTCTTCTTCTCGTCGCGCAGTTCGCGGCGCAGGATTTTTCCGACATTGGTCTTCGGCAGTTCGGTCCTGAACTCGACCTGCTTGGGCACCTTGTAGGCGGTGAGCTGGGTGCCGCAATATTTGATGATCTCTTCGGCGGTGAGGTTGGGGTCCTTCTTGACGATGAAGGCCTTTACCGCCTCGCCGGACTTGGAGTCCTCGACGCCGATCACGGCGCATTCCAGCACGCCGGCATGGGTCGCGAGCACGTCCTCGATCTCGTTCGGGAAGACGTTGAAGCCGGAGACCAGGATCATGTCCTTCTTGCGGTCCACGATCTTGGTGTAGCCGCGCTCGTCCATCACGCCGATGTCGCCGGTGCGGAAGAAGCCGTCCGCCGTCATCACGTCAGCGGTTTCGCCCGGCCGGTTCCAGTAACCCGCCATCACCTGCGGGCCCTTGGCGCAGATTTCGCCGCGCTCGCCGAGCGGCACTTCCTTGCCGTCGTCGTCGCGGATCGAGATGTAGGTCGAGGGCACGGGTATGCCGATCGAGCCGGAGAACTGGTCGGTGTCCGCCGGGTTGCAGGTCAGCGTCGGCGAGGTCTCCGACAGGCCGTAGCCTTCCGACAGCGCGCAGCCGGTGGTCTTCAGCCACTTCTCGGCCACGGCTTTTTGCGTCGCCATGCCGCCGCCGAACGAGGTCTTCAGCTTGGAGAAATCCAGCTTGTCGAAGCCGGCCGAATTGAGCAGGCCGTTATAGAGCGTGTTGACCGCCGGGAAGCTGTTGACCTGATATTTCGCGAGCTCCTTGATGAAGCCCGGCATGTCGCGCGGGTTCGGGATCAGGAGGTTGACGCCGCCGGCGCGCATCGCCAGCAGGAAGCAGGCCGTCAGCGCGAAGATGTGATAGAGCGGCAGCGCGCAGACGATGAAGAGCTGCTCGACATGCGGCGGCTTCTTCAGCGCCGGCTGCAGCCAGGCGTCGTTCTGCAGCACGTTGGCGAGGATGTTGCGGTGGAGCAGCGTCGCGCCCTTGGAAACGCCGGTGGTGCCGCCGGTATATTGCAGGAAGGCGACGTCATCGAGCGTGAGCTTGGGCTTGCTCAGCTTCATGCCGCGGCCGGCCGAGACCGCGTCGTTGAAGGCGATCGCGCCGGGGAGCGACCAGGCCGGCACCATCTTCTTCACGCGCCGCACCACCAGATTGACGATCACGCCCTTGAAGCCGAGCAGATCGCCCATGCTGCCGACGATCACGTGCTTGACCGCGGTCTTCGCAATCACCTGCTGCACGGTGGTGGCAAAGTTCTCCAGCACGATGATGGCTTCGGCGCCGGAATCCTTCAGCTGATGCTCGAGCTCGCGCGGGGTGTAGAGCGGGTTGACGTTCACCACCGCATAGCCGGCGCGCAGCACCGCGGCGGTCGAGACCGGATATTGCAGCACGTTCGGCATCATCAGCGCGACGCGGGCGCCCTTTTGCAGGCCCTTGCTCTGCAGATAGGCGCCGAGCGCCTGCGACATGTCGTCGAGGTCGCGGTAGCTGATCGACTTGTCCATGCAGATGAACGCCTTGCGGTCGGCGAACTTCTTAAAGCTTTCTTCCAGCAGCTCGACGAGCGAGGAGTACTGGGTGACGTCGATGTCCGTCGGTACGCCGGCGGGATATTGCTTGAGCCAGATCCGCTCCATGGTCTTCCCCTCTATTTATTTGTTTACTTCCCGGGTCTTTGGGCCGGGACCGCCTTGTTTTCGGCAGTATTGGCAATGCAGCCCAAGATGGCAAGCGGCTGCGCGTTATCGACGCATTGCATGTCAAAAGCGGTTGACCGGTTTTCCGACAAGATCAAGCCGATCAAAAATCGGCGGACGCCGCCGGTATTTAGCTGGCCGGCTTGCGCCTCGGTCTTGGGTTTCGGCCGGCGGCCTTTGGCTTGGCCGGTTTGGCGGCGGGCTGTAGTTCGGCCGCCGCGGGCTTTTCGGCCGGCTTGGCGGCGCCTTCCGGCTTCGCCGCGGCATGGCGGATGGTGGGCTTGGCAGCGGCGGGCTTGGCGTCGGGCCTGGCTGCCTGCCGGGCTTCCGGCTTGGCCGCTGGCTTCGCTTCTGGCTTGGCCTCCGCGACCGCGGCGCGGCTTCTTCGCCGCGACCCGCGACTTCTTCCCGCGACGCGTCGTCTGCTTTTCGGCATCCGTCGCAACCGCAGCGATCAGGGCAGAGCCGGTCTTCTTCGGGCCGGTGTAGACGACCATCGGCTCGACCGCCGCGGGTCCCCAGCAACAGTTCCGACGCTTTCGCCATCGGCGCCTGCAGGCCTGCGGTGAAGAAAGCCACGGCGCTCTCGCCGCTGCTCGCCGATCCGGCGACCGTCAGGACGTCCGCGTCCTCGTCGGTCGCCGGACGCTTGCGCTTGCCGTTGCACATCTCGTCGCGCAAATTCGGCGGCGACGCATCGATCGGCGCCGAGACTCTCGACGGTGCCCAGCGAGGGCCGCAGCCACGCCAGAGCCGTTGTTGGCAAAGCCGCGTTCGAGCAATTGGGCGGCCTTTAACCGCGCGGGCTTGGCCCGAGGTCGAGCCGAGCACGACCGCGATCAGCCGCTTGCCGTTGCGCGTGGCCGAGGCCACCAGATTGTAGCCGGAGGCGCAGATGAAGCCGGTCTTGAAACCGTCGGCGCCGGGGTAGCGGCCCATCAGCTTGTTGAAATTATTCGTCACCCTGCGGCCGAAGCGGATCGCCGGGATGTGCATGAAATATTCGTATTCCGGCAGATCGCGGATCACGGCGCGGGCGAGGATCGCAAGATCGCGCGCCGAGGTGACCTGGCCGTCGGCCGGAAGCCCGTTCGGATTGACGTAGGAGGTCTGCGTCATGCCGAGGCGCTGGGCGGTCTGGTTCATCATCGCCGAGAAACCGTCGACCGAGCCGCCGACGCCTTCGGCCAGCACCACGGCCATGTCGTTGGCCGACTTCACCATCATCATCGCCAGCGCATTTTCGACGGTGACCAGCGTGCCCGGCTTGAAACCCATCTTCGAGGGCGACTGCGAGGCGGCGACCGGCGAGACCGTGAGCGTCTGTTCGAGCGTGAGCCGTCCTTCCTTGACCGCCTTCAGCGTCACATACGCCGTCATGATCTTGGTGACGGAGGCCGGATACCAGGGATAGGTGGCGTTTTCGGCCTGCAGCACCTTGCCGGTGTCGGCTTCGACCACCAGCAGCGCTTCGGCCTGCGCGAGGCTCGGCGTGACGACGGCAAGCGCCGCAACAAAAGCGACATGTTTCAAATATGAGTGACGAAGCAACGGGCGAATAAATGGCACAATCCGGATTCCGGTCCTTTGAGACCCGCCTCGTAAGAAGAGGAGGTCTTGAGTATGACTTCGGGTTTCAAGCGTGTCCGGCGCCGTCGCTTGCGGCGGTCGCAACCTATACCGGCTCGGTGGTCCAGAACAGAGGCTTGCGGCGCTAAATCGTGGACGAAATTGGCTGAATTTCGACGATGTCTAATTATTGATCTTCGTGCTGTCGGGCTCTGGCTTTTCCTTCGGAACCCGCTTTGGGCGCCCGCGCCTGGTCCTGCACCATGAACTGGGCGCGCGCGAGTTCCGCAAAACGGCCGCCTTTCGCCACCAGTTCATCGAAAGTTCCGCTTTCGATCACATGCCCGTTGTCGAACATCAGGATGCGGGTGGCGTTGCGGATGGTGGAAAGCCGGTGCGCGATCACGAATGTGGTGCGGCCCTTCATCACCTCGTCGAGCGCGGCATTAACCTTGGCCTCGGTTACCGCATCGAGCGCGCTGGTGGCCTCGTCGAGGATCAGGATCGGCGGATCCTTCAGGATCGCCCGCGCGATCGACAGCCGCTGGCGTTCGCCGCCGGAGAGCATGCGCCCGCGCTCGCCGGCATGGGTCTCGAATTTCTTGTCGCTGCGCTCGATGAAATCCAGCGCCTGGGCGCGCGCCGCCGCGATGCGCATCTCTTCCTCGGTCGCATCCGGCTTGCCGACGCGCAGATTGTCTGAAATCGAGCGGTTGAACAGCAGCGCCTCCTGGAACACCACGCCGATATTCCGGCGCAGCGCCGTCAGCTTCAGCGCGCGGATATCCATGCCGTCGATCTTGATGATGCCGGATTGCGGATCGAAGGCGCGATGCAGCAGCGCGATCGCGGTCGATTTGCCGGCGCCGGTCGGCCCGACCAGCGCGATGGTCTGTCCCGGCAGCGCCGTGAACGACATGTCCTCGATCGCCGGCCGCTTGCCGTCATAGGAGAACGAGACGTCGTTGAATTCGATCAGGCCCGAGAGCCGGCCGGTGTCCATCGCGCCCGGACGGTCGCGCACCGCCGGCACGGCGTCGAGCACGTCGAAGAATTCCTGCAGGCGAGGGGCTTCCATGAACACGTTGTTGATGAAGCTGACGACCTGTTCGAGCTTCTGCAATCAGCATGGTCGCAAACGAGACGAACATCACGATCTCGCCGACCGTGGTGAGGTTCTGCTGATGCAGCGCAGATGCCGACCGTGAAGATCGCCAGCACCGTGATGGTGGTGGAGGCGCGGGTGATGACGGTGACGAGCGCCCACCAGGCCAGCACGGGCATCTGCGCCGCCAGCAGCTTGTCGGCGACGAAGCGCAGGCCCTGCACTTCGGCGTCGATGCGCACAAAGCTCTGCACCAGCGCGACATTGCCGAGCGCGTCGGAGGCGCGCGCCGAGAGGTCGTTGTAATGCGTCCTCGACCTCGCTCTGCATGCCGTAGGTCTTGCGCACCACCAGCGTGGTCAGCACGGTGAACACGACGCAGAGCGACGAACAGCAGGATCGCGAGCTGCCAGTTGATGTAGAGCGACAGCGGCAGCAGCACCACCACCGACATGATCGCGGCAAAGTGCTCGCGGAAGAATCCGAGCCAGAGCCGCCACAGCGCATCCGTGCCGCTGAGCATCGTCTTCATCAGCCGGCCGGAATGGGTGCCGGAGTGGAAGGTCAGCGGCAATTGCATGATGTGCTCGAAATAATCCGTCAGCACCGCCTGGCGCTGGCGGTGCGCCAGCTTGTCGGCATGCAGCGCCACCGCGGCGCTGCAGACGATCGTGAACAGGCCGAACCCAACCCATGCGGCGAGCAGCGGCCAGGGCGAGGACGTCGCAAACAACCCGGTGACGGCTTGCCGGACATCACGTCGATGATCTTGCCGAACAGCACGGGCTCGGCGAATTGCGCGCCGGCCAGCAGCAGATTGGCGGCTGCGAGAATCCAGCCCAGCCGCGCTTCCTTGCCGAGCAATTCGAGCACGCGGGTGTAAAGGCGGAGCATGGACATGCGGGAAGCGACTCTGCAGGCAGGCGTCAGATGCGCGATCTAATCAGGGATCGCCTTGCCGGCACAAGCGTGCGCTTGGGTTTTTATTCAGTCGATTCGATTCAATTGATCAGCCGGCCGTTGAGCGGCGGCAGAAAACTGCCGTCGAAGACATCGGCGCCCGCCGGCCGCTTGCGGAATTTGAAGTCCTCGGCGATCTGGTCGATCGAGCGTTCGAATCTGGCGGCATCGATGCCGCCGATGCCGTTGCGCCTGACCTCGCTGGTCAGGATATTGTCGTGGATGATGGCGCGCAGCCGCTCGAGCTCGAGGTCGCGCGATCCGCCGTCCATCTTTCCGACCACCTGTTCGACCGCCTTGGCCGGCTCCTTGAGGGTAAGATGCGTGCCGCCGATCACCGCGCGGACAAAGCCGCGCACCGCCTCCGGCTTTGCGGCGGCAAGGGCCGGATTGACGATGACGGCGAAGCCATAGGACTCGCAGCCATAGTCGGAGAATTTCAGCACCACGAGATCGTCGGCCGGCACGCCGCGGTCTTTCAGGTTGATCGCCGACAGATAGGAGAAGCCGGTGACGGCATCGACCTGTCCGGCCGACAGCATCGGTTCGCGCACGGCGGCGCTGAGGCTGCTTTGCTTGACGCTCGAAAGCTTGATGCCGTTTTGCCTGGCGACCGCCGGCCACAGCCTAGCCGACAGGTCGCCCTCGGCGACGCCGAGCAGTCTTGCCCGGCAGGTCCGACAGCGAGCTGATGCCCCGGCTCTTGCGGGCGATGATGGCGTAGGGCGCCTTGTTGAACAGCACGAACACCGCCTTGATCTGCGGAGTGTCGGCCTTGTCCTTGTCGCGGTAGCGGACCAGCGCGTTGATATCGACCAGCGCGAAGTCGCTGGTCCCTGCGGCGACCCGCGCGATCGCATCCGGCGATCCGCTGGCGATATTGGTGGTCACTGCGAGGCCTTCGGCGCTGAACAGGCCGTTCGCTGCGGCCATCACGAACGGCGCCGCCGCCGCGTCGATCGGGCGGTCGAGCGAGAACTGGATCGCGATGGGTGGCCGGGGCTCATCCGCTGCCCGCACTGCGCCGGCGCACACGACAGCGCCGAGGCCGATCAGCAAGGCCAGGATCGAGTTGGTGGCGTTGGTCCGGGTTACACGCATTGAGACTGACCGCGAGACGAAGCTGTTGCCGCCGATGTTGCCGCAGGCGCCATCACATATTCATGACACCGCCGCGCGCCCGGCTATTCTGTCCGGTTTAGTCTGAATGGAGGATGACTGCCATTATTTTGACACCGGTCGTTCAGCCTGCATTCGGAATAGGGAACCCAATATCGGCTCAGTGGTTAGCTATCAGAGGCCTGCAGTCAGGCCAGCTTCCACGGAGGACAGCGAAATGTTCGCGCGAAAGGGTTTGTTTTCATCGATCGGCCGCACCACCGCCCTTGCAACGGTGGCGGCGCTGGCGCTGACGGCGGTGCAGCCGTCGCTGGCTGTCGCGGGACCCGCGAAGAAGACGGGTCTGACGGCCGCCACCGGCACGAGTGACGCCACCGATTTCAGCTCCCGCCGCCGGTATTACCGCGGTGGCGGTGGCGCTGCAGCCGCCGCCGCGTTTGCCGGCATCGTCGGCACCGGCATCGCCATTGCGGCCGCCAACAGCCGCCGCGATTACTATGATTCCTACGGCTACTACGGCGGTGGCCCGGTCTATTACGGCGGCCCGGCTATTATGGCCCCGGCCTACTACGGCGGCGGCCCGTATTACGGCTATCGCGGCTACCGCTCCGGCGTGCCCTATTATCAGGGGCATCCCATCGCAAGCTGGTAACCACAACTCGAAAGACCATTCCGCCGGCCGCTCTGGCCGGCGGAATATCGGCTTGTCCGGCAATGCGTTAACACGCTGGCGACCGCTTTCGATTAAGTTCGGGGTATGAGTGATTCGCTCGAGCGGCTTTATCAGGCTGTCATCGCGGCCAAGGATCTCGATCCGGCCACGTCGCGAACCGCACGGCTATTTCAGCGCGGCCCCTCCAAGATGGCCAAGAAGCTCGCCGAGGAAGCCATCGAGGTCGTGATCGACGCCGTCAATGGCGATGGTCCGGCGGTGGTCCGCGAGAGCGCCGATCTGCTCTACAATCTCACCGTCCTGTGGGCTGCGGCCGGCGTCCGGCCGGAGGATGTCTGGCGCGAAATGGCGCGCCGTGAACGTCTCTTGGGCATCGCCGAGAAGCTGCCGAAAACCCCGGCCAAAATGCCTAAAGTCCCCGCGACCCCCGAGGTGCGGCGACGAATTGTCGCGCTGGAAGGCCGCCTGCGCAAACGGCGCTGAAGCATCCCGCCAAAACATCGCAAAATCCCTCCTTTCCCGGCATGGACATTTGCGCTCCATGATGGTTCATCGCGCCCATGCTGAGACGAATGTACGATTGGTGTATCGACGCCGCACACAAGCCCTATGCGCTATGGATCATGGGCTTCGTGTCGTTTGCGGAGAGTTCGTTCTTTCCGATTCCGCCCGACATCATGCTGCTGCCGATGTCGCTGGCGCGGCCGCAGCGGGCATGGTGGTTTGCCACCATCTGCACCGTCACGTCGGTGGCCGGCGGCGTGGTCGGATATGCGATCGGCGCACTGCTCTACGACTCGCTCGGGCAGTGGCTGATGCAGATCTACGGCCTCACCGACAAGGTCGAGATCCTTTCGCGCAGTCCTATGCCGAGTGGGGCGCGGTCATCATCCTGCTGAAGGGATTGACGCCGATCCCCTACAAGCTCGTGACCATCACGTCGGGGTTTGCCGGCTACAACATCTGGCTGTTCATCCTGTGCTCGATCGTGGCGCGGGGCGGCAGGTTCTTCGTGCTCGCCGTGCTGCTCAACCGCTACGGTGACGCCATTCGCACCGAACTGGAAAAACGGCTCGGGATGTGGGTCGGGATCGGCGCCATCGTTCTCGTGTTCGGGTTCGTATGTCGCGGTCAAGTTGGTGTAGCGTGAACCCGACCCGCGGGCCGCGTTGGCGGAATGCGGCAAATGATCCACTCCGGCGTTCGGCTTTGCCGCCATTCGGCTTCGGGATATCCTTGCTGAGATGCCTGATCGAACCGACCTTTGGCCCGGAAAGCGCGTCGCCACCGCCGGCGCGGCGTTGTCGATGTTGCTGATGAGCGCGGCCGCCGGCTGGCCGCAAGCCGCGCCGCCGCCATCGCTCGGCGTGCAGTCGCCCGCCCAGCAATCCGTGCCCGCTCAGCCCGCGCCGCAGCAGGCCGAGCCGAGCCGCCGGCGCGCAGAGGAGAATTCGGGCCTGTTCAATGAAATCGGCAAGCTGATCGAGAAATCAAAATCGCTGCTGCCGACCTGAAGAGCCCCGGGGAGGCACATCGACGATCTCAATACGCGCGCCAAGGATGCCGCAAAAGATGCCGGCGACAGCCTGTCGCGCATGAAGCCGTCGACGATGGTGAGCGGCCGGGCGGCTTGCGTGGTGGCGGCCAATGGCGCGCCCGATTGCAAGGCCGGCGCCGACCGGCTGTGCCAGACCAAGGGTTTCAAGGAAGGCAAAAGCCTCGACACCGATGCCGCGGAAAAATGTTCTCGCCGAAAGTGTACATTCCCGGCCGGAAACGCGAGCCGGGCGACTGCAAGACCGAAAATTACGTGATCAAGGCGATGTGCCAGTAGCATGATCCGGACCCGCAGGGCCGCGTTAGCGCAAAGTGGCTACCGGTTTTCCGAATAAGATCATGCTCAAACAAAAGGCCAGGGCGCGGCGCGTCCTAGCTTCAAAACGCAATACTTGACACTGGAAAGATTGCCTTGTTGGTATGATGGCCGGCATCCCTCGGGCATGATCCGGAAAAGTGGGTACCGGTTTTCCGGCAGGATCATGCCCAAGAGAATGCCGCCGTCAAATTCCGCCTGAAGAAACGTAAGGATTGTCTCGAATGTCCATGCCTGCTCTGTTCAAGGGCCGTCTGTCGATTCCCGTGATCGGTGCGCCGCTGTTCATCATTTCCGTGCCCGATCTCGTGATCGCCCAGTGCAAGGCCGGCGTGGTCGGATCGTTTCCGGCGTTGAACGCGCGGCCGGCGGCGCTGCTCGACGAATGGATCGCGCGGATCAAGGAAGAGCTTGCCGCGCATGACAAGGCGCATCCCGGACCGGCTTGTCGGCGCCGTTCGCGGTGAACCAGATCGTGCACAAGTCCAACAACCGGCTCGATCACGATCTTGCGCTCTGCGAGAAGCACAAGGTGCCTGTCATGATCACCTCGCTCGGCGCGCGCGAGGAGCTCAATCAGGCCGCGCACCAATTGGGGCGGCATCGTCTTCCACGACGTGATCAACCAGAAATTCGCGCACAAGGCGATCGAGAAGGGCGCCGACGGGCTGATCCTGGTCGCCGCCGGCGCCGGCGGCCATGCCGGCGAGATCTCGCCGCTCGCCTTCGTGGCGGAGACGCGGGCGTGGTTCGACGGTCCGATCGCGCTGTCGGGCGCGATCGCCAACGGCCGTGCTATCCGCGCCGCGCGGATTCTCGGCGCCGATTTCGCCTATATCGGCTCGGCCTTCATCGCCACCGCCGAAGCCAATGCGGTCGAGGGCTACAAGCAGATGATCACGTCCTCGTCGGCGGAAGACATCGTCTATTCCAACCTGTTCACCGGCGTGCACGGCAATTATCTGAAGCCGTCGATCGTCGCGGCCGGCATGGACCCCGACAATTTGCCGACCTCCGATCCCTCGAAGATGAGCTTTGGCACCGATGCTTCCGGCGAGCGCGCCAAGCCAAAGGCCTGGAAGGAAATCTGGGGCAGCGGCCAGGGCGTCGGCAGCGTCGGCAAGGTGTTGCCCGCCGCCGACCTGATCGCGCGCTTCAGGAAGGAATACACCGAGGCCGTCGATCCCGCGCTGTGATGGCAATCTGATGGACGCCATCTTCCGCGTCGACGGCAATCGCGTCGTCACCAGCCCGAATGCAGCCGGTCCCTGGGATCCGCGGCATGCAGCACGGCTCCGCGCCGGCCTCGCTGGTGGCATGGGCGGCCGAGCGGATTCCCACGCCGGTGCCGATGCATGTCGCGCGCGTCACCATCGATCTGATGCGTCCGGTGCCGGTGGCGCCGCTGACGCTGGAGACGGAAGTTTTGCGCGAAGGGCGCAAGATCCAGCTTTGCGCGGTGCGCCTGCTGGCCGATGGCGTGCTGACGGTCGGCGCCACCGTGCTGAAGATCAAGTCGCAGGCCGATGAATTGCCGCCGGAGGCAACCGAGCCCGCGCTCGAATTGCCCGGCCCCGATCAGTCGCCGCGTCGATCCCGCAAGCTTTCTCCAATAGCCCGTTCGTGACCGGCATGTCGCTGCGCGCCGCGCGCGGCCGATTTGGCGTGCCCGGTCCCGGCGCGATCTGGTATCGCGCCGACCGGCCGCTGGTCGAAGGCGCGCCGATCTCGCAGGCGATGCGCGCGCTGGTCGCGTCCGATTTCTGCAACGGCACCTCGGCCGTACTGGATTTCCGGCAATGGACCTTTCTCAATGCCGACCTCACCGTCAGCATGGCGCGGCCGCCGGTCGGCGAATGGATCCTGCTCGACGCCGAATCCTGGATCGGCCCCGAGGGTGCGGGCCTCGCGATGGCAGCGTCTCGCCGACGTCAAAGGCTATTTCGGCCGCGCGATCCAGAGCCTCGTGATCGAGAAGCGCTGAGCGTCGCCGCGGGCGCATTTTCCGCTCAGGCGCGCCGCGCTTCGAGCGGTGCCGCCGCCGCCCAAAATAGCATCTGGCAGGGAACCCATTGCCCCCACAGCAGTTTAGCTCTCGATTGGGGGTAATTATGAGTACGACGGATACGTCGGCCGAAAAGGCAAAAACGGGCATTTGGGGGCTCGACGATATCCTTTCGGGTGGCTTTTCGCGGGGGCATCTTTTCCTGGTGGAAGGAGAGCCCGGGACCGGAAAAACCACGATTGCCCTCCAATTCCTGCTGGAAGGCGCCAAAGCCGGCGAGAAATGCCTCCATATCACCCTGTCGGAGACCGCCCGCGAGCTGCGTCAGGGCGCGGCGTCGCATGGCTGGCCGCTCGACGACATCGAAGTATTTGAGTTGCTGCCGCCGGAAAGCCTGCTCGATTCCGAGCAGCAACAGAGCCTGCTCTATTCTTCCGACCTCGAGCTTGGCGAGACCACCAAGCAGATATTCGCCGTTGTCGAGCGCATCAGACCGAGCCGGGTGGTGCTCGACAGCCTTTCCGAGATCAGGCTGCTGGCGCAGAGCTCGCTGCGCTATCGCCGCCAGGTGCTGGCGATGAAGCATTTCTTTGCCAAATACGGCGCAACGCTGCTGATGCTGGATGATCTGACGGCCGAGGCGGCCGACAAGACCGTGCACAGCGTTGCGCATGGCGTGATCCGGCTGGAGGAACTGGCGCCGGCCTATGGCGCGGAGCGGCGCCGCATCCGTGTCATCAAGTACCGCGGCGTCAAGTTTCGCGGCGGCTATCACGACATGATCATCGCGACCGGAGGCGTGAATGTTTTCCCGAGGCTCGTCGCCTCCGAGCATCGCACCAGCTTCGAGCGCGGCAGCCTGTCAAGTGGCATCGCCGAACTCGACCAATTGCTCGGTGGCGGCGTCGACAAGGGATCCAGCACGCTGATCCTGGGGCCGGCTGGCACCGGAAAATCCCTCATCGTGATCATCTTCCTCGTCAAGGCAATCGCCCGCGGCGAGAGGGCCGCGCTGTTCGTGTTCGACGAAGAGCTTGGCCTGCTGTTCGCGCGCATGAAAGGCCTCGGCATAGATCTCGAAGAAATGCAGCGCGCCGGCAGCCTGTATATCGACCAGGTGGACGCGGCCGAACTGTCGCCCGGCGAATTCGCGCATCGCGTCCGCAAGCGTGTCGACCAGCAGCAGATCAAGACGGTGGTGATCGATAGCCTCAACGGCTATCAGGCCGCGATGCCCGAAGAGAATTCGCTCATCCTGCATATGCACGAGTTGCTGCAATACCTGAATCGGCAGGGCGCGGCGACCTTCATGACGGTGGCGCAGCACGGGCTGGTCGGCGACATGAAAGCACCGGTCGACGTCACCTATCTCGCGGATACCGTGATCCTGCTGCGCTATTTCGAGGCGATGGGCAAAGTCCGGCGCGCGATTTCGGTCATCAAGAAGCGAACCGGCTTCCATGAGGCGACCATCCGGGAATATCGCATCGACAAGCGTGGCCTTACCATTGGTGCTCCCCTCGAGAACTTCCACGGGGTGCTCCGAGGCGTGCCTGTCTACAGCGGAGGCGGGCAACCGCTGCTGCCGGAGAGGGACGCGTGATGCCGGGCGCGTCCTCCGAGCGCGCCGTCATTCTGGCGCCGATGGGACGCGACGCGTCGGTAGCGGCTGCGCTGATACGGGAGGCCGGCTTTCATGCCAATATCTGCAGTGACATTGCTTCACTGACGAGTGAAATCGAAAGCGGCGCAGGGCTCGCCGTCATCGCCGATGAAGCGGTCAAGACTGCAGATTTGCGCAGCCTGGTGGAATGGCTCAATGCGCAGCCGCCGTGGTCGGACTTCCCGATCGTGTTGCTGACCCGTCAGGGCGGCGGTCCCGAGCGCAATCCGGACGCCGTGCGGCTGGGCCAGGCGCTCGGCAATGTCACCTTCATCGAACGGCCGTTCCATCCGACCACTCTGGTCAGCGTCGTCGGCTCGGCGGTGCGCGCGCGGCGGCGGCAATACCAGACCCGCGCCATTCTCGGCGATCTCACCGAAAGCGAAGGCTCGCTGCAGACCGCGCTGAACGCCGGCCACCTCGGCGCGCTGGAGCTGCATCTGCCGGAATTCGTGCTGGACGCTTCCGACACCTGCAAGCAATTCTTCGGACGCGAGCCCGGCGAGGACTTCGTTTATCAGGATTTGCTGGCATCGATTCATCCCGACGATCGCGCGCGACGGGCTGAGATACTGGACAACGCCATCAGGGCCGGCCGGGACTATTCCATCGAGTATCGCACCGTCTGGCGGGACGGCTCGCAGCACTGGGTCGATGTGCGTGCGCGCGCTGTTCGCAGACCCGACGGCAGCATCAAATCGCTGGTCGGCGTCTGTTCCGACATCACGGCGCGCAAGGTCGCCGAAATCGAGCGCGAGAACTTGCTGGCGCAGCTTGCTGCCGAGCGCACCGCGCTTGCAGAATTGACTGCCACGCTGGAGCAGCGTGTCGAGCAGCGCTCCGCGGAGCTGATGAAGGAAGTCGCGGCCCGCGAGAAGGCGCAGGAGCAATTGCGACAGGCGCAGAAGATGGAGACGATCGGCCAGCTCACCGGTGGCGTTGCGCACGACTTCAACAACCTGCTGATGGCTGTGATGGGCAATCTCGATTTGTTGCGCAAGCGCATGCCGGACGATCCGCGCCTGCACCGGCTGGTGGACGGTGCGTTGCAAGGCGCCGAACGCGGCGCTTCGCTGACCCAGCGGCTGCTGGCTTTTGCGCGCCAGCAGGATTTGCGCGCGGTATCGGTCGATCTGGGTACGCTCATACGGGGCATGGTCGAACTGCTGCAGCGCTCGCTGGGGCCCCGCATCGCCTTGCGGTTCGACATCGGCGAGGGATTACCGCCGGCCCGCGTCGATGCCAATCAGCTCGAGCTCGCGATACTCAATCTGGCCATCAACGCACGCGACGCGATGCCCGATGGCGGCTCGATCGACATCAAGGTCGAGCAGCACCTTGCGAAGAACGATCCGGTGCTGTCGCCGGGCAAGTACCTGAAGCTGTCGGTTATCGACAGCGGCACCGGTATGACGCCGGATGTGCTCAAGCGCGCGATCGAACCCTTCTTCTCGTCAAAGCCGCTCGGCAAGGGTACTGGTCTCGGCCTGTCGATGGTGCACGGCCTTGCCGTTCAGCTCGGCGGAGCGCTGCGGCTTTCGAGCAAAGTAGGAAAGGGCACGTCGGCGACGCTGCTGCTGCCGGTCGCGGACGCCGCTCCGGAAGCCGAGATCCCGCCGCTGCCTGCGCAAAAGCCCGGCCGCACGGCTGTTATCCTGTTCGTCGATGACGACCCCCTGATCGCGATGTCGACGACGGAAATGCTCGAAGACCTCGGCCACCGCGTGATCGGCGCCAACTCCGGGCTGCAGGCGCTCGATATCATCAAGAGCGGACGGCCGATCGACCTGATGGTGACCGACCATGTGATGCCCGGAATGACCGGTATCGAACTTGCGGCGGCCGCGCGCGCGCTGCGCCCGTCGTTGCCGATCCTGCTGGCGACCGGTTATGCCGAACTGCCCGAAGGGACGCAGGTCGATCTGCCACGGCTGGCAAAGCCGTATCATCAGGACCAGCTACGCGATCGCCTCGATCAGATGCTGGCCGAGGTCGCACCGCTGCCGCGCTATCACTCCATTTCAATCGGCTGATACACGCCCTTCTCGTCCAGCGCGGTGCCCCAGACCTTGTGGGACGCCTGATGTTCGGCGCGGCCGAAGCTGAGCGGGGCGCCGAGGCCGAGATCGAGGTTGCGGGTGTTCTCCAGCGTATCGATCAGCTTTTCAGTGTCGAACTGCGGTCCGGCGCGCTTGATGCCCTGGATCAGCACGTTCGCCGCCACATAGCCCTCGAGCGAGCCGTAATCCGGCGCCTCACCCGGGAAATATTTGGCAAGCGCATTCTTGTATTCGAGCACGATCGACGAATAGCCCGACACCGCCGGGACCACCTGGGTCACGATCACGCCGTTGGCGTAGCGCGGGCCGAGCAGCTTCAATTCTTCCGCAAGCGCGGTGCTGCCGACGAACGACACGCTGGTGTAGATCATGCCGGGAAACAGGTCTTTGGTCTTCTCGATGAACCTCGCCGCGGCCCGGTAGCCCGGAACCATGACGATGGCCTTGATGTTCTTTTGCAGCTTGAGCTGGTTGACCGCGTCTTCGACGTCCACAGTATTGCGCTGGTAGTTGAGCCGAAGGATGGCGGAGTCGTTGACTCCCATCGCGCGAAACGCCTTCGCCACGCCCTGGAAGCCGGAATCGCCATACGAGTCCTGCTGCGCGAACACGGCGATCTGCTGCGGCTTCAGCCGTCGGATCTTGACGAGGTAACGCACCGTGGCGTCGGTCTCTTCCGCGTAGCTTGCCCGATAGTTGAAGACATAGCGATCGGGCGGATCGCGGCGCAAAATGCCGGAGCCGGTGAAGGCCCCGAAGAACAGCATTCTGCGCTCCAGCGCGAAGGGGATGGCGACGGCGGCGGTCGGCGTTCCGACATTGCCGATGATACCGAACACCTGGTCCTTTTCGTAAAGCTGCTTCATCGCCTCGACGGTGCGGGTCGGCTCGTAGCCGTCATCGGCTGCCACCAGGCGCAGCATCCTGCCGTCGACGCCGCCGGCATCGTTGACCCGGTTGAAGGCGGAGTCGATCCCGAGCTTCATCTGGCGCCCGAGTTCCTTGTTGGCGCCGGAGAACGGCGCGGCGATGCCGAAGCGGATTTCGCGGTCGGTCATGCCGCGCTGCGGCGGCAGGGTGTTGACCGGCGCCGTCGTGGTGGCGGCGACCGCCGCCGACGGCCCGATGATCCCTGCGAAACTCGGCGCGGGCGCCGAGATCGAACGTTCGAGATCGGCCAGCTGGCGGTCGGTCGTCTTGCAGTCGGCTCGCCCGCGCCGATATCGCGGCGCGGCCTTCGGCGACGCTGCGGTCGAGCACCAGCGTCAGGTCGACGCGGATGGCTTCGTTGGGGGCGGTCTCGCGGATCACCGCCACGAACTTGTCGACGACGGTCTGGATGCGCGGGCGAGCGATGTCGGTGCATGCCAGTGCCGAGCCGATGATCGGTCCGACGCGGCCGGCAAGGTCGCGTACGACGTCGAGTTGGCGGGCGCGGCAGTGGCGGTGCCCGCCATCAGCGTGCCGAGCAGAACGATCATGCAGCGGGAGCTGTAGTTGCGCCCGCAAGACCTCGTCCTGAGCCTTACTGGATTTGTCGTCGGACATCGTCATTCTCCCGCTGATAGCATTATCGTTGAGGTGCCGGCTTCGGCGCGGGCTTCTGTTGCCATTGCACGAATTGCTGCAATAGTTGCTCGGATTGCTCGCGCGTCACAGGCTCGTGTATGAGGGGTGGCGGCAAGAAGGGTCTGCAGTTCGGACGGCGCGGACGGCGCGACGTCTCCTTGGCGCCGGACTGGGCCAGCGCGGTCTTGATCTGACTCGATGATTGCGGCGGTGGACAGCGTGAAGCCGTCCGGGCTCCGCGAGGCCGGAATCATGACGACGAAGAACAGCGCCACCATGGCCGAGACGCCCACCGCGGCGGCGAAAGCGGCCGGCGACGCCGAGGATCGCCATCTGCCGCAATTCTTGCGTCAGTTCCTCGGGCTCCTCGATCACTTCGGGATCGAGCGGGATGACGCAGCGCTTCGGACACCGCCTTCTCGAGCTGCGTATCGAATGCGGCTCCGGCGCAGGCGCCGGTGCGGCCTCCCGCTTTTCCCGCAGCCAGCGCGGAGCGTAGGACAGGGGATCCTTGGGATTGAGATGGTCTTGCTCGCTCAACGCTACTCATACGCTTACTCCTCACGCCTTCTGGTTGTGGCATCGGTACCGGGACGAAGGTGACCAAGGCCGCAACCCGTAGCGCCGTGCCGCGCAGAATGCGCGGCCCGCCCCAAAAAGTTGCAAAGCTTGATCGGAAAGTTTGAATCCAAGATGGAGACAGAATCGGTGCCGTGCGACGCCTCGCACCGGCCCGCGGGACTGGTCCCGCGACCGCACCACTCCATGCCATCCCCATTGCCGATCCCCTTCGGCAAATGTCCGCGGCTTGTGCGGAAGCGATTTCCCGGCGCGCTGGGACGGAAAATCACCGGCGATGTGATGGAACAGCGAACGGACATTATTAAGCCGAAAGCGTGTCCAAACCTCGTTGTGTTTTTGACAGACGAACAACTTGGCCGCAATCGGCGGTAAGCCCTTGATAGCCGGCCGCCAAGCCGCCAGGCTGCGCCACCTGCTCGATCGGCGTCGGCCATCAGCCGAACAAAATCACTGACATGTTTGGTTAACGGCGCGCGCGATTTGATTCGTTCGCATTGTTCTGTGCGCGGCGCTGCGGGACATGCAATTCGGCGTTAACGATCCGTTAACCAAGTACTACCGATTTCTTAACTACTCAATAAGAAAGGCGAGTCGAACATCATGCACGGCACAGCGGGCACAAAAGCGGACGTTACCCGTCAACAGGTGCGGCTCCGCGGCCGCTCCTACGTCGCGTTCGTATTCGCTCCGGTCGTGCCGATCGTGGATTGGCTTGCGCGAGATCGATGCGACGCTTGCCAGCTTCGCCCGGCTTCTTTGTCGGCAAGCCCGTCGTGCTCGATCTCTCCGGCGTCGATCTCAGCCAGGGCGCGATCGCCCATCTCGTCGCCAGCCTCGAACAGCGCAGCATCCGCGTGCTCGGCATCGAGGGCGTGGAAGGCGACCGGCTGACAGCAAGCATGCCGCCGCTGCTGACCGGCGGACGGCCCTGCGTGATCACGCGGACCGATCCGCAGGCCAAAGCGCGAAGCCAAACCGAAGACCAATTCGCTGCTGCTCGACAGCCCGGTGCGCTCGGGCCAGTCGATCATCTTCCCCGAAGGCGACGTCACGGTGCTGGGCTCGGTCGGCTCCGGCGCGGAGATCGTCGCCGGCGGCTCGATCCACGTCTACGGCACGCTGCGCGGCCGGGCGATGGCCGGCGTCAACGGCAATCCGGCCGCGCGAATCTACTGCCAGAAGATCGAGGCGGAGCTGCTCGCCATCGACGGCTATTACCAGACTGCAGAAGAAATCGATGCCTCGCTTCGCAACCGCCCGGCCCAGGCCTGGCTGCGAGGGCGGCGTCATGAAAATTACCCCGCTGAATTAACCGGCTAAGGAGATTTTACGATGGCCAAGGTCCTGGTCGTTACGTCAGGCAAGGGTGGCGTCGGAAAAACCACGTCCACGGCGGCGCTCGGCGCCGCGCTCGCGCAACACGGAGACAGCGTGGCGGTCGTCGACTTCGACGTCGGCCTGCGCAACCTCGATCTGGTGATGGGCGCCGAACGCCGCGTGGTGTTCGACCTGATCAATGTCGTGCAGGGCGTCGCAAAGCTGCCGCAGGCGCTGATCCGCGACAAGCGGCTGGAAAATCTGTGGCTGCTGCCGGCCTCGCAAACCCGCGACAAGGACGCGCTCACCGAAGAGGGCGTCGGCAAGGTGATCGCCGATCTGCGCACGCAGGTTCGACTGGGTGCTGTGCGACAGCCCGGCCGGCATCGAGCGCGGCGCGACGCTGGCGATGCGCTATGCCGATGAGGCCGTCATCGTCACCAATCCCGAAGTCTCCTCGGTGCGCGATTCCGACCGCATCATCGGCATGCTCGATTCCAAGACCGTCAAGGCCGAGAAGGGCGAGCGCGTCGAAAAGCACGTGCTGATCACCCGCTACGATCCGGCGCGCGCCGCGCGCGGCGAGATGCTCGGCATCGACGACATCCTGGAAATCCTGGCGACGCCCCTGATCGGCATCATTCCGGAGAGCCAGGACGTGCTGCGCGCCTCGAATGTCGGCTCGCCGGTGACCCTGAACGACGCCACCAGCGCGCCGGCGCGCGCCTATTTCGACGCGGTGCGCCGCCTGAACGGCGAGACGGTCGAGATGGTGGTTCCGACCGAACGCAAGGGGTTCATGAACCGGTTGCTGGGACGGAGGGCGGCATGAGCATGAACCTGCTGCGGCTGTTCCGCGGCCGCGACTGCCACCGCCCCGGTTGCGCGGGAGCGGCTGCAGATCCTGCTGGCGCACGAGCGCGGCATGCTCGGCCAGCCGGACTTGCTCGTCACGCTGCGCGAAGAAATCCTCGCCGTGGTGTCGCGCCACATCCAGCTCGATCCGGACAAGGTCACGGTCAAGCTCGAGCGCGGCAAGAACGTCTCGACGCTCGAGGTCGACATCGAGGTGCCCAACGGATTTGAGTGGAGCGTGCGGGGCGGCAGGCGCGCGGCTGGTTAGCGGCGCGCTTCCGCCTCATGCACCGCCCGGCACCGCACCGCGCGCATTGCGTTGCGCACTGTCGCTACGGCGAGATGGTATCTGCAATCGAGACCGTCGTTTCGATCGCCGCGTAGTTGGCATCGCGATGTCGGTCGAATGCCAGGTAAATCATGAAACCGGCGAGGATCGGTCCGAAAAGGCCGAGGTAGATCAGCGTCCATCGTCGGACAGCGCGGCGATCTTCCTCGCTCGGATTTTTCAGAAATGGCTTCATCGTTAACTCCATTGGCGGATGTCGCGGTCAACAGGCTGCCGCTTTGAGGGATTCGACCGTGGCGAGATCGAGCCGCACGTTCTCATGGTCGAACCGCGCCCGGCTATTTTCGCGAAGCAAGGACAGCAGATCGGCATGGGCGAGCTCTCGCCGCACCAAAAGCGTCTGGTATCTGGGCGCGCCGAATTCGATCGCGAGATCGAAAAGTTCGGCGACGATAGGCCGCTGGTTGCAGTGGAGCGGGCACCCCACGGACAGCTCGGCCACGCTATGATCGGGCGGCAGGGAAACTAGCATGGCGACGGCCTCGATGCAGTAAGGCCCGCTCCGCGCGATCAAGGTGGTGCAGCTCCAGTCGATCGCCCGGCAGTGTTCGAGGATCGCCTGGTCCGAAATTCCTCCGCCAAAATAGCTGCGGCGCTGGTCGAAATCGAAAGACAGGAAGAAGGCGTCGAGCCTCGGAAGATCGTGTTCGCGCAGAACCTGAAAGATTCGCTGGCCGGCGGCCCGTTGGGACGCTAGCGCAAGCCGGTTCAGGATGCTCGTCATTGGCTGTTCTCCGCATGGTGGTCTCGCCACGGGAGCACGCTAGGGACATCGCGGCAGGTCGACATCGTCCGAACGAATGATGTGCCGCGGATTCTTGCGGGCGGTCTTTCCCGATTTTCCGCAGGGCAGTACGCGTGCCACCGAGGCCCGGGCCCGGCAGACTGGTCGGCTTACCTGATTTGGACTAAAGTCTTGGCTGGGCGGCTATTAGCTTAATTTTTCAAGGCTAAATCGAAATCGATCGCGCACCCGAACACGTGCTTTCCTTGCGGCCCTTCGCGTCTGGAGGCCACCTTGCTGTTTGAGCCGTTTCAAATAAAGAACGTCACGTTCGCAAATCGCATATTGCGTTCGTCGATGGGTGGAAGAACTGCTTACTACGACGGCACGGTTTCTCCTGCGTGGGTTCATTTCGAGAAGCGGTTTGCCGAGGGTGGGGTTGCCGGAATCATCTCTCCGACGATCAGCATCAACGAAGCGCGGCAGTCGCCGCTGGAATATCCATCCTTGCATGAGGATCGCTTTGTTGGCCCGTTACGCGACGCGGTCCAGGAAATCAGGGATAGCGGCAGCCGCGGCAAGGGCGAGTGTCGATACATTGTTCAAATCGGAGATACCGGCGGGCACACCCACACCAGCCTGAGACCGCAGGATGCCGATCGCGTATCGGCTTCCGCCTTTTTCGATTTTCGGTATGGCTATTCGAACAGCGCCCGATCGATGCGGCCAAGGGAGATTCAGTCGACGATCACGGATTTCGAGCAAGCCGCGCGTCGGGTTGTCGCGGCAAAGTGCGATGGCCTGGAGATTACCGCATCCAAGGGGTATCTGATCCATCAGTTCCTCAATCCCGTGACCAATCGGCGAACCGACGAATATGGGGGGTCTGTCGACAAGCGATTTCAGCTTCTTGCCGAGATCGTGAGCCGCGTGAGGAAGGCGATCGGACCCGACTTCCTTTTCGGCGTCAGGCTCGCAGCAAAGGACTTCAGCTTTTCATGGCTCAACCCGCGATTTCCCTTGGCAAGGCCGTTGCCCAAGTGGGATGAGTGGAACGGCAACGGTTTGGCCGAGACCATGCATTACGCCCAGCGGCTGGAAGCACTCGGCGTCGATTATCTTCATATCGACAGCGGGTTTGGCTTTCCCAATCCGACATGGAAGTCCGGGCAGCTACCCCGACCAGGCAGTCGGCGTAACCTTCAACGCTTACCGTTTCCTGAGCGCGAAGGCGTGGGCGCGCGCCACCTTGTTCAATTTGTTTCCTGCAGAAATAAGAAAAGCGATATTCGGCCGGGCGTGGCGCTTCAAGCCGGCGGCGAACGTCGACTTCGCTGCTGCGATCCGCCGTGTCGTCCGAATCCCCGTGATCGCCAATGGCGGATTTCAGGATCGCGACGTCATCGAGTCCGAGCTAGTGTCTGAAAGGTGCGACATGGTCGCGATAGCCCGTCCGCTGCTCGCCAATCCCGATCTTTTGCATCAATTCCGTGCCGGCGCCAATAAACCGGACAATCCATGCTCTTTTTGCTCGCTCTGCTGCGCCTCCACGGCGGTATTCCCGCTCGGGTGTTACGATCAGGACAGATTCGATAGTCCAGAGCAGATGATGAATCAGATCCTGGCCTGGTGTTCGCCGCACGCGCCGTTCCGTGTCAAGGATGGCAGCAGGATTCCTCAGGAAGACCGGCGCCCGGAATAACCGCAGATGAGCATCATAGCGTTTCGATCGGCAACGGCACTTGCAGGCCTCATCAAGCAAAAGCGGATTGGCTCGGAGGAACTGCTCGATCTCTATCTGGCGCGTATCGAGAAATTCAATCCGCGCGTCAACGCCGTGGTTGCCATGGATATTGCCGAAGCCCGCCGGCGCGCCAAGGCCGCGGATTCGGCGCTCGCCAAGGGTGAGATATGGGGACCGCTGCACGGCGTGCCGGTCACGATCAAGGACAGCTTCGATCTTGCCGGCTTGCCGTCGACCTGGGGCGTTCCGGAATTGAAGGATCGAATCCCCGGTGGGCAACGCGCACGCCGTGCAGCGCTATATCGATGCGGGCGCGAATCGCCTTCGGCAAGACCAACGTGCGCCGCCTATCTGATCGGCTGGGCAACCGTCAACGAGATCTACGGAACGACAAGCAATCCCTGGGACCTGCAGCGATCGCCGGGCGGCTCGTCGGGCGGTGCGGCGGCGGCGCTGGCCGCCGGCTTGACCGGGCTCGATGTGGGCGTCGATTTCGGCGGCGGCGTGCGCAACGTCGCGCATTATTGCGGCATCTATGGACACAAGCCGACCTACGGCATCACCAATTCGGATGGGCATGTGATGCCGGGAATCAGCAACAAGCCGGACCTCGCCGTTACCGGGCCGCTGGCGCGTTCAGCCTGATGACCTTGAGCTGGCGCTTTCGCTTATCAGCGGTCCGGAGCCCGACGATGCGAGTCGCCTGGCAGCTGAAATTGCCGCCGCCGCGCACCACCAAAACGAACGATCTGCGTGTTGCGGTGATGCTGGAGGATCCGAACGTTCCCGGTCGATACCGAGGTTCAGGATCGTATTCAGGCCGTTGCGGATTTTTTCGTCAAGAACGGCGCCAGGGTCTCCGACCGGGCCCGGCCGGCGTTCGACAACGCCGCGGCGTTCCGGATTTTTGGCGGCTTGTTGATGGCGGGCCTCACCCGGCGCAGG
The DNA here is from genome assembly GCA_963731915.1 of uncultured Alphaproteobacteria bacterium. Taxonomy (GTDB): domain Bacteria; phylum Pseudomonadota; class Alphaproteobacteria; order Rhizobiales; family Xanthobacteraceae; genus Bradyrhizobium. The sequence goes on from CAVSXQ010000036.1 coordinate 133,363, forward strand.
CATGATGAGGCCTTCTGGAAGCGTCTCAGCCATCTGCGCGCCCGGTTCATGACCGTCAACGAAGGCGGAAAGACCGTCGAGAAGGATTTTCACGCATGCGGACTGGCTCGAACTGGACGCCGCGCGCAATTCGCTTCGGCGGGCATGGAGGGCCTTCTTTGCGGAATGGGACGTGCTGTTGTGCCCGGCCGCGCCGACTGTCGCCGTGCCGCATGATCCCAAGCACGCCTGGCACGAGCGCAAGGTCATGGTGAAGGGTAGCCCGACTTCTCCGGCCGATCCGACCTTCTGGGGAGCTTTCACGACAGTGGCCTATCTGCCTTCCACCGTCGCTCCGGCCGGGCTCGCCAAATCTGGCTTGCCCGTCGGTGTGCAGATCGTCGGCCCCCAATATGGCGACCTGACGTGCATCGAGGTCGCACGTCAGCTCGAGCGCGGCTTCCAGGGCTTTGTGGCGCCGAAAGGCTGGGCCTGACCATGCGTCCCGAGAAATTGTCCGACATCGTCGGCTCGGTTTACGACTGCGTGCTCGAACCCCAGGAATGGTCGCGCACCTTGCCGCTGATCTCGGCGTTCGGAGAAAGCGCGGCGAGTTCGATCGTCGTGCAGGATCGGCTGAGCAACAGCGGAACCCGGATTTTCGAGCACGGCGACCGCCAGTCGTTCCTGCGGCTGTACTTCGAAAAGCTCGCCGCCTCGCGGATGCCCACATGAAGCAGGTCGCGTTCGATCATCTCGGCGAAGTTGCGACCATGACCATGCTGGCCGGCGAACGCGAGCCGCTCAACAGCGACTTCTACCTCAAATGGGTCAGGCCGCTCGGCTTTCGCGACGTCATCGGCGTGCATGGTGTTCAAATCGGGCAAGCGGGTGGCGTGGTTCTCGGTTGCCAGGTCCGATATCCAGTCACGCTTCGACGAAGGCGATCTGCGGCAAATGGAGTTACTGTCGCCGCATATTTGCAGGGCGCTGTTGATCTCCGATGCGCTGGAGATGCAGTCGATCGTCGCAACCCGGCTGGCGGAAACCGTCGACACGCTGTCGACCGGCATTTTGCTGACCGAAGACAGCGGCCGCATCGCCTATATGAACGGCTCGGCGGAGGCCATTCTCAAGGACGGCAACACCCTGAAATCCAGGGACGGCCGGCTCGTCGCCGTCAGGCCCGGCGCCCGCGAAAACGTTGTCGCGCGCGCTGGAAGAGAGCGTGGCCGGAAGGGCGCCTCCGGCAAGCGGACAACATGCGGTTCCGCTGCCGGACGAAGAGGGATCGGGACTGATCGCCAACGTCCTGCCGCTGCAATGGCGCGATGGACGCAATCCGCTGGCATCGCTGCCCGGCGCGGCTGCCGTCATCATTCAAAATCCCTCCGAGGGAGCGGCGCCGCCGATGGAGGCCGTCGCCCTGCTGTACGGGCTCACCACCGCTGAACGCAACGTGCTGGAATATATCGCGGACAGCCATTCTCCGCAGGAGACCGCCGACCACCTCGGCGTCAGCGTCAATACGGTCAAGACCCACCTGCAAAAGATCTTCTCGAAAACCAACACCGCCCGTCAGGCCGATCTCGTTCGGCTGGTCGGCCGGTCGACAGCCCCGCTGAAATCGAAGCGCTGAGAGAAGCGAGCCGCGAGCGTTCGCCGTCGTCCCGGAAAAAACCTGGTCAGGTTCATTCGGATGAATGATGCCCGCGCGTCGCGCGCGGTCATATTGGGCCCCATGCGTTCAACTGCTTCGGTTGACCTTATGGAGCTCTCCCATGGCATTTCTCTCACCCGAGCTATCGGCCGGTGAACTGACCCTTCTGCTCAGCGCGATGGTTTTTGCCCTGATCCCGCTGACAATTCGGGCGCTCTGCATTGCTGAGCAGCGCCGGAAGCCGAGCGTCTGCATCGGGAGCGAAAGGTAATCAATCAACGCAAGGATCGATCAGGAGACGACATATGCCGGCGCCGCTCGCTTCTCAATCCGCGCCAAGGCCTTCGCGGGCTTCGGACATCTACGGAGGGAAACTGTCCGCTACCCGCTTCGGCGCTGCGCTCGCGCTGCTGCTGACCACGCTTGCAATTGCTTGCACACATAACAACGGCAGTGGCCGTGTCGTGCACGCCGCGCTTTCACAGGTCGAATTTTCGTTGGGCATGCCGCTGCCATAGCGCGCCCAGCATATTGATTTTTCCACGTTGCGGCCCGACCGGCTTTTGCAGCCGCGTGCCGCGAAAGGAGCAACCAATGAGCAATATCATTCTATTGTTTCTGTGCATGCTGATCGGAATAGCGTTACGGCGCGGTGGCCGTGTCCCGGATAATGCGCATACGGCCATCAACGGCTTTGTCATCAATGTCTCGCTGCCCGCGCTTACCTTGCTGCAAATTCACGACATCAAGCTGCAGTCGACGCTGGCCTATGCGATAGCCATGCCGTGGCTGCTCTTCACCTTCGCGGTCCTGTTTTTCTGGAGCGTGTCGAAACTCCTGCACTTTACGCCGGCCACCACCGGCGGCCTGATCCTCGTCGCCGGTCTCGGCAACACGTCCTTCGTCGGCCTGCCGATGATCGAGACATTTTACGGGACGCATGGAATTCCGGTCGGGATCCTGATTGACCAGCTTGGAACCTACCTGGTGCTGAGCACGCTTGGCATCGCCGTGGCCGCGCTGTTTTCCTCGGGGACCGCATCAAGAGGAGAAATTCTCAAGCGAATCTGCACGTTCCCTCCCTTCATTGCACTCTTCGTGTCGCTTCTGCTGATGCCGATTGACTATCCCGACTGGCTGACTGGTGTGCTGCGCCGCCTCGGCGATACGCTTGCCCCTCTCGCCCTCGTTTCTGTCGGATTGCAGCTCCGGTTCGATCAGCTGAGTGGAATCAAGGTGCCGCTGTCGCTGGGGATCGCCTTCAAGCTGGTCGTCGGCCCGGCGCTGGTGACGCTGGTATATGTCGGGTTCTTCAGAGCGTCCGGCAACATCGTGCAGATATCGTTGTTCGAGTCTGCCATGGGACCAATGATCGGCGCCTCGATCGTTGCGATCCAGCATCGCCTTAATCCGCCTCTTGTCACGCTTCTCGTCGGTGTCGGCATTACCGCCTCCTTCCTGTCTCTGCCGCTATGGTGGTACCTGTTGCAGGATGTTTGAAGCGCGCCGCGGTAAGCCCCCGGCATTACCGATCCGGTTTAGTAGTCCGGATAGGAGCGTCCGTTTCCTCATGGAGAATGCGTTCGGCAGCCCCGTCAAGATCGTCATACTGTCCGGTTCTGAGCGACCACATGAACGCCGCGAGCGCCGTGAGGCCGAGGCCGAACGCGATCGGTATCAGGTAAAAGTAATCCTTCATTCGGCGGCCTCCAGAACGGGTGCTGCCGAAATCGTGTCCGGGGCGCCGGCCGCGATCCTTTCCCCGCCTCTCAAGCGAAGCGCGTTGGCAACAACCAAAATCGATGATCCCGACATCGCGACGGCGGCGATCAGCGGCGTTACGAGGCCCATGATTGCGATCGGCACCGCTACGACGTTATAGGCAACCGCGAGCGTCAGGTTTTGCCGAATCAGGCGTCTGGCCTCGCGCGCGACGGACACGGCGAGGGGTATTGCGAGCAGGCTTTGTCGCAGGAAGACAAAGTCCGCCGCGCAACGTCCGATATCCGAAGCAGAGGCGGGGGCCATGGATGCATGGGCGGCGCCGAGCGCCGGCGTGTCGTTAAGCCCGTCGCCAACCATAAGAACCTTTTGACCAGCGGCGGAGAGCGACTTGATGCGCGCAACCTTTTCGTCGGGCGTCACCCCGCTGCGATACGGAACACCAAGTGCGGTGGCAACAAGCCCGACCGGTTCCTTGCGGTCGCCGGAAACGATCTCTACGCGAAAGCCGACTTTGCTTGAGCTTTGCGACGGTAACGGCCGCGTCCGTTCGCAGTTCGTCTTCAAAGCAGAAATCCGCCATCCACTGACCATTCCGGGTCAGAGCGACCGATGCAGCTCCGACATCGAATTCCGGACTCGCGAGCGCCCACGAGGGTCTGCCCAGCCGATAGACTGTCGCGCCGGATCGCGCCTGCAACCCGAAGCCCGCCTGTTCGGTGATGTCTTCGAACACGACCGGTGACGGCGCAAGGCCAGAGGCTGCTTCGACGAGCGCCAGTGAATAGGGATGCCGGGAATGCAAGGCGAGAGCGGCCGCGAGACTGAACGACGCCCCGTCAATGTGTTCCGCCGAAGCCAGGCGCGGCGCAGCCGACGTCAGCGTTCCCGTCTTGTCGAACATGACCGTGTCAATCTCTGCAAGGCGTTCGATCGAGGAGCCGTCCTTGACCATGATGCCATTCTTGAACAACCGCTGCGCAGCAATCACCTGTACAATCGGCACCGCAAGTCCGAGCGCGCAAGGGCAGGTGATGATCAGGACAGCGATGGCGATGGTGATAGCGTTGTGCAGATCGCCGGTTGCGATCATCCAGCCCATGAACGTAAGAAATGCCGCTGCATGCACGACCGGCGCGTAGAGCGCCGCTGCGCGGTCAGCGATACGCCGATAGCCGGATCGGCCTTGCTCGGCCGCTTCCATCATCCGCATCATTTCGGCGAGGAACGAATTGTTCGGCCGTCGCCGTTGCGAGAAGCGTCAGCGGGCCGGTGAGGTTCAGCGTGCCCGCGCGCACTGTCGATCCCGCACGTCGCACGCAGCGGCACGCTTTCGCCGGAGACCAGCGAAACGTCGAGCTCGGAATCACCCTTGCTGACGATCGCATCAACGGGCACACGTTCGCCGGCGCCAAGCATGATGCTCATGCCGGGCACGATCTCCTCGACGGGAAGATAGACTTGCGTGCCATCCGCCTGCACCACGAAAGCGCCTCGCGCCGCGAGCCGGGCCAGGCCTCTGACGGCCAGCCGGGCTCGTTCTCGCATCATGTGGTCGAGCGTCCGCCCGATCAGCAAAAAGAACAGCAGTGAGATCGCGGCATCGAAATAGGCGTGCGGGCCATGTTGCACCGTCTCGTAGACGCTCATGCCGAAGGCGAGCAGCACACCCAGCGAGATCGGGACGTCCATGTTGGTCCGTCCGTGCCTGAGCGCTCGCCAACCCGACCGGAAGAATATCCGGCCGGAATAGGCCAGCGCGGGCAGCGCAATGATCAGGGACAGCCAGTGGAACAGGTTTCGGGTTTCGGTTTCCGCGCCTGACCAGATCGAGACCGAAAGCAACATGATATTGCTCGCGGCAAAGCCCGCGACGGCAAGCGCCCGGATCAATTCCGACAGTGTGCCGTCATCCTTGTCGGACTCAACGTCGAACAAATGAGCCTCAAAGCCGGCCCGCTTCAAAGTCGCGACAAGCGGGGGCGGGCCTGTCGCTGGATTGCCACCTGACCGTCACGCGTTTGGTCGACAGGTTGGCCCGGGCGCTTTCGACGCCGACAAGCCCGCCGAGTGCCTTCTCGATCGTTCGAACGCATGCGCCACAATGAATCGTGGGCACGGAAAGGTCAGTCTGGCGGATGCCATCGGCCACGATGCGGCTCGCGAGCAAGACCTCGGCATCGCTTGCGCGCGCATCCTGAAGCATCGCCGTCAATTCCGCTCCCGAACCGCAACAACCCATCGGAGAGAACTCCAGGTGCCCGCCGCTATGATACGGGCCGCATCGCCCGGTAGGCGTGCCAGCTTCCATGTCCCAGCACCGGGAAAATCACGATCATTCCCAGGAGCCCGGTCGCGATGCCGATCACGATCAGTACCAGCATGATGGCTGCCCAGGTCAGCATGACCGGCAGATTGTTCCAGACCAGCGCCATGCTGGTGCCCATGGCAGTCAACGCATCCGTGCGCTCCGCCAACAGCATCGGAATGGCGAAGGCGCTGATGCCGAATGCAAACGCGGCAAACAGGCCTCCGACGGCGCTGCCGATCAACAACATCGCCCAGCCGACATCCGTCGTGAACAGCATGGGAATAATGCGGTCGAGGCCGGGAAAAGGCTGCAGGCCAAAAAACAGCGCATACAGGATGACGGCGGCGCGCATCCACAACAGCGTCAGCATGAAAAGCAGCACGCCCGCGAACAGGACCTGGCCGCCGGACTCCGGCCTGACGAAGACCATCTGCCACAGGCTGACGGGTCTGCCTTCTGCGATGCGCCGGCTTTTTTCGTACAGTCCGATTCCGATGATCGGACCCACGACCATGAAGCCGGCAAACGCCGGGAGCAATATGTAGTCGAGGCGAAGCGCGAACAGGCCGACGACGGTGACGACGGAGACCAGAAACACCATGAGCCCGTAACTGATGCTGGCTGCCGGATCGGTCGTAAAGTCGCGCCAGCCGGCCGAGAGCCAGTCCAAAGCGGCGGCGGGAGCGACGTTTCGCTTCCAGGTGTGCTCTCGCGGCAGAGGCGGAACAACGTCCGGTATCGACGTCATCATTGGTCTCCCTGCAATCTCATCGCGCGGTGCATGACGACCGCGCCGCGCTGAACCTTCCATCCTTCGCCGAGCCCTCGCCCTGACGCACATGCGCGACGCATTCCGGTTGCGACATGATGGCGACATAGACGAGATGCGAATTGGCGATCAGTACCAGCAACAGCGCGGCGCCGATCGCGACCCAAAGAACGGCCTTTGTTCTGACATGCCTCGTCGCCGCGCCGGCTCCGTTCATCGTTGCCCCCGGCGAAGGTCGAGCAGATAGAGCGCAAGAATCTTGCGGTCGAGCGGAGAGAGTCTTCCGTCCCAACTTGGCATGTGGCCCTGCCGGCCGCCCCACACCGTCGTCGTTGATCGATTCGGCGTCGCCGCCGTAGATCCAGAATCGATCGGTCAGGTCCGGTGCACCGAGATCGGCATTGCCCTTGGCGTTGTCGCCATGGCAGGTGACGCAATTGGCGGCGAAAACCGCCTTGCCGGCCTCGATTTTCGCGGCGGGCACATCCTTCGCGACAGCGGGGTCGGAAAGGCTGCGCACATAAGCCACGACGTCGTCGACCTCGCCCTTCTTGAGCATCTGATCGCGCCCGAATGCCATCATTTGCGATGTCCGGCTTTGCGGGTGGGCCGAATTGATGCCGACGCGGATCGTTTCGGCGATGCTTTCGGGATCGCCGCCCCAAAGCCATGACGCCGTCGTCAGGTTTGGAAATCCCTTTCCGCCCTGTGCGGCCGATCCATGACAAGGCGCACAGTTGTCACCGAACAGCGTCCGGCCGGTCTGCCGCACGTTTTCCATCAAACGGGGATCGGCCTGGATGTCCTTGAAGCTTTCGGCCTCAATGCGTTTGGACCAGGCGGCGCGCTCACGTGCGGCCTGCGCCAGGCTTTCGCTGACGGTGGTGCGCTGATCGATGCCGAGCAGGCCCTTTGTATAGGTCACCCCGAGCGGCCATGCCGGCATCAGCACCCAGTAAACGACGGAGAACAAGGCCGTTACGATCAGGAAGAAATAGACCGGCCGGGGTACCGGCGTATTCAATTCCTTGATGCCGTTCCATTCATGGCCGGTCGTCATATAGCCGGTATGGGGATCGCGTTCGTCTACCGCCATGACTGATCCCTATGTGGCTGATCCCTGTGCGGTTTATCTTCCTGCCCGAGAATCGATTGCGCGGCTTCGTCGAATTGCTTCTTGTTCGACGGCCAGTACGCGTAGACGACGATGATGATCGAAAGCGCGATCAGATAGAACAGACCGAACGACTTCGAGAACCAGACCACAAAATCGTTTTCCATGATCAACCTCCCGCCGCGGCGACCGGCTTGTGCGCCGCGTCAGTCAGCTTGCCGAGAATTTGCAGGTAAGCGACCAGGGCATCGAGTTCGGTCAATTCGCCCGGCTTGCCGTCGAAGGCACGCACATTCGTCGCCGCGCCGTATCGCTTGGTAACCCCCTCGGCGTAGGGCGAATCCGGCGCGGCCTGTCCATAGGCGTCGGACTTGGCGTTGGCGATCATGTCATCGGTGTAGGGCACGCCGACCTTGCGAAGCGCAGCCAGATGAGCGCCGAGGTCGTCATGGCGCAATTCAGTGCGGCCGAGCCACGAATAATGCGGCATCACCGATTCCGGGACGACATCCCGGGGGTTGTTGAGGTGCCGCACATGCCATTCGTCCGAATACTTGTTGCCCATGCGCGCGAGGTCGGGCCCGGTCCGCTTCGATCCCCAGAGCATCGGATGATCGTATTTGGATTCAACGGCGAGCGAGTAGGGGCCGTAGCGTTCCACTTCGTCGCGCAACGTCCGGATCATCTGCGAATGGCAGGCATAGCAGCCTTCGCGGATGTAGATGTTGCGGCCCGCGAGTTCGAGCGGCGTGTAGACGCGCATGTTCGGGGCGTCTTCCACGGTCTGATGGATCGTGAACAACGGTATGATCTCGACCGCGCCGCCGATGCTGGCAACGCCGATGATCGCGAGCATAAATCCGATGGTCTTGCGCTCGAGCCGGTAATGCAGGTTGAACATGCCGGATCACTCCGCCGGTTGAGGCGCGGAAACGCCTGCAAGTGCGGGAACAGGGCGATCGGCGACCCGTTCGTCGGCGGGCTGATCGGCCGTCCTGATCGTCATCCAGATATTGTAGCATCCGACCAATGCGCCGATCAGGAACAGCAGGCCGCCGATGGCGCGCGCAATATAATAGGGATGCATCGCCACCATGGATTCGACAAAGGAATAGGCGAGCGTCCCGCTCTCATTATAGGTCCGCCACATCAGCCCCTGGATGATGCCGGAATTCCACATCGCGAAGACGTAGATCACCGTTCCGGCAAGTGCGAGCCAGAAGTGCACTTCCACCAGCCTGCCCGAATACATCCGTTCGCGCTTCCAGAGCCACGGCACCGACGCATAGATCGCGCCGAAAGTGATCATCGCGACCCAGCCGAGCGCGCCGGCGTGCACATGGCCGACGGTCCAGTCGGTATAGTGCGACAGCGAATTGACGCTGCGTATGGCCATGAACGAGCCTTCGAACGTGGACAGGCCGTAGAATACCGCGGCGACCATCATGAAGCGCAGGGTCGCGTCGTCGCGCACCTTGTGCCAGGCGCCGTTCAGCGTCAGCAGCGCGTTGCCGGCCGACGCCCATGAAGGAACCAGCAGCATGACCGAAAACGTCATGCCGAGCGTCTGTACCCAATGCGGAAGCGCGGTGTAGTGCAGGTGGTGCGAACCCGCCCACATGTACATGAACGTGATGCCCCAGAAGCTGATGATCGACAGCCGATACGAGAAGATCGGACGGCCGGCACGCACTGGAAGGTAGTAGTACATCATGCCGAGGAAGCCGGCGGTCAGGAAGAACGCGACCGCGTTATGTCCGTACCACCACTGCGTCATCGCATCCTGCACGCCGGAAAATGCCGAATAGCTCTTGGCATGGCCGATTGAAACCGGGACGGCGAGGTTATTGACGATGTGGAGAATCGCCACGACCAGGATGAAGGCCATGTAGTACCAGTTCGACACGTAGATATGCGGCTCCTTGCGACGAACCAGCGTGCGCAGATAGATGATGAAATAGGTCACCCATACAATCACCAGCCAGAGATCGGCATACCATTCCGGCTCGGCATACTCCTTCGACTGCGTAACGCCCATCAGATAGCCGGTTGCGGCGATGACGCAGAACAGGTTGTAGCCAAGCAGAACGAACCACGGACTCAATTGGTCCGGCAGGCGCGCGCGCGAGGTCCGCTGCAAAACATAGAAGGACGTGGCGATCAGCGCATTGCCGCCGAAGCCGAAGATTACGCCGGAGGTATGCACCGGACGGAGACGGCCGAAGCTCGACCAGGCGGCGTCGAATGTCAGGTTCGGATTGACCAGCTGCCACGCAATCCAGTCGCCGACAAAAAGCCCCGCGACGACCCACACCATGGCGAGGATGATCCCCGCCCGGCTCGGATCGTCGAAATAGCTATCGAGCCGGCTGTCGTCGGGCTCGGGCTGCGTAATAGCCGGAAATCACCCAGAACGTGCCGGCGATGCCGGCAAGCAGCACGATGGCGCCATGAACGCCCAGCGGGTCGCCGCCTCCGGCAATCCCCATCGCCAGTCCGCACAGGGAAATCGCGAGCAGAATGATAAGCGCGAGCTGCCGTTCGTTTTTTGTGAGCTGGGCCACCATTCAGGATCTCCAAGAAAAAACGGATGCCAGCAGCTTTTCCTGAACTTCGAAGCGCGGCTTGCTGTTGGCAACGGCCACTGCAAGCTACTGCATCGCTGCAATCCAATCCAGAGGCGGTAGGCTACCGTCGCGCCTCTGCGGGATGCGGGGCTGGCAACACGGGCAAACTATCCTGGAGAACCAGAACCGCGTCGTATTGACAGACGGCGTACAGTCATCATCAATGGCCTTTGTTGACTTAAATCAAAGCAACTTCGTCTGCGGTCGCGAGCTTTCCACGACGCGCGGAGCCGACATCGGCGCGGCCATTCATCTGCGGCCGCTTGCGGCGCCTTCCTCAAATCTCCGTGGAGTGTGAGATGCAGATGATCGGTTGGACAATTCTTGCAATTGTCCTGTCTTCCGTTTCCTCGACAGCGCAACCCGTTTTGTTGGCGGGACGTTATGTGCTGCCGATCACCCAGCATGATTTGTACGTATCCGCTCCGGGACCCCTTGGAACGACTGTGACCGTCAATTTCCGGTTCAAGCCAGTCGAGAGCTGTACCGATACGCTCGACAGCGTGCTGGAGTACCAGTTGCCGCCTGGTTACAACGATACGCCAATCAACGAGGTAAAGGCGACGTGCGATAAGGCGATTCGATGCAGGGGAATCGAATTCAAGTGCGTTGGCGCCAAGCGGCCATACCCAATGTCATTTCAACACGTGCCGCAGCGGGAAATCAGGGCGAGTGGCGGGTCGTTTTCCGGAACGTACCGGTTCGTTTCATCGTCGATTGCACCTCCCCGTCGGGCGCTTCTAAGGCGAGCGTCAGTGGGGAATTTTGAAATGGTCGAAGAATCCGCGGACAAGAAGACCAAGACGGTCCGGTTCCGGATCGAGAAGTAACGCGCTTCGTAGCTAGCCTGGCCAACCGCTCGCGTCCGGCCCGGAATCCGGGCTTCAGCATCTTCTTGCCGACGCCGGTCAACGGCAATTCCTTGGCGAACCGGATGTGTTTTGGCGTGTGCGCGCCGGCGTCGGGCGAGCGCCCCGCAAGCAAAAGCGTAGATGTCGCACCTGCCAACCTTTGGTTGCGGTTTGCCCCGTGCCGCATTATCATTCCCGGATATTCAAGCGGCCGCGACGAAGTGCGAGTTCGATTATGGCCCCAAATTATTCTCCGCTGACCATCAATCGCAATCTGGAGGCTCGCCTCCGCGCAATTCAAACAACCGAAATCCGGGACGAAGACGCTCGCCAGGCTCTCGGCGTACTGCTGCAATCTGCCTTGCAGCTCGAATTTGCAACTATCCCGACGTATCTCTCGGCGGCTTTCAGTCTGACTGCAAACAGCAAGATCTATCAGTTGATCCTGCGGGCGGCCATTGAAGAAATGCTTCACATGACCGCGGTGGCCAATCTCATGAATGCCATCGGTATCGCGCCCAACATCGTGGCCGCGGTGCCCGAGTATCCCTACCATCTGACCGTTCTCGAACCTCCGCTGAAACTGGACCTCCGTTCTTTTTCATTTGAGCTCATCGGAGAGCTCTTCATGCGGATCGAAGCGCCGGAGAACCCGGTTGTATTCGAGAGGGCGAGAGCGGACCGGCCCAGAACGATCGGGCAGTTCTATGCGGGCATCATCGACATTATCGGGAGCGACACGATTCCCGGCCTGTTCGACAACGCCGTGCGCGATGCGTACAGGCAAAGGGCAGTCGTTCCGAATTTCGCGCCGATTGCATATCTCAACAACCAGGATACCAGCAAATATCCGCTGAAACCCGATATCGACTTCAGGATCACGGACAAGGCATCCGCCGTCCGGCATCTGTCATGGGTCGTCGACCAGGGCGAAGGTTCGGCTCCTTTTGACCCGCTCACCGCCGAAGGTCTCCCGGGGCATTACTATCGGTTTGAGTTCGATCCTCAAGTCGCGTTTCCTTGTCAAGGATGCCAATGCCGCGCTGAAATACTCCTTTTCGGGTGGCGATCTCCCGTTCGATCCGGCGGGCGTGCATGAGTTCGATGCCAACGCCAAAACGGGGGACTATGACGCCTTTCCAACCGTCCGGCGTCAGATGAAGCGCTTCAACGACAACTACACCACCATGATCAACTCGTTGCAGGAAGCTTTCAACTGTCCGGCGAAAGCCAGCAGGATCAGGCGATGGCGGCCTACGACCAGGCCGTCGGCATCATGCGAAACATGGCCAACGGAGCCAGTGCCATCGTTCAAAAGGCGCAAGAGAACAACATAAAGGCGGGTGTGCCGTTCGAGTTTACCAGAGCGCCCATCGCCTGACGGCATCGATAGATACGCGTCCCAAACCGGAGGTATCAAGCCATGGCATTCCCCAACGATTTAGCAGACGTCGCAGTCTTCAAGATCCATCCGGCAATCGGTTGTGCCCGGCTGGCCAGCAACGAGGATTTTTACGAATTCTTCGACTACCAGGAAAAGCGCAAGGCCGGACAGGCGCAAAGCCTCAAATACATGTCGCTGCATGACGGCAAGCATCGGATCATGCGGCAAGCGGTCAGATTCAGGATATTCGCATACGGCTCCGATGGCCGCGAGATCGGTGAACTGACGGCTTACATCATGGCTCAACTCGGGTTGAGCGCGACCTGGACGGCGAGTGTGGCCAATCGAAAGCTCAATGTCTGGTCCAACGGAGCGACGCCGGCGGTTGAGGCGCAGGCCTCCGCGGCGGCGGGTGAGACCAAGCGGTTGGAGGGCAACAATCCCTGGCGCCCCGGCAAGGTCTGGCTTGGAGAAATCACAGGTGACGGCGTGTTCATACCCCCGTTTGGAGGGGTGTATCGCAAGACCGCAAACAACGTTATTCCGCCCTATGGTTCGCACCGAAGCGACAATGGCGTGCTGGACACGACATCCGATGGCTCGATCAGCGTCAGCCTTGCCGGCGCGGGCAATCTTCCGGTCGTGCCCGCTTGCGTCATCGTCGCTCCGCAGGATCACTCCCCCGATGTGAACCCGGAGCAAGTCAACAATTCCCGGAATTTGGATTTTGTGAAGGAAACGCGAAGACTTCTGAACATACCTGCAAATGCCGCTCTTGCCGGCGTCGGCTATGCCATGGACATCGCGATGATGAAAACCATGAATGCGGAATACAGTCCGGGCATGGAAATATGCCTCGAGGCCGACGTTGCCTTGCCCAACCCCGCCAGTGCGTTTTTTCCGCGGGGACAGCAGCACATCGACGCCAACGAGATCCGGCCAAACTATGTGTCCGTGAAGCGCGGTCAGTTGACCGCCGGACTTTGCTCGGCCTGGCAAACCGATCTCAATGCCTGCCTGAATTACTGGACGTCGACATATCCCAACGAGGTTTCATTCGATACGGATCCGGAAACGCGGATTCTCTCGCGAAGGGTGTTTGCTTCCGCCGGGCCGCAGATGAACAATCCCGAATGGCTCAACGCTCACATCGACATGATGGAAATCGGACGCGATGTCGAGAATGACCCATCGTTCCTGCATGGCAGCGAACGGGATGGCAACGACGACGCCGGCAACACGCCCGTGGCGCCATTCCCGCTGGAGGCCCCCAAATTGCCGCCGGAGACCTCGTAATGACGATCGCCAGCGCCGTCCGGGAGATCGATCGCCACGGCCTGACGCGGCCGCGCTCGGCCAAGGTCCATCTCTTCGACAGCGGGGCAGGGCATTTCGCGCTCGATGTCGAGAGCGGGAAGATCCATCAGCTTCCCGCCGGGCACGCGAGCACCCTGGACGCAACGTTGCGCCTGGGCGATCCGGGCCGCGCCGAGCTGGCAGCTCTGGCGTTCGGCATCGTGACCCCGGCTGCAAGGGAGGTCGACGCGCCGAGAAGCGTTCCCGTCAGGGCGGTGTCGCTCGCGGTCGCGCAGAAGTGCAATCTCGGCTGCACCTATTGTTATGCGCAGCAGGGCACCTTCGGGGGGCGGCAGGCAACATGCCTCCCGATGTGGCCAAGGCCGCGATCGATCGGCTGGTTCAGGCAGCCGATCCGGGCGAAACGCTCACTTTGGCGTTCATGGGCGGCGAGCCGCTGGTCAATCGCACAACGCTGCATGCGTCGACCCGATATGCTGCCGGCGAGGCGGCCGCTCGCGGCATTCGCATCGGCTTCACCATGACGACGAATGCCACCTTGCTGTGCGAGGAGGACATCGCGCTTTTCCAGCAGTACGGCTTCACGCTGACGATCAGCCTGGATGGCCTGCATGCAACGCATGACCGGTTGCGGCCGTACCGCTCGGGCAAGGGCAGCTTCGAGAAAGTGGCGGAGAATGTGAGATCGCTGCTGGCGGTCGATCAACGGCGCTATCGGGTGCTGGCGCGCGTCACCGTGACGCCGAAAAATCTCGATCTGCCGGAGATCATGAGCGGTCTGCTGGAGATGGGTTTCGATGCCATCATGTTCTCACCGATGCTCAGCGCGCCCAGCGGCAGGGACGAGATGCTCGCGGCCGACCTCGACCGGCTGCTCGATCAACTGATCGAATGCGGCGAAAGTTTTCGTGAGGGCTTGCGGCAAGGCCGCATCCTGCCGTTCTCGAACGTCATCACCACGCTTCAGCGCATTCATTTCTACGAGCGGGAGCAATATCCCTGCGGCGCCGGCGGCGGCTACATGGGCGTGTCGGCGGACGGCGGACTGTATGCCTGCCATCGCTTCGTCAATGACGAGGATGGCCTGATGGGCGATGTATTCAGCGGCGTGGATCAGGCCAGGCAGTCCGATTGGCTCGATAGCCGCCATCTCCGCAAGCAATCTCCCTGCGGCACCTGCTGGGCACGCTACCTTTGCTCCGGAAGCTGCCACTACGAGGCGATCAAGCGCGGACGCCCTGCCTGCGACTACATCCGCGGGTGGTTGAACTACTGCCTTGTGCTCTACACCGAACTGTCGCGGGCGCAGCCGGACGCCTTGAAACGGATTCTGGCCAGCCATTAGAGCATGATCGGAAGTGGGAACCGGTTTTCCGAAAAGATCATGCTCAAACAAAGTCTCTCCTTGCTGCGGACGATGCATGAAATTTGCCGCCGAGCATGATGTCGTCATCCTGGGAGCCGGGCCGGCCGGAACCTCGGCCGCCATCCGGTTGGCCGAAATGGGCCTCGACGTCGGCGTCGTGGAGCGCCGTCACTTTCCGCGCAGCCATGTCGGCATTTGCATATCGGATGAAACGGTCGCGCTGATCGATTACCTCGGCGTTGGCGCTGAGTTCAACGGCGCGCAATTCTGGCGGCGCCATTTCACGGCCGTAAGGTGGGGGGATGCGGAAACGAGGCTCGTTCCGCAGCACGGATATCATGTCGATCGAGCCATCCTCGACGAACGCATGGTGTGCAGATCGCGTTCGGCGGGCGCGAGGATTTACCAGCCGGTCGAGGTTCGAGGTATACAGCGGCTCGGAGATTCGGGCTGGGGGATAACGATCGCCTCCGGCGAGGGGCGCCAGCTCCTGAGAGCGCAGTTCATCGTCGATGCAGCCGGAAGACGCCCGGCGATTCCCGGTGCGCGCATCAAGGATGGTCCGTCGCTGGTATCGGTCCATGCGAACTGGGCGCTCAGGGGGACGGCCGGGTTCGACGGGTTGATCGAGGCCGGGGAGGATGCCTGGCTTTGGTACGCCCAGACCGCCCGCGATCGAGCGGTCGTTTCGGTTTTCTGCGATCCCCGCCGCCTTGCAGTGAGCAGGAGTGGCGGCCTGCAAGCGAAGTACTGCGAGCCTGCTCCAGCAATTCCGCGCCCTGAAGCCGGAGAGATTGGGAGCGCAATATTCCCCTCCACAGGCATGCGATGCTACCAGCCAGCACGCCGAGGATCCCGTCGGCGATCGCTACATCCGGCTTGGGGATTCCTGTTTCAGCGTGGATCCGTTGTCGTCGCAAGGCGTGCATCTGGCCCTGCAGTCAGGCCTGCAGGGCGCAATTGTCGTCAACACCATGCTGAGGAAGCCGGAGAACACGGAGGCCGCGCAGCGGTTCTTTCGCATGCGCGCCGCTGAACGGGTCGCTCGACACACCGGCAGGACGAATCAGGAGTATGCGCGTGTATCGGCGATATGCCCCAACGCATTTTGGCAGGAGCGTGCCGGCGACGGCCCGGCTGGCCGAAGCCGACGGTTCTCCTTCATTGCTGCAACCCTCGCCGCGAGCGCCATCGGATCAGGTCGCCGTGTCGCCCCATGCCAGGCTCGAGGTGGCGCCGGTGATAGATGGCTCCTTCGTGCAGCTACGTCAGGTCGTCAGACACCCCAACATCGACGAGTGTGGCGTCGCCTACGTCGATGGCGCGGATCTGGTCCGGCTGCTTTCCGCTCTCCCGCCCAGATTCGCTTACGCCGACATTCCCTCGATATGGCGAGGTGACGTGCCGCCGGCTGCCGGCAGCAGGATCGCCTCATGGCTGTGGGAAAAGCACGTTCTCGTGCCGGCCACCTGAAAATCGGGCGCGGCCGCCGATCCGCCAATTGCTATTTGACGGTGATCGTAATTTTTTCCGAAACGACCGGAGGGTTGAACGGAAAGTGGTTGTTATCGCCCAACACCAGCTGAAGCGTGTGCTTGCCGGGTGGCAAATCGATGAGTGCCTCGGTCTGTCCCGCGCCAAAATGCAGATGGGATTTGTCTGACATAATCGGCAGGTTGGGATTGAGGGGTTCGTTGACGTCAATGAGCAGATGATGGTGTCCGCTGTTGGGATAATCGTCGCCGGCATGGGTCACGCCCATGTTGCGCAGGCCGAAACGGCACCAGAACGCACCCTTGATGATCGCGCCGTTCTTCGGCCACACGAAATAAAGCAGGGCATCCTGCGCTGGGGCCTTTCCCTGGGCCTGGGCCGCAAAGGACAGCAATGTCAGCGCCGCGGACAGCATCACGAGCCGGATGATCTTCATAAACGCCCTCTTCTGCGATCGTCCTATGGGGACAATGCGACGCGGAATCCATGGGTCTGATATCGGACGTTTGTGTCATAACTGTCGCGGTTCGCCGGGCGAACATACCTCGCGTCGTTTTTCCATGAGCCGGATCGAATGACGTGGGAGTTGCAATCTCCCCCGGTCCATACCGAGCCGTCCGCTGGCGCGCCCTGATACGTCTTGTGCCAGCAATCCTCTACCCATTGATCGACGCCGCCGCCCATGTCGTAGAGACCGAAGGGATTTGGCTTGAAGCTGCCCACCTTGACCGGTTGCTCGCCACCCGGCGTGTCGGCGCAATTCTTGCAATGGGCCATACCCGGCACTAACTGGTCGCCCCACCAGTATTTGGTTTGCGTGCCGCCCCGTGCGGCATACTCCCATTCAGCCTCGCTCGGAAGCCGGTAGGGTTTTTGCGTCGCGGCGGCGAGCCAGGCGACAAACTTCTTGGCATCGCTCCAGCTGACATTCGTGATCGGCGTATCATCCTTTTCCGTCGCCGTGAACGCGCACGCCTTCGCCGCGGCGCATTCATTCCACTCGCGAACGGTGATCGGATATTTGCTCATGGCGAACGGCTTGATCGTGACCTGGCGAACGGGCTTCTCCGAAGCTTCCTCGTTGCTGCCCATCGCGAAGGTGCCGCCACGCAACGCAGTCATTTCGGGCTCCCGGACCGCGCCAGGCTGTCCCGGCGTAGGTTGCGGCCTGATCATCGCCTGTTGACCCGGCGCCGATCCCGGAGAAGCAGGCTGAGCCGCCCCGGGAGTGGTTTGAGGTTGCGTTGTTGTCGCAGCGAGCTTCGGCTCCCCTTTCGTTTGCCAAACCAGATTCCAAAGCACGCCGCCCGCGATGGTGATCACGGCAAGGCTCAGCAAAGTGATCAGCAAGGTTTCACGCTTCTTCCGGGTCCTGGTAAAGGCGGCCGCGTCGGGAAGGACGCGATAGACCCTGATCGGATCGGTGATGTTCTTGACCTTGCGATCGCCGAGCGACTCATACCCGCAAACCAGCTTGTGCTTGATCTGCTCGTAGATGCCGCCCGAGATGTAGACTTCGCCGGGTTCGGCGATCCCCTCGAGACGCGTGGCGATGTTGACGCCATCGCCATAGACGTCGTCCTGCTCGATGATGACGTCGCCGAGATTGACGCCGATGCGATATTCGATCCAGTGCTGCTTCGGCAGCTGTGCGTTGCGTCCGACCATGTTCTGCTGGATGACGATACCGCACCGCACGGCTTCGACGGGACTGTCGAAAACGGCAAGAAAGCCGTCGCCGGTGGTTTTGACGAGCTTGCCGTGGTGCTCGCTTATGCTGGGCTCGATCAGTTCGCGCTCGAGCCGTTTCACACGGTTGTGCGTTCCCTCTTCGTCGATTTGCATGAGGCGGCTGTAGCCGACGATATCGCCGGCTACGATCGCGGCAAGACGGCGCGCGGAGGGCTGGCGCGGCGGCTCATCGCCGGCGCGGCCCGCCTTGATATTGCGAATTTCAGCCATGACTTCAGATCGGTCTCCATGCACTGCAACCCGCAGCGTAGGCATCCACCCGACGGCCCATGAACTCGCCGCCGGGAACCGTAGCATACCGCCGTGTTGGGGCAAGGCACCCATTCATGCATACTGTTCAAGTTCCATTGACCATCTAAGGCCTTGACGCTGCTGCTCAAGACCTTACGTGATTTGGGTCATATACCGGAACTCTCGCCACATAGCCGGTTGGGAGCGTCTTAGCCCACCAGCCGCTCGCGCCCGGCCCAGAAACCTGCCTTCAGCACCTTCTTGTCGACCTTGCCGACGCCGGTCATCGGCAGTTCCTTGACGAATTCGATGTGCTTGGGCGCGTGCGCCGAGCCTTTTTTCGCCTTCACAAGATTGATCAGTTCATCCGCATTCGGCCTGGCGCCTTCGCGCGCCACCACGACCGCCGTGACGGCCTCGCCCCATTTGTCGTCGGGCATGCCGACCACCGCCACCATGGCGACGTCGGCGTGCTGCGACAGCACGTCCTCGACCTCGCGCGGAAAGATGTTGAAGCCGCCGGATACGATCATGTCCTTCTTGCGGTCGAGAATGAACATGTAGCCGCGCTCGTCCTGGCGCGCGATGTCGCCGGTGTGCAGCCATCCGCTTTTGAGCGTCTCGGCGGTCTGCTCCGGCCGCTTCCAGTATTCGGCCATCACATGCGGCGCGCGGACGCAGATTTCGCCGGCCTCGCCGAGAGCTACCTCCTGATCGTCATTGTCGAGGATTTTGACCTGGCAGGCGGCGATCGGGAAACCACACGACAAGAACAACTCGGGCGTTTTTGAATCGTGATCCGCCTTGCGCAGCACCGAGACCGGATAGCATTCGGTCTGGCCGTAAAGCTGCGAGAACACCGGGCCGATGCGCTCGATGCCTTCCACCAGCCGGCTCGGCGACATCGCGGATGCGCCATAAAGCAACAGTTGAAGCGAGGAGAGGTCGGTCCTGTCGAGCCCGGGATGATCCAGCAGCACATAGATCATGGTCGGAACCAGCAGCGTGAAATTGATGCGCTCGCGCGCGATGGTCGCCAGCACCGCGCCGGGATCGAACCCTTTCACCAGATGCACGGTGCCGCCGCGCATCAGTGTCGGCAGCACCTTTGAACCGGCCACGTGGCTGATCGGAGCCACCGTCAGGTAGCTCGGGTCATCGGGGATTTCGAAATCCGCCAGGATCGCGTTGGCAAAGCCGGCGATTTCGCGGTGGTAGCGCATCGCACCCTTGGACTTGCCGGTGGTGCCGCCGGTGTAATTGAGTGTCGCGAGATCGTCGGGGCCGGCAAAGCAGCGGGCGGTTGCAGTGCCGGCGGCGTCGGCGGCCTGCAACAGATCGATGCCGTAATCGGCGGGGCCCAGCGTGAACACCGCTTTCAGCGTGGATGCCCTGTTGGCAAGGTTGCCGCCGCGATCGCGAAAGGTATCGGCATCGACGACCAGCACCTCTGCTTCCGAATCCTCCAGCTGGAACAGTTGATCGTCGAGCGAACCCAGCGGATGCAGCGAGGTCACCGAAAGCCGCGCGAGCTGGGCCGCGACGCCGCTGCACCAGCTGTCGGCGCGGTTCGCCGACAACAACGCCACCCTTGCACCGGGCTGCAGGCCGAGTTGCGAAAACACCTTCTGGAAGCGGCCGATCAGTTCGGTGGTGCCGGCATAGCTGAGCGATCCGCCCGGCCAGCTGAACGCCGTACGCGACGGGTAGCGCGCGAGCGCCCGCAACGTCTGCTCGCACACCGCCGGAAGCGCATAGAGCGGATTGCTCATTCCGATCCTCCCCGTCTGCTTTGTCATCGGCTACCGATCGTGCCAATGTTGGCGGCAACGCTAGCACACTGAATCAAGCCGGGAAGGGACGTTTTGCCATCTGCTGATCCTCTCGTGCGATTTCAGGGTCGCCTCGATTTGCCGCTGATTGCGGCGCCGATGTTTCTGGTATCGGGTGTCGATCTGGTGGTAGCCGCCTGCCGCAACGGCGTGATCGGCTCGTTTCCGACGGTGAATTGCCGCAGTCCCGAACAGCTCGACGAATGGCTTGGTGCGATCGAAGGCCGGTTGCGCCGTCATTCCGACGCCAGCGGCAAGGCTTCAGCGCCGGTCTGCCCGAACCTGATCGTACACCGCTCCAATGCGCGGCTGGAACAGGATCTGGCCGTGCTGCTCCGTCACAAGCCGGAGATCGTCATCACCTCGGTCGGTTCACCCGCACCGGTCGCCAACCCGCTGCATGATGCCGGTGCGCTTGTTTTCGCCGACGTCGCCAGCATCCGCCACGCCGAGCGCGCGGTAGCGGCCGGCGCCGACGGGCTGGCGCTGCTCACCGCCGGCGCGGGCGGCCAGACCGGCTGGCTCAATCCCTTCGTGTTCGTCCGCGCCGTGCGTGCCTTCTTCGACGGGCCGATCGTGCTGGCCGGCGGTATCAGCGACGGCCACGCGCTACGCGCCGCACAGGCGCTCGGCTGCGATCTCGCTTACATGGGCACAAAGTTCATCGCCACGCGCGAAAGCATGGCCGACACGAGATACAAGGACATGCTGGTGTCGAGCAGCGCCGACGACATCCTGCTGACCACGGCCTTCACCGGCCTGCAGACCAACATGCTGCGACCCTCGATATCAGCCGCCGGCCTCGATCCCGACAATCTGCCGGCGCGCGGCGCCATCGACATCGGCAAGGACATCGACATCGGCGCCCGCGAAAATAATCCCAAACGCTGGCGCGATATCTGGAGCGCCGGGCAGTCGACGTCGGGGGTGAATGCGGTGCTGTCGGTCGATGAGCTGGTGGCGCGCACGCTTGCGGAATATCGGGCAGCCGATCTGCACCTGCGATAGCGCCCTTCAGCGCGCGATCCGGCCGAGGATGCGCGCGGCCTGGTCGATCTCCTTCTCGTTCCACGCAGCGAAGCCGAGAAACAGGCCCTGCTCGCCGGTCTTGTGATAGAGCATGCTCGACAGCGGGCGGCTGACGACACCGGCCGCGAGCAGTCTTGCCGACAATTGCCGGTCGTCGGTCGCGGCGCGGCAGCGGGCCAGTAATTGCATTCCGCCCGCCGGGGTTTCCACGCTGAGCCGGCCGCCGGCTTCGGGGGCAAGCGCCTGCACCATGCGGTCGCGCCGTTCCTTGTAGAGGCGGTTCATCCTTCTGATGTGGCCGAGATAGGCGCCGGCGCCGATGAATTCCGCCAGCGCATCCTGCATGGCGAGCGGTGTCAGCATTCCCATGTGGCGTTGCGCGAGTTCGAAGATATCAACGAGCGCTTCGGGCACGACGACATAGCCGAGGCGGATATCCGCATAGGTCGATTTCGAAAAGGTGCCGAGATAGAAGATGCGGGGCGATGGCGCCAGCCCCTGCAATGCGGCCACCGGGCGCGCCTCGTAGTGAAACTCGCTGTCGTAATCGTCCTCGACAATGCAGGCGCCGGCGGCGTCGGCGAAACGTAAAAGCTCGAGGCGGCGGCCGATCGGCATCAGCCGCCCCGTCGGGTACTGATGCGACGGCGTGACGAAGATCAGGCGGGGCGCATCCTTGCGCGAGCCGATCGCCATGCCTTGCTCGTCAAGCGGGATCGCGGAGACGACGGCGCCGGCGGCCTTCAAGGCGACATAGGCGCCGCCATAACCGGGGCTTTCGATCCAGGCATGATCACCCCGCTCCAGCAGCGCCCCGGCGACCAGCGCGAGGCCGGATTGCGCCGTCGGCACGATCAGGATCTGGCTGGCTTTTGCCTTGATCCCGCGATGAACCGAAAGATGCCGCAGTAATGCTTCCTGCAGCGGCGCGATGGTTGATGGAGCGGTCCCGGCGCAGCACCGCGTTGCGCGCCGCGCGGCGCAGGCAGCGGCTCCAAAAATCGTGCGGAAACTCGCGCTCATCCGCCAGCCCCGGCTGGAACGGCCGCGGCTGCCCGTCGTGAATCGGCGGCCAGTTGGCCCGCTGCAGGCTGCGCGCCCAGGCCGACAGTTTTATCCGGTCGTCCGTGGAACGGTTGCTGCGCGATGAGACCTTGCGGCCGTCGAGCACCAAGCCCGCGGCCACCGCCGGACGGCGTCCGGCTGAAAGGGTGAGATAGCCTTCCGCGGCGAGTTGCTCGATCGCAAACGAGACGGTGTTTCGCGACAGGTCGAGCGATTGCGCGAGATCACGGCTCGACGGCAGAAGCTGGCCCGGCGCAAGCCGTCCGCCGGTGATGAGGTCTCGCAATTGATCGGTGAGCTGACGCGTCAGCGTCTCGCCGCCGCCGCGCGACATATGGATCATTCCAGGCAGGAGCTCGCTCAAACTGGCCTTACAAATTTGTCAGAACTGGTTCTTTCATTAGAGCCAGTTGCAGGGCAAGACAATGTCCTTCGCATCACGGGACGCGTTCGGCATGGTCGCTGCACTCTCAACCCGCAGCGCTTTCCTGCTGCTCGCCGGCGTGGTGCTTGCCTGGGGCACGAACTGGCCGGTGACGAAGCTGATCGTCCAGGACGTGCCTCCGCTGTGGGCAACGGCGCTGCGCTGCTGGATCGCAGCAGGCACGCTTGCGCCGCTGCTATGGGCGCAGGGCGAGTTCATCGTGCCCCGGCGCGGCGACTGGCCGGTGGTGTTCTGCACCGCTATCCTGCATCTGCTGGCGTTTTCCGCACTGATTGCGATCGGGCTGCAATTCGTGCCGGCGGGCAGGGCGATCGTGCTCGGCTATACCACGCCGCTGTGGGTTGCGATCGGAGCGGCCATCTTCCTCTCGGAAGCCATCACGCGGCGACGCGCGGCCGGAATCGTCTTCGGTCTCGCCGGTCTCGCGGTGATCTTCAATCCGCGGACGCTGAACTGGGGCGAGGCCAACGCGCTGTACGGCAGCGGTCTCATTCTGCTCGCGGCGTTCTGCTGGGCCGGCAACATCGTCTACGTCCGGGCGCACAGATGGATTTCGACGCCCTTTCAACTGGTGTTCTGGCAGGTGCTTTTGGCGGCCGTGCTGCTCTCGGCCATCGCCGGGATTGTTGAAGGCGCGCCGCGCATCGTCTGGACAATGAAGCTCATCGGCTTGTTGCTGTTCAGCGGCATCATCTGCACGGCATTCGCCAACTGGGCGATCACGATGGTCAACCGCAGCCTGCCCGCCGTCACCACGTCGCTGTGCCTGCTCGCCACGCCGCTGCTCGGAATTGTAAGCGCAACCGTCATCCTCAACGAACCGGTCGAGCCGTCGCTGTTTGCCGCGATGACGTTGATCATCGGCGGGATCGCGCTTGGCACGGTCGGTGGAAGTCCGCTGCGGCCGAAAACCTCCTAATTCCCCACGAACCACCAATCCCTGTCGTAGGGCTCGAGCCGCGTCGGCGGCTTGTCCGCAAATTCGAAGAATTTTTTGGGGTCGCCGCCGGGCGGCACGCGCAGGAAGCCGGTGAAATAGTGCTTTAGCCCGCGCGAGGTCAGGAAAAGCACGTAGACGCCCTCATCCTTGTCGTCGATGACGATGTCGTTGCCGGCGGATACGCGGGGGACCTTATCGCCCAGTGCGATCAGGTTCTTGTTGTAGCTCATATTGGGAAACAGCTCGCCGTTCTCGACCCGCGCCACGATCTTTTCCCGGTCGGCGCGGCGCGCCCAGAAATCGCGTTGCAGATAGATCTGCTGCAAGGGCGCGTAGACCAGCGCCGCCAGCGTCAGCGCGCAGATCAGAAAGGGAGCAGCGAACCGCACACCGTCCTTGCGAATGCGCAGCAGCTGCGACGCCGACCACAGGCAGCAGCTGAAGAACAGCAGCGATGCCAGCGGCAGGATCACCAGCAGGACGAAGCCGGACGGCCAGTCCGCCATCGACAGCTCGAACGTCGCGACCGACAGCGTGACCAGCGAAACCGTCGCGGCGGCCAGCACGCCGGCGCGGACCGATGCCGCCGCGGGCGCGGCCGTCGCCATTTCCCCTGCTGTTTCAGCCATGCCCTTGGGTCACGCGCTCGCTTCGATCCGGTTTCCAGCCCTTAACGGACCGTTAACCACACTCGCCCCAACAATAGTCCGACAGGGCGGCCCGCCGCCACGGCCGGGCTTTTGACGTTCAGGGGGTGCAAGATGGATTTCGAGACGATTTTTGCAAAAACTCCTGCCACCCTCGAGGAGATCCGGGCGCGGGTATATTACGCGCTGGAGCGCCATCCGCTCTGCCGCGGGGTGGAATTCGACATCGTCAGCATGCCCCGCACCCAAAAAGGCAACTGGACCATCAGCCTGCGGTCGGTTACCCCGGACGCGCTGTGGGAAGCCTCCGATATCGTCGCCGACATCCAGGACGCCTACGATCTTTGCGCGGCGGCCTGATTTTTTGGCCATTTCGGACGTTTTCCCCACTATTTCGCGCCCTTGCCAGGCCCACACGGCACGGTTAAGCCTTATTTACCACTCAGTTTTCGGGCTCAGAATAAAAGACCGGCGGAACGGAGACCATTTTTGACTCGAGCCATCACGATTGTCGCGCTGACGTGTGTTCTGGTGGTCGGAGCCGCCGCGGCTGCCATTTTGGGGCGCGACAGCGTGCCGGCCGCCCAGTTCGGCTCCCGGTTCGACGTGGCCGCGGCCCCCAAGGCCAAGGGGCCGGTCTCCAACAAGGAAGGCAAGAAGGACAAGCTCGCGGTGGTCGCCCTGGCGACGGCCGCCTTCGGGCCGCAGACGCCGGTCTTGAGCGAACCGCTGCGGCAGGCCTATGCCTCCACCGCACCCTCCGATATCGGCGCGCCGAATATCGCCACCGCGCCGTCAGCGGCGCCGAAGCCGAAGGCAGCAGCCAAGCCTGCCATTCAGAAGAACTACACCTTGCTCAGCGACGTGCAGATCGCCGGCATCAAGGAGCGGCTGAAACTGTCGCCCGACCAGGAATCCTATTGGCCCGGCGTTGAAAAGTCGCTGCGTGCCATCGCGCGCAAGATGCACGCGACCAAGCAGTCCGATCCGGCCGCCGGCGCGCCGCCGATCGATCCGGACTGGGATGAAGTCCAGCAACTTAAATCGGCGGCGATGCCGCTGCTGTTCCAGTTGCGCGAGGACCAGAAGCGCGAAGTGCGCTCGCTCGCCCGCATCATCGGGCTGGAAAAAGTCGCCTCGATGATTTGAGCGGCGCGCGCCGTTCGCTTTCCTTCACTGCAAGATTGTCTCGCGGCTGAAACTCCTCAGCTGCCGTTGCGTTCGCGCGCAGGTTCCCTCCGGAACATCGTCCCTCGTTCGACGTTTTCAGCAGGAGAGGGAGCCAAACCATGCGCAGCTCAATGGCCTATTTTGCAGGCGCCGGAACCGTGATCGCAGCGATTGCCATCGGTGTCAGCGGCGGATTTTTGATTTCCAGTATCGTCAGCCCGCACCCGGAAAAGCACGGCAGGAGCGAGGTGACGAAGCTGGAGCGGCGGATGTCGCAGGAGCCTGGCCCGGCCATGAACAAGGGATCGCCGGAGCCGGTGCCATATCTCGCGGCGCCACAGGTTTCCGCGGCCGTTGCTGAATTTTCTGCGCCGGTTCCGGCGGCGCCGTCACAGCCGCAAGCCCCGGCGCAACAGGCATCGACACAGCCGGCCGCGCAGCCCGCCGCACCGTCTCCGCCCGCGGCCCAGCCCGTTGCGGCAGCCGAGCCGGTTGCGCGCGAAAAGGCCGCGTCGGAAGAATCCTTCGCCAGGGTGCGCGACGCCGACCTGAGGCGGGACGCACGGCGCGCGGAGGAGAAACGCAAGGCCGAACGCCGCCAGCAATCCAGCGAACGTCGCAAATGGCGCCCGCGCGATGACGACAGCGAACTGGTCGAAGTCGAGCGAAAGGTGAGGGAAGAGACCGAGCCGCGGCGGATAAGGGAGACACGAGCCGCGGCAACTCTTCGCCTCCGAACCGGCACGGCGTGAGACACCTCGGATCCGGTTGTTCGACATGGAATGAGCGGCCGGCCGCCGTAGCGCATCGTGCGACTGCGTCCGCCGTAGCTCGCAGAGCGAAGGCGGAAGGCGGAAAAGCGTAGCGCACCGCAAAAAGAAAAATGACACAACCATTTTGCGGGTTGCGCCTTCAGCTTCTTTTCCCTTCCGCGCGGCTATGGCATCATCGCCGCAATGGCTTGAAAAAGGCCAATCAGCGGGAGGTCTGCACCATGGATGAGCGTACTTCTCTTTCTCGTCGAAAACTCTTGCACACATTGGCCGGCGCCGGCGTCATCGCCGCTTCCGACCTCGCCTGGTGGGACGCGCCTTACATCGGCCCGCGCAAGGCGTGGGGCGCCCAGCCGGTCCGCTTCCAGTGGAGCGTTCCCGAACCGACGCGAATCGCGCTGATGAACTCGCTCGCCGAGCGCTTCAACCAGTCGCAAAAGGATTTTACGGTCCAGATCGAATACGTGCCGCAGGCGCAGGCGCGGCAAAAGCTGATCTCTTCGATCACCGGCGGCAGCCCGCCGGATCTGTGCCAGGTCTGGGACAACTGGGTCGGCCAGTTCAACGGCATGGGCGCGGTGGAAGACATCACCGCGCGCGCAAAAGCCTGGAAGCATTATGCCGATGTCGCGCCGACGGCGTGGCAGACCGTAACTGTCAACGACAAGATCATCTCGCTGCCGTTCGCGGTCACGCTCGACGGCATCTACTATCGCACCGACCGTGTGAAGGAGCTTGGCCTCAAGGAGCCGACGCCGGACTGGACCTGGGATGAATTCCTCAGCCTGGCAAAAGGCCTCACCAAGGCCGACAAGAATCAATACGGCTTTGGCATGCGCGGCAGCGGCACCTGGGCATTGTTGTACCCCAGCGAATTTTGCTACGCCAACGGCGCCGAGGTGCTGAAGGACGGCAAGGTGGTGATCAACTCCAAGGAAGCCGTCGAGGCTCTCGCCTGGTATCTCGACCTCGCGCTCAAGCACAAGGTCACCCCGCCCTCGATCGCCACCGACGGCTTTGTCGAAATCGTCGAGGCCTTCGGCCGCGGCGTCACCAGCATGTACCTGCACAATTCCGGCTCCAGCGGCCAGCAGAAGAAGAACGTCGGCGCCGCCAATTTCGCCACGCTGCCGCTGCCGGTGGGGCCTGCGAAGAAGCGCGCCTCGTTCTGGTTCTCCGAGACGCTCACCATGTTCAAGGGCGCCAAGAACAAGGATGGCGCCTGGGCCTTCATGAGTTTCATGCTCGAGGACGAGCCGAGCCTGAAATACAACTCCACCCTCGGCCTGTTGCCGGCGCGCCAGTCGATCCTCAAGCAGCCGGAATTCGCCAACGATCCTTCGCTGGCGGGGTTCGTGAACTCCTTCGGTTTCGGTATCGTCAGCCCGTACCTCGCCTATCCCGGCTGGGGCGGCAAGATCGACTCCGACGGCGTGCCGCTGATCCAGCAGGCGATGCTCGGCAAGATTTCCGCAAAGGATTGCCTGGATCGCTTTGCGGAAATTTTGAAGAAGGAAATGTCCTGACTTTCGTCATTCCGGGATGCGCCAAAGGCGCAGGCCCGGAATCCATAACCACGATCGGGAGTATCGGATTCCGGGCTCGCGCTACGCGCGCCCCGGAATGACGGAGAAAATAGCCCGCCTCTGGAATCCCCATGACCACAGTCACGCTCGCCACCCCGCGCCCGCGCCCGCTGATCAGCTGGCGGGTGCGAAAGCTCATGATCGGCTACATGTACCTCGTGCCCGCCGCGCTCTGCATGCTGGCGACCGTGGTGGTGCCGATCTTCCTCGCGGTCAAGATGAGCCTCTATGCGGATGTGCTCTACAAGCCGCAGGACTACCGCTTCATCGGCCTCGGCAATTACATCCGCCTGATCGAGGATCCCGTGTTCTGGCTGACGCTGTGGAATTCCGTGGTCTGGGTGTTCGGCTCGGTCGTCCTGCAATTCATCTTCGGCTTTGCCGCCGCGCTCCTGCTGCAGCAGGCCTTTCGCGGCCGCGCGCTGGTGCGCACGCTGACGCTGTTGCCCTGGATCATTCCGGGCGTGGTGGTCGGGCTGATCTGGCAATGGCTCTACCAGCCGAATTACGGCGTCATCAACGATCTCCTGATCCGCGCCGGCTGGATGACCGAGCGCCTCGCCTGGCTGTCGTCGCCGGACACCGCGATGGGCGCGGTCGTCTTCACCAATATCTGGCGCGGCATCCCCTTCTTCGCCATCATGCTGCTCGCCGGACTGCAGTCGGTGCCGGACGAACTGTATGAGGCCGCCCATGTCGACGGCGCCGGCGTGTTCTCCCGCTTCTGGCACATCACGCTGCCGATGCTGCGGCCGATCATCGTGGTGGCGACCGCCACCCGCATCATCTGGACCTTCAACTATGCCGATCTGATCTTCGTCATGACCGGCGGCGGCCCCGCCAACGCCACCCAGATCACCTCGACCTACACGCTGGTGCAGGCCTATTCCACGCTCGACTTCGGCTATGCCGGCGCGCTCTCCGTCGTGCTCCTCGTCGTGATGCTGGTCTTCACCGCGATTTATCTGCGGGTGACCAAAGGCGTGGAGGAAGAATAATGGCGCGCCGTCACGTCCCCAAGGATCTTGCCGAGCGCCTGCTCGCCGGCCCCGTGGTCTGGATCGGCCTCATCCTGCTCACCGCATTTGCGATGGGCCCGTTCCTCTGGATGCTGCTGACCTCGCTGAAGGACCGCACCGAGCTCTACGCCACGCCGCTGCAATATCTGCCGGTGCATCCCACCTTGGAGAATTACGTCGAGGCCTGGACCTCGCCGGTCACGCCGTTCTCGCGCTTCTTCGTCAACAGCCTGTGGGTCTGTTCGGTGACGATGGTCGCAACCACGGTCGTCTCCGTGCTCGCCGGCTACGCCATCGCCCGCTTTCGATTTCGCCGGCCGCGACGCGCTGCTGCTGATTTTCCTCGCCACCCAGATGTTTCCGAGCGTGCTCCTGATCACGCCCTTGCTCGCGCAATGGCGCGCGCTCGGCCTGATCGACACCTATCAGGCGCTGATCTACTCCAACTTCTCCTTCACCGTGCCGTTCACGGTGTGGATGATGGTCGGCTATTTCACCTCGATCCCGCGCGACCTCGAGGAAAGCGCGATGATCGACGGCTGCAACCATTTTGGCGCGCTCTGCCGCATCGTGCTCCCGCTCGCCGCCCCCGGCATCGCCGCCACCGCCATCTTCGCCTTCGTCGTCTCCTGGAGCGAACTGCTGTTCGCGATCTCCTTCACCACGCAGACCGACATGCGCACGCTGTCGGCCGGCCTGCTCTACATGGTCGGCCAATACGAGGTGCAGTGGGGCCAGCTCTCGGCCGGCGTCATTCTGAGCACGGTGCCGGTGGCCGTGCTGTTCGCGTTCCTGCAGCGGCATCTGATTCACGGGCTGACGGCGGGGGCGGTGAAGGGGTGAGGTTGTAGGGCGGGTTCGGGAGCGTAACCCGCCATTTTTGCTGCAATGATCGCCTGGCCCGAAGCGACGTTATCTCTTCGTTAGGAGTTGGGTTTATCATGGAATTGATTCGGGTCTTCGCGACGACGTTGGTCGATCTCAATTCCAAAGGACGTATACAATGGGCCGGCTTCGACCTCGTTTCAAAAGCCATGAGCCGAGCAGAACAAAGCGCTCTCCGACTGATCTGTACGACGCCGCTTTGCGCCACTTTTTGTCCAAGCGATATGGACCGGCCGAAGACCGCTGTCGGCAGGCATTGACGCTTGATCCGAAGCACGCGGATTCGCTCCATCTTCTTGGTCTGGTCCACTGGCAGACCAACAGGCTGGATTTGGCCGTCGATCTGATCGCCTCGGCAATCAGATGCAATCCGAACAATCACGAATATTTCTTGAATCTCGGGGAGCTGCTTCGAGGCCAGAACAAGTTGGATGATGCCAGGAAAAGCTTCGACATCGCGATCAAGCTGGCTCCAAATCGTGCCGGGTGTTGGATCAAATTGGGAAACTTGCTGCGAATACAGCGTCGATACGATGAAGCGTTGCTGACCTATGAGCATGCTTTTACGCTCGATCCTGATAGTGCGGAGGCACTAGCTCTGAGCGGCGGCGTCTTGTTCGAATTAGGCCGGTATGAGGAGGCGATCGACAAGTGCGATCTTTCGCTGGCCATTTCCCCGGATCAGGTTGAAGCTCTATGTGTCAAAGGTGATTGCCTGTTCAGTCTCGGCAGGACTGCAGAGGCGGCGGCTAGCTATCGGCGGGCATCAGAGTTGGAACCGGACCGTGCGGCTGTTTGGCGGTTGCTTGGAAAAGTGCATGAGCAACTCGGGAATCGTGACGAGGCGATCATGGCCTTGCGCCGGGCGCGTGAAATAGATCCTTCCGATCCGTTCGGTGCGAGCGTCGAACTGATGCGGCTGGGCGCTGCCGAGTTGTCCGAAATGCCAGCCGCCTTCGTGAGTACGCTGTTCGATCAATATGCACCTACATTCGACACCGCGCTGGTGGAGGGCCTCGGATATCGCGGACCCGCTGTGTTGTTTGAGGCGGTGCGGTCCGCGTGCCAGGCGCATCAGAAGCCGGCCAATTTCAAACACGCGATCGATCTCGGTTGCGGTACAGGACTGGTGGCGGTCGCCTTTGCTGAAATGGTCGATCAATTCATCGGCATCGACCTTTCGCCGGGTATGATCGAAAAGGCACGCGCCACGGGTCTCTACGCCGGGCTTGAAGTGACCGATATGCTGGAGGGGCTGCGCAAGACGCCTGACCGCGGTGCGGATCTCGTCCTCTCCGCCGACGCGATGGTCTATGTCGCCGATCTCGTTCCGGTTCTGAAGGAGGCGAGCCGTGTTCTGGCTTCAGGCGGCCTTTTGGCTTTCACCTTGGAAAGGCACGACGGCGACGGTTTTATTATGGGCGAGGGCAGGCGCTACGCTCATAGTGCTGCTTATGCGCGCGCGTCGATCGAGGCAGCCGGTCTTGTGGTGTTACAGTTTGAACAGCAACCGGTCCGCTCCGAGAAAAGCGTGCCCGTGCCGGGCCTTGTGATCGTTGCTGAGAAATGCGGCCGTTAAAATTCTTGGCGACGCCCGGCGTGAAAAACCGCGCTACGCCCTCGCCGGCTCACCGATCGCGGGGGATGGGGCTCACGGCGGGAGTGGGAAGGGGTAGGACGGGTCGAGGCGCGAGATAGACCCTTGATCCACTCGCAACGGACTTGGAAAATCCCTTGCTTCCTGATCTTATCAACGTCCCACAGGCATCCTGCGGGAGGCTCCCATGAGTACGCGACGCGAGCATGATCTGTTGGGCGACCGCGATGTTCCCTCGGATGCCTATTATGGCGTCCACACCCTGCGCGCCGTGGAGAATTTTCCGATCAGTGGAACCCCGATCTCGATCTATCCGGATCTCATTGCGGCGCTGGCTTCCATCAAGCTGGCCGCGGCGCGGAGCAACCGGCAGCTCGGGCTGCTTGACGAAGCGCGCGCCGATGCCATCGTCGCCGCCGCCGAGGAGATCAGGGCTGGCCGGCTGCATGAGCAGTTTGTGGTCGATGTCATCCAGGGCGGGGCCGGCACGTCGACCAACATGAATGCCAATGAGGTGATCGCCAACCGCGCGCTCGAGCTATTGGGCCGGCCCAAGGGCGATTACAAATTTCTGCATCCCAACGAACACGTCAACATGAGCCAGAGCACCAACGACGTTTACCCGACGGCGCTCAAGCTCGCGGCCTATTCCGGAATCCTGCGGCTGGTCGACGCCATGGCGGTGCTGCGGCAGGCCTTCGAAAGGAAGTCCGCCGAGTTCAACGACATCATCAAGATGGGCCGCACGCAATTGCAGGACGCCGTCCCGATGACGCTCGGGCAGGAATTTTTGACCTATGCGGTGATGCTGGGGGAAGACGAGCAACGGCTGAAGGAGGCGGTGCTGCTGGTTTGCGAGATCAACATGGGCGCAACCGCCATCGGCACCGGCATCAACGCGCATCCCGACTATGCCCGCCTGGTCTGCGAGCATTTGCGCAACGTGACGGCAATCCCGGTGGTCACCGCGTCGAACCTGATCGAGGCGACGCAGGACTGCGGCGCTTTCGTGCAGCTGTCCGGCGTTCTCAAGCGGGTGGCGGTCAAGCTGTCGAAAACCTGCAACGATCTGCGCCTGTTGTCTTCGGGACCCCGCGTCGGGTTGGGCGAGATCAATCTGCCGCCGATGCAGGCCGGCTCCAGCATCATGCCGGGCAAGGTCAACCCTGTTATCCCCGAGGTCGTCAACCAGATCGCCTTCGAGGTGATCGGCAACGACGTCACGGTGAGCTTTGCGGCCGAGGCCGGTCAGTTGCAGCTCAATGCGTTTGAGCCGATCATCGCGCACAGCCTGTTCAAGAGCGTCAACCATCTGCGGTCCGGCTGTCTGACGCTGGCCGAGCGATGCGTGAACGGCATCACCGCCAACCGCGAGCATCTGCGCCGCGGCGTCGAAAATTCGATCGGCATCGTGACCGCGCTCAATCCCTATATCGGTTACGCCAACGCGACCGAGGTCGCCCAGCAGGCGCTGGTCACGGGTCAAAGCGTTTACGATCTCGTGCTGGCGAGAAAGCTGCTGACGCGCGAGCAGCTCGACTCTATCCTGCAACCCGAGGTGCTGACCCAGCCGCGAGCATTGGCCACCGTCGCCGCGCCCGCGGAAACCCAGGCCGTCAATCTGAGCCAGGGCCAGATTGACTAGCGCGGGTACTTCATCTCAACCAACTGCGGAATTTTCCGTATCAGCCCGCCAAGCTCGCCCGACGTCAGCAACAGAACAACATCATCCGGCCGCAAAACATCGCTCAATCTCTGCAACGCCTCGTCCGGGTCATTGATCGCCTCGGCATCGTAATTCGCCGCCCTTGTGCGCGCGACAATTTCGTCCTGGGTCAATTGGGCATGGCTGCCGGCACCCTGCGATGCCGGTTCGAAGATGAATATCTTGGACGCGCCTGCAAATACGTCGTCATAGGCGGCGATGGCCGCCCGGTTTCGCCAGGTAAAGGTATGCGGCTCGAACACGATGATCAGCCGCCGCTCGGGGAAATGCAGTTTCGTGGCTTCGATGGCGCTGCGGGCTTTCTCGTAGGACGATCCAAAGCCCTCGTAGACGGGCACGCTCGAGGAGGGCGAGAGCAATTCCATGCGGCGCTTGACGCCCTGGAACGTGCGCATGCCGGCGTTCAGCTCCTCCGGGCGTCAGCAGCTTCTTCTCCAGCAGCATCGCGCTGACGCCGACGATGTTTTCGATGTTGTGGTCGCCGAGCATTTTGGTCGACAGGCGAATGATCTTCTCTACGCCGCGCATCAGGTCAAAGCTGGTTTCTGCGCCGCGTTCGATGTTTGCGGCATGCCAGTTCGCCTTGTCGTCCAATCCATAGAAGACCATGGCGCAGGCGAGGTTAGCGGCGAGGGCGCGCGCGTGCGGCTCGCTGCTGCTCACGACCAGGAGCCCGTCTGATGGCAACGAGCCGAGCAGGGTGCGAAACGGGGCGAGATAATCCGCATGCGTCGGAAATACATTGATGTGGTCGTGGGTCGCCGACGTCAGCAACACGTTCCTAGCGTTGTAGAGCAGGAATTTCGAACGGTTGTCCCAGTTCGAGGCCGGGTATTCGTCGCCTTCGAGAACGAACGTCTTGCCCTGGCCGCGCCGGGCGTGCGTGTCGAACCCGTTGGTGATCTCGCCGATAAAATAGCTGGGGTCCTTGTTGGCGACTTTCAGGCACCACGCGAGCAGGGCGGTGCAGGTCGATTTGCCGTAGCTGCCCGCCGCGACGATGGTCTCGGCACCGGCGGTCATGTCGTGCAGCAAATCCGCAAACGATCGCACCGGCTTTCCGCTCTCCATCGCGGCGCGGACTTCGTCGTTGCTTTCGGGCACAAGCTTTGCGTTCTTGCCGATCACGATAACATCGGCGTCCTCAGGGATATTCTCCTTCCGGTATCCCGAGGCGAACGGGATTTTTTCGGCCCTCAGATAATCGCTGACCGGCGGATAAAATCCTTCATCGGACCCGGTGATCCGCACGCCCATCTGCCGCAGCAACAGCGCCGTCGCGCTCATGCCTTTGCCGGCGATGCCGATGAAATGCGCTTTCGAAAAGTTCATCTGCCCCTACTGCGTCCGCTCGACAAGATGCGCACGCGAGGGGCCCGGGTCAAACCGATCGGCGAAATATTGCGTTTCGTTGGCCACCAGTCCGTCGCGGAATTCCATGATGCTCACCGCGTAGGACGGTATGCCGTCATAGGCAAGTACGAATTCGGTGACCCAGAGATCACCGCTGCCGGTAATGCGCCGGACCGTAAAGCGCTTCCTGTTGGGCTGGACGAACCGGCTCTCCTGAATGTTGTGCCGGCCGCGGATCCGCTCGCCCGATTGCGGATAATCAAGCACGGCGTCCTCGCGGTAGATTTCATGTTCGGCCTTGAAATCGTTCGCGTCGGAAGCATCCCAATGGCGCTGCAGCGCCGCCCGCACGGTTCGATCATCCATCTCAATCTCCCATCCGCCGAGCGATCATCGCGCTTCGCCGGAAAAACCCTGCCGCAGCGCCGACAGCCGGTCGAGCGCAGCTTGCGGCAACGGGCCTTTCTGAACCGCGGCGAGCGCGTCCTCGAATTGCTGCGGCGTCGCCATGCCGACCAAAATGGTGCCCATCGCCGGATGCGACAGCGCAAACCGCGTGGCGGCCTCGGTGAGGTTGCCGCAAAACCCCTCCGTGACCAGCGGCATCAGGCGGCGCGCGCGCTCGACATCGGCATCGTAGCTCATGGCCGAGCCGATCGGCTCGGGCGCCGGACTGGCAATCGGGTGACGCTCGGTTGTACCAGACAACGCGCCGCCCGCCAGCACGCGAATGCCCACGACGCCAGTCCCGGCCGCCTTGGTGGAATCGAACAACCGTCCATAATCCTGTGCCGGATAATCTTTCGGCAGTTTTTCGCCCGCGGAGGGATTGAGCATGTTGTAGACGATCTGCGCGCTGTCGAAGGCGCCGGAATCGATCACCTGATGCAGCGCCGCGGTGTCGCCGACCGCCGAAATCCCGAGGAAGCGAATTTTTCCCTGTGCACGCAGGCGCTGGAACGCCGGCACCACGTCATCCAGCACCTGGCGTGCGCTCAACGTCGATCCGCCTCCCGCGTCGGTAATCGGATTGTGCAGGTGAAAGATATCGACATGGTCAAGCCGCAGCCGCGAGAGGCTTTGTTCGAGCGAAGCCGCGATCGCCTCTGCAACGCCGCCGGGCTCGCCGGGCGGCAGCCGAACCTTGGTGCCGACGATCGCATTGGCCGGTTTCAGCTTCTGCAACACGCGGCCAAGATTCTTTTCCGATTCGCCGTCACCATACAGCACCGCCGTATCGAAATAGTTCACGCCGACGTCGATCGCGCGCGCGACGAGACGTTCCTGGTCGGCGGGATCCCCGCGCACCATGATCCCGCCCACCGCGCCGCAGCCAAAACCCAGCGCCGAGACTTGCATTCCCGTGCGCCCAAAGACTCGCATTTGCATCGCTATTCCTCCGACCGCACCGGCGCTGCCACACGTTGGGTCTTACGCCACCTGTCCCGCGGGCGCGCAACGCGCCGTCTTCCAGAGTTGCGCGGACGCCGTCTGCCAATCGAACGCGTGATCGCTTGGACCGTGCTGCTTCAGATGCTCGATGCGCGCGACCGCCTCTTCAACGCTTGGCCGATGGCCGGCCGGCACCCACCACAACACGAAGGCTGGTCCTTCAAAATGCTCAAACCAGTCGGCGCGGCGGCCATAAAAGCGCTTGTGGACGGTCTGCCAGACAAAGCGCTCAAGTGCATCGACGCTCTCCCAGACCGAAAAATTGACGATGATGCGCGGGTCGGCATAAGGCCGCGTGTTGGTGGCGTTACCGCTCTCGTCGATGTAGCGCCAGATAAACCCGGCGCTGCGTTCGGCAATGCCGTTCACCAACGCCAGATTGTTGGTGAAATCGGCCATGCGCGGATCGTCGATCTCGTATCTGACGCGGCCGATGTTCAGTTGTGCAAGATGATGATTCGGTGGCTGCTGCAAAGTCCTGCTCCGTCGCCGTCATTCGTGATGAATTCGCCCTGAAACTAAAGACAATATCGATGCTACCGTACCTGTACTTCGACCGATCCAATCCCTTCAAGGTCAAATCGATAGCCTGCGATTACCTTCCGGAAACACCGTCTTCATCACGCTCCCGGTCATCACCACCTGTCCCGCCTTCAGGCCCTCGCCCCGCGAATGAGTTGCGTCGCAAGCCACGCGGCTGAATTGAAGGGATGCCCGAGAATGTCGCGTCCAAAACCTTCGCCGAACGCCGCACCATCTTTGGCAGCACGCCCGAGCACGGCCTCAAGATCAGGCCATTTCGTCGAAAATTCCGAGAGCACGATCCCGGCGTTCCAGGAATTATCCGCGACCAGCGAACGCACATCGAGGCTGCTGTAATCGGCGCTGCGGTCGTCGACGATCTCGATGGCCGCGCAGACGCCGTCGATATGGGGTGCGATCATCTCCGCGGTGCACGGCCCATCCGCGACCGGCACGTCCGACTTGATGCGAACCGCGATTTCGAACTCCAGCCCGAGCCGCCCGAAATCCTGGCGCCGCACGGTCGCGCCCGATTTGTGCACGCGGCTTGCGAGCACGACACCCGCGATGGGATGGTCGATCCCGCAAAATTTCTGCATCGTCGCCGAGGTCAGCCCCACCTTGTAGCCGACGGCCTCGCCATGCCCGCCCCGCAGCAGCGCGACATATTTTTCCTGGATGTCGTAGGCGTCGGAGATCGACCCGGGCCCGTCGGGCGGCCCAAGCGTCCTGAACCGCGCATTGGCCTTATGCTCGGCGAGCAGCGCCTCGGCCGCGCGCCTTGCTGCGATATCTTCCATGGGCCTTCTCCCTTTTTCGCTACCTTGCGACAAATCGGCCCGACGGGCAAATCGCGCCGCGAGATCGCGAGCTTACGTGCAGCCCATTGCTTCCGGGTGTTGCCATAGGCTTTGATATGCTAGGTTCCATCGCCATGATTGCGGCAGCGAAGCGCGGCCGATCGCGGCGGTTGCACGGCCATGTTCGAGGCTGACTTTGCCTCAAACGGGACCGCAGCCACTGCCTGGTCAGGCCCTCGGAGCTAGTGCGTGTTCAACTGGAATGATCTTGTTTTCTTCCTCGAGCTGGCGCGGCAAAGCCGGCTGATGCCGGCGGCGCGGCGGTTAAAGGTCGACCACACCACGGTCAGCCGGCGCATTTCCGAACTCGAAAAGGATCTCTCGATCAAACTGTTCGACCGGAAGCCCGACGGTTTTGTTCTGACCGAACAGGGCCATCGGCTGTTTGCCGTCGCCGAGCGCATCGAAGTCGAAGCCAACGGCATTCCAAATATCTTCGGCGCCGAACAGACGGCGGCGACCGGGCGGGTGCGTGTGGCCACCATGGAAGGTATCGGCGCGTTCTATCTCGGCGAGCGTTTCGCCGAACTTGCGGAACAGCAGCCCGGCATCCTGGTGGAGCTCGTGACCGAGCGGCACCTGATCAATCTGTCCAAGCGCGAGGCGGATCTGTTTATCAGCTTTGTTCAACCGGCCGGACAACGGCTCGTCGTGAGAAGGCTCGGCGGATTCCGGTTGGCCCTGTTCGCCAGCGCCGATTAT
This sequence comes from uncultured Alphaproteobacteria bacterium, assembly GCA_963731915.1. Classification (GTDB taxonomy): domain Bacteria; phylum Pseudomonadota; class Alphaproteobacteria; order Rhizobiales; family Xanthobacteraceae; genus Bradyrhizobium. The sequence goes on from CAVSXQ010000036.1 coordinate 171,543, forward strand.
GTCGCTCGCCGTGGTCTTCCCAAAAACCGTTCAGAACTGTCTACCCATACGTTTGTCGACTATGTGGAGGATCTGGTCGCGATCCAGCCGGTTCACTGGCTGCTCGATGTGCTGGAGCCGACCAGCGTATCGTTCCGGTCGAGCAGCATGCACGCACAACAGAACGCCGTTGCTGCCGGAGCCGGCATCGGGTTGCTGCCGCTGTTCTCGGCGAAGATGAATCCGAAGCTGCTGCCGGTGCTGGCCCAGGAGGTGAAGGTCTACCGCGACGTATATCTGAGCGTCCACGAAGACCTGGAATTCGTAGGCCGCATCCGCTCGGTCCTGCGCCATCTGACCAACGTGTTTACCCGGGATGCTGCGTTCTTCAACGAGTTCTGACGCGGGCACCCGAAGATGCCCGCGCCGCCAAATCACACCGATTGCTTGGAGAAGTCGACCCGGGTCGGAAGCTGCGCCATCAGCTCCTCCTTGGTGATCTTCTTCTTGACCTCAAGCCTGCCGTTCTCGACCTTCGAAATATAGCAGTCGATCATGCCGGAGTGGTCCTCGCGGCGGATAATCTTGGCCCCCTGCGGATTGCCAAGCGAGTTATCGAGCGCAAGTCCTTCGAGCGCCTCGATAACCAGCTTGTCATCCTTCTTGGTCTTCCAGCCGGACACCTCGATCGCTTTCTTGAGCGCGAACACGTTCTCCCAGGATTGCCAGGCATGGCTCTTCGCCATGACGCGTTGAGAGTTGATTTCGCGGGCGTCGACGTCATCGATCCCCATGTGCGCGTTGTGTTGCCGGTGGAATTCGTCGTCCTTGTACTTGGTGACGCGCGGGAAATTCTCCACGAGGTATACGCCTTCGCCGGCTCCCTGAATGTCCGCCGGTGCAATCGCCTCCATGGTGCCGGCGACCGAATACATCTTCATCGTCCTTTCGAGGCCCATCGATTTGGCCTGGGAATAGAAGGCGACCGACTGCGCACCGAAAAAGACCGAGAACAGAACCTGCGTGTCACCCGGGAATCTTGGCGAGATAGGGAACGAGATCCTTGGCGTCGAGCGGCACGAAGATTGGATCGTAAACCTTGCCGCCGAGCTTCTCGATGACAGCCTTGTGCTCCTGATAGTGGCTATGACCCCATGCATAGTCGGGAGAGATGATCGTCCAGGTTTTGCCGAGATTGTTGTAGGCCCATGGCGCACCGGCGGCGGCCAGCGCGTAGGTGTCGGTGCCGGTGCGGAACGAATAGCGCGTGCCCTTCGATCCGGTTGCTTCGGTCGCTTCGCCGGCCGAGAAATAAATCGTTTTGAGTTCGGTCGCCACGGGGATCGACGACAGCATCACGCCGGAATGGACCGAGCCGATGACGAAGCCCGCACCGCTGCGCTCGATCAGGGAGCGCAGCTTGCGCGTACCGGTCGCAGGATTTGATTCCGTGTCTTCGGTAATGAGCTCGACCTTGCGGCCGGCAATTCCGCCTTGCTCGTTGACGAGCTTCACCGCGGCCTTGGCTGCCTTGTCATGCCAGTAGCCCCAGGACGCGAAGCCGCCGGTCAGTTCGCAATGGCTGCCGAGCACGATCGGCCCGCCGGCCTGGGCGTAAAGATCGCTGGTGAGGCCGAGATAGGATGTACCGGCCGCAGCGCCTCCGGCCAGCGCGTGGGACAGAAAACTGCGGCGATTGATCTTGATGCCCTTCATTTGACCCTCCATCAGTTAAACGACACGAACAACGGAACATGCTTACAGCGCGACGCCGAGGTAGCGGTGGACAGTGCCTGGATCGGCCGCGAGTTGATCGGGTGTGGCCTCGTGAACCACGACGCCCTTTTCCATCAGGTAGATCCGCGACGCGAGCTTGAGCGCGGTGCGCAGGTTCTGTTCGACGAGCAGGATCGCGACGCCTTGCCGGGCAATGGTCTGGATTTCGCGGCGGATATCGGCGACGAGTTTTGGCATGATGCCTTCGGTCGGCTCGTCGAGAAGGATCAGCGACGGCTGGCGCATCAGGCATCGGCCGATGGCGAGAATCTGCTGTTCGCCGCCGGACAACGTGCCGGCCGCCTGTTTCTTGCGTTCTGCAAGGCGCGGGAAGCGGGTATAGATATCATTGACCAGTGCGGGATCGGGCGCACCGCGCAGACCAAGGAAGAGATTTTCTTCGACCGTCAGGTTAGGGAAGATGCCACGCCCCTGGGGGACGTAACCGATGCCTTCGCCGGAGATGCGATGAGCGGGCAGGCGCGTGAGGTCGTCGCCCTTGTAGGCGACCCTGCCGCCCTTGCGCGGCAGCAGCCCGAGGATTGCGCGCAAGGCTGACGTCTTGCCCACGCCGTTGCGGCCGAGCAGCGCGACCGTCTCGCCGCTGCGGACGTGAAGGTCGACGCCGCGCAGGACCGGAATTTTTCCGATTGATGCGGAGAGCCCGTTGACCGACAGTGTTGGCGTCATTCGACCTCCTCCGGAGCGCCGAGGTAAACTTCCTGCACCCTGGCGTCCGCTGCGACGGCCTTCGGCGTGTCCTGGACGAGCAGACGACCCTGCGCCATCACTGTGATCAGATCGGCGATCGCGAAGACGACCTCCATGTCATGCTCGATCAGGATGACGTCGGTTGTCCTGGCGAGCTCCGAAATCCGGGTGACCGTGCGTTCGGTCTCGCTCGGGCTCATGCCGCAGATCGGCTCGTCGAGCAGCAGGAGGCGAGGCCGGTTGGCAAGCGCGAGTGCGATCTCAAGCAGCGCAACGTCTCCGTACGATAGTATTCCGGCATCGGTATTCGCCAGCCGGTCGAGACCGGTCTGAACGAGGAGGTCATCGACCCGCGCGGTGACGGCGCCATAGCTCGCAGCGGTCCGGAATGGACTTGAGATCTTCTCGTGCGCCAATACCGCGATGCGGATGTTGTCGGCGACCGTCATCCCGCCAAACACGCTCTTGATTTGCAGCGTGCGCGAGAGGCCGCGCGCAACAATCTGGTGTGGCCTGGCGCCAATCAGATCAGCACCCTCGAAGATCACAGAGCCCGATGTCGCCGGAAGCATGCCGGTGACGAGATTGAAAAGGGTGGTCTTGCCGGCGCCGTTCGGCCCGATCACTGCGTTGAGCAGCCCTTTCGGGAATTCGACGCTGATGTCGTCGACGGCAATGAGGCCGCCGAAGCGCTTTGTGAGTCCGCGGATCGAAAGGGCGCTGTCCATGGGCTACTCGACTTTCGCGAGCTCTGCGGGGGAGACCACCGGTGCTTCTTCCGATGCTTTGCGGCGGAGAGTCAGCGAGTTGAGCGATCCAACCACGCCGCGCGGTGCGAACATCACGACAAGGATGACGCCGGCCCCGACCGCGATGAGATAGTTCTCCCAGAGTCCGGACATCACTTCGCGAAAGAGGATGAGCAGCGCGGTTCCGACCAGCGGCCCCATCAGCGTCCCCGCGCCGCCGACGATCGTCCAGACGACGGCTTCGCCGGACACGTGGTAGAACATGTAGGAAGCGGACGCGTAGCGGCCGAACAGTGCGAACAGCGCTCCGGCTACTCCGGCGATGAAGCCTGCGATGACAAACGCAAGCCATCGCGTGAGATAGACGTTGATGCCGATGAGAGAAGCCCGGTTCTCGTTGTCGCGGACGGCTGCGAAACGCATGCCCAGCGGGCTTGAGACCAGGAGCGCCATGCCAAGGTAGCATGCGAGGCAGATCAGAAAGATGAAATAGAACTGTGTGGTCTTGTCGGTGAGCATCAGGCCCGCTGCTGCCAGGATAGGCGGTGCGGTGAACGACAATCCGTCATCGCCGCCGGTAAGGGATTTGGCCGACATGGCGGTGAAGTAGAAAATCAGGGAAAACACAACGGTGATGATCGCGAAATAATGCCAGGTCAGCCTTACGGCAAATGCACCGGCGACGGCGGCCATCGCAGTCGCGGCAGTGACGCCCAGCAGCATCGCGCCCCAGAGACCCAGCCCAAATTGAGTGATTCCGATCGCCGCGCCATACATGCCGAAACCGAAATAGAGCGCCTGGCCGAACGAGAGCAGGCCGACATAACCGAACAGGAGGTTCACGCTCATCGCGAGCAGCGACCAGATCAGGATCTCGGCGATCACGTTGATCCAGAACGTTGCGCCGAACATCGGCAACGCAAGCGGCGTGAGTGCGAGCAGGGCGGCGATCGCAATGGCGCTGACGGTGCGAATGCGGATCGATGTCATCGTGTCGCTCCGGCGAACAGGCCATGGGGCCGCACCAGCAGTGCGATGCTCATCACGGCGAGAGAAGAGATTCGCGCGGTTGTCGGGTCGGCAATGCTCGACACAAGGCCTTCCAGCACTGCGAGAAGGACAGCGGCGGCAACCGTTCCCTTGGCGTTACCGAGGCCGCCGATCACCACGGCCATGAAGCTCACCGGCAGGATGTCGACCCCGGTGCGGAACTCGACGGTCGTGATCGGCGCAGCGATGGCGCCACCAAGCAGCGCCAGTGCAGTACCGAGGCCGAAGGTGAACGCGCACACACGTTGGACCGGGATGCCCAGTGCTGTCGCGGTCTCACGATCATGGCGGACCGCACGCATCCAGGTACCGAGCGTCGTGCGCGACATGAACAGAAAGAAGCCGGCGATGCACATTGCCGCGAATGCGGCCGCAAATATCCGGTAGATGTCGTAGTCGATGCCGAACAGCGGAATTGTGCCTTCTATCGGTGCTGCCATCCGGCGCGGCTGCGCGCCGAATGCGGCACGAACGCTTTCCTGCAGGATCATCGACAAACCGAACGTTGTAACGATGGTCAGGGATGCGGCATTGATGGTTGGACGGATTACAAACCGCTCAATGAGAACTCCCAGCATCAGGCCGAGCAGCGGAACAAGAACGAGCGCAATCCAGAACCCGGTGGTGCCGGCAATCGTCAGGCCGAGCACCGTACCCACCATGAAGAAGTCGCCGTGGGCGACGTTGATGATGTCCAGCAGGCCAAAGATGATCGAAAGGCCGAGCGCAATCAGCGCCACAATCAGGCCCCAGACCAACCCGTTGATTGCCAGTGCAACTACTAGTTCCATACCTCACCCGCCCGTGTTCGATGCTCAGGCTTGCAACTGCGGCACCCGGGCGCCAGCCAGAAAACTCGCAAGGGGCTTTGCAGAAAAGGCTTGGGCAGTGCGAAGGCAATGTGCCTACGGGCGCGCCACTTGCTCCCCGGCATGTATGCAAAGGGCCGTGCAGAAATGAGGACTTACCTCGCGCTGCGATGTCGCAGACAACTCGCTGCGGATGACGAGGCGACGGGCGCTTCGTCCGATACCTGCAGGTTCTGCGATGACAATCCAGTATCCGATGTTCAAGGCGGCCGCATGCCACGCATCTTCCGTGTTTCTCGATGCCGAGAAGACCGCCGAGAAGGCTTGTGATCTCATCGCCGAGGCATCGAGGGCCGGAGCCGAGCTCGTCGCGTTTCCTGAATCGTTTCTGCCGGGCTTTCCGATCTGGGCTGCCCTCCAGGCACCGATCTACAACCACGGCTTCTTTCGCGCGCTGGTGTCGGAAGCGCAGAAGTTGGCTGATCCGTCGATCCGCGCCATCCGCATGGCCGCGCGCCGGCATGGTGTCTTTGTCTCGCTCGGCTTCACCGAGGGCACCGATGCCAGCGTCGGCTGCATCTGGAATTCGAACATCCTGATCGGCGACGACGGCTCGATCCTCAACCATCACCGCAAGCTGGTGCCGACGTTCTATGAAAAGCTGGTCTGGGCGGCCGGCGATGCCCGCGGCCTCCGCGTGTCGCCAACCCGGCTCGGCAAGCTTGGCATGCTGATCTGCGGTGAGAATACCAATCCACTGGCGCGCTACGCCCTGATGGCCCAGGGCGAGCAGGTGCACATATCATCCTACCCGCCGATCTGGCCGACCCGGCCGCCGGAAGAGGAGGGCGCTTACGATCTTCGTCGCGCTATCGAGATCCGGGCCGGTGCTCATGCATTCGAGGCAAAGGTTTACAATATCGTCGCCTCCGGCTTCGTCGATGCTGCGATGCGCGAGGCACTCAGCAACGTCAGCAAGTCGAGCCTCGACATTATCGATCGCTCGCCGCGCGGCGTTTCCATGGTGATCGATCCGAGTTGCAACGTGGTCGGCGATACGCTCTCCGAGCACGAAGGCATTCTTTATGCCGACATCGATACCGGAAAGGGCGTTGAGCCAAAGCAGTTCCACGACGTGGTCGGCTACTACAACCGCTTCGATGTTTTCGATCTGCGGGTCAACCGGACCCCGCTGGAACCGGCCCATTTTGTCGATGCGGTCGTGTCCGAACATGGTGAGCCGGAAAATCGCCGCGCGGTTCTTCTCAATGGCGGCGAGAGCCATCGGCCGGCATACGAAGCACCGGAGTTGTATGGCGATCTCTGAACTGCTTCGCAGCCGCGTTGGGCGCCTGGAGCCGCAGTGATCCCATCGCCTCGATTGCCTTCCGGCGCAATCTCGCGGGCAATCCTCCGCGAGATCCCGGACGCTCACCCGTTGTAAGAAACTGAATTCGAAAAAGCGGTGGCCGCGCCACGCGTAGCCCGAAGGGCGTAGTGTGGTGCCCCTGGCCGGAATCGAACCAGCACTCCTTGCGGAACTCGATTTTGAGTTCGAGCGCGTCTACCAGTTCCGCCACAGGGGCCTCCGGACACCGGCGGGAGCCGGGGGTCGCGAAGCCGGCGGAATATAGCGGGCGATCTGCCCCGGTCAACCCGCGCGGAAGTGATTGTGGCTTGCCTCGACAGAAAAGGGCCCGCGCGGTACCACGAATTCGTAAGGCCGAGGAGACGAATGTGACACTTGCCGCCGCCAACCCGTCACAGCAGGGCATCGCCTCCAACCCCGCGCTGCTTGCCGCGCTCGCGATCACGGTCATCGCGGCGGCGACGCTGGCGGGCGCCTGGTTCTTCGAGCTGGTGCTGGATATCCGGCCCTGTCCGCTCTGCCTGGAGCAGCGCTACGCCTATTACCTGGCGCTGCCGCTCGGCGTCCTCATCGCGTTCGCCGCCGCGCGGCACGCGCCGCGGCATTTGCTGATGGCGGCGTTCGTGATCCTGCTGATAGCCGGCGCTCGGCAATGCCTATCTCGGCGGCTATCACGCCGGCGTCGAATGGAAGTTCTGGCAGGGCCCGACCGATTGCTCCGGCCCGATCCTCGATCTCGGCAGCGCCGGCACTCTCCTGCAGCGCCTCGATACCGTGAAAGTCATCCGCTGCGACGAGGTGCAGTGGCGTTTCCTCGGCCTTTCGCTCGCCGGCTACAATGTGCTGATCTCGCTCGCGATGGCCGCGATCGCGCTGTGGGGATTTGTGGCGGCGGCGAAGCGCTAGACGCCGTCGGAATTGTAGGGTGGGCAAAGCGTGAGCGTGCCCACCATTCCAGGCAACGATCGGGAGAGATGGTGGGCACGGCGCAAGCGCGCCTTTGCCCACCCTACAGGACCGGAAAGGACCTAATCGTCCACATCCTCCTGCGGCCGTCCGAACAGATGGACGATGCCGGGCGTGGCGATGCTCACGAACACGAAGCGCGACAGGTGATGGGCGCCGACGAAGATCGGGTCGATGTGCAGCGTCAGTGCCAGCGCCAGCATGGCGTCCATCGCGCCGGGCGCAAAGGCCACCACGATGTCGGCAAACCGCACATTCGTGGTCAGCACGATCACGGTGACGAAGATGGCGGAAACCGTGACGGCAACCGCGAACGAGCCCAGCCCGGCATTGATGTGCGTCAACAGCGTCTTGATCCGCATCCGCGCGAAGCGCGTGCCGATCAGGGCGCCGATGCCGACCAGCGCCACGTTGCGCATCCAGGGCGGCAGGCCGCCTTCGACGAGGCCCGTGCCGTGCAACACGCTGGAAGCGAGCATCGCGCCGAACATCCAACTCGCCGGAAAATTCATCAGCCGCAGCAACAGTGCCACCGAGATCGAGGCCGCGATCAGCGCAATCAGGCCGGCAGGCGAAGCGATTTCCGCCGCCAAAATCGGCGGGGTGGATGGCGCTACGCCCGTCAGCACCAGCACCAGCGGCAGCGCTGCGGTCAAGATGATCACGCGCAGCGTCTGCACCACGGCGATTCCCGCGACATCCGCACCCTTCTCGGCGGCGAGGACGGTGATCTGCGACAGCGCACCCGGGCTCCCGGCGAGAAACGCCGAGGTCTGATCCCAGCCGTGAAAGCGCTGCAGATAAAGGCTGCTGCCGAAGGTCGAGCAGAACGTTGCCAGCGCCAAAAGGCCGATGGTCAGCGGATAGGCGCTCATATGCTGGATCAATTGCCGCGATACCAGCGAGCCCAGCGTAATCCCGAGCAGCAGCAGCACGGTCTGGGCGATGACCGGCGGCAAATGCAGCTGGCGACCGGCCAGCGCGGCAATGCCGACCGCGATCATCGCGCCTGAAATCAGCCCGCCCGGAAAATTGGCCCACAGGAACAACAGACCGCCGGCGGCGCCGATCGCGATCGTCTCCGCTATGCGCAGCGCTTCGCCGCGGCTTGGGATGTGTGCTGCCAGCAATGTTGGGAATAGTTTCACGCCGCCTTATGGCAAATCCAACCGCGAGGGACAAATGCGCTGCTGCCATGCAGCAATGCTGCGTGCGGAAGCGTTACGTAGTACGACGTGTCGAACGCCGTGCGGCCGGATTGTTGAGCGATTATTTGGCTGTTTAGGTATTGTCATGAGATCGTAGAATTACGAGTAAAATTCGATTATTATGTAAATAATCGAATAAAATTCGTCGTGTTCGTTCCTTGTTCACTGCACATGCCGATACATGAACGGCGAATGAATAAAGCGGGCTTTTGCGGCCAGAATATTTTTGACGGCCAATCGCGGCACGCGTTGTCGCACCTTTCGGTTGCGCTAGGATGCGGCTCTCCAGCAATGCCCCCGTAGGGAGACCAGGGATGACCAACCGTTCGAAATTGTTGTGCGCCGTCGCCATGACGGCATTTTGCCGCCTCCGTCGCGACCTCGCCGGCGCAGGCGCTTACCGCGCAGGAATGCAGCGCGAAGTACCAGGCGGCCAAGACCGCCGGCACGCTCAGTGGCCAGAAATGGAATGATTTCCGCAAAGCCCAGTGCGGCGCCGACGCAACGCCTGCAGCGGCCGCCCCCGCGGCGCCCGCCGATACCAAAGCTGCGGAAGCCAAGCCCAAGAAGGAAACCAAGCAGAAGGAAGCGGCTGCGCCCGGCGGCGCCGTCTGGACCCGCCGTGTTCCCGAACAAGGTCGATCCGAAATATTCCAAGGAGACCGAAGGCAAGGCGCGCATGCACACCTGCGTCGACCAGTACAACGCCAACAAGACCGCCAACGCCAATGGCGGCTTGAAGTGGATCCAGAAGGGCGGCGGCTATTACAGCGAGTGCACCAAGAAGCTGAAGGGCGCGGCGTAAGCGTCGTCACATGACGAGCGCGGCCGGTGCCATAGCGTTTTCAAGCGAGTGGGTACCGGTTCGCGTGAAGAAAACGCGTCGAAATATGAATCGGAGTGCTGGTTCTGGTGTAGCCAGAACCAGCACTCCGGCCGCGTTTCAATCTTCATCCTCGATCAGTTTCTCGGCCGATTTTGCCACCAGCTGCGCCCGCTTGCGCGGGCCGCGGTCGAGAAACAGCAGGCTCTGGCCGAAGATGAAGCAATAGAACAGGAACGCCTGCGCATCGGCTTCCTCGGCGCCAAGGCCGGTCGCGCGATAGAGCTGTCCGACATTTTTCAGGCGCGCGGCATCGACGCTGGCGACCGCGGCGGCGGCGGCCTCGTCGGAGCGGGCCCATTGCCGGATCGCGAGCTCGACCGCCATGCCCTCGGTATTCATCCGCTCCGAATAAAGCCGGATCAGCGCTTTCAGCCGTTCGCGGGCGCTGGTGCCGTCGAGGCTGGTCTGCGCCTCGATCGCGGCGATGCGGCCCGCGCTCCAGCTTTGCAGCATGGCATCCAACAGCGCGGCGCGATCCCGAAAGCGGCGGTAGAAGCCGCCCTTGGTGACGCCGAGATTCTTCGCCAGCACTTCAACCCGCACCCCGTCGGCGCCGGAGCGGGCGATTTCCGCAAACCCGGCCTCGATCCAGACGTCGCCCTTGCTGCTGCCGGTCAATGGCCGCTCTCCCGATTATGATACGGTACCGTATTGCTTACCTGCCATCCCGGTGATACGCTACCGTATCAATAATCGGGAGCGGAGCATTTTCGATGGAGGAGGCGACCTATCGCGGCACGGTCTATCCGTGGCATTGCGACCATGTCGGCCACATGAACGTCATGTGGTATGTCGGCAAGTTCGACGAGGCCAGCTGGAATTTCTTCGCCCGCCTCGGGCTGACGCCGAGCTATCTGCGCGAATCCGGCCGCGGCATGGCCGCGGTGGAGCAGAAGGTCGCCTACAAGCGCGAGCTGCTCGCCGGCGATATCATCGAGATCAGGAGCTCCCTGCTCGAGATCCGCGAAAAATCGATCCGTTTTCAGCATGAGATGCGCAACGCCGAGACCGGCGAGATTGCCGCAAGGTGCGAGTTCACCGGCGTTCACATGGACCGCAAGGTGCGCAAATCGGCGCCGTTCGAGGAGGCGATCCGCAATACCGCGATCAAGTACCTTGTCGTTGCCGAGCCGGAGGCGGCCTGAGGCAATGCCGCGCTTTGAACCGAAAAATCCGGATTATCGCCGCGTGGCGGCCGAGACCTTCGGCCGGCAGCAGGCGATGCGCACGCTCGGCATTTCGATCGCGCGGCTCGAGGCGGGCGAGGTCGATCTGGCGATGGCCTATTCGCCCGACTTCACCCAGCAGAACGGCTTTGTCCATGCGGGCGTGATCACGGCCGGTCTCGACACCGCCTGCGGCATCGCGGCGTTCACGCTGATGCCGGCGGGCTCGGATATCCTGACCGTGGAGTTCAAGACCAATTTGCTTGCGCCCGCGAGCGGCGAGCGGTTCAACTTCCGCGCCACTGTGGTCAAGCCGGGCCGCACGCTGACGATTTGCGACGCCCGCGCCTACGCGGAGCGCGACGGCGCCGAGCATCTGGTCGCCACCATGACCGGCACACTGATGGCGCTGCAACAACGCGATCCCGCAAAATCGCAGGGCAGGGTCTTGGCAACAGCCAATTAGCCCCCGGCGATTGACAAGCCCCGCCCGCCGCCACTTGATGCATTCAGGTTTGGCACAGGTGAAGAAGAATGATGCTCTCCGCGATGCAGGGCGTGCTGGGATTGGCATCGGGAGCCCTGGTCGGATTTTCCCTTGGCCTGGTCGGCGGCGGCGGCTCGATCCTCGCGGTGCCCTTGATGGTCTATGTGGTCGGCGTGTCCGAGCCGCATGTCGCGATCGGCACCAGCGCGATCGCGGTGGCGGCCAATGCCGCGGTCAATCTGTCGAACCATGCCCGCGGCGGCACGGTGATGTGGTCCTGTGCGCTGCCGTTCGCGGCCGCCGGCATCTTCGGCGCGTTTGCGGGCTCGCTGCTCGGCAAGATGATCGACGGCCACAAGCTGCTGGCGCTGTTCGCGCTGATCATGCTGGTGATCGCCGCGCTGATGCTGAAGACGCGGTCGCGGGTCGGGCTGTCAGATGTGACGATGAACCGTGCCAATACGCCGGCCATTATCAGCCTTGGTTTGGCGACCGGGACGCTGTCCGGTTTCTTCGGCATCGGCGGCGGCTTCCTGATCGTGCCGGCGCTGATGCTGGCAACCGGCATGTCGATCATGAACGCGGTCTCCTCCTCCCTGGTCGCGGTGACCGCGTTCGGCCTGACCACGGCTGCGAGCTATGCCTGGTCCGGCCTGATCTCGTGGGGCCTGGCGGCCCTGTTCATCGCCGGCGGGATCGCCGGCGGGCTCGTCGGCACACGGTCGGCGCGGCACCTCTCGGAGCGGCGCGGCGCCCTCAATATTGTGTTCGCCATCGTCATTATTGCGGTGGCGCTCTATATGCTGGCGCGTAACGTATCCTTATCTTGGGCGTAGAACAGATCGGGCCGCCGCGAGCCCCAACGAGACCAGTATGAAAAAATCAATGGAAACGGCCGGACTGAACCCCACCCGCCGCGAAGCGCTTGGCCTGTTCGGGGCGGGCGTGCTTCTTGGTCTCGCGTCAGGTTCGGCGTTCGCCCACGATGACCATGACAAGGTGCTGACCGAAGCGTGGGTGCTTCGCGATCCCGACATTCCCGTGATCGGGAACCCCGATGGCGACATCACCATCGTCGAATATTACGATTACAATTGCCCCTATTGCCGCAAGGTCGCGCCTGAAATCCGCCAGGTGGTGCAGGACGACGGCAAGGTTCGCCTGGTGTTGAAGGACTGGCCGATCCTCGGCGAAGTCTCGAAGGTCGCGGCGCGGATGGTGCTGGCCGCCAAATATCAGAACAAGTTCGTCGAGGCCCATGACGCCCTGATCGGCGTCAGCTCGCGGCTGACCGAGCCGCGCATCCGCGAATTGCTCGCCGGCGCCGGCGTCAACATGGAGCGCTTGACCGGCGACCTCTCGGCGAAGGGGAAGGAGATCGACGCCATTCTCGCGCGCAACCATGCGCAGGCCGAGGCCTTCGAATTCAAGGGCACGCCGTCCTTCATCGTCGGTAAATTCCGCGTCCCCGGCATTTTGACCATGGCGGAGTTCGAGCGCGCCATTTCCGACGCGCGCAAGGCGAAGGCAAAAAACTAGACCAAAAGAAATGGCGCCCTCGTGGCAACGAAGGCGCCATCCTCACTCCTCAGCCAATCGCGATTACTTCGACGAAATTTTCACCCAGTCTTCATGGGCGCGGGTCTTCAGCGCCTTCCAGTCGGCCGCCGCGACATCCCAGTTGACGATGGTGCGGTTGGTCTGCGCCACCTGACCGCCGGTGGCACTCGACGTCTGTATCGAATCGTAGATATAGACGCCGCCCACCAGCAGCAGCGCGCCCAGGATCATTCCGACAAACGTCTGCATGGCTATCCTCCGGTAATGCCCGATAACGCGGGGAGGGGAAGGTAGTTCCCCTTGCCCGGGGCAATGATCAGTGTTTCGAGGCCTTCATAAGGCTTGAAAAGGACGACGTGCGGCGCATCAATGGAGGGCGCCGCAATCCCGACAAGGAAACAACATGACCGAGAAAACCAGCAAGGTCGCGATCATCACTGGTGCTTCGCGCGGCATCGGCGCTGCCATAGCGGAGCGGCTCGCGAGCGACGGCTTTACCGTCGCGATCAATTACTCCGGCGACGTCAAATCCGCCGAAGCCGTGGCGGCCAAGATCGAGGGCAGCGGCGGCCGGGCGCTGGCCATCAAGGCGGATGTCAGCGATCCCAAGGCGGTCCAAGACATGTTCGACGCGGTCGAAAAGACCTTTGGCGGCGTCGACGTGCTGGTCAACAATGCCGGCATCATGAAGCTGGCAAAGCTCGCCGACAGCGACGATGCGCTGTTCGACCAGCAGATCGCGATCAATCTCAAGGGCAGTTTCAACGCCATGCGCGAAGCCGCGAGGCGGTTGCGCGACGGCGGACGCATCATCAATTTTTCCACCAGCGTGGTCGGCCTTAAGCTCGAGACCTACGCGGTCTATGCCGGCACCAAGGCGGCGATCGAAACCATGACCGCGATCCTGTCCAAGGAAATGCGCGGCCGCAACATCACCGTCAATGCGGTGGCGCCGGGCCCGACCGCGACCGATTTGTTCCTGAGGGGCAAGTCGGACGAATTGATCGGACGCATGGCGAAAATGAATCCGCTGGAGCGGCTCGGCACGCCTGACGACATCGCGGCAAGCGTCTCGTTCCTTGCCGGCCCCGACGGCGGATGGATCAACGGCCAGGTGCTGCGCGCCAATGGCGGAGCCGTTTGACTATTCGCCGTTCAGCCACGCCAGCAACGCCGCGTTGATCTCGCGCGGATAGGTGTGGCTGAGATCGTCGATCTCGCGATAGGTCACCTCGGCGCCGGCGGCGGACAGCGCCTGTTGGGTCTGCCGCGCCACCTGCACCGGAAACATCCAGTCGAGGCGGCCGTGCACGATGTGGATGGGCAGGCCGCGCAGCCGCTCGGCGTCGGCCATTTCCGTCATCAGCGGATGGAACGTGGCGGAGACCGGGGCGAGGTGCGTGAAGGGCGAGGCGCCATCGAGCCCGCTGACATAGCAGAATGTGCCGCCGTCGCTCATCCCGGTCATCAGCATCTTTGTCCGGATCGACATTCCAGCGCGCGCGCACGGAATCGAGAATGCGCGCGAGATTGGGCGTATCGGTGTCCTCGCCCATCAGGGCCCAGGTGGGGCCGGTCGCGGTCGGCGCGACCAGGATCGCGCCAAAACTGCGGGCGTCGCGCAGCCAGCTCCACAGAAAGTTGCGCCCGTTGCCGCTGCCGCCATGCAGCGCCATCACCAGCGGCCACGCACGATCCGGCGAATAATATTCCGGCACGTACAGCGAAAAACCGCCACGGCTGCCGGGTTCGTTGTCGTGGTGGATGATGCCGGTGTTTTCGGCGGATGGCGCCGCGAGCCGCTCCAGCAAAGCTGCGTCCTCGCGCAGCGTAGCCTCGAGAAAGAACTGGCTCACCGGCGGCAGTTTTGCGACCAGTGGATAGAGCGCTTCCTGCGCGCGCGGCGCATAGCGCAACGCCTTGAACACCGCGACGATATCGCCGTGGCCATTATGCACCATGCGCAAGCCGCCGAATGCGGCGAGCGCCGCGTCGCTTGCGGTTTCCAGCGCGGTCCCGATGCCGGAAAATTCCTCCGGCCAGCCGGCGAGCCGCCCGCGCACCGACTGCAGCGCCTGATCCGGCGTGCCGGCGGCCTGCATCACGCGGTCGAAATCCGGCGGATGCAGATGGCGCGCGACAAAGGACAGCGCCTCCAGCGATTGCAGCAAAGGTGGCAGCACGGCCACGATGTCGTCCACCACGGCTTCGCTCATGGCCGGCTTCCGTCCTTCCGAGAAATTTAGTGCAGCCGCGGCGCCTTGAGCAGCTTTGTGCGGTCGATCGAGCTCAGGGTGACGTCGAAGGTGACGCCCTCATGATAGACGGTGAGCGGCACGTCGACGCCGGCCGGACCCAGCGCCCATAGTTTGCGGTAGAACTCGGTCTGGCTGGTAATTTTTTCGCCCTTGACGGCGAGGATGACGTCGCCGGCCTTGAGCTCGGCGCGCGCGGCCGGTCCCTTGCTGGCAATGCCGACCACCACGACGCGGTTGTCGATTTCGGCCGAATACATTCCGAGCCAGGGCCGCACCGGCTTGTTGACCCGGCCGAATTTCCTGATGTCGTCGAGCACCGGCTTCAAGAGATCGATCGGCACGATCATGTTGACGTGCTCGGCCTTGCCCTCGCGTTCGCGTTCGAGCTGAAGCGAGCCGACGCCGATCAGCTCGCCGCTGGCCGAGATCAGCCCGGCGCCGCCCCAGTTCGGATGTGCCGGATAGGTGAAGATCGCCTCGTCGAGCAGATATTCCCAATAGCCGGGGAATTCCTGCTTCGCCACGATCTGGCTCGCGACCGAGCGCGTGCGGCCGCCGGCGCCGCCGACCACCACGCGGTCGCCGACCTTGGTGGCGCCGGAGGTGCCGAGCCGCACCGGTTCGAGATCGATGCGGCCGAGCGCCTGCACCAGGCCAAACCCGCTCTCGGAGTCGAAACCGAGCGCATGGCCCTGCACCACGCGGCCGTCGCCGAGGTGCAGCCAGACCGCTTCCGCTTCCGTGATCAGATATCCGATGGTCAGCACCAGGCCGTCATCGATCAACACACCATTGCCGGCGCGTTCGGTGCCGAGCGTTTCGGCGCTGAAGGCATCGGGCGGGATGATCGAGTGCAGCCCGACGATCGAGCTCAGCACGGAATCGAGATCGAAACTGTAATCGCCCGGGCGGGGCTGAAATGCCGGCGGCACTTTCCATTCGGTCAATGAGGGCATGCTGGCACTCCCGTACGATTGCGCGCTATCTGCTTTAACGGCGCGCAACCGGAAAAGATCGCGGTCCCTTGGCGGACCGGCTTGGCCGTCAATATAGCAATGAAACCGGCCGGGTGCGAGATCGCCGAAAGGCTCATCGCCGCTTGATATATTCATTCCATTCCCGAAAATCGCGCCGGACTTTGTTGGCAGCGGTGGCGGCGGCGTCGTTCAGCCAGCCGCGCGGCCGCTTCTTGAGATTTTTCTTGATCGCGTCGGTGCTGCGCAGGCTCGCGGCATGGATCGACGCAAGGTCGAATCCCATGGCCTGCAGCAGGCTGAGATGGATCTCGGCGCCGGCCTTCTTGCCGAGCTCGATTTTCTCGGCATCGCCTGCGATACGCCGGAAGATGAACTTATGGCGCACGTGGAGCAGCGGATCCGGGGCGCGGTAGCGCCCGTTCGCTGCGTCCAGCAGCCTCGACTCCCGGGATTGCTTGTTGCCGTTGGCCCAGTTCCACGCCGAAGGCACCAGCGCCTTGGCCTCGCGCAGCACATGTCCGCCGCGCCAGTAGCCGACTGCGACGTAACGGGGCCGCCCCAGGCTGCCGTTGCCCTTGCGGAGCGAGCACAGGCGAATGGTCTTGCGATCCACGCCTTCCGGCAGGCTCTCGATCAGCGCCTGCCTGATCTTTGGCGGCGGCGTGGCTATTGGGTATTTCTTGACCTTGTTCCAATAACGCTCGGGCTCGCCTTCGTCCGGCAAGGCATGGGGCCAGAGCCAGGTCTCGCCCTCGAACAGCAACGCCGGTTGCGGGTCGTCAAGACCCTCGCGATATCCTTTGAGGACGGCTTTGGCCGCTGCCTTGTTATTGACGTCCTCGTGACGTCGGGGCGCCAGCTGGATGCTGGCGACGAGACGGGCCAGATCGAGCGTGTAGGGCATGGTCGCGGCTTCGTCGAAATCGTTGACGCCCCAGACCAGGCGGCCGTCCTCATCGCGCCATGTCCCGAAATTTTCCAGATGCAAGTCGCCGACCGCAAGCACGCTGGGCGCATCCATCAACTCCGGACACCATGAACCGATCCTGCTTGCCCATCGGAAGTACGTGGCGCGCAGGAAACTGAAGGCGCTGTCCGTCATCTTTTCGGTGTGCTTGTACTCGATGTCCGTCTTGACCACGTCGCAATGCTGCGCGAGCCACGCCTCGTAGGCGTCATTGTCTTCGACAAACGACATCGGCGTCCCCGTGCTTTACGGATCGCTGGAACCGTTCCGGGAAATATCCTGCCTCAGGATGTCAGGACATTAAACCTCAACCAGCTTTTGCCGTTGCGCGCGACGGCATCAGCCGGAATGCGCGGTTCTCCTTTAGCCAGCCGGCGCGTTCGTCGCGCAGCATCGTGCGGCGGACCTTTCCGGAATCGTCGCGCAGGCCGACGCTGACGATCTCAAAACTTTCCGGATGCTTGTAGCGGCTGAGTTTGTCGGCGAGGAACTCGCCCATGCCGTCGGCGACCGATTGCGCGTCGGCTTTCTCGGTCAGTTCGATGATGGCGTGAATGCGCTGGCCGAATTCCGGATCGGGCAGGCCGACCACGACGCAGGAGCGGACGTCCGGATGCGCCGACACCGCAGCCTCGACCTCGGCCGGATAGATATTCGCGCCACCGCGCAAGATCATGTCGGCGAGGCGGTCGCCGAGATAGAGATAGCCCTCAGCGTCGAGCCGGCCGATATCGCCAAGCGATTCCCAGCCGTCAGCGCGGCGCTTCGGGTCGGCGCCGAGATAATGATAGGTGCTGCCGGCGCCGTCATTGGGCAGGAAATAGATTTCGCCGGTCTCCCCGGTCGGAACATCGTTGCCGTCCTCGCCGATGATACGCAGTTTTGAGGATTCGAGGATCTTGCCGACCGAGCCCTTGTGCGCCAGCCATTCGACGCCGTCGATGACGCAGGCGCCCTGCGCTTCGGTGCCGCCATAGAGTTCCCAGATCCGCTCCGGTCCCAGCCACTCGATCCATTTTTCCTTCAGCCAGGGCGGCATCGGCGCCGCCATGTGAAACACCACTTGCAGGCTCGACACGTCGTAGCGGTTACGGACCTCGTCCGGCAGCGCCCAGATGCGATGCATCATGGTCGGCACGAAGTTGACCCACTGCACGCGGTTCTTTTCGATCAGGCGCAATGTCTCTTCGGCGTCGAATTTCACCATCCCGGTCATCCGTCCGCCCGCGAACAGCGCGGTATGCGACAGGATGAACGGGGCGTTGTGATAGAGCGGCCCGGGATTGAGCAGCGATACGTCGCGGGTGATGCCGAGCCGCTGATCCACGGCGGTGTCGGTCACCGCGGGCGTGTGATCGAGGATCACCTTTGGCCGCCCGGTCGAGCCGCCGCTGGTCATCGCCTTCCAGTAACGCGCCACCGGGTTTTCCAGCGGTTCGTCCGAGACGCCTTCCGGGACAAAATCGATCGGCAGCGAATTCGGCGCATTCCAGTCGGGCTGGCCGCCGACCACGAGCGACGGTTTCAGGATTTCCAGCACGGCCGCGGCCTCGCCGCGCGGCAGCCGCCAGGTCAGCGACGTCGGCGTTGCGCCGCACTTCCACACCGCAAAGGTGGTTTCGAAAAACACATTGCTGTTTGGCAGGCCAATGGCGACGAAGTCGCCGGGCTTGACGCCCCTGGCGGCAAAGGCGCGGGCGCGGCGGTTGGCGTTGCGCTCGAGCTGCGCCCAGGTCAGCGTATCGTCGCCGTGACTGATCGCAACCGTGTCGCGTGGCTTCCGCTCGGCATACCAGCGCGGCACGTCGGCGATGGGGATGAGCATGGGGGCGTTTTCCGTTCGGCGTCTTGTGACGCGCTTGTTAGGGGCGCGGCTCATGACCGCAGCCGGCACTTCACCAACGAGAGGTGTCGGGAGTCAAGTTGTGCCGGGATATAATAGCTGCCATCCTTGCGAGGAAAGCCCACGATTTCGGACATCGGCGCAAGGGAGGATGGACGTGCGAAGCCTGGCTTTGATGATTGCCGCCACCATGGCGACCGCGTTCCTTGGCGCGCCTGCCGATGCGCAGGTGCTCAAGGAAGAGCCGCCGATGGGCAGTATACGTGCCGGACAGACCGTGCTGGTCGACAACGGGAAATGTCCGAAGGGGCAGGTGATGGCCGTGACCGGCGGCAACCACACCAAGGCCGGCGGCAAGAACGACGTGAAGCGCGTGCGCTCCTGCGTCAAGGCAAACTGAACGCTGCGGATCGACGTGGGCAGTCAGGCCCAGGCGACGCCATAAATGCCGGGACCGTCGTCGTCTTTGCTGCTGGCTCGCCCGGCCGCACCCTTTCGCCTTCTTGCGCTGCCCTCGAGGCGATTAAGGAAATCCAGTCGCTTCATGCCGGCCGACACGCTTCGCGCAAGTCTGATGGCGTGCGCAGCTCCCTGCTTCAGGACGAGCATGATTGTTTCAACGCGGCCCACGATGCTGAGCAGGAAGATAACCGCGAAGATATCGATGTAGGCCAGCAGGTCGCCGACCAGCATCAATGCCGGGGGAAGCGGAACGTTGTGAGTGTAGGCCCAGACAAGAATGGGGATAGGAAGGAGGGCAATGATCTTTCTCAGCGTCAGCCGGTCGAGCCACGCCGCCAACTCGACGACAAGGACCTGCCACAGCAAATCACCGAAAGCCGCGGGCTTGTCGAGCGTCCACTTCTTCCAAAGCTGCTTCCACATGGACTCACCTGCATCGCGTCATGTCAGTCGATTACTTCATCGGCGAGCGTAAGCAGCAGCGGCGGAATTTCCAATCCGAGGGAGCCTGCCGTCTTCCTGTTGATGGCCAATTGCAGCTTCGTGGACTGGACCACGGGGAGTTCGGCCGGCTTGGCGCCCTTGAGAATCCTGCCGACGTAGATGCCTCCTTGCCGCCACGCTTCTACACTGTTCGAGCCATAGCAGATCAGACCACCGTCCGTTGCAAATTCGGGCCAGGGATAGCTTACCGGAATCGCATGGCGCGCTGCGAGCCCGATGAGTTGCTCGGATTGATTACGGAAGAATCCATCCGCAATCAGGAAGAGTGCACCATGCCGCTTGCGGTCGAAGCTTGCGAGCGCTGTGTCGATTTGTTCTGCGGTGCTGGCCACCCGGACGGCAAGTCCCAGTCCGAGTGCCTGCGCAGCGGTCTGGGTTTCCTTCAGGTCGGGCCAGGCGTTTGCCGTCTTCGGATTCATCAGCACTTCGACGGCACTGGCCTTCGGCAGCAGTGTTTTCAGGAGTTCGAGCCGTTTTGCGGAGACCAGATTGACCAGAATGGATACGCCCGTGATATTGCCGGTCGGCCGGGACAGGCTGTCGACGAGACCGACCACGATCGGGTCGGCGCCGACCGTAAAGACGATCGGTATCGTCATGGTGGCCCTCTTTGCGGCAAGTGCCGCAGGCGTGCTGGCGGGTGCGAAAATGACTGTCACTCTTTTCTGAACGAAATCGGCTGCAAGGTTCGGCAATGGGTCGTACTGACCTTCCGCCCAGCGATACTCGATCGCGACGTTTCGTCCCTCGATGAACCCCAGCTCCTTCAGGCCTTCGTGAAACGCGCCCAGTACGCGCTGGTCCTTGTCGCGCGAGGTAGCACCGAGATACCCCACCGTCGGCATCGGCTGCTGAGCGCCTGCTTTGAAGGGCCAAACAAGGGTCGCTCCGGCAGCTCCAAGGAATTCACGCCGCCTCATTTGCGAACCTCAAAAGTTCGGCCGAAGGTTGCCGGCTGACGATACCGCCGACGTTGATGTTGGTGGCAGACTTGGAATGATACCGTCGCTCGCGCTGCGGCGCCAGCCAGCCTTACGGATCGAGCTCGGTATCCCAATAGAGATAATCCAGCCAGCTATCGTGCAGATAGTTCGGCGGGAACAGCCGCCCGTTGCGGTGCAATTGATGCACCGTGGGCGCGAACGGGTGTTGCCTGGGAAACATCCGCGCCTGCTGCGGCGTCAGATTGCCCTTGCGCAGGTTACACGGCGAGCAGGCGGCAACCACGTTCTCCCAGGTGGTCTGGCCACCCTTGCTGCGCGGGATGATGTGATCGAAGGTGAGGTCGTCGTCGGCCGAGCAATACTGGCAGATGAAGCGGTCGCGCAGGAAGACGTTGAACCGGGTGAAGGCGGGATGCGTGGTCGGCTTGACGAAGGATTTCAGCGACACCACGCTCGGCAGCTGGATTTCGAAGCTCGGGCTGCGCACCGCGCGGTCGTAGTGCTCGACGATGTTGACGCGGTCGAGAAACACCGCCTTGATCGCGTCCTGCCAGGACCAGAGCGACAGCGGGTAGTAACTCAGCGGCCGGAAATCCGCGTTCAGCACCAGTACCGGCCAACCGCCTTGTGAGACATGCGCGTTCAAGTAACGCTCCTGGCCTCCATATACGCTGCGAAGCAGCATGCGTTGACATACTACATGCAGCGTGACGGGATTGTGAAGAGCGTTGAGGGGCTTATCCTGCGGGTCCGGCCCGCGTTCCGCGGCCCGCTTGACGGCGTGCCGCGAGGTGCATATTGCGGCGAAAAAATGATTTGGAGGGGACATGCGCAAGGGGCTGACAATTGCCGCGATTCTGCTGGGCCTTTGGTGGAGCGGCGCCGCCGTTGCGCAAAGCTATCCGTCGCGCCCGATCACCGTGATCGTGCCGTTTCCGGCCGGAGGCGCCACCGACGGGCTGGCGCGCTACCTCGCCGAGCAGATGCGCCCGATCCTCGGACAACCCTTCGTGATCGAGAATGTCGGGGGCGCTGCCGGCAGCCTCGGCGTCGGCCGCGCGGTGCGCTCGGCCGCCGACGGCTACACGCTCTCGATCGGCACCTCGACCACGCATATGCTGACCGGCGGGCTCTATGCGCTGCCGTTCGACCTGCTCAGGGATATGGAACCGGTGATCCTGATCGGCAGCGAGCCGCTCTTGATCGTCGGCAAGAAGGCTTTTCCGGCCGATGATCTCAAGGGGCTGATCGGCTGGCTGAAGGCCAATCCCGACAAGGCCTCGGTCGGCATCGCCGGCGTCGGCGCCACCGGCCATCTCACCGGGATTTCGTTCCAGAGGGAGACCGGTACCAAATTCCAGTTCGTGCCCTATCGCGGCAACGGGCCGGCGATGCAGGACCTGGTCTCCGGGCAGATCGACTTCATGATCGAGCCGTCGTCGAATTTCCGCGCGCTGCTGGGGGCAGGCAGCGTCAAGCCGTTCGCGGTCACGGGGAAGGCGCGGCTGAAATCCTCGCCCGACATTCCGACCGCGGATGAGGCGGGCCTGCCCGGCTTCGTCACTACGCTGTGGTACGGGCTGTGGGTGCCAAAGGACACGCCGAAGGAGATCATCGCCAAACTGAACGCAACGATGGTGCAGGTGCTGGCTGATCCGTCGGTGCAAAAGCGGTTCGGCGAACTCGGCATCGAGATCACGCCGCCCGCGCAGCAATCGCCGGAAGCCTTGCGGGCGTATCAGAAGCAGGAAGCCGAGCGCTGGTGGCCGATCATCAAGGCGTCGGGCATCAAGGTGGAGTAGAGCCCAACTCGTCATTGCGAGGAGCGATAGCGACGAAGCAATCCAGAGCCGCGCAAGGATTCTGGATTGCTTCGCTCCGCTCGCAATGACGGAGCGGGGCGGCTACACCTTCTCCAGCTTCTGCAAACACCGCTTCACCCTGACCTCCGCCGGCATTTCCGTATCCGGAAAGCTGGTCTTCCAGTTGGTGACGCCGACTTCACCGAGATAGATGTCGCCCTTCGAATCCAGCGCGATGCCGTGCGGCGCCAGGAATTTCCCGGTCTCGAGACCGGCGCCATCTTCGCCGCCGAGCCGCGCGATGCGTTTTCCCTGGGAGTCGACGATGGTGAGGCGTGGGCCCAAATTCGGTGCCTTCAGGTTGACCGGCATGCCCGGGCCGAGCTCGCCGATGATGAAGTTCGGTGACTTGCCGCCGCCGCAAGCACACAGCGCGCAGGGCCGGTGCAGATTGTTCCACTGCGTCTCGTATTTGCCGTTGCCGTCGAACACCTGCACGCGGTGGTTCTCGCGGTCGGCGACATAGACCCAGCCGTCGGCGTCGGTCGCGATATTGTGCACGATGTTGAACTGGCCGGGATCGCTGCCGGACTCGCCCCAGGTTTTGATCAGCTTGCCGTCCGGCGTGTATTTGTGCACGCAGGCGTTGCCGTAGCCGTCGGAGACGTAGATCTCGCCCTTCGGCGACAGCGCGGTGTGGGTGCAGCGATGAAACGGCTCGCCGCTCATGAACGGCGCCGGCTTGTTGGGGATGCCGATCGTCAGCAGCACTTTTCCGCTGGTCGAACATTTGCGCACGGTGTGGTCGCCGTCATCGGTGCAGTAGAGATTGTCGTCGGCATCGATGTGCAGGCCGTGGGCGCGGGAGAACAGCCCTTCGCCCCAGGAGGTGATGAAATTGCCCTCGCGGTCCAGCACCACCATCGGATGTTCGCCGCGGTTGAAGACGTAGATGCGGTCCTTGCTGTCGACCGCAACGGAGGCGACGTCGGATGAGCTGCCAGCCGTCCGGCAGCTTGCCCCAGTTTTCGACGACGCGGTAACGGTGCTCGCCCGAGCCGAGAATGGTTGGCATGTGGTTCTCCCCCTGTAATCATCTTGTTGAGGCCATTGTTGCAGAGGCTGCGTTTGCGCGCGAGGGCCATCGCGCGGGGCTGTCATGCGCCATTGTGGAACAGCCGGCGAGACCCGGATACTGCTATGCAAACGCAGAACGACCAGCGCGTCCTCGCTGAAATCGACTTGAAGCCGGTGGTTGCAGAACGGACGCTGATTTTGCAAGATGCCCGAGGATCCGGTTTGGCAATTTCGGAGCTGATCCATGCGCTGCATCGCATCTCACCTCGTGGCGGCCGTTCTCCTTGCCGGGGGCGTAGTGGCGGGGACCGCCGTCGCGGCGTCTCCGATCAAAATTGCCGTGTTTCCGTTCGAACTGATGGATTTCAGCGCCGCGGCCCCCTACGTCGCGCCTGATGACATCGACCGCGAGCAATTGCGGCTTTCGACGGAAGAAGCCCGGCGGCTGATCGCGGAATCCGGGCGCTACCAATTGGTCGACACCGGCGCTGCGAACGAGCAAATGGCGAAGGCAGGGCAATTGCGCGACTGCGAGGGCTGCGAAGCCGGGATCGCCGCCGGATTGGCCGCAGACCAGTCCATGATCGGGATCGTCACGCGCATCACACGAACGGAATTCGCGGTGACCTACAAAATTCGCGACGCCCGGTCGGGAGCGCTGGTCGACGTCCAGCAGACCGACCTGCGCATGGGCGCCAATGTGGCCTGGAGCCGTGGCGCGCGCTGGTTGATCGAGCGGCGTCTGTTGGAACGGACGCCGTAGTCCCATGGAAAAGATCCGGCTTCAGTCAGCAAGTGTCGCCCTGGTCGCGGCTGTCGTCCTCTGCACCGGTGGCGTCCGGCAAGGCCAGGCGCAAGGGATGACGCCCGTGCTCGCTATCGCCGAGATCTACTATATCGACACCTCGGGTGAGGTGGTCGATCAAAGCGCCGACCATCGCCGGCGGCTGCGCGAGTTCGAGGCTGCGCTGCGCGGCGATCTGGCGGCGAGCGGAAAGATGGCGAACGCAGCGATCGAGTGCCCGCCGAACGCCTGTTCCGTGGGCGACATCGACGACGGTCAATTGCTGAGGAAGGCGAACGCCGCCGGCGCCACCCATCTATTGATTGGTCGCTTTCACAAGATGAGCACGCTGGTGCAGCAGGCGAAATTCGACGTTATCGATGTGAAAGCGCGGAAAATCGTGTTCGCTCGCCATATTACCTTCCGCGGCGACAATGACGCGGC
The DNA here is from genome assembly GCA_963731915.1 of uncultured Alphaproteobacteria bacterium. Lineage (GTDB taxonomy): Bacteria > Pseudomonadota > Alphaproteobacteria > Rhizobiales > Xanthobacteraceae > Bradyrhizobium. The sequence continues at coordinate 196,321 of CAVSXQ010000036.1, forward strand.
CTGGCAGCGGGCGGAATCCTTTCTTGCCCGGCAAATCCTCGATCACGGCGAATGGTAAGCCGCAACGCTGCCGTCACCGCGGCAAAAGCCCTTCCTCGATCGCCTTGATCTGCAGGGCGAGCTGTTTTGAGCCGATCCGGCATTGCGCCAGCCCGCCGGCGATGAACCAGAGGCCGGGCTGGCCGGTGCGCACATACATGTTGCGCAGTTCCTGTTCCTCGCCGAAACCCCAGATGGTGCCGACGCGGCTGGCGGCCGCTTCGCCGAACAGTTTTCGCACCAGTTCTTCCTGGCGCTTGTAGCCGGTGGCGAGCACGATCAAATCGGCGGGGACGGTCTCGCCGCTCTTCATCTTGGCGCCCTCGGCGACAAACGTGTCGATATCGGCAAACTGCTTCAGCGCGATCTCGCCTTTGACGATCAGGTCGGAGCAGCCGACGTTGAAATAATAGCCGCCGCCGCGGGTGAGATATTTGAACTGCCAGCCGGTGTTGTCCTCGCCGAAATCGAGCTTGAAGCCGATGCGTTCCAGCCCTTCGAGCAATTCCTTGTCGAGCTCCCGGGATTTGTCGCAAGTCAATGCATGGCTCTTGCGCGCGAGCTTGAGCGGAAACGAGATCGCGATCAGGTCGTTATCGTCCAGCGTGCCCTCGTTATAGGGCAAATACACCAGTTGCGCCGAGGGTTCGATAGAGACCACCAGCGTGGAGGAGCGCTGCACCAGCGTCACCTCAGCACCGCTCGAATAAAGATCCTGCGCGATGTCGTGGCCGGAATTGCCGGTGCCGATCACCAGCGCGCGCTTGCCCTTCCAGTTCTCGCCGTCGTCATAGCCGCTGAGGAATGCACCACCTTGCCGGCAAAATTCTTCAGGCCGGGAATGTCGGGGATATTGGCAATGCCGCTGACGCCGGTCGCGAGCACGACATGGCGCGGATGCATGATCCGCTTCTCGCCGTTGCGGCGCAGCGTCACCGTCCAGCGTCCTTCGCGCTCGTCGTAGCTTCCGCCTTCGAATTCGGTTTGGGTCCAGAAATTCAGCTCCATGCCGTCGACGTAGGCTTCGAACCAGTTGGCGAGCTTGTCCTTGGGGATGTAGGTCGGCCAGTTCGGCGGAAACAGCATGTAGGGCAGGTGGTTGACCTGCACCTGGTTATGCAGCGTCAGCGCGTGATAGCGCTTGCGCCAGTTGTCGCCGATACGTTCCTCGCGATCGACGATCAGCGTGTCCACGTTCAACTGCTTCAGCCGCGCGGCGATGCAGAGGCCGGACTGCCCGCCGCCGATCACCAGCACCGTCGGATCGCGGTCGGCATAATCGGCGGAAGCTCTTCGCAGGTCGAGCCAGTTCGGCCCGCGGAAGTCGCGCGAATAGGCATTGCCGCGCGGGCGCGCGGTGCCGAGCTGTTCCTCAAACCCTTTCAGCTCCTGCAGCGCCGTCAGCAGCGTCCAGGCCTTTGGCTTGTTGCCGTCATCGGCATCCGGGATCAGCCGGATAATGCCGTCGCCGCGGCCGACGGCGGTTTCGAACTTGAAGATCGCCTCGATGCAATCGGTGCCGGCCCGCATCACCTTTCGCGGCGCCGCGCGATCGGGATCGACGGCGAAACAATTCGGCTTCGCCGTGGCCGCCTGCGCCGTCAGCGTCGCCAGGATGGCGTCGCGGCCGTCGATGGTCTGCAGCGTCCAGCTCAGCGCCAGCGCATCGCGCCAATAGCTGTCGGGATGGAACAGTTTTTTCAGCGCGCCGCCGTCGCGCGTTGCCAGCGCGGATTCGAATTCCGCCAGCCAGCTTTCGGCTGAAATCGCAATGTCCGATGTCTTGTCCAGCATGCGCGCTTCTCTCCAGCCGCCGTCTTCGCGGCTTGTCTTGGAGGGAAGCCTATACCCATTCGGGACGGCCCAGAAAGGGCGTGGAGAGCAGGCGGCTATGTCGCAAGCGAAAGGATATGCCCTTGCTCGGGCGAAACATGGCCGTTCAGGGTATCCAGATAGACCTTCTTCACCGCCTCCGGCCCGCGGCTCTCGCTGACTTTCAGCCAGCGGTCGAGGTTCGGCACGAAGGTAGACCACGCCGCGCCAGCGCGCTGCTCGACGCCGCCTGGGCCCCATTCCTTGGCCCGCTTGCGGATATAGTCGGGCGCGAAGAACCAGCTCGGCTTGGCGCCCGGCAGTTCACCCTCGTCGGGCGACGTGCTGCGATGGGTAAGCCCGACGCGGCCGGAATATTTCATTCCAGCGCCAAAGTGCCGGTGCAGCGTCTCGCGCAATGCGCTGTTGCCGGCCATGTCGACATAGGCGACCGGAACATCCGCGGGCAGCGAAGTGACGCGGTCATAGGTGACGACCTCGTCATAGCAGCCGAGCGATTTGACGAAGGCGACATTCGAGGCCGAAGTCAGCCCGATGACCTTGATCCCGTTGCGCGCATGCAGGAGATGCGCGAGCCCGAATGCCGTCTTGCTGGACGCAGACGAGAGCAGCACGCTTTTCGCGCCGAAGAACTCGTTTTCGCCGAGGAAGTCGTCGACCATGAACGACAGCATGAACAGCGGCCGCAACAATGCCTGGTAGTCGCCTTGCTTCCCCTCGAAATCCGGATTGCCGGAGACGCGGGTGTAGGCGTTATAGACCGGCGACACGCCCTGCCGGTGCGCGGCGGCATCGCGCAGGCCGCGCTTCGTCACATCGGCGGCCTCGATGACGAGATGCGTCGCCATCGGGAAATAGCCGAACAGCATTTCGCCGGCGGCAATGTTAGGGTGCCTTGAGGCGACCACCTCGCCAAACCCCCACACCGGCACATTGCCAAATCCATCAGGCGCGGGAAACAGCGACCAGTACTTCAACTGATCGCCCAGTACGGCATAGGTGATGTTGTTGGCGGTGAACGCAAAGCGCGTGACTTTCACCAGCAGCGCTTCGTCGGGCAGATTGGCAGCATCTGGCAGTTGCGTGTCGATGCTCCTGCATTGCTGCAGGTCGTTGCGTCCGACGATGAAATCGGTGGCCTTCATGTCGATCTCCCGCATTTGATGGCCGCGATCTTTGCCCGGAACGGTGACCGTTTGGCAAGAGCAACAATGTTTGAAACGTTGTTGGCTTTCCCCTCGCGCTCACGCGACCGGGCGCAAATGCCCTTCGCCGTAGAGATCGCGGAGTTTGCGCTTGAAAATCTTGCCGGAGGCTTCGCGCGGCAGCGCGTCGAGGAATTTGATGTCCTTTGGCACCTTGAAGTTCGCCAGCCGCGCCCGCAGAAAATCCTGCACCGCGCCACTCGACAGCACCACGCCCGGTTCCGGTTCGATGCAGGCGAACAGCCGCTCGCCATATTCGTCGTCGGGAATGCCGAACACCGCGCAGTCGCGCACGCCGTCCATGCCGATCAGCGTGTTCTCGATCTCGGCGGGATAGATGTTGACGCCGCCCGAGATCACCATGTCGCGCTTGCGGTCGCACAGGAACAGATAGCCGTCCGCGTCGAGATAGCCGACGTCGCCGACGCTGACAGGCCGTCACGGCCGGCTTCGGCGCGCGCCGCCGCATTGCCGTGATAGTCGAAATCGGCAATCGCCGTCTGTCGCATGAAAATTTCGCCGGGCTCGTCCACGTCGCACAGCGTGCCGTCGGGGCGGAAGATTTTCACGATGCCGCCCTCGATGGCGCGGCCGACCGTGCCGGGTTTTGCCAGCGCCTCTGCGGACGAATGCCACACCGGGATGCCGGTCTCGGTCGATCCCAGATATTCGTTGATGACGGGGCCCCACCATTCGATCATCGCGCGCTTCACTTCGACCGGGCAGGGCGCCGCGCCGTGGATGACGAAGCGCAGCGAGGAAACGTCATAACGCTTTCGTACTTCCTCTGGCAGCCGCAGCAGGCGGACGAACATGGTCGGCACCGCATGCATGTGGCTGATGCGGTACTGCTGGACCAGCCGCAGCAGATCTTCGGGATCGAAGCGCGGCTCCAGCACGATGGTGCAGCCATGGCGGAACGCCAGCATGCCGTAGGAGTTCGGCGCAGAGTGGTACATCGGCCCGTTCATCAGCACGACCTGATCGTCGTTGGGCGCGATGCCGTAGGCGAGCGTAGAGACGCGCTCGGCGGCTGCGAGCTGTTCGGGGCCGCATCTGCCCGCGCCGCACGCCCTTGGGCCGTCCGGTGGTGCCCGACGTATAGAACATCGGTGACATCCGCCCGGGCGGACCCGGCCATGGTCGTGCGTATCGCGCCAGGCGTCCCAGCCGGTCATGCCCGATGGCACCCCCGTCAGTTCGGGCGCAATGTTGAAGGCCGCCGCGATCTCCGGCGGCGTCGGCACGATCAGCACCTTGATGATGAGCGCCAACGCCGTCACGAATCTGCGGCCAGAGGTCGGCATGACACACCAGAATGCCGGCGCCGCAATCGCCGAGGATATAGTTCACCTCGTCGGCCTTGAGGTGCCAGTTGATCGGCACCACCGGCGAGCCGAGGGTGGCGGCGGCGACGGCGGCCTCGAAGAACGCAAAATCATTGCGCAGCATCATGGCGACCGGCGTGCCGCCGGCCAGCCCAAGCTCCTTCAGCCCCGTCGCGGCCTGCGCGGCGCGTGCAAAAATCTCCGGATAGCTGATCCGTCGGTCGCCGCTGACGATCATTCGCGCTCTCCGCTGCCCGTTTTCAACTTTGCGCTCAGTCCTGGCGGTCGTCGATCAGCTCGCCAAAGCCGATCCAGTTCTTGCCGTTGAAACGCCGCAGCCGCAATTGCTGGAACGGCAGATAATCATCCGGCCCGGTCGATACCGTGATGCCCGGCAGCAGCAGCGGAAGCTGGACGTCGCGCATCGAGGCCGCCTGCTTGAGGATGTTCTCGCGGCTGAAATCATTCTTGCACGCCTTCAATACCTTTTCCATGAGGCTGGCATAGTGATAGCCGGCGGCGTAGTTCGAATTGTTCAAATCGGCGCCCGGCATGTACTGCTTCATGAAGGCAAAATATTCCTTCACGCCGGCATCATTGGCCCATTGCGGGTCGATCGTGTCCTTTTGAGTGCTGGACGAGATCAGGCCGATGGCGTTTTCAAGTCCCGCGGGCTCGAGGAACGAGATCGACGACGCCGAGGTCGGGACGAAAAACAGATCGGGCTTCCAGTTCAGTTCGGCGACGCCCTTGATCATCTGCGAGGTGAATTTTCCGAGCACGACGCCGAACATCACGTTGGCGCCGGACGCCTTCAACGTCGCAAGCTGCGAAGAGATGGTCGGCGCTGACGTTTCGTAGGTTGCCTCCGCCACGATCATGGAGGCAGCCTTGCTGCCAAGCGCACGCTTGAAGCCGGCGACATAATCGCGGCCGAAATCGTCGTTCTGCGACAGGATCGCGATCTTCGCGTCCGGCTTCGCCTGCAGCACATACTTGGCGTAGATCACCCCTTCGGATTCGTAGGTCGCCATGCCCGGCATGGTCCACGGAAAATTCTTCGGGTCGGCCCATTTGTTGGCGCCGCTGAGCACGAACAGCTGCGGTACTTTCTTGCCGTTGAGGTAGCGATGCACGGCATTGTTGGTGGCGGTGCCGAGCGAACCGAACATCAAAAGCACTTCATCCTGCTCGACCAGCTTGCGGGTCTGCTCGACGGTCTTCGGCGGCGAGTAGGCGTCGTCGAGGGAGATGAACTTGATCTTGCGGCCGTTGATGCCGCCTTCGGCATTGATCTTCTCGAAATAGGCCTCTTCGGCCTTGCCGATGATGCCAAAGCCGGAGACCGGGCCGCTGTAGGGCAGCGTCTGGCCGATGCGGATCTCGTCCTTGTCGGCCGCGGCAGGCGCGATCGCGCCCAAAGCGAACAGGACAGCCAAGGCATGTCGTGACATTCCCATTGTCTCCTCCCTCTGCTTGCTTATGTTTTGAAACGGTAGCGCTTAAGCGCTTATCCGCTTCATGAAATCACTGCCGGCATCGGCGAATTCGGCCTTCATACGCTCCACCAGTTCGGCGACCGGCGGTGCATCGGCGATCTGGCCGATGCCCTGGCCCGACCCCCAGATGTCGCGCCATGCCTTCACCTTCATGTTGCCGCCGGAGCCGAAATTCATCTTCGACTTGTCGGCGACCGGCAGGTTTTGCGGATCGAGGCCGGCGGCCGCGATCGACGGTCCGAGATAATTGCCGTGCACGCCGGTGAACAAATTCGAATAGACGATGTCGTGCGAGGCGTGCGCGATCAGCGCCTTCTTGTAGGCCATGTCCGCATTCGCTTCCTCGGTGGCGATGAAGCGCGTGCCAATGTAGGCCAGATCAGCACCGAGCGCGAGCGCCGAGGCAACGCTCCAGCCGTCGGAGATCGCGCCCGACAAGCAGGATGGTGCCCTTGAACCATTGCTTCACCTCGCGCACCAGCGCAAACGGCGACAGCGTGCCGGCGTGTCCGCCCGCGCCGGCGCAAACCAGGATCAAGCCGTCGACGCCCTGCTCGGCGGCCTTGCGCGCGTGCCGGGCGTTGATGACGTCATGAAACACCACGCCGCCATAGGAATGCGCGGCCTCGACGATCTCCTGCGGCGGGCGCAGCGAGGTGATGATGATGGGCACCTTGTGCTTCACGCAGGTCTCCATGTCCTTCATCAGGCGGTCGTTGGAGGCGTGACAGATCTGGTTGACCGCGTAGGGGGCGACCTTCTTCTCCGGATGCAGCGCCTTGTACTCGCCGAGTTCGTTCTCGATGCGGGTCAGCCATTCCCCGAGTTTTTCGACCGGGCGCGCATTCAGCGCCGGGAACGAGCCGACGATGCCGGCCTTGCACTGGGCGATGACGAGTTCGGGGCCCGACACGATGAACAGCGGCGAGCCCACCACGGGGAGTTCGAGGGAATCGGCAAGCGAAGCTGGTAGCGGCATTGAGTTCCATCCCTTGTGACGCATGAGGTGTGCGAACCGGCATCCGGCCTGGTTCGAAAACCGTCCGGCAATCGATCCGATTGCCGGCCCGGTGTTGTTGCCAGCCATTATAGGGCTGGACGCGCGCGCCATGCTGTTCAATATTGAACAGGTGAATCACCATAAATGAACAGAATAGGTCGCGGGAAGCCGATGGACTGGGACCTTTGCAAGACCTTTGTCGCCGTCGCGGAGACCCGCAGTTTTGCCGGCGCCGCGCGCCAGTTGCGCTCCAGCCATCCGACGGTCGGCCGCAACATCACGATGCTGGAGGACCAGCTCGGCACAAAACTGTTCGCGCGGTCCAACGAGGGCCTGTCGCTGACGGCGCAGGGGCGAAAATTTCGCGAGCATGTCGAGGCGATGTCGGCGGCGGCGTTGCGCGCCGAAGCCGCGGTATCGGCGGGCGGGCCGCAGGCCCGCGGCGCGGTCAAGCTCTCGATCGGCGCCACGCTCGCCGCGCATTGGCTGATGCCGCGGATGGGGCGCTTCCTGCGCGAGCACAGCCATCTGCAGCTCGAGATCATCACCCATCCGTTTCCGGCCAGCGTGCGCCGGCGCGAGGCCGACGTCGTGCTGCGCCCGGTGGACAGCGGCGAGGAGAACCTGGTCGGCCGCAAGATCGGCCGGCTCGCTACCGGTTTTTATGCCTCGCGCGACTACGCGGCGCGGCGGCGCTTGCCGGAGCGGCGCGACGAATGGAAAGGGCACAGCGTCATCGGCTTTGCCGACCGCGAATCCAATGCGCATCTGGCGCGCTGGAGCGATTTCATCACCCGGCAGGGATCGCTGGTGATGCGATGCTCGTCGCAGGGCGACATGCTCGCCGCCGCGCGCGCCGGCCTTGGGATATCGGCGCTGTCCTGTTTCGTCGCCAGCGCCTATCCCGATCTGGTCCGCGTCGCGCCGCAAAAGCTCGTCAGCGTGGCCGACCTCTGGCTGCTGGCGCATCCCGATCTCGTCGAACTCCCCGCCGTGCGTGCGGTGATCGCTTTTGTGACAGCCTGCGCGCGCGAAGACCGGGTGAAACTGCGCGGATAATGCCGGGAAATCGGTGCTTTTTCGGGCATTTTGCGGCGTTTTGAAGCGGCGGCGCGCCATTAACACTACGTCTTAACCAAACATTAATTATGTGTTTGCGGGCGCCAAAAGCGCTGCCTAGCGTGCCTTTTCGGGGGGTGTTGCGTAACCCAAAAAAATGGTGCGTGCCATGATGTATAAAATGTATGGAGCGCTGGTCGCTTCGCTCAGCGTGGCAACCGTCATGCTCACAGCCGGCGAGACCCTTGCGAGGCCCGGAGGCGCCGCGCCGGGAGTCGCGCCCGCAGCGCCGTTTGTCGCGCCTGCTCCGATGCACCGCCCGCCGGGCGCGCACGCGTTCCGGCCTCACAACCGCGGCAACGGTCTCGGGTTTTTCCCGGGAGTTGGCGGCCTCTATTATGGGGGCGCGCCGTACGGCGAAGCGCCTGTCAATGTCGGGCAGCCGATACCGGACAAGTACCACTACACTTATTCCTACGATGTGCCGTGGGACTGGACCCATCGCTATCCGCTGACGCTGCCGTCGGACCGGCCCTATGTGCCGAGCTGCAACACGGAAGTGGTGACCGTTCCCGGCCGCGGCGGCGATCGATCGATCAACGTCACGCGCTGCTACTGACGAGCATTCGTGGCCTAACCTACGGCCACGCCTTCGCGCTTCTTGAGCACGCGATAATAGCTCCACCACAAATGCGCGGCCGCGCCGCGCAACGGGCGCCATGGCTCGGCCAGCGGCGCCATTTGTTTGGCGGTCGGCCGCGTCTTCAGGCCGAGGCCGATCTTCACCGCCTCCTGCACCGCGAGATCGCCGGCCGGCCAGGCGTCGCCATGCCCCAGGCAAAACAAAAGATAGACGTCGGCGGTCCACGGGCCGATGCCGTGGTGTGACGTCAGCGTATTGTGCGCGGTGTCGGCGTCCTCGTTGGCCAGCACATCGAGGTTGAGCCGTTCTTCGGCCAGTTCGCGCGCCAGAAGTTTCAGCGTCTTGATCTTGGCGGCCGACAGCCCGAGCCGGCCCAGCCGGTCGGCGCCGCGCTTTTCGGATCGCGACATGATCGAACGGATCGAACGCCGCGCTGATGCGGGCCCAGATCGCCGCCGCGCTCGCGGTGGAAAGCTGCTGGCCGCAGATGATATGCGCCAGGCCCGCAAAGCCCGGCTCGCGCTGCCGCAGCGCCGGCATGCCGGTCAACTCAAAAATCGGCCGCAGCCGCTTGTCCTGCTTGACCAGCGCATGGATGGCGTCTTCGAGGTCGGACTGGCTGTTGAGGTGAACGGTCATTGCGGAAACTTACGGACTTTCTCACTCTTCGTCATGCCCGGGCTTGACCCGGCCATCCACGCCTTCTTTTCTGACCACGATGATCTTAATCTGCAATATGCGAGCACGCCAGGCGTGATCATCGGCTACGTGCGCAAGGACGTGGTGCCCGGGACAAGCCCGGGCATGACGAGTGCTGAGATAATGCCGCCACCCGTTTTCCGATTTGCGCCGAGCCCGAACGGCTACCTTCATCTCGGCCATGCCTATTCGGCGCTGCTGAATTTCGACCTGGCGCGCCGGACCGGCGGGCGCTTTCTGCTGCGCATCGAGGATATCGACGCCACGCGTTGCCGGCCGGAATTCGAGACGGCGATTTACGAGGACCTCGCCTGGCTCGGCATCGCCTGGGAAACGCCGGTGCGGCGGCAATCGGAACATTTTTCGGCCTACCGCGACGCCATCGAAAGACTGTCGGCGCAGGGATTGATCTATCCAGGCTTTGAAAGCCGTGCGGAGATCGCGCGGCTCGTGGCGCAGCGCGAAACAGAGGGGCCATGGCCGCGCGATCCCGATGGGGCGCCGCTCTATCCGGGCACGGCAAAGTCGCTTCCGCCCGATAAGCGGCAGCGGCTGCTTGAATCGGGCGCGCCTTACGCGCTGCGGCTCGACATGGCTTCTGCCGACGCCCGTGCCGGTGAGCTTTCGTGGGCCGAGCAAGGGGAGGGTCCCGGCGGCGAAACCGGCAGAGTCGTTGCCCGTCCCACAGCATGGGGCGATGTCATCCTGGCGCGCAAGGAAACCCCGACCAGCTATCATTTGTCGGTCGTGATCGACGATGCCTTGCAGGGCGTCACCGACGTGGTGCGGGGCCAGGACCTGTTCTGGTCGACCAGCGTGCACCGCCTGCTGCAGAATCTCCTCGGTATTCCGGAACCGGTCTACCGGCATCATCGTTTAGTGCCCGATGATTCCGGTCAAAAGCTTTCCAAGTCGACCCGGGCTACCGGCTTGCGCGAGCTGCGCGCCGATGGCGTGACCGCAACTGACATCAGGCGTTTGGTCGGCGTGCCGTAGTCTTGCGGAGCGCCCGGCCGAATCCACTCCGTGACTCCTGCGGCCCGGCCATGCCATGCTGGTTCATCGCGGGGTTAGGGGGACCATGGCGGCAAGATCGCGCTCGACGCGCAAGATTTGGACGCCCAAAAAGCGGCAGTCCAAGCAGCCGAAGAAGCGCATCGCCAAGAGCAACGATGACGCCGCCGCGCAAGCGCGCCGCCAAGCCCGCGCAGCGAAAAAGCCCGCGCAGCGAAGCAAGCCCACGCAGCGAAAGACCAAGCCGCGCCTCGCATGGTCGAGGCCGCGCTTGCCTCCTTTGCGCATGAGGTGCGCACCCCGCTCACCGGCATTCTGGCCATCAGCAACCTGCTTGCGACCTCCGATCTTGGCGAACGCGAACGCCGCTGGGTCGACACCATCAAGGCGGGGGCGGAGCATCTGGCGAGCCTTGCGACGTTATTCGTCGATGCCGCGCGAAGCCGGGGCGCGGTCGCCGGCCGGGAGGATCTGTTCGATCTGCGGGCGCTGGCGCGCAGCGTCGGCGATTCGCTGGCGGGCCGCGCCGCCGCCAAGGGCCTGCAATGCCAGGTCGATATATCGGACAAACTGCCGGCGCTGGTGGTGGGCGATTCCGTCCGGCTGCGCGCCGCGCTGGAAAACCTGATCGACAATGCCGTGAAATTCACGGAGGCGGCGGCGTTGCGCTATCGGCTGTGCGGGCGGGCCGGCACCAACGGCAAGGCCGGGATTGCCTTTGCCGTCTCCGACAGCGGCATCGGCCTCTCGCTGAAGGAGATCGAAAAACTGTTCCGCCCGTTCTCGCAGGCCAATGTCTCGATCGCCTCGCGCTTTGGCGGCGCCGGGCTCGGATTGTCGTCGGTCAAGCAACTCGCGCGCGCGATGGGCGGCGACATCGCCGTGGCGCAGCGCAAGGGCGGCGGCACGACCTTTACATTGATGGTCACGCTGGCGCCGGCAAAAGCGGCGAAGGCACCCGGCCGGGGAGCGGAAGCGGATGCGCCATCCGATTCGGCGCGGCCGTTGCGCCTCCTGAGCGTCGAGGACAATCCGTTCGGCCGCGTGGTGCTGAATGCGATCCTGACCGAGCTCGGTCATCAGCGCCGAATTCATCGGCCAGGGTGCGGCGGCGGCGGAGCGGGTCGCGCAGGGCGCCTTCGATGCGGTGCTGATGGACATGGTGCTGCCCGACATCAGCGGCATCGAGGCGATCAGGCGCATCCGCGCGCTGGAAGCGCCGCATGGCCGTATCGCGATCATCGGCGTATCCGGCCGCGGCGACGACGAAGCGGCGTCACGCTCGGCCGGCGCCGACGCCTTCCTGGTCAAGCCTGTGTCTCCGCGGGCTTTAGCGACTGCGCTGCTTGCAACGACACGCCCTGCGGCAGCCGTGACTTGATGATCGCGGCATTGAGTTCGCCGCCATAGACGAAGATCGAGGCGATGGCATACAGAAACACCAGCGCGATGATCACCGACGCCAGCCCCGCATACATCGTGACGTAATTATTGGCGAAGCGCGCCAGATACTGGCCGAACACGATGCCCGAGATCAGCGATCCCACCATGGTGAAGATGATGCCGGGCAGGATCTGCAGGAAACCGCGGCGTCCCGCCGGCAGCCAGGCGTGCAGGATCAGCAGCGCCACGATCAGCGCCGTGATGGTGACGCCGTAGCGGGCATAGAACAGGAATCGTTCGTTGCTCTCGACGAAGAACGGAATGTAGCGCCGCGCCGTCTCGAGAATCGAGCGGCCCCAGCACGATCAGGAATGCCATGGCCAGCGAGGTGATGGCCGCGACCAGCGTGTAGCCGATCGATTCCAGCCGCAGCCAGTACCAGCTCCGCGGCTCGATCACGGCATAGGCGCGGTTGAGCGCGGTGCGCAGCGCCTCGACGCCGTTGGAGGCAAAATACACCGCGAGCACCGCGCCGATGGTCAGGATGTCGCCGCGGGTCGTCGTCAGCACGTCGTGGACCTCGCTCGACAGCGCGTCCGCAACCTGCTTGGGCCAGACCTGCAGCAACAGCCCGGCGGCCTGGTCGGCCAGCTCCTTGGAGCCGAAAAAGCCGGCCAGCGAGGTCAGCACGATCAGGAACGGAAACAGCGCCATCAGCGTCGACAGCGCGATATGGCTCGCGATCGCCCAGCCGTCATCGGCGAGGAACGTATAAAACGCGTCCATCACGACGTGGTAGACGTAGCGGATCTGCCTCACTTGCCTTCCTGCCTCGATCCAGTCACTAACCGCCGCTAGCATCTGATATTATTGGGCTAAAAGCCAGATCGTTGCGCGCCTTGTGCATGTGTGGCAGTCCGCCCCATGCGGTGTTATGTACCGCTGATGGCATCCTTCCTGAGTTCTATCCTGCTTCCCATCGCGGTCGGCGCCGTTGCCCTGGTGCTGCTGCTCGGCCTCATCAACATGATGAAGGGCGGCTCGCCGAACCGCTCGCAAAACCTGATGCGGTTGCGGGTGCTTTTGCAGTTCATCGCCATCGTCATCACCATGCTCGCGCTCTGGGCGATGAGCCGCTGAGCGCATGATCCGGAAAAGTGGGAACCGGTTTTCCGAAAAGATCATGCGCAAAACTTAAGGGAGAGGGACCATGGTCGTCCTCAATCGAATCTACACCCGCACCGGCGACGACGGCACCACGGCGCTGGGCAGCGGCGAGCGCCGTCCGAAATACGATTTGCGCGTCGCCGCCTACGGCACCGTGGACGAGACCAACGCCGCGATCGGCGTGGTGCGGCTGCATCTTGCCGATGCCCGTGAACTCGATGCGATGCTGGGCCTGATCCAGAACGATCTGTTCGATCTCGGCGCCGACCTCGCGGTGCCCCAGCGCGACGGCAAGGCCGAGCGCCTGCGGATGCTGGCGAGCCAGGTCGAGCGGCTGGAGCGTGATATCGACCGCCTGAATGAAAAGCTCAGCCCCCTGACCTCGTTCATCCTTCCGGGCGGCACGCCGGCCGCGGCCCATTTGCATGTGGCGCGCACCATTTGCCGCAGGGCGGAACGGGTGATGGTGGAACTCGCTGCCAAGCCGGAGGAGCCGGTCAGCGAGGCTGCCATACACTATATGAACCGCCTGTCGGACTTCCTGTTCGTCGCCAGCCGCGCCGTGAACAATAATGGCGCCGGCGACGTGCTTTGGGTGCCAGGCCAAAATCGCTGAGCCAGAACCGCTAAAACAGGTCAAATCGGAGCGCGATTTTTGGCTTTCGCGCGTTGACCGGGGGGGACCATCGCTTTAGGTTCCGCGCCCGAGCCAATCAAAACCACGAAATTCAAGCGAAAGAGGATCGATGAAGGTTCTTGTGCCGGTCAAGCGGGTGGTCGACTTCAACGTCAAGGTCCGCGTCAAGAGCGACGGAACGGGCGTGGAACTCGCCAACGTCAAGATGTCGATGAATCCGTTCGACGAAATCGCCGTCGAGGAGGCGTTGCGCCTGAGAGAGGCCGGCAAGGCGACCGAAGTCGTGGTGGTTTCGATCGGCCCCGCACAGGCTTCCGAGACGATCCGGACCGGTCTTGCGATGGGCGCCGACCGCGGCATCCTGGTCAAGGCCGAAGGCAATGTGGAGCCGCTGGCGGTCGCAAAGATCCTCAAGGCCATCGTCGACGAAGAGAAGCCGGGCCTCGTCATTCTCGGCAAGCAGGCGATCGACGACGACTCGAACCAGACCGGCCAGATGCTGGCAGCATTGCTCGGCTGGTCGCAGGCGACCTTCGCTTCCAAGCTCGAGGTCGACGGTTCCGATTTCAAGGTGACGCGCGAGGTCGACGGCGGCCTGCAGACCGTCAAGCTGAAGGGACCGACCATCGTCACCACCGATCTGCGTCTCAACGAGCCGCGCTATGCGTCGCTGCCCAACATCATGAAGGCCAAGAAGAAGCCGATCGCCGACAAGAGCGCGGCTGATTACGGCGTCGATCTCACGCCGCATCTGGAAATCGTCAAAACCTCGGAGCCGCCGGGCCGCAAGGGGGGCGTCAAGGTCAAGGACGTCGCTGAGCTCGTGAACAAACTCAAGACCGAAGCCGGGGTTCTCTGATGACGACGCTGCTGATTGCCGAACACGACAATACGTCGGTCAAGGACGCCACCAACAAGGCGCTGACCGCGGCCACCGCGCTCGGCGCCGAGGTGCATGTGCTGGTCGCCGGCGAAAACGCCAAGGCCGCCGCTGATGCCGCGGCCAAGCTCGCCGGCGTCAAGAAGGTGCTGCTGGCGGACGGTCCCGCCTACGCGCACGATCTCGCCGAGCCGCTGGCCGCGCTGATCGTCGCCCTTGCGCCTTCCTATGACGCCTTTGTCGCGCCCGCGACCTCGCGCTTCAAGAACGTGATGCCGCGCGTCGCAGCGCTGCTCGACGTCATGCAGGTGTCCGAGATCATCAAGGTGGTCGCGCCCGATACGTTCGAGCGGCCGATCTATGCCGGCAACGCGATCCAGACCGTGAAGTCAAAGGACGCCAAGAAGGTCATCACGGTGCGGACCTCGACCTTCGCCGCGGCCGGCGACGGCGGCAGCGCGACCGGTGGAGAACGCTGCGTCTGCGGCCGATCCCGGCCTGTCCAGCTTTGTCGGCGAGGAAGTCGCCAAGAGCGACCGCCCCGAACTGACCTCGGCAAAGATCATCGTCTCCGGCGGCCGCGCCATGCAGAGCCGCGAGAACTTTGCCAAGTATATCGAGCCGCTCGCCGACAAGCTTGGCGCCGGCGTCGGCGCCTCGCGCGCCGCGGTGGACGCCGGCTATGCGCCGAACGACTGGCAGGTCGGCCAGACCGGCAAGGTGGTGGCGCCGGAATTATATGTCGCGATCGGCATCTCCGGCGCAATCCAGCATCTCGCCGGCATGAAGGATTCCAAGGTGATCGTCGCGATCAACAAGGATGAGGACGCGCCGATCTTCCAGGTCGCCGATTACGGCCTGGTGGCGGACCTCTACCAGGCGGTTCCGGAGTTAACCGAGGCGCTCGGAAAACTCGGAAAGTAACGATGATTGCACCGGCCGGATGACGAACCTCCGGCCGGTGTTTACTTTAGGGGCAGTTAGCGCGAAGTGGGGACGGGGGGCCGGCGCGATGTGCGCGCCATTCCGGTGGATGAAGAAATGACGGTTTCGATCAAGAAAGTCGGCGTGATTGGCTCGGGCCAGATGGGCAACGGCATCGCGCATGTAGCGGCGCTGGCCGGCTTTGACGTGGTGCTGAACGATGTATCCGCCGACCGGCTCAAATCGGCGATGGCCACCATCAACGGCAATCTGTCGCGCCAGGTGGTCAAGAACATGATCACCGAGGACGCGCGCAAGCAGGCGCTGGACCGCATCTCCTCGACCGAACAGATGGACGGCCTGTCGAACTGCGATCTCGTCATCGAGACCGCGGTCGAAAAGGAAGAGATCAAGCGCAAGATCTTCCACGATGTCTGCGCGGTGCTGAAGCCCGAGGCCATCGTCGCCTCCAACACCTCGTCGATCTCGATCACGCGGCTGGCGGCCTCCACCGACCGCCCGGAAAAATTCATCGGCATTCACTTCATGAATCCGGTGCCGCTGATGGAGCTGGTCGAACTGATCCGCGGCATCGCCACCGACGACGAAACCTTCGACACGGCGAAGGAATTCGTCGCGAAGATGGGCAAGCAGGTCGCAGTCTCCGAGGATTTCCCCGCCTTCATCGTCAACCGCATCCTGCTGCCGATGATCAACGAGGCGATCTACACGCTCTATGAAGGCGTCGGCAACGTCGAAGCGATCGACGCCGCCATGAAGCTCGGCGCGCACCATCCGATGGGCCCGCTCGAGCTCGCCGACTTCATCGGGCTCGACACGTGTCTCTCGATCATGCAGGTGCTGCACGAGGGCCTGGCCGATTCCAAGTATCGTCCGTGCCCGCTGCTGGTGAAATATGTCGAGGCCGGCTGGCTCGGCCGCAAGACCCAGCGCGGTTTTTACGACTACCGCGGCGACAAGCCGGTCCCGACGCGCTAGTCCCGCGTCATCGCGAGCGATGCACCGTAGGCTGGGGAGAGCGAAGCGAGACCCTCATCTCGCTCCGTGCCAATGTCGATGGGTTTCGCTTCGCTCTACCATCCTACGATCTGATAGTCGTCATTGCCGGGGCTTGACCCGGCAATGCATCGCACAAGCACTTTGCGAACGTGTGGATAGTGGATAAGCCCGCGTATGACGCCTTGCGCCAGTGGGTCGCGCAATTTCCTAAACGTTGCTTCGAGCGATGAACACTCCGTTCAGGATGTCCCGCAACCCATCCGAAACAGGGCTCGGGTAAGACAAGGTGCCGCAATCCGTCCGGTGGTGCCATGTTCGCGATTTTCGATACGGCCTGCTTCCCGTCGCGCTGTTCTGCCGTTCGTTATTGCTCGGGCGTTCACATTGTCACGGAGAACAGTATCCAGAAGTCCACCTGGCCCCGAACGGTCGTCACGGTGGTGCAATCGCAGGACTTCGGCAAAGCGCGGGCTGAGTTGAAGGGCGCACAAAACTCGTTTCCTGACCCCACGGCACGGTCAGATACTATCGGCGGAAAGACCTATTCTGGCAGGGGCGCGGTCGCGAGATCGGCCTGACGGTCATGAATCCCGGCGATCAGATCAAGCTCTACTACAACCCGGCGAACCCACAGCAAATCAACACGCTGGTTCTGCTCGGAAGGTCACCGGCAGCATCATACTCGCTGTTGCACTCGCATTTCTCGGCCTCTATGTCTGGTTCTTCTGGCTGCGCGGGTTTCTTCGCCGTCCCGGCTCACGCGATTATTCCGGGGATGCGCCAGGCTCCTGGCTGGATGGTGCGTCGAGCCAAATTGAACGGTCGCGTTCCACGTTTGGAGATCAGCAGCCCGTGGGGATCAACGACAGGCCGGCCGGAAAATTCGTCGGCCAGGGTCGCGGGGCGACTTTCGGAAGGCGTTAGAGCGTTTTCAAGCGAAGTGGATCCCGGTTCGCGTGAAGAAAACGCGTCAAAACAAAAAGATAGAGCCCCGTTCCGATGCCATCGGAACGGAAAAGGCTCTAGACGCGATGCTTTGGATCGTGGGGCTCGCTGCCGCCTCCGGCTTGGTGGCCAGCACCGTGTTGTACGGGTTGCCGAAGACAAACACCTTCGACGTCCGCCAGATGATCTTCTCCAATTCCACGAATGTGCGCATCTTCAGCCGGTACTTCCACAACACCAGGTGTTGAATGAAATTCCAGGTCAGGCCCCAGGCCCAGAACGGCAGCCGCCGATAACGGATCGGGCTGAAGCCGAGCCGGCGCATCTTGTAGACGAGAAGATTGGCGCCGACAAAATTGTAGCGCCAGTTGTCGAAGAAGGCGGTGACGCTGCGGTAGTCCTCGTGCGCCGGCAATGATCCAGCGACCCGGCGAGAGGATCAGCAGGTTTCCTCCCGGCTTGAGCATCCGCCGGCAGTCTGCCAGCCAGGCATCCAGGTTTTTGGTGTAGCCGATCGATTCGAGCGAATAGATCGCGTCAAAACTTTCGCTTGGGAGATCGAGGCTGTCGAAGTCGGTGACGATCACCTGTCCGCGCCCGCCCAGCCTGGCAAATTTTCGCCGGACGATATCCGCCTGCACGGATGAATTGGTCACGCCGACGATCTCGATATTTCGCCGGCTGGCGAGGTAGTAGGCCGCCGCGCCGGATCCACACCCGAGATCCAATAGCCGCATCCCGTCCTTCACTTCAGGAGAATGAGTTGGGCCTCGTAGGGATGCGAAAATGCGAAGCGGGGGAAAATGCAGGTGCTGTAGTTCGCCTCCTCGTCACGATACGTGCCGAACACGTCATCATACGTACGCTTCTCGTCGTCGTGCTTGAGAAAGTCGTCCGGCTGCGGCGCCCACTCGATCAGCTGGCGCTGCTCGAATTGGTTCAACTCGTGCCCGATGCCGCCGGCGTCTTTTGGTCGGGTTACCAGCAGAAAAAGTACGTAGTGAAAAAAATTGTATGCTGCGAGCAACGCGAGAGCGATCGCCGCCGACCACAGAAACGCAAAAACGATGTCCAAGGCCATTCCCAGCCGACGAGCACCCGAAGCGTCGGGCCGATGCGCTAAAATCGCCGCTTGGCCCGGCTTTGTCGATGAAAAAATTCTACTGGCAGACGTGCATTATGCCGTCGCCGCTCGCGCCCGGCCGCAAGCCCGGCGCGGCTGCTCACGATGGCCGCGGCGACAAGCCGGCCTGCGCCTCGATCCAATTTTTCTGAAACGCCATCGCGTCGCGCCCGTACTGGGCTGCGGGGTCTGCGCAAAATGGAGTGGTCATGTCGAAGAATTGGATAATGCTGGCCGGCCTGTTGTTCCTTGGCTCTGTGGGAACTTCACAAGGCCATCCGCTGGACTCGCGCCGATATCGTGTATGTCGATGGACTGCCGTGCAACAGGGCGTGCCAGTCTTATTTGGCCTGGTCCCGGCACCTGAATTTGCCCGTGGCCCAGCGATCCGCCCCCGTTGAACCCGCGCCGTGGAATCCGCACCCCTGGACCTCGCACCCGAGAAGCCTGTGCTTCGTTCGGCGCGCCGCGCGCCTCACCGTGCAACAGCGGTGCATCGAGAAAGTTCGAAGCCCGCGGTGCGCCGTGTTGCAAAACAGGCCGCACCGTCGCGTTCCGCAAAGATCGCGAAGCCGCAGCCTGCAGGTGATGCCGCTGTCAATTCCGAACCGGCGCCGTCGCCATTGCGGCTTCGCCTCCCGTGGAAAGCGCGGCTGCCACTCCGCAGCCCGAACACAGTACAGGAGCAAGTCGCGGCCGCGACGGCGCCCGCCGAGCAGGTGACGGCCGCGAACGCGGCCCCGGTGCCGCAACAGGAAGCAAATCCAATGCCAGAAGCACGGAATCAAATACCGAAGCTGCCGCCCCGAGACGATGCCAAGCCCGCGGTATCCGCGGCGACAAACGACACGGACAATCGGGTTGCCCTTCTGATCGCGCGTCCGGAGATCGCATCGGTGTCCGATCTCACCGGAAAGGACATTGCGATAGAGGACCAGCAGTCCGCGCTAAGCGCGTCGATTCGTGCCGCGATCATGGCAGCCGGTGCGGCCGAGGTCCGGCTTAACGAGGAGCACATGAAGGCGATCGATCGGCTGATTCGTGGCGAAGTGTCGGCGGCGGTTTTGACGCTGGTGTCTCCGGAAGCAGCCGAGTGGTTTCCCGAAATCCCCGGCTACCGGATATTTCGTATTCCGCTCTCGCCCGAGTCATCGAAGGCTCGCCTCTAGCCGGCGTACGATGAGCCCGGTCGCGGTGCACCGCTGAAGCAGCGCTGCACCGCGTCCGGGACACGATTGGACGCATGGAACTTTCAACGGCTTCGAACGTTGATAGGCATGACCGAATTTGAAAACCGCGTAAAACCCCCTCTCTCCCGCGAGGAGCGGGCGGCGAAGATGCAAAAGCGCCGCCTGGAGGCCGAACAGGCCCTCATCGAGCGCAAGAAGGCTGATGCCGCTTTCCGCGCCAATTTCGAGCGGCTGAAAGCGGAGCGCCTCGCCCGCGAAGCAATCGACTCATAGCGCACATGCGCTCCGGTGGCGTCACGGGGGCGGATGTACCCCTCGTGACAGTGAAGGCCTCCGGCTCCGATCCGGGGGCCTTTTGCGTTGGCCGCGCGAGGTGGCGCGCGATCTTGCAGGCCGGTTGGGCTTTGGACTTGACGCCGCCGTGGCCGGCGTCAGACTGGGAGCCTGCATGGGGAGAGTCGCGCAAATGATGTTCTACATTACCGCGCACGACACGGCGGGCAGCGTAACCCTGCATCGGGAAACCGTCCCGGCTGCGATCAAGAAGGCCGACGAATTGATATCGGACGGTTGCTGGAACGTGGAGATCGTGACGCCGGATGGCGCCACCTATCATCCCGCCGAGTTCGACCAGTTGAAAGAACGCGTCGGAATCGCTCTGGGCACCTGAGGCGCGTCCCAAGATCGCGCGCGCAAGCCGAATTTCCTGAGCCGGCATCAAACTGATTTGTCTGTCGGGCAAATCACTTCCGATTTCGGAAATCGTGTCAAGCCCCGGAAGCAAAAATATTTCGCTTGGCATTTCCGTAAATCAGAATTATAAGCTGCCCGTCTCATGCCCGAGGAGGGGCGTTGGCCATCGTCACGAAACGTTGGGATGGGATGCGGTGGACGCTGCGTGTCCAGCGGACGAATGGACAAGTGCGTACGGCGAAGTCGTGTGGTCCTGGCGCCGCGATGCTGGCGTAAAGCTCGTGAGAAGCAAGCTTCTCAGGGGTGACGGTGACAACAAGCCCGCTCACCGGGGAGAGCACGATATAAGCCGTAAAGCCATTGCGCAGGGGATGTCGGTGTGTTCACCGCTCACCTGTATGCTCGTGTGCCGCCATTTGCGCACTTTGGCACATGAGACCGCGGGTGCAGCGCGCACCCGGCATTCCCTGCGCCCTCTGTTTTCAGAGAGGGACAACGAGATTGGAAAACTCGGGCGAAACATGCCGCGAGAACGCGAAACTGCGTTTGATGCGAACGCTCACACCCTCACTCGTCATCGCCCGCGAAGCGGGCGATCCAGTATTCCAGAGGCAGTAGTGATTGAACCGATGGAAGCCGCGGCGTACTGGATGCCTCGCCGGAGCCTGTCATCGGGCTCGCAATGACGGACCCGTGCGGGCATGACGGCGTCGACTCGGCGGGAGCCGTCGCCGGCCACGCTCCGCCACCATTCATTAACCACCTCCCGCTAGGTTGCCCGCGGACCGGGAGTAGTGCGTATGGATATGATGGCGATGGTTTCGAGCATGATGATGCAGCAGGCCGGAAACCTGCAGCAGCAGATCGCGACCTCGATGATCAAGAAGAATGCGGACGCGGAGAAATTCGCGGTGCAGACGCTGCTCGGCCAGCCCTCCCAGGCCAATCTCGGCGCCGGCGTCGGCGGCAGCCTCGATATTTCGGCTTAAAACCCTGCCATCTTCGGCTGCATCGCGGCCTTGATCAGTTTGACCGCGTCGTCGCTGGCCCATTCGGCAGGGCCGGCGATGGTGGCGATCTCGCAGCCCTGCGCATCGATCAGCACCGAGGTCGGCATGCCCAGCGCCCGGCCTATGGCCTTAAGATCCTGAAAAACCTTGGCTTTATGGTCGGCAAAATAGCCGAGCCGGGTCAGATTGGCGTCTTTCAGAAAATTCTTCGGCTTTTCCAGATCGCGGGTGTCGATGTTGACGGCGACCACGTCAAAATCCTTGCCGCCGAGCTTGGCCTGCAGATCGTTCAGCGCCGGCATTTCCTTCCGGCAGGGCACGCACCAGGTGGCCCACAGGTTCAGCAGGACGGTCTTGCCGCGCCAGTCCGAGAGCTTTTTGGCCTTGCCCTCGGCGTCCTCGAAGGCGAGGTCCGGCAGCCGCAGCGGCGCGGTGGCCATGGTCAGCGCGGCGACTTCGCCATGGGCGAGCGGCGCGATCTTCTTCGCCAGATCGACCGCACCGGTGCAAACGGGGTCGCCGCCTGCGCCGCGCTTCAGGCCGCCGAGCCCGTAAACCCCGGCCAACCCGATCAGCGCCCACGGCCAGCACGGCGCCGACGGCCATCGGAATCCGGCGCCTGGTGGCCGAAGCGGGGCGGGGTCGTCTCGGGCATATCGTTTGTCATCCTGTGTCAGATATGGCTATGCAGAGCATATTACGCGCTGGGATCGGCACGGCGTTTCGCGCCTCCGGCGATAAAAGGCAAGCGATAAGGCACGAGGTCATGAGCAACAAGATGTGGGGCGGGCGGTTCTCGGAGCGCCCCGACGCCATCATGGAGGAAATCAACGTCTCCATCGACGTCGATCGTCACATGTATGCCCAGGACATCGCCGCGTCGAAGGCGCATGCCGCGATGCTGGCGCGACAACGGCATCATCACCGCCAGCGATGCAAAAAACATCGCCAAGGGTCTCGACACGATCCTGTCGGAGATCGGCAAGGGCACTTTCGACTTCAAGCGCGCGCTCGAAGACATCCATATGAACGTCGAGAGCCGGCTTGCCGAGCTGATCGGCCCGGCCGCCGGACGGCTGCACACCGCGCGCTCGCGCAACGACCAGGTCGCGACCGATTTCCGGCTCTATGTCCGCGACACCATCGACGAGACCGATGCGGCGCTGGCGGCGTTCCAGCATGCGCTGGCGACGCGCGCGCTGGAGCATGCCGGCACGGTCATGCCCGGCTTCACCCATCTGCAGACCGCGCAGCCCGTGACGTTCGGCCATCATCTGCTGGCCTATGTCGAGATGGCCGCGCGCGACCGCGGCCGCTTTGCCGATGCGCGCAAGCGGCTGAACGAATCCCCGCTGGGCGCTGCGGCGCTGGCCGGCACCTCGTTTCCGATCGACCGCACGGCGACCGCGAAGGCGCTCGGCTTCGACCGGCCGATGGCCAATTCGCTCGATGCGGTCTCCGATCGCGATTTCGTGCTGGAGACGCTGTCGGCGGCGGCGATCTGCGCCGTGCACCTGTCGCGCTTCGCCGAAGAGATCGTGATCTGGACCTCGCCGCTGGTCGGGGCTCGTGCGGCTGTCCGACAAATACACCACCGGCTCCTCGATCATGCCGCAGAAGCGCAACCCGGACGCGGCGGAACTGGTGCGCGCCAAGACCGGCCGGATGATCGGCGCGCTGACGGCGCTGCTGATCGTGATGAAGGGCCTGCCGCTCGCCTATCAAAAGGACATGCAGGAGGACAAGCAGGGCGCGATGGAGGCGTTTGCCGCGCTGTCGCTCGCGGTCCGCGCCATGACCGGCATGGTGATCGATCTGGTGCCGGACGAGGCGCGGATGAAGGCGGCTGCCGGCGAGGGCTATGCCACCGCGACCGATCTCGCCGACTGGCTGGTGCGGACGCTGAAAATGCCGTTCCGCGACGCCCATCACGTCACCGGCCGCATCGTCGGCCTCGCCTCGAAACAGGGCGTGGCGCTGCACGAGCTGCCGCTCAAGGCGATGCAGGAGGTCGAGCCGAGGATCACGGCGGAGGCGCTAAAGGTGCTTTCGGTGGAATCATCGGTGAAAAGCCGCACCAGTTTTGGCGGCACCGCGCCGAAGAACGTGCTCGCGCAGGCCAAAGCCTGGCTGAAGCGGCTCGAAAAAGAGCGAAAGTTGGGCTGAGGTCACAAATTTCGCTGCAATTCCATGGTTATCCAGGTCTCGCCAGAGCGAACCAATCTTTGTATGGTGCGGCCCGCATTGGGGATTTCGTCGTGAATCGTAATTACCGCCTGCCCGCGTCGGGATGGGCCATCATCGTCTTGAGCGCGGCTGCGCTCGCGCTTGGCGGCTGCGGCCGCAAGGGCGGCCTCGATCTGCCGCCCAACGCCATGAACTCGTCCGCGGCGCCGGGCGGAGCCCGATTCCGAAGCCGAGCGCGCCGCCCAGCCTGGCGTCTTCAATCCGGACCTATGGCTCGGAGGCAGGGACCCGACTGCGCCCAAAGGCCGCAAGAAATCGTTTGTTCTCGACCCGCTTGCTCGGCAACTGAGCTCCGCCGCCATGAATCATTTCGACTATCGCAACGGCGTGCTCCACGCCGAGGCGGTCAACCTGTCCGAACTGGCGGACGCCGTCGGCACGCCGTTCTATTGCTATTCGACCGCAACGCTGGAGCGGCACTACCGCGTCTTCACCGAAGCCTTCGCCGGCGAGAAGGTCGTTGGTGTGCTACGCCATGAAGGCGAACTCCAACCAGTCCGTGCTGCGCACCTTGGCAAAGCTCGGCGCCGGCGCCGACGTGGTGTCGGGCGGCGAATTGAAGCGCGCGCTGGCCGCCGGCATTCCCGCCAACAAGATCCTGTTCTCCGGCGTCGGCAAGACCGAAGCCGAGCTGCGCGCGGCGCTCGCCGCCGACATCCTCTGCATCAACGTCGAGTCCGAGCCGGAACTCGAGATGTTGTCGCGGCTCGCGGTCGAGGCCGGCAAGACCGCGCGCATCTCCGTGCGCGTCAATCCCGACGTCGATGCGGGCACGCATGCGAAGATCTCTACCGGCAAGTCCGAGAACAAGTTCGGCGTGCCGATCGCGCGCGCCCGCGCGGTCTATGCGCGCGCCGCAAAATTGCCGGGCATCGAAGTCACCGGCGTCGACATGCATATCGGCAGCCAGATCACCGATCTCAGCAAGCTGGAGGTCGCCTTCCGCATCCTGGCGGATTTCGTGCAGTGCTGCGCGCCGACGGCCACAACATCTCGCATATCGATTTCGGCGGCGGCCTCGGCATTCCCTATCACATGGATCGCGAAGCGCCGCCGCGGGCCGACGGCCTATGCCGCGATGGTCAAGCGCGTCGCCCATAATCTCGGCTGCACGCTGATGTTCGAGCCGGGCCGGATGCTGGTCGGCAATGCCGGCATTCTGGTTGCCCGCGTCATCTATGTGAAGCCCGGCGACGCCAAGAACTTCGTCGTCATCGACGCCGCGATGAACGATCTGATCCGCCCGACGCTGTACGAGGCGCATCACGACATCCTGCCGGTGCGCCAGGCGGCCGCGGGCGCGCGCATCATCACCGCCGACGTCGTCGGCCCGATCTGCGAGACCGGCGACTACCTCGCGCTCGACCGCAAGCTGCCCGAGCCCAAGGCCGGCGACCTCATCGCCATCATGACCGCCGGCGCCTATGGCGCCGTGCAGTCCGGCACCTACAACACGCGCGCCCTGGTGCCGGAAGTGCTGGTCAAGGACGACCAATACGCCGTGGTCCGCCCGCGCATCGACGTCGACGAACTGATCGCGATGGACCGAACGGCGCCGTGGCTGTGACCTCGTGTCCCGGACGCGGTGCAGCGCTCTACGCGCTGCTCCGCAGAGCCGGGACCCAGAACGCAGGTGGACCCCGGCTCTGCAGCGCATCACTTCGGCTGCGCAGCGTCCGGGAACGTGAACTCACTTCGCCGCGTGACTACCCTTGCCGCCACCAACGACACCCGCCGCCTTCTCGATCGGCTTGATCGCCTCGGTGAAATCCAACTCCGGCCCCATGTCGCGGATCACGACTTCCCAGAGACGGCCGACCGCTTCGGCGACCTCCATCGAGAGCCCAAGCTGCTTCATCTCCTCCAGCGCCAGCCGCACGTCCTTCACCATCAGCCCGGTGGCAAAACCGAAATCGAAACGTGCGCGGCAGCACCGCGCGCGGAAACTTGTCACGGCTCGCCGTGTTCATCCCCGAGCCGGCATTGATGACGTCGATCATCACGGCCGGATCGAGCCCGGACTTGACGCCCATCACGACAGCTTCCGACGTCGCCACCATCGCGGTCGCCGACAGAAAATTGTTGGCGAGCTTCATGGTCTGCCCGGAGCCCGGCTTTTCGCCGATGAAGAACACCTTGCCGATCACGCCGAGCGCGTCCTTCACCGCCTCGAAGTCGGCGCGCGGGCCGGACACCATCACGGCCAGCGTGCCCTTTTCGGCGCCGCCGACGCCGCCGCTGACGGGGCTGTCGAGCTGGACGATGTTGCGGGCCTTCAGCAGGTCGTGGATCTTCACGGCCATCTGCGAGCCGATGGTGGAGAGATCGATGAAGCGCTTGACGCGCTTGCCCTCGATGACGCCGCCCTTGCCGGTGGCGACATCGAGCGAGGCCTGCAGCGAGGGCAGGGACGCCATCACGGTCTCGACCTCGTCGGCGATGTCCTTGACCGACGTGCCGGCCTTGGCGCCGAGCGCGACCAGCCGGTCCACGGCCGCCTTCTGGGTGTCGAACACGGTGAGCTTGTGGCCGGCCTCGATCAGCCGGCGCGCCATCGGAAAGCCCATCTTTCCGAGGCCGATGAATCCGATTTCCATGAGAATTCCTCCAACTCGTCGTCGAGGATTGCGAGGAGCGCAGCGACGAAGCAATCCATTCTTTGTTGTTTCGGCGAAGGAAGATGGATTGCTTCGCTTCGCTCGCAATGACGGCGCGGCGTGGCTCTTCAGGCCTTGTCGAGTTCGGCGAACACTTCGCGGGCGATGCGAAAACTGTCGACGGCGGCGGGCATGCCGGCATAGATCGCGACCTGCATCAGGATTTCGCGGATCTCCTCCCGCGACACGCCGTTGGTCAGCGCGCCCTTGAGATGCGCGCGCAGTTCATGCGGGCGGTTGAGGATCGAGATCATCGCGATGTTGAGCATGCTGCGGGTCTTGCGCGGCAGCTCCTCGCGGCCCCACACCGCGCCCCAGCAATATTCGTTGAGCAGGTCCTGGAACGGCGCGTTGAAACTGTCGACATTCTTCAGCGCGTTGGAGACATAGGCGTCGCCCAGCACGGCTTTGCAAATCCCGAGCCCCTTGTCGTACAGCTTCTGGTCCATGGCGTTCCCTTTGTGTGTTTGTTGCCGGTTCGGGGCGGGAAACTACGGGGTTGCCCCGGCGTAGTCACGCCTTCGTGTTATGCGGGATTAGGGGTGGGATACCGTGCTGGAACGGGTGCCCCATTGCCGCCGTTGTGCTAAGATCAGATGCCGGCAACCCGGAGATATTGTTGAACGACATCAACACCGAGCCGTCAAAGCCCGCGCGCGAGCCCGACGATGTTGCGCGCCTGAAGCTGACGCAGGCCCTGCAGCGGGCGCAATATGCGATCGCGTGGGAGCGAGTCTGGCCGCATCTGGCCCGGCTGTTGACGGTTGTCGGCCTGTTCCTGATCGCCTCATGGGTCGGATTGTGGCTGGTGCTGCCGTCGGTCGCACGCGCGGTCGGCCTCGGTGTGTTTGCGCTGCTGTTGCTCGGCGCGCTGGTTCCCCTGATTCGTTTCCGCTGGCCGACCCGCGAGGAGGCGCTTGGCCGCCTCGACCGCGGCACCGGCATCCGCCATCGCCCGGCGACCGCGCTCACCGACACCCTGACGATGCAGGATCCGTTCGCGCAGGCGCTGTGGCAGGCGCAGCGCGAGCGTACGCTGGCCTCGCTCAAGCGCATCCGCGCCGGCCTGCCGTCGCCGCGGCTGGCGATCCACGATCCCTGGGCGCTGCGCGCGCTGGTCATGGTGATGCTGGCGGCGTCCTGGGTCGCGGCGGGCGATGAGCGCAGGATGCGCATCGCCTCCGCGTTCGACTGGCAGGGCGTGCTGGCGCCGACCAATATCCGGGTCGATGCCTGGGTGACGCCGCCGGTCTATACCGGCAAGCCGCCGATCATTCTGTCTTCCGCCAACAAGGAAAGCACCGCGCCCGACAGCGGACCGCTGGCGGTGCCGGCCGGCTCTACCGTGATCGTGCGCTCCAGCGGCGGCACGCTCGACGTGGTGGCGGGCGGCGGCGTCAGCGAAGCGGCGCCCACCGAGCAGGCGCCCAAGGGCACCAACGAACGGCAGTTCACCGTCAAGGGCGACGGCACCGTGCATGTGCGCGCGCCCTCCGGCCAGCCGCAGTGGAAGTTTGCCGCCATGCCCGACCGTGCGCCGACCATTGCGCTCGCCAAGGATCCGGAGCGTCAGGCCCGCGGCTCGCTGCAGATGTCCTACAAGCTCGAGGACGATTACGGCGTCACCGAAGCCCGCGCGCAGTTTGCCGCGCGTGACCTGCCGAAGGGGGCCGCCGAGCCGCGGCCGCTGTTCGAGCCGCCGCAGTTTCCGCTGGTGCTGCCCAATGCGCGGACCCGCAACGGCGTCGGCCAGACCGTGAAGGATCTCAGCGAAGACCCCTATGCCGGCGCCGAAGTCACGCTGACGCTGACCGCGAAGGATGAAGCCGGCAATAGCGGCAAGAGCGAGCCGTTCAACATGCGGCTGCCGGAGCGGTTGTTCGCAAAGCCGCTGGCGCGGGCGCTGATCGAGCAGCGCCGCATCCTTGCGCTCGATGCCAACCAGAATGGCCAGGTCTTTGCCGCGCTCGACGCGCTGATGATCGCGCCGGAAATGTTCACGCCGCAAGCCGGGCATTATCTCGGCCTCCACAGCGTGGCGCGGCAGCTCGAGGCGGCGCGCACCGACGTCGCGTTGCGCGAGGTCGTCGCGAGCCTGTGGGCGCTCGCCGTCACCATCGAGGACGGCAACATCACCGATGTCGACAAGGCGCTGCGCGCGGCGCAGGAGGCGCTGAAGCAGGCGCTGGAACGCGGCGCCAGCGACGAGGAAATCAAGAAGCTCACCGACAATCTGCGCGCGGCGCTGGACAATTTCCTGCGCCAGCTCGCCGAGCAGATGCAGAAAAATCCGCAGCAACTGGCGCGGCCGCTCGATCCCAACACGCGCACGCTGAGCCAGAACGATCTGAAGAACATGCTCGATCGCATGGAGCGGCTGTCGCGCTCCGGCGACAAGGACGCCGCCCGGCAGTTGCTGGATCAGCTGCAGCAGATGCTGGAAAACCTGCAGATGGCGCAGCCCGGCCAGGGCGGCGACAACGAGATGGAGCAGGCGCTCAACGAACTCGGCGACATGATCCGCAAGCAGCAGCAGTTGCGCGACAAGACCTACAAGCAGGGCCAGGATTCGCGGCGCGACCGCATGCGCGGCAAGCAGGGCGACCAGAGCATGAGCGACCTGCAGCAGGATCAGCAGGGCCTGCGCGACCGCCTGAAGAAACTGCAGGAAGAACTGGCCAAGCGCGGCATGGGTCCGGGCCAGCGTGGTGAAAAGGGGCAGCGCGGCGAGAAGGGCCAGCGCGGCGAACAGGGACAGCAGGGCCACAGGGTCAGCAAGGCGATCAGGGCGACGGCGAGGACGGCCTTGGCGAGGCCGACAGCGCGATGGGCGATGCCGGCGGCCGGCTCGGCGAGGGCAATGCCGATGGCGCGGTGGATTCGCAGGGCCGTGCGCTGGAAGCGCTGCGCAAGGGTGCCCAGAGCCTTGCGGAAGCCATGCAGCAGGGCGACGGCGAGGGGCAGAACGATGGCCCCGGCAACCGCGCCGGCCGCCAGCAGGGCGCGCAGCGCGGCACCGATCCGCTCGGTCGTCCGCTGCAAGGCCGCGAGTTCGGCGACGACTACACGGTCGAAGATTTCCGGCGAGATCGACGTGCAGCGCGTCCGCCGCATCCTGGAAGAGCTGCGCCGCCGGCTCGGCGATACGGCACGGCCGCAGATCGAGCTCGACTACATCGAGCGGCTGCTGAAGGATTATTGATCACCGCAGTCATGTGACAGATAATCATCGATGCGGCGGCGTGCGTATGGATGCTTCGCAGCGCTCGGATGACGGTGGCCCTACGCCTTCCGCGCCGCCAGCGCATCCGCGACCGCAGTGCGGATATCGGCGACCGAAAACGGCTTGGTCACCACGTCATGCACGATGGCATTGAGGCCGGAGGCACGCTCGCGCTGATCGGCAAAGCCGGTCATCAGCAAAATCTTCAGGTCCGGAAAATCGCGCGCGGCGGCCAGCGCCAGCGCGATGCCGTCCATCACGGGCATCTGGATGTCGGTCAGCAGCAGATCGAATGCGCCGCGTTCGCGGGTCAATATTTCCAGCGCCTCGGCGCCGTCTTCAGCGGTCACCGTGACGTGCCCGTCCATGGCGATGGCGCGGGCCACCAGCGTGCGCATGGAATCCTCATCGTCGGCGATCAGCACGCGGGGCATCTGATCTCACATCCTTCGCGGGCGCGCGGGGTGGCCTCAGGCGCGGCCGCCGGCCAGATCGCGCTTGTTGAAGAAGCGTACGTCGATATTGCGCCCTTCAGGCGGCGGTGAGGCCAGCCGCGACTTGAACCAGGCGCGCTCGCCCGGCTTCAGGCTGGTCTGCTCCAGCACCGCGTTCCAGGCGTAGATTTCGGCGCCTTGCGCGTCGCGGACACGAAAGCGCAGCCGCGGCAATTCGACCGCCTTGCGGCCTCGCCCACGATCATGCCCTCGATGACCAGCACCGGCTTGCCCTCGACGGTCTCGTTGGTGATCTTCAGGTCCTTGAAGCTCAGCCCGCGCAGATTCACGTCCAGCCCGACCAGCTTGTAGAAGGCCGCGGTCTGCGGCAGCAGACGCACCACGTCGGTGCGCCAGAACAGCATCGCCAGCACCAGCGCGCCCATCACTCCGCAGGCCACGGGCAGGCCGATCGCCGGCTTGCCGGGGAGGATCCGCGGCAGCGCCGGCAGCCTGAAAAGCCTCGAGAGAAGCGAAGCGCGCTTCGGCCTCTCCTCGTCATGGTCGTGCCCGTCGTCGCGCGCCGCCGCGGTCCAGTCGTCCCCGGTGGACCGTGCAGCGCCGTCGGCCGGCCAGTCGGCCGAAATGGAGGGGCTGTCGACATGCGGCGCGTCCCGTTCCGCGGTATCCTCGCGGGCCATCGCCTCCCATTCGGCGGCCGCATCGGCCTCGCCGGCAGATTGACTTGCCGCCGCCATCACGGGAACAGGGACTGCGCGCTACCGCATCCTCCGGCCGCGCCAGCCAGACCTCCTTGCAGCGGGAACAGCGCACGGTGCGGCCGGCCGTGCCCAAGGTAGCCAAATCAATGGCATAGGATGTTGTACAATGGGGACAAACGATGTGCATGGAGCCGGTCTCACATGATCTTGCCGGGATGCTACAAGGCGACCGTTAACAATCGGAAACCATAAAAGCCGCACAACCGTTCCGGACAGGGCGGGCTGCGGGATCGCGGTTTTCGGTCAGGTCCCCCATCGAACGGAGCTGAGCTTGGTTCGGTTCGAAAATGTAGGGTTGCGCTACGGGCTTGGCCCGGAGATTTTGCGCGACCTCTCGTTCCTGATCGCGCCCATTCGTTCCAGTTCCTGACCGGCCCATCCGGCGCCGGCAAAACCTCGCTGCTGCGACTGTTGTTCCTGTCGCTGCGTCCGACCCGCGGCCTCGTCAATTTGTTCGGCCACGACATCTCGCTGCTCGGCAAGGACGCAGGTCGCCGATTTGCGCAGGCGGATCGGCATCGTGCTGCAGGATTTCCGGTTGCTCGATCATATGACGACCTATGAGAATGTCGCGCTGCCGTTCCGCGTCATGGGCGCGCGAGGAAACGAGCTATCGCCGCGAGGTGATCGATCTGCTGCGCTGGGTCGGCCTCGGCGAGCGCATGGATCCGCTGCCGCCGGTCCTGTCGGGCGGCGAAAAGCAGCGCGCCGCGATCGCGCGCGCGGTGATCTCCAGGCCGCAACTGCTGCTCGCCGACGAGCCGACCGGCAGTGTCGATCCGACGCTGGGCGGCGGCTGATGCGGCTGTTCATCGAGTTCAACAAGTCGGCACGGCGGTCGTCATCGCCACCCACGACATCACCCTGATGGATCAGTACGAGGCGCGGCGCCTGGTGCTGCAGCAGGGACGGCTGCACATCTATGAGTAAGGCCGACGAGCACGCTCCCGCTGGTGGACCTCGGCAACGAGCGGCCGCAGACTGCCGGCGAGCGGCGCGCATCATGTCGCCGATCGTGCCGCGCGCCTCGATCTCCGGCCGCGCGCTGGTCGCCGTCGTCGCCATCATGACGTTTCTCGCCTCGATCACCGCCGGCGCGGTGCAGATGGTAGCGCCTCGGCGGCGCGAATGGCAGTCCGACGTCGCGCGCGAAGTGACCATCCAGATCAGCCGCCGCCGGCCGCGACATCGCGCCGACAGTGCGCGCGCGCCATCGAGAACCCTGCGGGCGCAGCCGGGCATCGTCGAGGTCGCGCGCCGTTCAGCAAGGATGAATCGCGAAACTGCTGGAGCCATGGCTCGGCAACTGTCTTGTCTTGGACGAACTGCCGGTGCCGCGCGTCATCGTCGCGCGGGCGCAACCCGGACCGCGCTCGATCTTGCGGTGCCTGCCGCGCGCGTGACGCAGGTGCGCCGGGCGCGAGCGTCGACGACCATCGCGCTTGGATCGAGCGGATGCGCTCGATGACCGGCGCGACCGTATTCGCCGGCATCGGCATTGTGCGCTGGTCATCGTCGCGACCAGCTCTCGGTGTCGTTCGCGACCCGCGGCGCGATGGCGGCCAACCGGCCGATCGTCGAGGTGCTGCATTTCGTCGGCGCGGGCGACAGCTTCATCGCAACCGCTTTCTGCGGCATTTCCTGCGCCTTGGCCTCGAAGGCGGCGTGATCGGCGGCGGCGCGGCGATGCTGCTGTTCGGCTTCTCCGAGTTGATCGCGGGATGGTTTTCCGGCACCCCGGTCGGCGATCAATTCGCCGCCTTGCTGGGGACGTTCTCGCTGCGTCCCTCCGGCTACCTGGTGCTGGCGGTGCAGGCGGTCGTGATCGCGGGCATCACCGCCTGGGCCTCGCGCCAGGCGCTGTTTGCGTCGCTGGACGATATCGATTGAGGATCAACGTCGGAACCGGACTCCACTTCGCCGGAAAACCTTCTAGAATTGGCAAGGGGGGAGGAACGCCAGCTTCGCATGAGCCGAGAGCCCGACGATAGACCGCCGAATGCGGCCCGGCGGCCGCGGGGGACGATGCGCGCGGCTGTTGTCGCGACGCTGGCGCTTGCCTTCGTCGGCGCCGGCTTCGGCTTCATCGGATTCCTCTCGCAATTGCGCGGCGCCGAGGAAAAGCCTGCCCGCAATGCCGACGGCATCGTGGTGCTGACCGGCGGTTCGTCGCGGGTGTCGGATGCGATGGAACTGCTCGCCGCCGGTTACGGCAAGCGGCTGCTGATTTCGGGCGTGCACCCCACCAACAATGTCAGCGACATTTCCCGCACCCTGCCTGACAACCACAAGCTCCTCAATTGCTGCGTCGACCTCGACCGTTCCGCTATCGATACGCGCGGCAACGCCGCCGAGACGCGGCGCTGGGCGAAGGAGCGCGAATTCAGGTCCCTGATCGTGGTGACATCGAACTATCACATGCCGCGCGCCATCGTGGAGCTGTCGCACACCATGCCCGACGTCACGCTGATTCCCTTTGCGGTGGTCGGCGACCGATGGCGCGATGAGCCGTGGTGGACGAGTGGCGTGACCTTGCGGCTCCTGCTATCGGAGTATGCGAAATACGTCGCCGCGGAGGTGCGGGTGCGGTTGGCCGATATTGGCCTCGACCTGCTGCCCGAAGCTTCCGATCAGCCGGCCGGCGGGCAATCGCCGCGCCGGCCCGCGACGGCTCAGGCCAATTGATCGGACTTCTGATGTTCCTGATTTTCCTGCGTTCGCTCGTCTTCAACGTGCTGTTCTATGCCGTGCTCGTCGCTCTCATCATCGTGGCGCTGCCGACGCTGCTGATGCCGCCGCGCGCATTGAAGACCGTGGCCGGATGGTGGATGAAAGCGACGCTGTTCCTGATGCGGGTCATCTGCAACATCAAGGTGGAATTCCGCGGCCTCGAGAAGATTCCGAAGGGGCCGCTGGTGGTCGTCGCCAAACACCAGTCGTTCTGGGAGACGTTCGCGCTCGTGCCGTTGTTCGAGCATCCGATTTTCATCCTCAAGCGCCAGCTGATGTACATCCCCGTCTTCGGCCAATACCTCGCCAAGTTCGGGATGATCTCCATCGATCGCACGGCTGGCGTCAAAACATTGCTCGACATGACACGGCGGGCGCGCGCCGCCGTGCATGGCGGCAGCCAGCTGATAATCTTCCCGGAGGGCACGCGCCGCCCGCCGGGTGCGCCGGCGGATTACAAGACCGGCTTTGCCCAGATTTACTCGGCTTGCGGTGCGCCGTGCCTGCCGGTCGCGCTCAACTCCGGCCTGTTCTGGCCGAGGCGCACGTTCATGCGCTATCCCGGCACGCTGGTCGTGGAATTTCTGGACCTGCTGCCGTCCGGACTGCCGAAGGATGATTTCATTTCCCGTGTTCGCGATGCGATCGAGGAGGCGACCGGCCGCATTGTCGAGGCTGGGCGGGAGAGCAGGAGCAACTGATCGGAAGCGCGCCAAGCCACGTGACGGCCCGCGGCGAATAGGCGTCAAGCCTCCTGTGCCTCGCCGGCAGCCGGAGGGGCATGCGGCGCATGGGCATCGTGCAACATCATCGCAAGCTGATGCAGTTGTGTGTCGCGAAACCCTTCGGCCTCGATCGCCTTGACGGTGGCAAGCACATAGTCGCGGTTGTTGCCGGAGCGGCCGTGTCCCTGCCGGACGATGCGAAGCTGTTCGTTGAGCGGCAGCCGGCCGGCATATTGCACATGCCCGCGATCGGCCACATAGGTCAGCGCGCTGACGCGCTGCCGCGCCTCGTTGTCGAGCCAGACCGAACGCATCACTTCGCGATAGACATGGGTGGTCTGCTCGCGCTCGCGCAAATATTTGATCGTGTGCTCGCGCAGCTCCGGCGCAATCCGGAAGGCGATGCCGCGGCAGGCGCCGCCACGGTCGAGCCCCAGCACCAGGCCGGGCTTTTCCGGCGTGCCGCGATGGTCGAAGGAATAGACGCAGAGCGCGCGATGCTCGCCGATCAGCCGCGCCGGGACCTTTTCGACGAATTCGAAGCCGGGCCGCCACATCAGCGAGCCATAGCCGAACACCCAGAGGTCGCCGTTGAATTCGTGATCTGAAACGATAGTTGCCGACATTATGGGGAACGGCTAGCAGAACCGCGTGCTGAATTCCACGCCTTTAAGTCGGGTGTCGGGCCGCTTACATTTGACAAAATCGTTAGCCAAAGGACGCCAGCAGCCAAAGGAAACATGTCAGACATATCAGCGCCGCGGCGGCGCCCGCTTTGGGGCCTTTTCATTTTGCCTGTGTTGCTCCTGATCGCAGCAGTGGTGTGGAGCGGATTCTGGTTCTATGCGGCTTCGCAGGTCGGCGTACAGGCGGATGCCTGGCGCGCGCAGGAAGCAAAGTCCGGCCGCAACTATGATTGCGCCAAGCGCTCGGTGGCGGGCTATCCGTTCCGGCTCGAAGTGCGCTGCGAGGGCGCCAGCGTATCGCTGGTTTCGCAGACCGCCTCGAACATCCCGTTCACGGCAAAACTCGGCGAGATCCTGGTCGTCGCGCAGATCTACGACCCGCAACGCGTGATCGCGGAGTTTGCCTCGCCCGCCAGCATCGCCATCCCCGAGCAGCAGCCGCTGCGGGTCGACTGGAGCAAGGCGCGCGCCAGCGTGGTGGGATTGCCGGCGGTGCCGCAACGCGGTTCGATCGTGTTCGACGATGTCGCGATCGACCGCGTCAACAATACTTCGTTGCAGGTGCCGGTCGCGCGCGCCAAGCATGTCGAACTGCACGGCCGTCTCGCGGAGGGTTCGCCGACCGACAATCCGGTGATCGAAGCCGTGCTGCAGCTCAACGAGGGCAGCGTGCAGGGCGTGCATCCGGTGATGGCCGAGCCCTTCAATGCCGATGTCCGCGCCAAGCTGACGGGGCTGAAGGATTTTTCGCCAAAACCCTGGCCGGCGCGCTTTCGCGAGATCGCAGCCGCCGGGGGCAAGGTCGAGATCGTGCAGTCGCGCATCCAGCAGGGCGAGATGATCTCGGTTGCCGCAGGCACGCTCGCGCTCAACGCCAACGGCAATCTCGACGGCGAGCTGCAGATGACGGTGACCGGCCTAGAGCGGATCGTGCCGGCGCTCGGCATCGACAAGATCCTCGAGCAGGGCGTGCCGCAGGCGACGCTCGACCGCGTTGCGCCGGGGGTGAAGACGCCAGGACCTCAACACTCTCTTTGGCGCGCTCGACAAGGCGGTTCCGGGCCTCGGCAAGGTGGTCAAGCAGAACGCCAATGTCGGCGTCGCCGTCAGGCTCAATTCGATCGGCAAGGAAGCCGTACTCGAAGGCAAGCAGGCGCGCTCATTCCCGCTGCGCTTCGTCGACGGCGCCGTGATGTTCGGGCCGGTGAAGGTCGGGCAGATCCCGCCGCTGTTCTAGGATTTTTAAGAGCCTCATGCGGCCGTCCGAAATCGGGCGCCGCCGAATCCTGGCCGATTTCGACGATGCCGCGGCGGATGGCGCGGGTGCGGGTAAAATGCTCGAACAGCGCCTCGCCGTCGTTGCGGCGGATGGCGCGGGTGAGCTTTGAGAGATCCTCGTTGAAGGTGCCGAGCATTTCCAGCACGGCTTCCTTGTTGTTCAAGAACACGTCGCGCCACATCGTGGGATCGGAAGCTGCGATACGGGTGAAATCGCGAAAGCCGCCGGCGGAGAATTTGATCACTTCAGACGATGTCACCTGCGCCAGTTCGTCGGCGGTGCCGACGATGGTGTAGGCGATCAGATGCGGCAGATGGCTGGTGATCGCCAGCACGAGGTCGTGGTGATCGGGTGTCATCACCTCGACCTTCGCGCCCATGCCGGCCCAGAACGCGCGCAGCTTTTCGGTGGCCGCGGGATCGGTGCCCTCCGGCGGCGTCAGGATGCACCAGCGGTTGATGAAGAGTTCGGCGAAACCGAAATCGGGGCCGGAATGCTCGGTGCCGGCGACCGGATGGGCCGGTACGAAGTGGACGCCGTCAGGAATATACGGTGCCATCTCGCGCGCCACGGCGCCCTTGACCGAGCCGACGTCGGAGACGATAGCGCCGGGCTGGAGATATTTCGATATCTCCTCCGTCACGGGGCCGCAGGCGCCGACGGGAATGCAGAGGATGACGAGGTCGGCGCCCTTCACCGCTTCCACGTTGGTCTCGACCACGCGGTCGACGATGCCGAGCTCCTTGACCCGCGCGCGCGTCTTTTCCGAGCGCGCGGTGGTGACGATCTCGCCCACCAGTCCCTGTTCGCGCGCGGCGCGCGCGATCGAGCCGCCGATCAGGCCAAAGCCGATCAGCGCGAGGCGTTTGAACATCGGCGAACTGTTCACTTGGCGGCCATGAAGTCGCGCAGGCCTTCGACGACGAGGCGGTTGGCCTCCTCGGTGCCGATGGTCATGCGCAGCGAATGCGGCAGGCCGTAATTGTTCAGCGCGCGCAGCACGAGGCCACGCTTGGTGAGGAAGACATCGGCTTCCGCCGATGTCTTGCCCTTGTCGGTGCGGGAAATGGATCAGCACGAAATTGGCCACGCTCGGCGTCACCTTGAGTCCGAGCTTGCCGATCTCGTCCGTCAGCCAGTTGCGCCACTTTTCGGTGTGCGCCTTCGACATCTGGACATGCGCGGTGTCCTCGATCGCGGCGACCGCCGCCAGCATCGCCGGGGTCGAGACGTTGAAGGGACCGCGGATGCGGTTGACCGCATCGACGATGTGGGCCGGCCCGAACATCCAGCCGATCCGCAACGCGGCAAGCCCATGGATTTTCGAGAAGGTGTGCGTCATCACGGTGTTTTCGGTGGTCGCCACCAGCTCGATGCCGAGTTCATAGTCGTTGCGCGAGACGTAGTCGGCATAGGCAGCGTCGAGCACCAGCAGCACATTCGACGGCAGGCCGGCGCGCAGCCGCTTGACCTCGTCGAACGGAAGGTAGGTGCCGGTCGGATTGTTGGGATTGGCGAGCCACACGATCTTGGTGCGCGGCGTCACCGCTTTGAGGATCGCATCGACATTGGCGGTGTAGTCGGTCTCGGGCACGACGACGTTTTTGGCGCCGTTCGCCATGGTCGCGATCGGGTACACCAGAAAGCCGTGCGCGGTGGAGATCGCTTCATCGCCCTGGGTGAGATAGGTGTGCGCCAGCAGATTGAGGATTTCGTCCGAGCCGGCGCCGCAGATGATGCGGTTGGGATCGAGGCCGAAGGCGCGGCCGATCGCCTCGCGCAGCACCCGCGAGGTGCCTTCCGGATAGTCTTCCAGATGCGCCGCCACGTCCTTGTAAACTGCCATGGCCTTCGGCGACGGCCCGAACGGCGTCTCGTTGGCCGACAGCTTGAACACCTTGCGGCCCGGCTCCGGCACCGGCGTCTTGCCGGGCGTGTAGGGCGCAATATCGAGGATACCGGGATTCGGCACGGGGCGGGACATTTTGGCTCCGGAATAACCTGGGGGCTAAGACTTTGTGGCCCCGTTCGGGGGCACCCTATAGCGTGTTGCGTGGCTGCCGACGAGGGCCGATGAGCGCACCGAGGCCCCGGCCTCGATCAGGGCCAGCTTGATCTTTTCAAAGCCGCCGCCGGCGACCGATACCAAGCAGCGCGGCACCGTCGAAGGCGGTGTCGGGCACAGCCACGATTTCGGCCAGCGGCGCCAGCGCGCGCGCCGTATCGGCATTCCAGCCGGAGACGCGGACGCTCCACATCTGGACCTCCGTCACCATGGCATCGTCAGCCACGCGCGAGATGACGAAGACGGGCAGCGCGGCCGGATGGTCGGCGCGCTCAGGAACGGGAAGCGTGCGATGATCTTTGGCGCGCCGTCGGCCTCGAGCTCGTTCCACCATGGCGTGCGGCTCGACACTGCCGAGACCAGCGCCAGATCGCCCTTTGATTTCGCAACCGCCTCGACCGCCGCGGTCGCGCTGAAATGCGCGACATAGGGCACGACAAAGCCGAAATGAAAGCGTGCGAAATCCCGCATCGCGGGTTCTCCGACCGAGACATCGGCATGCACCGAGAACGGCGCTTGTACATAGGTGAAGGTCGAGATGATGACGCGCCAGATGCTCTCGATGGTGTCGAGCGGCAGGATGCCGCGATGGCGCTCCACCAGTTGCTGCATCATGCCGGCTTCGCGCGCCGGGCGAAACGCCGAACCGACCTCCTGGGTCTGCTTCACCTGGATCAGCCGGTCGATGATGTCGCCACGCGCCATCAGGAGGCGGTGAACCTCGGCGTCGATAGTATCGATCTCCTTGCGCAACTCTTGC